>CAVVNY010000013.1:0-196075 GCA_963749625.1 uncultured Alphaproteobacteria bacterium | reverse complement strand
TATGTGTCTGAAACAGTCGATTGACTAAGGCGTCCCGATTAAGATTTTTCCAGACAGTGACTGAGCGCGGACCATGTACGCTTCGGATCATTCATGGGCGTTCCACCATGCCCGAACGATGCCCGCTACCCGGCGGTAGCGGACTGCCGCCGCGCGTGCCCCTAGGCTTAGCGCGTTATAGGTGGGCGCCCGCAGCGCGGCCCTGCAATTCTTCTTTGTCGATCAGTGTTGAACTTGGGCTGGCGGCGCGCAGGTGATTGAATACAAACACGCGTATGGCGGAGGATAGGTTGCCGCCGTTCCGGTCTTGGTTGATCTGCTGCGCCAGTTCCGCCAGCTTTGTCTTTTGTGCGCGGGCGATCTCGCGCAGACCTTCCCAAAATTCCGTTTCGAGTGACACGCTCGTCTTGTGTCCTTTGAGGACGATTGAGCGTTTGATGACGGTCGATTTCATCGTTGATCTTCCTTCTCAACGTATATTGTTCAAACGCTCATTTGCTCGCGCGTTGCCGGGCTAATTCCGCGCACTCTAGCTCCACCGTTTTTCGTGCGTCATCGCGCACCGAAGCTCGATAGTTCAGTTCTTCTTCTTCGATCAAATTCACGATCCGCTGGCATTGGGTTTCGGACGTCGTGCGCGCCAAAAGTTCGCGAAGGTGCCTCAAATTCTCTTCATGGATGAACCGCCTCATAGAAGCACCTCCATGGGTCTGATCAGACCTGAGGCGGCGATGCTGGGTCTGGGTGGTATTTTTGTCTGTACAGTAAGGAACATTCGTCTGAATTTGTCCTGCGCGCGTCGGCAAAGGTGCGGCGCAGGTTCCGCGTCGCCAATACTGACGGGTCAGTTCGGCGGACAAAACACGATGTCCAAAATGATGTTCCTTCACTCCCGATAATGGACATGAGACGGTGCATCCGCGCCGCCATTTGGCCCGCCGCTAATGAGCTCACGCCCTAGCACTACTTTGGCAGATTTTCGCGGGAATGAGGCCCTGGGGATTCCCAATCACGGTTGCAATGATTTATGGGAGGTCGGCTTTTTGGAGGGCTGACCATGGTGGACAAGACGTCGAGGTGGGAAGATGAGCTAAGACGCTGGCTCGAGCCATTCCTGGATCGTTTAGGTCACAAGGCTCGGCGGCGGATGTGTCCGCTTTATGTTTCGGGACTGATTGGGCCGGGCGATCGCAAGAGCGTCCAGCCAATGGCGGCGCGGCTGGCGCCAGGCGACTATGATCAATTGCATCATTTCATCGCTGATGGCGTCTGGGACGCGGCGCCGTTGGAAGCAGAATTGCTCGTTCAGGCTGACCGGCTCGTCGGCGGCAAAAATGCAGTGCTGGTCATCGACGACACATCGATGCCGAAGAAGGGCGATCGCTCGGTTGGTGTAGCTCCGCAATATGCATCAACTCTCGGCAAGACGGCCAATTGCCAAACGTTGGTGTCGCTGACGCTTGCGCGCGGTGAAGTGCCGGTAATGGTGGCGCTACGTCTCTTCATTCCCGAGAATTGGACGAGCGATCCGGCACGTCTGAAGCGTGCCGGCGTTCCAATCGAGCATCGCACGGCACGATCCAAGCCAGAGATCGCGCTGGCTGAGATCGACCGCGTGATCGCAGCAAGTGTTCAATTCGGTTGTGTGCTGGCGGACGCGGGATACGGATCGAGCGCGCCGTTCCGTCATGCTCTGAGCAAACGCGGCCTCTTGTGGGCAGTTGGTATGTCGCGGCGCCAGAAAGTCTATCCGACCGATGTCACCATGATCTTTCCGACGGAGAAAGCCCGTAAGCCGCGCAAACACCATATCCCGGATATGTCGCCAATTTCTGCCGAGACGATGCTGGTCGGCGTAAAGTGGCAGAAGATCAGCTGGCGCTGGGGCACGAAAGGCCCGCTAACATGCCTCTTCGCGGCACGGCGCGTGCGCATCGCGGACGGCCCAAAGCACCGCGTGTTTGATAAAGGTGTCGAGCGTATGCCTGGCGATGAAGTGTGGATCCTGGGCGAACGACGATCGAGCGGAGAGCAGAAGTACTACATCTCAATCTGCCCGCTGACGTTTCGCTTAAGACGCTGGCAGCTGCCGTCAAGGCGCGGTGGATCTGTGAACAGGCGCATCAGCAATTGAAGGAAGAGCTGGGGCTCGACCATTTTGAAGGCAGGTCGTGGGCCTGATTACACCGACATGCCTTGATGACGATGATCGCTTACGCCTTCCTTCAATCCCGCCGCCTCACCGCAGCGGGACGGAAAAAAAAAAGTCTCAGGTCCACCGCCACAACCGAGCATGCCGGCCATCAGACAAGCCATCCTCGACCTCTTCGTGCGGCCTCCACCACTACGATGCACGCACTGTGAGATGCTGCTCGCAGGCCGCCTTCAGCAAAATCTGCCAAATAGATGTGTGTGAAACAGTCGATCGACTAAGGCGTCGCGATTAAGATTTTCCCAGACAGCAGCCGAGCGCGGAGCATGTCTGCTTCGTGTCATCAGCGGACATTCCATCATGTCCGAGCAATGTCCGCTTCACTCCCGATAATGGGCATGAGGCGGTGCATCCGCGCCGCCATTTGGCCCGCCGCTTATGAGCCCGCGCCCTAGTCGGCGCGATACCCTTCAGCGATGACGATGCCTGCCCCGCCCGTGCCGGGATTGTGCGACCAGGTCGCCGGATCGGAATCGATGACCGTGTAGGTTCCCGCGGGAAGTTCGAGGTCGCCCTCGACCACCCAGTAGGCGCTCGGTACGCCGCCTTGCCCGGGCAGGCCCTCGGTGTCCCAGGGACCGAAAGTCTCACCCGTGCTCTTGCGCAACGCGATCGTGCCGGCGGGGGCGCCGCGTCCATTGTTCCAGTGATAGGTCAGGATCTTGGTGAGATGAGCGGCCTGCGGCAGCGTGAATTGCGTGCTGCGCGTCGGCCGATTTTGCACGAGGTAGATATTGCCGTTGTCGAACAGCTTCACGATGCGCGGCTGCGCGCCTTGCGTTTGGGCGAAGGTGGGGCGCAACGGCGCGGCCGTCAGAATTGCGACGCAGGCAAGACCCGCGATCAGGACCGACAATAATCGTTGGAGGGACATGGGACGCACCTCGAATGCTAAGGCGTTTATTCGAGTGTGTGCGCCGCATCCGAACCGGCATTGATCCGCGTCAACCAAAAAAAGTTGACCCGGCAAGAAAAAGCCCGGCCTTTTTGGGCCGGGCCAAGTCTGGGAGGTTGGAGGATAAAGAGTGAAGGGGGTGCGACTAATAAAGGCCGGATGCCGGCGTGACGTTCATGGACACCCGCGCATCGGGCGTCGGGGCACGATGCGCGACCTGTGCCGGCACCGTCTGCGGCAGCACGATCACCTTCGCACCGACCTGCACGTGGGCGTAGAGATCTTCCACGTCCTCATTGGTGAGGCGGATGCAGCCACTGGAGACGTGCTTGCCGATGGTGGTCGGATCGTTGGTGCCGTGGATGCGATATTCGCTGCCGCCGAGATACATGGCGCGCGCGCCGAGCGGATTGCCGGGGCCGCCGGCGACCATGCGCGGCAGATAAGGCTGGCGCGCGATCATCTCGGACGGCGGATACCAATCCGGCCACTCGGCTTTCTTCGCGACCTGCTTGACGCCGGACCAAGTGAAGCCCTGGCGGCCGACGCCGATGCCGTAGCGGATCGCCTTGCCGTTGCCGAGCACGTAATAAAGGAAGGTGTGCGGGGTATCGATGATGACGGTGCCGGGAGCCTCGTTGCTGGCGTAGTTTACGATCTGCCGTTGCAGGCGCGGATCGAGCTGGGCATCGGCGGCCTGATCGTTCTGTTCGATCGGGGCGTATTGCTGTGCCGACGGGGAGTTAAAGGCAAACCGCGATTGCGCCTGCGCGGCGCCGCACGACAATGCGGCGGCGGCGATCAGCGCGGTCAGCGAACCGGTGGTGATGAACTTGACGGACATGTGAGCCTCCCCGATGAAATCCACGTTCCATCGTTCGTCGGGGCAAGCATTGGCGAGGTTCATTGGTTCCGGAAATATACTCGCTCAAATTCGCGTAAATGGTGGGAACCTGTTGGCTATATTGAAGTTTTCGGCAGTTATTCTTTGCGTTTGCGCCAGCCCACCACCGCCTCAGGCATGCTGTCGGTGGAGGCGTAATAGGGCTTGATGTCGAGCAGCGGCGTGCCGTCGAGGCAGTCGAGCCCGACCACCGAGAGGGTGCCGCCCTCGATGCCCAGCAGTTTCACCACGCTCATGGCAATCGGATTGGGGCGCGCCGGCGAGCGCAGCGCAAAGGTGCCGTGCTGGGTGCCGTAATGGCTGGGTACCTGCAGCACCAGGTCGCGCTGGGCATGGTTCATCCAGTAGAGCAGTACCAGGTGGCTGCAGGTCTCGGCGTCCTTGAGGCCCTTTTGCCAGCGCGGGTCGACGTCGACGGTGCAGACGGCGTCGGATTCGCGGGCGTTTTTCGGGCAGTCCTTGCGGTGTTTCCACGGCGTATGGATGCGGCCGATGTAATAGAGGCTGGCGTCGTAATTCTCGGGCAGATCGATGACGACTTCGCCGTCGCGGACGCCCAATATCCTTGCTGGTCATAGCGAGCCTTTCTGCGCCCCTGCTAACCACGATGCCATTTGCACGGTTTCCTAACCAGTCCGGAAAAGGCCGTAGCGGATGGGCTTGCCGATGGTCGTTTCAACGTATAAAGATATCTTTATATAGTGGGAACTGGCCCATGCAGGTCCCAAGTAGGTCCTATGTCAGCTTCGATGAGCAGCAGCACCCGGCTTGGTTTCGATGCGCTCAACGCGTCCCTCAAGGCCGCGGGTGAGGAGACGCGTCTGCGCGTGCTGGCGCTGCTCGCCGAGGCCGAACTGACCGTCTCCGACCTCACCGACATTTTGCGCCAGTCGCAGCCGCGCATCTCGCGGCATCTCAAGCTTCTGGCCGAGGCCGGCCTGATCGAGCGCTTCCGCGAGGGCACCTGGGCTTTCTTCCGGCTGGCCGAGCGCGGCGGCGGCGCCGAGGTTGCGCGCGCGCTGCTCGATCGGCTCGATCCGGCCGATCAGACCATCGCCCGCGACCGTGCGCGGCTCGCTTCGGTGCGGCAGGCGCGCGCCGCCGCGGCGCAGGCTTATTTTCGTGCGCATGCGGCCGAATGGGACCGTATTCGCAAGCTGCACGTGGCCGACGCGGCGGTGGAAGAGGCGATCCGCTCGGCGCTCGCCGGCAAGCCGTTCCGCTCGCTTCTGGATCTCGGCACCGGCACCGGGCGCATGCTGGAGCTGTTCGGCCACGAAATCGAGCGCGGGCTCGGGCTCGACCTGTCGCTCGACATGCTGCTGCTGGCGCGCGACCGGCTCGAGCGCGCGGGGCTGAAACATTGCAGCGTGCGGCAAGGCGACATCTACGATCTGGCGCTCGCCAACGATTCTTTCGACGTCGTCATCCTGCATCAGGTGCTGCACTTCCTCGATGATGGCGCGCGCGCGATCAAAGAGGCGGCGCGCGTGTTGCGTCCGGGCGGGCGGCTGCTGGTGGTGGATTTCGCGCCGCATGAGCAGGAGTTCCTGCGTGAACAGTTCGCGCATCGCCGGCTCGGTTTTGCGCCGGAGGCCGTGGCGCAATGGATGACCGCGTCGGGGCTCGAGCCGGTGCTGCACAAGAGTCTTAGCCCCGAGCCGGGCTCCGAAGGCAAGATCGCGGTGTCGCTGTGGCTCGCGCGCGACGCGCGCGCGCTGATGGTGTCGCCGGCGCAGCGGGAGGTGGCGTGATGAATGTCCGCGCCAGCCGCTTCGCCCGCGGCGAAGGCCGCCGCATCGACGTGTCGTTCGAATTCTTCCCGCCCAACAGCGAGGAGATGGACAAGATCCTGTGGGAGTCGATCGAGCGGCTGGCGCCGCTGGCGCCGAATTTCGTCTCGGTCACCTATGGCGCGGGCGGCACCACGCGCGAGCGCACCCACGCGACGGTCAAGCGCATTCTGGCGGAAACGCCGCTGACGCCGGCCGCGCATCTCACTTGCGTGGCCGCCACCTGCGAAGACGTCGACGCCATCGTGCGCAATTATCACGACGTGGGCGTGCGTCACATCGTGGCGCTGCGCGGCGACCCGGTTGGCGGCGCCGGCACCCAATATGCGCCGCATCCGGGCGGCTACCGCAACGCCGCCGATCTGGTGGCCGGCATCAAGCGCATCCACGGCGATTTCGAAATCTCGGTGTCGGCCTATCCGGAGAAACATCCGGAAAGCCCGACGGTGAACGCCGACATCGACATGCTCAAGGCGAAAGTGGACGCCGGCGCGAGCCGCGCGATCACCCAGTTCTTCTTCGAGAACGATCTCTACTTCCGCTATCTCGACCGCGTGCGCGCGCGCGGCATCGATATCCCGATCGTGCCGGGTATTCTGCCGGTGCAGAATTTCAAGTCGGCCACGAATTTCGCCGCGCGGGCCGGCGCCTCGGTGCCGGCCTGGCTGGCCGAGCGCTTCCACGGGCTCGATCACGATGCGGCGACGCGCAAGCTGATCGCCGCCGCGGTCGCCGCCGAGCAGGTGATCGACCTGGTCGACCGCGGCGTGACGAACTTTCATTTCTACACCATGAACCGCGCCGACCTCGTCTACGCCATCTGCCATCTGCTGGGTTTGCGGCCGGCGGTCGAGCAGGCAGCCTAATTCCGGAGTCCCGTTACGTGACAGCGTCTTCCAATACCCGCGCCGCGTTCCGTGAGCTGATGCAGCAGCGCATCCTGGTGCTCGACGGCGCCATGGGCACCATGATCCAGGCGCTCAAGCTCGACGAGGAGGGCTATCGCGGCGCGCGCTTCGACGCCTGGAACCGCGAGGTGCGAGGCAATAACGACCTGCTCAATCTGAGCCGGCCGGACGCGGTGCGCGACATTCATCTGGCTTACTTCCGCGCCGGCGCCGACATCGTCTCCACCAATACGTTCTCTTCCACCAAGATCGCCCAGACCGATTACGGCATGGAGGGCATCGCCTACGAGCTCAATCATGCCGGCGCGACACTGGCGCGTGAGGCGGCCGCGGCGGCGGAAAAGGAAGACGGCCGCAAGCGGTTTGTGGCCGGCGCGCTTGGACCGACCAACCGCACCGCCTCGATTTCGCCGGACGTGAGCAATCCGGGTTTCCGCGCCATCAGTTTCGACCAGTTGCGCGAGGCCTATGGCGAGCAGATCAAGGGCCTGATCGACGGCGGCGCCGATCTCCTGCTGATCGAGACCATCTTCGACACGCTCAACGCCAAGGCGGCGATCTACGCCATTGCCGAAGCCAGCGCCGAACGCGGCGTCGACCTGCCGGTGATGATCTCGGGCACCATTACCGACCGCTCGGGCCGGCTGCTGTCGGGGCAGACGCCGGCGGGATTCTGGAATTCGGTGCGCCACGCCAACCCGGTCACCGTCGGCTTGAATTGCGCGTTGGGCGCGCGCGAGATGCGCGCCCACATCGCCGAAATCGGCCGTCTCGCCGATACCTTCGTCTGCGCCTATCCGAACGCCGGGCTGCCGAACGAATTCGGTTATTACGACGAGAGCCCCGAGGCGATGGCCGAACTGCTCGGCGAATTCGCCGCGGCCGGTCTCGTCAACGTAGTCGGCGGCTGCTGCGGCACCACGCCGGACCATATTGCGGCGATCGCCAAGGCGGTGGCGGGCAAGGCGCCGCGCGCGATACCGGAAGTGCCGCGGCAATTGCGGCTGTCGGGGCTGGAAGCCTTTTCGCTGACGCCGGAAATCCCGTTCGTGAATATCGGCGAGCGCACCAACGTCACCGGCTCGGCCAAGTTCCGCAAGCTGATCACCGCCGGCGATTATACGAGTGCGCTGTCTATCGCGCGCGAGCAGGTGGAGAACGGCGCGCAGATCATCGACGTCAATATGGACGAGGGCCTGCTCGACTCGGAAGCCGCCATGGTGACCTTCCTCAACCTGATCGCCGCCGAGCCGGACATCGCGCGCGTGCCGGTGATGGTCGATTCATCGAAATTCTCGGTAATCGAAGCGGGCTTGAAATGCCTGCAAGGCAAGCCGGTGGTGAATTCGATCTCCATGAAGGAGGGCGAGGCCGCCTTTATCGAGCACGCCAAGATCGTGCGCCGCTACGGCGCCGCCGTGGTGGTGATGGCGTTCGACGAAAAAGGCCAGGCCGACACGTTTGAGCGCAAGACGGCGATCTGCAAGCGCGCCTACGACATCCTGGTGAACCAAGTGGGCTTCCCGCCCGAGGACATCATCTTCGATCCCGAACATCTTCGCCATCGCCACCGGCATGGAGGAGCACAACAATTACGGCGTCGATTTCATCGAGGCGGCGCGCTGGATCAAGGCTAATCTGCCGTACGTGCACGTCTCCGGCGGCGTATCGAACCTGTCGTTCTCGTTCCGCGGCAATGAGCGCGTGCGCGAGGCCATGCATTCGGTGTTCCTGTTCCACGCCATCAAGGCCGGCATGGACCTCGGCATCGTCAATGCCGGACAGATCGCGGTCTATGACGGTCTCGATCCGGAACTGCGCGAGGCGTGCGAGGACGTCGTGCTCAACCGGCGGCCCGACGCCGCCGAGCGGCTGCTGTCGCTGGCGGAGAAATTCCGCGGCGCCGGGCAGGTGGCGAAGGAAGTCGATCTCGCCTGGCGCGAGCGGCCCGTGGAAAAGCGGCTCAGCCACGCGCTGGTCAACGGCATCACCGATTTCATCGAGGTCGACGTCGAGGAGGCGCGCAAGGAATCGAAGCGCCCGCTCGACGTGATCGAAGGCCCGCTGATGGACGGCATGAACATCGTCGGCGACCTGTTCGGCTCCGGCAAAATGTTCCTGCCGCAGGTGGTGAAATCCGCGCGCGTGATGAAGCAGGCGGTGGCCTACCTGATGCCGTTCATGGAGCAGGACAAGATCGACCGCGGCATCACCAAGAATTCGTCGAACGGCAAGATCGTGATGGCGACCGTGAAGGGCGATGTGCACGACATCGGCAAGAACATCGTCGGCGTCGTGCTGGCCTGCAACAATTACGAGGTCATCGACCTCGGCGTCATGGTGCCGGCGGCGAAGATCCTGGAGACCGCGCGCAGCGAGAAGGCCGATATTATCGGCCTGTCCGGGCTGATCACGCCGTCGCTCGACGAGATGTGCCACGTGGCGGCCGAAATGGAGCGGCAGGGTTTCGAACTGCCGCTGATGATCGGCGGCGCCACCACCAGCCGCGTGCACACGGCGGTGAAGATCCACCCGAACTACAAGCGCGGCCAGGCGGTCTATGTGAACGACGCCAGCCGCGCGGTTGGCGTGGCGCAGGCGCTGATGTCGGGCGAGGCCAAGGGCAAATACGTCGCCGATCTGCGCGGCGAATACACCAAGCTCGCCGCCGCGCATGCGCGCGCGCAGGCCGACAAGGTGCGCCTGCCGTTGATCGCCGCGCGCGGCAATGCGCCCAAGTTCGACTGGTCCGGCGCTTACCTGCCGCCGAAGCCGACGTTCCTCGGCACAAGGACGCTCGCCGACTACCCGATTGCCGAACTGGCCGATTTCATCGACTGGACGCCGTTCTTTTCGACCTGGGAACTCTCCGGCAAATATCCCGCCATTCTGGACGATGCGAAATTCGGGCAGGTGGCGCGTTCGCTGTTCGAAGATGCGCGCGCCATGCTCGACAAGATCGTGGCCGAGCGCTGGTTCACGGCGAGCGCCGCCTTCGGCTTCTGGCCGGCCAATGCGCAGGGCGACGACATTGCAGTGTTTGCCGACGAGGCGCGTGCGGCGCCGATCGCCACGCTGCATTCGCTGCGCCAGCAATTGTCCAAGCGCGAGGGCCGCTTCAACGAGGCGCTGAGCGACTTCATCGCGCCGCGCGACAGCGGACTCAGCGATTACATCGGCGCCTTCACGGTGACCGCCGGCATCGGCGAGGACGAAGTCGCCGACCGCTTCAAGCGCGCCAACGACGATTATTCCGCCATCATGGTCAAGGCTCTGGCCGACCGGCTCGCCGAAGCCTTTGCCGAAAGGTTGCACCAGCGCGTGCGCCAGGAATTCTGGGGCTATGCCGCGGACGAGGCGTTGCGCGCCGAAGACCTGATCGCGGAGAAATATCGCGGCATCCGCCCGGCGCCCGGTTATCCGGCGCAGCCCGATCACACCGAGAAGGGCACGCTGTTCCGCCTGCTGACGCCTGAGCGCATCGGCGTGAAATTAACCGAGAGCTTCGCCATGTGGCCAGGCGCCGCAGTGAGCGGGCTCTATTTCAGCCATCCGCGGAGCCATTATTTCGGCGTCGGCAAGATCGAGCGCGACCAGGTCGAGGATTACGCCAAGCGCAAGGGCTGGAGCGTGGCGGAGGCCGAGAAGTGGCTGGCGCCGATCCTCAATTATGAGCCGCGCAGCACGCCGACCATCGTCGCGGCGTAATAACTCTCCGCCGTCGTCCCCGCGAAGGCGGGGACCTATAATCCTGGGCGGATCGAGAAGGCACGGAGCACGGATTCTGGGTCCGCGCGGCCCGGAATGACAGAACGGTGGAAAACAAAACACCGGAGAGGGGTGCTCTCCGGTGTCTAAACTGGCGGCCGGTTTCACACCGGCGATTTTTTGGTTTGGCGTCGTCGCTTCCCTCTTGAACTCAGAATGCCCCCAGCAAGATCGCGCCGACGAAAGCGAACACGGCGCATACGGCGAGCACATTCAGTCTCAAGGCAAGGTCCACGGCAGTGCCTCCCTTGTTGATGTGACGTCAAGCCTAGCAGAAAGCGCGGGGCTGCCGAAGTGTCTTGCGATTGTCGCAAGCGCGAAATTCACATGCCGCGTCATGCGCGGCGGGAATGGCGGCGGCAAACGCTTGATCGTGCGCCATAAATGATCGCGGCGCCGGATCAATGCGGCAGTGCAATATTTCGTGTGGGCTGTGATTTTGCGAAAATTCCGTGACAAGCGGACGAAAACTGCCCATTTTTACGCCCACTGCAATACCAGTTGCGCAAATATGCATGCGTGGCACATTGCCTTTGCGCTAAATAAACAAAATCGGCGGCCGTTCGAAAACACGCCATCAGAATCTGTCGGAGGAAACATCCATGCTCAGCCCGCGGCGTTCGATTCTCGCTTTGATCCTTTGCGCCTTTGCCATGCTGATCGGCAGCGCGGCGCCATCGCACGCTCAGGCAAAAAAGGAGACTTGGCCAACGCGGCCGGTGCGATTCATCATTCCGCTCGGGCCCGGCTCCGGCGTCGACATCACCGCGCGCGTATTTGCCGACAAGCTGTCGGCCAAATGGGGCCAGCCGGTGGTGGTCGAGAACAAGCCGGGCGGCGATGCGATCATCGCGATTACGGCAGTTATCGGCGCGCATGACGATCATGTCCTGCTGTTCGCGCCTGCCTCGACCTTCACCGCGCATCCTTTGTTGCACGACAAGCTGCCCTACAGCATCAAGGACCTGGTGCCGATCGCGCGCGTGACCAATACATTGATCGTGCTCGCGGTGCCGACGGAGCTCGGAGTCTCGAGCGTCAAGGAATTGGTCGCCAAGATCAAAGCGGCGCCGGGCAAGCTGAATTATGCGTCGGTGACGGGCGCCAACGATCTGATGTTCGAAGCCTTCCTGAAAACCGAAAAGCTCCAGATGGCGAAGGTGCCGTACAAAAATCCGGTGGCGGCCATCAACGACCTTTCCGAAGGGCGCATCCACGCCTTTGTCGGCGCCTACGCCATCATGCGGCCGCGCATACTGGCCGGAAAAGTGAAAGCGATCGCCTTGACCAATCTGCAGCACGCGGCGGCGCTGCCGGACATTCCGACCGGCAAGGAAGCGGGCTACAAATCGCTGGAGTTCGATGGCCTGGTCGGCCTGATGGGGCCGCGCGACATGCCGCTCGCCGTGCGCGAGCGCATCGCGGCGGATATCCGCAGCATTGCCGCCGAACCGGAGGTCATCGCGCGGCTCAGCGCCACAGGGCAGGTGGTCAATCCGGGCACGCCGGCCGAGTTCGCGCAAGGCGCTCGCCGATCAAACCGACGCCGTGATGGCGATCGGCAAGACGCTGGGGATCAAGCCGGCGAATTAGAGCGTGCGATTATAAACCGGCGCTGGCATTGGTGTGGTCGCAAGCCTCGGCCCGCGATCGTCTCGTTACTTGGCCATCCGCCAAGCGAACAGTACCGCAGCGGCGCCGACCGCCGCCGCAATGACCGACACCAGCAAACCGCCGCTGAGTACGAGCAACAAACCGATGTGATAGCCAACGAACGCGCCAGCGACACCCACAAGTGCGCTTGTGACGATGCCGCGGGTCGATCCGGAAAATTGGCGGGCGAGCCACGACGGCCCGGCGAGCCGGTCGAAGAGAAAACCGGCGACAACGCCGATTACGAGAACGAGAAGAAACATTGCGATCGGATCTGTGGCGCGCATGGCTCAGGCCGCCTTCACTGGGTTGGATTTGAACGTTGCGTGGGTGATGGACACGGTCGTGCCGTGGGAGTCGCTGGCGATATCCACCAGCGCATCGAGCTGCCTCGTCAGCGCCTTTATGAGACTGGTACCGAGCCCGGGCTTGGACTGGCTCGCGGGCACAGCCGGTTTGCCGATCCCGTTATCGAACACCGTCAGTTTCCAATCGGTTCCCGCAATTTTGTAGGAAACGACGATCGCCGCGTCCGGCTTTTCGCCGGGGAATGCATGCTTCAACGCATTCATCACCAATTCGGTAACGATCAGACCGAGGCTCACGGCGTCGCGTGAAGCCGCGGTGCCAGCATCGGCTTCGACCTTGAGCGAGATCGGCCGGCTGTCGCCGATCATCGATTGCGCCAGGGTTTCGCATAGTTTGGTAAGGTATGTGCCAATCTCGATCGGCTTGCCTCCACCGACGACGTGCAGATGCTGCTGAACGGCGGCGACCGACAGAACCCGCTGGTGCGCGTCCTCCAATTGCAATCGCGTCTCTTCCGACTGGACGGTTCGCGCCTTGATGAGGAGGATGCTGGCGATGATTTGCAGGCTGTTGGCGACGCGGTGCTGCATCTCGTCCAGCAGCATATCCTTTTCCCGCAGCAGCTCCTGCACTTGCCGCTCTATGGCGCGACGGTCGGTAATGTCCTCGAATGCCAGCAGCACGGTGCTGTGGGCGCCCTTTTCGTAAAAGACCTTGCGCGCATTGAGCAGCATGACGCGCTGGCCGATCGCCGGAAACTTGCGGTCGACCTCATATCCTTCGACGGCTGATTGACCGCTTGAGATCGTTCCTAGCAGCTCACGAAGCTCCGGAATGTCCCATTGCCCGCCGTCAATCTCATAAAGCAGGTGACCGCGGACTTCGTCACGGGCGAGCCGGAAGGTGTTGTAAAAGGAGCGGCTCGCGGCGACGACTCGGAGATCATGGTCGAGCACCACAAGCGGATCGCGGACGGTATCGACGATGGCATTGGCGAGCGTAATTCCGTCTTGAACGTCGATGAATGGTGCTTGCTTCGACAGCGTCGAAGATAACATGTGAACCTTTCGTCCCGCTTTCGAACGTGGGCAAGGCAGCGCGAATTTTCATTAAGGTGGCGCAAAATTGGCGCGAACGCCGTGACGCCCAGTCGAGCGTCGAATTGTTAAAATCCTGCGCCTTTATTCGTGAATAGTCGAGGACATTGCGATCACGATTAAGGCACAGAAGGGCAGACGCTAATCGTTCAGGCGCCGACGAAACGCCGATAAAAGACCAGCACGGCGATTAAGGCGATCAATCCCGGACGCAGCCCGCCGACGGTCGAAAGAGCGCCTGTTATGTATGGAACAAAAGCCGGCCCAGCGCATTGGCATACATCGAGCTCCTGTTGATTGGAGCTTCCCCGGAAAATGTGGAGCGACCATGCAAAAGAGATTTTTGCCAAAGATGTTTATTGTACCCGCGATCCTTCTCGCGACTTTGGCGCTGCCGATGGCGGCGAATGCGCAAGGCACCGTTCGCGGCGCCCAGGAAGGCGCGCGGCAGGGTGAACGCGACGCCGGCCCGATCGGCGCGGTGGTCGGCGCAACAGTCGGCGCGGTTGCCGGCACGGTCGGCGGCATCCTCGGCGTCGACGATCGCCCGCGCTTTCGCGAATATGTCGTTCGCGAACACCACCCTTCCTATCGCTACGACAATGACTTTCGCGTCGGCGCCATGCTGCCGGAAAGCGGCGTCACCTATTACGACGTGCCGGCCGAATATCACGTGACCGGCTACCGCTACACCTACGTGAACGATCATGCCGTGCTGGTCGACCCGCGCACGCATCGCATCGTTCAGATCATCGATTAACCCGCGATCTTGAAGGGATAAAACATGTTGAAAGCCATTTCACTGACCGCGATAGCTGCCTTTGCATTGGCGGTTACGGCTACGTCGCAGCCTGCTTTCGCGCGTGACGACGGCGCGGTCGCGGCCGGCGTCATCGGCGGCCTGGCCGTCGGCGCGGTCGTCGGTTCGCAGATGGACCGCGACCGCGACTATCGGGACCACGACCGCGGTTATCGTCGCGACTGCCGCATCGAGCGGCAAGAAGTCACCGATCGCTACGGCAACGAGCATTATCGGCGCGTTCGCGTCTGCGATTGACGTTCCCGTCTGCGTAAATCTTGAATGAGCCTCCGGGCTCCGACTTCCCAACTTAACCCCGCCGGCGACGGCGGGGTTTTTTCTACGTGGCAGTCATCAAGCGAACGGCATCGCTGCGCCGCCGTGATGGCGCTCGGCGAAATTCCAGGGATCAAGGCGGCACAGTACGGTGCGTTGGCAACGGTTCCTTATCCTTAACGAATTCCTGCACCATCAATATTGAAGCCTCGTTAAAGAAAATACTCGCAATTTCGCGAGTATGAGGAGCAGGGTCCGTTTCTATCTTGCCGGCACGGTGCTGCTGCTGGCGCTCGCCGGATGCGGGCGCAGCTTCCTGCAATTTGGCGAGCGCCCGGCGTGGCGGCACGACGCCGAAGTCACCTGCCTCAAATCGGGCGCGGTCAAGCTCGGCAGCGGCGTCGTCGAGATAGAGCCGATCGAAGGCCCGGGCATGTGCGGCGCCGATTTTCCGCTCAAGGTGGCGCTGTTGGGCGAGAGTTCGGCCATGAGCTATGCCGACGATCCGCGTCCGCCGGCAGGCATCCCCAATGCATCGCTGGCGCAGCCGCGCTGGCCGGCGAGCGAGCCGCGTTACGCGCCGGCCGCGCCGGTGCAATCCGCGCCGATCCAGAGCGGCAACATGCGCTGGGTGCCGGGCCCGCCCGGAATTGAACAGCCCGAGTCCGTCCCGCCCGCGCGTTATGCGCCGGTGAACGAGCCGCCGGCCCAAGCTGCGCCTCCCGGTCAGCCGCTGTCGATCTATGCGCCGGGTGTGGCGCGGCCCGACGACATTCCCGACGACGCTGTGCTGCCGCCCGGCCGCGCCGCGCCGTCTTATCCGCGCACGCAGCCGGCGTATAACGCGCCGGTCTATCAGGCGCCGGCGCAGCGCGCCTTGCCGGCGCTCGGACCGATGCGCGGCCCGAACACGACGGCTGCGATCATGCCGGCGGCGGTAACGCCGCCCGCGACGCTCGCCTGTCCGCTGGTTTCCGCGCTCGACCGCTGGGTCAGCGACGGCGTGCAACCGGCGGCGCTGCACTGGTTCCACAGCCAGGTCACCGAGATCAGGCAGATCGGATCCTATTCCTGCCGCGAGATGGTCGGCTCGGGAACGTCGCACATGTCCGAGCACGCCTTCGGCGATGCGCTCGACATTGCCGGTTTCACTCTCGCCGACGGCCGCAAGATCACCGTCAAGGACGGCTGGCATGGCTCGCCGGAAGAGCAGGGCTTCCTGCACGACGTGCAACTCTATGCCTGCCAGACCTTTACCACGGTGCTGGCGCCCGGCTACAACGTCTATCACTACGACCACATCCACGTGGATCTGATGCGCCGCCGCGCCGGCTACCGGCCGTGCCGGCCGGACGCGATCCCGGGCGAGGTAGTGGCGGCGCGGGCGCGCGCGGTCTATGCCAGCAAGCATGGCGCGCCGCGCTATACCGGCTCGCTGCCGTCGAGCGCGCGCGGCAACGAACCGATCGCGACGCCGGGCGCGGACGGTTACATCGCAGATGACAATGGCGACGTGACCGGATCGATCGGCGAGCCTTCGCAAAAAATCGAAGCGGAAGCCGCGCCCACGGCGCACCCGCGTAGCCGTTCGGATGCCGCCACGGCGGGTGACGCCGCTATTCGCCTCGAGGAAATGCGCTCAAAGCCTTACTAGCGCTTTCCGCAATGACGCAGCCGGTTCGTTTGGAAATCTCCGGATAGCCGCCGAGTATGCTGCTGGCGCCGAGCATCCGAAAGCCGATTCCCATGAGCGGCGCGCTGAAGAACAGGCGAATGAACAATCGCCGCAGCCAAGGACGCGAGTCTTTCGCCGGCACGAACAGGCTGGCGAAACGGGCGGCGTCTTTCTGCTTCTTGTCGACCGGCGGCTTAAGGAATTTCTGATAGGCGGCGAAGGCCGCGCTGTGATCTTTCTGGCGCGCCAGTTCCTGCGCCAGTACATAACCGCCCGCCATCGCCATGTGCGAGCCTTGCCCGGCGAGCAGCGTCAGACAGCCGCAGGCGTCGCCGATCAGCGCGACACGGCCCTTGTGCCATTGCGGCATTACGATCTGCGTCACGCTGTCGAAATAGACCGGTTCTCCGCCTTGATAGGCGCGCAGCACGTCCTCCACCACCCAGCCCGCGCCGCGATAAAAGTCGCGCAGGAAGCCAAGACGCTCGCCAGGCGGCAGGTGCATTGCGTCGTGGCGGAAGGCGAAAGTCGCGTCCACGCGCTGCGCGCTGAGCGGATAGAGAAATGCCATCCGGTCGGTGACCTGATAAAGCTTGACCTCGCGTTCGATCGGCAACGCGCCGCGCGCGACGTGGAAGGCGGCGACATAGAGGCCGAGGAAGCGGGCGTATTCGCGCTCGGGGCCGAAGATGAGCTCGCGCAGGCGTGAATGCACGCCGTCGGCGCCAACGGCCAGCGCGAAATCGTCCGCGCCGCCGTTTGCGAACTCGGCGTGAACGCAGTCGCCGCGGTCTTCCAGCGCGGCAAGCGACGTGCCGTAACGGATGCCGATGCCGGCGGCGCGCGCCCGCCCGGCCAAGATGCGTTCGAGGTCTTGCCGGCGCAGGTAGACGTATTTGTTGCCGAGCGCCCGCCGCACGCGGTCGATCGGCGCGCGCGCGTAGGCTTTGCCTGCCGTGTCGACGAATTCTAACGTATCGATCGGATAGCGGATGGCGCGCAGCTCGTCGACCAGGCCCATACGCTCGGCAACGTCCCAGCCGGTGCCGAAAAAGTCCATCATGTAGCCTTCGGTGCGCGGACCGTTTTCGCGCTCGACTACCAAAGGCTCAAATCCGAGGCGCTTGAGCGCGAGGGCGAATGTCAGCCCCGCGATGCCGCCGCCGGAAATGAGGATACGCTTTGCATTCATGCGCGGGCCTTCGCTGGTCGGATCCCGGTATGTAAAAGCCGCGCGCCGTGCGGGGTTCCGTGACGCAATGTCGCGCCTAGAACACCGCTTCCAGCAGCATGGCGGCGAACAGGATCAAGCCGGCGTCGCGGTTCGACCTGAACAGCTTCAGGCAATGTGCGGAATCGTTGATGTCGAGGCTCAGCACCTGCCAGGCGAGCTGCGCGGCGAAGGCGATCAGGCCCAGCACGAAGATGAGTTGGCCGCCGGCCAGCAGTCCGGCAATGCCGATCAGCACCACCGCGCCAGCGTAGAAGCCCGCCAGCATCGGCCGTGTCCTCTCGCGGAACAACAGCGCGGTCGACTTGATACCGATCAGGAGATCGTCGTCGCGGTCCTGGTGCGCGTAAATGGTATCGTAGCCGATCACCCAGCAGATCGATCCGGCGTAGAGTATGATCGCCGGCCAATCGAGTCGCCCGAACGCCGCCGGCCAGCCCATCAGCGCGCCCCAGGAGAACGCCAGCCCGAGCACGATCTGCGGCCAATAGGTGATGCGCTTCATGAACGGGTAGATCACGATCACCGAGAACGAAGCGAGGCCGGTGAAGACGGTGTAGCGGTTGAACTGGAGAAGCACCAACAATCCGAGCAGCGCTTGCAGCCCCATGAAGACGGCGGCCTCGGCGACCGTTACCTGGCCGGAGGGAATCGGGCGCAAGCGGGTGCGCTCGACCAGCCCATCGAGATTGCGGTCGACCAGATCGTTCCAGGTGCAGCCGGCGCCGCGCATGGCGAAGGCGCCGATGAAAAACAGCGCGACGTGCCAGAGGCTGGGCAATTGTTCGACGCGCATGCCGGCGAGGCCCACCGACCACCAGCACGGTATCAGCAGCAGCCAGGATCCGATCGGGCGGTCGAGGCGGGCCAGCCGCAAATAGGGGCGGGCGAATGACGGCGCGAGACCGTCAACCCAGTTTCCGGTCGCATCGGCGACACGTCCGGCATTCTCGCTCATTTGCCGCCGAGGGGATTGCCGGTCAGGGTGTCGAAGGTGCCGCGGCCGGTCTTGATGTTCTTGGAATCGGTAATGGGCGCGTTGAGCGCGTCGCTTAGCGTCGGGCCCACCGGACGCGGCGGCGCGGCGGCGGCTGCGCAGACCCGGGTGCGGATTTCGAGCGTTTTGCCGTGATTTTTTTTGAGGTTGACCGTGACCTCCTGGGGGATGCCACACGAGGTTGCGTTGTCGACCGCGTATTTGATCATCTTCGCTTCGGCGGCGGCGAAGGCGTTGAACATCGCGCAAGCCTGCTGCGGCGTAGCGTTGTGCTTTTCGCTGGCGACGCGGATCACTCCGGCGCGCTTGGAGGCCTCGTCGCGCAGTTTGAAGAAGTCCTGAACGCAGGGTGGCGGCTGTTGCGGCTGCGACCAGGGCGAGGGGCCAGCTTGCGGCGGCTGTTGCGGCGGCGCGCCCCACTGGGCGGGCGCGGCCTGTTGCGACGGCTGTTGTGTCGGCCAAGGCGCCTGCGCCGCCGCCGGCCCTGTGGCAACGGCGAGCATGCATGCGGCGATCCTGGCGGCCCGGCGCAAATCCATGGCGAATCCTCTGTTCTCCTTCGGCGGATTATACAGGCGGCTAACCGTCGTGTGGTTTATAACAACCTGCCGAATGCGTCGGGAAGGCGGCAAAACCGCCCGAAATCTGCCGCCGGCGCCCCCGTTCCGGCTGCCTCAGGCTGGTTAACGGCCAACGTTGCGACCTTTGACCTCATGCCGACTTACGATTTCCGCACCCCCCGCATTTACCTCGATGCGCCGCTATCCGCGGGCCAAGAGGTTGCGCTCGACCGCGGCCAAGTCAACTACCTGATTAACGTCCTTAGGCTCAAGGGTGGGGATGAACTGCTGCTGTTTAACGGTCGCGACGGGGAATGGCAGGCCGAACTCGCCGGCGCCGGCAAACGGGCGCTGACCGCCGTCCTTGGGGCGCGCCTGCGCGAACAGCCGCACCCGTCCGACCTGCATTTTTTGTTTGCCCCGCTCAAGCACGCCCGGCTCGATTATCTGGTGCAGAAGGCCGTGGAGATTGGGGCGTCGCGCTTGCAACCGGTGATCACTCGTCACACCCAAGTGGCGCGCGTCAATCTTGACCGCATGCGCGCCAATGTGATCGAAGCGGCGCAGCAGTGCGGCATTTTGACGTTGCCGGAGGTGGCCGAGCCGATCGCGTTCAAGGCAATCGGCGATGCCGGGCGTGTGCTGGTGTTCTGTGACGAGGACGCCGAGGTGAAAGATCCGGTGGCGGCGCTGGCTGCCGTTGCGCGCGCGGGCCAGGGCCTGGCCGTGCTGATCGGTCCGGAAGGCGGCTTTGCCGAGGAAGAACGGGATGTTCTGCTCCAGCGGGCGAATGTGGTGCGAATCGCGCTCGGGCCGCGCATCCTGCGCGCCGATACCGCCGCGGTGGCGGCGCTCGCGCTGGTGCAAGCGGTGTTGGGCGATTGGCGCGGCAGTTAGAGTGGAATAATGTGCGTCCAAATCCAGCGGGAGTTCTCTCATGGCTGACGTGTTTCGTTGTATTCGGCTGCTTGCGATTGCGGGCCTGATCGGATTCGCCACTTTGGCGCCTGCGCAGGCGGCAAGCTGGTTAGAAGAAAACTTCTACCTGAGCGGGCCGAACTACGACGGCGTGCTGCCGCCCTGCGATGCCGCGCTCGGCAAGATAGCCGCGCGTTTCGCCGAGAAAGAAGGCCGGTTCTGGAACTCCGACCTGCAAATCCTCGACTTCGAACGGGTGCGCGAAATCGCCTACCGGCCGTGGGCGGCCGGAACTATTCCGCGCCGCTACTGCAGTGCGGTCGCCCTGGTCAGCGATGGGCGCAAGCACCGGGTCAATTACTGGATCGGCGAGGACACCGGCATGATCGGCATGACCTGGGGTGTCGAATGGTGTGTGGTCGGCCTCGATCGCAACTGGGCCTATAACCCCCGCTGCAAGATGGCACGGCCCTAAAAACAAAGCTGTTGCGCCGGTCCCTTTTTGTTTCATTTTGTTCTTGAATTGTTCTTATATTTCGGCTGCGGTTTTCTGGAACCGTTGCGCGAAATCAATTTCCGGTTTGTTCCTGTGCTGGTGTGATGGGAGCGTCCAATGTCCCGTGGATTGTTTCGTCGTCGCCTTGACCGGACGGCAGAAGCCGCCGCCATTGCCCTCAGCTTTCTGCTCCTATTCGCGGTCGCCGCCTTCGCGCAGGACCGCCGGCAGAATGCGCCGGGCCAGTTCGATTTTTATGTGCTGGCGCTGTCCTGGTCGCCATCTTTTTGCGAGGCCGCGCACGAGCGCGCGCCCAATCGCGCGCCCGACCAGCAATGCGCCGGGCGGCCGTTCTCTTTCGTGGTGCACGGGCTGTGGCCGCAATACGAGCACGGGTTCCCAGGTTTTTGTCAGGTTCCGGCGCCGCGGCTCGACCGCACGATCGTCGGCGGCATGCTCGACCTGATGCCGAGCCCGCGGCTGATCTTCCACGAATGGGATCGCCACGGAACCTGCTCGGGGCTCTCGCAAGCGGCCTATTTCGAGGCGGTGCGCAAGGCGCGTGCGGCGGTCAAAATCCCGGCGCAATTCGTCGCGTCGGACAAGCCGATGACGGTGAAACCCGGCGATGTGGCGGAAGCTTTCGTCAAGGCCAATGCGGGATTGTCGCGCGAAGATTTTGCCGTCGCCTGCGACAGCAAGCGGTTGAGCGAAGTACGTATTTGTCTGAACAAGGATTTTTCATTCCGGAACTGCGCCGAGGTGACGCGCGCTGCTTGCAAACGCGAGAGCATCGTCATGCCGGCCATGCGCGGCGGATGAACGGCGTCTAAACACGAACGACAAAATGTGGGTCGTGAGTCCGCAATTGCGTTAAGCCGCCACTAACGATGGCCACAGGCGGTCCGGGGATAACCCCGGAGCGTCGAGAATTGGCGCAAGATTCTCGTAAGAGAAATCCGCAATGTTCCCTATGCGACCAGCGCGGGGGAGCGCGCTACTATGAATCGTGTGTGGGACTATATCGGATTTGCGGTCTGGTTCGCCGGGCTCGGCTACATCGCAATGTGGCTGCTCGGCTCGCCATATCATTTGATGTTGCCCCCGGCTTTGCACTGGCTTGGCGTGGCCGCGGCGATGCTAGTTCCCGTGCGCCTGCTGTTGCACGCCGTCAGCCGGCGGCGCACCGCGCCACCGGTGCCGCCGCGAACGCCAGCCGCCGTGCTGCGGCCGCCGCGGCGAAAATCGACTTATCCCATTCGCCAGGTCAAACCGCGCAGCCATTTCGGCCTGCGCGGCTTGCCGGAATGACTTAGCGCCTGATTTTCGAAAGCGCCGGCCCTGGAACTCGATCCGGATGCGGCGCCGGATTTCGCAAAAGATCATACGCATGCAAACTAAGCCTGTGGCATAAGCATCGGCGATGCCGGCGATCAACGCCGGCCATGCGCGGAGCTTGCGAACCAGCACGTGAATTATCGCCACGCTTTTCATGCCGGAAATTTTGCAGACGTGTTCAAGCACGTGGTGCTTTGCCGCGTCCTGAATTATTTGCGTACAAAGCCTGCGGCGTTCCGCGTGATCGACACCCATGCCGGCGCCGGCCTCTACGATCTCAGCGGCCCGGAGGCGAGCCGCGGCGGCGAATGGCACGACGGCATCGAACGGTTGATGGCGGCGCAGTTCGCGGCGCCGGTCGCCGCGTTGCTCGCGCCCTATCTCGAGGTGGTCGGCGCGCTCAACGAGCGCGGCCGGCTCAAGATCTGTCCCGGCTCGCCGGCGGTGGCGCGCGCCTGGTTACGCCCGCAGGACCGTTTGATCGCCTGCGAAATCGAGCCGCACGCAATGGCGGCGCTCAGGCAAAATCTGCGCGGTGATACCCGCATCAAGACGCTTGATGTCGACGGTTGGACCGCGCTGTCCGCCTATGTTCCGCCGCCGGAACGCCGCGGCCTCGTGCTGGTCGATCCGCCGTTCGAGCAGGACGGCGATTTCCACCGCCTGTCGCATGGCCTGGCCGAGGCCCACCGCAAATGGTCCACCGGCATCTTCGTGCTATGGTATCCCATTAAGGATCGCGGCGAACCCGATGCTCTGGTCAAACGCTTGCGCCGGCTGGGGATCGCCAAGATTTTGCGGGCGGAGCTAAATGTCGCAGCGTTGAGCGATGCTACCCGCCTCAATGGCTGCGGCCTGATTCTGGTCAATCCGCCTTGGACCCTGGAAAGCGAACTTTCCGCGCTGCTGCCGGCATTGGCGGGCACGCTGGGCCGCGACGGCAAAGGCGCGTTCAAGCTCGATTGGCTCACCCGCGAGGGGGCGCCGGCTACGCGCTGACGTTGTAGCCCCTTTCCATAGAACCCCAGTTGGTGTGTAGTTCGCATATTGGCAGGTACGTTCCGCCTCCGGATAAGGGGGCCGGCGGAGTGACAGAGGCCGTTCGTGGCCAACGCTTTCCCCGAACGAGAATGTCCGGCCGAGCCGTCGTGCGTGGGGCCGGCGGCGGAGCAGTGCGGGGAGAGGAGCATTCCCGATGGCGCAGACTGGTGTTGTGAAATTCTTCAACAGCGAACGGGGCTACGGTTTCGTGAAGCCGGATGACGGCGGGCGCGATGTGTTTGTCCACATCACGGCCGTGGAACAGGCTGGACTCAAAGGCCTGAACGAAGGACAGAAGATCAGCTTCGACGTCGAGCCCGATAAAAAAGGCAAAGGCCCGAAAGCCGTGAACCTGGTCGTCACGGGCTGATCACGCAACGGGCGGCGCCGCCAACCGCCGCCCGCTTCACTGATTTCGATCTTCACCAGTTGCGGGGTTTCCTGCGCCTGTCGCGGAGGAATATTTTTTTAATGATTCTGCGCTCTACACCGTCGTCGCCGTTCGCGCGCAAGGTGCGCATCGCCATCGATGTACTCGGCTACACCGACAATATCGAAGTGCGCGAAACGGATCTCAACGATCCCGGCGACTCGATCCGCACGCAAAATCCGCTCGGAAAAATTCCGGCGCTGGTCCTCGACGACGGCACCGTTTATTACGACTCGCGCGTGATCCTGGAAGTTCTCGATCAAATGGCCGGCGGCGGCCGCATCATTCCGCGCGAGCCGAAGGCGCGCTTCGCGACGCTGCGGCTGCAGGCGCTGTGCGACGGCATCCTCGATGCCTCGGTGCTGCTGGTCTACGAGGACCGCTACCGTCCGGCCGACAAGAAAGTGCAGGGCTGGGTCGATCGCCAGGCCGACAAGGTTGCGCGCGGCTTGGCGGCGCTGGAAGCAGCTCCTGCGGCGCTCGATCCGGTTCCCGACGTCGGACAGATCGCGCTCGCCTGCGTGCTCGGCTATCTCGATCTGCGTTTCGGCGGCAGTTGGCGTGCGGGGCATCCGAAGCTGGTCGCCTGGCTCGACAAATTCGCCGCCCAAGTGCCCGCCTTCGCGCAGACCAAAGTGACCGCCTAGCTCATTATGCGAAAGCGAAAGCCCCGGAGCGAACTCCGGGGCTTTGCATATCCGCGCGCCCTGGCGGTCAGAACTTGTAGTTCAGTCCGGCGCGAACGATGTTGGTCTGGAATTTGGAATCCGACCCGAGTACTGAGCCGCCGCGGCCGAGATCGACATACATATATTCGAGCTTGGCCGACCAGGGGCCGCTGATATGCGCCTCGATGCCGCCGCCCGCGGTCCAGCCAGCCTTGGTTTCGTCCGTATCGCCGAAGCCGGCGATCGAAGACTTGATGTCGCCGACCGCGAGACCGCCGGTCACGTAAGGCATGAAATTGCCGAGCGCATAACCGAGGCGTCCGCGCGCGGTGCCCAGCCAGTTGTTGCGCGTCTCGCAAGTGGTGGCGGCGCAGGCGGCGCTGCCGCGGATATTGCTCCAGTCGATGTCGCCTTCGACGCCGAACACCACATTATTGTCCATCTGGTAATTGTAGCCGAGCGTGCCGCCGACCAATCCGCCGGACGTATCGAACGAGCCAGTGGGGAAGGGGGCGGAGAAGTCCGATCGGCCGAAGCCCCAGCCGCCGTTGATACCGATATAGGGCCCGGTCCAGCTCCAGGCCGGCGGCGGCACGTAGACCGGCGCTTTCTCCGGCATCGCGCGATGGCGCGGCAGGTCGGCCGCCGAGGCCGAGACCAGGCCGAGTGCCAGGATGCCCGCGCTTGCAAGCAGAAGTTTTTTCATGACGCACCTCAATGCAATCTTTACGGACGGTCGCGGATGCGCCGTCCCCCGATTACGCATTCAACGCGCCATTGCAGATAACGGTTCCTTGGCCGCGCGACGCTTGCCGTTCGCTGCGGCCAAACGGCAACAGTTGCCATGATTGAGCCACGATTGCGCCCGGCCGATGTGCACAGCTTGCCGGCGCAACGAAAAAAGCCCCGGAACTTTGTCCGGGGCTTTTTGCAGCTTGTTCTTGTCGCTTGATTAGAAGCGATAGTTGATGCCGCCGCGCACCATATTGCTCGTCAAGCTCGCGCTGGTCGCAAGCCCGCAAGCCGTGGCGTCGCAATTGCCCTTGCCGAGATCGACATAGAGATATTCGACCTTGGCGCTCCACGGCCCAGCGATGGATGCCTCAAGCCCGCCGCCGACGGTCCAACCGGCCCGCGTGGTGGTCTGGCTGCCGAGACCGGCCGCCGATGCTTTGATGTCGCCGAAGGCCGCGCCGCCGGTGACGTAAGGCATGAAGCGACCGAAGGCATAACCAAGACGGCCGCGCGTTGTCGCCAGCCACTGATTGCGCGTTTCGCAGGAGGTGCCGGTGCAGACGCCGCCGGTGGTGGTGCCGCGGATATCGCTCCAGTCGACGTCGCCTTCGAGACCGAACACGGTTTGGCCCATCTGGTAGTTGTAACCGACCGTGCCGCCGACGACGGCGCCATCGGGGCTGAAACCGTTCGTCCCGAGCGCGTTGCTCCAATTCGAATGGCCGAAGCCGCCGCCGCCGTTGATACCGATATAGAAGCCGGTCCAGCTGTAGGGCGCCTCATAAACCGGCGCTTTGACCGGCATGGCGTGGCGGCGCGGCAAATCCGCAGCGTTCGCCGAACTCATCATGGTCATCACGGCGAGCGCACCCAGCGCCGCCAAACTCAAACGCTTCATTCCGAAACCTCCGTCACTGTGGCCCCCCACAATCGAGGCCGCATAAGTATTCAAAACAAGATCAACGTCTAGTGCTTAAAAGACACACTGTAGATTCAAGTTGTTGAATGTATAGTCTTAATTATGCCGATGAATTGCCATGTTGTCGCCGCGATCTAAACTAGTGATCGCGATCAACGTGGTAAGGAATTACTTAAGACTTAAGTCGGTGATGGCGCCCGCATCCGCACGCTGCCGAACGTGAAAAACCCCAGGCCGTGAGGCCCGGGGTTTTCCGCCACGCGAGCGGCGACGCGCCGCTCAGAAGTGATAATTGAAGCCAAAGCGCAGCATGCTGGCCTGCAGGCCATTATCCGTGCCGGTGATGGTAAAGCCGCGGCTGGCCAGATCCATATAGAGATACTCGACCTTTGCCGACCAGTTGGGGGCGAAACCGTATTCCGCACCAAGGCCGCCGGCCCAGCCGACTTCGGTCCTGGTTTCGTCGAGGCTCAAGAACTCGCCTTTGAGATCGCCATAAGCGAGGCCGAGTGTGCCGTAGAGCAGGACATTGTTGAAGGCGACGCCGACGCGGCCGCGCAGGGTGCCAAACCACGGATTGGAGAACTTCCACGGCGCGAAAGTGTCGCTCGCGGCCGACAGTTGCAGGTCGGTCTCGGCGCCGAACACGAACTGGCCGTTCTGCCAGTTGTAGCCAACCTGGCCGCCGCCGGCGATGCCGTCCGGCGAACCGACGGTGTTGGTGACCTTGCCCCACTGATAGCCGAGGTTCAGGCCGGCATAGGGGCCGGTCCAGTTATAGAGGCCGGATACCGGTGCATAATACGGGGCCGGGCCACGCGGCAGATCGGCTGCCGCGGCCGCACCGGCGGTAACCATGGTGGCCACAAGTGCTGCTGCGAATACTGTTTTTTTCATCACACCCTCCACTGATTCCCGGGCTTTGCCGCGCCATGCGCTGTGGGCGAAAGTCAGGAATATCGTGAAGGATTTATCGAGCCTTTTAAGTTAAGCGGTCATGAATCGTTCACTAGTCAGCAGTCGTTATCCCTAAGAAACTGTTAGCGCTACGCTGTTCTCCGCGCCGAATTACGGTGTTCGCCCGGCGAACATTTGCTGTACGGATTGGTGTTCCAAAGGATCTTGCGGCAGAACATCGGTGGCTGCGGAAGTTGCTCTGGCCTATGACGAATCGCGTAAACGAGGCGGGATGGCGAACGACAGCACACAGCCGCGCGCGGCGCTGATCACCGGGGCGGGCCGCCGCATCGGACGCGCGATCGCCCGCGCGCTGGCGCAAGCCAGCTATGCCGTTGTGCTGCACGCCAATCACTCGCGCGGCGAGGCCGAACAGCTTGCCAGCGAGATCGTGCGCGCGGGCGGGCACGCCGCCGTGGTTCTCGGCGATCTCGCCGACGGCGAGGCGGTGCGCGGACTATTGCCGGCGGCGGCCGCATTCGGACCGCTCACGCTTCTGGTCAACAATGCCAGCCAATTCGACGAAGACGACATCGGCAATCTGGAGCGCGCGCATTTCGAGCGCACGATGGCGGTCAATCTGACCGCACCGGTGTTTCTGTCGCAGGCCTTCGCCGCGCAAGCGCCCGCCAATGCCGACGCCTCGATCGTCAATATCGTCGACCAGCGCGTGCTCAAGCCGACGCCGCGCTTCTTCTCCTACACCTTGAGCAAGAGCGCGCTCGCCGCTGCGACCGTCACGCTGGCGCAGGCGCTGGCACCGGCAGTGCGCGTCAACGCCGTGGCGCCCGGCCCGACCTTGCCGAGCCCGCGGCAGAGCGACGAGCAGTTCGCGCGCCAGGCCGCGGCAGTGCCGCTCAAGCAAGGACCAAGCCCTGAGGACATCGCGGCGGCGGTGCTTTACCTGGCGCAGGCCAAGAGCGTCACCGGCACGGTGATCGCAGTCGACGGCGGCCAGCATCTCGCCTGGCGCACGCTCGACAGCGACGGCGCGGAATAAGCGCGCGACGCGAGCTTGTCCCCGGGCACGGAATCGCAATTTGGTTTTCCAGTACCCCGTCTCCGGCTGGCGGTAAAAGGATGCGCCAACAAGATATTTGGGATGGGCAGCCATGTCCGGCTGCTTGAGCCGCTTGCGCTAGATCAACGCCCGAATCCGGTTGCTTCCAATAATGAAAAGATAAGCCTGCCTGAGCGGGGGAGAGTTCTATGTCGTCCATCGCCATTCCGGAAAAAATCGTAGCGAAGAAAGCGCCGCAGTGGTGGCGCACCGCCATACCTCTGGCGATTGTTGCGATCATCGCCGTGCTGCCGCCGCCGCAAGGGCTGCCGCAGCACACGTGGTATTATTTCGCGATCTTCTCCGGCGTCATCGGCGGATTGGTGCTTGAACCGCTGCCGAATCCGGCAGTCGGGTTTATCGGCGTGACTACGGTCGCTGTGCTTTCGAAGTGGACGCTCTTCGGCGCGAGCGACCTCGCCAAGCCCGGTTTCAACGCCGCGGGCGAATCGATCAAATGGGCGCTTTCCGGGTTTGCCAGCAGCACCGTCTGGCTGGTCGGCGCCGCCTTCATGTTCGCGCTCGGCTACAAAAAGACCGGTCTCGGCCGGCGCATCGCGCTAGTGCTTGTTAAGGCGCTTGGCCGCAGCACGCTTTCGCTCGGCTATGCGACCACTTTTGCCGATACGATCCTGGCGCCGTTTACGCCGTCCAATACCGCGCGCAGCGCCGGAACGTTGTTCCCGGTCGTGATCAACCTGCCGCCGATCTACGATTCCAAGCCGCACGATCCTTCCGCACGAAAGATCGGCGGCTACATCATGTGGACGACGTTCGCCGCGAGCTGCATCACCAGCACGCTATTCATGACCGGCTGCGCGCCGAATTTTCTTGCGATCGAATTCATCCGCAAGATCCTGCACGTCGAAATCACCTATGGTCAATGGTTTAGCGCGTCCGCCCCGTTTGCGATTCCGCTTTTGCTGGCGCTGCCGCTGATTGCCTATTGGATCTATCCGCCCGAGATCAAGCGCAGCCCGGCGGTGCCGGAATGGGCTGCCGGCGAGCTTGCCAAGATGGGGCGCATGTCGGCCCACGAGATCATTTTGACGGTTCTGGTGTCGGTCGCGATCGCGATGTGGGTCGGCGGCGGCAATTATGTCGACGCAGCGACGGCCGCGTTCATTGTCGTTTCGCTCATGCTGGTGACCGGGATCATCACGTGGGAGGACATGGCGAAGAACGATTCCGCTTGGACGACCATCGCGCTGCTGGCGTTGTTGGTCACCATGGCCGATGGGCTCGGGCGTTCCGGTTTCATCAAATGGTTTGCGACGTTCGTCGCCGGCCACATCGGCGGCTTGTCGCCGACCGCGATGATCGTGGTGCTAGTGTCGGTATATTTCTTCTCGCACTACATGTTTGCCAGCCTCACGGCGCACACCAGCGCCATGCTGCCCGTCGTGCTGGCGGTAGGAATGGGCATTAAGGGGCTGCCGCTCGACAAGTTCGCCTTAGCGCTCGCGCTGAGCACAGGCCTCATGGCGGTGATCACGCCATACGCCACCGGCGCTGCGCTGCCGTACTACAATAGCGGCTACATCACCTCGCCGGAGTTCTGGCGGCTTGGAACGATCTTCGGAATCATCTTCCTCGCCGCTTTGCTCTGCATCGGGATTCCGCTGATGATGTTGTAGGACGGTTGAGGCGGTCGGCTTATCGCCGGAAGGGGATGTGCTGTTCGCGCTGACGAATGTGCACACTCATGCGCATCCGCGACTAGTTCGTCGGCTTGCTGAGATCCGCGACAAAGTCTTCGAACTTTCGAACGAATTCGGCGGACGGCGTAACAGGGCCGGCGTGTCGTATGCCGTTGCGTAGCTGCTTCACTTCCGGCGCGACAAGGTGCGTGGGGAACCCGGCGCCGCGCAGCCGAAGCTCCGCTCCCGCGTCATCCATATCGCGCACGTGGGGACCGGTTCGCCGCCAAACGAATAGCCGGAATGCCTTGGCCCATTCGTGGTTGAGCCGGTCAATTCTCAATTTCTCAAAGCGCCGGCCACGGATGAGGTAATCGGTCGTCTGCTCGAACAATTCGTTGTGCACCCACACATCGGGCAGAGCCTGCAAATTCTCAGCCAACGTCTCGGCCAATTTCTTCGGTCCGGGTAGCGGTGCGATTGTCATAGGAAATTTAATGGACCTTTGTGTTCTGCGTGCGTTGCGCAAGCGCCGTACTCTTACGTGACGATGTCGAGGTTTCGATTGGGCCGGCGGTCTTTTTCGCGCTCTTCTGAATCGGCGTCTTCGTCCAACTCGGGGCGGTCTTTTCGTTCGCCGAACAGCTTCTTCAGGCGTGTCTTCTGCTGTTGTGCGGATTCGCTCCGCTGTTCGGCCAGCAACCCCAACTGAAAGGCTGTCGGCGGCGGCTTCGGCGGCGGTGCGAGCGGCACCGGTGGCAGCACCCTCATATGGATCTTCATGGCAATACCCTCCCAGCATTGTGCGCTGAGCGAGAAAAACGCCGGCGGCATTTGCGCCATGTCGATCGAGCAAAAAGCGGGCCAATGAACCCCGATGATTTTTATAGTGAATTTCAAACCGGCCGGCGGATTGACGGGATGCTATTTCCGCTGGGCAAAATCTGCCGATGTGGGCCACCGCTGTTTCACACTGAAAACCAACTTCGTAATGTCCGAAATTCAGCGCTCGTCCGCTGCCAATTCGGCCAGGCGCCGTTCGCGGTCGGCGATCTGCCGCTCGATCGTTTCGGCGTCGCTTGGTTGCCTGCGATAGAAAAACGAACCGATGCCGGGATAGTCGGTGGTGTAGGTATAGGGATTGGCAAAGCGGGGAGGCTGCGACGCCAGATCGATCCAGCGAATGTCGGAGCCGGAAATCAGCCAATATATGGCCGCGCTGAACAACAGCACGCCGCCGACAAAGAACAATCCGTATAGAGGATCGACCAGGAAAAATTTGATCGCCAAGACCAAGGCGCCAATCGCGACCACCGGAATCAATGCCAGGAAAAAGACCCTCAGCATCCGGCCCATCCGCTCGTACAGCGCATAGCGGGTGCGCAGGATTTCAAGCTCCCGGTTGATCTGAGCGATTTCTGCGTCACGATCCATGGGTTGAACCCGCTCATTTTGAGTTTTCGGTCCCCTTCTTCTTCTGCTCGCCCGAGGCCGTTCATCGATATTGGTCGGCAGCGCGGGATAAAGGTTCAAACGCGTGTACTGTGCGCATGGCTGGCGCATTGCTGGTCGCGGCTTTATTGTTGCATCCCAAATCATGGAATCCCTTGCCGCACTTTTCCGCGATGTCGGCCAGCCGTTGTCGATCGAGCGCATCACGCTCGATCCGCCGGGGCCGGCCGAAGTCTTGGTGCGCATCGCCGCCGTCGGCCTATGCCGCACCGACTTTCACGTGATGCGCGGCGAGCGCCGCGTGGCGATGCGGCCGATGGTGCTCGGTCACGAGGCGGCCGGCGTGGTCGAAAGCATTGGCGCTTCGGTCGGCGGAATAGCGCGGGGCGACCACGTGATCCTGACTTTCATCCCGGCCTGCGGCGTTTGCCGCTGGTGCCGCCAGGGCCTGCATCATTTCTGCGCCGAAGGTCCGCGCATCACCCAGGGGCCGCAGCTCGACGGCACTTACCGGCGGCGCGATCGCTCCGGGGTTGACGTCGGTGCCTTCTGCATGATCGGCGGTTTTGCCGAACTCGCCGTGGTGGACCAAGCCTCGGTCATCGTAATCGACAAGGACATTCCGCTCGATCTCGCCAGCCTCGTCGCCTGCGGCGTGCCGGCCGGCGTCGGCGCGGCGCGCCACCGTGCGCGCGTCAAGCCGGGCGATAGCGTGCTGGTGGTGGGCTGCGGCGGCGACGGCATGAACGTGGTGCAGGGCGCGCGGCTCTGCGGCGCATCTAAGATTATTGCCGCGGATATTGTGCCGGCGAAGCTCGATTGGGCGCGCGGCTTCGGTGCGACACACGGCGTCGGCGCGCAGGGCGAGGCTTTGACGCGGGCGGTGCTGGAACTGACCGACGGGATCGGCGTCAATCACGCTTTCGTCTGCATCGATCCGCCGGCGACGCTGCTGCCGGCGTTCCGCGCCACCTGCAAAGGCGGCAATGTGGTGGTGACCGCGCTCACGCCCGATACGGTGACGGAGATCAAGATTCCGCCGCTCGAATTGTTCGTGACCCAGAAGGCGATCATGGGCGCGGTTTATGGCTTTGCCAGCCCACGGCTGCAAATCCCGGAGCTGCTGGCGCTCTATCGCAAGGGGAGCTTGAAGCTGCGCGAACTGATTACGCGAACCTATCGGCTCGACGAAATCGAGCGCGGCTATGCCGACCTCGAAGCCGGCAAGAACCTGCGCGGCGTCCTGGTGTTCGATCGCTGACCGGGCGGGTGCTTCCCGAACGGCGCGCGGCCATCTTGCGGAAGGGCTGGAAATCGGGCGAATATGCAAGCGACCGCCTAAAACCAAAAACGACAGGCGGCATCAGGGAGGTAGCATGACTTTCGCACGCGCGTTCGCGGCGGCGTTTTTCGCTGCATGTCTTTTGGCGACCGGCGCCGCTTCGGCGCAGACCTATCCTAACCACCCCATCACCTTGCTGGTGCCGTTCCCGCCCGGGGGCGCGACCGACACAATTGCGCGCATTCTCCAAGACCCGATGCAGAAGGCGCTCGGGCAGACGATCGTGATCGAAAATGTCGGCGGTGCCGGCGGCATGATCTGCGCCGCCCGCGGCGCCCGTGCCGATGCCGACGGCTACACGTTCATGATCCATCAGGTGGCGCTGGCGGCCGGTATGTCGCTTTATCCGGACCTCAAGTTCGATGCGGTGAAAGATTTCGCCCCCATCGGCCTGATCAACACCGCCGCGTCGACCCTCGCGGCGCCGGCGAGCTTGCCGCCGAAGAATTTCAAGGAACTGCTGGCCTGGATGAAGACCTCGGGGCACACCGTCAGGATCGGGCATCCCGGCGTCGGCTCCTACGGTCATTTGGCGGGCGTGTTGATCGCCCAGGAGCTCGGCGTGAAAGCTACCCAGGTTCCCTATCGCGGCGCCGGTCCGGCTCTCGTCGATCTGTTGTCGGGTCAAGTGGACCTGGAGTCGCAATCGGCCATCGTGTCGGGGCCTTTGGTCAAGTCCGGCAAACTGAAAGCCTACGCCATCATCGGCCGCAAGCGTTTCGCCGGCCTGCCGGACCTGCCGACTTTGGGAGAGCTCGGCTACAAGAAGCTCAATATCGATTTCTGGCACATGCTGCTGGCGCCGGCCGGCACGCCGCGTCCGATCATCGACAAGCTGAACGCGGCGCTGCGCACGGCGCTCGCCGATCCCAAGGTGAAGAAGAGCTTTGCCGACGGCGGCATGGATGAGTTCGGGCCGGGAGAAGAAACGCCCGAGGCCGCGGGCGCTTTGCTCAAGAGCGAAATAGCGCTCTGGGGCGAAGTGATCCGCACCAATCATATGGCCGCGGCCAAATAGGGGCCGCGCCAGTCCTCATCGAAGACGAATAGGAGTTTGCCGCTCAGGACGGTGTCGCCGCAACGGCGCCGGCCAGCGGCACCTTCTCGTTCGTCCCCGACTCCGGCATCAGCGCGGCCTGCTTCAGGCCTTGCTGCACTTTCGGTACCGTGACCTTCACGTCGGTGATCGGCAACCCGTGCGTCGGCGCGATGGTCTTGACGCCGAGCCGCGCGATAAGCTGGTCGAGCCGGTCGCAATAGACGTTCATGTCGGCGAACTTGGTCCAGAACAGCGCCAGGTCCGCGAAGGTCGACGACACGTCCGGCAGGTCGAGCGAGACCGCTTCCTCGGCGACCAGCCCGCAGTGGCCGTCCTCGTGATAGTGGCTGTAGGCGAAGCCATCGCCCGGGAACAGCACCTTTTCCTTGGTGTCGAAGGCCCACCAGGTGGTGCGCAGATCGCGGATCACCGGCTCGACCATCATCAGCGTCCTGCCGCCGAGGTCGATCTCGTCGCCCTCCTTCATCCAGCGCATGCGGTGTTCGTATTGCGGGAACGCCAGGTGATAGTCGCTGACGTCGCCGCACAGGATGGCGTCGGGATGGGTCTTGAGGACGCGGCCGAGGCCGCCGCAATGCGGCGTCTCCTGATGGGTGACGAACAGATACTTCACCGGCGGCACGCCTTGCGCAAACAGCTCATTCATGTGCCGCTCGATGACCGGAAAGTCCTTCGGATGGCCGGTCTCGACCAGGCACGACGCAGTCTCGCCGGCGACCAGGAAGGCGGCGTTGTAGCCGTGATAGATCTTGCCCTTGTGACGCTGCACCAGACAGTCGCCGATCCAGAATACGCCAGGCGCAATTTCGCGGGGCATCCGGTCGGCGGGCTTCATCGCCAGTGCGGTCGACTGATCGAGCACGACTCTTCCCTCCATGTCACCGATCGCGGCGTCCGGTAGGGCGCCGACCCCGGCGATTCCTACCTTTGAATTGGGGCGGTGTCAGCAGCACTTTCACGGTTGACCTGATAGATTGCAGGAACCGCGAGGACCGCCGAGAGGGCAACCGATGACCGATTCAAGCCGACGCCCCATGCCGACGACCAGCGCCGCGGTCGCTGCAACCGGGGCAGCCGCGCAGAGCTTGCCGGCGGGCGCCAAGGTCGGATTTTACGAGAAGGGCGATGTCCGCATCCGCTACGCCGAGATCGGCTCAGGCTTCCCGCTGCTGGCGACGCCAGGCGGCGGCTTGAACTCGCGCATCGCGGTCTGGCCGAACGCGGTCATCAACATCCCGGATGAGTTCAAGAACGACTTCCGCGTGATCACCATGGACCAGCGCAATGCCACCGGCGGCGAGTCCGCGGGTCCAGTCCCGGCCGACGATCCCTGGGGTGCGTTCGCCGACGACCAGCTCGGCGTGATGGATCACCTCGGCATCGAAAAGTTTCTCTTCTTCGGTAATTGCATCGGCGGCCCCTTCGCGATGAAGCTGATGGAGCGCGCGCCGCAGCGCGTCGTTGCCGCTATATTGAGCCAGCCGGTCGGGCACCGGCCGGAGCAGGCGGATTATATGTACAACGCCGGCCGCGACGTCTGGGCCAAGGAGCTTCGCGAGCGCCGGCCGGACGTGTCGATGGAAACCATCGAGAAGTACCTGCACAATCTCTACCGCGTGCGGCCCGACTTCGTGTACAGCGTGCCGCGCGACTTCGCGAAATCCTGCCAGACGCCGATGCTGGTGCTGCCCGACGACACTCCCGCGCATCCGCTCCAGGTGTCGATCGCCATCGCCTCGCTGGCGCCGAACGCCGAGATCACGGTGTTTCCGTGGAAGGACCCGCCGGAGCTGAAGGCGCGTACCATCAACCGCGCGCGCAGCTTCCTGAAGCGGCACCGGCCGGCGTAAGTCTACCGCTCCTCGTCGCGGAAGATATAGCGCGACACCGCCACGCTCTTGTCGCAACTTTTAAGAAACTCATCGAGCATTCCGTAGTGCCGCGCCACGACCTTGCGGCCGCGCAGGATGCAGCCATAGCCGGGCGCGATGGTCTCGATGTCGTGCTTGTCGAATATGTCGCCGATGCCGCGCCGCATCGAGTCGGTCGAAACACCTTCCACCCACCAGTAGCGTGTGTTGAGCATGAACGATCGGACGTCGCGCAATGACGTCGGGTCGTCATCGGTGTCGGTGACGATCCACGGTCCTGTCTCGCTGTCGCGCCAGACGTGGGTGAACATGTCGGATGAGAACAAAGTGCGGGTCGTACGATCGTACAGCCAGCGCGTCGCGATCAGCCGGAGCGGCGCCTGCATGACGTCGATGGCGCGGCCGCTTTTGCCGAGCTCGATCTTGTCGGCGCGGGTCACGGCGGTGACTTTCATTGCATCCAGAATGCTGCGGCCGTTCGGCTTGGCGCCGAAATCGAACCACAGCGCCGCGTCGGGGTTGCTGGTGTAGCATTGGTCGATGTTGAAGTGCGCCGCGAAGCTCTCGACGTTGTTGATCGACATGAATTCGTTGAGCCGCAGCGGGAACATCGATAGCGGCAGGCCGGGCGCGGTCAGTTGCTCGATCTGCGCGCGGATTGCCGGCTCGTCCTTGCCGAAGCCGGTGTCGATGAGCATCGCGGCATCGGGCTGCGTCAGCAGGTAGCTGTTCGCCACCGAAAAGCCCCGCGCGCTCGCCGGATAGGAGCTGACGCGGCCGTCGAGCGCGAACGAGTTTTGCAGGGCGTAGAGCCGGTCGTCCGCAAGCGACGCGATGCCGCCGGTAAAGCCATTGCGGGCTTGCGGGGGCGTTTCCTCGGGCGCGTATTGGGCCGACACCGGCATGTTGCCCAGACCTTATCGGGCCTGTGACCCGGACGGCAATCCCTATCGACGCTGGATGTTCAGTCATGGGATAATGACACGAGCCAGACGAGGTCTGCCATGCCGGTTCGCCGGATCGACCATGTCTTGATTGCGATGCCGGCGGGCCGGGAGGAAGCGGCGCGCGCATTTTACAGCGGTATGCTGGGTTTCGCGGAAAAAACAAAACCGCCGCAGCTTGCCGCGCGCGGCGGCTGCTGGTTCGAGAACGGCGCGGTGACGGTGCATCTCGGGGTCGACAAGAATTTCATCGCGGCGCGCAAGGCGCATCCCGCCTTCATCGTCGACGGCCTGGCCGAGCTCGAGACAAAGCTGAAGCAGGCCGGCTACAAGGTCACCGAAGACGAGCCGATCGAAGGCTGCGACCGGCGCCACGTCGAAGATCCGTTCGGCAACCGGATCGAGTTGATCGAGCCGCGGTGAGTTTTCCGGCGCGACTTCGCCGCGTTGCCCAATGCCGGTTTTTGGGGCTAATGCGGATTATCCGCAGTCGTTGGGGCTAATTGTTGGCCGCCAATGTCGCATTATATGTCTATGTACCAATTCCCATGAACGGCACGCCCAAAGACATCGATCCGGAAAGCGACCTGCGCGAAGAGGACGACGAGCAGGCGCTGCCCGAGCTGGAGCAGGCGGAAGCGCCGGCGGGTACGCTGGCCGCCGGCCGCGCCGCGATCACGCGCGCCGTCAAGCACGCGCCGCCATCGCCCGGCGTCTATCGCATGATCGACGCGCAGGGCGACGTGCTCTATGTCGGCAAGGCGAAAAACATCAAGAAACGGGTCACCGCCTATACGCGGCCGACCGGGCACGACAGCCGCATCGTGCGCATGATCTCGGGCACGGTGACGATGGAGTTCGTCTCCACCAAGACCGAGACCGAAGCGCTCCTGCTCGAAGCCAACCTGATCAAGCGGCTGCGGCCGCGCTTCAACGTGCTGCTGCGCGACGACAAGTCGTTTCCGTTCATCCTGATCACGTCCGACCACTGGGCGCCGCAGATCCTCAAGCATCGCGGCGCGCGCACGCGGGCAGGGCACTATTACGGGCCCTTCGCCAACGCCGGCGCGGTCAACCGCACCATCAACGCGCTGCAGCGCGCCTTCCTGCTGCGCTCCTGCTCGGATTCGTTTTTCGAGGGGCGCACGCGGCCTTGTTTGCTGCATCAGATCAAGCGCTGCTCGGCGCCCTGCACGCAGGAGATCGATTTCGCCGGCTATGGCGAACTCGTGCGCGAGGCCAACGAATTCCTCTCCGGCCGCAGCCGGCTGGTGCAGAAGGAATTGGCGACGGAAATGGATACCGCATCGGCGGCGCTCGATTTCGAGCGCGCGGCGATCTATCGCGACCGGCTGGCGGCGCTGTCGGCGATCACCTCGCATCAGGGCATCAATCCCCGCACGCTCGAGGAAGCCGATGTGTTCGCCGTACACCAGGCCGGCGGCTACACCTGCGTCGAGGTGTTCTTCTTCCGCACCGGGCAGAACTGGGGCAACCGTGCATACTTCCCGAAGGCCGACCGCGCGCTGGCGGCGGGCGAAGTGCTGAGCGCATTCCTGGCGCAGTTCTACGACGACAAGCCGCCGCCGCGGCTGGCGCTGGTCTCGCACGAATTCGAGGAACGCGCGCTACTGGCGGCAGCGCTCACGACCAAGAGCGGACGCAAGGTCGAGGTGAGCGTGCCGCAACGTGGCGAGCGCAAGGAACTGGTGCAGCACGCGCTCGCCAATGCGCGCGAGGCGCTGGCGCGCAAGCTCGCCGACACGTCGTCGCAGCAGAAACTGTTGAAGGCGCTGACCGAGACCTTCGCGCTGCCGCGCGCGCCGCGCCGCATCGAGGTCTATGACAACAGCCATATCGGCGGCACGAATGCGGTCGGCGCCATGGTGGTGGCGGGGCCGGAAGGCTTCCGCAAGAATCAGTACCGCAAGTTCAACATCCGCTCGACCGAGCTTACGCCCGGCGACGACTACGGCATGCTGCGCGAGGTGTTGCAGCGGCGGTTCAAGCGATTGCTGGAGGAGAGCCCGCGGCTGACGGCCGATGCCGCGCTCGCCGCGGTGCTGACCGGCGAGCCGGACGAGGGCGACGAGCAACCCTGGCCCGATCTGGTGCTGATCGACGGCGGGCAGGGGCAGCTCAACGCGGCGGCCGAGACGCTGGCCGCGATGGGCGTGACCGGCGTGCCGCTGGTCGGCATCGCCAAGGGGCCGGACCGCGACGCCGGGCGCGAAACCTTCTTCATGCCCGGCCGAACGCCGTTCAAGCTGCCGCCGCGCGACCCGCTCTTGTATTTCATCGAGCGCCTGCGCGACGAGGCGCACCGTTTCGCCATCGGGTCGCACCGCGCCCGCCGCAAGAAGGACATTCGAGAGGCCGGCTTGCAGGAAATCCCGGGCATCGGGCCAACGCGCAAGCGCGCGCTGCTGCGCCATTTCGGCACGCTGAAGGCGATCGAGCGGGCGAGCCTGCCCGATCTTGCCCAGGTGCCGGGAATTAATGCGGAGACGGCGCGAAAGATATATGACTTCTTCCACGAACAGGCGGCGCAATAGGCGGGACACGAAATGCTCATCAAACGGCAGGAAGACGTCACCGACGTGGTGGTGGACGCGTTCAAGAACACCGCGGACCCGCGCGTGCGGGAAATCCTTACCGCGCTGGTGAAGCATCTGCACGCCTTTGCGCGCGACGTGCATCTGACCGAGGAGGAATTCGAGAAGGCCGTGCAATTTGTCGTGCAACTCGGCCAGAAGACCAACGCTACCCACAACGAGGCGGTGCTGATGTCGGGCTCGCTCGGCTTCTCCACGCTGATCTGCCTGCTCAACAACGGCAACAACGGGCAGACCGAGACGACCGCCAATCTGCTCGGCCCGTTCTGGCGCCTGAACTCGCCGCGCACGGAAAACGGCGGCTCGATCGTGCGTTCGCCGACGCCGGGGCCGGCGCTGTTCGTCAAGTGCACGTTGCTCGACCGCGACGGCAAGCCGATCGAAGGCGCCGAGGTGGATGTCTGGCATTCCTCGCCGGACGGCTTTTACGATCAACAGGATCCCAATCAGGCCGACATGAACCTGCGCGGCAAGTTCATCACCGACGCGCAAGGCCATTTCGGCTTCCGCAGCGTGAAACCGGCCGGCTATCCGATCCCGATCGACGGGCCGGTCGGCGATCTGGTGCGCGCCACCGGGCGGCATCACTACCGCCCCGCGCATCTGCACTTTCTGATTTTCAAGCCCGGCTTCAAGACGCTGATCTCGCAGATCTACGTCAACGACGACGAAAGACTGGAAACCGACGTGCAATTCGGCGTCACGCGCGCGCTGGTCGGCGATTATGTCCGCCATGACGGGGCTGCGCCGGCGGCGGACGTGAAGGGTGAGTGGTATTCGCTCGATCAGACTTTCGTGATGGAGCCGGGCAAAAGCCGGCTGCCCAAGCCGCCTATTCAGTAATCGGAGGGGGATACGCCGAACGCAGGCGTTGACCTTGCGGCGGGCCGGGTGTTCTTTGGGGTCCGATGAATGCCATCAACGCCCAACGCCTGCCGGCGCGTCCGCTCGCGCTGCCGAATTTATTGACATATGGCCGCATCGCCGCCGTGCCGGTGGTGGTCGGCCTGATGTATTGGCAAAGCATTCTGGGCGGCGCGCTATGGCTGCGCTGGCTGGCGCTGGCGGTCTTCATAGCCGCCGGCATCACCGATATTCTTGACGGTTATTTTGCCCGCATGTGGGGCCAACAGTCCTCGCTCGGCCGCATGCTCGATCCGATTGCCGACAAGCTGCTGGTGGCCTCCTGCCTGCTGATGCTGGCGGCCGAGGAAAGCATCCGCGGCTGGGCGCTATTTGCCGCGGTGATCATCCTGTGCCGGGAAATCCTGGTGTCGGGCTTGCGCGAGTATCTCGCCGAGCTGCGCGTCGGGGTGCCGGTGACGAGGCTCGCCAAGTACAAGACCATCGGCCAGATGGTGGCGATCGGATTCCTGATCGCGGGCGACGCCGGCGACGTCATTCTGCCGTCGACGACCGAGATCGGCATCACGCTGTTGTGGCTGTCGGCGATCCTGACGCTCTATACCGGCTGGGACTATATGCGCGCCGGCCTGCGCTATATGATGGATTAGCGCATGATCCCGAAAAGTGGGAACCGGTTTTCGGAAAAGATCCTGCGCAGGAAAAAATGACGATCAAATTGCGTTATTTCGCCTGGGTGCGCGAGCGCGTCGGCAAACCAGAGGAAGACATCGAGGTTCCTGCCGGCGTCGCGACGGTCGGCGAGCTGGTGGCATGGCTGGCTTCGCGCGGCGAGGAATATGCGCATGCCTTCGAGAATCCCCAGGTGATCCGCGTGGCCATCGACCGCGCCCATGTGAAGGCGCAGGCGCCGATCAAAGGTGCTGCCGAAATCGCCTTTTTCCCGCCGATGACGGGGGGTTAGCGTCGCGGTCGCGGTCGCGCTACATTGTTGCCATGACCGCGCCGACCACCATCCGCCTGCAGCGCGAACCGTTCGACGCCGCCGTCGAAGCGGCCAAGCTCACGCGCGGCCGCACCGACGTGGGTGCGCTGGTCACTTTCACCGGCATTTGCCGCGGCACCGAGGCAAGCGAGCCGATCGCCGCGCTCACGCTCGAGCATTATCCCGGCATGGCGGAAGCCGAGATCGAGCGGCACGTTGAAGAGGCAAAGACGCGCTGGCCGCTGATGGGCGTCACCGTCATTCATCGTTACGGGCGCATCACACCGGGCGAAGACATCATGATGGTGGCAGTCGCATCGTCGCACCGCGAAGCGGCCTTCGCGGCGGCTGAATTCCTGATGGACTATTTGAAGACGCGCGCGCCGTTCTGGAAACAAATCGAAAGGGCCGGCGAGAAAACCTGGGTGGAAGCCAAGGCGAGTGACGATACCGCGGCGGAGCGTTGGACCGCGGGTAAACGGCAGGCGGCCGAATAGAAGCGTGCCGATGTAGTAAGTGGGGCTGGGATGGTTCCGATTGTTGTCGCTGCGGTGGCACTGCTTGCGCTCGGCACCATGCCGGCGGCGGCGGAGATCAAATATTTCGACGTGCCGCACGGCGCGCATCCGCATGACGTGGCGCCGGCGCCGGACGGACCGGTCTGGTACACCGCGCAGGCGCAAGGCGCGCTCGGCGTGCTCGATCCGAAGACCGGAAAATACAGACAAATTCCGCTCGGGCCGGGCGCCGCGCCGCATGGCGTGATTATCGGGCCCGACCGCGCCGCCTGGGTTACCGACGGCGGGCAGAATGCCATTGCGCGCGTCGATCCGGCGACCAAAGCCGTGAAGCTGTTCCGGCTGCCGGCGAATTTCCCCGACGCCAATCTCAACACCGCGACCTTCGACCGCAAAGGCATCCTCTGGTTCACCGGCCAGAACGGCGTCTATGGCCGCGTCGATCCGGCCACCGGCAAGGTCGATGCCTGGAAGGCGCCGAAGGGCCCCGGCCCCTACGGCATCACCACCACGCCGAACGGCGAGGTCTGGTATGCCTCGTTTGCCGGCGACCACATCGCGAAGATCGACACCGTGAGCGGCGACGCGATGCTGGTGCCGCCGCCCAAGCCGGGCGTCGGCCCGCGCCGCATCTGGTCGGATTCCAAGGGCATGCTGTGGGTGAGCTTCTGGCACACCGGAGAGATCGCCCGCTTCGATCCGGCCGCCAAGGCCTGGAAGGTGTGGAAGCTGCCGAAAGGCGGCGTCGGCTGCTACGCGGTCTATGTGGACGAAAAGGACAAGGTGTGGGCCAGTGACTGGATGGCCAACGCCATCGTGCGCTTCGATCCGGCGACCGAGAAATTCGAGAGCTTCCCGAGCAACCGGCGCGGCGCCTCGGTGCGCGAACTGCAGGGTAGGCGCGGTGAAGTGTGGGGCGCGGAATCCGGCACCGACCGGCTGGTGATGGTGCGGGATTGACTGGATGATCTGATGCGGGCGCAGGGCTCAAGCCGGCGAGGTGTATTGCGAATTCTCGCAGGCGGTGCGGCTTTGGCGATTGCCGGACCGGCACTTGCCGGCGAAACGCGCGTCGCGCGCCTGATCGCGCAAGCGCGCGGTCTCGGCACGATTTCACAGCGCATCGATTTCATTTCCGCGGCGCTGCGCGGCACGCGCTATCTCGGCTATTCGCTGATCGGCGGACCGCACCGGCCGGAGCACTTCGTGCTGCGGGACGACGGTTTCGATTGCGTGACGTACGTCGAAACCGTGCTGGCGGCCGCGCGCGTGCGCGACATGACCGAATTCGAGACAAGCTTGCGCGAGATCCGCTACCGGCACGGCTTCGTGAACTGGTTCGAACGCAACCATTATTTCTTCGAATGGTGCGAGCGCAATGTCGAGAACAAGACCTGCCGCTGGCTCGACCTGGCCGGCGCGGTCGACATCAGCAAGACCGTCGATTTGCAGAAGGGCTTAAGCCAGCGGCGCTTCTCCATGCGCGTGATCCCGCGCGCGGTGTTCCTCGCCAACGCGGACAAATTGGCGACGGGCGACATTGTCGGCTTCGTCAGCCGGCGGGCCGACCTGGATTATTTCCATTGTGGCTTGGTCGTTGCCTCGCCCAAGGGCCCGCTGCTGCTGCGGCACGCCTCCGAGACCCGGCACCGCGTCTTGGACGAGCGCATGGACCGCTTCGCCGCGCGTTATGCCGTGCGCTACGTCACGGTGGTGAGGCCGGAAGAGGTGGCGGTGGCGTGAAGTTGCCCGACTAGCAACCGCGATTGCGGCGGAACTCCCTCTCCCCTTGGTGGAGAGGGTTGGGGTGAGGGGGCAAGTGACTCTCGATAGGTCGTAACCCCTCACCCGACGCGCTTCGCGCGTCGACCTCTCCCTATGGGAGAGGTGAAGCGAGAGTTTACGCCGCAGCCGCCTTCGGATTCACTTCCGCAGTGTAGTCGTCCATCAACTGCTTGGTCATGCCGCCGGGATTGAAATTCCACTGGCCGCCGATCTCGGCCACCGCAGTGACTTCCGCCGCCGAGCCGGTGATGAAGCATTCGGAAAAGCTCGACAGCTCTTCCGGCAGGATGCGGCGCTCGATCACCTCGAAGCCGCGCTTGCGGGCGAGCGCGATCACGGTCTGCCGGGTGATGCCGTCGAGGAAACAGTCGGCGATCGGCGTGTGGATCTTGCCGTCCTTGACGAAGAAGATATTGGCGCCGGTGCATTCGGCGACGCGGCCCTGCCAGTCCAGCATCATGGCGTCGGCATAGCCGCGGCGCTCGGCGCGGTGCTTGGAGATGGTGCAGATCATGTACAGACCGGCGGCCTTGGCCAGGCACGGCGCGGTCTTCGGATCGGGCCGGCGATATTCGGCGAGGTCGAGCTTGATGCCCTTGAGCCGCTGCTCGGGATCGAAATAGCTCGGCCATTCCCATGACGCGATGGCGAGGTGGATGGTGTTGCTCTGCGCCGAGACGCCCATCATCTCCGAGCCGCGCCAGGCGATCGGGCGGACGTAGGCCTCTTTCCGGCCGTTCTTGTCGACGACGAGCTGCTTGGCGGCGACGATGTCGTCGACCGAAAAGGGGATTTCGAAATCGAGCACCTGGGCGGAGCGTTTGAGCCGCTCGGCGTGCTCGCGGGTCTTGAAGATTTTGCCGCCGTAGGCGCGCTCGCCCTCGAACACGGCGCTCGCGTAATGCAGGCCATGGCTGAGCACGTGCAGATTGGCGTCCTGCCAGGGCACCAGCTTGCCATCGTACCAGATGACCCCTTCGAGCCGGTCATAGGATTGCGCAGCCATTCGCTTCCTCCTTCAACTCACCGTCGGACCGGTCGAGCTCTTTTGCCGCCGTCTTTTGCCCCAGTCATGAGGCATTTTTCGCGCCTATTCCAATACTTTGCGTTGAGAAGCAACACCCGGTATGAATGGGTCCGGTCCGGTCCTATCGGGGCCTCAACGGAGCAGCGCCGGAAAAAAGGGCCGCTTCGGTACGATCCTTTCGTCCTTGGACGAGTTTTTGTAACATAAGACCAAAATATGTCAACATGGCTGACATAAATGTGAGCGCCAAGATCGCCGCGGGGGCCAGCGGCCTAGCCGAGCGCGCGGGCGCGGCCGCAGCTTCCGAGCCGATCTGGGACATCATCGAACTGTTGTTTTTCGCCTACCGCGATTTCGTCGGCGATCCGGACGAAGTGCTGTCCAAGCTCGCCTTCGGCCGCGCCCATCACCGGGTGCTGCATTTCGTCAACCGCAATCCCGGCATGAAGGTCGCCGACCTCTTGGAGATCCTCAACATCACCAAGCAGTCGCTCGGCCGCGTGCTCAAGCAACTGGTCGATCAGGGCTACGTGGTGCAGAAGGAAGGTGCGCAGGACCGCCGGCAGCGTTTGTTGTACGTGACGCCGAAGGGCGAAGCGCTGGCGCTCAAGCTCGCCGGCCTGCAGACGCAACGCATCACCCGCGCTTTCGGCGAACTCGGCCCCGGCGCGCATGAGGCGGCCCGACGCTTCCTGACCGCCATGATCGACGCCGACAATCGCGAGGACGTGCTGCGGCTGATCGCGCGCGCCGAGCGCGCCAAGGCCCGCGGCTAACGCGAGGAGCATAAGCGATGATGCTGCCCGCAACGGTTACCGACGATGCGCCGCATTTGCTGGTGGTCGATGACGACCGCCGCATCCGCGACCTGCTGTCGCGCTTTCTGACCGGCGAGGGCTACCGCGTGACCACGGCGGAGACGGCGGCCGACGCGCGCGCCAAGCTCAATGGCTTGAGCTTCGATCTGCTTGTTCTCGACGTGATGATGCCGGGCGAAAACGGCTTCGACTTCGCCAAGGCGCTGCGCGGCACGTCGAGCGTGCCGATCCTGATGCTGACCGCGCGCGATGCCGCCGAGAGCCGCATCAAGGGCCTCGAGATGGGCGCCGACGATTATCTGTCCAAGCCGTTCGAGCCGCGCGAATTGTCGCTGCGCATCGCCAATATCCTCAAGCGCGCGCAGCCGGCCGCCGCGCCGCCGGTGGAATCGGTGCGCTTCGGGCCGTTCGTCTATCATCTGGCGCGCGGCGAATTGCGCAAAGGCGAAGAAGTCATCCGGCTGACCGACCGCGAGCGTGAGATGCTGCGCATCCTGACGGCGACGCCGGGCGAGACCGTGACGCGGCTGGCGCTCGCCGGCAATGGCGGCTCGGTCAGCGAGCGGGCGGTCGACGTGCAGGTCAACCGGTTGCGCCGCAAGATCGAGCAAAATCCCGCCAATCCGCTGTTCGTGCAGACTGTGCGCGGCGTCGGCTACCGCTTGGTGGCCAGCACATGACCAGCCTCGATACCGGCATCCGCACCATCCGTACCGCCTTCGAGCGGGTGGCCGAAGCGTGGCGCTGGTACGACTCGATCCCGGCGGTCCGCCGCGTCCACGCCGTGCTTGGCCGCGTGCCTGACGGCTGGCGGCGGCTCGCCCGCTGGCTCAACAGCGTGATGCCGAAGGGCCTTTACGCGCGCGCTTTGCTCATCATCATCCTGCCGATGGTGATCCTGCAATCGGTGATCGCCTTTGTGTTCATGGAGCGGCATTGGAACGTCGTCACGCAGCGGCTATCCGCCGGCGTGGTGGCCGACATCGCCGCGCTGATCGACGTCTATCAGGGCTATCCGCAGGATCCCGACCGCCAGAAGATCCGCCGCATCGCGCAGGACCGGCTCGGCCTGGTGGTTGATTTCCTGCCGCTGAGCGACATGCCGCCGCCGGGGCCGAAGCCGTTCTTTTCGCTGCTCGATTCGACACTGTCGGACGAACTGCGCAAACAGATCGGCAAGCCGTATTGGATCGATACGGTCGGCAAGTCGGCGCTGGTCGAGATCCGGGTCCAGCTCGACAAGACGGTGATGCGGGTGTTCGCGCGGCGCAGCGCGGCCTATGCGTCGAACTCGGAAATCTTCCTGCTCTGGATGGTCGGCACCTCGATGGTGCTGATCGGCGTCGCCATCATTTTCCTGCGCAACCAGATCAAGCCGATCCTCAAGCTTGCCGACGCCGCCGAAAGCTTCGGCAAAGGCCGCGACGTGCCGAACTTTCGTCCGCGCGGCGCGCGCGAGGTGCGGCGCGCGGCGCAGGCCTTCATCGAGATGAAGACGCGCGTCGAACGCGCCATCGAGCAGCGCACGGCGATGCTGGCCGGCGTCTCGCACGACCTGCGCACCGTGCTCACGCGCTTCAAGCTGGAGCTGGCGCTGATCAAGAAGAAGATCGCCGGAAGTGGAGGCGATGAAGAAGGACGTCGACGAGATGGCGCGCATGCTGGAGGCCTATCTCGCCTTCGCGCGCGGCGATCTCGGCGAGGGCGCGGCGCCGACCGACATGGCGGCCTTTCTCGAGGAGCTCAAGGACGACGCCGAACGCAACGGCCACAAGGCGAGCGTGGTGTTCCACGGTCCGCCGATCGTCACCGTGCGGCCGGCCGCGTTCAAGCGCTGCCTCGGCAATCTGGTGTCGAACGCCGCCCGTTTTGCGTCGTCGATTTCGATCACCGGCCACCGCGACCACCGCTATCTGACCGTCACGGTGGATGACGACGGGCCGGGCATCGCACCGGACATGCGCGAGGAAGTGTTCAAGCCGTTCCTGCGGCTCGACGATGCGCGCAATCAGGACGAGGGCGGCACCGGCTTGGGGTTGGCGATCGCGCGCGACATCGCGCGCTCGCACGGCGGCGATATCACGCTCGGCGAAAGTCCGATGGGCGGCTTGCGGGCGACCGTTCGCGTACCTGTTTAGGCAGCCTCGGCTTCTTCGTTCTCGTCGCGATGACGGTGGCGGCGGCGCCGGCCGCGGATCGCGCAGGGAATGGCGCAAAGGTCGCCGACAAAGCCATCCCAGCGCTCGGCGCTGGCCAATCCACGGCCGAGCGCGGCCATGGTGTGGTCGAGGCCCGGTTCGTCGTCGTCGAACCAGACTCGCAGCACGCGGGCGAACATCAGCGCGGCGCCTTGCGCGCGCAACGCGCCGCGCGGACCATGGGCGCCGATGCCGGCAGCCTCCAGCATCCATTGTTGCGAGCGCACGGCCATGGCGTTAAGCGCCAGCGCGAGGCCCGGATTGCGCCGCGCCGAACGCAACAGCGAGTGCACCGCCTCTTTATAGGGTGCGAGCGCTTCCAGCCGGCGCATCAGCACGTCGAACAGGCGCTCGCGCGCTGGCTCCTCCGCCATGTCGGCGCCGTCCCCGGCAAGCACCGCGCGGTCGATGTCCTTCATGTGGGCGGCGACGATCGCCAGCGTGGAGCCGAACTCAGCGCGCAACTCGGAGAGTTTCAGCCCGGCGCGGCCGGCCACCTCGGCCAGCCCGATCTCCTCGAAGCGATGCTCGGCGAGCAGCGCCATCAGTGCGTCGATCGCCTTGTCGCGGTCGGTGGTCCCGCGCGGCGTGGCGGCTTGGGTTTGCACGCGGCGTTGTTTTTTCGGCTTGCGAGCCATGGCGGCCTCCTGCGGGCTGTTCCGGTCGCCTTAATCTAGGGCCGCAAAGGCGCCGGTTCTAGGGCAGGGAACTACCCGGCAAGCTCGCGCGAGCGCCGCGTGGCGGCGGCGATGGCCTTGGTTAAGAGCACGTCGAAGCCGCCCGGTCCCATCAGCACTTCCAGCGCGGCGGCCGTGGTGCCGCCGGGCGAAGTGACGTTCTGCCGCAACGTGGCGGCATCGAGGCCGGAACGATGCAGCAATTCGCCCGAGCCGGCGACGGTTTCGCGCGCGAGGCGGGAGGCCAGGTCCGCCGGCAGTCCGGCGGCGATGCCGGCCTTGGTCATGGCTTCCGCCAGCAGGAATACATAGGCCGGACCCGAGCCGGAGAGCGCGGTGACCGCGTCGATCAGCGCCTCGTCGGCGACCCATTCGACCTTGCCGATGGCGGCAAGCAGCTCGGAGGCGAGCTTGCGCTGGCGCGCCGAGACTTTGCCGTTCGGGCAGGCGACGCTGATGCCGCGGCCGATGGCGGCCGGCGTGTTGGGCATGGCGCGCACGATGGCCGTGCTCGCCGACAGCGATTTTTCCAAAAAGCCGATGGTGCGGCCGGCCATAATCGACAGCACCAAAGTGGTCTTGCCGACATAAGCAGCCAGCGGCGGCACCGCGTCCGGCGCGGTCTGCGGCTTCACCGCGATCACGATCGCCGACGCCGCGCCGGCCTTACCCTTCGGATTGAGCGTGAGCCCGCGCCGCGCCAGCGCCTTCACCGCCTTTCCCGGCTGCGGCTCGATCACGACGATGCGCTTGAGCGCCAACCCGCGCGCCATCCAGCCGTCCAGCATGGCCGAGCCCATCTTGCCGGCGCCGACAAGAAAGAGTTGGCCGGAGAATTTACGCAGTGGCTTTTGGTTCGCCGCGGGTTTTTTCATGTCTCGATGATAACGGCAAACTTACTCTCCGTCATTCCGGGACGGCGCGTAAGCGCTCGCTTTGCTCGCGCCCCGAGATGACGGAAAACTACGCCTCGCCCGAGGTGTCGAACATGGCGGCTTCGAGCGCCTCGCGCGCGCTCTTTCCCGCCCAGACCACGAATTGGAAGGCGCTGAAATAGCGCTCGCAGGCGTCGAGCGCGCTGCCGAGCAGCGCCTCGCATTGCTTGCCGGAGGCTTCCGTGCCGCCCGCCAGCACCAGCGCGTGGCGGAACATCAGGATGCCTTCCTTGGTCCACAGGTCGAAATGGCCGACCCACAGCCGCTCATTGATCAGCGAGATCAGCGTCTGCACTTCGGCGCGGCGGCGTTCGGGAACCTTGAGGTCGAAGGCGCAGGCCAGATGCAGCGCCTCGATGTCGCCCATCCAGGTGTAGGAAATCTGATAGTCGGTCCACTTGCCGGTGACCAGGATGGTGATTTCGTCGTCGGTGGCGCGTTCGAACGACCAGTCGTTCCCCGACGCCAGGCGTTCCACCACGTCGAGCGGGTTGATCCGGGGTTCGTACGCGTAGGCGATTTGGGGCATGACGTCTCCGCTTTGCCGAATCGTTTTGGGAACGCACGCCACGCGCACGATCAGCCGACCGGGTTTTAACGCAGGGGATACGGCGACGCCTTGACGGCGGGAGCGAATCACTTGGCCACTTGACTATAACCGACGCAATTCAGCCCGCCAAAGGCATCATCGATGGTCAATGGGCCGTGATTTGCCCGTCATAGGCAACCGCGCGGAGCGGAATCTCCACAGGCAATGCTAGGGCTCGGTTGAATCTTTTTGTGGAAAACCTTGGCCGCGGAATCCTTCGCCGGCAGCCGATTCCGTTTTGTTCTCGGTACGGCTCAGTCGAACAGACTCGATACCGACTCCTCGGTCGCGGTGCGTCCGATGGCCTCGCCGATCAGGGTCGCGATCGGCAACACACGGATGTTGCCGGAAGCGAGCAGTTCCTTGGTCGGCTGAATCGAGTCGGTGATGACCAATTCCTTCAGCCGCGATTTGGCGACACGCGCCACCGCGCCGCCCGACAGCACGCCGTGGCTGATATAGGCGTAGACCGCCTTGGCGCCTTGCGCGAGCAGGGCGTCGGCCGCATTCACCAGCGTGCCGCCTGAATCGACGATGTCGTCCACCAGCACGCAGGTATAGCCGGCGACGTCGCCGATCACGTTCATGACTTCGGACTCGCCGGCGCGTTCGCGCCGCTTGTCGATGATGGCGAGCGGCGCGTTGATGCGCTTGGCCAGGCCGCGCGCGCGCACCACGCCGCCGACGTCGGGCGACACCACCATGATGTTGTCAAGCTGGAAGTGTTCGCGGATGTCGCGCACCATCACCGGCGAGGCGTAGAGATTGTCGGTCGGGATGTCGAAGAAGCCCTGGATCTGCCCGGCGTGCAGGTCGAGGGTCATCACCCGGTCGGCGCCGGCGCGGGTGATCAGGTTGGCCACCAGCTTGGCCGAAATCGGCGTGCGCGGGCCCGGTTTGCGGTCCTGGCGGGCGTAGCCGAAATAGGGGATCACCGCCGTGATGCGGCGCGCCGAGGAGCGGCGCAGCGCGTCCATGATGATCAGCAATTCCATCAAATGATCGTTGGCCGGATAGGAGGTCGACTGGATGACGAAACAGTCCGCGCCGCGCACGTTTTCCTGGATTTCGACGAAGATCTCCATGTCGGCGAAACGCCGCACCACCGCCTTGGTCAGCGGGGTCTTGAGATACTCGGCGATCGCCTGCGCCAGAGCAGGATTCGAGTTGCCGGCGACGAGTTTGATCGTCCCGTTCTTGCCCGACATCTACGATTCCTCGCTTGATCCGGTGTTACCGGCGGCGTGGTCATAACAAGGCGGGCAAAGGCTCGCAATACGAGTCCAAACCATTGTCCCGAAGCTTTTGGACAGGGTGAACAAGACTTTTGAAGGCGCGTCGGAGCTTGGGCTCAGCGGTTCGAGTCTGCCAGGGTCAGCGTTTTCCCGGCCGAAACGGCGGCTGCCGGCGGCGGCCGGCGCGGCGGCAGGGGGATCGGGCCGGCGGCCGTGGCCGCAGGCGCCTCGGCGGTATCGATTGCGGCCGGATCGGCTTTAGGCTGGGAAATGCGGAAGATGCCGGCCGCTTCGGGCGAGGAATCGCTCGTCCCGGCCAGCGCCATGCGCGGTTCGCTGTCGGGCGTGCCCGGGGCGACCTCGGGCGACGTCAGGAAGGCGGCGAGCTTGTCCATGCTGCTACGGGCGATCCGGTGCAGCATCTGGTCGTCGGCAGCGGTCCAGGCGTCGTGGTGCCGCCCTTTAGCGGTTTCCTCGCCGGCAATGCGCAAGGCGCGCCGATCGTCGCGGTCGAACACGTCCCAGACCCAGGAGATCGTGGTCTCGCGCTTGACGATCTTGGCGGCGAGATAGCCGCGTACGCGATAGGCCGACGGGCTTTCGCGCGACAATACCGCCAGCCGGCGTGTCTGCGCCTCGTCGTTGAGGGCCTGCACGAGCGTATGAAATTGGCCGGGCGGCAGGCCGTCGATGGATTCAAAGGCGACGGTGGCGCCGCGCGGCTGGCCGGCCAAAGTAGCCGGATGCCCCTCGAGGTCGCAGGCGGCCAGCGCCATCGTGGCGACGGCCGCCAGCAGCACACTTAGCCGAGATACCCCCCGCGCAGCGCGCCAGGCGCGCCCGCCTAAACTCCACTGCATTGACACCTCAGTCGCGGGTCTTGTTTTTATTTTGCGGCTTCTCGGCCGGGGTTAAACGTAGCGGTTGTGCGGGCCTTGAGTCCAGACGAGCGGCGTATGGTCGCAGCGAGACTCAATCGGCAAGCGCGATGGCGTTGATATGCCGGCCGTAGTCTGGCTCGCTTTGCTTGGTGGTGCGGCGGTAGCTGAAGAATCGCTCGGGTTCGGCAAACGTGCACAGCGCGAGGTCCTCGAACGTGCCGATGCCGGCGCGCTGCACACGATCGGCGATATAGCCGGCGAGATCGAACATGGCGTGGCCCTCGCGCGGCGAGGCCACAAAAAAGCGCGTGTTGCCGGCGTCGGCGGCCAGGAAACGGGCGATGAACTCCGGCCCGACCTCGTAATGCGGCTGGCTGATGGTGGGGCCGAGCGCCGCTACCATGCGCTCGCGCTCGGCGCCGAGTACTTCCATGGCGGCGACCGCCGCCTCGATCACGCCGGTGAGCGCACCGCGCCAGCCGGCATGCGCCGCGCCGATCACACCGGCCTCGGCATCGGCGAACAACAGAGGTCCGCAGTCGGCGGTGGACACGCCGATCGCGAGCCGCGGCGTGCGGCTGACGATGGCGTCGGCACGGGGGCGGTTCTCCGCCGTCCATGGCTGGTCGGCGACCGCCACTACGGGCGAATGGATCTGATAGGCGGTGAGCAATCGCTCCGGCGCAACGCCAAGCGCCGTTGCCATGCGTGCGCGGTTTTCGGCCACCTTGTCGGGCGCATCGTTGGAGCCGACGCCGCCGTTGAGGGAAGCATAGACGCCCTGCGACACACCGCCGCTGCGGGTAAAAAAGCCATGGCGGATGCGGGCGAGTTTGCTGAGCGATGAAGCCTGCAGCATCGCCTAACTCTCGAAACCAGGCGGCACGCCGAGCGCGGGATGCGCGAAGGCGGCCGCCTTGAACAGATTGCCCATACCGGCTTCGCCCTCGCTGATCAGGCGTTTGAGGGCGGCGTCGATGGCGGCAGCGGTGGCGTCCGTGGCCTTGGCCTTGAGCGAGGCCGCGCGCGTCACGATGCCGAGACGGCGCAGAAACTGTGACTGCGTGATCGCGCCGAAGCCGTTGACGCCCATGGCCTCGACCGCGAGTGCGAGCGCCTGGAAATCAACGTGCGCGGTGAGATCGAGGCTGCCGGGCGTGCTGAGCGGGTCGGCATAGGCGTGCTTGCCGACCGCCTGCAGCGTGTCGCCGACGGCGGTCTGGGCGTGGCCGTAGTCGATCACCAGCGCGGCGCCGCCGTCGTGCATCAAGCGCCGGCCCAGCTCCATCGCGACATTGTCGGTGCGCCATTCGAAGATCGCGCCGTCCGGCGCGTTGCGCAGCGGCGGCGGCAATATGCTGTCGAAGTGCGGGATCGGATCGCGCGCGATCGTGAACACGAGCCGGCCGGTGGAATCGATGCCGACGAGGCGCTCGTTCCAGCCCTGTTCGGTCTTGACCGCCTGATGGATCGGCAGTGCGTCGAAGAACTCGTTGGCGAGGACGATGGCCGGGCCCGGCGGCACATCCATGAGCGTCGGGTGCCAGAACATCGGCGTCGCTAACGGCTCCAGCGTGCGCTGCTGCTGCGCCTCCAGCGCCGGGCTGATCTCGACCAGATGGATCACCACGGCTTCGCGGAAACCCGGCATTACCTTGGCGGCGCGTAGCGCGTCCTTCATCATGGTGCCGCGGCCGGGCCCGAGCTCGATGACGCGCAGGTTCTCCGGCGAACCCATCCGCTTCCAGATCGCGGCCATCCAGAGCCCGAGCATCTCGCCGAACATCTGGCTGACTTCCGGCGCGGTGATGAAATCGCCGCGCACGCCGAACGGATCGTGCGTGGTGTAATAGCCGTGCTCGCTGTCGGAAAGGCACAGCGCCATGTATTCGGCGACCGGCATCGGCCCGCCCAGTTCGATGCGCCGGCGAATTTCGGCTTCTAGCGGCGGAATGTCAGCCATCATGAACTCTTACATTCTTTCTAGCGCATGATCTTATCCGAAAACCGGCCCCCACTTTTCGGGATCATGCGCGCCGCGGATACTTCAGCGCGTAGGCGATGAAGCATAGGCCGGCGATGAACAACGGTATCGACAGCAATTGCCCCATGGTAGCCCCGCCCCACAAAAAGCCGAGCTGGGCGTCGGGCTCACGGAAGAATTCGCACGTCGAGCGCGCGACGGCGTAAAGGCAGGCAAAGCTGCCGACGATCAGGCCCGGCCGTTTCAAGGCGCCGGCGCGCACCATCAGCGCCAGAATAACGAGCAGCACCAGGCCCTCGAGCGTCGCCTCATAGAGCTGACTTGGATGGCGCGGCAGCGGGCCGCCGCCGGGGAACACCATGGCCCAAGGGACAGAAGCCACGTCGGCCGGGCGGCCCCACAATTCGCCATTGATGAAATTGGCGATGCGCCCAAGGAACAGCCCGATCGGCCCGACCGCGCAGGTGATGTCGCCGAGCGAAAGCGTCGGAATGCCGCGCTTGCGGGCGAACAGCACCACGGCGATGACGCAGCCGGTAAAGCCGCCGTGGAACGACATGCCGCCCTTCCACAGTTGCAGAATCTCGATCGGGTGGGCGGCGAACAGCGGCAGATTGTAGAACAACACGTAGCCGGTGCGGCCGCCGAGGATGATGCCGAGCGTCACCCAGAGCACGAAATCGTCGAAATCGACGAGCGTCATGGGCGCCGGAAGAATGCCGCCCCAGACTTTTTCGTTGCGGAGCAATGCGCGGGCATAGACCCAGCCGAGCAGGATGCCGGCGATATAGGCCAGCGCATACCAGCGGATCGCGAAGGGGCCGAGATGCACCAGCACCGGATCGAAGGCGGGATAGGGAATGACGAGCAGAGGCATTGCGAATTCCAGGTTCAGGCGCGCCCGCCGGGAGTGGTAGCATGCCGCCTCTTGCGGCGGGATGACTGGATCGCCATTGTTCAGACGAAACGGAGCAGAGCCATGACGCAGACCAACAACCGCATTTTCGACGAGATGGCACGCCTGATGAACGATGCCGCCGGGGTCGCGCAAGGGGTCCGCAAGGAATTCGATACCCTGTTCCGCAGCCAGGCCGAGCGCATCCTGCGCGACCTCGACGTGGTCCAGCGCGAGGAATTCGAAGCGGTCAAGGAAATGGCCCGCCTGGCGCGTGAGGAAAACGAGGCGCTGAAGGCGCGCATCGCGGCGCTCGAGGGCAAGTCCGCCGACAAGCCGGCCAAGAAAGCCAAGGACGCAGGGTCGGCCGCGTCCGACTGATTTTTCCGCGGTTTCAAGCCTTTCTTGCCCTTTTAGACCTGCGCCGCTATAAGCCAGCGCGAAACGTAGCCCCCGGCACCCCTGGAGGCTTGCTGCGTTCGTGGGCGGCCGAAAATGCCGCCTTTTCCATTGGCTTAGATGAGGAATTCAAAATGGCGACCGTCCTGGAATTGAAGGCGACGGTGCGTCCGAAAGGCGGCAAGGGGACCGCCCGGGCAGCACGTCGTTCCGGCAGTGTGCCGGGCGTAATCTACGGTGAGAACAAGCCCCCCCAGATGGTCCTGTTGGACCATGCCGAACTGCGCAAGCGCATCTACGCCGGGCGCTTCCTCACCACGCTGTTTCACATCGATTTGGACGGCGCCAAGCATCGCGTCATTCCGCGCGACTTCCAGCTCGATCCGGTGAAGGATCTGCCGATGCACGTGGACTTCCTCCGCGTGGCCGAAGGCGCCGTCATCCGCGTCAACGTCGCGGTCAAGGTGCTCAATTCTGATCAGTCGCCCGGCGTGAAGCGCGGCGGCGCGGTCAACATCGTCACCCACACCATCGAGGTGATGTGCCCGGTCGAGACCATTCCGGAATCGATCGACGTCGATATTTCCGAACTCGACATCAACCATTCCAAGCATCTCAGCGAGGTCACGCTGCCGCCGAATGTGCGGGTGATCGCCCATGGCGACATCACGCTGGTCACGGTGGTGCCGCCGTCCGGCTACGCGGAAGAACTCAAGGCCGCCGCCGAAGCGGCCGCTGCCGCTGCCGCCGCTGCGGCCGCTGCGACTGCCGCGGGTGTGGCCCCCGGCGCCGAAGGTGCGGCTCCCGGTGCAGCGCCCGGCGCAGCGCCCGGCGCCGCTCCGGCTGCGGGCGGTGCGCCCGCCGCCGGTGGCGCCGCGGCGAAGTCCGACAAGAAGTGAGGCGGCGCCTTTCGCGCCTCCTTACCTGCGCTCGCATAACTCTCTGAGGCGGCGACGCCGTAGAAGCCATGCTGCTTTTCGTCGGCCTCGGCAATCCGGGCGAGCGCTACGTCGGCAACCGGCACAATATCGGCTTCATGGCGGTGCAGGCGATCGCCAAGCGCCATGACATCGCGCCGTGGCGGCGGAAATTCCAGGGCGTCGCGGTCGAAGGCACGATCGGGCCCGAGAAAGTTCTGCTGCTGCTGCCCGGCACCTACATGAACGAGTTGGGACGCGCGGTGGCGGAAGCGGTGCATTTCTACAAGCTCGGTCTTGCCGACATCGTGGTGCTGCACGACGAGCTCGAACTGCCGCCCGGCAAGCTGCGGGTGAAGACCGGCGGCGGCAATGCCGGCCACAACGGCTTGCGCTCGATTTCCGCCCATGTCGGCAACGACTACAAGCGCGTGCGCATGGGGATCGGGCATCCGGGCGACAAGAAACTGGTGGAGCCTTACGTGCTGCAGGATTTCGCCAAGAGCGAGCGGCCCTGGGTCGAGGCGTTGTGCGATATAGTCGCCGACAATGCCGGGCTCCTGGTCGAGCGCAAAGATTCGACGTTCCAGAACAAGGTGCATCTCGCCATGGACGCCAAAGGCTTTGGCGGCGGCGAGGAGCCGAAAGACTCCGACTAACAATCTAACGGCGCGGACATTTCATGGGATTCAAATGCGGCATCGTCGGCCTGCCGAATGTCGGCAAGTCGACGCTCTTCAACGCGCTCACGCAGACTGCGGCGGCGCAGGCGGCCAATTATCCGTTCTGCACCATCGAGCCGAATGTCGGCGAGATCGCCGTGCCGGATCCGCGCTTGGAGAAGCTGGCGGCGCTGGGCAAGTCGGAGCAGATCATTCCGACCCGCATCACCTTCGTCGATATCGCCGGACTGGTGCGCGGCGCGTCGAAAGGCGAGGGGCTCGGCAACCAGTTTCTCGCCACCATCCGCGAGGTCGACGCTATCGTCCATGTGGTGCGCTGCTTCGAGGACGACGACGTCACCCATGTGGAAGGCAAGATCGATCCGGTGGCCGACATCGAGACCATCGAGACCGAGCTGATGCTGGCCGATCTCGATAGCCTGGAAAAGCGCGTCGACAATCTGGAGAAAAAGGCCAAAGGCACCGGCGAGGACGCCAAGCTCGCCAAGGAAATGCTCGACCTGATCAACCGCGCGCTCGTGCTGCTGCGCGCGGGCAAGCCGGCGCGCCTGGTCGAGCGCAAGCCCGAGGAGGAAAAACTGTTCCACTCGCTCGGCCTGCTCACGTCGGCGCCCGTGCTCTACGCCTGCAACGTGGACGAGGCCTCCGCCGCCACCGGCAACGAATTTTCCCGCAAGGTCGAAGCCCGCGCCAAGGAAGAGGACGCGGTCGCGGTGGTGATCTCGGCCAAGATCGAATCCGAAATCGCCACGCTGCCGCCGGCCGAGCGCGCCGAATTCCTCGAAGCGGTCGGCCTGAAGGAAACCGGGCTCGACCGGCTGGTCAATGCCGGTTACGCGCTGTTGCATCTGGTGACCTATTTCACCGTCGGGCCGAAGGAGACGCGGGCCTGGACCATCACGGCGGGCACCAAGGCGCCGCAGGCGGCCGGCGTGATCCATTCGGATTTCGAGCGCGGCTTCATCCGCTCCGAGACCATCGGCTACGACGATTACATCGCCTGCGGCGGCGAGGCCGGCGCGCGCGATGCCGGCAAGCTGCGGCTGGAAGGCAAGGATTATGTGGTCGCCGATGGCGACGTCTTGCATTTCAGGTTTGCCACTTAAAATGGCGAATGTGGTGTGACAAGCCCGCCCGGGTCGCGCTAGAAATCCGCCATGCCGAAACGTCATTGGGAAGACTTCACGCCCGGCGCGGTCGCCGTTTACGGCCCGCGGCTGGTCACGCGCGAGGAGATCGTCGCCTTCGCTGCCGAGTTCGATCCGCAGCCGATGCATCTCGACGAGGCGGCGGCGGCCAACACGCTGCTGGGCGGGCTGGGCGCTTCGGGCTGGCACACCTGCTGCCTGCTGATGCGCATGATCACCGAGGGTTTCCTGCTCGATTCTGCCTCGATGGGCGCTCCCGGCGTCGACGAGGTGCGCTGGCTCAAGCCGCTGCGGCCGGGCACGCAGATCCGCGTAAGGGCGACGGTGGTCGACAAGCGCGTCTCCAATAGCCGGCCGGAGATGGGCTTCGTCAAGTTCCTGTGCGAGGTGCTTGACGAAAAGGAGGCGGTGCTCACCACCTTGGTAAGCTCGATGATGATGGTGCGCCGCGAACCGGGGGCGGCGCCATGAAATTTTTCGAGGATATCCGCGTCGGCGACGTTTTCGAGGTCGGCCGCTACACTTTCACCGCCGACAACATCAAGAATTTCGCCGTGCGCTTCGCGCCGCAGCCGTTCCATGTCGACGAGGCGGCGGCGCAGCGCTCGCATTTCGGCGCGCTGGTCGCCTCCGGCTGGCATACCGCGCTCGCCTGGATGCGGCTGATGATCGATTATCGCCGCCGCATGGATGAGGCGATGCTGGCGCGCGGCGAACCCATCGCCGGTATCGGTCCGGCGCTCGGCTTCCGCGAGCTCAAATGGCTGAAGCCGGTCTATGCCGGCGACATCGTCGACTACAAGAGCGAAGTGATCGAGCTGCGGCTGTCCAACAGCCGTCCGCATGCCGGGCTGATGACGTTCCGCTCGACCGGCGTCAACCAGAACGGCGAGCCGGTGATCTCGCTCATCAGCACCACGTTTGTCGAAAGGCGCGGCAAGTCGCCATGACCGCGCCGGCCGCAAGCGCGCCCGCGGAACGCCGCGCGCTCGGCGTGGCCTGCGGCGCGCACGCGCTGCACGACGGCTATACCGATCTCATTTACGTCATGCTGCCGATCTGGCAGCACGAATTTGGCCTCGGCTTTGCCGCGCTCGGACTGATGAAGACGGTGTTTTCGGGCACGCTGGCGGGCTTTCAGATTCCGTCGGGCTTGCTGGCCGAACGGTTTGGCTCGGCCGTCGTGCTCGCGCTCGGCACCGCGCTCGCCGGCTTCGGCTATTGCCTGGCCGGCTTCAGCAGCGGCGTCGCGCCGCTGGTGGCCGCGCTGTTCGTGGCCGGGCTCGGCGCCAGCACCCAGCATCCATTGGCGTCATCGCTGATCGCGCAAGCCTTCGCCGGGGCGCGCTCGCTGAAGGCGCTCGGCACCTACAATTTTGCCGGCGATATCGGCAAGATGACGCTGCCGGCGGCGGCGTCGCTGCTGTTCGTGGTGCTGCCCTGGCGCGAGGCGCTGGTGCTGCTGGGCGGCATCGGCGGCTTGGCGGCAATCGTCATCTACCTGCTGATCCCACGCTTTGCCGCCGAGGCGGCGGCGCCGCGCAAAGCCGAAGCCGGCGCGGCGGCCGGCTCACGCATCAGCCAGTTTGGCTTTCCGCTGCTGCTGTCGGTCGGCGTCATCGATAGTGCCACCCGCATGGCCTTTCTGACCTTCCTGCCGTTCGTGCTTACGGCCAAAGGCGCCAGCCTGCCGACCATCGGTTTCGCGCTCACGCTGGTGTTCGCCGGCGGCGCGGCCGGCAAACTGGTGTGCGCCTTCATCGGCGCGCGCATCGGCGCGGTGGCGACGGTGTGGCTGACCGAAGCGGTGACCGCGCTCGGCATCGTGGCGCTGCTGCCGCTGTCGCTGGATGCCGCGCTGATGCTGCTGCCGCTGGTGGGCGTCGCGCTCAACGGCACCTCGTCGGTGCTCTATGGTTCGGTGCCGGATCTGGTGGAGCCGGCGCGGCGGCAGCGCGCCTTCGGTATTTTCTACACCGGCACCATCGGCGCTGGCGCGGTGTCGCCGGCACTTTATGGTTTGCTCGGCGACGCGCTCGGTGTGCCGTCGGCGTTGGTGGTAGTGGCCGCAGTGGTGCTGCTGACGCTGCCGATCACGCTGGCGCTACGGCCGGCCTTGGCCACCGTGAAGACGTCCTGATCCCGACCCGCCTGACACCGCGGCAATCGTCTGGAACAAAGCATCGCCTGTGTTCGTTATCTTTCGCCATGCCCGCCAAACGAAAGATCGTCACGGTGCTGCCGATGACCGCCGAACAGGCGGCGCGGCTCAAGCAACTGGCCATCGACGCCTACGACCTGGACGCCTTCAAGCCAAATCTGACGCAAGCCGAGGCTCGGCGGCGCATCGCCATGCTCAGCGCGAAGCTGCCGCTGCTCGATGCGCCGCCGCATACGTTGTGAGCGCGGAACGCATCTTGGCCGAGTGAGTTTCCTGTCTTCGTAGTCATTACAGGCAGGAGGAACTCATGACATATTTTCGCCACGCCGCGATCGCGGCGGCATTGTTCGCCGGCCTCGGCGCAGCCAATGCGCAGACCACGGTGATCACGCGCGAGCCGGTGGAGACGCGAACCATCGTCACCACGCGGCCGCTGGAGCTCACGCCGGTGCAACGGCAGACGATCTATCGCACCATCGTCCGCGAGCCGGTGGAAGGGGCGCCGCCGACGGTCGAATACCGTGTCGGTACTCGGGTGCCGCATGGCGCGCGGCTCTATGCGGTGCCGCGGGATGTCGCCGTCGAAGTGCCGGCCGTGCGATCCTACAGATACATGCGGGTGAACAATCGCGTCGTGTTGGTCGATCCGGCCACCAGCGAAGTCGTGGCGGAATTCGCCGACTAAATCCATCCGTTCGGCGTGGACAAAATTGAACAGCGGCCCGGCGTTTCGACGCCGGGCCGTTTCCGTGTGTAAAATAGATTTACCTTAGCGGACCGCCCAGCGGCGCGCGGGGCCGCAGACGCTGGATTTTTGGCGCTTTCGGGGCCATATTAGGCGCTGAGGAGTGAGTACTGATGTCGATGATCAATTATCGGGCCCCGTCCGAGCTATTTCCCAGCCGCAGCCGTAAGTCGCGCCGTCCCATTGGGTACAAGCGTTTCCCGACCGCGGCGGAGGCTATCCGTTTTGCGATTGAGGAATTGCCGCCGGAATTGTTGCTCGGCGCCTATCTCGAGGTCGAGGAGAAGCGGTTCGACGGCAACGGCATCCGCCGGCTGTACGAGAGTGAAGACTATCCGCTGCCGCGCAAAGCCCCAGCCAACTGAGCTAAAACAGCCCGTTTGCCCTGCAAAAGAACCCCGCAACGGCGGGGTCTAGTTTGTGGGAGGATTGCCCGAAGACGAAACCGCTTCTGTCGCCCGTCGCAGCAGTCTCGGCTTGCAGCGGCCGCGTGCGACATAGGCCGCTTTCGAACGCCCACACATTAGGCGCCGCGAGCAGCGTACGGAGGTGTTCGGTTCCGCTGTCCCGGCAATCCACAGCCTGTGCGCGTATCGGGCGATGTTTTCCCACCGATTTAATGCAACCCGGCGGGGCGCTCCGCCGTTGTCATATCGGAGCCAAAGGAGGCGGCCGATGAAACACATTCAGCAATTTGTATTGCTTGCGGCGGCACTCGCCGCGGCGCTCGCCATGCCGGTCACGCGGGCCGGCGCCTTTGCCGGTGACAATGTCGCCGCGACCACCGATCCGGGCTTCGTGCCCAATAGCGGTCAGATCAACCGCGGCTTCGACGAGAAGCTGCCCAGCAGTTCGCAACCGCGGCCGATCCCGACGCCGGCGCAAGCTCGCGCGGCGATGATGACGCCGGACTCCAATCTGACGGCGCTTGGACCGGCAGACGCCAACGCGAATGCCACGACGGGCGCCGCTTCGTCGTCGGCGGCCGGGCCGATCGGCGCCAGCGGGCAGACCATGCCGGCCAAATTTTCCGCGCGTAACGACACGCTCGACCGCGTGCCGATCATGGCCTTGCCGCTTGGGCTCAGCGACCAGGACCGTCAGCGCATCTATCAGGCGGCGATGGCGGACAAGACGCCGGCCGCCACCGACGCCGCGCAACTCGCGCCGGCGGGCGAATTGGACGCCAATCAAGCGCTGAATGAAACGCATCCGTTGCCGGCGAGCGTGCGCGGCATCCCCGGCCTGCAGACGCTGGGATATGTAAAAACCAAGAACAAAGTGTTTCTGGTCGAGCCCGCGACCCGCATCGTGGTCGACGAGATCGCGTCGTAGGTCGCCGCCGCCGCCGGAACGCATGAGCCTGAAAGTGGGAACAGGCTTTCAGATCATGCGCAACGTTTAACTCCGGCGGCGGCGTAGCCTTACAAACAAATCAGCTCGCGCTGCGCCGGTTGTTGTTGACCGGCGCGTCTTTCCATTGCTTGACGCTGTCGGCGATGACCTTCATCGCGGTCATCGACGCATGACTGAGGCTGGCGTAACCGGCAAGCTCCCGGCTGACGCGTTCGCCCTCGCTGCGCAGCAAGTCACGCACGCCTTGCAGCTCAAGAATGACGCGGTCGATCTCGTCCATCGATGCGCCGGCGACGCGCCGGATCAGCGCATTCAGATTGTCGGCGGCCGGGTCGGGCGCGGCTTCGGCGTCGCTGCGTTGCCGGCGCACGAAAGTGACGTCGCGCCGGACGAACTCGCGAATCTCGCCCTCGAACGCGTTCGCCGCCGCTTGGTCGACGTCGCCGAGCTTTTCCGGGACGCCGCGGTCCGGAGCGTATTTCTCCGGGCCGCTCTTGGCGGAACCATTCTGCTCAGCCGCAAGCCGCTCGGGTTTGATGGCCGTCATGCTTCACCTCTACACAGGCGCAAGATCGCTGCGCTGACGCCCCCCGTCCAAGCGGATTGCCGCACGGAACTAGGGCGGCGGTTGGGCGGGGTGGGGGCGGCTTCGGGGCGGTGCACACGTCGCGGGCCGCGGCCCGGATTTACCAATTCAGCTTGAGGCCGGCGCTAATGCTCTTGCTGGCGGTCGTTTGACCGAAGTCGGTCACCGCCGTGGTGACGTGCAGCGGGCCGTACAGTTTCTGGTCGGCGCTGAACGTGTTGTGCGTGACCGGATCGTTGCTGGCGGTGGCGACGCCGGCGCCGAATGTCGTGCCGGTGGCCAAAACGTCGAATTTGAGGGCCTTCTGGCTGCCCCAGATCTGCGGCGTCGGCGGCGCCGGCGCCGTGGTGGCCGGCACCGCCATCAGCGGCACATCGGACGGCGCGGGCGTCGGCGCGCCGAAGGTCTCGGTCACCGAATAGCTGTCCTGCAGCGTGACGGAGAATTTGCTGCCGACCGGGATCGAGTGTTTGAACGTGGTGCCGAGCTTGCCCTGATCGTTGCCGGGGTCGACGCGCGCATCGACCGTGGCGAGATTGGCCATGCCGACCGATGCCCAGGCGGCGCCGGAGTCCTGGTTGGCGGCCGTCACTGCCAGCGGTTTGCTTGGCAGGTAGCCGGTCGACGGCGCCGTGGCGAGGTTGAGATCGGCGCCGACTTTGGCGTCCCAATCGCTCGCCAGCGGCCGATTGATCGCCATCGTGCTGGCGCTGCCCGGCTTGTCGTTGTGGCTGACGTCGAGCTTGGTGGGATCGTTCAGGCCGGGTAAGCGCAGCGGCTTGGCCGGCTTGCCGGAAGCAAGATTGGCCGGATCGAACAACAGCGCATTGCCGAGCGCGGCGGCTTCCTCGGGCGTGAGCGGTATTTCGGCTGGCGCATTTTCCGCGTCGTTGTCCGCAGCGGCCGGCGGCGCGGCCGCAGGATCGGCCACGACACCCGCGTCCTGCGCCACGGCAGGCGCGGCAAACAGGCAAGCCGATGCGGCCGCAATCCACAAAGCGCAGATAATCGCGCCAGAACGCATCCTGAAAATCTCCCCCGGCATGCCGCGCCGGTTAATCCCACCGCGATGGTCGGCGGCAACCGGTTAAACATTGGTTTCGCCTTCGCATGGAACTTTGGCGAAGGTATGAATGGGCTTGCGCGAATTTTGTGACGCGATTGCCTCAATTATTGGCGCATGATCCTGTCCGAAAACCGGTTCCCATCCCCGATCAAGTCGAGGACAGGCTTTTCGGGATCATGCGCTAGCTGCAACGCGCGGCGATCGCGTTGTTGATGGTTTCGACGTCGGCGTCGAGCCGGCCGAGTTCGCGCTCGCGCTCCGGTCCGCTCTTGCACAGCGCGGTGGCCGCGCGCGCCTTCACGACTTCGAGGAAGTAGAGCTTCGTGGCGGCGCAGGCCTCCGGCCCATGCGCGGCGCCGAGGCGTTTCACGCGCTCTTGCTGCGCGGACATCTTGGTGAAGGCGTCGGCCAAGGTCTGGCCGCAGCCGGCTTGCTCGAGCGGCGCTGGCTGTGCCGGCGCGGCCAGCAAAGCGACCCCGAAGGCGGCCGGAAAGACCAGCCCGACGAAGGTGATAAAGGCGAAAATAAAGCGTTTGGCCACGATTGCCCCCTGAAGCTGTCGAGCTTTGGTCGGCCAAGGCGGGCGGGAGGTTCAATGCCGCCAAGGTTTCGGGGCGGAAGGGTCATGAAACCGCGGCACGAAAGGGCTAGGATGCAACGGGAACCTTGGCTGCGCGTTGGGGGCGAGGAACGAGGAGAGAACCAATGCCTGCCTTCCTGCCGATCATTCTGGCCGGCTCGTATCTGGTGCTGGCGGCCGAACGGATTCCGCAGCTCGATACCGACCAAAGCTGCCACGCGGCGGCCAGCGCCGCCGTATCGATCAACGGCAAAGAGGATATCTGCAAGCGCGACGAGCGCGACGCGCGCGGCAAGCTGGAGCAGCAGTGGGGGCAATTCACGCCCGCGGAGCAGGCGCGTTGCGTGTCATTGTCGAAGCTCGGCGGCTTCCCCAGCTATGTCGAGCTGCTCACCTGCCTGGAAATGGCATCGGCTGCGAAAAAGCTGCCACCCGCCGACAAATTGACCGGCGGCGTGCCCAAATAGGCGTTCGGCGGCGTTACTTCTTGCCGGGCGGGGTGCCGAAGGGGTTGCCGGCGGAGCCTTGCGTCTGCGCCAGCTTGTAGGCGGACATCTGCTTGGGCTTGTCCTTGTCGGCCTTCGGTTTCTTCTTTTCCTTCGGAACACGCATCTGACCTTTAGCCATGACGGCCTCCTTGGGGCTGTAGAAGTGCGATGGTGATACGGCTGCAGGCGGCCCGCAAGGGGCGGCGGCGGCTTGTCCCCGCGCTCCCGCGCTTTAGGGCTTCTTGTCCGGCGCGTCAGCGTCGGCCGGCTTCTGGTCCTTATCGTCTTTCTTGGCTTTGTCGTCCTTCTTGTCGTTCTTCTTATCTTTGTCGCCGTCGGCGGTCTCGGGTTTCTTCTTCTTGGCCTCGGCGGCGGCCGGCTTTTTCTTCTTGGCCTCGGAAGCCGGCTCGGCCGCGGCGGAGCCGCCCTTCATCTTCTGCTCGATGCACTTGTCGACCAGGTCGGCGCGCTTATCGAGCGACATGCCGGCCGCGCCCTTTTCGGTCGACATCCAGCACTGCTCGGCGGCGCGCGTGTGGGTCATCGGCGGCTCGGGCACCGTGGCGGTTTGCGTCGGCGCGCCGGTGCCGGTGGTTTCGCAGGCCGCAAGCGCGGCGGCGGCAGCGGCGAGCAGCAGGACACGCAGCGACAGGCGGACGGACGACGACGTCATGGCAGGACTTTCGAAGCTGGTTCAGCCGCCCCCGGCGGGCTTGAATTCGGGCACGTGTTCGCCGCCGAACATGTAATGCAAGCCGCGGCCTTCGCGAATCACGATGTGGATACTTTTTACCGGCACCTTTCCCACCTCGGCAACCACGTTGGTAAGGCCTTGGGCGAGCGCGCGTTTCTGGTCGTCGCTCCAGCCCTCGCGGATGTCGCATTGGATGACGGGCATAGGCTCCTCCGGTTGGTTTTTGAGGGGGTCAGAGACTATCGCTGAAATAAAACCAGCCCAACAGCCACAGGCCGAAGCCGGCGGCGGCGCCGAGCGCCGCGCCCCAGACGCGGTGGCGGCGCCAGACGAGCGCGCCGGCGATGGCGCCGATCGGCAGCCCCGGCGCGCCCAACAGCGCCAGCACGAAGACGGTGGCGAACGGGCCGTTGAGAATGTCGATGTCGGACATGAGCGGGGCTTTCTCTGTCATGGCCGGGCTTGACCCGGCCATCCATGAGGCAGCGCGACGACGGCAGCCTTATGGAAGTCTATCACGCGCGGCTCGGCATCATGGATGCGCGGGTCAAGCCCGCGCATGACGGCGAATGTGCGGAGCGCGTGCCCCTTCACCGATGCAATTGTCAAACAGCCAAGCGGCATTGCCCGTATTCTTTGCGGCGCCGGGTACGCCGTCTTCCCTTTCCTGGCCCCTCGAATAGGCGAGGGGGGGTGGAGCGCCGTGAGGCGCTGCCGTCTTCCGTCTTGCCGCGCTCCGTAATCGAAGCGCGGGCGCCTCTCGGCGCTCCACGGCGGCGTCTTTGCGGCGCCGGGCCGCGCTTTCGGTCAACTTTTGGCATACCATTCATTTGCTCCGGCGCAGTCGCACACGCTCGCGCCGTCCGTCTTCCACCTCGGGCTGCCTCGTGCGCGACGATTAAGCTCGTGGCGAGCGCGAGCACGTTTCGTCGAGCCTATTTCTGCAGGCGGCGCACCCCCCCGGCTGCTGCGGCCGCCGCGCGCTCCCGGCGGCGGCAAGCAGCGCTCGCTACCCCTGCGGCCCCGAACCGAACAGTTCGCGGCCGAGCACCTGCTGCACGGCGTCGAAGGAATCCATGAATTCGCGCAGCTCGACGATGCGGCCGTTTTCCAGGCGCAGGAAATGCGCGACGAACAATTGAATGATGCGGCCGGTGGCGCGCTGGCGCAGCTTGGCCAGCACGATGACGGCGGCCGCGTCGTTCTCGACCACCATGAACACCGGCGCGTAGCCGAGATGCTCGAAGCCGGCGTGCATCGCGCGCATGGTGGTCTCGACCGCGGCCTTGCCCTGGCGGCGGCCGAGCACGGGAAACACCTCGATCGGCGCGTGGCTGGTCATCACCACGTTGTCGTCGAATTCGCGCAAGGCGTCGTCGAACCGCCCGGCGGCGAACGCGGCGTAAAGCGCGTAAAGGCGCGTGCGCAGAGAATCGTCCATGAGCCCCCCGATCCGCCCGCGCGGCGGCAAGGCTCATTGTGCCGGGCAGGGGGCTCACAGAGTCAAGGCGCGCGCTGTTACCCGGTTACCGGAGCTCTAATTCGCGCGCATAAATTTGCACGGGACGCCTACCAATGGTAGCAAGCGCGCGCGGCCAACAGGCCGCGTTTTTCATGGAGGCGTGTCATGCGCAAAGCTCGCGATATCGACGACCTCCCCTGCTTTCGAGATCACGCGTAAGCGGCGGAAGTCCTTCCCTTCGGAAACAAAGGTCAAACGCGGGCGGCGTTTCGTCCACGGCGGCGTCGAGCTGATCGAGAAGCTCGGCCGCAACGATCTGTGCCCGTGCGGCTCCGGCAGCCGGTTTCAAGGCGTGCTGCATGAAGTCGGGCCGCTATGACGGCGCCAACCGCGGACATTACTTTTAGGGACGAATGATCCCGAAAAGTGGGAACCGGTTTTCGGAAAAGATCATGCTCAAATAAAAATATGCGATTCGGGATGGCCGGGGCGCGCTCCGGCCATTCGCGTTTGCGGTTCGACGTCCCGCCGCCGGTTCAATCTTCCGTCTTCGGCGCGCTCGGCGGCGCGATGCGCACCACGTAGTAGGCGGGCAGGCCGCCGAACAAGGTGCCGGCGAATTCGAACAGGTTCATGGTGGTGAAATGGCCGGCCAGCGTGTTCTTGAGCAGCAGCGTAACGGGAAACAGCAAAGCCAGCAGCCACAGCGCAAGCGCGGCCGCTTTGCGATTTTCGCGCGGGACGATGAAGGCGCCGGCGAGCACCGCGCAACAGGTCGCGATCGCCAGGATCCAGCGCGACGCGTCGGCGGGATCGCCGCCGAACTTGCGCCACATCAGATAGCCGAGCGCGAAGGCGGCGATATAGGCGATAAAGCCGACGGCCACGGCGCCAGGCCAGCGCAGCATCCGGCCGACACCGACCATGGTGATCCCCGACTCTCGCGGAAGATCGCGATTCGCGCCTTCCGTCAGCCCCGCGGTCAGGTTCAACCGATCGCCGGTGCGGGGTCAAGACCGCGCGGAGTTATCGCCGCTTGAAGCCGCCGCGGCGCTTGAACCGGCAATAGCCGAGCGTTGCATGGCGTCGGTTCCAGCGCGTCTCTGTAGGTCGCGCCGGCGGCGCGCGCGGTTCAAGGGCGGATTGAACCTGTTGCTGGCTTTCGCCGACCAACTCGTCGACAACAGGATCGAACCGAGGGGGGACACCCATGCCAAACGACACGCCAACGCCGCAGACGCCGCCGCGCGCACCGCAGGTCAAATTCGTGCCCGATACGCGGCCATTAGAGGGGCGCAGCGGCAGAAACCCGCCGTTCGCGGCGATCGCCGTCATGGTCGCCATTATCGGCCTGGTGGCATTTGCCTTTGCCATGGAGCGCTGGGTGCCAGGCTTCATCCGTCATAACGTGCCGTTCGGCAATTCCGATTATTTCTGGATCGGGCTGATCTTCCTGCCGATGGTTGCGCTGATCGTCGTCGCCGCCGCCACCAAGTTCATCGAGTTACGCCAGGCGAAAAGCTGGCTGCCGGCCAGCGGCCGCATCCTGAGCTGCGGCGTCGAGACGCGGCGCCACCAGTTCGAAGGCGAGCCGGAGACGGTGAAGAACGTGCCGGCGGTCAAATACGAGTTCAAGGTCGGCGGCCGCACCGTGGACGGCACGCGCATCAGCATTGGCGACGAAGGCGGTCTCGACATCGACGCGACGCTCAAGCGCTATCCGGCCGGCGCCGAGGTCACCGTCTATTACGATCCGCGCGATCCGACCAAATGCGTGCTCGAGCGCGACTTTACGCAGGACCTCAAGGACGCGCATCTGAGCAAGCGCGACGTGCTGTCGGGCTGCCTCGGCGGCATCGCCATGCTGGCGGTGCTCGGCCTCGCCATCTACGGGCTGGCCGCCTACGGGCCCGATTTCGTGCGCGCGCATTTCCCGCGTCTGCATTCGCACGCCGAGATGCCGGTGGCGCTCGTCGGCTTCGGACTGGTGGTGCTGATGTTCTTCTTTGCCGCGCGGCGCGCCGCCAAGCAGGCGGCGACCTGGCCGACGGTGCGCGGCAAGATCGTCAAGAGCGAGGTCGAGGAATATCAGGAGCGCGACGAGGACAGCGACGGCCGCGTGCGCTGGCGTACCGCGTACCGGCCGAAGGTCGAATACACGTATGCGGTCAACGGACGCGAGCTTCGCGGCAACCAGATCAGCTACGGCATGACCGTGAGCGCCGGCAAAGGCTACGCCGAGAAGGTGGCGGCCAAATTTCCGGTCGGCAGCGAGATCGACGTGCACTACGATCCGAAGGAGCCATCGAACTCGGCGCTGACAGACGTCGCGGCGCCGGCGCGACCTGGTTCATTCTGGTGGCGGCGGTCGTCGTCTTTGCGCTTGCCGCGGCGCTGCTGGGCGTTTTCGGCTAGTCAGCGCCGGCGGTTGTTCTTGAAGCCGCCGTGCATGCCCGGCCGCCCCATCTTCGATCGGGGGCTGTCGGGGCGTGCCGGCTTGACCTCGTGGCTGAGCGCGATGCCCATTTCGTCGAGGCCCGGCTTGTGCGGTCCGCCTTCGCGGCTCGCGCCGCTTCGGCGCGGCGAGCCTTCCACGGCGCGGCGCAGCTTGGGGTCCTGCGTCAGCATGACGTTGCGCACGGTCGGATCGTCCACCACCGCCAGCTCGGTCTGGCGCAGGCGCTTGATCTCGTCGCGCAGGCGCGCGGCCTGCTCGAAGTCGAGATCGGCGGCGGCCTCGCGCATGCGCTTCTCCAGATCGCCGATCACCGCCTCGAAATTGTGGCCGATGGTGGCCGCGTCGGCGAACTCGCCTTCGCTGGCGCCGCCGGTCGAGATCAGCACGTGGTCGCGCTCGTACACCGAATCCATGATGTCGTGGATCGAGCGCTTGATGCTCTCCGGCGTGATGCCGTGTTCGGTGTTGTACTCGACCTGCTTCTCGCGCCGGCGGTTGGTCTCCTCGATGGCGCGCTGCATCGAGCCGGTGACCTGATCGGCATAGAGGATGACGTTGCTGTCGACGTTGCGCGCGGCGCGGCCGATGGTCTGGATCAGCGACGTCTCGCTGCGCAGGAAGCCTTCTTTGTCGGCGTCGAGAATGGCGACCAGCGCGCATTCCGGAATGTCGAGGCCCTCGCGCAGCAAATTGATGCCGACAAGGGCATCGAACGCGCCAAGCCTGAGATCGCGGATGATCTCGATGCGCTCCAGCGTGTCGATGTCGGAGTGCATGTAGCGCACGCGGATGCCCTGTTCGTGCAGATATTCGGTGAGGTCCTCGGCCATGCGCTTGGTCAGCACGGTGATGAGCGCGCGGTAGCCTTTCGCCGCCACCGCCCGCACTTCGCCGACCAGGTCGTCGACCTGGGTGCGCGCCGGGCGGATTTCGACCGGCGGATCGATGAGGCCCGTGGGGCGGATCACCTGTTCGACGAAGACGCCGCGCGCCTCGTTCATTTCCCAGTGGCTCGGCGTGGCCGACACGGCGAGCGTCTGCGGCCGCATGGCGTCCCATTCCTCGAAACGCAGCGGCCGGTTGTCCATGCAGGAGGGCAGGCGGAAGCCGTATTCGGCCAGCGTCGCCTTGCGGCGGAAGTCGCCGCGGAACATGCCGCCGAGCTGCGGAATGGTGACGTGGCTTTCGTCGGCGAAAACCAGCGCGTTGTCCGGCACGTATTCGAACAGCGTCGGCGGCGGCTCGCCCGGCCGGCGGCCGGTGAGATAGCGCGAGTAGTTCTCGATGCCGGCGCAGGAGCCGGTGGCTTCCATCATTTCCAGGTCGTAGACCGTGCGCTGTTCGAGGCGTTGCGCTTCCAAGAGGCGGCCCGCCGCATTGAGCTGGTCGAGGCGCGCTTTGAGTTCCTGCTTGATGCCGGCGATGGCCTGGATCAGCGTCGGCCGCGGCGTGACGTAATGCGAATTGGCGTAGACCTTGACGAATTCCAGTTCGTCGGTCTTTTGCCCGGTGAGCGGGTCCATCTCCTCGATCTTCTCGATCTCGTCGCCGAACAGATGCACGCGCCAGGCGCGGTCCTCGTAGTGCGCCGGGAAGATGTCGACGGTGTCGCCGCGCACGCGGAACGAGCCGCGGAAGAAATCGGCCTGCGTGCGCTTGTATTGCAGCGCCACCAGGTCGGCGATGAGCTGGCGCTGGCCGATCGTGCCGCCCTGTTTCAGCGTGAACGTCATCGCCGAATAGGTTTCCACCGAGCCGATGCCGTAGATGCACGACACCGAGGCGACGATGACGACGTCGTCGCGCTCGAGCAGCGCGCGCGTCGCCGAATGGCGCATGCGGTCGATCTGCTCGTTGATGGAGGATTCCTTCTCGATATAGGTGTCCGTGCGCGGAACGTAGGCCTCCGGCTGGTAGTAGTCGTAATAGGAGACGAAATACTCCACCGCGTTATCGGGAAAGAACGACTTGAACTCGCCGTAGAGCTGCGCGGCCAAAGTTTTGTTCGGCGCAAGGATGAGCGCCGGACGCTGCGTCGCCTCGATCACCTTGGCCATGGTGAAGGTCTTGCCCGATCCCGTCACGCCAAGAAGAACCTGCGTGCGGTCGTTCCGTTTGACGCCTTCGACCAGCTCGCGGATCGCCTCCGGCTGGTCGCCTTTCGGTTCGAACTCGGATCGGATGACGAGGCGTTTGCCGCCTTCGGATTTCTCCGGGCGTGGCGGCCGGTGCGGCATCCACGGCACGGCGGAAATTTCCGGCCGGCCTTCGCGCAACAGGCGTTCGAGCGACTTCGGCGGTGGCGGCGACGCCCATGGAGCTCAGGCCGCTGCCCGGCTGCGGCAGGTCGGCACGCGGCAGGCGATATTTTGGATCGCCGCCACGCGCGATGCGCTCGGCTTCGCGGGCGGACTGCGCGTGCAGGTCGGGCGGAGCATCGCCGCCCAGGCCCAGCTCCTGCGCCAAGGCTGGATCAAGTCCGGTGATTGGCGAAGCCGCGTAATCGCGCTGCGGCGTCTCCTCGAAACCCGATTGTTCCGGCAGTTTTGGCCGTCGACTTGCGCGCCTTGTGCGCGGCGGAGAAATCGGCGCGGCGGTCGAACGAATTGTCCGGCGGCGGCTGCAGGCCAGAATTTTCGCCGGTGCCGGAACCCAAGCCCGCGGTGCCCTTGTTGATCGCCGGATTGAGCAGATCGGCGAGCGCGTCCGGCGTCGCCGACGCGGCCGGCCGCGACGCCTTGGCGCGCGTGGGTTTGGCGGGGTCTTTCGGTTTCTTAGGGGGCTTCGCCATTCGCCCGAATATGGGGCGAGTCCGGCGGCGGGGAAAGGTGTCATCCACCATAACCGGCGCGTCCCCAACTTTGCATCAATCCAGTCAGCTTCCATTCATCTTTGCCACCGCAATATTGCCGAAGTCACGTCGCAGGATGGGACCGGGGCAGCAAAGGACGAGTCGAGGCATGTCCGCCGATCCGCGCGCTCTGGCCGCTACCGCGCTCAATCGTTTCGGCTTTGCGCCGAAGCCGGGCGGTGACATTTCCGACGTCCAAGCGGCGCTGCTCGCCGATCTCGATCGCCCCGGCACTGGCCAAATCCGCAATGACGATCTGCTGAACGCTGGCGAAGCCATGCGAGCGACCGTTGCTTTTCGACAGGAGCGCAAGGCGGTACGGCTGGCGGCGAAAGCGGAACAAGAAGCCGCCAAAAATGTCGTGCGCGACGCGGCGCAAAAGCCCGGCATGAAACCGGACATGGCGCGGGGCGACAACAAGTCCGACGCCAAGCCGAAACAACAGCCCGGCGTGCCGCAGCAGATTTATCTGGAAGAGGCCAAAGCGCGCCTCGACGCCGCGCTCGCTTCGGAGACCGGTTTTGCCGAGCGGCTGGTCTGGTTCTGGTCGAACCATTTCTGCGTGTCGGCCGATAAAGGTCCGGTACGGGCGCTGTGCGGCGCCTTCGAGCGCGAAGCGATCCGGCCGCATGTTACCGGCAACTTCGCCGATATGCTGCTCGCGGTCGAGACGCATCCGGCAATGCTGTTCTATCTCGACAATGTGCAATCGATCGGGCCGGATTCGATCGCCGGCCACCGTCGCAACAAAGGCATCAACGAAAATCTGGCGCGCGAAATCATGGAACTGCATACGGTCGGCGTGCGCACCGGCTATTCGCAGGGCGACGTGACGCGCTTCGCCAATGTGATAAGCGGCTGGAGCATCCGGCCGCCGCGGCTCGATCCCGAGCATGGCGGCGAGTTCATGTTCAATCCGCGTCTGCATGAACCAGGGCCGGAACGCGTGATGGGTCGCGATTATCCTGATGAGGGTTTCGAGCAAGGTCGCGCCGTGCTGATGGCCTTGGCGAAAAACCCGGCAACGGCGAAGCATATTGCCACCAAGCTCGCGCGCCATTTCGTGGCAGATGAACCTCCGCCCGCGCTGGTTACGCGGCTGACGCGGCGCTATCTCGACACGGGCGGCAATCTCAAGGAAATCTCGAAGACGCTGGTCACCGCGCCGGAAGCCTGGAATGCGCCACGCACGAAGCTCAAACGGCCGGCGGAATGGCTGGTCGACGGCTTGCGCGCGCTCGACGTCGCGCAAGAAAAGCCGCAACCCTTCATCGGTGCGCTCAATCTGCTGGGCGAACCCTTGTGGCGGCCGCCGGCGCCGAACGGATTTTCCGACCTGAGCGCGGCCTGGATGGACGGCCTGCCGCAACGGCTCGATATCGCCAACCAGATGGCGCGCCGCGCCGGCGGCTTCAACGATCCGGAACTCGTGGCCGAACGTACGCTCGGTCCGCTGATGACGCCGGAGACCAAACTGACGCTGGCGCGCGCCGAGAGCCGGCCGCAGGCGCTGGCGCTGCTGCTGATGACGCCGGAATTCCAACGCAGGTGACGCCATGACGTTCATCCCCCATCGGGCGACCCGTCGCGAAATGCTGCTCGGCTCCGGCGCGCTGTTCGCTTGGGCTTACATGCCAAAGGTCGCTCTCGCGGAAGGGCGCGACCCGCGCTTCCTGACCATCGTGCTGCGCGGCGCGCTCGACGGGCTGGCGACGGTGGCGCCGGTCGGCGATCCGAATTGGATCGCGTTGCGCGGCAATGACGCGCTGCGGCTCGACGGCGAGAATGCGGCGTTGCCGCTTGACACTATGTTCGCCCTTAATCCGGCGATGCCGAATTTGCACCGTCTGTATAAAGCAGGGCAGGCGAGCGTCGTGCACGCGGTCGCCTCGCCCTATCGCGACCGCTCGCATTTCGACGGACAAGACGTTTTGGAAAGCGGCATGACGAAACCGGGCGTCAGCGACACCGGTTGGCTTAACCGCGCGGTGGCGGGGCTGGCGCGCGGTGAACGCGTGGCCGGCCGCGAGGCTTTCGCGGTCGGGCCGATCACGCCCCTGGTTGCGCGCGGGCCGGCGAAGGTCTTGTCGTATACGCCGGCACATATCCAGCCGGCGAGTGAAGACACCATGAGCCGGCTGCTCGAGCTTTATCGCCATACCGATCCGGCCTTGGCGCAAGCGCTGGCAGAGCGTGGCGCGCTGGCCGCGATCGCCAATGGCGACATGAAGACGAATGCGCCCAAGCTCACCGGACCCTATGCCGGCGTGCGCATGTATTTTGCCGAAGCGGCAGGCGCCGCGGCGAAATTCATGGCGCGGCCGGACGGCCCGCGTGTCGGCGCACTCGCTTTTGACGGCTGGGACACGCACGCGCAGGAAGGCGCCGCGCACGGCCGGTTATCGGCGCTGCTCGGCGCGCTCGACGGCGCGCTGGCGTCGTTCGAAAGCGGCATGGGCGACGCGTGGAAGGAGACGGCGGTGATGGTCATCACCGAATTCGGCCGCACCGCGCGCATCAACGGCACCGAAGGCACCGACCATGGAACCGCGACGGTCGCGCTCTTGGCCGGCGGTGCGGTCAAAGGCGGGCGCGTGATCTCCGATTGGCCCGGCATCGCGGCGAAAGCGCTCTATCAGGACCGCGACTTGAAGCCGACCACCGATCTGCGCGCGGTAATCAAGGGCATTCTGCGCGACCACTTGCGCGCCGACGAGCGGGCGCTCACGCAGCAAGTCTTCCCTGGCAGCGAGGCGGTGAAGCCGCTCGGCGGGCTGATGACTTGAAGCAAGAGGCCTTTCGCCCGCTCGGCGAGGTGCTAACATCGCTCCCAAAACGATCACTGGGGGAGGACGCGATGACCGGAAGCAGACTCACACGCCGTACGCTCTTGGCCGGCCTTGCCGCCGCGCCGCTCGCCGGCACCGCCCGCGCGCAGGCCGACTGGCCGAACCGTCCGGTGCGCGTGCTGGTGCCTTATCCGCCCGCTGGCGGCGCCGACACCACCGCGCGCATCCTCTACGCCAAGGCGAGCGAAATCCTGCATCAGCAGTTCATCGTCGAGAACCGCGGCGGCGCCGGCGGCACCATCGGCGAAGCCATCGTCGCCAAGGCCGACCCCGACGGCTACATGCTGTTGCACGACGGCACCGGATTTTCGGTGAACGGTTCGCTCTATCCGAACTTGTCGTTCGATTACCGCAAGGATTTCGACCCGGTCTTCCTGGTCTCGCTGGTGCCGAACATTCTGGTGGTCACGCCGTCGCTGCCGGTGAAGACGATGGCCGACGTGATCGCCTATGCCAAGGCGCAGCCGAACGGCATCAACATGGCGTCGTCCGGCAACGGCACGCTGCAGCATCTCTGCCTCGAAATGTTCCGCCACGTCACCGGCCTCAAGATCAACCACGTGCCCTATCGCGGCGGCGGGCTGGCGCTCACCGACGTGATGTCGGGGCAGGTGAAATTCTTCTTCGCCAACGGCTCGTCGGTGGTCGGCCTGCTCAAGGGCGGCAAGCTGAAAGCGATCGCGCACACCGGCTCGGGGCGGCTCGAAAGCCTGCCCGACATCCCGCCGGTCTCCGACACGCTGCCGGGCTTCGAGGCCAATGAATGGAACGGCGTATTCGCGCCGCACGGCACGCCGAAGCCGATCGTGCAGAAGCTCAACACCGCGCTCAACCAGGCGCTGGTGTCGCCGGAGGTGAGCGCGCGCTTCAAGCAGCTCAATATCGTCTCGCGCAAGAATACGCCGGAGGAATTCCACACCTTCGTCGAGGGCCAGATGAAGCTGTGGGGCGGGGTGGTGAAGGACGCCAACATTCATCTCGGTTAGCATCATGCCATCCGAGCCCCCGCGCATCGCCGGCCCGGTGGCGCAGCCGAAGAAGCCGCGCATCCTGCCGCCGCCCGGCGCCTGGGATGCGCACGCGCATGTGTTCGGCCCGGCCGACAAGTTCCCCTATACGCCGGGGCGCGGCTACACGCCGCCCGACGCGCCGGTGGAGAAATTCATCGCGCTGCTCGACCATAACGGCTGCGCGCATGGGCTGGTCGTGCAGGGCAACGCGCATGGCTACGACAACCGCGTCGTGCTCGACGCCATCTCGCGTTATCCGCAACGGCTGCGCGGCGTCGCCATCACCGACACGCGCATTGCGCCGGCAACGCTGCGCGACTGGCATAGACTCGGCATGCGCGGCCTGCGCTTTCACCTGATGGAGAAAAAGCCGGGCTACGTGCGCGGCGTCGGCCTCGACGTGTTCGAGGTGTTCCGCAAGACCATGATTGAGCTCGGCTGGGTCATGCAGGTGTTCTGCGATTGGCGCCTGTTGCAGGACACTGCATCCACTTTGCGTGCGATCGCGCGCGACCTGCCGGTGATCGTCGATCACTACGGCATGGTGGAGGCGGCGCGCGGCGTCAACGAACCGAATTTCCAGGCGCTGCTCAGACTGGTCGGCGAGGGCGCGGTGCACCTCAAGGTCTCGGCGCCCTACCGCATCTCCACGCAGTTTCCCGATTATGCCGACGCGCGCGCGTTGCACGAGGCGCTGGTCGCCGCCAATCCGGAGCGGCTGATGTGGGGCACCGATTGGCCGCATCCGTCGATCGCTGCCGAGGTGATGCCGGACGACGGGCATTTGCTGGATTTGTTTTTTGCTTGGACGCCGGACGAGGCGGTGCGGCGGAAGATTTTGGTGGAGACGCCGGCGCGGTTGTTCGGCCGCTAACGGCTGCGAAGTCCTATTGCACCGCCTGCAACAGCCTGTATCCCGACGTGTGGCAGGCGTCGAAGCCGCACTGCATGAAGGCCGAGACCAGATTGATCGCGCACAGCACGACGATATAGGCGCCGGACGCCTGGGCCGCGCGCGCCAGCGCCGGAAATTCCTTAATCGGTATCGCGCGCGCGTCCGGGCCGTCGAGCAGCGCGAGCTTCACCGCATAGGCGATGAGCAGAGCCAGCGCGATCAGCACGCACCACACCGGCATATGAATGCCGAACACCGCGCTGCCGATATAGGCGTGCCCGGGCCGCGGGTAGATGTCGAGCAGCGACTGGCGCACCGAAACGACCAGCAGGAAAATCGCGAACAGCAGGCTGAGGCCGGAATTGCGGCCCGAGTTGCCGCTGCGGAAAGTCAGAACGATGCCGAAGCAGACGCCGAACAGCGCGACGCGTTGCAGCAGGCAGAGCGGGCAGGGCAACTCGCCCCAGCCGTATTGCAGGACCATCGCCGTCGTCAGGATGGCGGCGATCACCAGCATCATGAGCAGCAAATAGAGGTAGTTCAGCCCCGCCAGCAGGCGCGGCGTTGCGGCGCTCATGCGCGGCTCCGCGCGAGGCTTGCCGGCGCCGCGTCAAGCTGGGTCTGGATCCAGGGCATGCGGAAGCCGTATTCGGGGCTATAGACCTCGAACAGGAACAATCCGATCGACAGCGCCAGACAGACGATCAGGCAGGCGATGGCGATCGTTTGCCGCCCGAGCCAGGCGGCCGCGAGCGCCAGCAGCAGCGTGGCGAATATCGGAACCATCATTGGTGTAGCGCCCCCCGAGACGCGGTGTCTTACGCCGCCTTCGTCCACAATTGCTTGCTCGCCCGCCGCGCGCCTTCGGCCAGCGAAGCGAGCTTCATCCAGACGATCTTGGTGTCGACCTGCACGCGCCCGGCAAAGGTGCCGAAGCCGCAGTCGACGCCGGCGATAACGTTCTCGCGCCCGACCGCGGACGCGAAATTCAGGATGCGGTCGGCGACGACTTCCGGATGCTCCACCGTATTGACGGTGGAATCGATCACGCCGGGAATAATGATCTTGCCGTCCGGCAGCTTGACGTCGCGCCAGATCTTCCACTCGTGCTCGTGGCGGCCGTTGGCGGCGGGGAACGACACCGCCTGCGGCTTGGCGGTGAGGATGATGTCGACGATGTCCTTGAGCTCCACGTCGGTGTGGCGCGGCGCCATGGTCGAGCCCCAGCATACGTGCATGCGCATGCGTTCGGCCGGCAGGTCGCGTACCGCGTGGTTGAGCGCGGCGACGTTGACGGTGATGATCTTGCGGTACTCGTCGAGCGGCAGATTGAGATAGACCATGTGGCGGAGCATCGCCAGGTCGGGGCAGTCGAGCTGCAGAATGAAGCCGGCGTCGACGATGGCCTTGTATTCGCGCTGCATCACGTCGGCGAGGCGGAAGATGTAGGCTTCCTCGGTCGGAAAATAATCGTTCTTCAGATAGCGCGCGATCTGGCCGGGCGAGGGCGAGGTCATGAAGAACTCTTCCGCCTTGGCGCCTTTCACCGCTTCCTTCGCCAGCTCGATGTCGGCTTGCGCCGCCGGCCAATCGGTCCAGTCGACCGGGCCGGTGCAGGCCGGCCGGTACTGGAACGGCGAGGCGAAGGGCTTGAGCAGTTCGGCGAGCTCGGGGAATTCGTTGTCGCCGGTGCCGAGCGGCGTCGTGCTCTTGCCGTGAAAGCCCGAGAGCCGGCGCAGCACATGCGCGGTGTAGTCGGGACGGCCCTGCTCGCCGTCATTGATGATGTCGATGCCGCATTCGACCTGCTTGCGCACCACGCCGGCGACCGCGTCGCGCACGGCGGCCTGGAATTCGGCGCGGCGCGCGCCCGGGTTCTTGTCCTCGGCGAGCATCAGCTCGACCACCTTCTGGCTGCGCGGCAGGCTTCCGGTATGGGTGGTGAGGATGCGGGAGGTCGAGCGTTTCATGAAAGACTCTTTTGCTGGCGCGTGATCTTGTCCGAAAACCGGTTCCCACTTTTCGGGATCACGCGCTAAAATCCACGCACGACTTCGGTGACGTGCTCGACATTGGGCGGCGACGCGAAATAGGGACCGACGAGTTTGCGCCATTCCTGGAAATCGGCGGATTCGCGGAAATCCTTGGTGTGGTTCTCCAGCGTCTCCCATTGCACGAACAGCCGGTAGCGCTGCGGGTTCTCGTGCGAGCGCTGCAGGGTCACCGACGTGCAGCCCTTGGCGCGCTTGAACAGCGGCGCGGCGGCTTTCACGCCGGCCTCGAAGTCGTTTTCCATGCCGGGCTTAACGTCGATCTGCGCGATTTCGAGGATCATGGTGGCGGTGTCCGATTGGCGGGAGCGGCATTATGAGTGTTACGCCGCGCGCTGCAAGGGCGGGCGCGTGCCCACTTCTTTCCCTCGCCCCGCTCGCGGGGAGAAGTGAAAAAATCAAAACGCGCGCATGCGGCGCAGCGCCCAATAGCTCGCCGCGCTGGCGATCGCCGCCACGCCCAGCGCCATCCAGGTGCCGCCGTCGGTGTTCTGCCACGGCAAATCCTTGGTGTTCATGCCGAAGAAGCCGGTGACCAGCGTCGGCGGCAGCAGGCAGGCGGTGAGGATCGACAGCGTGAACAGCCGCCGGTTGGTAATCTCGGTCATCTTGGCGGCCATTTCCTCGAGCAGCAGCCGCGCGCGCTCCTGCAATGAGCCGACCTCCTGGTCGATGGCGTCGAGCTTCTGCGTCAGCGTGCGCATCGCCTGCGCCACCGCCGGATGTTGTGCCGCCACCCGCGGCTCCAGCCGGTGGAACATGCCGCGCAGCAGCGCCAGTTGCCGGTGCACGCGCACCGCCTGCAAGCGCACGCGGCCGATGCGCGGGCGGTGGTCGGGCGGCTCGTCGCCCATGACCGTGTCCTCGATATTGTCGAGTTCGCTGCCCAGCCGCTCGGCCATGTGGCCAACCGCGTCGGCGAAGTGGTCGATGATCGAGTCGAGCAGCGACACCGCGCTCGGGAAGCGCTTGCCGGCCTCGATGGCGCGGCGGTTGATCTCCACCGAATGCACCGGCGTGCGGCGCGCGCTGATCAACAGCCGCTCGCTCATCACGAAGCGCAGGCGCACGATGGCGTCGGTGGCCTGCGAAATTTCCTGCTGCAGATCGGGCACCACGCCGACGATCTCTTGGCCGAGCACGTCCAGGCGCAAATGCTCGTCCGCGCCGAGCAAGGTTTCGCGCGCGAGTTCCGACAGCCGCGCGCTCTGCGCGACCCAGGCGCGGCAGCGCGTGTCGGCGAGCGACAGATGCACCCAGGTCCAGCCGGCAGGATCGGCGAGCGCCCGCTCGACGCTGTCGTTGCGGACGAGCTTGGCGGTCCCGTCGGGCTGGAAATGGTAGATCCAGACGATGCCGGATTCCGGCGTGGCGTCCGCGGTATCGGCGCGGTTTGTGGTCATGGCAGGCATCCTCTCGCTCGCATTCGGTCTGCGGGCGAGTGGCTGCGCCGTCCATGACAGGACGATGACAGCGCCGCTTGAGGACGGCGCCGGCACGAATGCTTACGCGCGGGCGTATTTACCGCGGCCGAAGAAACGGTCCTTGGCGTCGTCGGTGGCGTTGTCGCGCACCGATTTGATGGCGCCGATCTTGCCGTAGGCGCGCTTGACGGCGTCGCGCGCGCTGATCCTGTCGATCCAGGCCTTCACATGCGGGCGCTGGTCGAGCGTCATGCCGAGCAGCTCGAGATTGCGCAGCCAGGGAAAGGCGGCGATGTCGGCTATGGTGTAGTCGGCGCCCACGACATAAGGCTGCACGGCGAGCCGCTGCTCGTAGAGATCGTACAGCTTGTTCACCTGGGTGCGGTAGCGCGGCAGCGCGTAGTCCTGCGGCTTGGGCGCGAAGCGTGTGAAATGCACAAGCTGGCCGAACATCGGCCCGACATTGGCCATCTGCACCATCAGCCATTGGATGGTGTCGTAGCGCTTGACCGGATCGTGCGGAATGAACTTGCCGGTCTTCTCGGCGAGATAGAGCAGGATCGCGCCGGATTCGATTACCGTATAAGGCTTGCCGCCGGGGCCGTCGGAATCGACGATCGCCGGAATTTTCTGCAGCGGATTGATCTTGGCGAATTCCGGCGTGAACTGGTCGCCCTTCCACACGTCGACCAATTTGGTGTTGTAGGGCAGTTCGCATTCCTCGAGCATGATGAAAATCTTCTGCACGTTCGGGGAGGTCAGCGCATAAAAGTCGATCATGGGATGTCTCGCATGGCGGGGGCCGCGGCGCGCGGCCGCCTTCTATAGACGATGGAAATGCCCACTGTCGCGCCGCTCACGCGATGTTGAGGACCGTTTTCAGCGCGCGAAAGTACTGTCGGCAGCTTGCGCCGCCTTGCGCAGGCAGGCCGGGCAGAGGCAGTCCTCGATTTCGCCGGCTTGGGTGAGCGGCAGCCGGTAGGGCTCGGCCGCGCACCAGCAGTCGCCGGCGAGGCCGCATTCGAATGGCGTGCCGCAGCGCGCGCAGGCGAGGCGGCGGGGCGGGATCGGTGTCGGCGTAGCCATGGCTCGATCCTGGGCTGTCACATTGCATAATCGAATCAGCGCTAAGACGCCATCATGGCGATGGTTCCGCTCACAGATGTCATCGGCGCCGCCGGCGCGGTGCTCACCACGCTGTGCTGGCTGCCGCAGGCGTTGAAAGTCATGCGCGACAAGGATACGCGTGCGCTGTCGCTGCTGGCGACCGTGGCCTTCACCCTCGGGCTGGCGTTCTGGCTGGTCTATGGCCTTGCCATCCACGACTGGCCGCTGATCGGCTCCAACGCGGTCACGCTGGCGCTGATGGCGCCGATCCTCGTGCTGAAGCTGCGCTACGGCTAGCGCAGCGTGCCGATGGCTTTACCTCAACTCGACGTCGTCGAAGAAGCCGCGGACGGCGTCATTGAAGATTTTGGGCTGTTCGATATTCGAGATGTGACCGGCCTGCTCGATCTCGAGGAAACGTGCGTTCCTGATCATCGCCTGCATCTGGCGGCTGTTGTCCGGCGGGGCGCCGTGGTCTTCGCTGCCGCAAACGACAAGCGTCGGAGCATTGATTTCATTCAGCCTAGGGCCGTAGTTCAGCCGCGCCAATGCGGCCGCGCAGCCGCAATAGCCATTGGCCGAGGTGCGGCGGACCATGGCTTTCATCCGTGCGACCGCGGCTGGATTCCGTTCGGTCAGTCCTGCACTCGACCAGCGAGACACGGTCGACTCGACGATGGCCTCGACACCTCCCTTGCAAACGGCGTCGGCGCGCTGAAGCCAGGCCTCGGTGAACTGCGGTGTGGTGGTGTGCCGGGAATCCGCAATGACCGCGCTTTTCACGCGGGCCGGGTGGTTGATGAGCATCCCTAGCGTGATCATGCCGCCCATTGACAGGCCGGCGAAGTGGGTTTGAGCCACGCCGACCGCATCCAAAATGCCGATGGCGTCGGCAACAAGCATCTCAAGCGTGTAATCGCCTGCCGGCGCCGCCGAATTCTCCGTGGCCGCGCGCGTCGTATCGCAGGACGCGGTAACGGTCGCTGAGCGCTTCGGTGAGTTCGTCCCACATCGACAGGTCCGTCGCCAGACCATGGCTCAGCGTGACCCAGGGACCGCGATCGCCGTCCGTCCGGCAATTGAACATAGATCCGTTGGCTTTTATTTTCATGGGGGAGACCGATGTCAGGAGTTGACGGTGACAGGCATGAATATCCGCAAAAGCGCCGATCGATGAGGATGCACTCTCGAAAGCTAACTTACTGCGGCTCGCCGCCGCCGACATAGCCGCCGATCTTCCAGCCGCCGCCGTCCTTGACGTAGCAGATCTGATCGTTGCCGATCGGCGCGATGGAGTTGATCAAGACGTAGCCGGTCTTGCCGCCCGGCGTCGCAATGCGCATGTAGGACGGCGGGTCGGACGCGGTCTCGGGCATGATATGCACGAAATGGAGGCCGAGTGTGTCGACCACCGGCGCGCTGTTTTGCGGCGTTGCGCGCACGGCGAGCCCCGCCGACAGCGGGTAACCCCATTCCGTCACGTCGCTATTCGTCGCCTTGATGAGGTCGGCGAGCGCCTTGCGGTCGTATTCCGGCTCGGCCGGCGCGCACATGGCGCCTTTGTAATTGGGCGAGGGCGAAGCGACCGGATCCTCGGCATAGCCGGACAGGATTTCCCAGCCGGCGCTCTCCTTGTTGTTGAGGGCGAGCGCCGCCGCCAGAATGTCGAACCCCGATTTGCGCTTGTCGGCGACGTTGCGATTGTCGCGCTGCCAGAAGAAGCCTTGCGCGACCACCAGGCGCGCCATGGCGGTGCGGTCCTTGCGCTGGGCGGCTTCGCCGAGTTGCTTGCGCATGGCGTCGAAACCTTCGTCCGTCATCGGCTGCGGCAGCGCGACCGTGACCGGCTTGTATGGCTTGGCCGGTTGGCTCTTGCTTTGCGCGGCCGCCGGCGCCGCAGCGGCCAGCAACAGGGCGGCACAGGCGACTATGAATTGAATGCTGCGCATTTTCCCCCAGGGCGACGCCGGCGTGCGGCCGCGCCGTCTCCACGGAGAAGCTTAGCACAGGCCGGCATGGGGCGACCTGGGGGCATGGCGGGGAACTTTTTAGCGGGAGAAACGGCACGGGATTAAAAAATTGCGGTCCCGCAGAGCAGGGTCAGCCGCACGGGACCGCATAAAAGGGGGTAACTCGAACTCAACAAGCGACAGAAGCATTATCAAGCTAGCGCAAGCCTGTGACGCGGCCATGACATCGGAACGGCTTGTGCATAATGTCGTTTTCGCCGCGAAATCTTTCCCGAGGACTGCATGCCCGCACTATCGCCCTATCTGCTGCCGATCGTGTTGTTGGTCGGCTCCAACGTCTTCATGACCACCGCCTGGTACTGGCACCTGCGCTTCAAGGAGGTGCCGCTGTTTTACGTCATTCTGCTGAGCTGGGGCCTGGCCTTCATCGAATATTGCCTGGCGGTGCCGGCCAATCGCTACGGCAACGCCGTCTATAACCCGGCGCAATTGAAGACTATCCAGGAAGTGATCACCTTCGTCATTTTCGCGGTCTTCTCCTACGTCTATCTCAAAGAGCCGATCACCTGGAGCCAGGGCTTCGGCTTCACGCTGATCGCGGCGGGGGCGTTTTTCGTGTTTCACAAGTGGTGAGCGGTCGATATCCATTCGTTCGTCCCCGCAAAAGCGGGGACCCAGGGCTGCATTGTTTACAGCCGAGAGCAAAGAACTGGATTGCCGCTTGCGCGGGAGTAAGCGGAGTGTGGATTACTTCTCCGGCGTCACGCGCAGGATCCGGCCGGCGGCGTTGTCGGTGAGCAGATAGAGCGCGCCGTCCGGCCCCTGGCGCACGTCGCGGATGCGCTCGTGCAGGCCTTGCAGCAGGCGCTCTTCCTTGACCGCTTTGTCGCCTTCGAGCGTGAGCCGCGACAGCAATTCGAATTTGAGCGCGCCGTTGATCAGGCTGCCCTTCCAGCCGGGCAACAGGTCGCCGGTGTAGAACGCCATGCCGGACGGCGCGATCGACGGCGTCCACTGCCAGATCGGATCGGTCATGCCGGCCGTGTGCTGTTTGCCGGTGCCGACCGGCGTGCCGTCGTAATTGACGCCGAACGAAACCGCCGGCCAGCCGTAGTTCTTGCCCTTCTCGATGATGTTGATCTCGTCGCCGCCTTTCGGGCCGTGCTCCTGCTCCCAGAGTTTGCCATCGGCCGGATTGAAGGCGAGGCCTTCCGCATTGCGCAGCCCATAGGCCCAGATTTCCGGCAACGCGCCTTGCTTGCCGACAAAAGGGTTGTCGGGCGGCACACTGCCGTCCGGGCGGATGCGCACGATCTTGCCGATGTGGTTGTCGAGCGTCTGCGCCATTTCGGCGGCCGAGAAATGATCGCCGAGGGTGACGAACAGATCGCCGTCGCTCGCCTGCGCCATGCGGCAGCCGATGTTGAGGCCGCGCGAGGCCGGGCCGTGCTGGCGGAAGATCGTTTTCACCGCCACCAGACGCGGCGTCCGGCCGCCGTCCTCCAGCCGCGCGCTGGCGACCGCGATGCGGCCGCCGCCGCCGTCGGCATGTTCGGCGTAGCAGAAATAGATGATGTGGTTTTTTGCGAAATCGTTGCCGAGCATCACGTCCATGAGGCCGGCCTGGCTTTGCGCGTAGACCTCCGGCACGCCGGCGAGCGGCGCCGACAATTCGCCGCCGCGCGTGACGATGCGCATGCGGCCGGGCCGCTCGGTCACCAGCATGCGGCCATCGGGCATGAAGGCGAGCGACCAGGGATGCACCAGGCCGCCGGCGATCGTTTCGACTTTGAGCTCGCCGGCGGAGGAAGGAAATATTTGCGGCGCCGCCTGGGCGGCGAACGGCAGCAGCCAAGCCGCCAGCCATAAAATGAAACGCATGCCCGTCTCCATCGGCCCGGCACCAACTATGCGGGATCGCGGAGGGTTCCGACAGGGCTGCGGGGATTACTGCTTTTTCGGCTTGTGGCGGGGCAGCGTGAAAAGGCTAACGCCGCCCATGGCGACGAAGATCACGCCAAGCACCAGCGCCACCGTGAACATGCTGCCTTCGTTGTCGATGACATTGCTGGCCACGTCGGCGCGCGCGATGCCGACCGACACCACGGTGGCGGCAACGATGGTGGACAGCGCCAGCCCGGCGATGGCGACCAGCTCGGCGAGCGCGACCGTGCGGCGCTCGCGGCCGAGGGCGCGGCCGGACGGGGGCGTGAAACCGGTGCTTTCAATGGGCTTGCGCATGGCAGACCTATAACCAAACCGCTTGGCTAGGGTTCCATATGGGCCGGGATACGGGCGGCCGTTCGACCCGATTGCGGCAAAGCCGGTGGCGAACCGGGGCGTTTTCGTGATTATGGTTAACGAAACGTGAACATCGCGCATGGTCCCGAAAAGCATGTCCTCGACGAGACCGGGGATGGGAACCGGTTTTCGGATAAGATTATGCGCCAATGAAGATTACTGCGCCGCAGTAAGCGCCTCGGGTTGCCAGTCCATCGCCACATGGCCGGGTTCGGCCTCGACGCGCGCGAGCCAGGCGCGAATCGCCGGATAGCGGGCGAGGTCGAAGTCGGCCTGATTCGCCACGTGGGCGTAGGCGTAGAGCGCGATGTCGGCGACCGTGAAATGGTTGGCGACGAAAAAGCGGCGGCTGGCGAGGTGCATTTCCATGACGCCGAGCGCGCGATAGCCGTTTTCCATCCAGTCCTCGAGCGCGTGCTGCTGCAGGTCGCGCCCGCCTTTGACCAGCGCCAGCCAGAAATAGGCAGCGCCGATGTTCGGCTCCAGGCTGTGCTGCTCGAAGAACATCCATTGCATGGCCTCGGCGCGGTCGATGCGGTCTTCCGGCGCCAGCGTGGTGCCGCCGGCGACGTACCAGAGAATGGCGTTCGATTCCGCGAGATAGCGGTTGGGCGCGACTTCGAGCAGCGGCACATGGCCGTTCGGATTTTTGGCGAGGAATTCCGGCGTGCGGCTGGCGCCTTGCAGGATGTCGATTTCCACCAGCTTGAACGGAATGCCGAGCCGAGCCAGCGCCAGGCGGACCTTGTAACTGTTGCCGGACCGCTGATCCGAATAGAGCGTGTACATTGTTGAAACCCCGAAGCGCCCGTTGGCGCTGATATGGGTAGCAAAGTTCGGCAATTGCAAGGCCGCGTGGTGCAACGCGGTGCCACATTCGTGGCGCGGCGCAGCAAACGCCACGCGTCAAACGCCAAGATACAAAAGAATTATTCCGCGGCGACCCGGTGTGCGCGCGCGTAGTCGAGCAGTGCGTCGTCGTCGGCAGGCTGGATAGGCGTGAAATCGCGGTGCGCGATCCATTCCGGCCGCGTGAATTTGGTGATGTGGTTCGAGCAGGCGCACAGCGTCAGATAGACGATCTTGCGCGCGTAGGGCGTGATGTTGGGCGGCGAGGCGTGCACCAGATTGCCGTGGAACATCAGCACCGAGCCGGGCTTGCCGGTGGGCGCGACGATGCCGACGCCGGTGGCATCTTCCGCCTCGGCAGCGAGCCGCGTCACCGTTTCCTTGTCGAGCGTCCACAACGGATAGGACGTGGTGAGCTTGTCGTGGCCGGCGGCGAAGACGCCTTGCTTGTGGCTTTTCGGAATCAGCAACAACGGTCCGTTGATCGGCATCACCTCGTCGAGAAACACCGCGATGTTCATGGCGCGCGCGTCCGGCATGCCGTCGTCGCGCTGCCAGGTGCCGTAATCCTGATGCCACTGCCAGACGTCGCCCTCGAAGGCGGCCTTGGCGTTGAGCTTGAACTGATGGACGTAGACCTCCTCGCCGAACAATTGCCGCAGCGGTTCGACCAGGCGCGGATGACGCGCCAGCAGGCCGAACACGTCGCTGAAGGTGTGGGCGGCGAAAGCGGTGCGCGGCGCGCCGGTCTTTTCGCGCCAGACTTCCTGGCGGTCGAGCTTGAGAATGTTCTCGGCTTCCGCGCGCAACAGCGCGATCTCTTCTTCCGAGAAGCAATTGGGAAAAAAGACGTAGCCCTGTTCGTCGAAGGCTCGAAGCTGTTCGGCGTTGAGCTGCATGGCGCGCTCCCTGTTGCGGTGGCGGCCGTTGCTCCGGCTCTTGCGACGCTATTTTAGGGCACGCGCCGCAAAACGCCACTGGCCTGCGTCACGCCGCATTCGTTCATGGCGCGGCGCAGCAACATGGCGAAGGCCAGCAACATGATTGGAACTGCAAGCGGAATCAGCGTGGCTTGCGGAACGGAGCGGGCTACCAGCGGAACTATCCACAGCGCGGCAAGAACCGTTTTTTCGTAAGCGCCGAAGCCGCGCGCGAATCCGTCATAGGCGAGGTATCCGATTGCCGGCGCCAGCAGCATCAGGTCGTAGTCGAGGCTGTAGGGCGTCGCCAGCAGCGTGCCGATCAGCAGCGCCGCCGCCTTGAGCGGATAGGCGGCGCGGCTGCGCCATAGCCAGGCGAGCGCGGCGGCAATGGCGACAGTGACCGCGGCTTGCACAACGTAGGCCAGCGCGATGCCGCCGCCCCACATGCGCACCCAGGAGAACACGCTCTGGATTTTGTACCAGCCGGTGCCGCCCTGCTCGAGCACGACGGTGCGGGTGAACTTGCCGGTGGCCAGGAACGCGCTCCATACATCGGCCCCGAAAGCGAACGTGACCGCGAGCGTCATGACCGCCAGCGTGACCGCGGCGGAAGCGAACACGCGCCAGCGGCCGCTCACCGCCAGCACCAGCGGAACCAGCAAACCGAATTGCGGCTTGTAAGCGAGCAACCCGATCAGCACGCCGGCGACGATCGGCCGGCAGTCGAGCTGCGTCAACGCCGCGCCGAGCAGCGCGGCGGTGAGGAAGCCGTTGTGCGCCTGGCCGAGATTGATGAACACGGCCGGGAAGGCGAGGGCGAGCAGCAGCCACATCTTTTCCGTCCCTCGGCCCGGCGGCGAGGATGACGCAGCGACGATCGTGCGCATGGCCCAGAGATAAAGCAGCAGCGTCACGCCCTGCCACACGATCAAGGCGAGCCAGTAGGGCATCGCCGCCAGGAGCGCCGCCACAGCGAGGAAGAACGGCGGGTAGTGCCAGCCGTAGAATTCGGTGGCCTGGCCGAAGATGGCCTGCTCGCGGGCGAATTGGCGCGGCGGGTCGAACGGCGCGCCGGGCTCGCCGTCGAGTACATAAGTACCGGCGGCATAGACGTTGGAAAAATCGGTGCCGAGCGGGCGGCCGAAACGGTCGTTGAGTCCGTTCGAGGTGGCGATCAGGAAGCCGGCGCCGAGCACGAAGGCGGCGAGCAGGGCGAACGCCACCAGCCGCAGCCGTTCGCGGGTCAGCCAGGCGCCGGAGCGCAGAAGGTCAATGAATCCAGCCATCGCCGAAGGGTGTAGCAGGGCAGGCTTAAGGGAGGGTTAGGCCATCAACAGGCTTGATGAATGCATCATTCTTTGCGTCTTGCTGTCGCCGTTTTGGCCCGTTACGACACTATAAAGAGCATTGCGAATCCCGGATTTCGGAGACTTTCGATGGCCTTCCTTGCGGACCAGCTCAAGCGCGTCAAACCGTCGGCGACCATCGCCGTCACCGACAAGGCACGCGCGCTCAAGGCGGCCGGCCGCAACGTCATCGGGCTGGGCGCCGGCGAGCCGGATTTCGACACGCCCGACAACATCAAGGAAGCGGCGATCAAGGCGATCCGCGACGGCAAGGCGGCCAAGTACACCAACGTCGACGGCATCGCCGAGCTGAAGGACGCCGTGGTCAAGAAGTTCAAGCGCGAGAACGGGCTCGACTACAAGCCGTCGCAGATCACCGTCGGCACCGGCGGCAAGCAGGTGCTGTACAACGCGTTCATCTGCACGCTCAATCCGGGCGACGAGGTGATCTTCGCCGCGCCCTATTGGGTGAGCTATTTCGACATGGTGCTGCTTGCCGGCGGCGAGCCAGTGCCGGTCGAGACCTCGATGGCGTCCGGCTTCAAGTTGACGGCGGAGCAGCTCGATCGCGCGATCACGCCGAAGACCAAATGGGTGCTGCTCAACTCGCCGTCGAACCCGTCGGGTGCGGCCTATACGCGCACCGAACTGAAGGCGCTCACCGACGTGCTGATGCGGCATCCGCATGTGCACGTGATGACCGACGATATGTACGAACACCTCGTCTATGACGACTTCGTATTCACGACGCCGGCGCAGATCGAGCCGGCGCTTTATCCGCGCACGCTCACCATCAACGGCTGCTCGAAGGCCTATTGCATGACCGGCTGGCGCATCGGCTATGCCGGCGGACCGGAGCCGTTGATCAAGGCGATGGCCATGGTGCAATCGCAATCGACGTCGAACCCGGCGGCGGTGTCGCAATGGGCGGCGGTCGAAGCGCTCAATGGGCCGCAGGATTTCATCGCCAAGCACAACAAGATCTTCAAGGAGCGGCGCGACCTTATCGTGTCGATGCTCAACCAGGCGAACGGCATCAAGTGCCCGACGCCGGAAGGCGCGTTCTATGTCTATCCGTCCTGCGCCGGTACCATGGGTAAGACAACGCCAGGCGGCAAGAAGCTGACGAACGATGAAGAGTTCGTCACCGAATTGCTGGAAGCCGAAGGCGTTGCGGTGGTGCAGGGCACGGCGTTCGGGCTCGGCCCCGCCTTCCGAATTTCATATGCGACCAAGACCGAGGACCTGGAAGAAGCCGGCCGTCGCATCCAGCGCTTCTGCGGAAATTTGAAATAACGACTGTTTTGCCGTCGCGGAATTGCTCTACCGGCATACCGCGCCGCACAAAGCTCTCCTTTTGACTTCGCTTCGTGTTGCGCTCACTCTTGCGCGATCAAAGCATAGTCACAAAGGGGGTTTGCATGCGTCGCATTTTCCTGGGGCTAGGCGCCCTGGCGTTGGGCTTCGTCACGGCGATCGGCGGTGCGCCCGCGCAGCCGGCACAGCCGGCAAAAGTCGGCACGCTGGTGTGCGATGTTTCCGGCGGCATCGGCATGATCATCGCCTCGCACAAGCAGATACAATGTGCGTTCAATTCCGACGTGCCCGGTCAGCGCGAGATTTATGTCGGCTCGATCAGCAAGTTCGGGCTCGACATTGGCGCCACGAGCGGCGGCCAAATGGTTTGGGCCGTGTTTGCGCCGACGTCGCGCGAATACGGCGCGCTTGCCGGCGTTTATAACGGCGCGACGGCGGAAGCGACGGTCGCGGTGGGCATTGGCGGCAATGTGCTGATCGGCGGATCCAATCGCACGATCACGCTGCAACCTCTGTCGGTGACGGGCCAGACCGGTCTCAACCTGGCCGCCGGCGTCGCTTCGCTCGAGTTGCATCTGGCGCGTTGAGCGCGCATCGCCTGACGACTTCGACGGCCGCCCGCGAGCGGCCGTTTCGTTTTTATCTGTCGGCGCTCTTGCCAGTCACGGCTTCACCTGAGACGATACTGTCACAGGGCCGGGATCTTGGTCCGACCTCCCGGCCGGCAAGGGAGGTATTTTATGGGACAGAACGGCACGGGTCCCAAGGGTCCCCGGTGCATCGCGCTGGTGGGCCCATTCCAGAGCGGTAAGACAACTCTTCTAGAGGCAATTCTCGCGCGCACCGGAGCGGTGCAGCGGCAAGGCACGGTGGATGCGGGTACTACCGTCGGCGACGCCAGCAAGGAAGCCCGCCAGCATAAGATGAGCGTCGAAGCTTCGGTCGCCACCACCAATTTCATGGGCGACAGCTACACCTTCATCGACTGCCCCGGTTCGATCGAGTTCATCCATGACATGCGCGCGGTGCTGCCGGCGGTCGACGCGGCGGTCGTCGTCTGCGAGGCCGACGAGAAGAAGGTCCCGCAGTTGCAGCTGATCCTGCGCGAACTGGAAGACCAAAATATTCCGCACTTCCTGTTCCTCAACAAGATCGACAAGGCCGACAAGCGCGTGCGCGAAACGCTCAAGCTGTTGCAGCCGGCCTCGCGCGTGCCGCTGCTGCTGCGCCAGATTCCGATCTGGAACGGCGATCTCATCGCCGGCTTTGTCGACCTCGCGCTCGAGCGCGCCCATGTCTACAAGGAGCAGGCGGCGTCCGAGGTAATCGAGCTCAAGGGCGAAGACGCCGAGCGCGAGAAGGAAGCGCGCTTCACCATGCTGGAGACGCTCGCCGATCACGACGACGAACTGATGGAGCAGTTGCTCGAGGACATCCAGCCGCCGCGCGACAAGGTGTTCGACGACCTCGCCAAGGAATTGCGCGAGCGTCTGGTTGTGCCGGTGCTGCTCGGCGTCGCCACGCGCTCGAACGGCGTTCTGCGGCTGCTCAAGGCGTTGCGCCACGAGGCGCCGACGGTCGCGGAAACCGCGGAGCGTCTCGGCGTCAAGGCCGGCAGCGACGCGGTGGCGCTGGTGCTCAAGACCTTCCACACTACCCACGGCGGCAAGATGTCGGTCGTCCGTCTGCTGGCGGGAACTGCCGGTGACGGCGCTACCTTCAACACGCCTAGCGGTGAGGCCGGGCGCGTGGCCGCCGTGTTCAAGCTGTTGGGCCAGCATTTCGAGAAGCGCGGTCAAGCCGTGGCCGGCGAGACCGTCGGGTTCGGCAAGCTCGATCACGCCAAGACCGGCGACACGCTGTCGTCCGGCAAGCAGGTGCACGCCTCGCTCATCGAGGTGAAGCCCTATCCGCCGGTGCTCGCCGTCGCGGTGCAGGCCAAGGAGCGCAAGGACGACGTCAAGCTCGGCGCCGCCTTCACGAAGCTGACTGAGGAGGACCCGTCTCTGCGCGTCGATCATAACGCCGAAAGCCACGAGATCGTGATCTGGGGCCAAGGCGAGATGCATCTGCGCGTGGCGGCCGAACGGCTCGGCGACCGCTACGCAGTGCCGGTGACGACACGGCCGCCGACCGTTGGCTACCGCGAAACCATCAAGAAGCCGGTCAGCATCCGCGGCCGGCACAAGAAGCAGTCCGGCGGCCACGGCCAGTTCGGCGACACGGTGCTGGAGATCAGGCCGCTGCCGCGCAGCTCCGGCTTCAAGTTCGAGGACAAGATCACCGGCGGCGTGGTGCCGCGCAATTACATCCCGGCGGTGGAAGAGGGCATCATCGACGGGCTCAAGCACGGCCCGCTCGGCTTTCCGGTAGTCGACCTGGCGGTGGCGCTGGTCGATGGCTCCTACCATGCGGTGGACTCCTCCGACATGGCGTTCCGTATTGCCGGCCGCATCGGCATCACCGAAGGGCTGCCGCAGTGCCAGCCGGTGCTGCTGGAGCCGATCCATCTGGTCGAGATCGTCTGCCCGAGCGACGCTACCGCCAAGATGAACGCCATCCTGGCAGGCCGCCGCGGGCAGATCCTCGGCTTCGACACCCGCGAAGGCTGGCCGGGCTGGGATACCGTGCGCGCGCAGATGGCGGAAGCCGAGATCGGCGATCTCATCATCGAGGTGCGCTCGGCCACCGCCGGCGTCGGCTCCTTCACCTACCAGTTCGACCACATGGCCGAGCTGACCGGCCGCACCGCCGACCAGATCGTCGCGGCGAGACGGGCCGCGGAGTAGCCGGAAGTCCTTGAGGATTGCCGTAAGATAACGCGGCTGCGCCTTTCCGAGGCGCAGCCGCAACTGTTTTCAGGCCGGATGACTAGCCGTGATCGCCATGGCCGTCGTCATGGTCATGGTCGTCGTGATGACCGAAATCGAACAGGTTCATCAGATCGCCGATTGCCGGCCCATTCGCCGGAACATAAGGGTTGCGATAATCCGCGGCGGGATTCGGCAGGTTGTCGCGGCTGCGCTGTGAAACCTTGGGAAGACGCCAGTTCGCCTCAATGAATTTCAGCAGCGAGACATGGTCGTAGTAGGTATGGTCGACATAGCCTTTCTTCGCGAAAGGCGACACGGCGATGAACGGAATGCGCGTGCCGTCGCCGAAGAAGTCGAGCAACTGGATGTAGCCGGAGTCGTAGTAGCCGCCGCCTTCATCGGTGGTGATGAAGATCGCGGTCGACGACCAGAGCGCCGGATTGCTTTGCACCTTTTGGATCAGGTCCTTGAGGAACAGCTCGTAAAGGTCGGTCGTCGAATCCGCGGGGTGTCCGGCCAGGGCCTCGAAGGGACGGACGAAGGCGACCGCGGGCAATGTGCCGTTGTGCACGTCGTTCAAGAACGCGCCGTAGTTCTGCAGCTTCGCTTCCTCCGACGGGTTCTTCATGATGCTCATATAGCCCGTGAGCGGATCGCAAATGCCGCAGTAGTAATGGAACGGCAGCGGCACGCCATCGACCGAGCTGGTGAACACGGCTGGATCGTTGCCGCGATCGCTGTTGTAGTATTTCCACGACACGCCATGGGCGGTCATGACGTCGGCGATGGTCGGGATGCTTTGCGGCGGCAAGGTGAACGAGTTGGGGCCGAGCGTGCCCGGATTGCCGCTCGTCTGGTTCCAATACAGATTGTAGTTGTTGACCAGATAATAGTGATCGGCCGCGCAATTGGGCTTGTGCACGCCGTGGCGCACGAGCTGCTGGTTCACCGCGAAAACGCCGGGGGCCGTCGGATCGGAACAGTTCACATAGGAACCGCCGCCGTAGCCGTCTTGGGTGTAGTAGTTGTTCGTGCCCGCGGCCGGATTGGGGTTTTCGATCTGGTTGCTGTAGGGCACCGCGGCGGCGCCGTTCAGCAGCGTGGGGTTGGTGAAGAACGCGACATCGCCGGTCACGATGGCCTGAAAGTTGGCGCCGGTGCCGCCCATGATCGCCTGATGATAATTGTCGCTGGTCGCGTAATTGTCGGCGAGCGACTTGAAGTACGGCGCGTCGCCCGGCTGCGAATGGCCCTGGGCGTCGGTGAACGGATTCATATTGTAGAATCCCATCGAGATGGCGCCTTCCTGCGGATTGAAGCCGCCCGCCGGAGGGGGAGCGCCGTTCGATCCGGTGCCTATGGTTTCTTCGACCCAGACAAATTTGTCGTGCCGGCCGCCGTCGACGTCCTGCCACATCTGGAAGAAGCGATGGACCGGGTCGCCGGTATAGGCGGCGTAAGGCACGTATTTGCTGATCTGATAGGGGCCGTTCGGCAGGTCCGCCGGGAACCGCGTGTCCGGAACGCCTTGCGGCAGGCCGGTCGCGCTTGAATCGGCCCACGTCGTGTAGGGCTGCGGCAAGGTCGGGTAGGTGCCGGTGGAAACCGTCTCGGCGCTATAGAGGTTTTCATCGCGCCCGATACGCTGCTTGGCCAGATCGAAATGCGGCCCGGGCGTGCCATCGGACTTGACGATGCCTTTGCTGAGCAGATTGTCGATCGTCTGGCCGTGGATCGGCTGGTAGGTGCCGAACAGGTTGTCGAAGGTGTGGTTTTCGCCGACGACGATGATCACGTGCTGAATCGGCGTCGTTGTCGATCTCGGCGCCTGCGCGTTGGCGAGGTCCAGCGTCAGCGCGCACAGCGCGCTGGTCGCAAGAATGATAGAGCGGGAAGCAAGAGTTAAGGTCATCGCGACACTCCCTGAAAGTTGTTGCGATCGGATTCAAGCGATGGGATTGAGAGCGGCGGAAAAGCGAGGAATTGCCGCGGTTCCAACCATGCGCGGCAGCAGTTTCAGTTTTGTGGCAGTTGTGATTCGGTTCCATGAACCGCTATCGCGGCGCCTGGCTCGGAATTCCCCCTGCAACGGCGGTGCGAGTGGCAATGAATCAGTAGACCTTGCGCGGCGGTCGCTCGCGCGCGCTGCCTCATGCCTCCCGTATCCGTGATTTGCCTGTGAGTTGGCCCTGCCGTACCCCTTGAACCTCGATTCCGAGAAGGGAAGGCCATGAACGTCATTCGCCGCCGCGGTTGGGAAATCCCCGAGCGTCTTGCCACGCCTGAACATCTATTCTTCAACCGTCGCGCCTTTTTGGCCGCCGGCGCGAGCGCGCTGGCATTGGCCCCGCGCGCGGCCAGCGCGCAGCGCGTCGCCGACCTGGCCAAGCTGCCGGACCCGAGCGCCGATCTCTATCCGGCCAAGCGCAACGAGACCTACAAGCTCGACCGTGCGATCACCGACGAGAAGATCAACGACCACTACAATAATTTTTACGAATTCAGTTCCGCAAGGAAGTCGCCGAACTGGCGGAATTGCTGCCGATCCGGCCATGGATGGTGAAGATCGACGGGCTGGTGGAAAAGCCGTTCGAGATCGGCATCGACGAGCTGATGCGCAAGATGACGCTGGAGGAGCGCACCTACCGCCACCGCTGCGTGGAAGGCTGGAGCATGGCGATCGCCTGGACCGGTTTCCCGCTCGCCAGACTGGTCGATTTCGCCAAGCCGCTCGGCTCCGCCAAATATGTGCGCATGGAAACCTTCATGAACCCGAAGGTCGCACCCGGCGAGCGCATGACCTGGTTTCCCTGGCCCTATGTCGAAGGCCTCACCATGGCGGAGGCGACCAACGATCTCGCCTTCCTCGCCACCGGCGCCTACGGCCATCCGATGAGCAAGCAGCACGGCGCGCCGTTGCGGCTGGCGGTGCCGTGGAAATACGGCTTCAAGTCGATCAAATCGATCGTGCGCTTCAGTTTCGTCGAGCCGCGGCCGAAGGGCTATTGGCAAGCCTTGCAGGACTCCGAATACGGCTTCTGGGCCAACGTCAATCCGGCGGTGCCGCATCCGCGCTGGAGCCAGGCGAGCGAGGAAGTGATCGGCACCGGCGAGCACCGGCCGACACTGCTCTTCAACGGCTACGGCGATTACGTCGCCGGCATCTACAAGGGTCTGGAGAACGAACGGCTGTGGGCGTGAGCGAAAGGTATCGCAGGCCCGTACACGGGATTTTGAGGAACGGAAATCGCGAGATCGCGTTAAGCTGGCGCATTCGTGGCTCATGGGACGACCGGGAGCCTTCGAGCGGTTCCTAAGTCATTTCAAGTTTCACGGCCACCGGAACACCGGGTTTCAGGAGTCCATCATGGCGCATTCGCATATCCTGCTCGGCGCTGGGATCAATCCGGCGCGACCATCCATTCGCCGCATCGGCTTCGCCGACCTCAAGGACGCCCTTGCCAAGGGCCTCGACGATTTCATGGCAATGCCGACGCACGCCATGTTCCTGTGCGTGATCTATCCGATCATCGGCCTGGTGCTGGCGCGGCTGGCCTTCGGCTATTCGATCCTGCCGCTGCTCTACCCGCTGGCGAGCGGCTTCATTCTGGTCGGGCCAGTGGCGGCGCTCGGGCTCTACGAACTGAGCCGGCGCCGCGAAGCCGGATTGCCGGGGGCGGCCACGCACGCTTTCGACGTGCTGCGGTCGTCGTCGATCGGCGCGATCGTGGCGCTCGGCATTTTGCTGCTTGTGATTGTCGCGGTCTGGCTCGCCATCGCCAACGCGATCTACGTGGCGGATTTCGGCTACGCACCACCGGCATCGGTCGCGAGCTTCATCCATGAAGTGTTGACCACGCCGGCCGGCTGGAACCTGATCGTCGTCGGCAATGCGGTCGGCTTCTGCTTCGCCGTGGCGGTGCTGACCATCTCCGTGGTGTCGTTTCCAATGCTGCTCGACCGCGACGTCGGCGCGGCGGTCGCGTTGCTGACCTCGATCCGCGCGGTCGCGGAAAATCCGCTGGTCATGGCGGCCTGGGGCCTGATCGTCGCCGCGCTGCTGACGCTCGGCTCGCTGCCGTTTTTCCTCGGCCTGACGGTAGTGCTGCCGGTGCTCGGGCACGCGACCTGGCACCTCTATCGCAAAGTGGTCGAGCCGGAGACGGGCCCGCGGCCGAATTTGCGCGAGGCGTCCGCCGCGGCGCTCCGCGGCCGATTTCCCGGCCAATCTCTTCCCCTGGACCCGCTAGCGACAAGGGAAGCGGCCTTTCCGCCCCTTCCGCTGGTTGCCGGCAATTCCTATCTCGCCAGAACGCCAACCATCGTGACGTGGAGGTTTTCTTGCGCACATTTTTTGCTCTGCTCGTCGCCGGCTTCGCCGTTCTCAGCGTTCTGCCGGCGCGGGCAGCCGACGAGCCGGACCTCATCTTCAAACGTTCGACGGTGTTCAAGCTGCTGACGCCGAACGACAAGCTCGCCACCTATGGCCTCGACGACCCCGAGGTCGAGGGTGTTGCCTGCCATTTCACGGTGCCGGAGCGCGGCGGCCTGAAAGGCTGGATCGGTGTCGCCGAGGAAGTCTCCGACATTTCGCTGGCCTGCCGGCAAATCGGCCCGATCCATTTCAAGGCCAAGTTCGCGCAAGGCGAGGACGTATTCCGCAAACGCCGCTCGTTGTTTTTCAAGAAGATGCAGATCGTGCGCGGCTGCGACACCAAGCGTAACGTCCTAGTCTACATGGTCTACAGCGACCGCCTGATCGAAGGCTCGCCGAAGAATTCGACCTCCACCGTACCGATTCAGCCCTGGGGCGCGGACGCCGCCGTGCAGAAATGTGCCGACTGGGTCGAAAAATAATCCGCCTCGGCGCAGCCCGCCGTTCTGAAAAATGGCTATGATGGTATTGGGGGGCTAGAGGAGATTGCCATGTCCGCCAATCAGCCCGATATCGCCGGAATTCAACGCGCGGTCGCGACCGCGCTGCACGACCATTGGAAGCTCTATCTCGCCGAAGGGATCGTCCTGCTGGTGCTGGGCGCCATCGCCATCCTGGTGCCGCCGATCGCCACGCTGGCGGTGACGATTTTGCTGGGCTGGCTGTTTCTGCTCAGCGGCGTCTTCGGCCTGTTCACCACTTTCATGATGCGCCATGCGCCGGGCTTCTGGTGGTCGCTTGTCTCCGCCTTGCTCGGCATCGTGGTCGGCGTTTTACTGCTGGCGCGGCCGATCAGCGGCGCGCTCTCGCTCACCATCGTCGTGATCGCGTTCTTCATCATTGAGGGCGCCGCCTCGATCATGTTTGCGCTCGATCATAAACGCGAGCTATCCGGCCGATGGGGCTGGATGCTGATGAGCGGCATCGTCGATCTGGTGCTGGCCGCGCTGGTTTTCGGCGGCTTGCCGAGCACCGCGGCCTGGGCGATCGGACTTCTCGTCGGCATCAACATGATTTTCGGCGGCTCGGCGCTGGTCGCCATGGCGCTGCACGCGCGCAATGCGGCATAGCCGAAATCTCCGCTCATTCCCGCGCAAGCGGGAATCCAGAGCCCCGGTCGCAGCGTGAAACGATTACCGTCTTGGGTCCCCGCTTTCGCGGGGACGAGCGGATGAAAGGGCCCTATTTCCCGAACCGTTCGGCCAATTGCCGGTCGTAGTCGAGCACGGCCTGCAGCAGCACCTGCGCGCCGGCCGCGCATTGCTCCTTGGATGAATATTCCGCCTCGTTGTGGCTGATGCCGTCCTTGCACGGCACGAAGATCATCGCCGCCGGCGCGACGCGCGACACGAAAGCGGCGTCGTGGCCGGCGCGCGAGATCATGTCGCGGGCGGCGTAGCCGGAAATCGCCGCGGCCGCACGCACCGCGGCGACGCAGCCGGCGTCGAATTGCACCGCTGGCTCGGCGGAAATCGTTTTGATCGCGATTTCAAGTCCAAGCTCGCCGGCGATGCCGCGCGCCTGTGCGGCAATCTCGTTTTCCATACGCTCGATCACGGCGGCGTCGGGATCGCGCAGGTCCATGGTGAGGAAGATTTCGCCGGGCACCACGTTCGGCGAGCCGGGTTTGACTTCGAGAATGCCGACGGTGCCGACCGCTTCTGGGAACTGCCGCGCGGCCCGGTTGACGGCTTCGACCACGCGCGCAGCGCCGAGCAGCGCGTCGCGCCGGCGCGGCATCGGCGTCGTGCCGGCATGAGTATCCTGGCCGACGATCGTCATCTCGTACCAGCGCATCGCCTGCACGCCGGTGACGATGCCGATGTCTTTGCCCTCGGCCTCCAGATAAGGGCCCTGCTCGATGTGCAGTTCGAAAAAGGCCGACAGCCTGTGGTCGCCGCAACGCTGCGCGCCGCGATAGCCGATTTTGTCGAGCGCGTTGCCGAAGGTTTCGCCGCCGCGGTCGGCGCGGGCGCAAGCCCAATCGCGGCTGTAGACCCCGGCGAACACGCCGGAGGCGATCATCGGCGGCGCGAAGCGTGCACCTTCCTCATTGGTCCAATTGACGACTTCGACGGGGGCGAAGGTCTCGTAGCCGGCGCGCTGCAAGGTGCGCATAGCTTCCAGCGCGGCGAGCACGCCAAGCGCGCCGTCGAACTTGCCGCCGGTCGGTTGGGTGTCGAGATGGCTGCCCATGGCGATGGGCGCAATGTCGGTGCGCTGGCCGGGACGCCGCGCGAACATCGTGCCCATGTCGTCGACGGTGACCGTGCAGCCGAGCGCCTGCGTTTGCGCCTTGAACCAGTCACGCACGTCGCGGTCAAGTTCGGTCAGCGTCAGCCGGCAAATGCCGCCTTTCGGCGTCGCGCCGATCTTGGCGGTCAGCATCAGGTCGTCCCACAATCGCTCGGGGTCGACGCTCAGGTTTTTGATTTGCCGATCAACCATCGATGATCGCCACTGCCCGCGTCCAGCCGGCCGAGCCGCCGCGCACTTTCACTGGAAAACAGCTCACCGTGAAGCCTCTCGGCGGCAGGGCTTCGAGATTGTGCAGTTTCTCGATATGGCAGTAGCCGATTTCGCGCCCGGCGCGATGGCCTTCCCAAATCAGCTTGGGATCGTGGGTCTCGGCGTATTTCTTCACCGTGTAAATGAAGGGTGCGTCCCAGCTCCAGCCGTCGGTGCCGGTCACGCGCACGCCGCGTTCGAGCAAATAGAGCGTGGCCTCGCGGCCCATGCCGCAGCCTTTGGCGACGTAATCGGGCCGGCCGTAGGCTTCGCCCGCGCTGGTATTCACCACCACGATTTCAAGCGGCGACAGCGTGTGGCCGATACGCTTGAGCTCGGCCTCGACATCCGCGGCGCTCGCCACGTAGCCATCGGGGAAGTTGCGGAAGTCGAGCTTCACGCCTGGCTGCATGCACCAGTCGAGCGGCACCTCGTCGATGGTGATGGCGCGCTGGCCGTGATTCATGGTTGAGGCGAAGTGATAGGGCGCGTCCAGATGGGTGGTGCAATGGGTCGATAGCCGCACCCATTCGATGCCCCAGCCTTCGCCGTCGGGCAGGTCTTCCTTTTTCAGCCCAGGAAAAAATTTGAGGACATCGGCGGCGGTAGCCTGATGGTCGAGGTAGTCGATCTTGGGACCGTAGCCGGGCGGGTCGGCGGGCACATCGTTTTCGAGCGGCACCGAGATGTCGATGATCTTGCGTGCCATGTCGCTATGACCGATGTTGCTGTTATATCTTTCCGTCAGTCTCAATCACAGCAACGTCACTGTCCAGGAGGTTACACCATGCCCGCTTATTGGGTTGCGCGCTCGAAGATCAATGATCCGGTCGAGTACAAGAAATATACCGATCTCGTGCCCGCCATCATCGAGAAGTTCGGCGGCAAGGTGCTGGCGCGCGGCGGCCGTTTCCAGATCATGGAAGGTCCGGACAAGTTCCACCGCTTCATCGTGATCGAGTTTCCGACCCTGGAGCAGGGCGCCGCCTGCTTCACGTCGCCGGAATACAATAAGGCCGCGGCATTCCGGCGCAGCGGCGCCGGCGAGGTCGAAACCATCATGGTTGAGGGCGTCTAGCAACGCCCCAACATCGGCGCGGCCCACTAGCGTGGGCCGCCCGATTTGGCCTAAACTCCCGTAAAACGAGAATAAAATCAGGGAGGGAGACCATGGTGCGTTACCTAAAATCGAAGGCGTTTGCCGGCCTGGTGGGGACGGCGGCGGCGCTTGCCGTATTCGCGACGTTTGCGATGTCGGCGAGTGCGCAAGACAAGAAGCCGATCAAGATCGGCTTCGGCATGGCGCAGACCGGCCCGCTCGGGCCGAACGGCAAGTCAGCCATGCTCGCGATGGATATCTGGGTCGAGGAAATCAATGCCAAGGGCGGCCTGCTCGGCCGTCCGGTCGAACTCGTGCACTACGACGACCAGAGCAATCCGTCGACGGTGCCCGGCATCTACACCAAGCTGCTCGACGTCGACAAAGTCGATGTCATTGTCGGCGGCTACGGCACCAATATGTTGGCGCCGGCCATGCCGATCGTCATGCAGCGTAAGAAGACGTTCCTTGGCCTGTTCGGCCTCGGCGTCAATCATGAGTTCAATTACGATCGCTACTTCGCGATGATCCCGACCGGGCCGACGCCGACGACGTCCTTCACCGAAGGATTCTTCGACACGGCGATGGCGATGCATCCGAAGCCAAAGACGGTCGCGATCGTGGCCGCCGACGCCGAGTTCTCCAAGAACGCCTCGGACGGCGCGCGCATCAACGCCAAGAAGGCGGGCCTCAAGATCGTCTACGACAAGAGCTATCCGCCTTCCACCACCGATTTCTCGCCGATCGTGCGCGCGATCCAGGCGACCAATCCGGACCTGGTGGTGATCTGCTCCTATCCGCTCGACTCGGTCGGCATGGTGCTGGCGGTCAACGAAGCCAAGTTCACGCCGAAGATGATCGGCGGCGGCATGGTCGGCCTGCAATCGACCGTGTTCAAGGTGAAACTCGGTCCGGCACTCAATGGCTTCATGAACTACGACTTCTGGCTGCCGGCAAAATCCTTGATGTTCGACGGCACCGATGCGTTCATGAAGAAGTATCAGGAGCGCGCGGCCAAGGCCGGCGTCGACCCGCTCGGCTATTACATGGGGCCCTACGGGTACGCCTACCTGCAGGTGCTTGGCGACGCCATCACCGCGACCAAGGGCACCGACGACGCCAAGCTCGCCGCCTATATGCACAGCCACACGTTCGATACTGTGGTTGGCAAGATCAAGTTCGCCAAAAATGGCGAATGGGCGAAGGGGCGCGTGCTGCAGGCGCAGTTCCGCGACATCAAGGGACATGACGCGGCCGAGTTCAAGGATCCGAAAGTCGAGGTGATCATCACGCCGGCCGAATACAAGTCGGGCAGCGTGATCTACCCCTACGAAAAGGCGAGGTAATCGGCCGTCCCAACAAGCTGCCCACGCTTGGGATTGGGACTTTCGATGCGGCGCGGTCGAAAGGCCGCGCCGTGTCTGATTGCGGCAATGCGAATAGGCGGGGTCGGCACACGGCGCGGGTGGACCATTGCCCCAGGCGCTGTCATTATCGGGCTACCTAAAAAAACGAAACTATCGGGAGGACGACATGATGCAAGACGTTAAATCCAGGACACTCGCGTGGATTGCGGGCGCCGCGGCCTTCGCCGCGGCCAGCGCGATGGTCGTGGTAAGCGCGCATGCGCAAAGCAAGGAGCCGATCAAGATCGGCTTCAGCATGGCGCAGACCGGCCCGCTCGGACCGAACGGCAAACAGGCGCTGCTCGGCATGAAGATCTGGGAAGAGGAGACCAATGCCAAGGGCGGTCTGCTCGGCCGTCCGGTCAAGCTGGTCTATTACGACGACCAATCCAATCCCTCGACCGTTCCCGGCATCTACACCAAGCTGCTCGACGTCGACAAAGTCGATCTGGTGGTCGGTCCCTATGCCACCAACATGGTGGCGCCGGCCATGCCGATCGTCATCCAGAAGAAGAAGACCTTCATCAGCCTGTTCGCGCTCGATGTGAACGCCGAGTTCAAATACAAGAACTACTTCTCGGTGCTGCCGACCGGCCCGAAGACCAAGCCATCGTTCACCGAAGGCTTCTTCCAGGTCGCCATGCAGCAGAACCCGAAACCGAAGACGGTCGCCTTGACCGCCGAGGACGCGGAATTCTCGCGTAACGCCTGCGAAGGCGCGCGCGCCAACGCCAAGGAATTCGGCGTCAAGATCGTCTACGACAAGAGCTTCCCGCCGGGCACGACCGACTTCTCGCCGATCGTGCGCGCGCTGCAGGCCTCGAACGCCGATCTGGTGGTGGTGTGCTCCTATCCGCTCTCGTCGGTCGGCATTGCGCTCGCGGTCAACGAGGCGAACTACAAGCCGAAGCTGATCGGCGGCGCCATGGTCGGTCTGCAGGCGACCGTGTTCAAGAACAAGCTCGGGCCCAAGCTCAACGGCATCGTCAACTACGAGACCTGGGTGCCGTCCGACAAGATGATGGCGCCGGCCGCGGCCTTCTTCAAAAAATACCAGGACCAGGCCAAGGCCGCCGGTGTCGATCCGCTCGGCTATTATCTGGGCGGCTGGGGCTATGCCTATATCAGCATGCTGGGCAATGCCGTCAGCGCGACCAAGAGCCTCGACGACGGCAAGATCGCCGATTATCTGCGCAAGAACCCGGCACAAGACCATCATGGGCGACTGGAGCTACGGCCCCGGCGGCGAGTGGACCAAGTCCGGCATGATGCAGGTGCAGTATCACGGCATCAAGGAAGGCGCCGGTCTCGATGTCTGGCGCGGTATGTCGTACCAGACCGTGTTGACGCCGGCGTCGCTGGCGACCGGCAAGGTGATCTATCCGTACGAGAAGGCGAAGTAAGCCAAGCCTTCACGGCGAACCGAAACGGCGCGGGAGAAATCCCGCGCCGTTTTTTTTTTCCTGTCCCGAGCGCGAGCGCAAACGAAGTCTCGCTGTCATCACCGGGCTTGTCCCGGTGATTCCGAGTAGGCGGGCACAGTCGCGTCCCTCAAGCGGCTGCGCCGGCGTGCAAGCCCGGCCATGACGAGACAAATGCACTCACATCCCCAGATAAAACTTCCGGATCAAATCGTTGTTGTTGAGCTCGGCGGCCGAGCCGCCCTCGAACGCGATCTTGCCGTGCACGATGACATAGCCGCGGTCGGCGATGCGGATGGCTTGCGTGAAATTCTGCTCGGCCATCAGGACCGTGAGCTGGTAGTGCTCCTTGAGCTCCTTGATGGCGTCGATGGTGCGGGCGACCAGAAGCGGCGCCAGACCCACCGACGGCTCGTCCACCAGCAGGATGCGCGGTGCCAGCATCAGGGCGCGGGCGAGCGCCAGCATCTGCTGCTCGCCGCCGCTCATGGAGCCGGCGAGCTGGTTGCGCCGCTCGGCCAGGCGCGGAAACGCCTCGCAGCAGAACGCGTAATTCTCCTTGATCTGGGCGCGCGCCTTGGGCCGGAAGGCGCCCAGCATCAGGTTCTCCTCCACCGTCAATTTCGGGAACAGCCGGCGCCCTTCCGGCACCAGCGCGATGCCGAGATCGACGATCTGCTCGGTCTTCATGCCGACCAGGTCGTGCTTCTCGCCGTCGATGTCCGCGATGATGCGGCCGGCCACGGGGCGCAAAATGCCCATGATGCACTTCATCAGCGTGCTTTTGCCGTTGCCGTTGGTGCCGAGCAGCGCCACCGTCTCGCCGGCGTTCACCGTCATCGAGACGTCCTCGATCACCCGCACCGAACCGTAGGCGGCATGCACGTTTTCGATGGTGAGACTACTGCCCAAGATACGCCCTCACCACTTCGGGGTCGCGCACGACGTCTTCCGGTTTGCCGTCGGCGACCTTGCGGCCGGACACCAGCACCGCCAGCCGCTGCGAGAAGCTCATCACCGCGCTCATGATGTGCTCGATCAGGATGATGGTGATGCCGCGCTCGTTCAACTTCAACAGCAGCGCCAGGATGTCCTCGATCTCGGAATGCGACAGCCCGGCCATCGACTCGTCGGCGATCAGCAGTTTCGGCTCCGCCGCCATGGCGCGGGCCAGCTCGAGCTTGCGCATCTCGACCTGCGTCAGATCGCGCGGCATCTGCTTGGCCTTCTGCGCCAGCCCGAACATGTCGAGGAGTTCGTGGCACCGCGCGTCGAGATCGCCGGCCGAACGCAACGGCCCCAGGCGCGCATGCACGGTGTAGAGCAGCGGAATGCGCAGATTGTCGGCGAGGTTCATGCTGTGGAACGGCCGCGGCAGCTGGAAGCTGCGCGCCAGCCCGCGATGGGTGCGCTGATGGGCGGCGAGCCCGTCCAGCGCCTGGCCGTCGAAGCGGACGCTGCCGGTTTCATTTTGCAGCGTGCCGCAGATGCAATTGACCAGCGTGCTCTTGCCCGAGCCGTTCGGTCCGATCAGCCCGAGCCGTTCGCCCGCCTGCACCTCGAGGTCGATGCCGTCGAGCGCGACGAAGCCGCCGAAGCGCTTGCTGATATTGTCGACGTGCAGCAGCGCGCTCATGGCTTCCTCCGCGCGCGCAGGCGTTCCTGCACCAGCCCGACCAGGCCGTTGGGCGCGATGATGACGAAGGCGACCAGCAGCAGACCGACGATCAGCAGGTTGACCGCCGAGGAGATGGTGACGGTGGCGATCTGCTGCAGCGAGCCGAGCAGGATGGAGCCGACCAGCGGGCCGATCCACGAGGTGGTGCCGCCGATCATCGGCATGGCGATCGAGTTGACCGCATATTCCAGGCCGAATGCCGAGGCCGGCTGCAGATAGCCGATGTAATAGGGGAACGGCGCGCCGGCCATGCCCATGAAGGCGCCCGACAGCGTGGTGGCGATCAGCTTCAGGCGCAGCGTCGGCACGCCGGAGGCTTCCGCCGCCATTTCGTCGTCACGGATGGTGGCGAAGCCGAAGCCGAGCTGCGAGCGTTCGATGGTGCGCGCGGTGGTCAAGGCGATCACCGCCAGCCCCAGCATCAGCGCGAACAGATAGGCGATATAGTTGATCTCGAAGCCGGCGATTTCGATCGTCTCCGGGCGGATGATGTAGGCGCCGCGCGAGCCGCCGACGAAGTCCCAGTTCACCACCAGCGTCTGCAGCACCACCGCCAGCGCGAGTGTGGCGATGGCGAAGAACGAGCCGCGCAGTCGCAGCGTCAGATAACCCATGCCGAGTCCGACAACGCCGGACACTATCGCGCCGATCAGCATCAACAGCGGCACCGGCAGCGGATAGATTTTGTGCATGAAAACCGACGAATAGGCGCCGAGCGCGAAAAACGCCGCCGAGCCGAAATTCACATAGCCGCAATAACCGCCGAGGATGTTCCAGGCCGTCGCCAGCACGACGAATTGCAGGATCGTGTAGCCGGCGAAATAGAAATAATCGAGGTGTAGCCAATTGGCGAAGACCATGACGATAAGGCCGACGCCGATCGCGATGCTTGAGAATTTCACGGCGTTCACGGGTTACCGTCCCAAAAGTCCCGCCGGCCGGAAGGCGAGCGTCAGAAGAAGGAAACCGAACGCCACCGCGGGCGACCAGGATGGACCGTAGAACGTCGAGGTCAGGCTCTCGACCACGCCGAGGAGCATGGCCGCAATCAGCGTGCCCGGCATGCTGCCGAGCCCGCCCAAGACGCAGATGGCGAACACGCGGCCGATATATTCGCGCCCGACCGAAGGTTCGACCGGCTGAATGATGATGAGCAGCGCGCCGGCGATCGAGGCGGCGGCGATCGAGATGCCGAAGGCGATGCGCTTGATGCGGATCGGATCGGCCGCCATCAACTGCAGGGCCAACTGGTCCTGCGACACCGCCATGATGGCGCGGCCGAGGAAGGTGCGGGTGACGAATAGCTGCAGCGTGCCGAACATCGCCAATGCCACCAGACAGGGCACAAGCATGCGCAGCGGCAATTCGATCAAACCGAGATGCACGCTGGGGCCGATATAGGCGGCTTCGACGTAACGGTAGTCGACGCCGAACACCAGGATCAGCGACACTTCGGTGACGAACAGCAGTCCGAAGAAAAACGCCAGGCCGCGCAGGGATTCCTGGCCGCGTTTTTCAAATGACACGTAGTAGACCTGATAAACCGCCGCGCCGAGCGCGTAGAACGCCGGCAGCGCAAGGATGCTCACCACGATCGGGTCGACGCCGAAATTGATATTGACGAAATAGGCGATGTAGGAGCCGAGGATGATGAAGGCCGGATGCGCGATATTGACAATGTCGAGCATGCCGAACGAGATCGACACGCCGGCGGTGACGGCGGCGTAGAAGGCGCCGAGCAATAGCCCCGCGACAATAGCGTTGATCAGGAGATCCCAGGAAATGTCCATGCCGCTTTCAACCGGCGCATTCGATCAGGCAGATCGCGCGGTGCGAACGGCCACCGGCGGCGCATCGTGCGGCACGATGCAAGTGGTCGCGACCTGCGTATCGAAATGGCTGGCTTTGTTTCCCCTTTAGACCCGTTTTTTCTTTGCCCGGATTGTCGTCCCCGGAGCTTCGCGCGGCAGTTTGCAGGAAGCCTGGCGGCTTGGCTAGTCCATTGATCGATCAATTGAACCGGAGATTCTGCCCATTTGCACATGATCTTATCCGAAAACCGGTTCCCACTTTTCGGGATCATGCGACTGCGGCAAAGCGAAACGCCCGCCGCGGACCATGGCCGGGGCGGGCGCTATCGTAAACCGTTTGTTCAGGCGGCGGCTTGCGGCCGGACTCCAGCGGGCAAGGCCATCGGCTTGTTGGCGCTGTCTTTGAACTCGACGGTCATGAACACCATTTCCTGGTCGCCGAGATTTTCCAGATCGTGCACCTTGAATTCGCCCTTGCCGTAGGTCTCGTGCCGCGTCTCGCCCGGCGCATAGGTGTATTCGACCGTGGTGCCGTCATGCACATGCTGGCGGCCGCGGCCGCCATTGACCGAGGTCCAAAAATAATCCAGCACGTGCCGGTGGAACCCGATGCGCTCGCCGGGGGCGAGACGGATGATCCATACGCGCGTGCGTTCGGTCTCCGACAGCAGCGTGGAGCCGACACAGGGGTTCGGATTCTTCGCTTCGCGCTCGAATTCGGCGGTGAGCTCCGCCGGCCATTGCGATTTGTCTTTCTTCTCGGCGGCCTTATCGAGCATGCTCAGAGCCATGGAAATTCCTCCGGTGCTATTTGCCGTCATATATAGCATATTTCGGTAAACGGAAAGATTGAGGGCGATCCTTTGGCCGGGCGTAGGGCGGTTATTATCGGCGGCTCGATGAGCGGCTTGCTGAGCGGGCTGATGCTGCGCCGGGCCGGCTGGAGCGTGGATATCTACGAGCGCGTGGAGAGCGAACTGTCCGGCCGCGGCGCCGGCATCGTCGCCCAACAGGAGCTGATCGACCGCTTGCGGGCGCTCGGCCTCGCCACCGATGCGCTCGGCGTGCACATCACCACCCGCAAGATTCTCGACCGGCAAGATCGCGTCACCGAGGAGATCGAGTGCCCGCAGGTGCTAACGGCCTGGGAGCGCGTCTACCGGCTGCTGCGCGACGCCTTTCCGCCCGAGCACTATCACCGCGGGCGCGGGCTCGCCGCTTTCGAACCCGGCGCCGATTCGGTGCTGGCGCGGTTTTCCGATGGCGAAACGATCGAGGCCGATCTCTTGGTGGGCGCCGACGGCACGCGTTCCACCGTGCGCCAGCAGGCGCTGCCCGAAGCCGTACCGCTTTACGCTGGCTATTGCGCCTGGCGCGCGCTGATCGCGGAAGACGCCATTCCGCCGGACACCCATCGCGCTTTGTTCGAATACATGACGTTCACTTTGCCGCCGGGCGAGCAGTTGCTCGGCTATCCGGTCGCCGGGCCTGACAACGATCTGCGCCCCGGCCATCGCCGCTACAACGTCGTATGGTACCGGCCGGCGGAAGAGAAAACGAAGCTGCAGTGGCTGCTCACCGATGAGCGGGGCACCAAGCATGCCATCTCGATTCCGCCGCCGCTGATCCGGCGCGAGGCGATCGCCGAGATGCGGGCGGATGCCGAGCGGCTGGCGGGACCGCATTTTCGCCAGATCGTGCGGCTGATCGACGAACCGATCCTGCAACCGATCTACGATCTGGAATCGCCGCGCATGGCGTTCGGCCGGGTGGCGATTCTGGGCGATGCGGCTTTCGTGGCGCGCCCGCACGTGGCCGCCGGCGTCTCCAAGGCGGCGGACGACGCCGCCGCGCTGGTGCAGGCATTGCAGGCCGAGCCCGACGTGCCGGCGGCGCTTCGGCGCTACGAGGCGGCGCGCTTGCCCGAGAACACCCGTATCATCGAGCGCGCGCGCCATCTCGGCGCCTATCTGCAGGCGACGCAGACGCAGGAGGAGCGCACGCGCGCCGGAATGCACAGCACCGACGCCGCCGTGATCGCGGAGACGGCGGTGCTGGATTTTCTTGTACGCGTGAATGCGGTCAGGCGCGCTGCCGTGGCCGCCGCACCAGGCTCTCGCCGGCGAGCGCGCCGAGCTGTCGTATGCTCAAACTGTTGAGCGGAAACTCGAGCAGGACATGCGTGAGGCTCAGGCTTAGCAGCAGCGCGAAGCCCAATTGGTAATCGTAGAAGTAGAACGCCGTCGCGGCGATGCTGGCCGCGGCGACGAGCGCCAGCCGCGATTTCGGCACGTCGGCCCAGCGGATCACCTCGGCTTTAATGAACCAGTTGAGATAGTGGTAGGTGTAGACGAACGACAGCAAGCCGGTGAGCCGAGCGTCAAGCCGCAGATTCGGCATGCCGAGTGCCCGGCCGAGCGCTTGCGGTACGTTGCCGAACGAGTCATGCGCGAGGGTGGCGAGCGCAGGGATCGCCGTCGCCGATTTCGGCGGAATCACCATGATCAGGACGATGGCCGCAAGATAGGCCGCCACCAGACCGAATTGCGCGGGACTGCGCGAGCGCATGGCGCCCAAGGTCATGAACACCAGGGTGAACAGCGAGACATGCACCAGCGTCGGCAGCAATACACCGACGATCGCAAAGCCGGGGCCATGACTTGACAGGAATGCCGTTGCCGCCACGGCCACCATCACCAGGATCATGCCCTGCAGCGCAGTGCGGGCGCCGGCGAGCAGGGCGCAGACGATGAAAGCGATCCAAACGATGACGCCGAACCAGGTGGCGTTCTCGACGAAGCTCACCGCCAAGGCAACGACGAGCAGCGCCAGCGCGATCCCGCGATGGGGCAGAAAATATTTGCGGTCATGCAGCCAGGAAATCTCGGTGAGGTAGTGGGCCGGCCCGAGAAAGACGTAGGACAGCAGCACCAGCTCGAACGGCAGCAGATAAGCGAGCACCACTGCCGCCAGCATCAGCGCAAAATGGACCGCATCGGTGCGGCGCATGGGGACGGTGCCTGCGGTTGATTGTCCGCAGGCACTATAGCCGTCTGCCGTGTCTGGCGGCTAGAGGCCGAGAATCTTCTTGGCGTTGCCGCCGCAGATCGCTGAGCGCGCGGCGTCGTCGAGGCTTTCGACCGACGCGACATGGCCGATCGGGTCGTACTCCAGCATGTCGAAGGGATAGTCCGTGCCGAGCACAATGCGGTCGGCGCCATAGGTCTTCACCAGCGCCTCAAGCTGATGCGGCGTGAAGACCACCGTGTCGAAATAGACGTTCCGCCGCAGATAAGTGGTCGGCGGCTTCGGCAAGTCGCCATGCGCATCCGATCGTGCGCCCCAGGCATGATCGATGCGGCCGGAATAGGCGCCAAGAAAGCCGCCGCCGTGCACGGCCAGCACGCGAAGCTTGGGATGCCGTTCAAAGACGCCGTCGAAGATCAGGTAGTGAAGCGCCATCGTGGTGTCGAGCGGGTTACCAATCACGTTGTTGAAATAGAAGCGTCCGAAACGCTGCGGCTGGGTGAAACCGGTCGGATGGATCAATACCAGCGCGTCGAGTTCTTCGGCCTTTTTCCAGAACGGTGCGAAGGCCGGATCGGAAAGCTCCTTGCCATTGACGTTGGTGAGAATCTCGACGCCTTTGAAGCCGAGCTGCTTCATACCGCGCTCAAGCTCCTTGGCCGCCTCGTTGCCGTCCTGCATCGGCACGCCGCCAAGCGCGACCAGCCGGTCCTTGTGCTTGCCGACATATTCGGCGATGCCGTCGTTGAGCGCGCGCGCGGCCTGCACGCCGACGTCGAGCGGAAGGTAATAATAGATTTGCGGCGGCGCCGGGCAGATGAGCTGCATGTCGACGCCCATATCATCCATCACGGCGAATCGTTCGTCCGTCGTGGCGATGCGCGTTTTGATGTCGGCGGCCTGCTTGGCCATCAGGGCCTGCGTCTCGGGCGTCGACTCCGAAACCAGCGGATCGGTGGCGTTCTTGAGATGCGGGGTCACGATCTCGGCAACGCGCGGCACCGCGACATGGGCGTGCATGTCGAGGGTGAGGCTTTTCGGCCGCGCCTCGCGCCCCGGCTTGCCGTGCTCGCGGGCTGCGGTGTTCGCGTATTTGTTCCAGACTTCCATTGCAGATGCCCTTCTGTATTTCTGTTTTAGAAAACGCCGAGATGCTGGCGCAAATCGACGCCGTCCTTGTCCAATTGCGCCGGCGTGGAGACGACCACGACGTGGCCGGTGTTGAGGATGACAATGTCGTCGGCGACGTCAAAAACGAGCCTGGGGTTCTGCTCGACCAGCACGATCGACAGTCCGCTTTCCTTCAGCTTGCGGATGGTGGCCATCACCTCGGCGACGATCTGCGGCGCCAGGCCTTCCGACGGCTCGTCCATCAGCAGCACGCGCGGATTGCCCATCAGCGCGCGGCCGATCGCCAGCATCTGTTGCTCGCCACCCGACAGATGCGCGGCGATCTGCTTGTGGCGTTCGTGCAGGCGCGGGAACATCGCGAACACGGTTTCGGCGGTCCACGGCGCGTGCTTGCTGCCGGCATCCGGCTTGCGCGCGGCGACCATGAGATTTTCGCGCACCGTCAGGCTCTTGAAGATGCGGCGGCCCTGCGGCACCAGCGCCACGCCTTTCGCCGCCACCATTTCGGGCGACAGGCCGGTCACGGGCTCGCCGAACACCACGATCTCGCCATGGCGCGGCGGCAGCAGGCCCATGGTGACGTTCATGCAGGTCGATTTGCCGGCGCCGTTGCGCCCGAGCAGACCGAGCATGCGCGCCTCGCCGAGCTCGAACGATACGTTGGTCAAAACATGGCTGTCGCCATAATAGGCCTCGACCGCCTGCAGACTGAGCGCACTAGTGGCCAAGATAGACCTCCCGGGTACGCGGATCGGCCACCACTTCGGCGCGGTTGCCTTCGACGATGACCTCGCCGAAATGCAGCAGCGTGATGCGCTCGGCGAATTCCAGCGCTACGTCCATGTTGTGCTCGATCATCACCATGGTGACGTCGCGCGGGATCGCCATCAGGCATTTCTGCACGTCGCGCCGCTCGTCGATCGACAGGCCGGCGAACGGCTCGTCGAGCAGCAGCACTTTCGGCTTCTGCGCCAGCGCCATGGCGATCTCGACGCGGCGGCGCTCGCCGTAGGAGGTCTGCGCCAGCGGCCGCTCGGCGATATCGGCGAGGCCGACGCGTTCCAGCGCGGCACGGCCGTGCTCGATCAGGTGGCCCTGGTGCTTGAGGTCGGTCAGCGGGTTCCAGCGCGCCGGCGACAGGCCGAGCAGCGCCAGGGCGACGTTGTGGATGATGGTGTCGCGCGGAAACAAAGTGATGATCTGGTAGGTGCGCGCCATGCCGAGATGCGCGCGGCGCCGGCTCGGCACCCGGGTGATGTCTTGTCCGAGCAGATGGATCGAGCCCCTGTCGGGGCTGATTTCGCCGGTGATCAGGTTGAACAGCGTGGTCTTGCCGGCGCCGTTGGGTCCGATGATCAGCCGACGCTCGCCTGGCTCGATGTTGAGGCTGACCTCGTTGGTCACGTGCAGGCCGCCGAACGCCTTGCACAGGCCGCTGACGGTGAGCGCGCTCATGGCTTGCCCTCCGCCGCAGCGGGCTTGCCGGACGGGCTCTTTTTGCGCCAGGCCAGCCGCCACAGCCGCGCGCTGCCCGGCACCAGGCCTTCCGGCATCAAGATGACGATGGCGACGAAGATGGCGCCGAGCAGCATGTTCCAGCGCTCGATGTAGCCGCTCACCACGCTCTTGACGATGACGACCAGCGCCGAACCGACGATCGGACCCAGCAGCGTGCCGGCGCCGCCGGAGATCACCATCAGCAGCACCTCGGCCGAGGAGGTCAATTCCAGCGTCTGCGGGCTGATGAACTGCGTGTAGTAGACGAACAGGACACCGGACACGGCGGTGAGCAGCCCGGAGAACATGCAGGCCCAGAAGCGGATCGCCCAGACGTGGAAGCCGAGCGCGTTCATGCGGCGCGGCTGGTCGCGCGTGCCCATCAATGCGGCGCCCATCGGCGAGCGCACGAACATCGTGACCACCGCTACCGAGATCACGAACACGATCAGCGTGGTGTAATAAAAGGCGGTCGGCGGCTCGAGCGAAATACCGAACGGTACCGGCCGCGTGTGCACATTGATGCCGTTGTCGCCGTTGGTGACGCTGATCCAGCGATAGGCCAGCCCCCAGACGATCTCACCCAACGCAAGCGTGATCATGATGAAACCGATGCCGGTCGCGCGCAGCGACAGTACCGCAAAGACCGCCATGGCGATCAGTCCGGCAACGAGCCCGGCGAGGATGGCGACGATATGGCCGAAGCCAGCTTGCAACATGTAGGCGGCGGCATAGGCGGTGATGCCGAACAGCGCGGCGTGGCCGAGCGAGACCAGTCCGGCGTAGCCGGCGAGGATGTTCAGGCCGAGCGCGAAGATGGCGTAGAACAGGATCTGGCTGGCGACGTTGATGTAGTAATCGCCGGTCAGCCAAAAGGGCAGGGTCACGAGCGCCACCAGCGCGACGGCGAAGGCGATGAGGCGCGCGCTCATGGGATGAACCTGCCGAAGAGGCCCTGCGGCCTGAAGATCAGCACCAGCAGCATGGGTAGGAACAGCACGAAATAAGCGAGTTCAGGCAGAAGTGCTTGGCCGAAATTGTAGATGAAGCCGATGACCAAGCTGCCGACGACGGAGCCGAGCAGGCTGCCCGAACCGCCGAGAATGACCACCACCAGCGCCAGCGGCAGCATGTACTGATCGATGCCGGGATAGACCGTCAAAATCGGCGCGCCGATGACGCCGGCGAAAGCGGCAATGCCGGCGCCGAGCGCGAAGACGATGGTGAATAGCTGCGAGACGCGAATGCCGACGACGCGCGCCATATCGGGATCGTCGACGCCGGCGCGGATCATGGCGCCGAGCCGGGTGCGGTCAAGCAACAGCCAGAGGCCGATCGCCACGACGATGGCGATGACGATGACGGCGAGGCGATAGTTCGGGAAAATCAACGGGCCGGCGCGGACAAAGCCGGTGAGGCCTTCAGGCGCAGCCACCGAAATCGGATCGCCGCCCCAGACCATCAGGCAGAAATCGGCGACCATGAAGGAGATGCCGAGCGTGACCAGCACCTGCGCCAGTTGCTGGCCGGGTAACTGGCGCAGCAATAGCCGTTCGAGCACGGCGCCGAAAACGGCGACCAGCACTGCCGCCAGTAGCGCCGCCACCCAGAAATTGAACATCATGCCGAGCATGCCGCCGACGAAGGTGGCGCCGAAGTACCCCCCGAGCATGAACAGCGAGCCATGCGTCAGGTTCGGAATCCGCATCAGCCCGAAAATCAGGGAAAAGCCCGCCGACAACAGGAACAACAAGCTGCCGAAGGTGATGCTGTTGACCGTCAGCAGCAGCCAGAAATTCATATCCGCCGTCTTTCGCTCGCGCCGCGCCGTAATCGTCCGCGGGTGCCGACGTGCGGCGCCCGCGGAGATCGTTGCTTCAAATCAGCACTTCTTCAGCGGCGGATAGTTGCGCGAATAGACCGGGTGCGCCAGGAACTCCTTCTCCGGCCAGGTCCAGAACTGGCTGACGTTGTCGTAGGTCTTGAGCGTCTTGTTCCAGAGCTTGAGCCCGTAGTCGTTCTTCACATTCTTTTCGATGCGGCGGACGTAGAAGTTGCCGACGACATTGCCGAGATGGTCGAAGCTGATCGGCCCGCGCGGCGTGTCCTTGAGCTTCACGGCCTTGAGCGCGGCCATGAACTTCTCCTTGTCCTCGGTCGATCCGCCGGCACCCTTGAGGCCGGCTTCCACCACCTGGCAGTTGATGTAGAGGCCCGCGGCATAGAAACCGGGCACAACGTTGAAGTCCTTGAACATCGCCTGGGCGAACTTCTTGTTGCTGTCGGTCTCGAGGTCGAGCGTATAGGGGCAGGCGCTCATCATGCCGACCGCTTCGTCGCCGAAGGCATGCAGCAATGCATCGTCGCCGCCGGTCTCGCCGGTCACCACCGGGAATTTGAGACCGACATTGGCATATTGCTTCATAAAGGCCAGCGGGCCGGAACCGGCAAAGCCCTGGCACAGAACGTCGATGCCGCTCATCTGCGCGAGGTATGGCGTGTAGTCAGGCGTCCCCAACGGCGCCCACAGCTTGTTGGCCACGCAGCCGCCTTCTTTTTCGAAGGCCGCCTGGAAGCCGCCTTCCTGCTCGTAGCCGAAGGCGAAATCGTAATCGATGGTGATGGCCTTCTTCCTGCCCATCTCCTTCGCCGCGTAATGGCCCATCACATGCATGGCCTGCGAGGAGGCCGCCGATGGCCGCAAGAAAAACGGATTGGGCCGGCGCTGGGTGAGATCGTCGGCGCCGGCGAGGCTGAGCGTCGGCGTCTTGTGCTCGCGGATATAGTCGGTAATCGCCAACAGTTCGAAGGCCGCGAGCGGCCCGAGGATGACATCGACTTTATCGCGCTCGACCAGTTCCTGCGCTTTGGTCTTGGTGCCGGCCGGCTTGCCGCCGGTGTCGGCGGAGAAGAACTCGACCTTGCGGCCGGCGATCGTATTGTTGTGCTCCTTCAGCCAGGTGAGCACGCCCTGTTCCATCTGGATACCGCCTTGCGCGAGCGGGCCAGTCTTGACGGTGAGCAAGCCGAGCTTGAACGGCGCGGCTTGCGCGATCGCCGGCGTCGGAAACTTGAACGCCGCGAGCGCAGCGCCGGCGGCAGTGGCGGCCATAAATTTACGGCGGGTAACTTTACCAGACATCGCATTCCTCCCTCTGTGGCCCCTCGCGGGGCTGCACTTTTTGAGCGGCTTTGTGCGGGCATCTTTGAACAGCCCGCACAGCCGAATTCAACCCGAATATCATAAAGCGTATTCTGGGCCGTCGTTGCAAGGACGACGGACCGAACTAAGGCCATCATCGGCCAATGTATTCCATTCTGTAAAGCCCGGTTGCGGCGTAGCGCCGCGGATTGGCGTTTCGGCGTTGTCGCGCAATTAGGCACCGCCGGGCCGGTGCCGCCAAAATCGCCGTCCGCCTCAATTACCGCTTTTTTATCCCCGCCTTCGCGATCACCTGCGACCATTTGGCAACGTCGCTTATGATGACCTTCTGTAAATCGTCGGGCGTCATGCCGCGCGCGTCCATGCCAGCGGCGCTGGAGAAATTCTGAATCTGCGGTGACTTCAGCGCTTCGCCGACGGCGCGATTGAGTTCGGCGACGATGGCGGCAGGCGCCCCTTTGCGGATGCCGAGCCCGTTCCAGCTTGTCACCTCGTAGTCCGGCACGCCGCTTTCGGCCGCCGTCGGGACATCTGGCAAATTGCCGGCGCGCTCGCGGCCGGTGGTGGCGAGCACGGTCATCTGGCCATTCTTGATGGGCGCCTGGAATCCGGCGAAGTATTCGAAGGCGACGTCGACGTCGCCGCGCAAAACGGCATTGGCTAGGTCCGGTGTCGTCTTGTACGGGACGATCGTGACGTTGATGCCGGACTTGATGCGAAACAGTTCGGCGGAAAGATTCTGCGTGCTGCCCGCGTTGATGGTTCCGAAATTCAGCGCGCCGGGACGTGCTTTGGCCGCGGCGATCACGTCCTTGATGGTCTTGTAGGGCGAGCCGGCCTTGGTTGCGATCAGCAGACCATAGGAGGCGGTGGTCGAGATCGGCACGATGTCGGTCTCGATGTCATAGGGCAACGATTTGAACAGAGCCTTGGCGATGGTGAGGCCGCCGCCGATCATCGTCAGCGTGTAGCCGTCGGCCGGGGCTTCCAGCGCCGCCTGCATGCCGATGACGCCGCCGGCGCCCGGACGGTTCTCGATGAAGAATTGTTGGCCGAAATGCTTGCTGAGATCTTGCGCCACCATGCGCATGGTGACGTCGGCGATGCCGCCCGGCCCATAGGGAACGATGATGCGTACCGGCCGCGTCGGGTAGCTGTCCGCGTGCGCGCATGTGCCGGCGAGCGCGACGGCAAGCACCAGCAACACGCCGCCGGCGAGGACGGTTACACGATTGACGAAACGGCTGGCTGGGCCGGGATGCGGCATGATCTTGTTCCTGATGGAGTCGCCCGCGCGCAGAATAGGAACGCGCGCCAGTGCTGACAATGACCATTGCATGGGGCGCCGGACGATTTGTCGCGCGGCACTGGCGATGCGCCGCCTGCATTGTGGGTTGTGCGGCGATGCGCTTTACGCGGGCAAGCCGTTGCTCTACGCAGGGGGCCTCTTCCCAGGGAGATGGGGCGGCGTCTCCTATCAGCGCCGGACCGAATTCGATGAAAGCCATCGATATCCACCCGCATATCATTGCCGCCGACAATGCGCGCTATCCCTTGGCGCCGCTCGGCGGCCACCAGTCCGATTGGTCGCGCACGCGGCCGGTGACGCTGGAACAGCTGATCGCCGCCATGGACACGGCCGGCGTGCGGAAAGCCGCGATCGTGCAGGCCTCGACCTGCTACGGCCACGACAATTCCTATGTCGCGGATGCGGTGGCCGCCTATCCGAAGCGCTTCACCGGCGTTTTCTCGGTCGATGTGCTGGCGCCCGACGCGCCTGAGCGCATGCGCTATTGGCGCAACAAGGGGCTCACCGGCCTGCGCCTTTTCACCTTCGGCAGCACCATGTCCGAGCAGGCCAACTGGCTCGACGATCCGAAATCCTACCCGGCGTGGACCTCGGCCGGCGAACTCGGCCTATCGATCTGCCTGCAGATGTCGGCCAAGGCGATTCCTCAGGCGGTCAACATGGCCATACGCTTCCCGAACGTGCGCATCATCCTCGACCATTGCGCGCGTCCGGCGCTTGAGGATGGGCCGCCTTACGACGCAGCATCCAGTTTGTTCGATCTGGCGCGCTACCCCAACATCTATCTGAAACTCACGCCGCGGATCTTTGCCGAAGCGCGCCGCGGCCGGGCCACGCCGGAGACTTTCTTTCCGGCTCTGGTTGCCGCGTTCGGCCCCTCGCGGCTGGCGTGGGGCTCGAACTATCCCTCCAGCGAGGGCACGTTACCGGCTATTTTGCAGGTTGCGCGCGACTCGCTGGGCTGCTTGCCGGCAGCCGATCAGGAATGGATCTTCGGCAAAACCGCCCAGGTCCTCTATCCGGCACTCGCGGACTGAGGAGGCAATCATGGCCAGCGAAAAGCTGAAGCTCTTCACGCTGCTCGGCAGCTATCCGAACACGGCGGCGCTGAAAAATGGCGCGGTCAAATCCGATCTCGTCGAGTTCGACTTCGCCGACGTGAAGGTGTCCAACACCGCATTCAAACCGCTGGTGCGCGAAGCCAAGTTCGATCTCGGCGAGCTGGCGATCGTCACTTTTCTGCAGGCCAGGACCTACGGCAAGCCCTATGCGCTGATTCCGGCGACCGTGCTCGGCCGCGGCCAGCACCACACCATCGCCTACAATCCGCAGCGCGGGCCGTTGCGGCCATCCGATCTCTCGGGCAAACGGGTCGGCGTGCGCGCCTATACGCAGACGACCGGGGCCTGGGTGCGCGGCTTTCTCGCGGACGATTACGGGGTCGATACCGCCAGCATCCGCTGGGTCACCTTCGAAGACCCGCATCTCGCCGAATACAAGGACCCGGACTTTGTCACGCGCGCGCCGGAGGGCAAAAACCTGACGCAGATGCTGCTGGACGGCGAGCTCGACGCCGCCATCGTCGGCGACAAGTTGCCCGACGAGCGGCTCAAGCCGCTCATCCCCGATGCGGAAGGGGTTGCACGCCAATGGGCGCAAACGCATGGCGGCGTGCCGGTCAACCACATGATGGTGGTGCGCCAATCAATCGCGCAATCCCGCCCGGATGTGGTGAAGGAAATCTACCGCTTGCTGCACGAGAGCCGGCGCGCGGCGCCGCCGGCGGAAGGCGGCCCGCTCGATCCCTGGCGTTTCGGCGTCGAGGCAAACCGCCGCTCGCTCGAGATCATCATCGATTACAGCTTTCGCCAGAAGCTGATTCCGCGAAAGTTCTCGGTCGACGAACTATTCGACGACAGCATGCGCGCGCTGGCGTGAGTTTGGCGCCGCCTAAATCCCGAGATAGCTGGATTTAATCTCGTCGTTGGCCTTGAGCGCTTCCGGCTTGCCGGAATAGACCACCTGGCCCTTGCTCATCACGTGCACATAGTCGACCAGCTTGAGCGCAAGATGCGCGCTCTGCTCGACCAGAAGAATCGACAGGCCTTCTTCCTTCAGCTTGCCGATCGCCTCCCACAGGCCCTGGATGATGATCGGCGCCAGGCCCTCCGACGGCTCGTCCATGATCAGGCAGTCGGGGTTGGTCATCAGCGCGCGGCCGATCGCCAGCATCTGCTGCTCGCCGCCCGACAGCGTCTTGGCGCGCTGGGTGCGCCGCTCGCGCAGACGCGGGAATAGGTTGTAGACGCGCTCGAGCGTCCAGCCATGCCGCTCGAGGCTGCGTTCCGCCACCAGCAGGTTTTCTTCCACGCCCAGCGTCGGAAACACGCGGCGGCCCTGCGGCACCAGGCCCATGCCGCTGCGCACGGTCTCGAACGAGGATTTCTGCGTGATGTCGTCGCCCTTGAACACGATTTTGCCGCGGCGTGGCGGATTGAAGCCGACGATGGAATTCACCAGCGTGGTCTTGCCGACGCCGTTCCTGCCCAGAAGACCAAGAATTTGTCCTTGTTCCAGTTGCAAAGACAGACCCTGGAGGACGTAGGCGTCCCCGTAATAGGTATGGATGTCCTGGACTTCGAGAATTGCCATGGGGTTAGTCTGTTCCGAGATAGATTTCTTGCACTTTGGCGCTGGAATGAATCTGCTGCGGCGTGCCGGTTTCCAGAACTTCGCCGAAGTGAAGGACGGAGATCTGCGAGGCGACGTCGAACACCACGTCCATGTCGTGTTCGATCAAGAGAATGGCGAGACCGGGATCGAGCTTCATCAGGAACTTGGCCATCTCGGTGGATTCGCCCGACGACAGGCCGGCGGCCGGCTCGTCGAGCAGCAAAATCTTCGGATCGCTGGCCAGGCCAAGAACAATCTCGAGCTGGCGCTGTTCGCCGTGCGAGAGATTGCGAACTTCGGTGTCCTTGCGGTCGAGGAAGCCGGCGCCTTCGAGCAGGTTATAGGCCTTCTCGTAGACTTCTTTGTACGACGACAAAAAACGCCACATCACGAACTTCGATGATTTCAGGCCCTTGATCGCCAGCAGAACATTGTCGAGCACGGTCAATTTCGGAAACAAGCTCGTGACCTGGAACGTGCGCGCCATGCCGAGGGCGGTGCGCCGGTGGCTCGGCCATGAGGTAACGTCCTGGCCGAACAAAAGAATATCGCCAGAGGTCACCGGGAAGATGCCGGTGATCAAGTTGAACAAGGTAGTCTTCCCGGCGCCGTTCGGGCCGATGATGGCCTGGCGGTCGCCGGGCATGATGCGCAGCGTGACATTGCGGGTGGCCTGCAAGCCGCCGAAGCTCTTGCAGAGATTTTTCAGTTCGAGAACGGGTACGTCGCCGTTCGCGCTTGCGCTACTCATGCAACCCTCTGAGCAAACCTAAAAATCTACCGGGGCTCCAGGTGCGGAGCCCCGGCCGTCATTGTTCCTATTCACAGAACTTGCAGGGCGGGAAGTCGCGGCTGTAGACCGGCTGCGCCAGGAACTTGTCCTTCCCGTAAGTCCAGAACTGGCTGACGTGCGGGTAGGTCTTGATCACGGTGTTCCAGAGTTCGTCCTTCGGATAGCCGAACATCTTCTTCTTCTCGACCTTCTTGATGTAGACGTTCTCGATCGGGTTGCGCATCTCGTCGAGTTCGACGGGACCGCGCGGTGCGTCCACCTTGATGCCCTGCATCAGCTTGATGAACTCCTGCGGCCCGGGGAACTTTCCGCCCGCCTTCTTGATCGTCTCATCGATCCACAAAGCGGTCGTGTAGTTGTTCTCCGAATAATAGGACGGCACCTTGCCATACTTGGCGCGGTAGGCCTTCACGAAGGCTTCGTTCTTCGGCGTTTCGATCGCGGCGCTATAGTGCAGCGCGGAGACGTCGCCGATTACTTCGTCGCCCATGAAGGGCAGCACGAATTCGTCATAGCTGGTGCCGCCTGCGACGATCGGCTTCTTGTTGCCGGAGCCGCGCAACTGCTTGGGAAACTGCAGCGACATCGGTCCCACCATCAGCGTGAAGATGGCGTCGGCGTCGGCCTTGATATTCGGGATGTACGGCCCGAAGTCCTTGGTGCCGAGCGGAGGCCAGATTTTCTGAATGATTTTGCCGCCGCAGTCCTCGAACACTTTCTGGAACCCGCCGACCGACTCGTAGCCGAAGGCATAGTCGGCGGCGATGGTCACGACCTTCTTGTAGCCTTGCTCGCACGCCCATTGGCCGAGCGGCTGTTCCGGCAGCGAACTCGACCAACTGGTGCGGATGAAATATGGATATTTGCCGAGCTGACGCTGCGTCAGATCGTCGGCCGACGAGATCGACGAAATATAGAGCGTCTTTTCGGACGTGCTGACCGGCGCCAGCGCATAGCCGGTCGAGGCCAGCAAGCCGCCGATGAACATCTGCACCTTGTCTTGCAGGACCAGCTTCTTCGCCTTGGTGACGGCGGTATCGGGCTTGCCCTGATTATCTTCGACGATGAATTTCACGTCCATGCCGCCGAGCTTGCCGTCATGCTCGTCGAGATACATCTGGAAGCCGTTCACCATGTCCTTGCCGATCTGGGCGAAGATGCCGGTGGTGGGCGCGATGAAGCCGATTCGCAGTTCCTCGGCCTGAGCGTTTGATGGCAGGCTCAGTGCAAGCGCGAATGCGCTTGCCAGCAGCAGCGTTAGCTTGCGTGACATTCTGCTCGTCATTGGTCGTTCTCCCTTTTTGTTTCCCGCGTCCCAGTTCAGGAAGGCGCAGACGCCAGAGTTTTTGTTTCTCCCGATTTGCTCGGGTTTTTGTTAGATGCGCCGCGCATTTGGCGCAGCCGTCCCGGAATTCCCATCAGACCCATCGGCAGATAGAGGATGGTCAGCACGTAAACGCCGCCCAGCACGTATTGCCACCACGGCACCAGCGTCGAGAGATATTCGCGCAGGGCAAAGACGATCCCCGAGCCGATGGCCGCGCCGACCAGCGTGCCGGCGCCGCCGAGCACGACCATCAGCAGCGAGTCGACCGAGGTGGTCAGCACCACCGTTTCGGGGCTGATGAGGCCGTTGGTGTGCGCCCACAGCACGCCGGCCAGCCCGCCGAAGGCGCCGGCGATGATGAAGGCGATGTATTTATGCAGCCACGTATTGTAGCCGAGGATCTGCATGCGCAATTCGCGCTCGCGGATGCCTTCCAGGCTGCGGCCGAAGGGCGAGCGCACCAGCACGTAGAGCAGGATCAGGCTGACGACGAAGAAAGCGAACACCAGGTAGAAAAACGTCCGCTCGTTGGTCAGGTCGAGCCCGAAATCCGGCCGGCTGGTGACGTTGATGCCGTTGTCGCCGCCGGTGAGCGAATTCCAGCGATAGGCGAGCCCCCAGACGCATTGCCCGAGCGCCAGCGTGATCATCAGGAAATAAACGCCGGAAGCGCGAATGGCGAACAGGCCGAACAGCGCGGCCAGCGCCGCGCCCATGAGCATGCCGAGGATCACCACCAGCCAGAAATCCCACCCCAAGCCGAAGTGAAACTTGGCGGCCAGGATCGCGGTCAGATAGGCGCCGACGCCGAAATAAGCCGCCTGTCCCATCGACGAGAGGCCGGTGAAGCCGAGTAGGAGATCGACGCTCATGGCGAGGATGGCGAAGCACAGCGCACGCGTCGTCAGCAGCACCACGAACGAGCTCGAATGCGGGACGATGACGGCGAGCGCCACCAGCACGGCGGCAACGGTGACGATTTTCATATTCTGAGTCATGGGGCGTCGCTCACTCGCGGCCGAAAAGGCCGGTCGGCTTGATCGCGAGGATCAGCACCATCGGCGCGTAGAGCGTGAAGTAGGAAACTTCCGGAAACAGCGCCTTGCCGAAATTGTCGGCGAGGCCGACCGCCAGCGCGCCGATGGCGGCGCCGCTCAGGCTGCCCATGCCGCCGATGATGACGACCGCGAAGGCGAGCGGCAGCATCTCGAAATCGAGGCCGGGATAGATGCCGAGGAACGCGCCGCCGGTCACACCGCCGAGCGCGGCCAGGAACGCGCCGAGCGCGAAAACGAACATCGAGACGCGGTTGGTGTCGATGCCGACGCCGCGCGCCATCTGCGCGTCGTCCACCGTGGCGCGCACGGCGGCGCCCATGCGGGTTCGCTCCATCGCCAGCCACAGCGCTATGCCGATGGCCAAGGCCAGCACGATCATGAAAATCCGATAGGCAGGAAAGTAGATGCCGCCGATCACGACGCTCCGCGTAAACACGGCGGGCGGATTGATATCCATATTGTTGCCGCCCCAGATGTCGAGCGCGCCCTGCTGGAACAGAAAAGCGAAACCGACCGTCAACAGCACTTGCCGCAATACGTCGTTGTCGATCGGCACGACCGAGATACGGCTCAATACGAAATACACGGCGATGGCGGCGACGCCTGCGATTGCGGTAAACTTGATCCAGCCGCTGCCGACGACATGCGGCCAGGCGGCGGAGATGGCCAGACAGATCAGGACGCCGACCCCGAGCGCGATGGCGCCATTGCGCAGATAGGCGAAACCTTCGGAGCGCAGAAACAGGCGCTCCATGGCGATGCCGATGACGGCCACGGCGAGTGCGGCGACGGGAATCGAGAGCGCCCAGGAACCGGTGGCGGCGATTACCGACAATGCGATGTAGCCGCCCCACAGAAAATAGGCGCCATGGGAAAGATTGACGATCCGCATGACGCCGAAAATCAACGATAGGCCGCTGCCCACAAGGAAGAGCAGCGCGCCATAGGATATGCCGTTGAAGGCCTGGACGATCCAGAACTGTGTATTCATTTCCCCCCTGATCCTTCTTTTAATTTGAAGGTTGCGTGAAGCTTACATGAGGTCGCGTAAGAAAGAACACCCTAAATGGCGGAAGCTATCTCCTTTGTAATGTTTTGTTGATGGCCCGCGCCGCGCGCATTCCAACGCAAGCCGGAATGCAGCGGCGACATTGCGCTGGAGCCGGTTCTAGCGCCGCCCACGCTTTTTGCCGGCTGCCTGTTTTTTCGGCGGAATGATCGGCAGCAGCAGATAGGGCGCCTTGCCGCCGCTGAAATGCAGCGTGGTGGTGCCGTTAAATACGGCGGGCGGGCGGTCGCGCGGATCGTTGTGCAGGAACGGACCGCAACCTGTGAGTTCGTTTTTGAAGTTCGACAGCTTGCCGCCGCTGGCGCCGCCATATTCGTAGTCCTTGCCGCGCACCGACAGGCCGATGCGATAGCCGGCCGGCACCGCGATGCAGGACGGCCAGATCTCGATGTCGAGTTCCACCGGCTTGCCCTTGGTCAGCGGCTGCTTCTTGTCGTGCGTGTGATAGGGCCGGTAGGGCAGCGACAGTTTTTTGTCGAGCTTGCGATGCGAGGCGCGCAGCCAGCCTTGCGCGATCGGCGTGTGCGGATCGATGGCGCCCTGGAACACGATTTCCTTCAAGTCGCCGGTGAACACGCGCAGCACGATGAAGAAGTCGGCGTCCTTGGTGGAAGAAGAGGCGAACAGCTTGAGCGCCGACGGGCCGGTGATCTCGGTGGCCTGCTCGAGCGGAGGGGTGAGGAAGGTGAGGCCTTCGCCCATGGCCGGGAAGGCGAGCTTGGCGCTGCCGGACGGCTTCTTGGGCGTGAGCGCCATGGATTTGGGATCGAGATAGAACTTGGTCCATTGCGTGCGCGCGATCGGCCATTCGTTTTCGGCGCGCGCGACGAATTTCTCGCCCGGGTGGCGGACTTGCAGCAGCACGCGCGGCTGTTTCGACCAGGTCGTGTCCTTGCCGTGCAGGAAATAGTCGAAGAAGCGCTTCTGCTGCTCGCGGCCGTAGTCGGTGTAGAAATGCGTCCAATGCTCGATGCCGTGCGCTTCGAGCCATTTCTGCTTGGAGCCGGCGCGCACGAAGCCTTCGAAATTGCCGCGCGGATGCAGGCCCTGGCCGCCCCAATTGGCGGCGGAGAACAGCGGCGCCGTCACCTTGTCCCAGACCGGCGAGCGGTCGCGGTGATATTTGTCGTCCAGCGCATGTTTGCGAATCTGGCCGCCGAAATCGGAGCGGTTCTTGGCGAGTTCTTGCTCGCTCAGCGTCTCCGGGCCGCACACCAGTTCGCCATGGACGCGGCTGCGCCCGCCTTTTTCGCCGAGGCCGTATTGCACGACCTTGACCTGCATGTCGTACCAGTTTTCCCAGAACGTCGAGAGGATGCCGCCGTGATGCGTCATGTCGCGGTACCAGTCGGCCGAGCCTTCCCACACGCACATGGCGGCGAGATGCGGCGGCTGCAGCGAGGCGACGTGCCACTGGTTCATGCCGTAATAGGAAATGCCGTTGAGGCCGACCTTGCCGTTCGACCAGGGCTGCACGCCCGCCCATTCGATGCAGTCGTAGTAATCCTTGGTTTCGCGCGGCGAGAAATGATCGATGTAGCCGGGCGAGCAGCCGGCGCCGCGCGAATCGACGCGCACGCAGACGTAGTCGTGCGGCACCCATTTCTCCGGGTCGATGACCTCCCAGCTTTGGTAGAGATTGCTCGAACCGGCGGTGACGTCGGGATGCTTTTCCGCCATGCGCTGCCAGGCGCTCGGATAGCCGTCCTGGAAGGCGAGGTTCTTGGCGTAGGGACCGTAGGTCAGCAGGACCGGAAACTGCCCATCTTTCGCGGGGCGAAAAATGTCGGCGCGCAGCACCAGGCCATCGTCCATGGTGATCGGCACGTTCCAGTCGATCCGCATGCCATCGCGGAGTTCCGACAACTGCTGTAACGGCGCCATCCTTGCCTCCCACGGCCTTATTTTGCCGGCGGGAGGCTACAGAGGTGCAGAGGCGGGAGGCAAGGGCTTAGGGCCGCAACTGTGTGCCGCTGGAAACGAGATGGCCGGGACAAGCCCGGCCATGACAATCGAAAGTTTGGTGCCTATCGAAGTCTACCGCTTCGCGCGTTTCACCTTGGCCTGCTTTTCCAGCACGGCGCAGACGGCGGCGGTGTCTTGCGCGCCGTAGCCGCTCTTCATCGCCTTCACATAGACGGGCTTGGAAGCATCGAACATCGGCGTCGGCACTTTGATCTTGCGGGCGTAGTCGCCGATCACCTGCATGTCCTTGCCCCAGACGTCGATCTTCATGGTGGCGTCTTTGTAGTTGTTCTTCACCATCATCGGCGCGCGCAATTCGAACACGCGCGAATTGCCGGCGCCCGGCGTGATGAGGTCGAAGATCAACTGCGGCGGCAGGCCGGCCTTCATGCCGAGCACCATGGCTTCGGCGCTGGCGACGTTGTTGATGGCGACCAGAAGATTGGCCACGTATTTCATCTTGCTGCCGTTGCCGAATTCGCCGACGTCATAGGCGTGGCGGCCGAAGGCGGTGAACATCGGATTGAGCTTGGCGATCGCCTTGGCATCGCCGCTGGCATAGAACACCAGGTCGCGATTGGCGGCCTGCGAGCCGGTGCCGCTGACCGGCGTGTCGAGCATGACGTGGCCGGCCTTTTCGAGCACGCGGCGGGCTTTTTCCTTATCTGAAATTGCGAAGGTGCTCATTTCCACCAGCAGCTTGCGCGGCAGCTTGGCGCTGGCGATGGCTTTCACGGTGTCCATCAAGGCCTGCGGCTTGGGCAGGCTGGTGAGAATGGTCGGCACCGCAGCGGCGAGTTCCACGGCGTTGCGGGCGATCTCGACGCCGGCGCGCTGGGCCGTGCGGCGCGCTGCTGCGCTGATGTCGTAGCCGATCACGCGCCAGCCGGCGGCGGCCAGGTTCTTGGCGAAGGCCCCGCCCATGATGCCGAGGCCGATGACACCGACCGTGCCCTTACTCTTCTTGGCCGCCATTCAAGACTTCTCCTCGCGGTAAAAACGAATTGTAACAACGTATGTGTTTTCCGGCATTCTCTTAGTGGGTCGGAGGCGGGGCTGTCGAGTGGGCTAGGGTTGCAATGCGGCTTTCAAGCCGTGCCGCGATCGCTTATCGTCGCCGGGAAAAGCGGAAAGGGAGGACACATGCATATCGGATTAGCGGGTCTTGGAGCCATGGGCGGCAACGTCGCCTTGCGGCTGATGGAGGTCGGCCATCAGGTGACGGTATGGAATCGCTCGGCGGACAAGACCAAGCCGCTGGCCGAGGCCGGCGCCAAGGTCGCCGCCACGCCGGCCGCCGTCGCCGCCGCCTGCGAAGCGGTCATCACCTTGCTGACCGACGGCGCGGCGATCGACGCCGTCTACAACGGGCCGAACGGGCTGTTGTCCGGCGACGTCAAGGGCAAGCTGTTCATCGAGATGAGCACGGTGGCGCCCAAGGTCGAGACCGACCTCGCGCCCAAAGTGCGCGCCAAGGGCGCGGCCATGGTGGAATGCCCGGTCGGCGGCTCGACCGCGCCGGCGCGCAAGGGCCAGTTGCTCGGGCTGATGGGCGCGGAGCCGGCGGACGCCGCACGCGCGCGGCCGATCCTCGAACAGCTCTGCCGCAAGGTCGAGCATTGTGGCCCGGTCGGCACCGGCGCCGCCATCAAGCTGTCGATCAATCTGCCGTTGATGGTGGCCTGGCAGGCCTACGGCGAGGCGTTCTCGATCGCGCGCAGCGTCGGCTGGGACGCCAAGCGCCTGCTCGATCTGTTCGTCGAGAGCAACGGCGCCAACAAGGCGATCGGCATGCGCTCCGACATGATCGTCAAAATGCTTGAGGGCAAGGATCCCGGGCCGACCACCTTTTCGATCGGCAATGCCGTGAAGGACCTGCGGACCATGGTCGCGACCGGCGAGGCGCTCGGCGCCGACATGATCGCGACCAAGGCCGCGCTCGCCGGCTTCGAGGACGCGACCGCGCATGGTCTCGGCGGCGAAGACGGCTCGCGTATGACGGTCTATTGGTCGGCACGTAAAAAGTAGCGCCGGGGAGGCGACCTATGAAACTCTTTTCGTTCTGGCGCTCGCTCGCGACCTTCCGCGTGCGCATCGCGCTCAATCTCAAGGGCATCACGCCCGACGAGGTGATCGACGTCAATCTGATGCAGGGCAAGCAGCGCGAAGAGGCCTTTCGCAAGATCAACCCGATGATGGCGCTGCCGGCTCTGATCGAGGACGACGGCACGGTGCTGTTCGAGTCGCTCGCCATCCTCGAATATCTCGACGAGACGCATCCCAACCCGCCGCTGTTGCCGAAGGAGCCGAAGGCGCGCGCGCGCGTGCGCGGCCTGGCGCAGATCATCGCCTGCGACACGCATCCGTTGATCGTGCCGCGGGTGCGCGAATACCTCGCGCACGAATTCAAGATCGACGAGCCCGGCGTGCTGAAATGGGGCTACCACTGGCATGTGCAGGCCTTGAAGGCGCTGGAGACCAATCTTTCGACTTCGCCGCACACCGGGCGCTATTGCCAGGGCGACCAGATCACCATCGCCGATATTTGTCTGGCCGGGCAGGCGGCGGGCTCGACCTATTTCAAGGTCGACATCGCGCCGTTCCCGACGGTCAAGCGCATCGTCGACACCTGTATGCAGAACGACGCCTTCGCCCGCGCGCATCCGATGAAGCAGCCAGGCGCCCCGGCGGCGGCGTAAACCATTCCTGTCATCACCGGGCTCGTCCCGGTGATCCCGGCAAGCGGCGCAGTGTCTTCCTAAGCGAGATGGCCGGGTCAAGCCCGGCCATGACAATGTGAGAGCATGAAAACAATGTTGAACACCGCAATCGTCGGCCTCGGCTGGTGGGGCAAGACCCTGGTGAAGGCGGCGCGCGATTTCGGCGCGCCGATCAATTTCGTGCGTGGCGTCACGCTCGAGCCCGAGACGGTCACCGATTTCGCCGCCGAGCATAAGATCGCCATCGGCACGTCGTTCGAGGAAGTGATCGCCGATCCGCAGATCGAGGCCGTGATCCTGGCGACGCCGCATTCCAAGCACCGCGCGCAGGTCGAGGCGGCGGCTGCCGCGAAGAAACACATCTACTGCGAAAAACCGTTCGCGCTCACCAAAGCGGACGCCGCCGCCATGCTGGATGCCTGCGCCCGCGCCGGCATCGTCATCGGCGTCGGCCATCATTTCCGCCTGATGCCGTCGATGCGCATCGTGGCCGAGGTGGTGGCGAGCGGGGCGCTCGGCAACATAATGTATGCCGAAGGCAGTTACAGCCATGACTGGCTGGCGAACCTGCCGGCCGACAGCTGGCGGGCGGCGGCGGAAGAAAGCCGCGCCGGCGGCATGACCGGCATGGGCATCCATGTGCTCGACTGTTTCCGCGACACGGTCGGGCCGATGAAGCGCATCAGCGCGCTGTCGAAGGCGCGCGCCTTGAAGCTGCCGACCGGCGACACCACGACCGCCTTGATCGAGTTCGAGAACGGCGCCACCGGCACACTCGCCACTACGCTGAAGACGCCGTTTGTCTGGCGCATCGCGCTCTATGGGGAGACCTGCTGGGTGGAAAGCGTGAGCGAGACGCGGGCGATCGTGCGCCGCGCCGGCAAGGAGCCGGAAATCATCGACCGGCCGGCGGATTTTCATCTCGGGCGCAATTTGGATTATTTCGCCAAGGCCGCGATGGGGCAGGGGCCGTTTCCGATTTCGCCGGCCGGCATCTTGCAGACGGCGGCGGCGCTCGAAGCCGTGTTCAAGTCGGCCGATGCCAACGGCGCTTGGATGACGGTGTAGACGATGACTGACTCATTTAAGTTCGACGACGGCGCCTCCTACGAGCGGATGATGGGGACCTGGAGCCGGATCGCCGGCGAGGTCTTTCTCGATTGGCTGGCGCTGCCGCCATCCTTGCGATGCCTCGACGTCGGCTGCGGCAATGGCGCGTTCACCGAACTGCTGGTCGAACGCTGTGCGCCGACAGAAGTGCAGGGTGTCGATCCGGCTGCCGGGCAGCTCGCATTCGCGCGCCAGCGGCACAAAGCGCGGGTCGCGGATTTTCACCAAGGCGACGCGCTGGCGCTGCCATTTGCGGAAAACCGGTTCGATGCGGCGATCATGGCGCTGGTGATCTTCTTCGTGCCCGATCCGGCGAAAGGCGTCGCGGAGATGGCGCGCGTCGTGCGCCCGGGCGGCATGGTGTCGGCCTATGCCTGGGACATGGCGGGCCGCGGTTCGCCATTGGACCCGTTTCAATCCGAGATCAACGCGCTCGGGCACAAGACCATGCGCGCACCGGCCGCCGCCGCGTCGCGCCTGGAGGCCCTGCATCAGTTGTGGAGCGGGGCCGGCCTCGAGCAAATCGAGACGCGTGTCATCGCCGTGCAGCGAAGTTTCGCGGATTTCGAGGAACTCTGGACTCTCACTCTGGGCGGATCGAGCATCGGCCCATCTTTGTCGGCGATGCCGCCCGGCGACGTCGAATGGGTCAAGCAGCGGCTGCGCGAGAAATTTCCGCCCGATGCCGCCGGCCGTATCACCTATGGCGCGCAGGCCAACGCGGTCAAAGGCCGCGTGCCGGCGTAGCGAGGACCGCCGCGGCCGATTCGTTTCGCGACAAAGGCGGCCATTTGCCGCGGGGCACCGCAGCGCCAGCTTGACCTGGGTCAATGCCATAGGTGCAAAAGCAAGGAAAACATTCCGCTCGGACGCAACAATAAGGAGGACCCCCATGACAGCCTCCCTAGCCGCACTTCGGGTTTCAACAGCGTGCGAGCAGTGCAAGACGCATTTGATTGCGCCGGTATGGTCGGAAGCCATCGACGAGCGCCAGACCGTCCATATCTGGTCCTGCCCGATCTGCGGTAACGAGTTTCAGACGGTCGACGACCGGCCTGAGCCGGTACTTTCCGACGACGAACTGGCGCAGGAATTTCTGCCGAATCTTTTGGTCGCCTGAGCCGTCGACGCTGGCTCGCAGCGCGCCGGCGCGGCGATCGTCTACACGCCGCCACGTTAAAGTGTGACTTTATGAATACGTCGGCGGATCGCTCGCAGCAGCCCGCTTGGGCGCCCACAGGCGTTCACAAAAGCCTAGTACCGCTTTGGCAAGACTACTGTCGCTCAACTTCCACGCCCGCATGCGGTCGTCAATTCCACCTGCGGCATTGAACTGGGGTCGAGCGCAGCACGATCCGATCAGGTTGTGCGCTGACATGTCATCCTCCATCAAGCCGCCAGCCAGCGGGCGAGGTCATCGGATTTCGGCAAGCCGCCCGCGTGCACGACCTTGCCGTCGATGACGATGCCCGGCGTCGAGGCAATGCCGTAGCCCGCGATCGCCGCGTAGTCCGTCACCTTCTCGATTTTCACCGGGATGCCGAGTTTGTCGGCCTCGGTCTGCACCATCTCGGCGGTGGTGACGCAGCGTTTGCAGCCGGGGCCGAGAACCTTGATGTCCTTCATGGAACCTCTCCGTTTACTGGAACAGCGCGTTGAACAGAAAGCCGACCGCCAGGATGCCGGTGGCGACGACGCCGACGAAGACGGCGATCAGCCGGATCGTCAGCACCTTGCGCAGGATGATCATCTCGGGCAGCGACAGGGCGATCACCGACATCATGAAGGCGAGCACGGTGCCGAGCGCGGCGCCTTTGGTGATCAGCGCTTCGACCACCGGGATGATGCCGGCGGCGTTCGAATACATCGGCACGCCGAGCAATACCGCGGCGGGCACCGACCACCAGGCGTCGCGCCCCATGATCGAGGCGAGCAGGCTCGCCGGCACGAAGCCGTGAATGAAGGCGCCGACGGCGATGCCGGCGATGATCCAGGGCCAAACCTTGCCGACGATCTCGTGCACGGCATCGATGCCGGCCTTGATGCGGTCGCGGGCTGAGAACTGCTCGGGCGGCAAGTCGGCCGCCGTGCTGCGGATATTGCGCACCCATTCCTCGAGCCAGTGCTCGAGGTGCAGGCGGCCGATCACCCAGCCGGAGACGATGGCGACGGCAAGACCGAAGCCGAGATAAGCGAGCGCCACCTTCCAGCCGACCAGGCCGAACAGCAGGCCGAGCGCCACCTCGTTCACCATCGGCGCGGATATCAGAAATGAGAACGTGACGCCGAGCGGCACGCCGGCGCTGACGAAGCCGATGAACAAAGGAACGGCGGAGCAGGAGCAGAACGGCGTGACGATGCCGAGCGTAGCGGCCAGCACGTTGCCGACGCCCTCGCGCTTGCCGGCCAGCAGCGCCCGCGTCTTCTCGGGCGAAAAGAAGCTGCGCACGACGCCCATGCCGAACACCACCAGCGTGAGCAGCAGCAGCACCTTGGGCGTATCGTAAGCGAAGAAGCTGATCGCCTGGCCGAGCTGGCTTTCGGGCGCGACCGGCAGCGACGCGCTGACCCAATCCGAGAACGGGACTAACAGGCTGTAGAGCATGCCCCACAGGATCAAAGCGGCAATCGTCGTGGCGACCCATTTGGCGCTCGAGGGAACGGCGCGCGGCGCGCGTTCGGTGGCGGATCCGAGGCTCATGCGGCATGCCTTTCCCGGTCCGGCGGCAGCGCCAGTGCGGCATCGACAAGGGCGATCACTTGCTGCGGAAGATTCGGCGCGCGGCGGTAGCGCACCCATTGCGCGTCGCGGCGGTCGGTCAGCAGGCCGGCCGACTTGAGCGCCGCCATGTGGCGCGACATGCGGGATTGGCTGGCGCCGAGCGCGCGCATCAATTCGCAAACGCAATGTTCGCGGCCATCCCACACCAGGCGGAGCGCCTCGAGCCGCGTCGGTTCCGCGAGTGAACTGAGAATTGTGATTGTGATCCATAGGCTTAGCCTTTTTACGCGCTTATGCGCATTAGCGCATATACGCTACCTCACGGTTCAACGCAAGGGGTCTGCGGGGAGGCATTTCCAGCCTAGGCGTCCGCAGTGGCGCCAGTGGCCGGTTCGCGATAGGCATTCGCCCGCGCAGCCAACCCGCAGGACGCTTGTCACATGCTCCAGGATAAATTCGTGCCGCCCGCCGGCGCCTTCACCCGCAGCGTTACGGTGCGGTTTTCCCATTGCGATCCTGCCGGCATCGTCTACTTCCCGCACTACTTCGACATCTTCAACGGGCTGATCGAGGACTGGTACGGGCAGGAGCTCGGTTACAATTATGCCGAGCTGATCATGGGCAGCAAATACGGCTTTCCCTTCGTGCACCTCGACTGCGACTTCAAGATCCCGAGCCGGATGGGCGACGTCATCGACCTCACCCTTCTGGTCGAGCGCATCGGCCGCTCGTCGCTGCGCATCGCCATCGTCTGCCATCTCGACGGTTTCGAGCGGCTGCGCGCCAGCATGGTCACCGCCATGATGTCGCTCGAAACGCGCAAGCCGGTGCCGCTGCCCGACGCGCTGCGCGAGAAGATCGAGGCCTATCAGCGCAAGACCAACGGCGGCTAGCGCGCTATTTTTCGATCGGGTAGCCGACGATGCTGCCCCATTCGGTCCACGAGCCGTCGTAAAGCTTGACGTTGCCGAGGCCGAGGATGCTGCCGAGCGCCAGCCAGGCGATGGTGGCGCGGTGGCTGAGCCGGCAATAGCAGACGATGTCGTCGAAATTTTCCGCTTTGACGCCGGCCTTGGCCAGCACGGCGCGCAGTTGCTCGGGTGTCTTGAACGAATTGTCGTCGTTCAGCAGTTCCTTGAAATAGATGTGCACGGCGCCGGGGATGCGTCCGGTCCGCTCGGCGCCGTGATCGACCGCGAAGGAATAATCGGAGACGCGCTCGCCGGAATATTCTTCCGGCGATCGCAAGTCGAGCAGCAGCCGCCGCGGTTGCCGCAGATGGTCGCGCACATTGTCGCGGCCGATCCGCATCGACGTCGGCCCCGCCGGCGGCGGCGGGTAGGCGACAGCGGCAAAGCGCGGCACCTCCTGCGACAGTGGCCGCTTCTCGATCACCCATTTGCGGCGTCCGCCGTCGAGCAGCTTTAGCTTCGCGTGTCCGGCCATGGTGAAGGCCCAGTACGCATAACTGCCGAATTGAACGGGATCGCCATAGAGTACGACGGTCGTCTGCGGGCCGATGCCCAGGCTGCCGAACAATTTCGCCATCGCCGCGGGCGTGACGAAATCGCGGTCGGTTTCGTGCCAGCAGGCCGATTTCCAGTACAGCCATTGCGCGCCCGGGATATGCCCGTCGCGATAGGCCTTGTTGTCGCGGATGTTGCAGACCTCGACGATGCGCAGATCGGGATCGCCGAGATGTTGCTCGAGCCAGGCGGTGGAAACGAGGAAGGAGGAATCCATCGGACGTTCTCCGTTACACCCGCACGACAGGCCGGGGCATCACGCGGAAATCTTCCGCTTCTTGGTACCGGCGATCGCTTCGTCCCACGCCTCGTGGATATGCGCGACCTCGGCCTCGAAGCGTTGCAGGAACAGCCGCGCCTGTGTCGACATCGTGCGCCGGGTCGGCTGGATCACCACGAATTCGGCGTGCAGCTCGGGCTCGACGATTGGATTGACGATAAGCTCGCCGCGGCCGATGTCATTGATTGAGATCACGCTCGGCAGGATCGTCACCCAGTCGGAGCGCGCGACGAATTCGAGCGTGGCGATCATGGCGTCCATTTCCAGCAAAGCCGCGACTTCGACGCCGTGGCTGTGGAAATAGGTTTCCAGATTGCGCCGGCGGATATTGTCCGGCCCCGGCACCACGAATTTCAGCGGCGCGCATTCCGACAACCGGATCGGCGCCAGCGGCGCGAAACCGCGGCGCGGACCGGAGATCAGCATTTCGCGGTCGCGCACCAGCAGGCGCGATTTCAGTCCGATGGTGCCCTCGAAGGCCGGCACCACCGCGAAGTCGAGCTCTTCGTCGAGCACCATGTCGGTGAGCGAGCCGCTGTAGCCTTCGACGATGTGCAGGCGCACCTCGGGGCAGCGCGGCACGAAATCCTCCAGCACCGGCGCCAGCACCGCGCGCGTAAAAGTAGGCATCAGCCCGATGCGCAATTCGCCGGTGACCTGGCCGGAAAGCGCGCGTGCCTGCTCGGCGGCGTTATCCAGGGCGCCGACCGCCTCGACACAGCTTTTGTAGTAGCGCATGCCGGCCGGCGTCGGCGTCACGCGCCCGGCGGCGCGCTCGAAAAGTTTGACCCCGAGCTTGCGCTCGACCGCCGCCACATGTTGCGAAATGCCTGATTGCGTTGCGTTTTCGCGCTCCGCCGCACGCGTGAAGGAGCCTTCCTCACATACCGCTATGACGGCGCGGACCTGACGCAGGGGGATATGACGCATGACCCGCCTCTATTAGAAAATTTAATGAACGAACGCAAAAGATATTATTTCTTCTTCAGTTGCCAAGTGGCTTAGGATTTCGCAAGTCAGCAACGTAACGGTGCGGTCTGCGCGCCGGTCGGGAGGATACCTATGGGCACTGCGAATTTCGGCATCGCGGGAATGGATTGGCAGCAGAAGGTCAACTGGGACCGGCTGCGCGAATACCGCATCGACCGCGCGCGCGCGATGATGAAGAAGCACGGGCTCGGCGCCATGCTCTGCATGTACGACGAGAACTGCCGCTACATCACCGGCACGCTGACGCCGGGCTGGAACAAGCTCAAGCCCGGCCTGCGCTACGCCATGCTGTGCGGCGACAGCCGGCCGATTCTGTTCGAGCAAGGCGACATCGGCATCCAGGTCGAGCGCCATTCGCCGTGGATCCCGAAGGAAAACGTGCGGCACTCGTTCGCCTGGATCAAAGGCGCGGCGGGTCCCGCCTCGATCATGCAGGTGACCAAGTTCGTCAACGCCTTGAAGGCGGCGATGAAGGAACACGGCGTCGCCGGCCAGAAGCTCGGCGTCGACTTCATCGACATCAACATGATCCAGGTCTTCAAAGAGAACAACATCGAGTGGGCCGACGGCATGACGCCCGATGATGGAAGCGCGCGCCGTCAAGAGCGTCGACGAGCAGGAATGCTTCCGTATCGTCGGCGCCATCGGCGACGCCACCCATTGGGAATGCATGAAGTTCCTGCGCCCTGGCATCACCGAGAACCAGGTGACCGCGCATCTGATGGAATATCTCTATAACTTCCCGGGCATCGAAGACGTCGAGGACGTGATCGTGTCGTCCGGTCCGAACACCTGGCCGAACTGGCGCAACTTCTCCGACCGCATCATCCAGCCCGGCGACATCGTGTTCATGGATTTGGCCGCGCTCACCTGGAACGGTTACAAGTCCTGCTATTACCGCACCTACTGCGTCGGCAAGGAGCCGAGCCAGGAGCAGAAGGACACCTACGCCACCGCACTCGGCTGGCTCTACGACTCGATCGGCGCGGTCAAGGCTGGCGTCACCACGCGCGACATCGCCTCGAAGTGGCCGTCGGCGATGGAAACCTGGGGCTACGAGGACGAAGACCAGGCCGCCGCCAATCTGTGGGGCCACGGTCTCGGGCTAGCGCAATACGATCAGCCGGTGATCTCGCGCATCTGGTCGCTCGATCATCCGATCGAGATCAAGGAAGGCATGACCTTCGCGCTCGAAACCCAGCACGGCAAGAAATTCCGTTATGGCGTGCGTATCGAGGAAATGCTGATCGTGAAGAACGAACGAGATCGAGATCGTGTCGAACTTCCCGGTGAAGCAGATCACCGTCGTCGATCCGCTGCCGGGCTACGGCGATCACGTGAAGTGACCCCGGCTTGTTAGCCGAGGTCATCCCCGGGCCGGCGTGCTGCGCCGCGCCCGGGGATTCCGTTTAGCGAAGCATTGCATTCCTGATCGGGATGGCCGGAACCCGGCCGGCCATGATAAAGCTTAGGCCACGATGACCGCCTTCATCCTCCCCATCAGCGACCCCGCCGCCATCGATCCTGAAAAGGTCGGGCCGAAAGCGGCCAATCTGGCGTCGCTGACGCAGGGCGGCCTGCCGACGCCGGGCGGCTTTGCGCTGACGGCCGAGGCCTATCACCATCAACTGCGCCATCTCGGCGTTGCCGACTTGCTGGCGCAATACAACGACGCCGACCGGCAGAGCTTCGCGCAAGATGTCGGTGGCGATCCGGCTCGCGCTCTATCAGCAGCCGATCGCCCCGGAGATTCTCGAGCCGCTGCTTGCGGCCTGGCGCGCCTTGCGCGCGGCGGGCACGTCCGGCGTGGTGCGTTCCTCGGCGCTGATCGAAGACCGCAAGGGCGCCAATTTCGCCGGCCAATTCGAAAGCTTCCTCGGCCTCACCGACGAAACCGAATTCCTGACCGCGGTGCGCGCCTGCTGGGCGGCGCTGTGGACGTCGCATGCGCGCCGCTACATGGAAAATCATGAATTGTCGCCGGCCGACACCGCGATGGGCGTGCTGATTCAGCCGCTGATTTCCGCGCGCGCCTCGGGCGGCGGCTTGAGCGAAACTGCCGACGGCCAGATGCTGATCTCGGCCACCTGGGGGCTCGGCTCGGCCATCGCGCAGGGCGAGGTGGTGCCGGACCGCGTCGTGCTTTCCAAGAACGGCTTCCTGCGCACGGTGGAAGCCGGCCGCAAGAGCCATCGCGACACCTGCGACCACGGCGAGTCGGCGCCGCAACTGGTGCCCGACGATATGGTGAACGAGCCATGCCTGTCGCCCGGCGAAGCGGTGACGCTCGGGCGCCTGCTGCGCAAGTGCGAGCAGCTCGCCGGCCAGCCGGTCGAGATCGAATGGGCGATGGACGAGGCCGGCTTCAAGCTGCTGCAATCGCGACCGCTGCACGTGGAACCGGCGACGGTGCCCGACGAAATCTGGCTGCAGCATCCCGGCATCAACGGCCATCCGGCCGGCATCGGCTGGGGTTCGGGGAAGGCGGTGGTGGTGAACTGCGAGTGTGAATTGGCCCGCGTCGGCCAGGGCGACATCCTGGTGACGCGCGTGGCCGGCCCGGCGCTCAGCCAGATCCTGCCGCGGGTCGCCGGCGTCGTGGCCGAGCTCGGCGGCTCCACCTCGCATCTCGCCTCGCTCGCACGCGAGCGCGGCATTCCCATGGTTCTCGGCGTGCTTGACGCCACCCGCAAGATTCCCGACGGCGTGCAATGCGCGGTCGATGGTGTCGCCGGCGTCGTGCGGTGGCAGCGATGAGCGGTAAACCCCGCGTCTTTATCACGCAGCCGATCGCGCAGAGCGCGCTCGACCGGCTGCGCACCATCGCCGACGTCAAGATGAATCCCGACTCGAGCAAGATCCTTGCCCGGAGCAAGCTGCTCGCGGCGGTGAAGAAATGCGATATTCTGTTCTCGCTGCTGCATGACACGGTCGACCGCGCCGTGCTCGCCGCCAATCCCAAGCTCAAGGCGGTCGCCGCGATGAACATCACGCCGGACCGCATCGCCATGGATGAGGCCACGCGGCGCGGCATCGCGGTGACGGTGATCCCGCCGATCGTGGCCGAGTTGGTCGCCGATCTGCATCTGGGACTGATGCTCGCCGTGGCGCGGCGGATGATCGAAGGCGACCGCTCGGTGCGCGCCGGCCGCTTTCCCGGCTCGCAGTCGAACCATCTCGCCGGCAGCTTCGTGCACGGCAAGACCATCGGCCTGATCGCGGTCGGCCGCATCGGCCAGGCGACCGCGCGGCGCGCGCGCGGTTTCGGCATGCGGATCATCTATTGGGGCCCGCGCCGCAAGCCCGATCTCGAGCGCGAATTGCAGATGGAATACAGGCCGCTCGATCAGTTGCTGGCGGAGGCCGACTTCGTCTCGCTGCATCAGCCGTACAACGCCGAAACGCATCACATGATTTCAGACCGCGAATTTGCGCTGATGAAGCCGAGCGCCTTCATCATCAATACCGCGCGCGGCGCCGTGATCCATGAAGCGGCGCTGGTGCGCGCGCTGAAGAAAAAGAAGATCGCGGGCGCCGGGCTCGACGTGTTCGAGAACGAGCCGAACGTGCCGCCGGCGCTGCTGAAGATGAAGAACGTGGTGCTCACGCCGCATCTCGGCAGCGCGGTGATGGAGCTGCGCGACGTGATGGCGAATATCGTGGTCGACAATATTCAGGCGCTGATCGACGGCCGTCTGCCGCCGAATTGCGTCAATCCGCAGGTGTTGAAACCGTCCTGACGGCGCGGAACAAATTAACCGGGAGAGAGACAATGGCTGACCTGCCTAAGCTTGACGTGGTGATCGCCAACAATTTCGGCCATCTGCCGATGTTCATCGGCGCGGAGAAGGGCTACTTCAAAGCGCACGGCGTCGACGCCAGCTTCAAGGTGGTGGATACCGGCACCGACATGGTCAACGCCCTGCACGACGGCCTCGCCCAGGTCGGCGACATGAGCACGACCACGTATTTGAAGGCGGTGCATGCGGGTAATCCGTTCCAGGTCATCGGCCTGATCATGAACGACGCCAACGACGAGCGCTGCGATACGCCGCTCGCCATCGTCACCAAGAAGGGCAGGGGCGTCAATGTCGGCAAGATCAGCGACCTGATCGGCAAGAAGGTCGGCCTCGCGAACGGGCAGACGTCCGACGAATATTTCAAGATGGTGGTGCGCCGCGCCGGCGTGAAGTACGCAGACGTCACGATCGAGAACATCTGGTCGCAGTTCGGCCTGGCGCCGGCGCTGGCCGAGGGCAAGGTCGATGCGATCGTCACCTGGGAGCCCTACGTGACGCAGACGCTCACCCAAGTGCCGGATTCGTACGAAGTGATCCGCGGCGGACAGCATATGTCCTACGTGATGGTCGCGGTGGCGCACGGGCCGACGGTCGAGTCGAAGCCCGCGGTGATCAAGAGCATCGCCGCAGGACTTGCGCAGTCCTCGCACTTCACCCGCAACAACCGCGACGAGGCGGTGGAGATTTTCGCCAAGTGGGTGCCCGGCACCGATGTCGCCATCGGCAAGAAGGCGATCAAGAACATCCACTTCGATCCGCGCATGTCGCCGAAAGTGCTGCGCGCCTTCGAGAACGCCGAGGACGAGGTGCTGGTCAACACGCTGCCCGGCGCGCCGCGGCTCGATGTGCCGAAGCTGTTCCGGCCGGAGTTCATGCAGCAGGTCGAGAAAGAGCATCCGGAATATTTCGCCGATCTGCCGAAGCTGGCGTAGCCTCAGCGCAGGGCATTGAATGCGATGGCCGGGCTCGTCCCGGCCATTTCGTTCATGGGGGCAGCCTAAGCGAAAGCTCAAGCTATTTGTCGCGCTGCCACGTCACGATCACCCGCACGATCTTGTTATTGACATTGGGATGCGGCATCGGCGGGCTTTCGATGTGTAGCAGATTGTCACCCTCGAAGCGGATGAAGCGCACTTGCTCGCCGCCGACCCAGGCCTCGTTCCAGGCCACCTCGACCTTGGTGATGACCTTGCCGTCCTCGACGCGGTAGCGTCCGCTATAGGAAATCATTGTGCGCAGCGCCTTGGCGCGGTCCTCGTCGGTCTTCGGCACCGGTCGGCCGTCGGCGGTGACCAGCGCCAGCCAGCGCCCTTCCGGCGTCGCGATCTGGTAGCCGCGCGGATGCTCGCCGAGCACCGGCGTCAACTCCTTTGTCTGCGCGTCCTCGTAGACCACGGAGACCAATTTCCATGTGCCGACGATCCGGTCCTTGTCGGCGGCATGGAGCGGCGAACTCACCAGCAGCAAAGCGGCGAACAGCAATGCGCGCATCGTTTTCTCCCGATCGGAGCGAACAAAATCTATTCCGCCGTCCAGCCGCCGTCGAGCACCAGCGCCGAGCCGGTCATCAGCGAGGAGGCGTCCGAGGCGAGGAAGACGATGGCGCCGGTCAGCTCTTCGAGCTGGCCGAGGCGGCCGAGCTTGATCTTGCTCAAGACTTCGTCGCGGAACGCCTTGTTCTCGAAGAATGGCCGCGTCATCGGCGTTTCCAGGAAGGTCGGCCCCAGCGAATTGACGCGGATATTGTCGGGCGCGAGTTCGATCGCCATCGCCTTGGTGAAGCCCTCCATGGCGTGCTTGGCGGCGCAATAGACGGTGCGGCGGGCGGCGCCGACGTGACCCATCTGCGAGGAGATGTTGATGATCGAGCCGGGAAGCTTCTCCGCGCGCAGCCGCAGCGCCACCGCCTGCGCCATGAAGAAGGCGGCGCGCACGTTGAGGTTCATGATGGCGTCGAAGTCTTCGACGGTCACGTCCGGCAGAAAAGCCGGCCGGTTCATGCCGGCATTGTTGACCAGCACCTGGTAGGGCGCGCGCGCAGCCAGCGCCTTACGGGCGGCAGTTGATGTCGGTGACGTCGAGCGCGAGCGCATCGGCCGACTGGCCGCGCGCGCGGATCGCGGCGGCGGCCTCCTCGATTTCGCTCGCGGTGCGCGCGAGCAGCGTGACATGCGCGCCGGCGTCGGCCAGCGCGGAAGCCGCGGTCAGCCCGATGCCGCGGCCGCCGCCGGTCACCAGCGCGCGGCGGCCATCGAGGCGGAAGGAGGCGGTTTTGGTGAGGTCGATGGTCATCGGCCGACTATCGCTTTCTTATCCCTCCCCTGAAAGGGGAGGGTCCGGCGCGTAGCGCCGGGGGTGGGGTTACGCGCGAAGCTGAACGAGAGTCACCCCCACCCGGCTCGCTGCGCTCGCCACCCTCCCCGCAAGCGGGGAGGGATAGAGGAATCTACTCCGCCGCTTGCGCGTAGGGCACGTTGCGGCCGCCGTAGCGGCGCACGCGCACATTGGCCTGTTCGGCGTGGGCGGTGAAGCCCTCCAGCATGCACAGCCGCGAGCAGACCTCGCCGATCTTGGCGCTGGCTTCGTCGGTCAGCACCTTCTGATAGGTGCAGGTCTTGATGAACTTGCCGACCCACAGCCCGCCGGTGAAGCGCGCGTTCTTCTTGGTCGGCAGCGTGTGATTGGTGCCGATCACCTTGTCGCCATAGGCGACGTTGGTGCGCGGCCCGAGAAACAGCGAGCCGTAGTTCTTCATGTTGTTGAGGAAGTAGTCGGGGTCGCGCGTCATCACCTGCACGTGCTCGGAGGCGACGCGGTCGGCTTCCGCCACCATCTCGTCGTAGCTGTCGCAAACGATCACCTCGCCATAGTCCCGCCAGGACTGGCCGGCGAGGTCGGCGCTGGGCAGGATCTTCAGCAGCCGTTCGATCTCGCTCATGGTTTCGCGCGCGAGCTTCTCGGAATTGGTGATCATCACGGCCGGCGAATTCGGCCCGTGTTCGGCCTGGCCGAGCAGATCGGTGGCGCAGATTTCGCCGTCGACGGTGTCGTCGGCGATGATCAGGGTCTCGGTCGGCCCGGCCAGCAGGTCGATGCCGACGCGGCCGAACAACTGGCGCTTGGCCTCTGCCACATAGGCGTTGCCGGGGCCGACGATCATGTCGACCGGGGCGATGCTCTCGGTGCCGAGCGCCATGGCCGCCACGGCCTGCACGCCGCCCAGCACGTAGATGTCGTCGGCGCCGCCGAAATGCATGGCGGCGACGATCGCCGGATGCGGCCCGCCCTTGAACGGCGGCGCGCAGGCGATGATGCGCTTCACCCCGGCGACCTTGGCGGTGACGATCGACATGTGCGCCGAGGCGACCATCGGATAGCGCCCGCCCGGCACGTAGCAGCCGATCGAGTTGACCGGGATGTGGCGGTGGCCGAGGACGACGCCCGGCAGCGTTTCCACTTCCAGGTCGTGCATGCTGTCGCGCTGCTTCTGCGCGAAGTTGCGCACCTGCGCCTGGGCGAATTTGATGTCCTCGAGGTCGCGCTTTTTCACCTGCGCAATAGCGCGCTCGATCTCGGCCGGCGACAGCTTGAAATCCTGCGGCGACCACTTGTCGAATTTCTCCGACAATTCGCGGATCGCCGCGTCCTTGCGCGCGTCGACCTGCGCCAGGATGTCTTCCACGGTTTCGCGCACTTTGGCGTCGGCGGCCTTGATCGCGCCTGCATCCATTCCGCGCTTGAGCCAACGGGGCATCAATGCCTCCCTTTACAATTTGCCGTCTCCGCGGGGCGGAGACCTTCAACGATTGCCGGTCTTATAACCGCCGCGGCTTCCTTTATGAAAGCTGCTTTTCCGCGACCGGTGGCCAGATACGGCTACCGACAAACGGCGATCCCGGCGCGTGGATGGTGTAGCGCACGACGCGCCCGGTCCATTCCTTCGGGTCGGCGCTCAGCGATTCGTGCGGTTCCTCGAAGTTCTTCAAGCGCGCCTCGAGCGATGTGAACTCATAAAGGATGGAGTGCTTGGCCCAGCCGGCAACCGACAGCAGCTTGCGCGTCGCCACGCTGCCGGGCATCTGCGCCATGTAGGGCAGGCGGTATTGCGCGTACCAGCAGCCGAGATCGAACTCCTCTTCCAGGCTGCGGACGCGGAAGCTGCCCATCTGAATGCCGGGCGCGGGCGTCGTTCCAGGCGGCCGATGGCGCGCGGCCGGGCCACTCACGCGGGTTTCCTCGGAAAAGATCGCCGTGCGAACGCCGCGCCGCAGGCTAAGCATTTCACGCACTCGCGGCGAGGCGTCAGGCTCCATCACCGACGGAGCCAGGAACGTGTGCGGCGAGGGCGCGCCGACCAACATGAGAAATTGCGTCCCGCTGCCGACATCTTCCTGAGGTCTTGCCAGAATGCTCTGGCCGAGGTGGCGCATCGCCGCGCCGCCCACTTCGTTGCGATAGTGCGCCACCCAGGCGAAGCCGGGCCGTTGCTTCAACGCCGGCAGATAGTCGGCATGCAGCCAGGCGAGGAAGCGTTCGCGCGCATCGTCCTCCAGGTCGTACCAGGTCGCCCAGATGCCATTATCCATGATGCGTCGCTGCCTTTGCGCCGTCATCCTGAGGTGGCCGCCGAAGGCGGCCCTCGAAGAATGAACGGCCAATGTCTTCAAAACATTGGCCGTCGCCCTTCGAGGCTCGGCACTGACGCGCCTCGCTCCTCAGGGTGACGGCAGGAGTTCGGTGCTCAATCTAGTCTACTTGATCGCCTGCGGATTGATCGGGCTTCCGGTGCCGCCGGTGATGATCAGCGGCGGGCCGCAGAAGAAGAATTCGTAGACGCCGTCCTCGGCGCAGTCCTCGGCCAGCTCCTTGAGGTAGAAAATCTCGCCCATGCAAAGACCCATCGACGGGATCACCACCCAGTGCCAGGGCTGGTTGGCCTCGTCGTCTCGTTCGGCCGCACCTCGACGCCCCAGGTGTCGGAGCAGATCGCGGCGACTTCCTTCTCCTGGCACCAGTAGCAGTTCTCGAACTTGACGCCGGGGGCATCGCCGCCGGCATAGCCGCCCCACTGCTTCTCGGACAGGCAACGCTCCATCTGCCCGGTGCGGATCAGCACGAAATCGCCGCGCCCGATCGAGACGTTCTGCTGCTTGGCGCATTTGTCGAGTTCGTCGTTGGAAATGCTTTCGCCGTCTTGCATCCATTTCACGCCGCGGAAGCGTGCGATGTCGAGCAGCACGCCGCGGCCGACCATCTTGTCCTTGGAATGCTCGATGCCGAGCACGGACAGGCCGCGCGAGTCGATCAGCTTGGCGTCGTGGCCATTATAGGCCTTATCCTCGTAGAACACATGGCCGAGCGCATCCCAATGCGTGGCGCCTTGCACGCACAACATGAGCGTGTCGTCGGCGTAGCGGATCTTGTTCCAGTCCTGCTGGCCGGCGATGGCGTCGGTGCCGGTGGCGAGCATCTGGTGGATCGGGTTGAAGCGGCCGCCGAACAGGCCGTTCTGCGGGCCCTCGCGGTCGAGCGGTATGCCGAGCGCGAACGCCTTACCGGTGCGGATCAGGCTGGCGGCCTTGACGATATCCTCGGGCTTGACGTGGTTGAGCGTGCCGCTCTGGTCGTTCTTGCCCCAGCGGCCCCAGTTCGACAGCTTCTTGGAGGCCTCGGCGATCGCTTGTTTGCCAACCTTGATGTTCATGGTGTTCATCCCGTTTTTGTGGATTTTTTCTAGGCCGCAGTTGCGATGAAAGGCCGGCCGTTCACGTGATATTTTCCGCATGATCTTATCCGAAAACCGGAACCCACTTTTCGGGATCATGCGGGTGCAATATTGCGCCGGGTCGCGGTGTTTCAGCAAGCGGTTCTGTGGGCGGCTTTGACAGGACCACCACAGCTTGCGCATGATCCGGCAGCAACCCGGCCATCGAGTGCCAGTGAACGTCAGGGAGGATTTTCATGAAACGAAACATGATCGCGACACTCGTGGCCGCTGTGACATTTGCCGGAGTTGCGGTATCCGCGCAGGCCGCCGACATCGTCGACGAGTGGGCAAGCGTCAAAGCGCCGCCGGCGCCCACGCTCAAGCCGGTGACGGTGGACCCAAGTACCACTGCGCTGCTGATGCTGGATTTCATGAACCAGAATTGCGGCAAGCGGCCGCGCTGTCTGGCGACCATTCCGGCGATGAAGAAATTGCTGGCAGCGGCGCGCGCCGCCAAAGTTCTGGTGGTCTATTCGCTGATCGCCAAGACCACGCCGGCCGACGTGATCAAGGACGTGGCGCCGGAAGCCGGCGAGCCGCACGTGCTGTCCGGCCCCGACAAGTTCCTGCACACCGATCTCGAGAAGATTCTCAAGGACAAGGGCATCAAGACCGTGATCGCGGTCGGCACCTCGTCGAACGGCGCGGTGCTTTATACGGCGAGCGGCGCGATTTTCCGCGGCATGAAAGCGATCGTGCCGGTGGACGGAATGTCGGCGCCCGACGCTTACGCCGATTTGAGCACGGTGTTCACCTTCACCAACGCGCCGCGGCTGTCGACGGAATCGACGCTGACGCGGAGCGAGATGATTAAGTTTTGACGTAACCGGTCCCATGACGCGGTGCGTCGCGCAGCGACGCGTAGCGATGCACCGCAAGTCCGGCTATAGCCGACTTGCGCACATTGCTCGAATTTCGGGTAAACCCGGATCCCGGGTCTGCCGCCTCATCGCTTCGAGACGCCGCTGCGCGGGCCCTCGGGATGGGCGGATCGAATTACACCTTCCCGAGCGCCCGTAAAATCTTGTCGGGCGTGAACGGCATGTCGGTGAGCGGCGCCGCGTGCAGCGGCCGCAGCGCGTCGTTGATGGCGTTCATCACGCTGGCCGGCGCGCCGGCGGTGCCCGCTTCGCCCGCGCCCTTGGCGCCGAGTTCCGAGTCGGCGGTGGGCGAGACGACGTGGCCGCATTCGATGTCGGGCATTTCGGCGGCCATCGGCACCAGGTAGTCGGCCATGTTGCCGTTGAGCATCTGCCCGCGCTCGTCATAGAGGCAGTGCTCGAACAGCGCGGCGCCGATGCCCTGCACGATGCCGCCGCGGATCTGCTCGTCGACCAGTTGCGGATTGATGATGGTGCCGCAATCCTCCACGCACCAGTGCTTCAAGAGTTTGACGAAGCCGGTATCGGTGTCGACCTCGAGATAGCTCGCCTGCACACCGTTGGTGAAGGCGAAGGGCCAAGCGCGCGGCACGTAGTGGCGCGTGGCGACCAGTTCGGCCTGCACGCCGGCCGGCAGCGTGTCGGGGCGGAAATAGGCGACGCGCGCCAGTTCCTCGAGCGGCAGCCGTTCGGTGCCTTTCGCCTTATCGACGACGATGCCGTTGCGGATGTCGAGATCCTCAGGCTTGGCCTGCAACATCGCGCCGGCGACGGTGAGCACGTTGCCGCGTAACGCCTTGCCGGCCTGCCAGGCCGCTTCGCCGCCGATGCCGGCGGCGCGCGAGGCCCAGGTGCCGCCGCCGTAGGGCGTGTTGTCGGTGTCGCCGGTGATCACGCGCACTTTGTCGAGTGCGACGCCGAAGGCAGTGGCGACGCATTGCGCCACGACGCTCTCGGCGCCCTGGCCCTGCTCGGTGACGCCGGTCGCGACGGCGATATTGCCCTGCGCGTCGAGCTTCACGGTGGCGCCGTCCTGCGAGGTGATGCGGGCGCCGCCGACGCCGTAGAAGGCGGCTGACGGATTGGTCACCTCGATAAAGCTGGCGAAGCCGATGCCGCGATAGATGCCATGCTCGCGCAGCTTCCTCTGCTCGGCGCGCAGGCCGGCGTAGTTCATCATCGAGTCGAGATGGGCAAGCGACTCGTGGTGCGACAGCTTCTCGAACTTGAGCCCGACCGCGGACGTGTACGGATAGGCATCGTCGGCGATCAGGTTGCGCCGGCGCAATTCGAGCGGGTCCATGCCGATCTTGGCGGCGGCGAGTTCGACCAGGCCTTCGGTGACCGCTACCGCGATCGGATGGCCGACGGCGCGGTACTGGCACATCACATTTTTATTCTGGAACACCACGCGCGCCTGCGCCCGGTAGTTGCCGCACGTATAGGGGCCGCCGACCAGATTGACGACTTGGTTCGCCTCGATGCCCGAGGTGCGCGGATAGACCGAATAAGGGCCAATGCCGGTGAGATCGTCGATCTCGAAAGCGGTGATGGTGCCGTCGTTTTTGACGCCGACCTTGGCCTTGATGCGGTGGTCGCGTGCGTGGATGTCGGTGACGAAGCTCTCGATGCGGTCGGCGACGAATTTCACCGGCCGCTTGAGCAGCTTGGACAGCGCCACGGTCGCCATCTCGTCGGCGTAAGTGTGCACCTTGATGCCGAACGAGCCGCCGACATCTTTCGTCAGCACGCGCACCTGCTGATGCGCCAGGCCGAGGTGCTTGGCGAATAGATCCTGCATCATGTGCGGTGCCTGCGTGCCCTGGTACACCGTCATGCGCTGTTCGCTCGGATTCCAGTCGGCCACAATCGAGCGCGGCTCGGTGGTGACGCCGGTGTGGCGGCCGAACACGAAGGTGGTCTCGACCACCGCGTCGGATTCGGCGAAGGCCTTGTCGGGCGCGCCGACCTCGAGCTTGCGTTCGAAGCAGAGATTGTCGCCGAGCTCGGGCTGGATCACGAGCGTCTTGGCATCGAGCGCGGTTTCCGGATCGGTGACGGCGGCGAGCGGCTCGTAGTCGATTTCGACCAGTTCGCAGCCGTCCTCGGCCTCGGCGCGCGTGCGCGCGACCACGGCGGCGACGGCCTCGCCCTGCCAGCAGGCGCGCTCGACGGCGATCGGATATTGCGGCGCGGATTTCAGGCCCTTCAGATGCGTCAGCACGCCGACCCAAGGCGTCATCACCTTGGCGAGTTCCGCGCCGGTGACGACCGCGATCACGCCGGGCGATTTCTTCGCAGCGTCGGCGACGATGTTGACGATGCGCGCGTGGGCGTGCGGCGAGCGCACGAAGGCGACGTGCGCCATGCGCGGCAGCGTGACGTCGCTGACATATTGCCCGCGCCCTTGCGTCAGCCGTTGCAGGTTGGGCCGCGGCACCGAACGGCCGATATAGGAATTCGGCCGGTCCAGGGCGGAGAGCGCGGGCGGGGAGTCGTCGGTGATTTTCATTTCTTGCCTCCCGCGCGCGTTTGCGCCACTGCTTCCACCGCATCGATGATGGCGTGATAGCCGGTGCAACGGCAGTAGTTGCCGGAGAGGTGCTCGCGGATAGCGTCGCGGCTCGGCACGCCGCCCTGTTGCAGCAGCTCCTGCGCCGCCGCGATCATGCCGGGCGTGCAATAGCCGCATTGCAGCGCGTTGCGTTGTTCGAAGGCCGCCTGGAGATCGGCGATCTCGCCGCTATCGGACAGGCCTTCGATGGTCTCGACCGTGGTGCCGTCGCATTGCACCGCCAGCATCAGGCAGCCGCGCACGATTTCGCCGTTGACGCGCACGGTGCAGGCGCCGCAGACGCCATGTTCGCAGCCGACGTGGCTGCCGGTGAGGCCTAAATCCTCGCGCAGGAAATCGACCAGCGTCTTGCGTGGTTCCACGCGCTCGCTGACCCGTTCGCCGTTGACGGTCAACGAAATGTCGAGGGCGTGATCGCTCATGCCCGCGCCTCCATCAATTGTTTGGCGACGCGGCGCAGCAACACGCCGGCGAGATGCTTTCTGGTGGCGGCGCTGGCCTGCACGTCGTCCTGCGGCTTAAGGTCGAGCGCGGCAACCGCGGCATCGACATCGCCGGCGGCGAGCGCGGCTTCGGCTTGCTTCGCCCGCACCGGCGTTGCGCCGACGCCGAAAAATGCCAGCCGCACGTCGGCAAGACCCTTGCCATTCGCGCGCGCGCTCGCGGCCAGGCCGACGATGGCGTAGTCGCCGTGCCGGCGCGCCAGCTCGGCGAAACCGGCGCGGGCGTCTTTACCGGCGGCGGGCACGCGGATGGCGGTGAGCACGTCCTGCGGCTCGAGCGCGGTCTCGAACAGGCCCTTGAAGAAATCCGCCGCATGAATCGTGCGTTTGCCCTTCGGCCCGGTCGCTTCCACTTCGCCGTCGAGCGCCAGCAGACAAGCAGGCAATTCGGCGGCCGGATCGGCGAAGGCGATGGAGCCGCCCAGCGTGCCGCGGTTGCGGATGGCGGCGTGGCCGATATGCGGCATGGCCCGCGCGATCAGCGGCGCGTGCTGGGCGATCGTGTCCGAGCGTTCGGCGGCGGCGTGGCGGGTGAGGGCGCCGATTTCGAGCGTGCCGGCCTTGTGGGTAATTCCGTCGAGCCCGCTGATGCCGTTAATATCGATCAACAGCGCCGGCGCCGACAGGCGCATATTGAGCGTGGCGATCAGGCTCTGCCCGCCGGCGAGCAGGCGGGCATCGCTGTGCTCGCCAAGCAGCGCGACGGCCTCCTCGGTCGAGCGCGCTTTTTTGTAGGCGAATGGCGCCGGCTTCACGTTTCCCCCAGTATTTCGTTGGCGCGTGATCTTGTCCGAAAACCGGTCCCCACTTTTCGGGATCACGCGCTGGTTTTTTCTTATTGTGACTGGGAACGCGGGCAGGTCAATGTATAAAGGCCGCACAAAAACAGGGGGGAACCTATGGCGAAAGAATTCGAGGGCAAGGTGGTGGTCGTCAGCGGCGGCAGCCGCGGTATCGGCCGGGCCATCGCGACGGCCTTCGCGCGCGAGGGCGCGCAGACCGTACTGGCGGCGGCCAATGCGGCCAATCTCGCGGAAGCCGCGAAGGCGGTTGCCGCCGTCGGGCCGGCGCCGATGACCGTTGCCGGCGATTTGCGTACGCTCGCCGGCTGCGAGCAGCTGTTTGCCCAGGTCAACGCGCGTTTCGGGCGCTGCGACGTGCTGGTCAATAATGCCGGCGCCACCAAGGGCGGCAAATTCTTGGAACAGCCGGACGAGGCCTGGAGCGATGGCTTCGCGCTCAAGTTCCACGCGGCGGTGCGGCTGACGCGGCTATTCTGGCCGCTGCTCAAACAAGCGCATGGCAATATCGTCAATATCATCGGCGGCGCTGCACGCACGCCGGGCCCGGAATTCCTGGTCGGCGGCGCGGTGAACGCGGCGATGGGCAACTTCGCCAAGGGTCTCACTGCGCTTGGCAATCGCGACGACATCAACATCAACGTCATCCATCCCGGCCAGACGCAGACCGACCGCGTCGAGCAATTGTTTGCGCAATTCGCCAAGGCGCAGAACAAGACGGTCGAAGAGGTGCGGGCCGAGGCGCTGAGCAAGAGCGGACTGCGCCGCATCGGTCAGCCCGAGGACGTCGCCGAACTGGCGCTGTTCCTGTGCAGCGCTCGGGCGCGCCATATCCACGGCACCGCGATCGCCGTCGATGGCGGCGGCACGCCGGGGTATTATTAGGAGTCAACGTCCGGCCCGCTCGTCCCCGCGCAAGTGGGGACCCAGGGGCCAAATTCTCCTACTTCGAGAATGTAGTCCTGGATTCCCGCTTTCGCGGGAATGAACGGAGGTTGGGTCAGCTGACGATCTTTTTCACAATATCGATCGCCCGCCGCAGCAGGGTCATCGAGGCCTCCAGCGTGCGGAAGGCGGCGTGCGAGGTCAGCGTCACGTTCGGCAGTTTCGCCAAGGCATGATCGGGCTTCAGCGGCTCGGCGTGGTAGACGTCGAGCCCGGCGTGACGGATATGGCCGCTTTCGAGCGCTTCGATCAGCGCCGCTTCGTCCGCCAGTGCGCCGCGCGCGGTGTTGACGAAAATGACGCCCGGCTTCATGTGCGCGATGCGCTCGGCCGACAGAAAGCCGCGCGTCTCGTCACCGAGAGTCAAGTTCATCGACACCACATCGCTGCGCGCCAGCAGGGTGTCGATATCCACTAGCGGCACGGCCAGTTCGGCATGTTTGGTGCGGTTCCAGCCGATCACCTCCATCCCCATGCCTTTGCCGATGCGCGCCACCTCGCGGCCGATGCCGCCGAGCCCGATGACGCCCAAGGTCTTGCCCAAGAGCTGCACGCCTTCGTGCGGCGTCCAGGTGCCGGCGCGAATCTCGCGATCCATGCGCGCGACGTCGCGCGCGGCGGCAACCATCAGCGCAATCGAATGCTCGGCCACCGCGGTGTCGCCGTAGCCCTTGATGATGTGCACCTTGATGCCACGCGCTTCCAGCTCGCCGACATTCATGTAGCTCGCCGGTCCCGTGCCGAGGAAGACGATGTGCTTGAGCTCGGGGCATTGCGCCACCAGCGGCGTCGGCATGTAGGAATGGTCGTCGATGGCGATGTCATAGCCGCCGATCACGCGCGGCAGTTCGTCGCGCGCGAACGCCGCGCGGTTGACGTCGATTGCCGGATCGTCGGCGCGAATCACGCGGGCCCACACCGGCGCCAACTGGTCGTTGCAGTCAAGGAAGATTGTTTTCATGGAATCCCGGCGTTGACGGCCCCGCGCGCAGCGAATACATGCTGCGGGCGCCGCTTATCCCGCAGCATAACGACGAACCGCCGACGGTTCCATGCCGCCCGAATAAGGGCGCCGCCGACTGGAATATCGATGAAACTTGCAAGCTTCAAGGTGCGCGGGCGGGACAGCTTCGGCGCGGTCATAGGCGAAGGTTCGACTGAAGGCGTGGTCGATCTCAAGACCCGGCTGGCCCCGCAATTTACCAGCGTCCTCGATCTGCTGCGCGAAGGCGGGCTCGATTTTGCGCGCGAGGTTGTGCAGGGCGTGCGCGCCGATTTTCCGTTGCGCGAGGTAGAATTTCTGCCGCCGGTGCTGAACCCTGAGAAGATCCTCTGCGTCGGCGTCAACTACGCCAACCGCAATGCCGACTACGGCGATGCCGAAGCGCCGAAATATCCCAGCCTGTTCTACCGCGCGCCCGGCTCGCTGGTCGGCCATCTGGCCGGCATCGTGCGGCCGAAGGAATCCGAGCAGCTCGATTACGAGGGCGAGATTGCGCTGGTCATCGGCCGCGCCGGCCGCCGCATCGCTGCCACCCAAGCGCTCGATTATGTGGCAGGCGCGACCTTGTGCAACGAGGGCACCGTGCGCGACTGGACGCGGCACGGCAAGTTCAACGTGACGCAAGGCAAGAATTGGGATGCCAGCGGCAGCATTGGGCCCTGGCTGGTGACGGCCGATGAAATCGATCTGGCCGAGCCGTTGCGCATTACCGCGAAAGTCAATGGCGAGATCACGCAGGACGATACCACCGCCAGCATGATAAAGTCGTTTTCGGACTTGATCGCCTACGTCAGTACGTTCATGACGCTCAAGCCGGGCGATGTCATCGTCACTGGCACGCCGGTGAAACTCGGGCCGCGCCGGGAACAACCCGTGTGGCTCAAGCCGGGCGACGTGGTGGAAGTCGAAGTGCCGCAGATTGGCGTGCTGCGCAACAGTGTGGTGGCGGAAGTATGAGTGACGAACGTAAAGCGGTCTGCATCATAGCCTGGCCGGCGGGGCATTCGCGCTCGCCGCTGATTCATAATTATTGGATCAAGCAGCACAATCTCAATGCCGAATACCGGCGCGAGGCAGTGCCACCGGAAAAGCTGACCGAGTTCATCTCCCATTTTCGCGAACATGGCTATATCGGCGGCAACGTCACGGTGCCGCACAAGCAGGCGGTGCTGGCGCTGTCGGAGCCGGACGAGCGCGCCAAGGCGGTCGGCGCCGCCAATTGCCTTTGGTACGAGGGCGACAAGTTGCGCTCGACCAATACCGACGTCGAAGGCTTCCTCTCCAATCTCGACGCGACTACGCCGGGCTGGGATCGTGGCTTGGAGACCGCCGCAGTGCTGGGCGCCGGTGGCGGCGCGCGCGCCGTGGTGTTCGCGCTGATCCAGCGCAATGTCGGGCGCATCTACGTCATCAACCGCACGCTCGAGCGGGCGGAAGCATTGAAAAAGAAATTCGGCGCGCGCGTGCACGTCGCCGGCTGGAACGAGACCACCGGGCTGTTGGGCGGCGCCGGGCTCCTGGTCAACACCACGACCTTGGGCATGGTTGGGCAGCCGCCGCTGGACATCAATCTGCGCTGCCCGGCCTCGCTGGTGGTGGCGGATCTGGTTTACGCGCCGCTGGAAACCGGCCTGCTGAAACTGGCGCGCGAGCGGGGCTTACGCACCGCCGACGGGCTCGGCATGCTGCTGCATCAGGCGGTGCGCGGCTTTGAGCGCTGGTTCGGCATTAAGCCCGAGGTGACGCCGGAACTGCGGGCGCTGCTGGAGGCGGATCTGGCCGCCAGCGCGCCGCCGGCAAAGCCCGCGGCCCCTCAAGAAAAAGTGAAGCCACAGGCCAAACGCAGCCGCGGGAATAAGGAACGCGGCTAGGGGTTCTCCGTTTGACGGCTTGGCGCAACGACGCCGGCCCTCGGGAGGACGAAAAATGCCGAACATGTCCATGACGCGGCGCGCGCTCGGCGCCGTCGCGATATTTGCGCTTGCAACCGCCGCTTTCGCGCAGCAGCCGGCCCGTATCCGCGGCGAGATCGAGAAGGCCGATGGGCCGATGCTGTCGCTCAAGACCCGCGACGGCGCCATGCTGAACGTGAAGGTCGACGACAAGGCGCGGGTGGCCGCGCTGGTCAAGGCCTCGCTCGCCGACATCAAGACCGACTCATTCATCGGGGTCGCCGGCATTCCGCAGCCGGACGGCAGCATCCAGGCGTTCTCGATCCACATCTTTCTGCCGGCGCAGCGCGGCGTGGTGGCCGATCGGCACACTCCGTGGGATGCGCGGCCGAACAGCACCATGACCAACGGCTATGTCGAGAACGCGGTCACCAGCAAGGATGGCGAAACGCTGATGGTGAAATACAAGGACGGCGAGAAGAAGATCGTCGTCACGCCGCAGACGGTGATCGCCGCGGTCGCGCCGGGCAAGAAGGAAGAGCTCAAGGCCGGCACGCCGATCATCATCATGGCGTCGGAGAAGCAGGCGGACGGTTCCGTGGTGGCGAAAGTCGTGTATCTTGGGCGCGACGTAAAGCCGGCGATGTAAGGAGCGCGGCATGTTCAAGCGGATCGTATTGGCGGCGGCGCTGCTCGCCGCCGGCGCTGCCTTCGCGCAGCAGCCGCCGAGCGTGCGGGTCAGCGGCACGGTCGAAAGCTTCGACGGCCACGTGCTGGCGATCAAATCCGCCAAGCTCGGCGAGGTGAAGGTCAATCTCACCGATAACGTGGCGGTATTCGGCGTGAGCAAGGCGACGATCGCCGATATCAAGCCCGGCTCCTTCATCGGCGTCGGCGCCATGCCGCAGGCGGACGGCAGCCAGCGCGCCATCCAGGTGACGGTGTTCGCCGAAGTGCAGCGTGGCGTGGGCGAGGGGCATCGGCCATGGGATGCGCGGCCGAACAGCACCATGACCAATGGCGCCGTCGATAAGACGGTGGGCAGCGTCGACGGCCAGGTGATGATGGTCAAATACAAGGGCGGCGAGCAGAAGATCGTGGTGCCGCCCGATGCGAAGATCCTCGCTTATGCGGTTGGCGACAAAGCCGAGCTCAAGTCCGGCGCCCGTGTCGCCATCATTCGCGCGCTGAAAAAGCCGGATGGTTCGCTGGAGGCTAACCGCGTCAATGTCGGGCGCGGCGAGGTGGTGCCGCAGTAGCGGTGGCGTGTCGCGTCGGCGCGTGCGCCGAGCCGGGCGCCGGCACGTCGAGATCGGCGGCGAGTTCCGGCATCTCGCGCATCAGCCGCAGCAAGCGGTTGCGGCCGCCCAGCATGTGCGCCTCGCGCTGGTCCTCGACCGGGCGGCGCACCTCGTCGGCGCGCGTGAGACTGTCGATGTCGGCGCCTTTTTCGGCTAAACGCCCCAGCAGCAAGGTCAGATCCTCGAGTTGGTCGGCGACCACATGGATGACGCCCGACTCCGCCTGCACGACGCCGCTGACCGCGACGTAACGCGCGCCGAGCACGACAGGCCGCACGCGCTCGAACACTTTCGGCCACACGATGACGTTGGCGACCGCGCTTTCGTCCTCGATGGTCATGAACACCACGCCCTTGGCCGAGCCCGGCCGCTGCCGGCAGGTGACCAGGCCGGAGATGCGCACGCGCGTATTGTTGGCGAGGCCGCGCAGCGCCTCGTTGCGCAAGGTTCCGCGCGCGGAAAGATCGGCGCGCAGGAATTGCGCCGGATGCGCGCGCAAGGAGAGCCGCAGGAAGCGGTAGTCGTTCACGACTTCCTCGCCCAGTGGCATGGGCGGAAGGGCAATTTCAGGCTCACGGGTCCCGGATGCGGCGCAGCGCACCACTTCGTGCTGCGTTGCGCCCGGGACATGAGAGGTGAACAATGGCAGATCATCATCGCGGTCGCCGACGCGGCCGAGCGCCTTTGCCGCCCACAGCGCCTCGCGCCGCGTAAGGCCGAGCGAGCCGAAGGCATCAGCATCGGCGAGGCGCTCCAGCACGCGCGGCGGCAGACCCGTGCGCAACCAGACATCGCGCACGGAGTCGTATGCAACGCCGCGCTTCTCGACGATGAGTGTGGCGTCTTCCTCGCTCAAGCCCTTGATCTCGCGCAGCCCGAAACGGATGGCGTGCGTCGCGCGCACGTCGCCGCGCATGTCGCGATGCAAATCGTGCAAGCGGCCGATCTCGGGTTTACCCGAGATCGGCAATGTTAATTGCCCAAGTCGGCTATAGCCGACTTGGGTGGCCGCCTCCGGCCCCGGCTCGAGCGTCGAATCCCATTGCGAATGATTGACGTCAGGCGGGCGCACCTCGACGCCGTGCTCGCGCGCGTCGCGCACGATCTGCGCCGGGGCGTAGAAGCCCATCGGCTGCGCGTTGAGCAGCGCAGCGGCAAACGCGTCCGGATAACGGCACTTCAGCCAGGCGGAGGCATAGACCAGCAGCGCGAAGCTGGCGGCGTGGCTTTCCGGAAAACCGTATTCGCCGAAGCCCTCGATCTGGTGGAAGCAGCGCTCGGCGAAGTCGCGTTCGTAGCCGTTGGCCAGCATGCCGTCGATCATCTTGCGCTGGAAGCTGCCGATGGTGCCGACGCGCTTGAAGGTCGCCATGGCGCGGCGCAGTTTGTCGGCCTCCGCCGGCGTGAAACCGGCGGCGACGATGGCGATCTTCATCGCCTGTTCCTGGAACAGCGGCACGCCCAGGGTTTTCGACAGCACCGCTTCGAGTTCTTTCGACGGGTAGGAGACCGGCTCCTGCCCGCGCCGGCGGCGCAAATAGGGATGCACCATGTCGCCTTGGATCGGGCCGGGGCGCACGATCGCCACTTCGATCACCAGGTCGTAGAAATTTTTCGGTTTCAGCCGCGGCAGCATGGTCATCTGCGCGCGGCTCTCGACCTGAAACACGCCGAGCGAATCCGCGCGGCCGAGCATGCGGTAGACGGCGGGATCTTCGGGGGGAATCGTAGCCAGCGTCAGCTTTTCGCCGTAGCGCTGTTCGACCAGATCCAGCGCCTTGCGCAGGCACGAGAGCATGCCCAGCCCGAGCACGTCGATCTTGAGAATGCCGAGCGCGTCGAGGTCGTCCTTGTCCCATTCGACGAAGGTGCGCTCCGGCATGGCGCCGTTGCCGATCGGCATGACCTCGTCGAGCCGGCTGCGCGTGATGACGAAGCCGCCGACATGCTGCGACAGATGGCGCGGAAAGCCGGCGATTTCGCGCGCCAGCGCGCTGATCTGCTGGACGCGCCGGCTGTCGGGGTCGAGCCCGGCGCGCGCGAGGTCGGCCTTACCGTCGCCGCCGCCACCCCAGATCGAGGACGACAAAGCGCCGATGGTGTCCTCCGACAGGCCGAAGGCCTTGCCGACCTCGCGGATGGACGAGCGGCCACGGTAGGAGATCACGGTCGCGGCGATGCCGGCGCGCTCGCGGCCGTATTTTTTGTAGATGTACTGAATAACCTCCTCGCGCCGCTCGTGCTCGAAATCGACGTCGATATCGGGCGGCTCGCGCCGCTCGGGCGAGATGAAGCGCTCGAACAGGAGATCGGCGCGGTCGGGATCGACCTCGGTGATGCCGAGGCAGAAGCACACCGCGGAATTCGCCGCCGAACCGCGGCCCTGGCAGAGGATTTTTTGCGAGCGCGCATAGCGCACGATGTCGTGCACGGTGAGGAAGTAGGGCGCGTAGGCAAGCTGCGCGATCAGCTTGAGCTCGTGTTCGATGGTCGCGCGCACCTTGGCCGGTAGCCCTTGCGGATAGCGCTGGGCGGCGCCTTGGTAAGTGAGGTGAGTCAGCGCGTCCTGCGCGTTGGTGAAACCACGAAGCGTTTCGTCGGGATATTCGTAGCGCAATTCATCGAGCGAAAAGGTGAGTTGCTCGCTGAGCAGCAGCGTTTCTTCGATCGCCTCCGGCGCGTCGCGGAACAGCCGCGCCATTTCGTCCGGCGGTTTCAGGTGACGCTCGGCATTGGCGGCAAGTTTTCGCCCGGCGCGGTCGATGGTGACCTTTTCGCGGATGCAGGTGAGCACGTCGGCGAGCGGCCGGCGGTCGGGATGGTGATAGAGCACGTCGTTGACCGCGATCAGCGGCACATCGGCTTCGCGCGCCAGCGCCACGCTGCGCGTGAGCCGCGCGCGATCGCGTCCGCGGTAGAGCATCGAGGCAGCGAGCCGCACGCGGCCGGGAGCGGAAGAGCGCAGGCGCGAGAGCAACGGCGCATTGCCTCCCATCACCACCAATTCCAATCCAAAAACATGCGCCAGCAGATCGTCGAGATGCAGAATACAATCGCCCTTCTCGGCGCGGAGATTGCCAACGGTGAGCAGCCGCGTGAGCCGGCCCCAGCCGGCGCGGTCGCGCGGGTAGGCGAGGATGTCCGGCGTGCCGTCGGCGAAGACGAGCCGCGCGCCGGGGTGATAACGCAGCGCCAGGTTCTGCTCGCGCTTGGCGAGATGCGCGCGCACCACGCCGGCGACCGAATTGCGGTCGCAGAGGCCGAGGCCGGCGAGGCCCAGCTTGGCCGCCTGCGCCATCAGTTCTTCCGGATGCGAAGCGCCGCGCAGGAAGGAAAAATTCGAGGCACAGGCGAATTCGAGGTAACGCATTACGCATACTCAACTCACGCGAACGTACCATGTAAAAACCAGGTCGGCGGCGACGCGCCCGGTACGATGTTGCGGTAAAGCCCGGCGCGGAACAGCCAGAAGCGCAGGCCCGCTTTATCCTCGACGCGGAAATAATCCCGTGCGGCTCCGCCGTGTTCACTCCACCAGGCGCCCTCGATGCGTTCGGGACCTTCGGCGGCGATCACCTCGTGCAGCGCGCGCCGCCATCGAAATCGCAAAGGCGGGCCGTCCGGCACCTCCGCCACCGCCTCGATCGGCTCCGGCTTTTGCAGCAGCCGCAGCGGCCGCGGCGCCAGCTCCGTCTCGGCGCGGAACTGGCGGAATGCCGGCCAGCCTGCATCGGTGTCGGTCATTTGAGCCGGCACGCTGGCCCCGGCGATCTCCGGAATATGGCTGTCCTGCGCGATCAGCCGGCGCACGCGGCGCGCGCCCAACCGCGCGCTCAGGCGGTCGGCAAGTTGATCCACTTGGCGGTCGACTTCCGCCGCGTCTTCGCCGCCGCCGATGCCGATCTGTTCGGGCGGCGAAGGTTCTGCCACCAGCACTGACAGCCGCGCCATGTCGAAGCCGAAACCGGGATCGAAGGCGTCGGCGAGCGCGGCGAGCCGCTCGGCGAACAGCGCGCGGATCTGCGCCGGATCGCGCAACGGGCGCGAGGTGCCGGCGGCGATGCGGCGCACCTCGCCGTCGGTACGGAACAGCGTGAACTCGATGCGGCGGGCGCCATCGCCGCGCCGTTCCAGCGCGAATTGCAGCCGCGCCGCCAGCCGCGTGAGGATCGCCAGCACGTCCTCCTCGCGCGCAATCGGCTCGGCAAAACGCTGCTCGGCAACATAAGGCGCGACCGGCAGGCGCGGATTGAGCGGCTCGTGCTCGTTGCCGAGCGCGCGGTCGAGTTGGCGCAGCAAATCAGTGCCGAAGCGCGCGGTGAGGGGACTGCGCGGCAGATCGGCGATATCGCCGATGCGTTTGAGGCCGACGCGCGCCAGCGCCGCGACCGTGTCGGCGGGAAGCCGCAGCGCGGCAAGCGGCAGCGGTGCCAACAAGCTGCGCTCTTCGCCGCTAGCGTAGCTTGCCGGCTGGCCGAAATGCGCGGCCGCCCAGGCGGCGCCGATGCTGCCGGCGATGGCGATATCGTAGGCGAAGCCGGCGCGTGCGATGCGCTCGCCAAGATCGGCGACCAGCGCCTGTTCGCCGCCGTAGAGATGCGCGCAGCCGCCGATATCGAGCGTGAGGCCGTCGGGCGCGTCGATCGCCACCAGCGGCGTATAGCGCAGGCATCCGTCGGCGATTTTTTCCAGCAGATTGGCGTCGGCCTCGCTGTCTTCGGCGATCGCTGCGAGCGCGGGATGCATGGCGCGCGCCTGCGCCAGCGCGAGGCCGGTATGGAGGCCGAGCCGTTCCGCCGCCTCGTCGACGGCGACGATCAGTTCGGCATTGCTGCGCTTGCCGTAGATGACGAGTGGCGCAGAAATCTCATGCGACTTGTCGCGCGACCTGACGATGCGGTCGGTCGAGAGCCGGCGCAGCCACAGGCTGAGCATGCGTTGCGAGCAGGAAGCGCTCATCGCTGTCACTCCATTCGAGAATCCATGAGCCGAGCGCGCCGCGGCGGTTGCGGACGAGCTCAACGGCGAAGCAGGCATTCGGCGCCGCGCCGGCGATCCACCGCGTGGCGGCGGTGGAAGCGTCGGTCGACGGCGCGCAGCGCAGCAGCAGCCCGAGCGCGCCGCTTTCCGCCGCGGCGAGTGACAGCCGGCGCAGGGTCACCATGTCGATCTCGCCGTGGCGCAGTTCGCCGATCACGGCGCCGACCGCGCGGCAGCGCAGCGCTTCCTCCATCGCCCACAGCAGGTCGCGGGTATGCGCGGCGGAAACCGTCAGCAGGCGCTCAGGATGAAGGCCGAAGGCATCGAGACCGGGCCCGTAGGGCGCGCCGCTTTCGGCGAGCGCCATGTCCTCGGCGAGCCAGCAGATGTGCGTCTGGCAGTCCGCGAATGCGGCGGAGCTCCCTCTCCCCTGGGGGGAGAGGGCTGAGGTGACAGCGCGTGGCTCTCGATTGGCCGCAACCCCTCGCCCGGCGCCTTCTGCGCCGACCTCGCCCCATGGGAAGGTGACGTAGAATTTGTGGCGCGCGCGTACTACGCAGAGCCGCCAGCCCCAGCGCGAACCCCGTCGCCGCGGCGAGGTGGGCTTCGCTGACCGCCGCGATCTCGTGCAGCGCGCCGCGCGCCAGACCGCCGCCGAGCGCCTCGTCGATCGCCGCGATGCCGAGCGGCAGGACAGCCGGGCCGTCCTCGATCCCGGCGGGTTTCTGCAAGGCCTGCAGGCGCTGGCGCAGCTGCTCGATCATGGCATTAAGCCTCTGGAGACACGAAGAAATCCGGCCAAATTGGGCAGGCTTTCCGTCTATCATGTTCACTATTTGTTCTAGTGTGACTCCAGCCTCTGGGATCGTCAAGCCGCAAGGGAAGGGGATGGAGGGGCGGGGCTGGCACCACGCCTAGCTAAGCGCGCCGGCGCCGGCCGCAGCCGCTGCGACTCCCTAAAAGAAAAACCCGGCGCGACGGCCGGGCTCTTCAATCTTCATCAGGCCGGACTAGGCCGTCTTATCGAGGATCGTTCCGGTGCCCGGCGTCGGAGCAGCTTGAACAGAGGCCGGAGCCGCTTGAGCGGAAGCCTGCGCGCCCGCGTCGTCGCCGTCCCCGTCGTGCTCCTGTCCAGGCCCTTCAACACTTTCCGAACTCATCGGCGTCACCGGCGCCGATCCAACCGCTGATATACTCATGCACTAAAATCCTCTTCTGAGAGGCCTCTAGCGCTAGCGGCCGGAACCTAAGGCGGCCTAAGCAAGGTGGTAAACAAGTTACCCCAGCATCACCCTCACGCTTGCTCGAGCAGCGCGCGCCCGCGCGGCGTAAGCACCAGCCGCGCGCCCTGCATGCTGCTGCCGTTTTGGAAGCGCACCAGGCCGTCGGAAATGGCGTCCTCCCAGATCGACAGATGCGGGCAGCTGCGCCGCCAGGCTTCCGCGTCGGCGTAGGAGCGCGGGATTTCCTCGACCCAGGCGAGGAACTGCTGCGTCAGTGCGGGCGCGGCGGGGTGCATGGCGGCGGGAAAATACTCCAGAGAAAAGTTGATTTCAAACGCCGCCAAAGACTCCGTTCATTCCCGCGGACGCGGGAATCCAGTCTTTGCCAGAAAGCACTGGGTCCCCGCTTGCGCGGGGACGAACGGGATGATGCATCAGGCAGGTCTTTCCACCGTGTGGATGTCGATTTTCGACTCCAGCGTCTGGTGCACCGGGCATTTGTCGGCGATTTCCATCAGCTTCGCCCGCTGCGCGGCGTCGAGCGGGCCTTCCAGCGTGATGGCGCGCTCGATGTGATCGACCTTGGTGACCTTGTCCGTCGCAGTCCTCGCAGTCCTTGGTGTGGATCTTTTTCTCGTGGTTGAGCCGCACCGAGACGTTCTCCAGCGGGATCTTCTTGAAGTCGGCATAAAGCCGGATGGTCATCGAGGTGCAGGCGCCCAAGCCCGCCAGCAGGAAATCGTAGGGCCCGGGCCCCGAGTTCAGCCCACCCAATTTTACCGGCTCGTCGGCCAGCAAGCGATGCGGCCCGGTCAAAATCTCCTGCTGGAATTTGCCGCCATGCGTCTCGCGCACCAGCACCAGACCTTCCTCGACCTCCGCTCTCGGTCATGACCTCGGGCTGGTCGAGATAGCGGTCGGCCCAGGCGGCGATGACGTTGGCCACATAGACGGCGTCGTCCTTCCGGCTCAGCAGATGATCGGCGCCGGCGAGCGAGACGAAGCTCTTCGGATGCTTGGCGGCGCCGAAAATGTGCGAGGCGTTGTCGATGCCGACCAGATCGTCGGTCGGCGAATGAAACACCAGCAGCGCCTTGCGCAGCGTGGCGAGGCATTCGTTGAGCTTCTTCTCCGCCACGTCGTCGAGGAATTCGCGCTTGATGGTGAACGGCCGCCCGGCGAGCTGCACCTCCACCTCGCCCTTTTCCTTGATCGTATCGATATGCTGCTTGAACAGGCCGGTGACGTGCGCCGGATCGTAGGGCGCGGCGATGGTCACCACCGCGCGCGCCTCGGGTATGCGATGCGAGGCCGCCAGCACGGCGCAGCCGCCGAGGCTGTGGCCGATCAGGATCGCCGGCGCGCACGTACATCTTGCGCAGATGATCGGCGGCGGCGACCAGGTCGTCGACGTTGGAGGAAAAATGCGTGTTGGCGAATTCGCCTTCGCTGGCGCCCAAGCCCGGTGAAATCGAAGCGCAGCACGGCGATGCCGTGGATGGTCAGCCGCTCGGCGATGCGCTTGGCGGCGAGGTTATCCTTGCCGCAGGTGAAGCAATGCGCGAACAGCGCATAGGCCGTCGGCTTGCCGAACGGCAGATCGAGCGTGGCGGCGAGCTGCTCGCCTTTGGCGTTGGGGAAATTGAAGCGTTCGCTGCGCATGAGATTCTCCGGGCCGGAGACAGCCATTGGGCGTCCGCCGCCAGTCTAACGGCCCCGCACAATCCCGTCTCTCGCCCGTCTCTCGCGGAGCGGCCCACGCGGTCATACGAATTTGTGAACGGCCGATTGCGCAGATCCTGAATGACGCCCGCCATCCGATTCGGCGCTACGGGTACCCCCGCCAAATTCGTGTCGATCAGTCCTTCGCCACCGCGGCGCTGCGCACGCGGTCGACCGCCGCCCGGCATTCGCGCACCAGGGGGTCGCTCGTCGTCAGCCGGTACAGTTTGTACCGCGCCTTGGCGGCCTGATACTTGTTTTCAATGAGCGTGGGCACGCCCTCGCGCTGCGCCAGCGCAACGCATTCCTGTGGAATATATATGGGAAACGCCAAGGGATCGGCCCGTGCTTCGAGGCCATCGTCAGCATCGCGCCGCAGAGGATGAAAAAACCTCCGCCGCTCACGATGTGTCGCCCGTAGGACATACTCCTCAACGGCGCCGCAACACTAAAGTTCCGCTCGCGTTCGCGCATGCGGTGGTGGCGCAGATCCACCAGGTGCTGGCGGCAAAACGCGCGGCCTAGCTTTTTGGCAAGGATGCCCAAATTTGGCGCAATATTTGCTTGCTTCCGGCCGTCAATAATTTTGCGGCACGACAAGGAGTTAGCCATGACACGCGACGGCCTCACGGAAAAGCTTCTCGACATCAAGCGCGAGAAGGGCTGGACCTGGAAATACATCTGCGGCGAGATCGGCGGCATGTCGCCGATCCTGATCACCGGCGCCATCCTCGGCCAGATGAAGCTGACCAAGCCGCAGGCCGCCAACGCCGCCAAGCTGTTCGGGCTCTCCAAGAGCGAGCAGGCGCTGCTCAACGAGGTGCCGTTCCGCGGCACCGGCACGCCGATGCCGCCGACCGACCCGCTGATCTACCGCTTCTACGAGCTGATCATGGTCAACGGCCCGGCGCTCAAGGCGCTGATCGAGGAGGAATTCGGCGACGGCATCATGTCGGCGATCGACTTCGACATGGACATCGTGCGCAAGGCCGACCCCAAGGGCGACCGCGTCAGCCTCGGCATGACCGGCAAATTCCTGCCGTACAAATATTACGGCGCGACGGGCAACGCGTTGGCGTATGGGTTGAAGGAGGAGTAGGGGGCGCCGCGTCCCACTCCGGCGTCCTGCTCGGGCTTGACCCGGGCATCCACGCCGTTTCCTTCGATAGGGCATGGCGTCTCGCAGTCCTAGTCTGCGGCAGGCCGCCTTGATCGGCGAGGCAAAGCGTCGGCTGATGCGGCCGGGCGCTCGAAGCGCAAGGTTTGCCGCACATGGATGACTTCACCGCGTCGTCGGCCACGACTGTTGCCTAAGAACGCTCGACATCACGGCATCATGAAGCTGAAGATGGCTCGCGCGAATAAGGGACAGGCCTTTCGTGAATGCTGTTGCACCGCGAGAGCCGCGAATTCGACATGACGTTGAACTTCGCTGTACAGCCTGGGCGATTTCGCACATCGGTACGCAAAAAACGTTATGGAGGAGTTAAAAACCATGAGGAACAGGTGCAATGACCACAACTGATTTGAATGTCGCGCACGTTCGACGGGGAAAAAGACGCAGCGATCGAAGCCACTCCCACTTCAGTATTCAGAGGCAAGTCAGCTCCAAATTGTAGCGATTCATGCACAGGAAGCCTATCGCGCGAGTGTCGTAGCGAGCTGTTTGCGCTGCATCACTTGTCCGCCAGATGGGTGAATTAGCAGCGGCTATGAGCCTATTGCACGTATCACGGCGATCCGCACCCCCATGAAACACATCGGCTTCCTCTCCTTCGGCCATTGGACCCCGTCGCCGCAGTCGCAGACGCGGACGGCCTCCGACGCCCTGCTGCAATCGATCGAGCTTGCCGTCGCGGCCGAGGAGCTCGGCGCCGACGGCGCCTATTTCCGCGTCCATCACTTCGCCCGCCAGCTCGGCTCGCCGTTCCCGCTGCTCGCCGCCTGCGGCGCGCGCACCAAGCGCATCGAGATCGGCACCGCGGTCATCGACATGCGCTACGAGAACCCGCTCTACATGGCGGAGGACGCCGGCGCCGCCGACCTCATCGCCGGCGGCCGCCTGCAGCTCGGCATCTCGCGCGGCTCGCCCGAACAGGTGATCGACGGCTGGCGCCACTTCGGCTACGCGCCGCCGCGAGGGCATGACCGACGCCGACATGGCGCGGCGCCACGCCGAGGTGTTCCTCGAGGTGATCCGCGGCGAGGGCTTCGCGCAGGCCGAACCCGAGCCCGATGTTCCCGAACCCGCCCGGCCTGCTGCGCCTCGAGCCTTATTCGGCGGGCCTGCGCGAGCGCATCTGGTGGGGCGCCGGCACCAACGCCACGGCGCAATGGGCGGCCAAGCTCGGCATGAACCTGCAAGTCTCGACGCTCAAGATCGACGAGAGCGGCAAGCCGTTCCACGTGCAGCAGGCCGAGCAGATCCGGCTCTACAAGGCGGCGTGGAAGGAGGCCGGGCACACGCGCACGCCGCGGGTGTCGGTGTCGCGCAGCATCTTCGCGCTGGTCGACGATCGCGACCGCATGTATTTCGGCGCGCGACCGCAGCGAGGACCAGATCGGCTTCCTCGGCGGCAGCGAGCGCGCCATCTTCGGCCGCAGCTACGCCGCCGAGCCGGACGTGCTGATCGAGGAGCTTAAAGCAGACGAGGCCATCGCCGAGGCCGATACGCTGCTGCTGACGGTGCCCAACCAGCTCGGCGTCGACTACAACGCCCACGTCATCGAGGCGATCCTCAAGCACGTCGCGCCGGGTCTGGGCTGGCGGTGACGCAACTCCGTTCGTCTCCGGGCGAGCGCGCGAGACCCGAGTCCCATAACGTCGGGATTCACGCGAGTGTTCGGCGTGATTGCCCCCAGCCCTCGCGGGCGACGACAGGCCGAACTCTTACTCGGCCGCCTTCGCCTTCCGCTTCGCCGCGCGCCGCCTTCTTCTTCGCCGCGCCCCCGACCAGCACATGGCCGCCGATGTCGGCGATCTTGTTGGTGCCGGTGAGCGCCATGGTGACGCTGAGTTCCTTGTTCAGAATGTCGATCGCCTTGGCGACGCCGGCCTGGCCGCCGGCGCCGAGCCCGAAGGCATAGGCGCGGCCGATCAGGCAGCCGCGCGCGCCCAGCGCCAGCGCGCGCATGGCGTCGGCGCCGGTGCGGATGCCGCCGTCGAACAGCACCTCGGTGTCGGCGCCGACCGCGTCGGCGACCGCCGGCAGCGCCGAGATCGAGGACGGCGCGCCGTCGAGCTGGCGGCCGCCGTGGTTCGACACCACGATGGCGTCGGCGCCGAGCTTGACCGCGGTCTTGGCGTCTTCGGGGTCGAGGATGCCTTTCAGGATCAGCTTGCCGGGCCAGATGCTCTTGATCCATTCGACGTCGTCCCAGCTCAGCGCCGGATCGAACTGCGAATTGGTCCACTGCGCGAGCGAATTGACGTCGTCCATGCCCTTCACGTGGCCGGCGAGATTGCCGAAGGTCTTGCGCTTGCCCCTCAGGATGCTGAGCGCCCAGGCCGGCTTGGTCGCCACGTCGATGATGTTCTTGATGCGGATTTCCGGCGGCACGGTCATGCCGTTCTTGATGTCGCGGTGGCGCTGGCCGAGCACCTGCAGATCGACGGTGAGCACCAGCACATTGCATTTGGCCGCCACCGCGCGGCCCAGGAGGTCTTTCGAGAAGCCGCGGTCCTTGATCACGTAGAGCTGGAACCAGAACGGTTTGCCGGTCGCCTCCGCCACGTCTTCGATCGAACAGATCGACATGGTCGAGAGCGTGAACGGAATGCCGGCCTCGTTGGCGGCGCGCGCCGACAGGATCTCGCCGTCGCCGTGCTGCATGCCCAACAGGCCGACCGGCGCCAGCACGAACGGCGACGCCACTTTCTGCCCGACGATGGTGGTGGCGAGGCTGCGCGAGGACACGTCCACCAGCACGCGCTGGCGCAGCTTGATCTTCTCCATGTCGGCGCGGTTGGCGCGCAGCGTCTCCTCGTTATAGGAGCCGCTGTCGGCGTAATCGAAAAAGGCGCGCGGAACCTTGCGGCGGGCAAGCTGCCGCAAGTCTTCGATACAGGTGATGTTCTTCATGGGGTGCCCGGAGCGTTCACCAATTAATTAATCGGGTAGCACAGGGGCTCGGGCCGCGAAACCGGCGGTTCCAGGGGCATTTTCATTGGATAAGTGGGCGGAACGGGCCACTGTTAACGGTCGGCGGTAACGATTACTCACAATTTTTGAAGCAAATTCACGGCGTTGGCCCTATTATGCGGCCTCGCGGGGCAGGCGTTGCCGCCCGCCAACACACCAGTGGTTCGGGGCTCAAGGCCGTAAAATAGGCGTCAAGGGGCATTGCATGGTTCGTCGTTATTTTGGCACCGACGGTATTCGCGGCCGGGCCAATAAAGTGATTACTCCGGAACTGGCGCTCAAGGTCGGTCAGGCCGCCGGGCTGGTGTTCAAGAACGGCGAGCATCGCCATCGCGTCCTGATCGGCAAGGACACCCGCCTCTCCGGCTACATGATCGAGACCGCGCTGGTCGCCGGCTTCACCTCGGTCGGTATGGACGTATTGCTCACCGGCCCGATCCCGACGCCGGCGGTCGGCATGCTGGCGCGCTCGATGCGCGCCGATCTCGGCGTGATGATCTCGGCCTCGCATAACCCGTTTGCCGACAACGGCATCAAGCTGTTCGGGCCGGACGGCTACAAGCTCAGCGACCAGGTCGAGAGCGAGATCGAAGCGTTGATCGATTCCGATCTCGGCAAGAAGCTGGCCAAGAGCGAGGATCTCGGCCGCGCCAAGCGCATCGACGGCGTGCAGGACCGCTACATCGAATTCGCCAAGCTCACGCTGCCGCGCGCGATCGACTTGTCCGGCCTGCGCGTGGTGATCGATTGCGCCAACGGCGCCGCCTACAAAGTGGCGCCGGGCGCGCTGTGGGAACTGGGCGCCGACGTGATCGCCGATCGGCGTCGATCCCGACGGCATCAACATCAATAAAGAATGCGGCTCCACCGACTTGAGCGCGATCTGCCACAAGGTGCGCGAGATGCGCGCCGATATCGGCATCGCGCTCGATGGCGACGCCGACCGCGTCATGATCATCGACGAACGCGGCCATGTGGTGGACGGCGACCAGTTGCTCGCCGTCATCGCCGAAAGCTGGAAAGAGGACGGCCGGCTGCTGCGTCCGGGCGTGGTCGCCACCGTGATGTCCAATCTCGGGCTCGAACGCCATCTTGCCGGGCTCGGCCTCGAACTGGTGCGCACGCCGGTCGGCGACCGCTATGTGCTCGAGCACATGCGCGCGCACGGCTACAATGTCGGCGGCGAGCCGTCCGGCCACATCATTCTTTCCGACTACACCACCACCGGCGACGGTTTCATCGCCGCCTTGCAGGTGCTTGCCGTGATCAAGCGCAGCAACAAGCCGGTGTCGGAGCTGTGCCACCGCTTCGAGCCGCTGCCGCAGGTGCTCAAGAACGTCCGCTACCAGAAGGGCAAGCCGCTGGAGAACGCGCACGTGCGCTCGGCCATCGCCAGCGCCGAGAAGAAGCTCGGCCACGGCGGCCGTCTCATCGTGCGCCCGTCCGGCACCGAGCCGGTGATCCGCGTGATGGGCGAAGGCGACGACAAGTCGCTGGTCGAGGCTGTTGTCGACGATGTCGTTGACGCATTGGCCGGGGTCGCGGCCTGACCTCGCCACTTTTGGGTTAAGCAGAAAAAAACGCCGCCTTCCTTCGCTTCCGGCGGCCGAGATTGTCACCAAGCTCAGCGGCGCAATGGATGCCTTCCTGCGCAGACCGGAAGCGCGGCGGCGTTTTAGCAACGCCGGCTATCGCGTGTTCGACGGACCGCCCGTCCGGGTGAGCGAACAAGTGGCACAGGAGCGTACCAAATGGTCGAACATCATCGTGGGTCTGAAAATCGATAAAGTCATCTAGCGCGTCCGGCGCTGATCTTCAGCGCGCGCCGTTTTTTTGGCGCGCAGGAATTCGACAAAAGCCAGCACCACCGGCGCGCTTTCACTCTTGCGGTAGGCCGCAAGGTGATCGGCCATTCGCGTCACGCCGACGATTTCTCGGTAAACCACGCCGGGCATGGCGATGCGCGTAAGCGCCTCCGACACGACGCTGATGCCGACGCCGGCCGCCACCAGCGTCAGTACCGTGGGCACATCGGGCGTGCGTTCGACGACGCGAAGCGTCATGCCGGGCGGGGTGATGGAGGCAAAATTACTCCAAAATCCGAGTTCCATTTCCAATGACGTCGCCACCACCGGCTCATCGACCAGCATGGCCGGCGTAATCTGTTTGCGCGCCGCAAGCGAATGTCCCGCCGGGGCCACTAGGTAAATGCGCTGCCGATCGATGATGAAGCCGGTCAATCCGCTTGGAAATCGATGCGGCATGCGCGCGAAACCGACGTCGAGCGAGCCGTCGATGAGCGCTTTGAATTGCGCGACGGTCTGCATCCGCGTCAGTTGAAACGTGACGTCGGGATGAATCTTTTTGAAATCGGAAAGCGCTGACGAAACGATGCCGCTGCAGCCGGCCGAGAGCACATAGCCGACCGAAATCGAGCCGGCGTCGCCGCGGGGGCGGCACGGCGGCCGACGCGTTCGGCATGGGCGGCCTGCCGCAGCCTTTCCTGCGCTTCGACCAGGAAGCGTTTGCCGGCGTGGGTAGGACCAACCGCGCTTTTGGTTCTGCGGGTGAACAGCTTTGTTCCGAGCAGAACTTCCAAGGTGCCGATCTGATGGCTGAGCGTCGGAGCCGCAATATTGAGGCGCGCGGCGGCGCGGCCGAAGTGCATCTCCTCGGCGACCATTGCGAAATATCTGAGGTGGCGCAATTCCATCGGACGATTATGAGATGAAAGCTCATAAAATGCGACAACCCCGTTAATGACATTTCGGCAAGCCTGGCGGATTCTCAATGCAGGGTTGTCGCGCTGCTTGTTTCGCTGCGCGCAAAAGTGTTTGTTTTCCAAAACGGAACCCGGTCAGGAAGCCATGAACAAGCCCCCGCGCAAACCGGCCCATAACGTGCTGCGGCTGCCGACAAAGCCGTGCGGTATCTCCCATCCACCGCGGAATTTTCCCGGCGATGCGGCCGTGCCGGGCGCGCTTGCCTCCGCTAGCCCGGGCGATCCGCGCATGCAGGAGGCCATACGGCTGATCGAGGCCTTCCTGGCAATAGAGGACGTGCCGGCGCGAACCGGATTGATCGCGTTGGCCGAGAGTCTGGTTACCCACGACTGGGTGCGCCGCGCGAAGCGGCGCTGAGCGGCGGCCACGCCATCATCCGCGATCCGTTCCACAAGCCGGAAGCGCGAGGCCATTTCGGGTTGTTCGAAATTCAATTCGATCGTCCGGCAAAATTATTTTGCGCTCTGCCGCTTTCCGTGCGCGCGGTCTTCCGAACGTAAACAAATTATTAAACGCGGTTTCCCGCGCGTGGGCGGCGCCGTCAATTGATTAAAAATCGTCGTTAAAAAACACGGTTAAGTCTGACTTAAGGATTTGCTGGCAAGGTCCCTCATCATCGCGCTCTCGGTGAGCGCCGGATTCGACGAGGGATGACCATGGTATCGCGTTTCACAATTCCTGCACTGGCGGCGCTGGCCGTCCTGACGGCGAGCCCGGCGGTGCGTGCCGCCGACATGCCGATGCCTGCGCCGAGCGGCAGCCCTGCAACACCAACTGGTATCTGCGTGGCATATCGCTTGGCACCATATCAACAGTCTGCTACGCCTTGAGTATCTTCCGGACTTGCCGGCGAATGTCGGCAACGGTTTCGCCAACAATAGCATTCGATCGCCGTACCGCTTCTTCGGCTTCGGCGTCGGCTACGCTGTAACAATTGGCTGCGCTTTGACCTCACCGGCGAATACCGCGGCAAACGCGAATTTCAACGGGCGCGACGTTGACGACCCCATCACCGGCGGCGGTTCTGCCGTCGACCGCTACACCGCCAGCAAATCCGAATGGATCTTTCTTTCCAACGCCTTACGTCGATCTCGGCACGTGGAAGCACTTCACGCCGTTTGTCGGCGCTCGGTGTTGGATTCAGCCGCAACACGATCAGCAATTTCGGCCGATTTCGTCGACCTGCGTTAACAGCCTGTCGTGCGCGGGCAACGGCGGCGCCGGCCTTTGACGCGACCCCAGTTCGTGGAATTTTGCCTGGGCGCTGTATGGCGGCCTCGCTTACGACGTGACGCGGGATGTCACGCTCGATATGCCTATCGCTATCTCGACTCGGCACGCGACGACCGGCACCGTCACCCCGTCTGACGGCGGCGCCCTGCGGCAACTGCACCGGACAGATTTCAGGCATCTGTCGTCGCAGGACCTCAAGCTCGGCCTCCGTTCATCTGGATCCTTCTGCGAAGTCGCGGCGCCGCCGCGCTACGTCTACACGCCGCCGCCCCCGCCGCCGCTGAGCAGTCGCGGCTAGCCAAAGCGATCCCAGCGCGCCGTTTTATTAACGGCGCGCTGAACAGGGTGAAAATTCGTGGTTAAGCGCCGCCTAACTTGCGGCGGTCGGTCGAGTGGTAGCGAAGGATTGGTAGTCATGGGTTGGGCGAGGACATCAGGCGCTTCCGGTGCGGCATCCGCGGTTTCCGATGCGCCGCGCAACCGGGGTCTTCGAGCTGGACTTGCGGCGATCGCCCTGATCCTGTTGGCGCCGATCGACGCCAGCGCCGCCGACATGCCGGAATTCCTGCGCGGCTCTTACACGCCGAGCGTCTCCCGCTGGGAAGGCTTCTATTTCGGCGCACAGGCCGGCCAGACGTGGGCTTCAGCTGATTTGGGCAACGCCGACAATTCCTTGGTCAGCTACATGCTGGCCAACACGGAATTGCAGAGCATTGTCACCAATTTTACGACATTGCCGAAAAGTACGACCGGCGGCGCAAGCTACGGCGGCTTCATCGGTTACAACTGGCAGTGGGACGATGTCGTTCTGGGCGCCGAACTAAACTACAACCACAATTCGATCGGAATGAGCGGAAAGGATACCCTTGGACCGATTTTGGTTCCGGGCGCTACCCTCCCGGACGGTTCGACAGTCCTGTACAGCGTCGTGGTGACGTCGGCTGCTTCCGTGTCGATCCACGACATCGTGACGGCGCGCGCGCGCGCTGGCTGGACGTTCGGTCGCTTCATGACATACGGGTTTGGCGGCTTGGCCGTCGGAACCGCCGATGTCTCGCGCTTTGCAACGCTCGCTGGCAGCACCAAAACGACGACACCGCCGACAAATCCCCCGCCTCCGTCCACGGGCATCTTGCTCTTACCGCGTGACCCGCAATCTCAAGCGCAAGACGGCCTGATCGCCTACGGGTTTACCGTCGGCCTCGGGCTCGAAGTCGAGCTGATGCAAAATGTTTTTGCACGCGGCGAATGGGAATTCATCCAATTCCCCAATATCAGCGACATGCGCGTCGCGGCCAACACCGTTCGCGTTGCTGTCGGGTTGAAATTCTAGCGCGCCCCTTGCAACACCATCATTCGTAGCGTGCTGGTCCGCCGGTTCTAAACGGCGGTGCCGGCGCGCGATTCGATCGCCTGCCGGTAGCCGGCGAGTATGCCTTCCACCATGGCGTCGGCTGAAAACGAGGTGGCGACTTGCGCGCGCAAATCTTGGGCGATCGCCGTTTGTCGCCTCCGGGTTGTCGACGGCTTGCGCAATCGCCGCGGCAAGCGCGGGCGAGTTGCCCGCCGGGACGAGGGCAGGGGCCAACGGGCCGTAGATTTCAGGAATGCCGCCGACATTGGTCGAGATCAGCGGCTTGCCGGCGGCGGCGGCTTCCAGCACCACATAGGGCAGCGATTCCGCGCGCGACGGGATCACCATGATGCGGCCGAGGGCCATGGCCTCCCGCGCCGGCATCGGCGGTGCAAATCGAACGGCGCCGGCGAGCCCGGCCCGCACAATCTGCGCGCTCAGCGCCTCCATTTCCGGACCGTCGCCGACCAGCGTCGCCGTCGGATGAGCGCCGCCGCGGTGCAGGCTTGCAAGGGCGTCGATCAGAACGTCGATCCCTTTCACCGGGCGGAACTCGCCCAAAAACACTAAATCGGTTGCATGTGGCGCGAGCGCGACCGGATCGAATTCGGCGCTGGTGACGCCGTTATGGACGACCTGCACCAGACCCGACGGCTGGCCGATCTTGTCGTTGAATATCCGCGCACTGTAGGCGCTCTCAAACAGATAAAGATTGCCGCGCAACATCAGCAATTTCTCGAGCGCAAGATACGCCTTGCCGGAACCGCTGGCGTGATTGAGCAGAAGACTGCCGCCATGCGGCGTGTAGGCGCGCACCGCCGGTTTGCGGGCGAGCGCAAGCCGCGCGAAGGCGCCGCCCTTGGCGCCGTGGCCGTGAATTACATCCGGCTCGGCCTTGCGAATTCGCTTGGTGACATGCCAGGCGGCAGACACGTCCAGCGGGCCGAACGGACGTTGGATCGGCGTGATCGAGAGACCGAGCGCCAGCAACGGCGCGAGGGTGGAAAGAATCCCATTCGACCGGGCGTTGCCGGTGAGGCTGTCGGCGACGATGCCGACGCGGTGGCCGCGCGCAATCTGGCCCTGGACGAGATCGACGACGTGACGAAACAGGCCGCCGACCGGCGCCCGCAAGACGTGGATAATTTTCAAGGCACGCATTTTTTATCTGTACTGGTATCGCGGTGGGTGTCAGGCGCCAGCCGAAATTCGTGCGCGCCGCCGGCTGTCGACCGGCATCGCAGCGACTGCACGCGCTCTATTGGCGGGGTTCATATTCATATTATTAAATACGCAAACTTAAACGTAGATTGCTACTACCGCAGAAACCTTATGAAGATTTAGAGTTAAGACCTGTGCCGACTGCGAAGCATTCGCAGAATCATTCCGCCGTTGAAATCGATCGGCGCGGCAATCGGAAATTTCGGCGTTGATAAAAATCAAGCGCCGCACACGTGCAGCGGCGGCTTTGGCGACTGTTGCCTTGTTGCCGCAATTCTTGAGGACCTGCCTTTGTTCGTGATGCGGGACATTGACCGCACGCGCCAACTCGCTTATGCCCGCCAATGGGACACCCCTCCCCAACGAGGGGCACCTATCTGGAAGGATAGAGACATGACAGCGAGCAAGCCCGGCGTGCGGCCGGCCATCCCGCACTTTTCGTCCGGCCCCTGCGCCAAGCGCCCCGGCTGGAGCCTGCAAGCCCTCACCGACGCAGCTTTAGGACGTTCGCACCGCGCCAAGATCGGCAAGGCGAAGCTCAAGCGCGCCATCGATCTCACCCGCGAAGTGCTCGAAGTGCCGGCCGATTATCGCATCGGCATTGTGCCGGCGTCGGATACCGGCGCGGTCGAGATGGCGCTGTGGTCGCTGCTGGGCGCACGGCCGGTGACCATGCTGGCCTGGGAGAGCTTCGGCGAAGGCTGGGTCAGCGACGTCACCAAGGAGCTCAAGCTCAAGGACGTCACCGTCCTGAAGGCGCCCTACGGCGATCTGCCCGATCTGACCAAGGTCGATTTTTCCACCGACGTGGTGTTCACCTGGAACGGCACCACTTCCGGCGTGCGGGTGCCGGACGGCGACTGGATCGCCGCCAACCGCGAAGGCCTCACCATTTGCGACGCCACCTCGGCGGCTTTCGCGCAAAAGCTCGACTGGCCCAAGCTCGATGTCGTCACCTTCTCCTGGCAGAAGGCGCTCGGCGGCGAGGGCGCGCACGGCATGCTCATTCTCTCGCCGCGCGCGGTGGCTCGGCTCGAGAGCCATAAGCCGGCCTGGCCGCTGCCGAAGATCTTCCGGCTCACCAAAGGCGGCAAGATCAACGAAGGAATCTTCCAGGGCGAGACGATCAACACGCCGTCGATGTTGTGCGTCGAGGATTATCTCGACACGCTTGCCTGGGCGAAATCGATCGGCGGGCTTGCCGCCACCATCGCGCGCTCGAACGCCAATGCCAAGGCGATCGCCGACTGGGTCGCGATCACGCCGTGGGTCGCGAATTTGGCCAATAATCAAAGTCAGTGTTCGAACACCTCGGTGTGCCTGAAGGTAATCGATCCGGCGGTGACGCGGCTTTCGGCCGACGATCAGGCGGCGTTCGCCAAGACGCTCGCCGGCCTCCTGGAAAAGGAAGGCGTCGCCTACGACATCGCCTATTACCGCGACGCGCCGCCGGGCCTGCGCATCTGGTGCGGGGCGACCGCGGAGACGAACGACGTCAAGGCGCTCACGCCCTGGCTCGACTGGGCGTTCGCTGAAGCAAAGGCTGCGTTGCCGAAGGCGGCGTAGCGATGTTTTCCGATCCGCTTACCGATCGGATGGTGGATTTCATCCGCGGCATCGGCATCGAGGTGCGCGCCGGCACGTTGCCGGACGACACTTTTTTACCGGGGCTCGATATTCAACACGGCGCGATCGTCGTGGATGAAGCCAAGCTCGCCTATCCCGGCGATCTCTTGCACGAGGCCGGCCATATCGCGGTGAGCGACCCGGCGACGCGCAACGGCGCCAGACTGGCGCCGACCGACGGCGAGGAAATCGCAACGCTCGCCTGGTCGTGGGCCGCGCTGCGCCACCTCGATCTCGATCCTGCGGTCGTGTTCCACCCCCATGGCTATAAAGATGGGGCGCAGGCGCTGATCGATGCCTTCAGATCCGGCGGCAATCCGGGCGTGCCGCTGTTGCAATGGTTCGGCATGACCGTCGAACCGAAATTCGCCGCCGAGCGCGGCGTCACCCCGTTTCCCCACATGCTGCGCTGGATGCGCCAACAGGACTGAAAATCATGGCACCCCGTGTACTTATCTCCGACGCTCTCTCGCCCGCCGCCGTGCAGATCTTCAAGGATCGCGGCATCGAGGTCGATTTCCAGCCCGCGCTCGGCAAAGATAAGGAAAAGCTCGCCGCCATCATCGGCGACTACGACGGCCTCGCCATCCGCTCGGCCACCAAAGTGTCGGCCAAGATCCTCGAAAATGCCAAAAAGCTGAAGGTGATCGGCCGCGCCGGCATCGGCGTCGACAATGTCGACATCCCGGCGGCGACGGCGCGCGGCGTCATCGTGATGAACACGCCGTTCGGCAATTCCATCACCACCGCCGAGCACGCGATCTCGCTGATGCTGGCCTTGGCCCGGCAGATTCCGGAGGCCGACGCCTCCACGCGCGCCGGCAAATGGGAAAAGAACAAATTCATGGGCGTGGAGATTTTCTCCAAGACGCTCGGCATCATCGGCTGCGGCAATATTGGCTCGATCGTCGCCGACCGCGCCATCGGCCTGCGCATGAAGGTAATCGCCTTCGATCCGTTCCTGTCGGAAGAGCGCGCGCGCGATCTCGGCGTCGAGAAGGTCGAGCTCGATGAGCTGTTCAAGCGGGCCGATTTCATCACGCTGCACACCCCGCTCACCGACAAGACCAAGAACATCGTCGACGCCGCCGCCATGCAGAAGATGAAAAAGGGCGTGCGCATCGTCAATTGCGCGCGCGGCGGTCTGGTGGACGAGGCGGCGCTCGCCGAAGCGCTCAAGTCGGGCCAGGTCGCGGGCGCGGCCTTCGACGTGTTCGTCGAGGAGCCGGCGACGCAAAGCCCGCTGTTCAGTCTGCCTAACGTGGTGTGCACGCCGCATCTCGGCGCCGCCACCAGCGAGGCGCAGGAAAACGTCGCGTTGCAGGTGGCCGAGCAGATGTCCGACTATCTGTTGCGCGGCGCGATTTCCAACGCGGTCAATTTCCCCTCGATCAGCGCCGAGGAAGCGCCCAAGCTCAAGCCGTTCGTCGCGCTCGCCGACAAGCTTGGTTCCTTCGCGGGCCAGTTGACGGAGAACGCGATCAAGGAAATCCAGATCACTTACGAAGGCGCGGTGGCGCAGTTGAACATCAAGGCGCTGACCTCGGCGGTGTTGTCGGGCTTGCTGCGGCCGATGCTGGGCAATGACGTTAACGTTGTATCGGCGCCGTTGGTGGCGCGTGAGCGCGGCATGGCCGTCGAAGAGACCACGCGCGACGCCGCTGGCGACTACGACAGCCTGATCACGGTGACCGTGATGACCGAAAAGCAGAAGCGCTGGGTCTCCGGCACCGTGTTCGCCGACGGCCGCCCGCGCATCGTCGACATCAAGGGCATCCGCATGGACGCCGAATTCGGGCCCTCGATGATCTACATCACCAATCTGGACAAGCCGGGCTTCATCGGCCGCTTTTCGTCCACCCTGGGCGAGGCCGGCATCAACATCGCCACCTTCCACGTCGGCCGCGAGGCGCCTGGCGGCAATGCCATCGCGCTCATCGAGATTGACGGCGAACTGCCGCCGGCGGTGCTGGAGAAGGTCAAGGCGCTGCCGCAGGTGCAGCAGGCTAAGCCTCTGCATTTCTAGGAATTGCGGTTTAATATCAGTTCTTTGGGGATGCCGCGCGGGGCCACCTGCGCGGCTTTCTTCGGCTTGCCTCCGCCGGCTGCTTCCTTTATCCGAGGGTGGACCTGGCCGGCACCGCCTGGCGTCAGTGTCCGGACGCTGACGCGGAGATGAAGTTTTCATGGCGAATGTGGTGGTAGTCGGGTCCCAGTGGGGCGACGAAGGCAAAGGCAAGATCGTCGACTGGCTTTCCGAGCAGGCCGATATCGTCGTCCGGTTCCAGGGCGGCCATAATGCCGGCCACACTTTGGTGATCGACGGCACCACTTATAAGCTGTCATTGCTGCCCTCCGGCGTGGTGCGCGGCGGCAAGCTGTCGGTCATCGGCAACGGCGTAGTGATCGATCCGCACGCGCTGATCGCGGAAATCGCCCAGCTCGGGCGGCAGGGCGTGACGGTTACCCCCGACAATTTGCGCATCGCCGAGAACGCCACCCTGATCCTGCCGCTGCACCAGGAACTCGATGCCTTCCGCGAGGGCTCCAATTCCGGCACGCGCATCGGCACCACCAAGCGCGGCATCGGCCCGGCCTACGAGGACAAAGTCGGCCGCCGCGCCATTCGCTTCATGGATCTCGCCGATCTGCCTTCGCTCGGGGCCAAGATCGAGCGTCTGCTGGCGCATCATAACGCGCTGCGGCGTGGCAACGGCCTTAACGAAATCGCGGCGCGGCCGCTCTACGACGACCTGGCGGCGCTGGCGCCCAAGGTGCTGCCTTACATGGATTCGGTGTGGTCGCTGCTCGATGCCAAGCGGCGCGAGGGCAAGCGCATTCTGTTCGAAGGCGCCCAGGGCGCGCTGCTCGACGTTGACCACGGCACGTACCCTTACGTTACCTCCTCCAACACGGTGGCGGCGCAGGCGGCCACCGGCTCCGGCGTCGGGCCGGGCGTCGTCGGCTACGTGCTCGGCATCTGCAAGGCCTACACCACGCGGGTAGGCGAGGGGCCTTTCCCCACCGATCAGATGGATAACGCCATCGGCAAGACGCTCGGCGAGCGTGGCCGCGAATTCGGCACCGTCACGGGCCGCGCGCGCCGCTGCGGCTGGTTCGATGCGGTGCTGGTGCGCCAGACGGTGCGCACCTCCGGCATCGACGGCTTGGCGCTCACCAAACTCGATATTCTCGACGGCTTCGACGAGATCAAGGTTTGCGTGGCCTACCGCCTCGATGGCCGTGAAATCGACTATCTTCCCGCCGGCGAGCATGCCCAGGCACGGGTCGAGCCGGTCTACGAGACCATCGCGGGCTGGAAGGAGCCGACGGCACGGGCGCGCTCGTGGGCGCAATTGCCCGCGCAGGCGATAAAATATGTGCGCCGCGTCGAGGAACTGGTCGGATGCCCGGTGGCGCTGCTCTCGACCAGCCCGGAGCGCGAGGACACGATTCTGATGAAGAACCCGTTTGAGGTATGATTACAGAGACGAGAAGTGGGGTGAGGGGGAGCATGATCCGGAAACGTGGGGGCCGGTTTTCTGAAAAGATCATGCTCAGGTAAAAAGATATCCAATGGCTGACTATTATCCGCTGATCTCACGCGCCGTTAACGGCCTTGAAAAGAGCACGGGCGAAAATCGCCGTGCGCTCTACGACCGCGCGCGCGGCGCGCTGGTCAACCAATTGCGCAGCGTCGAACCGGCGCTCGACGAATCCGACATCACGCGCGAACGGTTGGCGCTGGAGGAGGCGATCCGCAAAATTGAGGCGGAAGCGGTCAAGCGCACGCGCCCGGACGCGGCCGAGACACCGGAGCAGGAAAAGTCCATTTCGAATCAGGGGCTGCGCGGCTTTCGCGAAACGGTGGCCGACGCGGAAAATCTCGGCGAAGCGGCCGCAGCGGCCAACCGATCGGCGCATGAGGTCTACGAGGCGATGCCCGGCGATCATCCGCCGGCCGCTGAACATTATTTCGAACCGCCCGCGCCGGGGGCGCCACAACGGAACGAAGCGCCGGCGAAGGATGCGTCCGCTGCGGCCGCGCGCCTGGAGGTAGCTCCGGCGCCGCCGCGCGACGAAGAAGAAAGCCAGGCCTATACGCGGCCGCCGCGCTCCTATGGCCGCGCGATCAAATTCATCCTGCTGTTGCTGGTGCTGGCGGGTCTTGCCGGCGGCGGCTATTGGCAGCGCCATGCGATCATGACCATGGTCGCGAAATATCGCAGCGCGCCGCCGCCGTCGCCGGCGGCGAAACCGAGCGAAGCGGCCGCGCCTGCGGCCAAGCCGAAGATCGCCGACCGCATCGGACCGGCCAGCGGAACGCAGACGCCCGCCACCGCGCCGGCCGCAGCGGTCGCGCAAAAGGTCGTGCTGTACGACGAGGACCCGAACGATCCGAAGGGCAAACGCTATGTCGGCTCGGCGCTCTGGCGCACCGAGACCGTGTCGCCGGGGCCGGGGCTCGCGCCCGAACTGGCGATCCGCGCCGATGTGGAAATCCCCGAGCGGCACCTGCGCATGACCTGGTCGCTTCGCCGCAACACCGACAAGGCGCTGCCGGCCAGCCACACCATCGAGATCATGTTCACGCTGCCAGCCGATTTCCCCGAAGGCGGCATCGGCAACGTACCCGGCGTGCTGATGAAGCAGGACGAGCAGGCGCGCGGCGTGCCGCTCGCCGGGCTCGCGGTGAAAGTGACCAACGGCTATTTCCTGATCGGCCTGTCGGCGGTCGATGTCGACGTGCAGCGCAATATCCAGCTCTTGAAGGAGCGCGACTGGTTCGACATTCCGATCGTCTACACCAGCGGCAAGCGCGCCATCCTCGCGATGGAGAAGGGCACGCCCGGCGTGCGCGCCTTCGAGGAAGCGTTCCGCGCCTGGGGCGAGTAGCTGTCTTACCCCTCCCCTGAAAGGGGAGGGTCGATCGCGCGAAGCGCGATCGGGGTGGGGTTGCGCAGAAGATTAAACGAGAAGTTCCCCCACCCGGCTCGCTTCGCCCGCCACCGCTCCCCGCGGAGCGGGGAGGGATACAGAAACAAAAATGGCCGGGACATGCCCGGCCATTCGCAATTATTGAAGTCTTGGTAGCTGCTTTAGTGCACCGTGCTCGAGATCGCCGGCGTTGCCTTCGGCTGCTCCATGGCGGCGATCTGGTTCTTCACCGCCTTCTGCACCTTCTCGAAGGCGCGCACCTCGATCTGGCGCACGCGCTCGCGCGAGACGCCGAATTCGGCGGCCAGATCCTCGAGCGTGATCGGATCGTCGGCGAGGCGGCGCGCCTCGAAGATGCGCCGCTCGCGGTCGTTGAGCACGTCGAGCGCGCCGATCAGCGCCTGGTGACGGTTGTCGCTTTCCTCGTGGTCGGCCAGGAGGCGCTCCTGGCTCGGCGCATCGTCGACCAGCCAGTCCATCCATTCGCCGCTTTCGCCGTCGTCGCGGATCGACGCGTTGAGCGAGGCATCGCCGCCCAGCCGGCGGTTCATGTCGACCACGTCCTGCTCGTTGACGCCCAGCCGCTTGGCGATCAGCTTGACCTGATCGGGCCGCAGGTCGCCCTCGTCGAGCGCGGAAATTTTGCTCTTGGCCTTGCGCAGGTTGAAGAACAGCTTCTTCTGGTTGGCGGTGGTGCCCATCTTCACCAGCGACCACGAGCGCAGGATGTATTCCTGGATGGCGGCCTTGATCCACCACATGGCGTAGGTGGCGAGGCGGAAGCCCTTTTCGGGCTCGAAACGCTTGACCGCCTGCATCAGGCCGACATTGCCTTCGGAAACCACTTCCGAGATCGGCAAGCCGTAGCCGCGATAGCCCATAGCAATCTTGGCGACCAGGCGGAGATGGCTGGTGACGAGCTTGTGCGCGGCGTCACGATCGCCGTGCTCACGCCAGCTGCGCGCCAGCATGTATTCCTGCTGCGGTTCCAACATGGGGAACCGGCGGATTTCTTCCAGGTAGTGAGAAAGGCCGGATTCGGCCTTAAGTGCCGGCAAAGCGGCTGAACGGGCCATTATAGCGCCCTCCTTATGTTGCCCCCGATGAATCGGCGGGCGATTGTCGCCGCCGCTCCCCGAGCCGACGGCACGCATCCGATTGTGCGACCGCGAAATCTTGATCGCAGGTGCAGCATAGCGGAACAGGGCATCGAAAACCAGTATCCGCCCGTCACGTCACCGTGACCTCGGTTTGTACGACCAACCCATTGTCTGAACTGGTCTATTTCGAGCGCTGCCGCCCTGGGTTGCGGCTCTCCGCAGCCAGGGCAATACGTAAACGACGCAGATCGGCCGGCAGTTCCGCTTGGAACCGCAGGCTTTTTGCGTTTTGGGGATGTTCGATGGCCAGTAGATAAGCATGCAAAGCCTGTCTGCCAAGACCCTCCAGGGCGGCGCGGGCTTCCGGCGAAAGCCGGCTGGCTTTGGTCTTGAAGCCGGTGCCGTAGGTGGCATCGCCTAGGATCGGATGGCCGATATGGGCCAAATGCACCCTGATCTGGTGGGTGCGGCCGGTCTCGAGGGTGCAGGCGAGCAGGCTCGCGATCGGCTTGCCGTCGGGCCCGGCGAATCGCTCCAGCACCTGCCAATGGGTGACCGCGTGGCGGCCGCCTTCGCGCACCGCGCGTTTGTCGCGGGAATGCGGGTGCCGGTCGAGCGGAGCGTCGATGCTGCCTTTGGCCCGGTCGGGTGCGCCCCAGACGAAGGCGAGATAGCCGCGCTCGATGCCGCTTTCGGCCTTGTTGGCGAATTGGGCGCTTAGCGCGCGATGGGCGGCGTCGGTCTTGGCCACCACCATGAGACCGGTGGTGTCCTTGTCGAGCCGGTGCACGATGCCGGGCCGCTTGACCCCGCCGATGCCGGACAGGCTGTCGCCGCAATGGGCGATCAGCGCATTGACCAGCGTGCCCTTGGCGTGGCCGGCGGCCGGGTGCACCACCAGGCCCTTCGGCTTGTCGATCACGATCAACGCGTCGTCCTCGTAGACGATATTGAGCGGGATCGGCTCGCCTGCGGGCTTGGGTTCTTCGGGCGCTGGCAGCGTCACGGTGACGGTGTCGCCGGAATTGACGTAAAGAGCGGGATCGCGGATCGTGCGCGCCTCGGTCGCTCCCTGAACCATTACTTGGCCGTCGAGGATCAGCGCCTTGAGGCGCGAACGCGACAGGGCCGGGATGCGGGCGGCCAGCACGCGATCGAGCCGAAGGCCTTGCTCCTCAGCCGCGATCTTGATTGTCTCGCTTGCCTCATGAGCCATGGCTTAACCGATGTCCGATGACCAGACGCCCCTGAATCCGGATGCCGCGGCGGCGATCGCGAAAGTGCGCCGCATGATGCTCATCATCATGACCGCGACCTTCGTCGCCATCGGGGTCGTGCTCTTCGTCATCGGCTACCGCCTTTTCCATGGGAAGGAAAGCGCCCCGTCTTTCGTCGACGTAACCGAGACGCTGCCGGCAGGCGCCAAGGTGCTCTCGACCGCCGTCAGCGGCGACCACATCGTGGTGACGATCGAGATCGGCGGCGTCACCGAGCTGCGTACCTTCGATCCCGATACGCTGAAGCCACTCGGGCGGCTGCGGCTACGATAGCGAGCACGCCCTAGGGTGAAGGCGTTCTATCGTAATCCTCCCTGATCGCCTCCAGACCGTACGCTGGCAGATAAGATAGCCGTTGAACTTCTCCGGGTCCTCGCTCATCGGGAAATGCCCGAGCCCCTTCATGATGGTGGCTTGTGCGCCGGTGCGCTCGGCGACCGCCAGCGTGCCCTCGGCCGTGCAGGAATAGTCGTATTCGCCGGTGAGCAAATAGAGCGGGCAGCGCGTGATGTCGATCTCGCCGACCTTGCCGCGGATGTCGCCGTCGATCATGTAGAAATGCAGGTCGCCTTTGAACACGCCGGGTCCGCTTTGCATGTAGTGCCACAGCGTCTCCCAGCGGCCTTCGTCGGGCGCGGTAGGCGCCACCAGGCCGGAGATCACGCCGGCGCAGACCATGCCGCCATGCACGTCGGGGCGGTTGAGCCAGGACAGGTCGTAATAGGGCTCGGTATGCGCCGCGGATTCCAAACCGATCAGCGCGCGGAAGCGCTCCGGGCATTCGTGCGCGAGATGCAGCACGATGCGCCCGCCGATCGAGCAGCCCATGGCCACCGGTCTGTCGAGGCCGAGCGCGTCGGCGACTTCGACGATCATGCGCACATAGTCGCGCGAGGTGAGTTGGTATTCGGTGTCCTGCCAGCCGGCGGGCGGCGAGGATTTGCCGTGCCAGGGCATGTCGAAGGCGATGACGCGATAGTTCGCCGTAATGCGCGCGTCGTTCATCAGACCGCGATACTGGCGCGCGTCGGAGCCGGCGGTGTGCAGGCAGAGCAGGGGAATGCCCGTTCCCGCCTCCTCGACATAGAGCCGGTGCGGCTTGCCGAGCAGATTGAGATGCAGATAGCGGCCGGTGATGGGTTCGAAGCGCGGGCTCATTGCACGGCCTGCTTGTTTGAGGTTTCTTTGCGGGGGCTCGCGATTACGTCCTTGAAGTAGAGCAGGTTGGCCATGAAGGGATGGATGTCGCCTTCCACCTTCATCAGTTTCTGTTTGACCAGCGCGAAGATGTCGGTGAAGCCGAGCGGCGGCAGCGGCTGCCAGAATTTCTCCCACACGCTGCGCGAGGCGCGTAAGCCGAAGCTGTAGTCGGGCGTGATGAACGGGCCCGGCGTGACCTTGACGATGCGGCCTTCCTGGACACGGATCAGGGTATAGGCCTCGTCGATGGCGATCAGGAAGGTGGTGTCGACGAAGCGGCCGCGGCGCACGAGCTTTTCGTCGGCATTGACGAGATTGGCAATGTTTTCGAGCATATTTCACTCCCCAGGCGGCGGAGCGTGGCGGCTTGCTGGACAAACCGCAAGCGCTCCCGGGAGGCGCGCGGCCGGCGCGCTTGCATGGCTGGAGGATCGAGGCTATCTCGAAGGCCTTGGCCTTAGCTCCCTTCGTCTAGCGGCCCAGGACGTCGCCCTCTCACGGCGAAAACAGGGGTTCGAGTCCCCTAGGGAGCGCCAGGCGCAATCCCTTTCATATTGAACTCTCACGCTTTTTCGACCGTTTTCCCAAATCGCCCGGGGTGGTTTGGGCAAGTTCGTTCGCTTTGTGTGCCTCCAGCTTGATGACCGCCTGTCTACCACCACGCCGCCGATCAGCTTGGCGCGTATAACGTTCAGCTTCCTCCAGCGTCGTGTGACCGAGCATCGCCATGATTTCGTGCGCGGTGCAGCCGGCGTCCGCCATGCGCCGACCGAGCGTTTTGCGGAGGCCATGCGGTTTGCAATCGAGCGGCAGGCCGGCAGCCCGAATTGCATCGCGCATGAACTGGGAAATCCGCCCACGGTGAAAGGCCGCCCATAGGCCGTGTTTAGGATTGTGATGTGACTCCGATCAGCTCCCGCGAACGCGCGCTGAAGATCGATGTGCACGCCCATGTCCACCGGGACGCCGGTCTTGTTTCGAGTGTACTCCACGCCTCCGTCGCGGGATTCGGTACCAAGCCGTCCGCCGATTGGAACGACCTCGGCCTTGCCGGCATCGACGCGAAGGTGGCGTTTTCGCCGCACAGTACGGCCAATGCCAAGCTCGGCGGCATCGCCGACGACATAAAGACCGGCACGACGTCGTCGCTGCTCTACTCGCTTGCCTTCCTCTACGAAACGCCCGGCGTCATCCTGGAGGCCATCAAGGCCGTCACCGCGAACAAGAATCTCTTCGTCTACGGCATTTCCGACAAGAAGGTCGGCGGCCTGGATGTGCAGGACCCCAACGGCAACGTCTCGCCCGTTTTTGCCGCGGAGCTCAGCGTCAACGTGCCCGAGCCCTTCAAGTCCGAGCCAACCGGCGGCGGCGGGACGCGCATGCATCACAAATTCACGGTCATCGATTTCGACAAGCCGACGGCGCGCGTCTATCTCGGCTCTTACAATTTCTCCACGCCCGCCGATCGCGAGAACGGCGAAAACGTTCTCATCGTCAAGGACCGGCGCATCGCGGTGTCCTACATGATCGAGGCGCTCAGCCTGTTCGACCATTACTCGTTCCGGGTCGCCGAAAAGGCCTCCACCGCCAAGGGCGAGAAGCTGCATCTCGCCAAGCCGCCGCGCGCGCCCGGCGAAAAACCGTGGTGGGACGACGACTACACGGTCGCGCACAAGATCAAGGATCGCGTGCTGTTTTCCTGACGGCGCTCGCGCCCGCTGTTATGCGCGGGCGGACATGCCGGGCTTACCCTATTTGGAATGTGCATTCGACTTCCGGCTTCGACGGCGAAAGCTCTTCGGGCATCGCCACCGGCGGCCATGCCAAGGCGCTCCATTCGATCAACGAATATTCGCGAATTCGTCTACGGCTTTGCGAAGACGTTTTCGATTGTCTGGGAATTCTGCACGATAAGGAACTTGACGGTAAAGCCTCCGGGAAATCGGCGAATTACCTGGCCAATGATATTTTCGACCTTGATAACGGCGCCAACCTCCACATTGTTGTCGGCGGATACGGCTACGCCGGATATCGAATAATCGATGATCTTACACGGCATCGAACGGCCATCGGCAAAGCGCAATATCGAATCGGGATTGCGCGGTACGAACCTTTCATGGCGTCTTCGATTAAGATTCTTCTTGTCTTTGGCCCAGGCAATCTTGCTCGCTATCTTTTTCCGCTTCTCGGCGGTGGCCACAATCCACATCGCAAAGTAATTTGTATAAGTGTGGGTGATCGGACCTTCAAATTGTCCGAAGCTGTCAAAATACGCGACGGCCCATTCACCAACCGAGCCGGTGATAGGCGCATTGAGTTCGATGAACTCCGATGCGATTTTCTTCACCACGCAGGAAAATTCGCGGGGTTTGCCGCTGGCGTCGCGCCAGCTTCGGAGCGTGTATAATCCTTGTTTGCCGACAATTGCTTGCGCGCCCGCGTGAGGCTGAATGACCTTGTTCTCGCGAGGCTCGACGAAGCTGATATCGTTTTCCCGCTGTTGCGCGAGACTGTTCGGCATACGCACTTTCACAGCTTTTGCTCACACCGGTGAAATCGCCGGGTGAGGGCTTCCGCAAACGATCGTTTGTAGCGATCCGGTAACTATTCCATCGCCAACTTGCATTCCCACGCTTAATCAAATCTAAATTGCTTCACCTATTGTAGAAATATGGAATAACGTTTCCTTATCGCCCGGCGTCTCGCGGCATTCCTTGGTTGCAGTTTCCCATCTTCCGCGCGCTATGCGTTTATTTTTGCCGATGTTGCCCTTTCGACGCTCGCCGTTGCCGCCACTTTATTGCCGGCCTTCGAGCGGGCAATTCGTGCAGCCGATTGGGCTAATTCAATTCGAAATTGAAAGAACCGGTGCCGTTCAATGTTTGGGCGCGAGATTGGCGTCCTTGATCAATTGAGCGTTGCGCGTGAGATCCTTGGCGAGGAAGTCGGCGAATTGCTTGCGCGTCATCGGCATCGGCTCTTCGCCCAATTTTGCCAGCCTGGCCTTGAGCTCCGGCGTATCGAGCGCTGCCGCGGCTTCCGCGTGCAAACGGTCGGCAATGGCGTCCGGCGTGCTGGCGGGCGCCAGCATGCCGATCCAGAAGTCATAAGTGGCGTCGGGGTAGCCCGCTTCCGCCACGGTTGGGACGTTCGGCAACAAAGATGACCGGCTCGAACTGCTCACCGCCAGCGCGTCGACTTTGCCGTCGCGGATCAGCGCCAAAGCGGGCAGCAGCGGACAAAAATAAAAGTCGACGCGCCCGGCAATCACTTCCTTCAGTCCCTCGGGCGAGCCCTTGAACGGCACGCCGAGCGCCTTGAAGCCCGCCGTGCGTCCGAAGCGTTCCGCAGTGAGCTGCGCCGTGCTGCCTAAACCGACCGAGACATAACTCAGGCCGTCGGGCTTCTGCTTCGCGGCGTCGATCAGATCCTTGAGCGTCTTGAACTTGCCGCCGGTGGCGACCAGGACGTTGCTGACATTGCCGAGCGGAATGATCGGCTTTAGATCGCGCAAGGTGTCGTAGGGCAGCTTTTGCGTGAACGGGATGATGGTCAGAGCCGAGGAATTGATCAGCAGCGTGTATCCGTCGCCGGCCGCTTTGGCGACATCGGTGCTGCCGATCGCCGTCGCTGCGCCCGGACGATTGTCGATGATCATCGTCTGATTGAGCTTCTGCTTCATCTTGTCGACGACCAGGCGCGCGGTGGTGTCGGTGCCGCTGCCGGCGGTCAGCGGCAAGATGACGTGGATGGGGCGCTCGGTGGGCCAGCCCTGCGCATGGACGCCGAGCGGCGCCACAATCGCAAACGCCGCAAGCGCGAGAATAGACTTATGCATCCTCCATCTCCCTTCATGCTGGCGCTCTTGATCTCGGCCCAACGAGGCGCGAAATGTGAGGCTTCTCGATTGCGTATGCGGGCTCTTTCGCAGCGGGAGCTTATGCCGCGCGGCGAGTGTAACGCCCTTTCAGCAACACATCGACATTGCCGGACAAAATCTTTTCGCCGGCCGGTCCGAGTTTGCGGATATCGGCGACGAAATCGCGCACCACTTCACGGCCGCGAATTTCCTGCGGATAGTCGGTGGCGAAGACCAGACGTTCGGCCGGGATTTCCACCAGTGCCGTTTTGACGCTGCCGATGGCGCCGCAGAAGCCGGCGGTGTCGAACATGAAATTATTGCGCAGGTAATAGTCGAAGTCTTTCTCGCAGGTGCGGCCATGTTTGGCGTTGCCGCGCAAACCCCAGAAGTCCTTGTCCTGATAGCTGCGAACGCGGCCGAGCATGGATGCGATGCCGCCGCCGAGATGCGCCATATGCACAATGAGGGACGGATGGCGGTCGAAGACGCCGCCGTTGACCAGCCGGATCGTGGCCATGACCAGCGAGAATTCGCGTCCGACCGAGCGCGCCGTATCGTAGGCGTCGAACTGCTGCGAGAAATTAAGCTTCAGCGCCGGATGCACGAAAACGAACAGCCCGAGCTTTACCGCTTCCGCCCAAAACGGTTCGAATTCCGGCGCGTCGAGAAACAGGCCATCCTGCTCCGACGTGATGACCACGCCGGGGCAGTTGAGCTCGTGCGCGCAGCGATTGAGTTCCTTGAACGCTTCCGGCCCGCCGAGCGGATTGGCGTGCGCGGCGGCGATGAAACGTCCCGGATAGTCCCGCTCGGCCTGCTTGGCCTTGTCATTGCAGAGCTTCGACCGCTCGAGGTTCGCGCTCATGCCGGCGGCGCTGGTCAAAAAGGCGGCATCGATGCCGGCCAAATCCATCATGCGGATATGTTCGTCGAGATCGTAGAGCATTTTGTGCGAGGTGTAGCTCGGTGCACCGGTCTCGTCGAAAGTGATGATCAGTTTGTCGCCGAGATCTTCCTTGAACAGTTCGCGCGGCGCAAAGTGATGCTGGAAATCGACGATCATTGGCGTTTCCTCTCCACGGATGTTTTTAATTGCGCCTCGCGAGCGCGAGCGACGTGCGGACAGAAGACACGGTGAGAAACTGAGTGTCAAACGTTTGGCTGCATGGCAGCCGCGCGGTGGTAATACGATCTATCCTTCGCTCGGCTCATGCAATTCCAGCGCGAGCAACAGGTAGCTGAACGACTTGCCGTGCGAGTCTAGGTTGAGCGAGCGGTTAACGCCGCCTTCCAGCGCATCCTGCAGCACGAAGTTGAGGCCGTGGAGGTGTGGCAACTCATAGCGTGTCACATTCCCGCAAATGAGGTGAGGGAAGGCCTGCTTGATGCGCTCGGCGGTGAGCGTGCGCTTGAGCAGTTCAAAATCGGCCGGGTCGTAGGCCCAGACATTGATGTTGGACGTGTTGCCTTTGTCGCCGGCCCGAGCATGCGCGATGTCGCGGACGATCCGGCGCTCGTTTCGTCGCGGCGTGTTCATGCGACCAACATGTCCATGGTCGGCTTGACGCGCTCGCGCGGGATCAGCACCGACTTGGTCATCACGCAGGGAGTAATGGCGCCACGAAAGCCGCCACCGCCGGCGGGTCCGCAGCACAGCAGCGACTCCACTTCCCAAAGCATGAGTTCGGCCGCTTCCTTCGTAGGCGAGCGCAGCGTCACGTGCAGCCGCACGTCCTGCGCATCGGCTGCACGCACGCCGGCGGTCGCGAACAGCGAACTGACGCCGATCAAGTCCACACGCAGATCGGATTTGACGCCATGCACGCGCGCCATGCGGCTCGCCACGATCTCGGCGGCAAGCTGGCCGCGCTGCTGCGCCGCCGGCCCCGCATAGCTGACGCCGGCTTCGCCCTGGTAGCCGCCGTCGAAACCGACCGTCACCTTTAATGTTGCGGGCCGTGTGGAGCCGGTGGCGTTCGACACCTTGACCCGATCCATGCCGGCCGCGGCGACATCGACACGGCTGAAATCGGCAGTGACGTCGGGGGTGAGATAACGCGCGGGATCGTGCACTTCGTACAGCAATTGTTCCTTCACCGTCGCCGGACTTACGCAGCCGCCGGTATCGCCGAGCTTGGTGATGATGGCGCTGCCGTCGGATTCCACTTCGGCGATCGGATAGCCGCACTGCGCCAGATCGGGGACATCTTTGACACCCGGATCGGCGAAGTAGCCGCCGGTCACCTGCATGCCGCATTCCATCAGATGTCCGACGAGCGTGCCGGCGCCCATGCGCACCATGTCCGCGGCGTCCCAGCCGAAACGATGCGCGATAGCGGCCAGAAACATCGACGGATCGGCGAGCCGCCCGCCGATGATCACGTCGGCGCCGGCCTCGAGCGCGGGACGGATCGCGTCGGCGCCGAGATAGGCATTCATGCCGACCACCGGCAGGTCGATATCGGCGAGCGAGCCGGGCTCGTCCATGAACGGTTGGTCGCGCGGCACCAGCGCGGAGACGTCGTCGCCTTCGATGCAGGCCACCTTGAGGCCCCTGAGCCCGAGCTCGCGCGCGACAGCGAGCGTGCGTTCGGCCGCAGCGCGCGGATTGGCCGCGCCCATATTGCTGATCATGGTCGTGCCGGCCTTGCGGCAGGCGGGCAGCAGCGCCCGCATACGGCGCTCGAGCAGGGAGTTGTAGCCGCGCGCGGGATCGACCATGCGGTCGCGATGGCCGAACGCCACCGTGCGCTCGCCCAGGCATTCCAGCACGAGCGCGTCGAGCCGGCCGCGCTCGACCAGATCGACCGCCGGATCGAGCCGGTCGGCGGAGAAACCGGCGCCGGTGCCGAGGCGAAATGTTGACAAGCTGCCGTCCTTAATCGCCCTTCAGCGAAGCAATTTCCGGAAAGAACAGATCGTCGATCGACGCCGGTGACTGCTTGATTGAACCGATCTTCGCCATGAATTGCGCGGTGGCGAAGACCTTCTGCGGCTTCAGAGTATAGGCATAATCCTTGTCGCTGATAATCGCGGTAATGCCTTCGACCGTGTTTTTGGTGTCGTGCGCGACCTCGAGATAGAGCTTGGCGGCCGCGACCTTGTCCTTGTTTATGGTGTCGATCGCTTCGCTCAGCGCGTCATAGAAAGCCTTGTAAGCTTTCGGATTGGCGTCACGGAATTTCGCGCTTGCCGTGATCACGACGGCGGTGGCCGGGCCGCCCAGGATCTCGTAGTTCGTCGTCACCAGATGCGCACCCGGCACTTTGATTTCCTGTTCGTAAAACGGCGACGACGAGAAGTGCGCATTCACGCCGGCGGTGTTGTTGGTGAAGGCGAGCGTGGCGTCGGGATGCGACAGGGAGACCGTCAGCGGATCGAGTTTGGTGTATTCCTTTTCGCCGAAGGCTTTGGCCGCCGCCATTTCCAGCAGGATCGCCTGCGTCGAGATCTTCACCGAGGGGACGGCGATCTTATCCTTGCCGGTGAAGTCCTTGATGGTTTTGACGTCGGGATTGCGGGTGATCAGATAGAGCGGATAGGTCGTCATCGATGAGACGCCCTTGATCTGGCCATAAGTTTTGGCCCACAGCGTGATCAGCGAGGGAGCGCCTTGCGCGGCAAAGTGAATCGAATTGGAAATGAGGCCGTCGTTCATGGCGCTCGGACCCGCCAGCTTCGCCCATCTCACCGCGATGCCGCTCAGGCCCAACTGCGTGGCGTGTTTTTCAATGAGACCCTGCTTCTGCATCACCATGAGTGGAAGAAAGCTTGTGCCATATTGCTGAGCGACGGTGATTTCGCTCATCTCGGCGCGGGCCTGGGGAACGGCCGTGGCGATGAATGCGGCGCAAAGGGCGAGCGTGACGTTACGAAAACGCATGGGTCTCCTCCCGGGGGCAGGCTGGTCCGCGATGAGACCAGCTTTTTGGTTTTGCTTGCGGTTAGCCTAGGCGCGTTCAATTATTTTGGAATTGAATTTTTTGTATCTCACTTATAATGTTTGATTATGACTCCAAACTTGGCGCAGATCCGCAGCTTTATCGCCATCGCCAAGTCCGGCAGTTTCACGCGCGCCGCGCTGACTTTGAATTTGTCGCAGCCGGCGCTCACGGTGCAGATCCGTCAGCTCGAAGCCGTCTTGAACGTCAAGATTCTGGACCGCAACACGCGTTCGGTGCGGCTCACCCGCGTGGGCGAGGAACTGGTGCCGGTGTTCGAGCGGCTGCTGCACGAACTCGATTCGGTGGTCAGCGGCGCCAAGGAATTGGCCTCCAAGAGCCACGGCATCGTGCGGCTGGCCTGTCTACCGTCCTTTGCTGCGGCGCTGCTGCCCGCCACCATCGTGGCGTTTCGCGCCCGCCATCCCGGCGTACAGTTCGTGCTCAAAGACGGCGTCGGCCGCCGCATCGTCAATTGGGTGAAATCGGACATCGTCGATTTCGGCATCGCCGGCGGTGAGGTGAACTACCCCGAACTTCACACTTCCGTCCTGACGCGGGACCGCCTGCATGCGATTTATCTGGCGCCGCATCCGCTCGACAAGGAAAAGGCGATAACCGCGGAGAGCCTGATGCGTCACCCGCTGATCCTCATGGACGAGGACAGTACGGTTCGTCAGGTGGTCGATCGCGCCTTCCATGAACGCGGCCTGACGGTCAAACCCGCCATCGAAGCAACCTATATGTCGACCGCGATCGGCATGGTGCGGGCGCGGCTGGGGGTCGCGCTGCTGCCCTCGACCGCCATCGAGGCGAGCCCCGCGGGCCGGTTGCGGTCACGGCCCATCGAGGGAAAAAACTTCTGGCGTTCGATATTCATCGTTCGCAAGGTCGGCCGAACCTTGCCGCCGGCGAGCGAGGCCTTTCTGGCGATGCTGGCGGCCGTGAAATGAGGCATGCCGGCAGCGCATTATGCGGCCGCGCCGAGCCGTCTAGTCGCAGCGCCGCCGCCATGTAATCCTGTCTGTAAATGTCCGAATCTGTCGCGCCGCCCGCCGCCATCCGGCCTTCGCTCGCCGAACTGTTCCAAGCCTTTGCGCTGGTTTCGATTTCCGCCTTCGGCGGCGCGCTGCCGTGGGCGCGGCGAACCATCGTCGAAAAAAAGCGCTGGATGACCACGGAGGAATTCAACGAAACCTTCGCGCTCTCGCAATTCCTGCCCGGACCGAATGTGATCAATTTCTCGGTGGTGTTCGGCTCGCGCTTCGGCGGCGCTGCCGGCGCCGCAGTGGCGCTCGCCGGTTTGCTCGGCCCGCCGCTGATCATCGTCGCCGTGTTTGCGATTTTGTATGAGCGTTACGGTGACATCGAGGCGTTGAGCCGGATTCTTGGCGGCATCACCGCTGCCGCCATCGGGCTTTTGGTCGCGGTGGTCGCCAAGATGGCGGCGCCCATGTTCCTCAAGCGATGGAATTCGGCACCGATGTTTGCTCTCCTCGCCTTTGCCGGCGTCGCCCTGATGCATTGGCCGCTGCCATGGGTGTTTCTGGGGCTGGCGCCGTTCAGTGTGGCCTTCGCGTGGTTCAAGCGATGAACCAAAATCCGCTCGGCTCGCTGTTCGTCTATTTCGCGGTGCTGTCGCTGTTCGCGGTCGGCGGCGCCAATGCGGCGATCCCGGAAATGCACCGCGTTGCCGTCGATGTGATGCATTGGATGAACGACCGGCAATTTTCCGACATGTACGCGATCGCGCAGATATCGCCCGGCCCGAACGTCATCATCGTTACCCTGATCGGATACCACGTCGCGGGTTTTGCCGGGGCGGCGGTGGCCACCGTGGCGATGTGCGGACCGACCTGCACGCTGGCGTTTTTCGTGGCGCGCACATGGGACCGTTTTAAGGAGGCACGCTGGCGGATGGCGATCCAGACCGGCATGGTGCCGCTGTCGTTGGGGCTGATCGCGGCGAGCGCATTCGTGCTGGCGCGTGCCGCCGATCACAATGTCTATGCCGGCCTAATCACCGGCGGGACCGCGGCAGTCGCCTTTTTCACGCGGATCAATCCGCTCTGGGCATTCTTGGTGGCGGGCGTGCTGGGATTGTTCGGCTGGCTTTGAACCGGCGCGCGGCCTAATGCAGCCCCAAGCCCGAGATGACCATCGCCGTGCCTATGGCGAGCGCGGTGACGATGGCGATGGGGATAAGCGAGTTGAGCAGGGGCTTCACCGTCAGCGGATGCGGCCGGCCTTCGTGCGGCATGAAGTACCAGAGGCCCGCGCCGCCGCCGCCAGCCACGATCAGCCCTGAGATGATGGAAAACATGACAGGACCCCGGTCCACTTTTTGTGAAGTCGGAGTATTTTTAGACGTCCCGTCATGGCGTGGACGTAAAGCTTGGCCGCGATGCCGTAAAATACGGGTAAATGCCGGGCGCCTCGGCCGGCCGGCGACGTCCTATTTGGGGGTGAGGCAATCCACGCGCCGGCGATGACAATTGCCGTGAATACTAAAAATTCAGGCGATCAACTGGCGGCGGCGCCGACGAGGGCCAGCGCGCTGGCGGCCAACAGCGCCACCTGAATGCAGAACGCGGTGATGTTGACGTCCCAACGCTTGGCGATCAGCGGCACCGGCGCCGCGAACGGCTGATAGCCGTTGTTGTCGTAAGCCGCACCGCCATAGATCGGCATGGCGAATACAGCCACGAAGAATGCCGCATAAACAATGGCCGCCATGATGGCGACGAGGGTGAGCCGCTCGGTGGCGTAGGGGCCGGGCCACCAGATCAGCGCCAGCGCCAACAGGCCAAAGCCGACATAGCTGCATATCTGCCAGACCACGTGGAAGCGCGCATGCGGCGTCCATTGCGGATTGGTGGCGTGCGTCTTGTTGAAATCGGCCAGCACGGTGGCGAAGCCGTAGCCCAAGGTCACCAGAGTGAGCAGGATGCGGGCGAGAAGATTGTAGTCGAACACGATGCTCATGGTGTTTCCCCCTCCACGATGGGTCTATCCTAGCAAAGTTTCGATTGTCAGGCCGCGCCCTTGCAAGCCCCGGCCAGCCGGGGCGCCGGGCATTTCTGCCGTTGAAAAGCGACTGCCCGGCGGTTGCCGGGCGGGGTAAACTTGCCCATCTTCCGACTCAGCGGAGAGCAGGGGCCCGATGCGCCAATACCTCGATCTGATGGAACTTATTCTCAGCCGCGGCGCGGAAAAGCACGACCGCACCGGCACCGGCACGCTGTCGGTGTTCGGCCATCAGATGCGTTTCGACCTCGCCGACGGATTCCCGCTGCCCACCACCAAGAAGCTGCACCTCAAATCGATCGTGCACGAATTGCTCTGGTTCCTGGCCGGCGACACCAACATCAAATATCTCAACGAGCACGGCGTGCGCATCTGGGACGAATGGGCCGACGAGCGCGGCGACCTCGGCCCGGTCTATGGCCACCAGTGGCGCTCGTGGCCGGCCAAGGACGGCCAGACCATCGACCAGATCGCCAACGTGATCGCGATGATCAAGCGCAATCCGGATTCGCGCCGGCTGATCGTCACCGCCTGGAACCCGGCCGACGTCGACAAGATGGCGCTGCCGCCGTGCCACTGCCTGTTCCAGTTCTATGTCGCCAACGGCAAGCTGTCGTGCCAGCTTTATCAGCGCTCGGCCGACGTGTTCCTCGGCGTGCCGTTCAACATCGCGTCCTATGCGCTGCTCACATTGATGGTGGCGCAGGTGACCGGCTACAAGCCCGGCGACTTCATCCACACCTTCGGCGACGCGCATCTGTATCTGAATCATCTGGAGCAGGCGCGGCTGCAATTGTCGCGGCCGCCCCGCGCGTTGCCGGCGATGCGGATCAATCCGGCAGTGAAGGATATCTTCGGCTTCCGCTACGAGGATTTCACCGTCGAGCTACGACGCGCATCCGCATATCAAAGCCGCGGTGGCGGTGTGAGCATCGCCATCCGGCGGCGGCGCCTGCCGACAGTGCGCTGATTTTCGAACTCGTGCGCGAACTTGCCGATTACGAAAAATTATCGAAAGAAGTGGATGCCACGCCGGACGCGATCGCCGCCGTGCTATTCGCGCCGCAGCCGCGGGTCTTCTGCGACATCGCCGAGTGGAATGGCGAGCCTGTCGGCTTTGCCCTCTGGTTTCTCAATTTTTCGACGTTTCGTGGACGGCACGGCATCTATCTGGAGGATATTTTCGTGCGGCCGGCGTTTCGGAAACGGGCATCGGCAAGGCGCTGCTCAAGCGGCTGGCAACGCGCTGCATCGACAAGGCTATGCGCGCTTCGAGTGGGCGGTGCTTGATTGGAACAAGCCGTCCATCGATTTCTACCGCTCGATCGGCGCGCAGGTGATGGATGACTGGCGCATCTGCCGCTTCAGCGGAGAAGCGTTGCGAGAATTTCGCCGGGCGCACCGATGAAAATCATCCTTGTCGCCGCCATCGGCGAAAACAATGTCATCGGCAACGACGGCCAATTGCCCTGGCGGCTGAAATCCGATCTCAAGCATTTCCGCGCGCTCACCCTCGACAAGCCGGTGATGATGGGCCGCAAGACCTACCAGTCGATGGCAAGGCGCTCGAAAGACCGCACCAATATTGTGCTTACACGCGATCTCAGCCTTAAAGTGCCGAGCGGCGTGCTCGCCACGAGCCTGGAGGCCGCGCTGGGCATGGCGCGCAAAGACGCCGCGATGCGCGGCGTTGACGAGATCATGGTGATCGGCGGCAGCGACGTATTCGCCGACACCATGCCGCTCGCCAACCGGCTGGAAATCACCCATGTGCATGCCGCACCGGAAGGCGATGCTTTGTTTCCGCCGATCGATCCGGAAGTCTGGCGCGAGGTTGCGCGCCACGAGTATGCGGCGG
>CAVVNY010000012.1:0-102618 GCA_963749625.1 uncultured Alphaproteobacteria bacterium | reverse complement strand
GAATAATGCCCCGAAACCGGGGTTCTTGTGCCCAAGAGGCAGTTCCCCGGAAGCAATCGAAGAAGTGTTCCGATGCACAAGGATTCGTCGCAGATTGCCCGCACGTTAAGTGCGATCAAGAACGCATATGAGCGGGGATTGCTGCGCGGCGTCTTCATTTTGCCCGGGCGCGACGCCTGCGCGGCCGCAGTCGAACAGTTCAGCGCAATCTACACGGGCGAAACCGTTCCGCCGTTGCCCCTTGCGCAATGCACCTGCGATCGCTGCGAATGCAATTACCTGCCCATCGGCAGCGGCGAATCTGACCGTTTAGACTTGTCGGAAAAGTCGTCGCCCGGTTCATCTGATTAATTGGGCCAGTTGCGCTCTTGCCGGCAATGCTTGCGACGCGAAGCCGGCGCCGTTCAATTCTCTCGCCAATTCCTGAAGCAGGCGTCGCTGCGGCCGGTAAACAGTTGAAACTTGATTCGGCGGGTCCGCTTGCAAAAACTTATTCGCAGCGAAAAAGAATTGTACGGCTAGTTCTTTCGGAATTCGAAATCGACGTCTTTAGAATAGCCGCAGCCGGCACATTCATCCGTCCGGAGATCGTGAGCCGGCGCTGCGGGCTCAATCCGCACCAAGTTGAATTCCTCTCCGCACAGGGGACACCCTGGCGCCAGCAGGAACGACGGCATTCTCATGATAGGCTGTGATAATGTCAGCGGGTTTCCATTCTTCACTACGACCGAAGAAAATACGCCCCGACGCTACCGAATCACTTTGACCACCGGTATCCGCTCTTCACTGCAACAAGTCGAGCGCCTTATTTCCCAATTGTCTCATTATGAGAAGCGGCGGTCCGTTCCTATGCGCCGTCCAGCGACGCATCGAATGTGCCATAGCCGCCATGCTGCCCAGCGCTACGGCGTGGCAGCCGTCACGGCCGCGGGATGCCCCGCGGCGGCGCCTTGAAGTTCCAGCTGGGGCGCCTGCCAGAGCTGGCCGCTTTGTCCCCTTTGATAGCCGTACTCGAACAATTGACGCATGTAAGCGGTGCCAAAGCCGCTGGATTGCGATTTTGGATAGTCGGAATTGATCGCAGCCAAGTTGAATTCCCAGTTGCGATGTTTGGTGAATTGGTAGGAGGCAAGCAGCGTGTTGTGCGTGTTGGCGCGAACGGACGTTTCGAATGATCGTCTTACGATCGGAAAATTCGAATCTTTAACGACTTCGAATTCCGGTGCGAGCTTGCCGTTCATGACGATGTAGATTTTCGGCCGCGCGTTGGGCGCGAACAGCGGCGTGCCTGAGAGCAGCACGGCCTCGGGAACAATGAGTACATTCGCCGTGACGCCGCCGTCGACATGCATTTCCGCGAAATGCCGTCCCTTCGCTTCGACATCGATGAGGACGGGCGAAAACAAACCCGGAATGCTCGCCGATGCGGTCAGAATGCTACGGAAAAGTTCCAGCGCACCCGGATCGTTGCTCGCGGCGATTTTGCCCATGTCCCAGATCGCGGTGCGCTGCGCGTCGATATTTGTCGTTACGACATACAGGCGGCGTCCCGCTCGATTCTCCTGCGCAATCGCCTCGAGCAACTTGGCGTCGATGTGCCGTGCGATCAATTCTCGCAGCGGCGCTTTCTTGTAGAGGCCGGTGCCAAATATCCCCATCAACCCGTCGGATTGCAGCAGATTTTCCATCTCGCCGCTCGTGAAGATGCTGCGCAGCACTTCGTCCTGGCCCGTGCCGAGGAATGCGAATGGTGCGATGAGCGCTCCGGAGCTCGCTCCGGTCACGATTGTGAACTGCGGCCGGGTGCCGCGCGCCGACCATCCATTAAGAAGGCCGGCGCCGAACGCCGCATAGGCGCCGCCGCCCGAGAGGGCCAGGACGGTCGGTTGCTTCAAGGCAAGGGGAGACACGACGCGCCGGCCCGTCCCGATGGTCGGGTCATCCGCCCACAAGCGGGCGCCCGAAATGCCGGGAACGGTAGCGATTGACTGTTCTTGTGCGGTGAAGGGAACGCGCGCGATCCCGGCACAGCCTGCCAGCGCCAGAAAGCAAGCGGCGACCATCAGCGGGCCGGTCGCGCGTCGCATCGATCCGGCACATCCGGCTGTCATGGTCATGTAATCAACGTAGAACTCATTTGCGGTTTAATAACTGGCGCTCTGCTTGCGCCTTTCGCGTGGCTCAGGCGTGTCGCCCCAAAGCAGCGCGGACACCGGCGAGATGCCGAGCGCCTACGGCATCCTGCCACGCCTATGAAATGTCCTGATTTTCCGATCTGTCCCAGTGCAGGGGACGGTACTCAAGCTGAGAACGGCCAAGCTCAAATATAGTTCCATATGCGCGGAACTTTCATTTGCCGGCTTCGTTCTCTGCGTATGAGCGACCGGGCAAACACGAAAATGATCGGACTTTCGCTGTCCGGAATTTTATTCGTGATGCTGATACTCAACGCTTTCGCAGGATAGGAGAAGAAAATGGGGCTAATCCTGCTCCTGGTTATTCTGATACTACTTTTTGGCGGCGGCGGTTTCTATCTGGGCCCGCCCTACCACTATTATGGCGGGGGCCTCGGCACGATATTGGTGATCGTCGTCATAATCCTGCTGTTGAGGGGCTGACGCGGCTGGCCGCCCGCTACCATAGGCCGCCGCGGATGGCGGCCTCCTTCGCCTTAGCCAGCTTCCGCGACCGCAACTAATCGCCTTGCGAGTGGCGCGACGGCTGCAAGATGCGGAAAGAATTGAGCACGCGCGCCATGCCGGCCTTGTCGTCATGCTCGAAGCGTGACCGCACCACCACCTGATAGGTGCGGTCGCCGCTAACCACGATCAGCGACTCGCCGTTTCCCGCCCTGTCGGTAAAGGTGAACTCGGCCGCCGACAGCGGCCCGTCGGGCGCTTTGCTGAAGGTCAATCGCGTTTACGATTTCAGCGTGCTGCCCTGATCGGCCGCAATGAAATTTTTCACGTCAAGCTCGAGTTCGAGCTCGGTATTGATGTGGGCGTCATAGTCGGTGACGCCAATGAGGACAAACAGATCGCTCTTGTTGAGCCAAAACCGCGTATGGACACGCGGCTTCGACGAGTCGCTGCTGGATTCCGGCGTTGCCGGAAAGTCCGCCGAGAATCCGGCCTCGGGCGGCGTAACCGTCACCCATTGCGCCGGTCCGGCTGCCGGAAAAATAACCGACAACGCCGCAGCCAGCGCGGCCGCGAACCAAACCTGCCTGTTCATCGCATTCCCCCGTGACCGCGTTCGGCGGTCCGCGCGGAATGTTAGGCGAGAGCTGCCGGTGGCGCTAGCTTGGGCGGCCGGCAGATCTCGGCGTCGCAACGGCTAGAATTCTTTCCATTGCCGCGCGTCGTTGACCGCCATGGCGAGAGCCGTCTGCATGCGGCCGTGGCTACGGTCGCCAGCCGCGGCCTGCTTCCATTTCGAAACAATTAAAAGACAACACGACGACGAATATTTACAGCAACATTTATTGATAATTCAGTTTATCGATTTCGTGCGAAAATTTCGTTGACGCGCAACAAACCTAAATGAGTGAGCTGGTGATTGCCGAGTGCTGCCCGACTCCGATTTTGGCCACCGCGTCTTTTCGTCGCGTGTCGAAATTTTGGCGGCAGTGGTGCCTGGCGGGCATCCCGTCTTGCGCCGAGCACATAACTCCGAGCATCGGCCGCCGGCGCGCCATGCTCGAGGCCTCCTCGCCGCGGCTCGCCTCCGAGGATCATGACGTCTACGAGCATGAACCGTGCAAACCGCGGCGGTCATGCCGTCCGCGCATGCGCCTATGCAAGAAAATGGGCCGCGGAAAAATCGCGCGTTATCCCCGCCATGCCGTTCGCGCATGACGAAATAGGAATTGTTTCACATGAAACTTGCCGGCGGCTCTATTTTTGTCAACCTTTAGCGCCTATATTCAGACCGCCGGGGCAACCCGGCTATGGCGATAAACGGCCGTCGTAATAAACCTTTCGGACCCGGGGGCAGTACCCGGCGCCTCCACCCAAGCCCGCCCAAAACGGGCTTCGGCGGGGGCGAAATAGGATCGACGAGGGCGTAAAGGACGGACTTTTGCTCGGCATGGTACCGCCGTTATCGGGCCGTCTCATAGTTGCAAACGACAACTATGCTCCGGTTGCTCTGGCCGCGTAAGCGGTCCGACTAACCAAGCCTACAAGTCCTAGCCGTCTTAGCAGCGGTTAGGCGGGGTTCGGAGGCACCTGGCAACAGAAGCCTCCACTTTCATTTGCAGGCATGCATTTCCATTTATGACAGTACCCCCAAGGGAGCAGAAGTGGGGATAGCGCCCGGCACGCCCGCCGCGCTAGCATCGTGGCGAATCTGGCAAACGGCCCTTAACGCGCATGACCGATCATTTCCGCTACGATCTCTTGACCCAGCAGGCGCTGCGCGGCGTGGTGCGCAGCGTTCTCATCGAGGCCGTCAAGAAAAAAGGCCTGCCGGGCGACCACCATTTCTATATCTCGTTCGACACCACCGCCGAGGGCGTGCGCATGTCGGAGCGCTTGCGCGTGCAGTATCCCGAGCAAATGACCATCATCCTGCAGCACCAGTTCTGGGATTTGGTCGTGAACGAGCGCAGCTTCGAGGTCGGCCTGTCGTTCGGCGGCATTCCGGAAAAGCTCGGCATTCCGTTCGACGCCATCACCGGCTTCTTCGACCCGTCGGTGCAGTTCGGCCTGCAATTCGAGGAAGTCACCGAGGGCGAGGACCGGCAATCGCCGGCCAATGCGCAAAATAGCCAAGACAAGCCGGTCAAGAAGAAGCGCGTCACGCCGCCTTTGCCCGCCTTCGTCGCCGCATCGACACCGCCTGCGCCGCCGCGGCGGCGGCGCCTGTCGAGCCCAAAGCGGAAACCGGGACCGAACCGGCCCCCGACAAGCCGAGCAGCGGCGCCCAGGTGGTCGCGCTCGACCGCTTCCGCAAGAAGAAATAGGCGCGGTCCTTTCGCGCGCCCGGCCGCCGGCCTACATTCGGGCATGGCCAAGACGCCCGGCAAAACCCGTCAAAAAACGCGAATTGAAAGCGACGCCTTCGGGCCGCTCGAAATCCCCGCCGGCAAACTATGGGGCGCGCAGACCGAGCGCTCGCTGCACAACTTCCGCATCGGCACCGAACGCATGCCGATCGAGATCGTGCGCGCGCTCGGCCTGATCAAGCGCGCCGCGGCGGAGGTCAATCGCGATCTCGGCAGCCTCGATGCCCGGCGCGCCAAAGCCATCGCCGCGGTGGCGCAGGACATCGCCGACGGCGAGCTGGACGAGCATTTTCCGCTGCTGGTGTGGCAGACCGGCTCCGGCACCCAGACCAATATGAACGTCAACGAGGTGATCGCCAACGCCGCCAATGTCGCGCTCGGGGCTAAGCTCGGCGCGAAAAAGCCGGTGCATCCGAACGATCACGTCAATATGAGCCAGTCGTCCAACGACTCGATCCCGAGCGCCATGCATATCGCGGCCGCGTTGCAGATCCACCGCCACCTGCTGCCGGCGCTCGCCAACCTGCATGCCGCGCTCGACAAGAAGGCCAGAGAATTCGCCAAGATCGTCAAGATCGGCCGCACCCACACCATGGACGCGACCCCGCTGACGCTGGGCCAGGAATTTTCCGGCTATGCCGCACAGGTGAAGTCTTCGATCGCGCGTTTGCGCATGGCCCAGCGCGAGCTCTATCCGTTGGCGCAGGGCGGCACCGCCGTCGGCACCGGTCTCAATTCCAAGCCGCAATTCGCCAAGGCCTTCGCAAAACGCATAGCGCAGCTCACCAAGCTACCCTTCGTCAGCGCGCCTAATAAATTCGAGCACATGGCCGGGCACGACGCCTATGTGTTCGTGCACGGCGCGCTCAACGCCGCCGCCACCGCGCTGTTCAAGATCGCCAACGATATCCGCCTGCTCGGCTCCGGCCCGCGCTCGGGGCTCGGCGAACTCATCCTGCCTTCGAACGAACTCGGCTCCTCGATCATGCCGGGCAAGACCAATCCGACCCAGAGCGAGGCGCTGACCATGGTCTGCTGCCAGGTGTTCGGCAACCAGACCACCGTCACGGTCGCCGGCAGCCAGGGTCACTTCGAGCTCAACGTCTATAAGCCGGTGCTCGCTTTTTGCATGCTGCAATCGATCCGCCTCATCGCCGATGCCGTGCAATCCTTCACCGACAATTGCGTCACGGGCATCCGCGCCAACGAGCCGCGCATCCGCGAATTGATGCAACGCTCGCTGATGCTGGTGACGGCGCTCTCGCCCAAGATCGGCTACGACAAGGCAGCAGCGGTGGCCAAGGCGGCGCATGCCAATGGAACCACCTTGCGTGAGGAAGCTCTGCGGCTTGGTTTTGTCAGCGGCGCCGAATTCGACCGCCTCGTGCGTCCGGAAAAAATGACCCGCCCGCGCTAAGTCATACCCGGAAGACGCCATGTATACCGGCGCGCCGCTTGCGTATCGCATTATTATAATACCGCATAAGCGCACAAAATCGCGCGAATTTATCTATTTCGCCGCTGCCTGCCGGTTGCAATTTGCATAATGTTCCAAAGTAATTCTTTTATGTGACAACTATACATTTGCGACCACGTGAAAATTTAAACAATTTTACTACGATCTCCGGTTGTGTTCATAATTGAACAGTCGGAACCTCTTACGATCAACATACTGTGCAGTAAATTACCATCGACATCCCATCTGAAATGATAGTCTAATGCTATCGAGCCGCATGCCGGAACCATAGCGGTGGACCTTTTGCCGGTATGTCGGCGTTCTTGCCTACGATACATAGGTTCGCGTTAGAGCCGATGTATCCGGCTACCGTCGAGACGCGGCATGGCTGAACTGATCAATCTTCGCAACGTCCGCAAGCGCGCCAAGCAGCAGCAAGAAAATCTGCGCGCCGAAGCCAACCGTCTCGCCCATGGCCAGCCCAAGCACCGGCGCAAGCTCGAGGCCGCGCAACAAGCGAAAGCCAACCGCGATCTCGACCAGCACCGGATCGACAAAGGAGACGGCTCATGAAATCTCCAGTTGTCAAACGCTCGATCGTAATCGCGGGTCACAAGACCAGCGTCAGTCTGGAAGATGCGTTTTGGAAGTGCCTGAAGGAAATAGCCGGCAATCGCGAAAAAACATTGTCCGATCTGGTGGCCTCGATCGACACCGACCGCCACGCCGGCAATCTGTCCTCGGCAATCCGCCTGTTCGTGCTCGATCACTATCGCGCGCAGCTCGGCGGCCATGGCACCTCGCGCGAGGCAAGCGGCATGCGTACGGCCTCAGTCCTGCGGGCGGACTAGCGCTTCCGGCCGAACGCTTCGCCGCGCTCCCGGCGCCGGCCGGATATCGAGCGGCGGCGGCAGCGCAGGCGCCATGTCGCGCTTCGGTGGCGGAGCCGGCGGTTGACGCAGCGCATTCTCGTTTTCGCGCTGATGCTGGGCGGCTTCGATTTCGCGCTGATGTTGAGCGGCTTCAATTTCGCGCAACTGCTTCGCCTGATTATCGACCGCCCGCAGCGTCAGCCATCCGGTCAGCGCCGACACGTCGACGCTGCGCACCGGCGCCGCCAACGGCCCCTTCAAGGCCATGAAGATATCGGGCCGCGCGCCGCCAGCCTGGTCGGATCCCGAAAGCACCAGCCGCGCGTCGATCGAACCATCGGTGAGATCGAGATTGCCGGCGAGCGACAGAGCGGCGTCCTTGGCATCGGCGGCGACATTGCTCAACCGCATTTGCCCGGCGCTCACGGCAATCGTGCCCTCGGCGTGCTTGATCGCAAGCTGGCCGCTGTCGAGAGCTTTGCGCACCACGTCGGAGATGCCGGCGGCATCGATCGGCAGCCCCTGATCCACCGCGTGGGTGACGGCGTCGAAAGCATGCGGATCGAGGCCGGCGAATTGCGCGTCGCCGAGCTCGACCTTGCCCGCCCCTTGCAGCGAGCCGATCAGCGCGATGGGGCTCAAGCCCGCGCCTTCGACATCGGCCGCAAGCCCGAGCGATCCGCTGACCGGCGGCCGCGCGCCGGACGGCAGCAGGCTCGCCGCGTCGGCGCCGGTGAGCGAAATCTTGAGGTGCGCTTTCAAGCCATCCGCGGCGGAGCGGAACGACAATTGACCCGCAAGGCGTCCGCCGGCGACGGCGCCGCTCATGTCGTCGAGCGCGATCTCGTCTTTGCCGAAACGCAAGGTGGCGCGGAACTCGCGTGCCGTGGGCAGCGGCGGCAAGCCGGCGCGGCGCGCCTTGAGCGCGATCGCGCCGCCATAGTCGCCGAATACGCCGCCGGTAAACGGCTCGCTCGACCACATCGCGCCGCCGCTGTTGCCGCCGGGCGGCATGCCGATCGCTGCCGCGATCAGGCCCGCCGCATCGATACTGTCGGCGTCGATGTCGCCTTGCAGCCGGCGCGGCGATTGCAGCGTCAGGCCAAGTTTTCCGCGCAAGGCTGAACCCGCAATGCTGGCGTCGATCTCGCTTAGCGTCAGGTCGTTGGACGTCAGCGCGACATTGCCGGCGAAGGTCACCGGCAATGGCGCGTGCGTGTTGCCGCGCAACGGCGCCATATCGGCGCGCGCAATGGTGGCGCGCAGTGCCGCCGAAGGACTGTCCGCAAAGGGTTGCGCGGTGCCGCTGGCGCTGGCCTCGAGACCGCCGGCGGAGAGCTTGCCGTCGAGCCGCCATTCGCCGCGCGCCGGCCCGTTGGCCTTGAGCGTCATGACGCCGGGACCGCCATCCACCGTGAACAGCTTGTCGAGGCCGAGCATGGCCACCAGCGCCTTGCCGTCGCCGGCCTCCAGTTTGCTGTCGACCGTCACATCGCCGGCGCGCCACGTGACCGGATCGGCGTTGGCCTGCCCGTTGAGCGCGATGCGCACCTTGCCGAGGCTGCCATCGATCGAAAGTTTGGCGACCGCAGGTTTCGCGCCGTCAACGGTGAATTGCGCGTGCAGCTTGGCGGGCGCCATGGCCGGTGCTCCGTACTCAAGCGCCTGCGCAGTCTTTGGCGCAACGCGCGCCAAGAGCGCCATTACCGGCGCCATATCGGGCGCGTCGAGGTCGACCCGCATGCTGCCCTGCGGCGACGGCGCCGTGACGATACTGCCGCTCGCCGAAAACGCCGCGCCGCCGAGATCGGCGACCGCCAGCCGGTCGATCTTCACGCCGTTGCCATCGACTTTTATTCTTGCGCTCGCATCGCGCGCGACGAAGCCGCCGACGGTGGCGCGGCCGATATCGGCGGCGATCGTCATGTCATGCGGCCGCTCGATCTTGGAGCCGGCGAGCAGCGCCTGGCCGAAGCCGAGCGCGGCGTCGATATCGAGTTCGGGCGCGTTGAGTGCGGCGTCGAGCTTGGCCGCGCGCTTGCCGGCGGCGAACACATAAGCGAGGCGGCCGGTGACCGTCTTGCGGTCGAACGCCGCTTGCAGGCGCTCGATCGCAATTCTGTCGCTGCCGAGCGTGACGTCGCCGCGCAGCGTCAACGGCCGCATATCGCCTTGCGTCACCTCGGTGCGGCCTTCCAGCCAGGCCGCCAGCGCCTTGGGATCGCCGGCTTCGATCTCGGCCGGCCCGGTGAAGCTGACCTTGTCGCCGGCGACCGCGAGATGGCCGCTCAATTTCACCTGCGTGAAGCCGGGCGCGCGAAACTCGAAGCGGTCGAGATTCCATCCTTTGGCGTCGGTGCTGATGTCGCCGCGCACATTGGTGACGCTGTTGCCGCCGAGGCTGACCTGGTCGATGCCGATGCCGATCTGGATCGGCACGGCGGGACGGAAAGCGCCGCCCGCCAGCTCGGCTATTTTGCGGATGGCCGCGGCCGGCGGCGGCCGGCCGCCGTCGCTGCCGGCGAGCACGCGGTCGAGATCGATCTGGCGGCCCGACAGCACGCCGTCGAAGCGCGGGTTCTTGCCGAATTTGAAGTCGGCGACGCCGGTGAGCTTGAGCGCCTGCTCGTCCGAGCCGTATTGGAATTCGAACTGCTCCATCAAGGCCGACACCGCGCTGACCTTGACCTTGCCGCTCACATGCCAGGGCTGGGTGACCTGCGCGGCACTGCGCGAGGCGATGCCGACCGGCCGCGTCAGGCTCAAATTGCCGTCGAATTGCGGCTGCGCACCGGCGAGCGCCAGCATGCCGTCGGCTTCGATGCTGAGCGGATGATTGACCGGATCGACATTGACATGAAGCTTGAGCGCGCCGTCGTCGCTATAGCGGCCGCCGGATATGCGGAACGGATAAAGCTCGCCGCCGACGGTAACGGCACCCTCGCCTTTGAACGGGCCAAGCAGTGAACGCGCCTCGCCGTTGAACCAAAATCCTTCGAGCGTGGCGCGCGCGCCGTTCGACGCATCGGTCAGCGTCACCTTGCCGTCCTCGACGCTGAGATGGTCGATCGACAGGTTGTCGGGGCTGAAATTGATCGCCAAGTTCGGCGCCTGCACACGGCCGGAGGCGTCGAGCCCGATGCTGAGCTGCGGGCTGACCAGATGCATCTCGGACGCGTGCCATTCGCCGCGCATCAGGGGCCCGAGCGCAAATTCGAAGCCGAGCGAGCGGGCGCGGATCTGGTTCGCTCCGGTCTTGCCGATTTCGACCCCGTGCAGCGTCAGCGACGGCGTCGGCAGCAGCCGCGCGTCGATGGCACCGGTGACGCGCACGTCGACGCCGATCAGGCGGCTCGCCTCCGCCTCGAACAGCGTGCGATGGCCGCCCCAATCGATCAGCAGCGGACCGACCAGCGCGGCTACCAGCGCCAGTATGATCGCGATCGCCAATCCAAGAAGGGTCGTCTGCAACGCCAACTCCCGCGCCGGGCAGCCCTCAAGCCCGGCGTTCACGCTCCATATGATGAAATGTTACGCTAGTTTAGCCCGTTCTTGGCGGCAAATCTGTGTCGCCGGTGCCGCAGGCGCCGGAGGCGGACCCGCTCAAGAGAGCGCGACGATCTTTCCCGGATTCATGATGTTTTGCGGATCGAGCGCGCGCTTGATCGCCGCCATGGCGGCGAGCGCGGGCGCGCCATGTTCGGCCAGAAGATATTTCATCTTGCCTTGGCCGACGCCGTGCTCGCCGGTGCAGGTTCCGTCCATCGCCAGCGCCAGTTCGACGACGCGCTCCATCAGGACGCCGGCGCGCCTGACCTCGTCGGCATCGCTCATATCGACCAGCAACGACAGATGGAAATTGCCGTCGCCGACATGCCCGAGGATGGGCGCGACCAGCTTGAGTTCGGCGGTCGCTTGCTGGGTCGCTTTGACGCATTCGGCCAGCCGCGAGATCGGCACGCAGACGTCGGTGGCGAAGGCCTGCGCGCCCGGCCGCAGACTGCGCGCCGCCCAATAGCCGTCGTGGCGCGCCTGCCAGAGCCGTGTGCGGTCTTCCGGCTTGGTCGCCCAGTCGAACGGCCCGCCGCCGAGATCGGCGACGATCTCGCCGAAGCGCTGCGACTGCTCGGCGACGCCGGCGTCGCTGCCGTGGAATTCGACGAACAGCGTCGGCACTTCGGGCAGTGACAATTTCGAGTAGCCGTTGACCGCCTTGATCTGCAGCGCGTCGAGCAATTCGATGCGCGCGACCGGAATGCCGGACTGGATGGTGAGAATGGTCGCCTTGCAGGCGGCGTCGACCGAGGGGAACGGGCAGACGCCGGAGGCGATCGCCTCGGGAATGCCCGACAGCTTGAGCGTCAGCTCGGTGATGACGCCGAGCGTGCCTTCGGAGCCGACCATCAGCCGTGTCAGATCGTAACCGGCTGACGATTTCTTGGCGCGGCGCGAGGTGGTCATCAGCTCGCCGTCGGCCATCACCACTTTCAGCGCCAGCACATTGTCCTTCATGGTGCCGTAGCGCACCGCATTGGTGCCCGAGCAGCGCGTCGCCGCCATGCCGCCGAGCGAGGCGTCGGCCCCCGGATCGATGGGAAAGAACAGGCCCTGGTCGCGCAAGTTTTCGTTGAGCGCCTTGCGCGTGATGCCGGGCTCGACCACGCAATCGAGATCCTCCGCGTGCACGGCGAGCACCTTGTTCATGTCGCGGAAATCTATCGAGACGCCGCCGGCCGGCGCGTTGACGTGGCCCTCGAGCGAGGTGCCGACGCCGAACGGAATGACCGGCACGCCGTGCTGCGCACAGATGCGCACGATCTTCTGCACGTCGCTTGTGTTCTGCGGATAGACCACCGCGTCCGGCGGCTGGTTGGGCACCCAGGTCAGCGTGTTGCCGTGCTGCTCGCGCACCGATTGCGAGGTGACGACGCGGTTGCCGAAGGCTGCGGTCAGCGCGGCGATCCCTTGCGCGATCGCGGCTGCGTCGCGGCGGCTGGATGCGGCAATAGCGGCTTCGGCCAAGGCCATACGGCATTCCTCTGCTAGGTCCGGTAGACGGGCCGGACGTTAGCAGAGGATGCCGCAGGGGTGAAACCTTCAGGTCGTGCGCGTCGATTGCCGCGCTGCGGCCGTTTCCTGCGGCGGCTTCGCTGGCAGCGGGACGATCATGCTCACCTGCCGGCGGTAATTGCGGTATTGGTCGCCGAATACCGCGATCAGGTCGCGCTCTTCGAGCGCGATGCCGACGAAGATGTAGGCCGTGGTCACCGCGGCGAACAGCAGATGCCCACCGGTCATCATCGGCGTCGCCCAGAAGGCGATGATGAAGCCGAGATAAATCGGATGGCGCACCAGTTTGTAGAACAGCGGCGTGCGGAAGCGCGGCGCCGGCATCGGCTTGCCGGCGAGATTGTTGGCGACCTGGTGCAGTCCGAACAGCTCGAAATGGTTGATCAGGAAGGTGCTCGACAGCACGATCAGCCAGCCGACCGCTTCCAGACCCATGCAGCGTCTTGGCGGCCGCCGGATTGTGAACCTGCCAGATGACGGTGGGGATCGGCCGCCACTGCCAGATCAACAACGCCAGAGCCAGGCTCGCCAGCAGAACATAGGTGCTGCGTTCGATCGACCGCGGTATGATCTTGGTCCACATCGCGCTTGAACTGCGGCCGCGCCATCACACTGTGTTGCGACAGCAAATATCGACATAAGCACGACGTCGATGATCAGCGCCGCGATCAACGGCGTCGCCATTCCGTTATCGATGGTCTTCGGCACGCCGATGCCGGTGACGAAGCCGATGGCATAGAGGAAGCTCGCGAAGAACACGAGATAAGCGACGATGCCGTAGAGGAATCCCAAGAAACGTCCCATATCTGATCTCCCTGTTTGGGCTGAGCGCCATTTGCCGAGCCGCCCTCATGAGCGCAGAATGCGCGTGGGAGCCGCGAAAGGCTTTGACGGGCGCTTGATTTAACCCTCAGATCGTCTTGATTATTGGTTGAGGCGACAGCCGGCCCGCCCCCGCGCGGCCAGGCGGAGAAGAGATTTGGCATATTTCTTTGAGGCTTATGCCCTCGACCCGGACCGGCGCGAACTCAGGCGCGGCAGCGATCTGGTTGCGGCTCGAGCCGCAGGTGTTCGATCTCCTGGTCTACCTGATCGAGCATCGCGAGCGCGTGGTCAGCAAGGACGACCTCATCGCCGCCGTCTGGCAAGGCCGCGTCGTGTCGGATTCGACCCTGACCAGCCGCATCAACGCCGCGCGCAAGGCCATCGGCGACAGCGGCGAGCAGCAGAGCCTGATCCGCACCATCGCGCGCAAAGGCTTCCGCTTCGTCGGCACATTGCACGACCAGATTCCGGCGCCGGCCGATCCGGCGCGGCCGATATTCTCCCTGCCCGACCGGCCGGCGATCGCCGTCCTGCCCTTCATCAACATGAGCGGCGACCCGGAGCAGGAGTATTTCTCCGACGGCATCAGCGAGGACATCATCACCGCGCTGTCCAAGCTGCGCTGGTTCTTCGTGATCGCCCGCAACTCGTCCTTCATCTACAAGGGCAAGGTCGGTGCATCTGAAGCAGATCGGCGACGAGCTGGGCGTCGGCTATGTGGTCGAGGGCAGCGTGCGCAAAGCCGGCGACCGCGTGCGCATCACCGCGCAGCTCAACGACGTCGCCACCGGCAGCCACATCTGGGCCGAACGCTACGACCGCAGCCTCGCCGACGTGTTCGCGGTGCAGGACGAAATCACCGAAGCGATCGTGGCGGCGATCGAGCCGCAGCTCTATGCGGCGGAGAATTTCCGCGCCCAGCGCAAGCCGCCGGACAGTCTGGACGCCTGGGACCTGGTGATGCGCGCGCTCTCGCATTACTGGCGCGTGACGCGGCAGGACAATGTCGTGGCGCAGGCGCTACTCGAAAAGGCGATCAGCATCGATCCCAACTACGGCCAGGCGCTCGGCGTGCTCGCCAACAGTTACATGTTCAGCGCGCATATGGGCTGGGTCGACTGCGACGGCGCCGGCCATCGCCGAACGCGCCGCGCTCGCCGCGATCCGGCGCCGACAGCGAAGACCCGTGGGCGCATTGCGCCCTCGCGACGCTCATGTTTATTTGCTGGCGCGCCGTTTGACGATTCGCTCGCCGAATTCGAGCTCGCCCTGCGGCTCAATCCGAACTTCGCGCTGGCGCAAGGCTATTACGGCCTGTCGCTGGCCTATAGCGGCCGCTGGCAGGAGGCCTACGAGGCCGCACAACGGGCGCTACGCCTGAGCCCGCGCGATCCGTTCGCGGCCGTTTATTGCGGCATCGCGGCTTACGCACAATTTCTCGGCCGCAATTACGATGAAGCGATCCGGCTTTCGCGCGAGGCGCTGCGGCAGCGTGGCGATTTCGTCGGCGCGCATCGCGTGCTCACCGCCGCTGCCGGCATGGCCGGACAAGCGGATCTCGCGCAGCAGGCATTGCTGGAATTGCGCCGCGCGCAGCCGAACGTCTCGCTCGCCTGGATCGCCGCCAACATGCCGATCCGGCATGACGACGACCGCGCACATTATCTTGAGGGATTTCGCAGGGCCGGGCTCGACTAGACGAGGCCCGGCTAAGCGCGACTCAGCACCAGTACACGATCACCAGATCGTTCGTGGGCTCGGCCGGACTGCTTTTGCCGGGCGACATGGCCCAGGCCACGATCATCCCCGCGACGATGAGCATATATGCCCCGCGCGCCAACCTTCCGATCATGGCCCCGCCTCCTTGATTTTTTTTCAGAATAGCCAAGGAAGGCCGGGGCGGGCAACTATCGTTAATTTTTGGTTAATGGGGCCCAAGTCGTTGATGCTTATCAATTTGCGCGTGCGATAGACGGGCAAACTGCGCTGGCGTAGGTTCCGCCGCATTCGCATTCTGCCCCCAATCGAACTTGGAGCTTCCTATGGCCGGCCCAGTCATTGCTGTTACCGACAGCGTTTTCCCGTCCCTCGATCTCGCCAAAGCGGCGCTGGCGCGTCTCAATCCGACCTTTCGTCATGTCGAAAAGTTCCAATGCCGACGACATCCTGGCGGTAGCCAAGGACGCCGACGCCATCCTGGTGACCTACGCCAAGCTCACGCGCGACATCCTTTTGCAGCTCACCAAGTGCAAGGCGATCGGCCGCTTCGGCCTCGGCGTCGACAATATCGACCTGCCCACCGCCAAGGAAAAAGGCATCGCCGTCAATTACGTACCGGACTACTGCATCCGCGAAGTGTCCGACCACACCATGGCACTGCTGCTGGCGCTGATCCGCAAGGTCCCGCTCTCCAACAAATTGGTGCAGGGCGGCCGCTGGGAAATGCCGGCGGTAGTGCCGATCCGGCGACTGGAAGGCACGGTTCTCGGCCTGGTCGGCTTCGGCCATATCCCGCGACTGGTGGCGCCGAAAGCACAGGCCTTCGGCATCAAGGTCGTCGCCTACGACCCCTTCGTGAAGCCGGAAGGGTTCAAGGCGGCGAATGTCGAGGGTGTCGATCTCGATACGCTGCTCAAGACAGCCGACTATATCTCGATGCACGCGCCGCTGCTGCCGGCGACGCGCGGCATGTTGAACGCGGACGCTTTCGCCAAGATGAAGAAGGGCGCGCTCATCGTGAACACCGGCCGCGGGCCGCTGATCGACGAGCCGGCGCTGATCGCAGCGCTCGATGCCGGCAAGGTCGGCGGCGCCGGGCTCGACGTGGTGACGACCGAGCCGCTGGCCAAGGATTCTCCCCTGCTCGGCCGCGACAACGTCATCCTCACGCCGCACACCGGCTTCTATTCGATCGAGGCGCTCGAGGAATTGCAGACCAAGTGCGCGGCCGACGTCGCGCGCGTGCTCAGCGGCGAGAAGGCGGTTTACCCGATATCCGCCTGATACGATAATCGACGGCACGATATCCTACGCGTCATGCCCGGCCCCTGTGCCGGGCATCGGCGTCTTGGCTATAAAGTGAGGCATGGCTGGCTGGGACAAGCCCGGCCATGACAAGGTGGAAGTCAATGCCCGACCGCATCGACCCGGTTTTCGCCGCTCCGTTCGTGTCCTCGGTGATGCGGATCGAGCCGGCTTGGATCGACTACAACGGCCATCTCAACGTCGCCTATTACAACGTGTTGTTCGACCGTGCCGTCGACGAGGTCTATGAACTCGTCGGTCTCGGGCCTTCCTATCTCGAACGCACCAAGCATTCGACCATGGTGGTCGAGGCGCATGTGCGTTACCTGCGCGAACTGAAGCTAGAGGACCCGGTGCGGGTCACCGTGCAACTCCTCGACTACGACGCCAAGCGCATCCACGTGTTCGAGGAACTCCGGCACGCGACCGAGAACTGGGTCTCCGCCACCTCGGAAAACATGACCTTGAGCGTCGACATGACGGCCAAGAAAGTGGCGCCGTTCCACGACAGCGTCCTGCATTTGCTCGCCGGCATGAAGGCGGCGCATGCGGTGCTGCCGCGGCCGGACGGCGCCGGCCGCAGCGTCCGGATGCCGGACAAGCGCTGACCGCCTTGCCTACAGCCGCGACGCGGCGATAGCATTCCCCACGCGGTACGCATGTACTGGATCGCGGTACGGGGTAGCAATGTCAGTGAACGCCGAAGACTCGTCCCCGCTTCGGCGCACGGCGCGCAGTGTGCTCATCCGCGAACACCGGATTCCGAGCGCCAATAGCGCGCCCTATATCTGTGTCGAGGGTCCGGACCGCAATTTGTGGTTCTGCGAGAGCGGCGCCGCCAAGATCGGCTGCTTCGATCCGCGTAACGCGACCTTCAAAGAATTCTCTTTGCCCACGACCGGCGCCTCGCCGATCGGCATTACGCTCGGCGGCGACGGCAATCTGTGGTTCGCGCAGAAGAAGGCCAACAAGATCGGCCGCCTGACGCCCGCCGGCGCGCTCAGCGAATTCGCCGTGCCGACCGAAAACGCCGGGCCCGACGGCATCGCGCTCGGGCCGGATGGCAATGTCTGGTTTTCGGAGACCGACGCCGGCCAGATCGGCCGCATCACGCCGGCCGGGCAGATCACCGAATTCAAAACCGGCATTTCCCCCGGTAGCAAGCCTTTGTCGATCGTAGTGCGCGACGGCGCGCTCTGGTTCAGCGAGGCCGCCGGCAACCGCATCGGCCGCATCACGGTCGACGGCGCGGTCAGCGAATTTCCGATCCCCGGCAGCGACCCGCAGCCGCGCGCCATGGTCACCCATCCCGACGGCAATATCTGGTTCGTCGAAACCGGCGCCAATGCGCTCGGCCGCCTTACCCGCGACGGCACGTTCAGCGAATTCAAATTCCCGACCGCCAACGCCTCCTTGCGCGGCGTCACGGTCGGACCCGACGGCAATCTCTGGTGCACCGAGAACTTCGCCAACAAGATCGGCCACATGGCGCCGGACGGCACGCTGATCGGCGAATACGACATCCCGACGCCGGCAAGCGGTGCGCGCTGCATCGCGGCGCTGTCGAACGGCCGTCTCTATGTCACGCAATATGATGCCGGACTGATCGGCGAAATCATTCTCGAATAAATACGACGCAAGGGGAAAACATTGGCAGTCGAGCGGATAGATTATCGGGCGGGCAATACCGCGTGCAAAGGCGCGCTGGTCTATGACGAGAAGGTCAGCGGACGCCGTCCGCTCATGCTGATCTCGCCGAACTGGCTCGGCGTCACCGAAGACGCCATCAAGCGCGCAGCGGGGATCGCCGGCGGCAAATACGTCGCCTTCGTCGCCGACATGTATGGCGGCGGCAAAGTCTCCGCCGGCCCGCCGGAATCGGCGGAATTGGCCAATGGCCTGCGCGCAGATGTGCCTGAGCGCCGCCGTCGCATTGTGGCCGCGCTCGAGGCGCTGCGCAGCGAAAGCGACAGACGCGGCATCGGCGATCTCACGCGCCAGGCGGCGGCCGGCTTCTGTTTCGGCGGCGGCAATGTGCTGGAACTGGCGCGCGCCGGCGCCGACATCAAGGCCGTCATTTGTTTGCACGGCGATCTCACCACCTCGCTGCCGGCCAAGCCTGGCGACATCAAGGGCGCGGTCTGCGTGCTGCACGGCTCGCGGGATCCGGTGGTGCCGAAGAACGATCGCGACACGTTCGAAGCCGAGATGGAGGCTGCCGGCGCCAAATGGCAGATGCTCGTTTTCGGCGGCCTGCTGCACTCGTTCTGCGAAATCGAATCCGACGTGCCGGGCATCGCCTGTTACGACGCCGGCGCCGCGCGGCAGAGCTACAATATGATCGACGACTTCGCGACCGCCGCGTTCGAAGGAAAACTATAAGAAACAAAATTCAGGGAAGGGAAACGACATGAGAAATATCGCACGCATCGTCTTCGGCCTGCTCATCGCCTTTTGCGCGGCGTCGGCGCAAGCGGAAACCTATCCGGATCGGCCGATCCGGCTGATCGTCTCCATCGCCGCCGGCAGCGTGACCGACGTCATCATGCGAACGGCCGCGGTTGAACTCTCGCCGCTATTCGGCGGCCAGCCTTTGGTGGTCGAGAACCGCGGCGGCGCCAGCGGCATCGTCGCGGCGCAGGCCTGCGCGCAGGCCGCGCCCGACGGCTATACGTTGTGCGTGATCTACCACAGCACCATGTCCTACAACCCGCTGCTGTTCGATCACCTGCCGTACGATCCCGAACGCGACCTCGTGCCGGTCACCCGGCTGTTCTTTCTCAACGAAGGGCTATTCGTCTCCACCGACCTCGGCGTGAACTCGGTCGCCGAACTCAAGGCGATGGCGCAGAAGAAGTCCGAGAAGCTCAATTACGCCACGCTCGGCGAAGGCTCGTTTCCCGACCTGTACCTGCGCTGGCTGAACAACCAGTGGGGCACCGCGATCGTCGGCGTGCCCTACAAGGGCGGCGGCCCGGCGGCGCAGGCGCTTGCCGGCAATCAGGTGCAGTTGACCCGCTTCGGCATCGGCAATTTCCTCGGTCTGGTCAGAGCCGGCAAGGTCAAGGCGCTGGCGGTGTCGGCCGACAAGCGCTCGGAGCTCTTGCCGAACGTGCCTACCATGGCCGAGGCCGGACTCGCCGGCTATCCCGGCCAAGGCTGGTGGGGCCTGGCGATGCCGAAAGGCACGCCGCCGGCGCTGGTCGACAAGGTCAACGCCGCCTTCGTCAAGGTGTTCAGCGAGCCGAAATTCACAGCCTTCCTGTATCAGCAGGCGGTGGTACCGGCGCCGACCTCGCCGGCCGGCTTCGCCGCGTTCCTGAAAGAGGACCGCAAGGCGGCCGAGACGCTGATCAAGATCGCGAACAGCAAGCGCGAGGAGTACAAGCCGCATTAAGATGTCGGCACCGGCGCAATACCTCACCATCGATGGGCGGCGGCTTGCCTACCGCGAAGCCGGCAGCGGGCCGCCGATCGTCTTCCTGCACGGGCTGGGCGGCAATTCCGCCTCGTGGCAACCGCAGTTCGACGCCTTCGCCGGCCGCCACCGCGTGGTGGCCTGGGACATGCCGGGATTCGGCAATTCCGATCTGATAGCGCTGGCGACGACGCGCGATTTCAGCGCGCTGGCGCGGCGCTTGATGGACGCGCTCGGCATCGCGCGCGCCATCGGGGTCGGCACGTCCTACGGCACGGTCATTCTCGCCGATCTCGTGCACGCCAATCCGGACCGCATCGACGCCATGGTGTTCGCCTGCGGCGTCACCGGCATGGGCCACCTTCCACCGCAGGAGCGCGCGCGTTTGCGCAGCGTACGCCGCGCCGAACTCGAAAGCCTGGGCCAGCGCAAATTCGCAGAGCAGCGAAACTCGACTTATGTGGCAAGCGGGATGCCCGCCGCGCTGGTGGCGCGGGTGGTCGAACTGGCCGCCTCGGCGACAACCGAAGGCTATTTGCAGGCTTACGGCGCGCTGACGGAATTGAATATTTTCGATTCACTCAGCCATATTAACGTGCCGGCCCTGGTGCTCGCCGGCGGCAGCGATCCGATCGCCAAGGCCGGCGATTGCGAGCGCGTGGCGCGCGCGCTGCCGCACGCCGACTATCACTGCATCGAGAATTGCGGGCACTACGTGAACCTGGAGCAGGCGGCAGATCTTCAACCGCCTGCTCGGCGATTTCCTGGCGCGCAACTGATCACTGCGGCTTGATGCCCGCGGCCTGCACCAGCTTCGCGTTGGTATCGAGTTCTTTCTTGAAATAGGCCTCGAACTGTTCGATCGACATGTCCATCGGCTCGGCGCCGAATTTGGCGAGGCGGTCCTTCACCGCCGGCACTTGCAGGGCCTTGCGGATTTCGTCGTGCAGGCGCGCCATGATCGGCTGCGGCGTGGCCGCCGGCACGAACACGCCGATCCAGAAATTGTAATCGGAATTCGGATAGCCCGCCTCCACCGTCGTCGGCAGATCGGGCATCAGCGAGGAGCGGCCCGAACTGCCGATGGCGAGCGCATCGATCTTGTGCTCGCGGATCAGCCCGAGCGCGGCGGTGATCGGCGTGAAGAAAAAATCGACCCGCCCGGTCGCGATATCGGCGACGGCCTCGCCGGTGCCCTTGAACGGCACCTGCGTCGCCTTGAAACCGGCGCTCAGACCCAGCCGCTCTGCCGTCAGGTTGCCGGTGCTACCCGGACCAAGCGAGGCGTAAAGCAGCGCATTGGGTTTCGCCTTCGCCTTGGCCACGAGGTCCTTGAGCGACGTGAAGCGGCCGGCCGGCACGATCATGACGTTGGTCAGATTGCCGAGCGGCATCACCGCGCGCAGATCGCGCAGCGTGTCGTAGGGCAGCGTCTTGTGCGTATAGGGCGCGATGGCGATGCCCGAGGTGGTGACCAGCACGGTGTAGCCGTCGGGCGCTGCTTTCGCGGCCGCCGCGATGCCAATGACGTTGGCCGCACCCGGCTTGTTCTCGGCGACGATGGTCTGCCCGATCTGCCTGCCGACTTGCTCCATCACAATGCGCGCGGTGACGTCGAGGGCGCTGCCAGGCGTATTGGAGATGATGACGTGGATCGGTTCTTTCGCCGGCCATTGCTGCGCGACGGCGGCGCCAGGAATCACGAAAACGGCGGCAACAAGCGCGGTCATTCCCAGCAGCAGGTGCTTACGCATCTCGTCTCTCCCCTAGTCCTTTCATGTTGCGTCAGGCGCTGCGTTTTGCGGTTTGATTTTTGAAAGCATAGGAACGCATGGCCCCGATGAAAATCTTCGACGCCGGCGCGCTTTCGTTGGTGCGGTAGATGAACGAGTAAACCACCTCCGGCACCGCGCTCGAGTCTATATTCTTGAAGGTCACGTTGGGAACGGCGGTTTTGGCCATTTCTTGCGAAACCGCGGCGATGCCGTAACCCGCGGAAACATACGCCAGAACCGTCGTCAGATCTTCGGCGCGCTTGACGATTTTCGGCTTGAACTCGCCGATCGTCGCGATCGATTCGGCGTGCTTTTTGAAGGCGAGATCGTAACTGATCGAAGTGCTGACGAAGCTTTCTTGGGCCAGCGCTTTCGGATGAATGGGCCCGCGCTTGAGCGCCAGCGGATTGTCGCTCGGAATCGCCAGAACGACGGGCGAGCGATAGATCGCAATTCCGCTCAAGCCCGACGGATACTGATTGGGCAGGCGGGCAAATCCCGCATCCACCTCGTTCGCCGAGATCGCATTGATGAGGCCCACGGTTGAAAACTGTCGCAGCGTGATATCGACACCGGTGTACTTCTTCTGAAAATCGGCGATGACCCCCTGCAGCACACCCGAATAGGCGGTGGCGATCATGTAGCCGATTTCGAGGCGGCCGATCTCTCCGCGCGCGGCCCGGCGCGCGGTGTTCTCGGCCTCCTCGGCGCGATGCAGAACGTCGCGCGCGCTTTCGAGAAAGCGCGCGCCGGCCTCGGTGAGCTCGAACTTCATTTTCGTCTTGCGGTTCAGCAGACGGACGTTGAGTTCCTTTTCCAGTTTTTGAATTTGGTGGGTCAGCGTCGGCGGGGTGATCGCCAGCCGCTCCGCGGCGCGCGAAAAATTCTGCTCCTCGCACAAAGTCATGAAGTATCGGAAGAGGCGAAGTTCCGTATGGGCCATCGTTTGGTACCGCACACCAGGATGCAGGGGCTCTTGGCCCGATATTAGATGCCATCTAATAAAACAGCGGTAGCTCTTTAATGACAGGCCGGTAACACGGCCCTAAGGACAACCTGGCCGACGGTTGGTGCCGTTATCACAACCATCTTTCGGTCGTGTCTAAACGTTTGGCTCCACTGTGACAACCCGAGGTTGCCATAATTCCACGACTCCAAACTGCTGAATTGGCCGGCATTACCCCGATACCAAGGTGAAACGAACCCAACGATGATGATTAAAAAGAAAGTTCCCAATCCTACGGACACCTATGTCGGCGCCCGCGTACGCATGCGCCGGATGATGCTGAAAATGAGCCAGGAGAAGCTCGGCGACGGGCTCGATCTGACGTTCCAGCAGATTCAGAAATACGAGAAGGGCACCAACCGGATCGGCGCCAGCCGGTTGCAGGAGATCTCCAATATCCTGCAAGTGCCGGTGTCGTTCTTCTTCGAAGGCGGTCCGCGTCCGGCCGGCCACAATGGCTCGGGCATGGGCGAGGCGCCCTCACCGGCCTATGTGTCGGATTTTCTCGCCACTTCGGACGGGCTCTCGCTCACCAAGGCGTTCATGCGCATCAAGAACGCCAAGCTGCGCCGCAAGATCGTCGAATTGGTCGAGCAGATCGCCGGCTAAAGGCGCAAACCGCGCTGCCCTGGAGCAGCGCGGCTTGGCCTGAATCGAGACGGATCGCGCGTTCGGCGGCCGCGCGACGATTACTTCTTGAGTTTATGTCCGTTGGCGGCGAAGGCCTTGCCGAACGCCGTGTTCGGACCGCCGCCCGCCGGATTCACATGACAGCGCCCGCAGGGCAGCCCGGTCTGCGCCGCGTAGGCCGGCAGGGCCCGCGCCTGATTCGGCGTAAGCGTTACCGCCGCACCGGCAAGCAAAACGGTCGCCGCGATGCCGGCGGCGCCGCAAAGAACTGTCATTATCAGAGCGCTGGAACCAGTCTTGTTCCCCATGGTGGCGAATCCTTTCGATGCGCTGTCGCGCAAGCTGCTTGGTGTCGCCCCCCATCCGCCGCACGGTGCGATCGGCAAGGCCGCGCTCCGGCGAATGAACCGCAACCATAGCAGAGAAACCGCCACCGGTCACGCCAGCAGCGCGATCAGTTCGCGAACATCCGGCTGCGTCTCGAGCGATCCCACGAAGGCCTGCGCCCGTTCGGCGCGCTCGCGCCCGATCACCGGCGTCGCATTGGCCAGGAACTTGGCCGCGATGGCCGCATCGCTCATCGGATTGTCGGCGGTGCCGCTGGCATGCGCGATATGGACCTCGTGGCGCTTGCCGGCGGCGGTGATCGCCGCATAGGCCTCGTCCTTGCGCAGCGTATCGTCGGCCACGGCCTTCACCTTGCGCCGCAAGGCGGCCACCGCGGGATCGATGGCCTTGGCGTCGGAATATTGCGCGACGCCGGCGGTGCCGTCGATCAACGCCACCGCTGCCGAATGCAGCGTACTGAATTTCGACTGCAGTCCGGTCGACGGCTCGACCACGCCGGTGATCGCCAAAACGAGCGGGTGAACCCGCAGGCCGATTTCGCTCACCGATGCGGGATCGATCGCCTCGCGATCGCGCAGCGCGACAATGGCGTCGATCAAGGGATGCAGCACCACGCCGCAAGCATAGGGCTTGTGCCCGTTGCTTTCGATCATCCAGCCTTGGCCGAGCCCGGCGGTCAGTTGCTCCGGCTCCGCCACGTCGCTGTAGATGCGGCAGAAGCCCTTCTTGCCTTCGATGATTTCCTGCGTCGAATCGAAGCCGCGCTCGGCCAAGAGCGCCGCCAGCACGCCGTTCGATGCGGCTTTGCCGGCATGGAACGACTTGCACATGGTGCCGCGGTTCTGCTGCATGCCGGCGGATTGCGTCGCGGCGATACCAAACGTGTAAGTCAGCCGCTGCGTGTCCAGCTTGAGCAGCTTGCCGCTCGCCGCGCCCGCTGCGATGGTGCCGAGCGTGCCGGTCAGGTGCCAGCCGCCTTTGTGATGGCCCGGCGCGGTGCGGCCGGTGCGCACGCCTGCCTCGAAGCCGGTCGCATAGGCCAGCATGAAATCGGCGCCGCTCACCGGCGTACGTTCGGCCAATGCCAACAGCGCGGCCAGCACCGGCGAGCTCGTGTGCAGCACGACGCCGCCCATATGGGTGTCGTCGTAATCCAACACGTGGCCCATCTGGCCGTTGGCCAGCGGCGCATCGAGCAGACCGAGCTTCATATTGCGCCCGAACACGGTCGCCTGCGGCCGGCCCGAGGTTTCCTGCAAGACGGACAAGAGCGTGCTGACGGTCCTGTGCCCGCTGCCGGCGAGCGCGCAGCCGATCCAGTCGAGCACGCCGCGGCGGGCTTCGCTTATCGCGGCGGCGCCAAGATCGCCGAACTGCGCCGCCGCCAAGTGGCCGCACAAGGTCTTGGTCAGCGTTTCCGCATCGGTCTTGAGATTCTGGTCCATGATTTCCTATTGGGGCTGCACGCCGGCGTCGCGGATGACCTTGGTCCAGCGCACGACTTCCGACTTGATCCGCGCACTCGCCTCCTCCGGCGTATCGCCGATCGGCTCATAGCCGAGCTTTTGGAACTGCGCGATGAGCTGCGGCGATTTCAGCGCCTTGTTCGCCTCCGCATTGAGCCTGGCGACGACGTCCTTCGGCGTGCCGGCCGGCGCCGCCAGCCCATACCAGCCGACGACCTCGAAGCCGGGCAGCGTTTCCGCCACCGCGGGCAGATCGGGCGCCAGCGCCGATCGCTTGGGCGAGGTCACCGCCAGCGCACGCAGCTTGCCGGCCTTGGCGAGCGGCAAAATGGACACCGCCGGGCCGAACATCATCTGGATCTGGCCGCCGACCAGATCGGTGACCGCCTGCCCTGCGCCTTTGTAGGGCACGTGCACGATGTCGACGCCGGCCTCGCGCTTGAAAAACTCGCCGGCCAAATGCAGCGACGATCCGATGCCGGCCGAGCCATAGCTCAGCTTGCCCGGATTGGCCTTGGCATAGGCGATCAATTCGGCCACCGATTTCGCCGGCACCTGCGGATTGACCGCCAGCACATAGATGCCCGACACCGCGGTGATGACGCCGTCGAAGCTTTTCACCGGATCGAACGGCAGCTTGCGATGCAGCGCAGGCATATAAGTGAGGCCGCTATGGGCGAGCAGCAGTGTATAGCCGTCTGGCGTCGATTTGGCGGCTTCGTCCATACCGATGATGCTGCCGCCGCCGCCATGGTCGTAGACCACGACCGGCTGGCCGAGATGTTCCGATAGTGGATTGGCGAGCACGCGCGCCACGGTATCCACCGCGCCGCCGGCCGCAAACGGCACGATCAGACGGATCGGCCGCGACGGAAAGTTGTCCGCCGCCGCGCTGGCAACGCCCAGGCTCAGAAGCGCGCAAAGCAACCAGAAACGTTTCATGGACCGGCTCCGTATTTAGCGTGAGCGCTACTGGCAAAGCTTTCCGCCGCGCCGCCGCGCTCGCCCGCGCATCAATCCCGCAGCGCGAAACTATCCGCCCGCGCCCACGGAGGAAATAGCCGACCGCCTGGCCATGCGTGCCGGCGCATAGCAGACCCGCAGCGCGGCTGCGCAAACGGCTGGCGCATTAGGGCTAACGATTAGGATGAATTTCCGTCTGCAAGGGCAGTCGCGGCGCGGCAATGATAGCAAGGGCGCGCATGAAAAAGGCTCCCTCGCAGATTGCCCGCGCGTTGCGTGCGCTGAAGAACGCGCACAGGCTGGGATTGTTACGCGGCGTCTTCGTATTGCCGGGGCCGAACGCGTGCGACGCGGCCATCGAACAGTTCAGCGCGGTCTATCCGGGCGACGATCTGCCCGATCTGCCGCTGGCCCAATGCACCTGCGAATCCTGCGATTGCAAGTATCACCCCATCGGCAGCGACCAGCTGCGTGTCATGAACCTGACCGGCGAGCCGCCGTCCAAATCGCGCCATTGATGCCGACCGCCGCCGCATCGAGCCTGCCGCCCGTTGGCGTTTGTGGGCACGATGCATTGCTCTGATCAATTCGTGCAGGCCGCGTCGCGCACATGCGCTGCGGTAAATTCGACCGGATCGATCATAATCATCTCGGTCGCATTGCTGGAATCTTGCGCCGGCGCGAGGATCCAGCTAGCGACGCGGCGATAGACCGGAAACGAAAGCCCTTCGATCAGTTCCTCATCCGTCACCAGTTCATACGCGCCGGCCGAAAACGAACGTTCCACGCCTTCTAGTTTGAAAGCGCGGCTGAACGTCAGTGTCCTGCGCTTGGTGCGCGTCATCGCGGCATGCCGTAAAGCGAGCGGTTTCGCAAATATTCGCGAACGTCGGAAACCAAGGGACCGACCGCCTTCACCGCTTCGTTCAGTTTGGCAGCGGGCCGGCCGATTTCCCGAACCCAATGGCGCATTTCAGCCGGCGAGTGGACGTCGATACGCTTCGGGTCGGCGGGACCGAGCAGTTGGCCGTCGTTGTTCTCGATTGTCATCGCAGCGAGGCCGTCACGGCGACCGCAATCACAGGCAGTGCCGGCACGACCGCCGGCGGAGCGAACCAGGCCAACATTTGCTTCTCCTGCAATAGACCGGCCCCTTGCCGAGAAATTCTTGGCGAAGGCGGGCGATATCGTCAGTTTTTCGGCTTGGGGCGGAGCGCCTTGAGGCGCCTCACCGCAACGAACGCTGCGCCCAATCGCGCCGAAAGTCGAGGAATTTGGGGGAGATGCTGAATATAAGACGGCGCCTCTCGTTAAAACGATGCGGCATCCCCATATATTCCCTGTCCACCCTATTGCAGCGTCAGGCAATGAAGGGCGGCCCTCTTACAGAAAGGCCTGCAATGCGCGCGCCCGAGCTATATCGTGCGAAAGCGGCCGAATACGCTGAATTGGCAAAGACGGCGAACAGCCCCGACGACGCGCGTGAATTCAAGCGGCGCGAAGGCAGTTACGCCGCGCTTGCCGATAATGAGCAGTGGCTTGCCGACCATCACGATCAGACGGTGAATGCGGGCGACGCCGGCGGAGCTACAGAGACAGCTCCGATTTTGACTGGCGTTCCAGTCGGGGCGGTCGAGCAATGAAATGGCCAGGCCAGCGACCCTCGATTGCCGTAAATCAGGCGGTAACGTTTCCCAATCTGAGCCGCAGCTACGACGCCACGCGGCGCTCGGTGCACTTCTGGGGCTACGACCGCTCGATGGAAAATTCGTTCTTTGTGACCTGGGACGCGCTCAAGCACATTCAGCCGAATCTGCAGCCCGACGAAGCAGGTCTGCTACAGGCCTTCGACAGCAACCGTAAACTGATCTGTGAGATCGCCGCGAAGGTTTATGCCCGCGGCCGGAAAGGCGTTTACAACCTCATCGCCGGCGATTTCTAAACAATCTAGTTTATCTGGCGCCAATCTAGCTTATCTGGCGCGTCGTTCGCGCCGGACCTTTTCGGTTGGCGACCCTCAATATGCCGGCGCCATTCGCGCGAACCTGCCGGCGTTCACGAAGGTCGAGCGATCTTTGCTGTGGACCGATTTGAAGTTCATCAGAACCGACACGGCGCTGAAGCGTTGTAACAATGTCGTCTCCCAAGATTTGGACCGCCCAACGCTCTGGGTCTTGGTGATGACCGGCAGGAGATCGCGTTCCTCAACGAACGCGGTCTCCTGTTTGCTTGCCCGCGCCTGCTTTTCAGACCGCAAAAGCTTGAACCGGCCGCCGCATGGGACAGCCTCTTTACCCTTCTACAACGACATCGTGCCTATAATCTGACCGCGCAACATTTTTAGGCTAGCGCCCTTTCTGGGAGAGCCCCGGCCAGTCAATCCGGCCGGGGCTCTTGCCATTTTGCGCCGACCGCATTGTTGCGGCCGCGGGCGGTAAAGGCTGATGGCCCGCGCATTAAGCAAACATCCGTAGACCGGCGCTTGGCGTTTTCGGCTAATGTCTGCCGCGCGCCTTTAAGGTATGGCCATGGATTTGCATCTCACCGTCCGGCTCCTCATCGCTGCCATTGCGTTGACAATCGTTCTGGCACCGATTGTGCGGCGCTGGATGAAAGCATCGTATTCTGTAGGGGCTTAGGCGAAGACGCAACATTCGCCCAAGGAAGCAACTCGAGGCCGCCGTCGTTGGCGGCCTCTTTCATTTCGAACATGCTGGCGGCGCTTTATGCGTCCGCCCCCACATCCATCCTGCCGCCGACAAACCGGCGCGCCGGCGGACGCAGATTTGACATTGCCCGCAGTTCGCTTGCGCGCAACTCGGCTACCATGGCCGCCGCCTAAGCGGGGCCGGCGGCGTCGATACGAATTTCCGGAGCACCGATGATGAATGCCGTCGCTTCCCGAAATATCAAATTCGTCAGTCACAGCGATCAGAGCGGCCGGGGCGACGGCGTGCAGATTATGGTGCACCGCGGCTACGCCTATATCGGTCATGGCTTCAGCAACGGCATTACCGTGCTCGACCTGCGCGACCCGAAGCATCCGAAGCCGGTCAATTTTCTTGCCTGTCCGCCGAATACGCGCGCCTTGCACCTGCAAGTGCATGACGACCTGCTGCTCGCGGTCAACTGCCCCAGCATGTGGACCCTGCAAGTCAGCGAACAGGCCTATTTCGGCGGCTCGCCCGCGGACAGCCTGAAGCAGCAGAACGCGCAATATACCTCCGGCCTGCGTGTCTACGACATCTCGCGGCCGGAGGCGCCGCGCGAAATCGCCTTCATGCCGACCGACGGCGTCGGACCGCATCGCATCTGGTACGTCGGCGGCCGCTATGCCTACGTGTCGATTCATTTCTCCGATTTCAGCGACCATATTCTGGCGGTCGTCGACATGTCCGATCCCACCAAGCCCTATGTGGCCGGCAAATGGTGGCTTCCCGGCATGTGGACCGGCGGCGGCGAAACGCCGACTTGGCCGAAGGGCAAACGATATGCCTTGCATCATGCCTTGGTTGCCGGCGATCTCGCCTATGCGGCTTGGCGCGACGGCGGCTTTACCATTCTCAATGTTGCCGATCCGGTGCGGCCGAAGCTCGTCAGTTACCGGCAGTACGATCCGCCCTTCGGCGGCGGCACGCATTCGCCGCTGCCGCTGCCCGATCGAAATCTGGCGGTCGTTGCGGACGAGCCGAATGCCGCCAATTGCAAGCTGGGCCTGCGCTACGGCTGGATCTTCGACGTGCGCGTGCCGGAAAATCCGGTCAGCATTGCGACCTTGCCGGTTCCCTCGGAAGCCGACTACTGCGCCAAGGGCGGAAATTTCGGCATCCACAATCTTTGGGAAAACCGGCCGGGCGCCTTCCAAAGCTCGCGGTACATTTTCGCGACCTACTACAATGCCGGCGTCCGCGTGTTCGATATCGAAAACGCGTTTCAGCCGCGCGAGGTTGCCTATTTCGTGCCGCCCAATCCGGCGCGCATGTTCGATCCGCGGCCGGATCGGCCGCAAGTGATCCAGTCGGCCGATTGTTTCGTCGACAGGAATGGATTGATGTATCTCACCGACTCGAACGCCGGCTTGAATATTTCGCAGTTTGAAGGGGCTTGAGGCGGCGCAGCCGTTAGACAGCCACGCGGACGGGTTGGGCGCATTTCCCTTTTGCGATTGTTGCGGATATCTCCTGCACGTCCGTCCTATCGTTTCGGTGCAATGTCGGCGAGAAAATCCATTACCGCGCGAACGCGCGCCGTGCGCAGCAGATCGCGATGCGCGACGAGCCACAGCGGCACCGAGCGTACGCGCTCGGGCGGCAGCAGCCGCAACAGATCGGCGTCGTGATCCGCCGCGAGACAAGGAAGGATGGCGGCACCCAAACCCGCCTTGCAGGCGGAATATTGGATGTGGCGTGAATTGGCGGCGAAAACGACCGGCGAATTCTGCGCGTGCTTGTCGAACCAGTCACCGCCGCGAAATCGGTGTTCTTCGGTCCAACTGATGATGTCGATGTCGGGAAACGCGTTCGAGCGCGCCGTCAACTTGTGCGCGCGCGCATAGGACTTGGACACATAGAGCGCGCAATTCCAGACGCCGATCTGGCGAATGACAAAATCGCCTTGCGTCGGCCGCAGGGTGCGGATCGCAACGTCGGCCTCGCGCCGCGTCAGATTGACGACGTCCCAGCTCGACACCATTTCCACGACAATGCCCGGATGCGAGCGCCGGAATTCCAAGAGCCTGGGCGCGACGATGGTCGTGGCAATATCTTCCGCTGTCGCTACCCGAACTTTGCCGCTCGCCCGCAGATCGCGCCCGAATGCCTCGCGCTCGAGCGACAGCACGGCCTCCTCGACCTCTTCGGCTTTCAGCCGGATGGCTTCGCCGCTTTCGGTCAGCGTGTAGCCGGACTGGCTGCGGTCGAACAGGCGCGCGCCCAGCCGCTTTTCCAGCGCCGTGATGCGGCGCCCGACGGTGGCGGCGCTAGTCTTCAGTGTCCGCGCTGCGCCGGTCAGGCCGCCACCGCGCGCCACCGCCAGGAAATACTTGTAATCATCCCATTCCATCGACTTTCAAGCATCCCTGGCTTTTCAAATTTGAAAAACAACTTGCCGATCTTCGGTCTATGTCTTGCAAATCTCAAGGGGTAGGCTGCATTTCAGGAGATCACGAAGGCCGTCACACCACAGCTTCGGAGGCCCGCCATGACCGAGACATGAAAGACCATGCCCAGGATCACGCGCCGCGCCGCCATCGCGGGCCTGTCTTGCTTCGCCGTCATGCCCGCCCTTGCGAAGGACGCCTGGCCCGAGCGGTCGATCACCCTGATCCACGGCTTCCCGCCTGGCGGACCGGTGGATGTCTTGGCGCAGGATTCTTGCCGAGCCCATGTCCAAATCGCTCGGCCAGCCTTTGACGGTGGAGTCAAAGCCCGGAGCGACCGGCATGACGGCCGCCGGCTTCGTCACGCATGCGGCGCCGGACGGCTACACGCTGCTCGCCCTGCCGGGCACGTTTACGGCGGCGTCGGCTCTGTTCAAGACCCTGCCTTATAATCCGGCCGAGGATTTCACTTTCATCAGTTCGACCGCCGAAGCGCCGCTGGTGCTGGTCACCCATCCCGAGAGCGAATTTCACACGCTGGCGGACGTCGTGCGCATCGCCGGCGCGCGCGCTACGCCGTTGCAGTATGGCACCGCGGGCGTCGGATCGATCCAGCATCTGACCATGGAGCGTTTCGCACAGCGGGCGAACATCAAGCTCCAGCACATCCCTTACAAAGGCGGCTTGCCGGCCATCACCGATCTTCTCGGCAAGCATATCGATCTGGTGCTCGATCCGCCGACCGCGTTGATCCAGTTCACCAAGGATGGAAAGCTGCGCGCGCTCGCCGTGACGAGCGCACAGCGATTTTTCGGTCTCCCCGACGTTCCGACCATGAGCGAAAGCGGCTATCCCGGGTTCGCCGTGACGACCTGCCAGGGGATCGCCGCGCCGGCGCGACTGCCGGCCGACATCACGCGGCGGTCAATCATGCGGTCGCCGCGGCCCTGGCTGATGTAGGCGTGATCGACAAGCTGAAAAAGATCGGCAGCAGTGCGCGCCCCTCGACGCCGCAAAACTTTAAAGTCCGCGTTATCGCCGATATCGCGCATGTGGAAAATCGTCATCGATGACGCGCATATTGCGCGCATCTAGTGGACGCGTGACTTGAGCGGAGAGCCATGAGATCGTCAGTGCCGGAATCGCTCAAGACAGGCGCGCGATAATGCTCAAGGTCTGGGGCCGCAAGAATTCGTCAAACGTGCAGAAAACGATGTGGGCCGTCGGCGAGCTGCGCATCGCCTATGAGCGCACCGACATCGGCATGGAATTCGGCGGCAACGACGCGCCGGCCTACCGCGCCATGAATCCCAATGGACTGGTGCCTACCATCCAGGACGGCGACTTCACCTCTGTGGGAATCGAATTCAATCGTCCGTTATTTGGCGGGACGTTACGGACCCGGCACCCTCGAACCTGCCGATCTGCGCTCGCGCGCCATTGCCGGCCAATGGATGGATTGGCAAATCTCGGTCTTTCTGCCGGCTTTCACTGACGTGTTCTGGGGACTGGTGCGCACGCCGCCGGAAAAACGGGATCACGCTGCGATAGCCGCAGCGAAGGCCAAGAGCATCGCCGCGGCGAAAATCCTCGACGCCGCGCTAGCGCGAAATACCTATCTCGCCGGCAATTCCTTTTGCATGGGCGATATTCCGATGGGCGTCTTCATGTACCGCTTTCGCGCCCTGATGCCGGACCGCCCGCCGATGCCGAATTTGGAGCGCTGGTACGAGGCAATCGAGAAACGGCCGGCGTTTCAGGAACACGTGAGCAGCATTTCGTTGACGTGAGGGCTTGTCGTCAGCGGCGTTATTTTGGGTAGGCCCCCTAATCAATCCTGCCGCCGGAAAACCTTCGCCCCGGCACGCTGAGGAAATACCCGACCGCCTGGCCGCCGTCGGCGCCGACGACGCTGCCCGTTGTGTAGCGCGCGTCCTCGCTCGCCAGAAACACCGCCGGACCTGCGATGTCCTCGCCCGAGCCGACGCGGCCCATCGGCACGCCCTTGCGGCGGCCCTCGTAGATCTCCGCGTCGGCATACATCGCCTCGGTGCCGGGCGTGCGGATGTAGCCGGGCGTGATGGCGTTGGCGCGGATGCCGTAGGGCGCCCACTCCATCGCCTGCAGCTTGGTCAGCATGATGAGGCCGGCCTTCACCACCGAATAGGCGCCGGCCCAGTTGTACGGAAACAGCCCGGCGATCGAGGCGATGTTGACGATCACGCCGGACTTCTGCGCGATCATGTGCTTGGCGCAAGCTTGGCTGACCAGGAACGCGCCCTTGAGGCCGATGTTCATCGTCGTGTCCCAGGCCGCTTCCGGCAGCGCCTCGAGTTTGCCCGGCACGATTTTCATGGCGTTGTTGACCAGGATGTCGACGCGGCCGCGCTCCTTCATCACGGTGTCGACCATGCGCGTAATGTCGGCGGACTTCGCCACGTCCGCGACGACGGCCAGACTCTTGGAGCCGAGCGCGGCGGCCTCTTTTGCCGTTGCGTCGGCGGTCGCGGGGTCGACGTCGTTGATCACGACATGGGCGCCCTCGCGGGCATAGGCGAGCGCGATGTCGCGGCCGATGCCGCGGCCGCCGCCGGTGACGACGGCGATCTTGTTCTGCAAGCGCACGGGGACGTCCTTTCCTAAGATGTCGGGAAATCGCGGAGAATCCGGCCGGGAAGCCGAAGAAGAAACCGTAATTCGGTGGGAAGATGCCGACAAGGCCGCCCGCGGCCCCCTCGAATTTGCTAGCCACGAGTGCCATCTTTGCCGTGAAAGAGAATCGCCGACCGCATGGCCGAACCGAGAAAACTACCCGCCCACAATGACTTAGCCGCGCCCGTTCCGGGCGGCATTGCCGCGCGGGCGATGGGGGTCAGAGGTGCGGCCTATCTGGCGGACCTAAATCCGGAACAACGCGAAGCGGTCGAGACCCTGGACGGCCCTGTGCTGGTTTTGGCCGGCGCCGGAACGGGAAAAACCCGTGTGCTTACAACGCGCATAGCGCACATTTTGAATCTCGGCCGCGCGCGGCCGGGCGACATCCTAGCAGTGACTTTTACCAACAAGGCGGCGCGGGAGATGAAGCTGCGCGTCGGCCAGATGGTCGGCCAGATCGTCGAGGGCATGCCGTGGCTCGGCACTTTCCACTCGATCGGCGTGAAAATCCTGCGCCGTCACGCGGAAATGATCGGTTTGAAGTCGAATTTCACGATTTTGGACGTCGACGACCAGATCCGCGTCATCAAACAGCTCCTAGAAGCCGAGAAGCTCGACGAAAAAAGATGGCCTGCTCGGGTGTTCGCGACCATCCTCGACGGCTGGAAGAACCGGGGCCTGACGCCCGACCAGGTGCCGGCGGGCGAAGCGGCCGGCTTCGCCAACGGCAAGGGCAAAAAACTTTATCTGGCCTACCAGGAGCGGCTGAAGACGCTCAACGCCGCCGACTTCGGCGATCTTCTCTTGGAGAACATCCGCCTGTTCCGCACATCTCCGGAGATTCTTCGCCAGTACCAGCAGCGTTTCAAATACATCCTGGTCGACGAATATCAGGACACCAACGTGGCGCAGTATTTGTGGCTGCGTCTGCTGGCGCAGAGCACTCCGGTGTCATCACCGGGCCGCGCCGAAGGCGCGAGCCCCGGTGACCCCGATCAGGTGGGCACAGTGCCCGCCATTCGGGATGGCCGGGACATAGGCGAGCGTAGCGACGCCGTCCTTCGGACGGCCATGCCAGGCCATGACAAGTCAATTGGCGGGGACAGGGAAAAGAAAAACATCTGCTGCGTCGGCGATGACGATCAGTCGATCTATGGCTGGCGCGGGGCGGAGGTCGATAACATCCTGCGCTTCGATCATGATTTCCCCGGCGCCAAGGTCGTCCGGCTCGAACGCAACTATCGCAGCACGGGCCACATCCTGGCCGCCGCCTCGCACCTGATCGCGCACAACGAAGGCCGGCTCGGCAAGACGCTGCGCACCGAGGACGTGCCGGGCGAGAAGGTGCAGGTCACCGGCTCCTGGGACTCGGAGGAAGAAGCCCGCAGCGTCGGCGAGGAGATCGAGCAGCTGCAGCGCGCGGCGCGCGAACGCGGCGAGGACCATCCGCTGGACGAGATCGCCATTCTGGTGCGCGCCTCGTTCCAGATGCGCGAATTCGAAGACCGCTTCATCCAGCTCGGCCTGCCCTACCGCGTCATCGGCGGACCCCGCTTTTACGAGCGCGCCGAAATCCGCGACGCGCTGGCCTACTTGCGCGTCATCGCGCAGCCGGCCGACGACCTCGCCTTCGAGCGCATCGTCAACGTGCCCAAGCGGGGCTTAGGCGACGCCACCGTGCAGATGCTGCACGATTACGCGCGCAAGCAGCGCATTCCGCTCACCGAAGCGGCCGCCACGCTGTCCTCGACCGACGAGATGAAGCCGAAGCCGCGGCTGGCCTTGCGCGACCTGATGGCGGGCTTCGAGCGCTGGCGCGCGCGCAAGGATTCGATGCCGCACACCGAACTGGCCGAGATCGTGCTCGACGAGTCGGGCTACACCGCGATGTGGCAGAACGACAAGAGCGCCGACGCCGCCGGCCGCCTGGAAAACCTCAAGGAGCTGGTGCGCTCCATGGAGGAATTCGAGAACCTCGCCGGCTTCCTCGAGCACATCTCGCTGGTGATGGACCGCGACAGCGCCGAGGGCGAGCAGGCGGTCAACATCATGACGCTGCACTCCGCCAAGGGGCTCGAATTCGACACCGTGTTCCTGCCCGGCTGGGAGGAAGGCCTGTTTCCGCATCAACGCTCGCTCGACGAGAGCGGCCGCGCGGGCCTTGAGGAGGAGCGCCGCCTCGCCCATGTCGGACTTACCCGGGCAAGAAAGCGCGCCAAGATCTATTTCGCCACCAACCGGCGCATCCACGGCATGTGGACCTCGACTTTGCCGTCGCGCTTCCTCGACGAACTGCCGGAGGCCGACGTCGAGGTGAAGGAGCCGGCGGGCGGCGGCTTCGGCATGTCGGGCTACGGCGCTTCCCGTTTCGACGAGACGAATTCCTTCGGCTCGAACTACACCACGCCCGGCTGGCAGCGCGCGCAGGCGCGCAAGGGCCGCGGCGGATTTTCCGAAAACGGCCAGCCACGCTACGTGCCGGACGGGGTGTTCAATCAGGACGAGGAATTTGCGGAAACGCCGGCGGCGAAACCGCTCAAGAGCCCTGCCCGCAAGCCCAGCATCCCGCTAACCATCGAAGGCGAACTGATCGCCAAATCGACCGGCGCCGCGTCTTCTTTCGCGGTCGGCGAGCGCGTGTTTCACCAGAAATTCGGCAACGGCAACGTCACCGCTGTGGACGGCAACAAATTGACCATCCATTTCGACAAGGCCGGCGAAAAGCGCGTGGTGGATAGTTTTGTGGAGAGGGTGTGATTGTGCGGATCGATCCTCGTCAGACCTTACGGAGGAAGGATCTTGTCATAATCGCGGCCGAGAGGTGGGCCAAACAGCTTGTGTTCTAGTTCGATTTGCGGCCCGTCGAAGAGCTTGGCAGCCAAATAGATACAGATCGTTCGCGCTTGCTCACTCATAACGCTCGGCGCACCTCGTCGCTTGTTGTTTCCCTCAGCGATCCCTTTTTCATCATATTCCCCTAACGTGCCGACGAGATGGACAGCAAACTTGTGTGCCTCTTGAGCGGACGCATTGGCTTGCAGCGGCAATCCTAATGCTTCCGCAGCTCGCCGCGTGTCGGCAAGAAATAATACATTTCGCGGGGTGTTCCGCCGGATAGAACCGGCATGTGGCACACAGAAAGTTGCGGTATCGCCTTCCCAGACCGTCTCGGGCATCAGGAAGAGCGGCTTTATTCGCAAGCCGTTCACGTGGCGGTTTATCCTGCCAACGAAACCCGCCAGGTTTTCCCTATACCGGGCGTCCATCGTGGCGAAGGTCTCTGCCGTCTGCGCGATATTGCAGGGCGTATCGGGCGATAGTCCCACGCTCTGCATGGAAGAACCGATCTAATCTTGGAAGAGCGCCTTCTGACCAATTGGGGCCTTGGCGAAGAGCGTCCAACAAAATAGAATGGATGCGACTATGCGCAACAAAACTTTGATCATCACGGCGCGAGACATGGTCGCTTTGCGTGGAAAGAAAGAGGCCGAGGCGGCGGTGGCGCGCCATTCACGAAATTTGTTACCGACGCTAAAGCAAAGGGACAGAACTGGGAAGCTCTGAAAGAAGGCTTCTTCCGGGGATCAACGGAGAGATTTTCCCAAGATGCGGACGCTTACGCCGCGCTTCTTAGCCACATTAACTGGTGGTAGGCCTCGGTGCGATTTGTACTTTTGTCTATTGCGCAATCTATTCACAACTCCCACCGCCGCCTTTTCCCTCAATCTCTTTCCACTACTAGCGTCACTTGCCGCCTGCTGGCCATGAGGGCGACGGTCGCCGGTCTCGCCTAAAGCCGGGCGCGCAATCCCCGAATATTTTGCATAAATGAAGGCTTCCGGGGATGGACACTTGCGTCCGCCCTCACTTCTTCTCCAACATCAACTGCCCCCGCTGCCCCACCACGCGCTGCACCGCGCGGGCAAAGCGCGCCGGGACCAAGGCGCACCGTCACCTCGCGCTGCACCCCACGCCCTCGAATGCCCGCATGGCGCCCATTTCAGCCGCGGGCCACCCTTTTGCCACCAATACGTGCCGATAGTTCAATGGATCGAATTGGCGTATTCAGACGTTACGATCCGGCACCCGATTCGACTTAGACCGCGCGCACAGCATCCAACCGGGCAATCCAACTGAGTTTGGCATGATCCATCGATTGACGACGGCACAATTCCCCGCGGCGATCCGCCGTTTCGGGCCTGCCGCCCTGGCGACGCTGGCGGCGATGGCCGCGCTCACGGCCTGGAGCCCCGGCGCGGTCTCCCAGGCGCGCGCCGCGCAAATCAAAGCGGAGACGGCGCCGCGTCCGGCCGGCGAGCCGATCCTGGCGATCGTGTCGATCAGCACGCAGAAGGTCACCTTCTACGACGCCGACGGCTGGATCTATCGCGCGCCGGTGTCGACCGGCGTCAAGGACCGCGAGACGCCGGCCGGCGTCTTCGCCCTCATCGAGAAGGACAAGGACCACCACTCGACCATGTACGACGATGCCTGGATGCCGAACATGCAGCGCATCACCTGGAACGGCATCGCGCTGCACGGCGGGCCGCTGCCCGGCTATGCGGCCTCGCACGGCTGCATCCGGATGCCCTACGGCTTTGCCGAGAAGCTGTTCGACAAGACGCACATCGGCATGCGGGTGATCATCGCGCCGAACGACCCGGCGCCGGTCGCGTTTTCCCATCCGGCGCTGTTCCAGCCGAAGGCGGAGGCGATCGCCGCCGCGCCGGCGCGCGCCGAGACGCTGACCGCCGAGGCCGCCGAGGCGGTCCAGGCCGCCGCGGCGGCGAAGAAAGCCGCCGTGACCACGGCGCGCGAGACGAAATCGCTCGCCGCGTCGCTGCGCAATCTGGAGCGGCTCAAGCGGAGCGCCGACGCCGCGCTGGCGTCCGCCGACAAGGCGCTCGCTTCAGCGAAATCGGACCAGGCCAAGGCGCAGGCCGAGGAGCGCCAGCAGAAGGCCGCCGCCAAGGCTGCCGAACTGGCGGCGAAGCTCGACACGGCAAAAGCCGACGCGAAATCCAAAACCGACGACGCCGCCGCGGCCAAGGACGCCGTCAAGGCGACCGAGGCCAGGAAGGCCGCCGCCGTCAAGGCCGCGACCGAGGCCAAGCTCGCGCTCGAGCCGGTCTCGGTCTACATCAGCCGCGCCACGCAGAAGCTTTACGTGCGGCGCAACACGCACAAGCGGTGGCCGGACGGCGGCGAGGTGTTCGATTCGAGCATCGAGGTCCCCGTCACCATCCGCGATCCCGACCGGCCGATCGGCACGCATGTGTTCACGGCGATGGCGCGCGACGGCGCCGGCTTGCGCTGGACCGTCGTCAGCATCGACGAAGGCGACGACGCCAAGGACGCGCTCGACCGCATCACCATCCCGCAGGACGTGCTCGACTTCGCTCGCGCCGACGGCAGCGCCGCGGTCCTCGATCATCGTCTCGGACGAACCGCTGAGCAAGGAGACCAACTACCGCACCGAGTTCGTCGCGGTGCTGAGCAATCAGCCGCAGGGCGGCTTCATCACGCGCAAGGTGACGCCGCCCGACGACCGCATTGCGAGCGACAACGGCTGGGGCGACAACGGCTTCCCGTTTTTCGGGCGTAGTTGGAACTCGCAAACCCGGCGCGACGACTATCGTCCGGCACAACGGGGCTGGTGGCGGTAAGACGCGCAAGGTGCGGCGCGCCACGCAACGGGCCGTTCCCCATCTCCCCACACCCCACGCGCCCGGTCTATAACCCTGCGCGGGGGCGATTCTCGAGGGGGAACATCATGCTGAAATCCGCTGCCGCCGCCGGCCTCGTGCTGGCCGCCGTCACCACCGCCGCGCAGGCGGCCGATCCCGGCTTCTGCAACAACTACGCCACCGCCGCCGTGCGCCAGGCCCGCCTCGCGCACGAGATCCCGCGCTGCCGGCCGGGCGCCTTCGGCCCGCGCTGGACGGAGAACTACCGCGTGCATTTCAACTGGTGCCTCGGCGCGCCCTTCGCCGCGGCCGAGCGCGAGCGCGCGATCCGCACCGAGCACCTGCGCGACTGCCGCTGAGGCGCGTGGGACCGCCGCCGAAGAGGGAATGCCCGGCCTCGGGCCGGGCATGATGAGGACATAGCCATGCCGCTCTCCGACACCATGAAGACGCTGATCCGCAACGCCTGGGACGACGGCTATCCGCTGCTGGTCGCCACCGTCGGGCCGCTCGGGCCGAACATCGCGCCCAAGGGCTCGATGATCGCCTATGACGACGCGCATCTCGCCTGGTGGGAGCGCTCGAAGAAAGGCGTGCTGGAGAACCTCGGCCACGACGCCCGCGTCTGCATCCTGTACGCCAACTTCAAGGCGCAGCGCGACGGCATCCTCGAATCGGGCTTCGTCCGCTTCTTCGGCAAGGTCGAGTTGCACGAGAGCGGGCCGGTGCGCGACCGCATCTTCTCGCTGCTGTTGCCGCGCGAGCAGACGCATGCCGGGGCGGATACCGGCATCGGCGCGCTGGTGCGCATCGAGAAGGCGCTCGACGCCAGGGGCAAGACGATTATCTAGGCCCTTGCCGGTCGCGCGGCGCGGCCGCCGCGCAACGCAACGCCGCGTAACATTCCTGCCGGCGCGGCACGGCCGGCGCAACATTCGCGCGATTTGCAGCGCCGCGCGGCGACGATCCGCATGGCGGTACGGCCGCGCCGCGCCGCCCTATTCTCGCCCCATTGCGCCGGCTTACCGGGCCCCTTCCACACACATCGACGGGGATTGATTCGCAGTGAAGCTGATTGGATTCGTATTGTTCACTTTGCTCGCCAGCGCGCTCACGCTTCCGCACGGCGCATGCCGCGGGATGGGGCTCGGTGCATCGCTACGTCAAGCCGACCGGCAAATGCGCCGGACAGGAAGTGCTGGCGAGCTATTACTGGACGGGGCGGCACACCGCGAGCGGCGAACGCTTCGACCCGAACGGCAACACGGCGGCGGCGCGCACCTGGCCGCTCGGCACGACGCTAACCGTGACCAATCCAAACAACGGCCATTCGCTCACCGTGCGCGTCAACGACACCGGACCTTACGGCATCGCCTACGCGAAAGGCGCCCGGCTCGATCTGGCACGCGGCGCCGCGCTTCGGCTCGGCATGCGCGGCGCGCAATATGTCTGCGTGGCGTGACCTTTCGCGCGTCGTGACGGCAAGCGGCCGCCCAGCGTGCGGCCTCGCCTAATTCCCGGTCCACAGCCCCTTCTTTCTCCAATCCCCGCAACACTCCATTTACGCCGTCGCGAACTTGGGCGCTCCGCCATCGCTGCGCGGCGGGCCGCGCCGCTGCCGCGGCGGAGCCCCGTTTAACCCCGGTTTCGCCGCGCCAACGCGCGCTTTGCCGAAAACACCGAAGGTATTTAGGTAAAACTCTCCGGTTTTTTGATGCGTCGAATTTTACGCGGGCTTTAAGCGCATCGCCGTTGGATTTGACTCGGATGCAATTCCATTTGTCCGAGGGTTTTATGCCGATAAAGCAAAAGTCGTCTTTGCCGGGAACGCTCTCAGGCCTCGGCCTCACCGCGCGCGACCACAGCGCCATCGCCTCCGCCATCGCCCCGCTGATGGCGCTGTTCGTCAGCGCCGCCGCGCCGCGGCCGGCGCTCGGGCAGACCGCCAAGGACAAGAAGACGGAGCGCTTCGCGCTCTACGCGCCGCAACGCGCCGTGATGGCGCTCGCCGACGGCGGCCTGCCGCCGCTGCTGCGCTTTGCCGCGCGCGGCGGACGCGGCGGCCCCGGGCGCGTCGCCTCCGCCACACCGCAATGGCAGGCGCTGCTCGCCGCGCTGCGGCCGGAGCCGGCGCAGCCGTCGCCGCCGCTGATGCGCGAGCCGATCACCGGCATCGCCTCGATGTACAACCCCTGCGCCGCGGGCGCGGCAGCGGAAGACGCCGAGACGGCGTCGGGCGAGCGCTACGACGCGCAAAGCTGGACCGCGGCGATCCAGATCGGCCTGCGCGCGCGCTTCGGCGGTGTCGGCTTCGGCCGCAACTACCGGCGCGCTTTTGCGCTGGTCGAGAGCGCCGGCAGGCGGGCGATCGTCAAGATCAACGACGTCGGGCCGCTGGCGCCCGGCCGCGTCATCGACCTGAACGAACGCGCCATGCGCTATTTCGATGAAACGCTCGAACTCGGGCTGCTGGTCAATGTGCGCGTCACGCCGCTGGCCGGCAGCCAATGGACGCCGGGCCCGGTCGAGGACACGCTCATTGCCGCGCCGCAGCATCCGGCGCGCGAGCAACTGGCGGTCAACTTGAATTGAGGATGCGGCGAATATTGCGGCGGCGCGCGCCGTGCTAGCTTCGCCGGCCTCGTTTTCAAGGGAGCCGCCGCCATGCTTCGACGTCTTGCCGCGACGCTCGCGTTGTTTGCGCTCATTGCCGCCTCCGCCGCGCCGGCGCGCGCTGAGGACATCAACAGCTTCCGCCGCGCGCATCATCTGCCGCCGCTCGCCATGAATTCGACGCTGGCCGGCCTCGCCTACGAACAGGCACACAGCATGGCCAACCGCAACCATCTCGACCACAACAATTACAAGCAGCGCTTCGGCTTCTCCGGCGGCATGCATGCCGAGAACGTCGCCTGGGGCTGCGATACGGAAGACTGCGCCTACCGGATGTGGGCGCGCTCGCCCGGCCACCGCGCCAACATGCTGCTGCGCAGCGTCTCGGCCTACGGCATCGCCTCCGCCACCGCGGCGAACGGCCGGAAATACTGGGCGCTGGAACTGGGGAATTGAGCGGAGGCCGCGAAAGGTTGCGCACCGCGCGCCGGCGCCGTGCTACGCTTCAGACATGTTGAAACGCGAGAACTTCCCGGTCGCCAAGATCTACGTGCCGACCGAGCGGCGCAAGACGCTCGACCCGAAACGCGTCGGCGAGATCGCCGAAAGCATGCTCAAGGACGGCCAGCAGGTGCCGATCAAGGTGCGCGCCGACGGCGAGCGCTTCGTGCTCATCGAGGGCCTGCACCGGCTGGAAGCCGCCAGGGCGCTCGGCGAAGCGACCATCGTCGGCTACCGGGTGGACGCCAGGAAGCATTGACGACCCGGCCTTTCCGGCTGCGCGCGCCCCGGAAGGACAGACGACTGCCATAATCGCGCCCGAAGGAACCTGTTATGCTGGTAGCGGGTTAGGCTTCGGAGGTCCGTCATGCGTCTCCGCCTTGCTGCCGCGCTCGCCGCCGTTTTCGCCACGCTGGCCTTCACGCCGGCGCAGGCCGACCTGCTGATCCAGATCGACAAGAGCACCCAGCAGATGACCGTCTCGGCCGACGGCGAACAGCTCTACACCTGGCCGGTGTCGACCGGCATCGCGCGCTACGACACGCCGAATGGCGCCTTCACCCCGTTTCGCAAGGAGAAAGAGCACTACAGCCGCGAGTGGGACGACGCGCCGATGCCCTATTCGATCTTTTTCACCATGAAGGGCCACGCCATCCACGGCACCAATCACAGCAGCCTCGGCCATCCGGCCTCGCACGGCTGCGTGCGGCTGTCGGTAAAGAACGCGTCGATCCTGTGGGGCCTGGTCGCCAAGCATAAAATGGCGAACACCACGATCGTGCTGACCGGGACGATCCCCGCTGGCGACGCGCCGGCGTGTGGCGCGCGCCGCGCCGCGCTTGCGCACGGCCGTTGCCGATCCGGACCAGGACGACGATCAGGTCGCCTCGGTGCCGGCGCGGCGGCCGGCTTACGAGCGCGACGGCTGGCAGGTGTTCGATCCACCGCGCGCCTATTACACCCGCGAGCGGCCCTATTACGCCCGCCCGCGCGGCTTCTTCCCCTTCGGCTGGTGACCCGCAAGCTCTTGTCGTAGGTCAATGCCTGCGACGGGAACTTGTGCTCGCCTTGCGCTTTATTCATCAGCGCAATCGGGAGTTTTGCCATGCCCAAATCCCGCAAACGCCGCAGCAGCACGCGCCGCGCCAAACCGGGCGCGCGCGGTTCGGGCGGCTTCTTTCACATTCAGGTGCGGCCGAAAAGCGAGTTCGTCAGCTTCCGCAATCAGGACGTCGGCGCGCGCGGCGGCATCGAGCGCGTCGCCGGCCGGCGCGCCAACGGTTCCTGGGACACGCAAAAATGGCTGATCGGTAAGAGCGAGGCGCACCGCGCCGGCAAGAAGCTCGAGCCCGATACCGCGGCCGCGCGCAAAGTGCTGGGCCAACTTGGCTCCGTGCCGCGCCATCTCGGCGGCGACCGCTTCATCGCCAAACCGCGCCGCAAAATTCCGGCAAGCGAAAAGCCGACGCCGGCCATGCGCCGCGCGCAACTCGCCAACATCAAGAAGGCGCAGGCGGCCGTGCGCAAGAAATGGGGCAAGCGCGCATGATCCGCAAGCTCAGCGACAGAAAATACCGGCTCTATTCGCGCAAGAAAAATCCACGCACGGGCCAGCGGCGCAATCTCGGAACGTTTACCTCACGCAAGGCCGCCGAGCAGCATGAGCGCGCGGTGCAGTATTTCAAGCGGCACTAGTTGGATTACCCCAGCTGCGCAAGCCGGTCGCTGTTGGCGTGCACGCGGCTGCGCACCGGCGCGTAAGCGCGTTCGGCAGCGACAATAAATCCTTCGCCATCGGACAGCGCATGGAGCATCGCCACTTCGGCATCGGCGAAGGCATCGATTTTCTCGGCGATCATCAGATTGCATTCCACCGCCGCATCCGGCCCGCCTTGCGCCATGCGCATCAGACGCATCGAGATGACGCTCTGCACCTCGCAGGCAAAGCGAACGGATTCGATCCAGCCATTGAATGATTCAAACATGACAGCCCCCGATCGGCCGGCCGCGTGAGTGACGGCGGCAGCATCGGAGGGAACTATCGCGCAAGATTTACAAGGATCGTTTAGACCGTTAACTAAAATTGTCGCAACTTCGCTAAACGTTGAATAATAAGCCGCGCAGCTGCGGCGGGCCGCTGCAGCGCCTATCCGTGATGCGCGACGCCCAAGGCTGCCTCGCCGCGCTCGAGAATTAACGGCACGATCAGGTCTTCCTCGTCGTCGAGATGGCGCACCAAGCCCTTGAGCAGGGCGCCGCAGGCGGCGGCGTAATCGTCGCCGCAGCGGCGCAACGCTTGCGGCTCGCCGGCGAGCGCGCGCAGCAGCGCGTTGGTGGCGTTGGCCGTCTGCTCCATGTCGGCGTGGATGGCGTGGTGGTCGCTTTCCAGCACGTCGAAACCGCGCGCCAGCCGCGTCTCGGCGGCGCGGAAGATCGGGAAGTAATGCAGATCCTCGATCTGGTGGTGCACGTTGAGCTGCGACAGCAGAAACTGCAGACGCGGCACGAGCTGACGCGGGAATTCCGCGGGCGACAGCGTCCCTTCGCGGAATTGCGCGTCGATCGCCGCGATCATCGTGGCGAGTTCGCGGAACATGGCATGGCGCGACAGCCAGAAGCGCGCCATCTCGCCGAGATTGGCGTGGCCTTCCCATTGCTCGCGCGGAAAGCGCGCGACCAGCACGCGCAAATCCTCCGGCCAGCCGCTGCGGCGGGCGAGAGCCAGGGTTTCGATGTCGGCTGGGTTGGGCGTCTTGAATGGGTCATTCGAGCTTTCTTTTGCGCATGATCTTATCCGAAAACCGGTCCCTCCCGATCGCATCGAGGACGCTTTTCGGGATCATGCGCTACATACCCATTGCCAGCCGTTTCGCCAAACGCTGTAAATGGCGGGCATGACCGTTGTCGCCCGCCTCGTTTGCGATCAGCCGGCCGCCCGCCAACTGGCAACCTTTCTGGGGGAAAGCCTGGAGGACGCCGTTTGCGCCGCCTTCGAGGACGATGGCGGCCAATGGCAGGTGGCGACCCATTTCCCCGAACCGCCCGATGAGGCCGCGCTGCGCAGGCTGGTGGCGCTGGCCGCCGGCGAGGCCGCCGCGGCGGCGCTCACGCTTGAAACGGTGGCGGAGACCGACTGGGTGGCGCAAAGCCTCGCCGGCCTCAAGCCGGTGCGCGCCGGCCGCTTCATCGTGCACGGCGCGCACGACCGCGCCCGTATTAAATCGAACGATATCGGCATCGAGATCGAAGCAGCGCTTGCCTTCGGCACCGGTCACCACGGCACCACGCGCGGCTGTCTGTTGGCGCTCGACGATCTGGCGAAGCGGCGGCGGGCTCGCAAAGTGCTCGACCTCGGCACCGGCTCGGGCGTGCTGGCGATCGCAGCGGCGAAAAGGCTGCGCGCACACAACGTCGCCAGCGACATCGACCAAGTTGCGGTCGAGGCGGCGCGCGGCAATGCGCGGCTCAATCGCGCCGGCGCGGCGATCACGTTTGTGCGCGCCGCCGGCACCAAGGCGCGCGCCATCGCGCGCGGCGCGCCTTACGATCTGATCTTTGCCAATATTCTGCTCGGGCCGCTGTTGCGCCTGGCGGTGCCGCTCTGCCGGCTCGCCGGACCAAGCGCGCACGTTGTGCTGTCCGGCCTGCTGCCCGCCCACGCCAATGCCGTGCTGGCGATCTACCGGGCGCAGGGATTGGTGCTCGAGCGCCGCATTACGCTCGACGGCTGGGTCACCTTGGTGATGAAAAATTCTTGAGCGTCAAAAAAAGCCGCCCCGGCCGGGGACCTCCGGGACGGCTTTCGCTGGTGAAAAGCTTAGCGCGGCCAGCCGCCGAACGGCATATCGCCGGAGCCAGACTTGACCAGCCGGTTGCCACGTTCATCCAAGCTGTAGGGCAGCAAGCCCGTGTGCATCCTGATTTCGCGTCTCGCCTGCTCCATACGCGCGACGACCAGCGCATCCATAAAGCGGGCGAACCAGCTCTTGCCCGGCGCGGCGGTCTTGGCGCGCGCGGCCGGTGCGGTGGCGGGGACGCGGGCGACGCCATAAGTGACGGCAACCATTTTGTCTCTCCTTCTCGGGACCAAAGCGTCAGCGATTTGCCCGACACTCGTCCCTCGCTATTGCAATGCAACATAAACTACGCCGCGGCTGCGAACCACTCGTGACATTGCATAGAAGCCCTGTAGAGACGGCATAAACGGATTAATAACCTGGTGAGATCGGTGGCATCATTGCGGCCAATCTAATGCACTGCACAAAATTGATTCAGCGCGCCGATTCGATGCCAAATTGCTCGCCAAGGCGGTGCGGAATTATCGCGCCGCTGCCTAAGATCGCGACGCGCATGGCTCGCCCGGCGTGCGGCGCATGCCTGCGTTGCTACGCCCGGGGAGCACGCTAGAGTGCCGCCCATGTTCGAAGCCCACTTCCAGTCATTCGACGATTCGCAGCAGCGCGCGGCAGCACCGTCACGCATTGCTGCATTGCGCGCCGAGCTTAAGCGGCGCGGGCTCGACGGCTTCGTCGTGCCGCGCGCCGACCGTCAACAGAACGAATATTTGCCCGCCAGCGAGGAGCGGCTCGCCTGGCTCACCGGCTTCACCGGATCGGCGGGTGCCGCGATCGTGCTGGCCGAACGCGCGGCGGTGTTCGTTGACGGCCGCTACACCGTGCAGGCGGCCGCGCAGATCGATGCGAAACTCTTCGCCATCGAGCATTTGGTGGATGGCCCGCCCGAGCAATGGCTCGAGCAGAATCTCACGAGCGGCGCCAAGCTCGGCTACGATCCGTGGCTGCATACCACCGAGGGCGCCGACCGGTTACGCAAGGCCTGCGCCGCGGCCGGCGCCGAACTGGTGGCGGTCGACGGCAATCCGATCGATGCGCTGTGGAGCGACCGCCCGGCGCCGCCCGCCGGCCCGGTGACGCTGCGCGACATCAAACTCGCCGGCGAGAGCGCCGCCGACAAGCTCAAGCGCATCCAAAGCGAGCTTAAGAAGCTGCGCGCCGACGTGTTGGTGGTGTCCGATCCGCAAAACGTCGCTTGGGCCTTCAACATCCGTGGCGCCGACGTCGCGCATACGCCGCTGGCGCTCGCCTTCGCGACGATCCCGCGCGAGGGCAAGCCCGCGCTCTATGTGGAACCGGCCAAGCTCGATGACAAAACGCGCCCCGCGCTGGAGCCGATCGTCACGCTGCGCGCGCCAGCCGACCTGGCGCACGACCTTACGCAATTCAAGGGCAAGACCGTGCGGCTCGACAGCGCCAGCGCCGCCGACGCGCTTACCCGGCTGATCGCCGGCAGCGGCGGCAAGCCGATGCGCGGCGCCGATCCGATCGCGCTGATGAAGGCTACGAAGAACCACGCCGAGATCGCCGGTTCGCGCGCCGCGCACCAGCGCGACGGCGTGGCCATGGCGCGCTTCCTCGCCTGGCTCGAGCGCGAGGCGCCGGCCGGCAAGGTGACCGAGATCGACGCGGTCGAGGCGCTGGAAAGCTTCCGCCGCGATACCGGCCTGTTGAAGGACATCTCGTTCCCGACCATCGCCGGCTCGGGGCCGAACGGGGCGATCGTGCATTACCGCGTCACCCGCGCTTCCAACCGTACGCTCGGGATGAACGAACTGTTCCTGGTCGATTCCGGCGCGCAATACGAGGACGGCACCACCGATATCACCCGCACCGTCGTCATCGGCACGCCTACCGACGAGATGCGCGACCGCTTCACCCGCGTGCTCAAGGGCCATATTGCGATTGCCACCGCGGTGTTCCCGGAGAACACCAGCGGCGCCCAGCTCGACCCGCTGGCGCGCACCGCGCTGTGGCAGGCGGGGCTCGATTTCGACCACGGCACCGGCCACGGCGTCGGCAGCTATCTGTCGGTGCACGAGGGCCCGGCGCGCATCTCCAAGCTCGGCACCGTCGCGCTCAAGCGCGGCATGATCCTGTCGAACGAGCCGGGCTATTACAAGACCGGCGGCTATGGCATCCGCATCGAGAACCTGCTGCTGGTGACCGCGGCGCCGGAGCCCGCGGGCGGCGAAAAGCCGCTCAACACGTTCGAGACGCTGACGCTTGCCGCCATCGACCGGCGGCTGATCGACACGCGGATGCTGACCGCCAAAGAGCGCAACTGGGTCGACAGCTATCACGCGCATGTGCAGGAGGTACTGGGTCCCCTGCTCGACCCGGCCACGCGGACCTGGCTCGACGCCGCGACCCGGCCGCTGGGTAACGGTTGATGGACGCGCGCACGTCCACGGCGCCGCCGCAGAGTCGGCAGGCCACCCCTTGGCGGCTGCTGGCGCTGCTGATGGCGATGACCGCCATCGGGCCGGCCACGCTCAACATCCTGGTGCCGGCGCTGCCGGGGCTGGTGACGCGGCTTGCGTCGGATACCGGCACCGTGCAGCTCACGCTGTCGCTCTATCTCTTGAGTCTTGCCGCCGCCCAATTGCTGCTCGGGCCTTTGTCCGACCGCTTCGGCCGCCGGCCGGTGGTGCTGGCCGGGCTGACGTTGAGCGTCGTCGCCTCGCTCGCCGCCATCGCCGCCTCCTCGATCGGCGCGCTGATCGGCGCGCGCGTGATCCAGGCGATCGGCGCCTCGACCGGCATCGTCATCGGCCGCGCCATCATCCGCGACCTCTACGAGCGCGAGCGCGCCGCCGCCATGATCGGCCTGGTCACCACCGCCATGGTGATCGCGCCGATGATCTCGCCGCTGATCGGCGGCATTCTCGACACCACCTTCGGCTGGGAGGCGATCTTCCTGTTCATCGCGGCGTTCAGCGGCGTCGTGCTGCTGTGGTCGGCGTTCGTGCTGCCCGAGACCCGGCCGGCGAGCGTGGCGCAGGCGCCCGGCATGCTGATCGAGCATTGGCGCGCGCTCATCGGCAGCGCCAAGTTCCACGGTTACGTGCTGTGCGGCGCACTCGGCTCGGCGCCGTTTTTCACCTTCCTCGGCGGCGGCCCCTATGTGGTGGTGACGCAGATGGGGCGTACCTCGGCCGAATACGGCGTCTGGTTCGCGATCACCTCGCTCGGTTACATGAGCGGCAATTTCACCGCCTCGCGGCTGTCGCAGCGCTTCGGCGTCGACGCCATGATCCTGGGCGGCATCGCCTTCGAACTCGCCGGCGCGAGCCTGACCGCGATCTTGGTCGCGACCCTGCCGGACGCCGGGCCGGCGATCATCTTCCTGCCGCAACTGGTGATCTCCTACGGCAACGGCCTGCTGTTGCCGAACGCGATTGCCGGCGCCATCAGCATCCGCCCGCAGGCCGCCGGCGCCGCTTCCGGCATGACCGGTTTCACGCAGATGGCGATCGGCGCGGCCTCGACGCAGATCGTCTCGATCGCGCTCGCGGGCAGCAGCAATGCCATGCCGATGGCCTGGATGCTGGTGATCGTGGTGGTGGCGACGGCGGTCGCCTATGGGGCGCTGGTCAGAAAATAACTGTCATCCGGGCCGCGGCCGAAGGCCGCGCTCGCATCCCGGAATAACCAGGCTGCGTACTCATAAAACGAGATTAATGCGTGGCGGGAGATCCATGTTCGCTTTGGGCCACAAGATGGGGTAATCGGCCGGCCCAGCTTGTGGATAGCTGAAGATTTTGGGTGCTGCGCTTCAGGCTGATGGTGGAAACGAGGTCCGTGGTGACGGCCTCAAGCATCAGAAGGAGAAGCGCAGCATGGACCATTTTGCTGGATTGGACGTATCGGTCAAGGAGACCAGCGTCTGCATTGTGGATGACACAGGCAGGATCGTGCGGGAAGTGAAGGTGGCGAGCGAACCTGAAGGTCTGCTGGAGATTCTGGGGAACCCCGCCTACCGCTTCAAGCGGATCGGACTGGAAGCCGGGCCACTATCGCAATGGCTGTTTAGTGCTCTCGCCGAAGCGGGCTTGCCGGTGATCTGTGTTGAGACGCGGCACATGCGGGCGGTATTGAAGGCCCAGATCAACAAGACCGACCGCAACGATGCCCGCGGCATGGCGCAGATGATGCGGGTGGGTCTTTATCGCCCGGTGCATGTGAAGACGTTACGCAGTCAGAAACTGCGGATGTTGCTGACCCATCGCAAGCTTCTGCAGTCGAAGGCGATTGCCATCGATAATGACCTGCGCGGCACCTTACGCAACTTTGGTCTCAAAGTAGGTGTGGTGGGCAAGGTAAGGTTCGAGGCCCGCATCAGGGAGCTGGTCGAAAACTTGCCCGACTTGGCCGCCCTGATCGAACCACTGCTCATTGTCCGACGGACGCTTCGCGAGCAGTTCTGCATCCTGCACCGTCGCTTGCTGGCCATCGTCCGAGACGATGAGGTATGCCGGCGCTTGATGACAACTCCTGGCGTTGGCCCCGTGGTGTCGCTGACCTATCGCGCCACCGTTGACGTGCCCGCTCGGTTCCGCAAATCCAAGTCAGTTGGGGCGGTGTTTGGGCTGACGTGTGCCAAGTATCAATCGGGTGAGGTCGATTGGAGCGGCAAAATATCCCGCTGTGGGGATGAGATGATGCGGGTCATGCTCTACGAAGCAGCTCAGAGTATGATGCGTTCCAAGAAATGGTCCTGGCTCAAGGCCTGGGCGATGCAGATCGCCAGGCGCCGCGGGATGAAGAAGGCGATCGTGGCGCTGGCGCGCCGATTGGCCGTTGTCATGCACCGCATCTGGGTTGACGGCACTGAGTTCCGCTGGACCCGGGAGCAAGCCGCGGCAGCAGCATGACAACCCTGCAAGATCAGATCCGATAGAATCGACAGGAGGACACTCGAGTTCCACCGAACGGTGGAAAGATGTCCCTCGCGGGACGACGGATGAGGTGAGTTCGCATGTCTGCTTGGACCTGCCGTTCAACTGACGGCAAGGCCGTCCAAAAGATTGTTCCACCTCGTCCTCGGATCCCATAGTGGAAGGGCCATGGCGCCGATTCCGGAGAGAAGCACGAGCCCGTGAGCGACATCGACACTGCAGTGGTGGATAGTCTGAAAGCGCTTGACCCCAAACGGCCGATTAGAGAAGCAGACATTGGAGCGCGTCGGCGTTATGTCCGACCGAAGGAATGGCGTTTTTTTCTGGAAAGCCAATTCACGCCGGTTGCGTTCCGGTTAAGACCACTTGAAATCCATGACGTTTGATATCCATCCGCATAGCTGATGCCCAGACGGAGACCACGATACCAGGCCAAATGGCAAACTTTCCGGCTGCTGCCATAAATGAATTCGAACTTCTTGGGCATATCGTAATATTTCGGCAATTCTAGACAGGCGCTGCCGGCCGACAGATTGATGATGCGGCATTCGATCATCGGACTCTCCGGTCCGATAAAAATCTTTCCTGCCCGAGTGACCGAGCCCGTGGGCGCCGCGCGGTACCAGAATCCCTTTTCAGCCACTTTTGCGTCGCCCGTCTGATGAATCGCCTAAGAAATTTATAATAATAATATTGCCGATCTCTTAACTGATGCCGCAATGCGATAGAGGCGCGCGCGGAGTGCCGCAATGCACGCCCCATGTGAGCGAGCCGACAACGAGACATAAGCGGACATGCCGCCATTGAGTTGGGATGCGCGCTTCACCCGCGAAAGATGGGGTAATCGGCCGGCCCAGCTTGTGGATAGCTGAAGATTTTGGGTGCTGCGCTTCAGGCTGATGGTGGAAACGAGGTCCGTGGTGACGGCCTCAAGCATCAGAAGGAGAAGCGCAGCATGGACCATTTTGCTGGATTGGACGTATCGGTCAAGGAGACCAGCGTCTGCATTGTGGATGACACAGGCAGGATCGTGCGGGAAGTGAAGGTGGCGAGCGAACCTGAAGGTCTGCTGGAGATTCTGGGGAACCCCGCCTACCGCTTCAAGCGGATCGGACTGGAAGCCGGGCCACTATCGCAATGGCTGTTTAGTGCTCTCGCCGAAGCGGGCTTGCCGGTGATCTGTGTTGAGACGCGGCACATGCGGGCGGTATTGAAGGCCCAGATCAACAAGACCGACCGCAACGATGCCCGCGGCATGGCGCAGATGATGCGGGTGGGTCTTTATCGCCCGGTGCATGTGAAGACGTTACGCAGTCAGAAACTGCGGATGTTGCTGACCCATCGCAAGCTTCTGCAGTCGAAGGCGATTGCCATCGATAATGACCTGCGCGGCACCTTACGCAACTTTGGTCTCAAAGTAGGTGTGGTGGGCAAGGTAAGGTTCGAGGCCCGCATCAGGGAGCTGGTCGAAAACTTGCCCGACTTGGCCGCCCTGATCGAACCACTGCTCATTGTCCGACGGACGCTTCGCGAGCAGTTCTGCATCCTGCACCGTCGCTTGCTGGCCATCGTCCGAGACGATGAGGTATGCCGGCGCTTGATGACAACTCCTGGCGTTGGCCCCGTGGTGTCGCTGACCTATCGCGCCACCGTTGACGTGCCCGCTCGGTTCCGCAAATCCAAGTCAGTTGGGGCGGTGTTTGGGCTGACGTGTGCCAAGTATCAATCGGGTGAGGTCGATTGGAGCGGCAAAATATCCCGCTGTGGGGATGAGATGATGCGGGTCATGCTCTACGAAGCAGCTCAGAGTATGATGCGTTCCAAGAAATGGTCCTGGCTCAAGGCCTGGGCGATGCAGATCGCCAGGCGCCGCGGGATGAAGAAGGCGATCGTGGCGCTGGCGCGCCGATTGGCCGTGGTCATGCACCGCATCTGGGTTGACGGCACTGAGTTCCGCTGGACCCGGGAGCAAGCCGCGGCAGCAGCATGACAACCCTGCAAGATCAGATCCGATAGAATCGACAGGAGGACACTCGAGTTCCACCGAACGGTGGAAAGATGTCCCTCGCGGGACGACGGATGAGGTGAGTTCGCATGTCTGCTTGGACCTGCCGTTCAACTGACGGCAAGGCCGTCCAAAAGATTGTTCCACCTCGTCCTCGGATCCCATAGTGGAAGGGCCATGGCGCCGATTCCGGAGAGAAGCACGAGCCCGTGAGCGACATCGACACTGCAGTGGTGGATAGTCTGAAAGCGCTTGACCCCAAACGGCCGATTAGAGAAGCGGACATCGGATGCAGCAAAGGTACGTGGAAGCAACCAATTGCCTGCTGTTTATGAGTCCGCGGCCTAGCACTACTTTGGCAGATTTGGCTGAAGGCGGCCTGCGAGCAGCATCTCACAGTGCGTGCATCGTAGTGGTGGAGGCCGCACGAAGAGGTCGAGGATGGCTTGTCTGATGGCCGGCATGCTCGGTTGTGGCGGTGGACCTGAGACTCTTTTTTTTCCGTCCCGCAGCGGTGAGGCGGCGGGATTGAAGGAAGGCGTAAGCGATCATCGTCATCAAGGCATGTCGGTGTAATCCGGCCCACGACCTGCCTTCAAAATGGTCGAGCCCCAGCTCTTCCTTCAATTGCTGATGCGCCTGTTCACAGATCCACCGCGCCTTGACGGCAGCTGCCAGCGTCTTAAGCGAAACGTCAGCGGGCAGATTCGAGATGTAGTACTTCTGCTCTCCGCTCGATCGTCGTTCGCCCAGGATCCACACTTCATCGCCAGGCATACGCTCGACACCTTTATCAAACACGCGGTGCTTTGGGCCGTCCGCGATGCGCACGCGCCGTGCCGCGAAGAGGCATGTTAGCGGGCCTTTCGTGCCCCAGCGCCAGCTGATCTTCTGCCACTTTACGCCGACCAGCATCGTCTCGGCAGAAACTGGCGACATATCCGGGATATGGTGTTTGCGCGGCTTACGGGCTTTCTCCGTCGGAAAGATCATGGTGACATCGGTCGGATAGACTTTCTGGCGCCGCGACATACCAACTGCCCACAAGAGGCCGCGTTTGCTCAGAGCATGACGGAACGGCGCGCTCGATCCGTATCCCGCGTCCGCCAGCACACAACCGAAGCGAACACTGGCTGCGATCACGCGGTCGATCTCAGCCAGCGCGATCTCTGGCTTGGACCGTGCCGTGCGATGCTCGATTGGAACGCCGGCACGCTTCAGACGTGCCGGATCGCTCGTCCAATTCTCGGGAATGAAGAGACGTAGCGCCACCATTACCGGCACTTCACCGCGCGCAAGCGTCAGCGACACCAACGTTTGGCAATTGGCCGTCTTGCCGAGAGTTGATGCATATTGCGGAGCTACACCAACCGAGCGATCGCCCTTCTTCGGCATCGATGTGTCGTCGATGACCAGCACTGCATTTTTGCCGCCGACGAGCCGGTCGGCCTGAACGAGCAATTCTGCTTCCAACGGCGCCGCGTCCCAGACGCCATCAGCGATGAAATGATGCAATTGATCATAGTCGCCCGGCGCCAGCCGCGCCGCCATTGGCTGGACGCTCTTGCGATCGCCCGGCCCAATCAGTCCCGAAACATAAAGCGGACACATCCGCCGCCGAGCCTTGTGACCTAAACGATCCAGGAATGGCTCGAGCCAGCGTCTAAGCTCATCTTCCCACCTCGACGTCGTATCCACCATGGTCAGCCCTCCAAAAAGCCGACCACCCATGAATCATTGAAAACGTGATTCGGGAATCCCCAGGGCCTCATTCCCGCGTAAAATCTGCCAAAGTAGTGCTAGGAAATCAGCTTCAGCCACTCGTCTTCGGTCAGCACCTGGACGCCGTGCTTCTTGGCCTCGGCCAATTTCGAGCCGGCGCCTGGGCCGGCGACCACATAGTCGGTTTTCTTCGACACCGAGCCCGCCGCCTTGGCGCCCAGGCGCTCGGCCTGGGCTTTCGCCTCCTCGCGCGTCATCTTTTCCAGCGCGCCCGTAAACACCACGGTCTTGCCGGCGATCTTGGAGTCGGTCTTCGGCTTCTCGGCGTCGAGGATGGTCACTTCCTTGGTCAGGCGTTCGACGATGCCCTTGTTATGGCTTTCGCCGAAATAGGCCTTGATGCTGTCGATCACGGTTTCGCCGATCTGGTCGAGCGCGTCCATTTCCGCAATCGCCTCTTCGTCGCCCTTGGCGACCTTCAGGCAAGCGTCGTGGAAAGCCTTCCAGGAACCGTAGCCGCGCGCCAGCGCCAGCGCCGTGGTCTCGCCGACCTGGCGGATGCCGAGCGCAAAGATAAAGCGCTCAAGCGAAACCTCGCGCCTTTGCTCGATGGCGTTGAACAGATTGCGCACCGAGGTCTCGCCGTAACCTTCCTCCTCCAGCAGTTCGCTCTTGTGCTTTCTCTCCAGTGTGAAGATATCGGCCGGCTCCTTGACCCATTCCTTCTCGAAGAAGAATTCGATCTGCTTTTCGCCCAAGCCTTCGATGTCGAAGGCGCGGCGCGAGCAGAACAGCTTGAGATGCTCGATCTTCTGGAACGGGCAAGCGAATTCGCCGGTACAGCGGGCGCGCGCGCCCTCCTCGCCGGTCGCGGTCTCCTCACGCACGATGTCGGTGTGCAGGTAGCACGGGCATTTTTTCGGGAAGTGGTAGGGTTTGGTGTCGCGCGGGCGCTTCTTGATCACCACGTCGACCACTTGCGGAATGACGTCGCCGGCGCGCTGGATGATGACGGTGTCGCCGATGCGGATGTCGCGGCCCTCGCGCAAGGGCTCGCCGTCGCCGCCGATACCCTTGATGTAGTCCTCGTTGTGCAGCGTGACGTTCTGCACGATGACGCCGCCGACGCCGACCGGCTCGAGCTTGCCGACCGGGGTGAGCGAACCGGTACGGCCGACCTGGATTTCGATATCCTTGAGTACGGTGGTGGCGCGCTCGGCCGGGAACTTGTGCGCGATCGCCCAGCGCGGCGAGCGCGACACGAAACCGAGCCGTTCCTGCCAATCGATGCGGTCGACTTTGTAGACGACGCCGTCGATGTCGTAATCGAGCTCGGCGCGGCCTTCTTCGATCTTGCGATGGAAGGCGAGCAAGTTCCTCTGACGAATGGCAAATTTTGGTCAGCGGATTGGTCTTGAAGCCGCAGGACTCGAACCACTTGATCATGCCGCTTTGGCTGTCCGCCGGCATGTCGCTCATTTCGCCCCAGGCGTAAGCGAAGAAACCGAGCGGGCGCGAGGCGGTGACGCTGGGGTCCTTCTGGCGCAACGAGCCGGCGGCGGTATTGCGCGGATTGACGTAGAGCTCACCGCCCGCCGCTTTCTGGCGCTCGTTCAGTTCAAGAAACGCCTGCTTGGTCATATAGACCTCGCCGCGCACCTCGCAGATTCTCGGCACGTGCTTGCCTTTGAGCTGCTGCGGCACCTCTTTCAGCGTGCGGATATTGGCGGTGACGTCCTCGCCCTCGGCGCCGTCGCCGCGGGTGGCGGCGGTGATGAGCGCGCCGTTCTCGTAACGCAATGACATCGACAGCCCGTCGATCTTCGGCTCGGCGCTGAAGGTGATCTTCTCGTCGTCGGCAAGCTTCAAAAAGCGGCGGATGCGGGCGACGAAATCGACGACGTCCTGGTCGGCGAAGGCGTTGTCGAGCGACAACATCGGCACCGCGTGGCGGACTTTCTTGAACTTGCCCGTAGGCGCCGCGCCGACTTTCAGCGACAGCGATTCCAGCGTGCGCAGGTCCGGGAAAGCGCGCCTCGATTGCCGTGTAGCGCACGCGCAGCGCGTCGTATTCGGCGTCCGTTATGCTCGGCCGGTCCTGCTGGTAATAGCGCCGGTCATGCTCGGAGATATCGACCTGCAGCCGCGCGTGCTCGGCCTTCGCCTGCTTGGCGGTCAGCAGTTCGACGGGCGTTTTGTCGGTTTTGACTTTGGCTTTGGCCATTTGCTTCGTCATACCCGGCCTTCGGCCGGCCCCGGAATGACTAGGACGCCGCCTTGATCAGGCGCTCGGCGGCGGCACGGGCCTCCGCGGTGATCTCGGCGCCGGCCAGCATACGGGCGATCTCCTCGCGCCGTTTCTCGGCCGCCACTTCGGTGACGCGGGTGGCGACCCGCTTGCCCTTCTCCAGCGCATCCTTGCTGATGACGTAGTGACGGGTGGCCTGCGCCGCCACCTGCGGCGCGTGCGTCACCGCCAGCACCTGCACGCCGGCAGCGAGCTTGGCCAGCCGCACGCCGATGGCGTCGGCCACGGCGCCGCCGACGCCGGTATCGATCTCGTCGAACACCAAAGTCGGCGCCGAGCCGCGGTCGGCCAGCACCACCTTGAGCGCCAGCAGGAAGCGCGCCAGTTCGCCGCCGGAGGCGACCTTCATCAGCGGCCCGGGCCGCGTGCCGGGATTGGTCTGCACCCAGAACTCGACCCGGTCGATGCCGTTCGGCCCGGCGGCGGCGGCATCGCTTTCGATTTCGGTCGAAAATTTTGCCCGCTCCAGCTTGAGCGGCTTGAGCTCGCCATTGACCGCCTTATCGAGGGCGGTGGCCGCCTTGGCGCGCGCCTTGGACAGCGTGCCGGCGGCGGCGCGATAGTCGGCTTCGGCCTTGGCGGCCGCTTCCACCAGCGCCTTGAGCTTCTCCTCGCCGGCGTCGATCAGCGCGATATCGGATTTGTAGCGCGCCGCCAGCGCCGCCAGGTCGTCGACCGGCACGTTGTATTTGCGCGCCGCAGCGCGCAGCGCGAACAGGCGCTCCTCGATGCGTTCGAGTTCGGCCGGATCGAAATCGGCGGTGCGCAGCGCCTGTTCAAGATGACCGCGGGTTTCCTCCAGCGCGGTGAGCGCGCTATCGAGCGCCTTCACCGCCGGCTCGACCAGGCTCGGCGCCTGCGCCGCGCGCCGCTCCAGCCGGCGAATGACGCCGGCAAGCTGCGGCACGGATGAATTGGCGCCGGCGATCACCTCGTGGGCGTCGCGCAGGTCCTCGGCCACCTTTTCGGCCTGCATCATGCCGGTGCGGCGCCCGGCAAGCGCGGATTCCTCGCCGGCCTGGGGGCTGAGCTTGCCGAGTTCCTCGACCGCGTGACGCAGCCAGTCGCCTTCGCGCTTGGCGCGCTCGACTTCGGCGCGATGGGCATCGGCCGCGGCCTGCGCCTCGCTACGCGCCTGCCAAAGCTTTTCGACCTTGGCGGCGTCGGCTTCCAGCGCGCCAAAAGCGTCGAGCAGGCGGCGGTGGGTGGCGGCGTCGACCAAAGCGCGCTCGTCGTGCTGGCCGTGGATCTCGACCAGCGCGGCGCCGAGTTCCTTCATCACCTGCACGCTGACCGGCTGATCGTTGACGAAGGCGCGCGTCCGCCCATCGGCAAACTGCACGCGGCGCAGGATGAGCTCGTCCTCGGCCGGGATATCGTTGGCTTTCAGCAAAGCGCGCGCCGGGTGCTTGGCGGCGACCTCGAACACGGCCGTCACCTGGCCCTGCTCGGCCCCGTGCCGCACCAGGGCCTGGTCGCCGCGGGCGCCGAGCGCCAGCGCAAAGGCATCGAGCAGGATCGACTTGCCGGCGCCGGTCTCGCCGGTGAGTACGGCGAGCCCGTCGGCGAAATCGATGTCGAGCCGGTCGATCAGGACGATGTCGCGGATGGACAGACGGGAAAGCATGGGCCGGGCGAATCCAGTGGGCGCACCATCATTAAAGACGGCAATGGCCGGCACAAGGCCGGCCACGGGACTGTGAATCGACGGTGCGGACCTCTTAGCCCAGCCCGACCTTGCGGAATGCCTTGCTGATCCAGGAGCCCCGGTTCTCGGACGGCTCGGAGCCGCCGGTCTTCACCAGCGTATAAGCGTGCTTGTACCAGACGCTGTCGGGGAAATTATGCCCGAGCACGGCGGCCGCGGTTTGCGCCTCGTCGACGATGCCGAGCGCCATATAGGCTTCCGTCAGCCGCATGAGCGCTTCTTCGACGTGCCGCGTGGTCTGGTACTTGGTGACCACGACTTTGAAACGGTTGATGGCGCCGGTGTAGTCCTTCTTTTCCAGGTAGTAGCGCCCGGTCTCCATTTCCTTGCCGGCGAGCTGGTCGCGGGCGACCTCGATCTTCTGTTTAGCGCTGACCGCGTATTCGCTGGTCGGATACTTGCGGATCACTTCTTCAAGCGAAGCGAGCGCCTTCTCGGTGCGCGACTGATCGCGGGTGATGTCGGGGATTTCTTCGAAATTGGAGGCGCCAATCAGGTACTGCGCGTAGGCGGCGTCCGGGCTGCCCGGGTGCAGCGTGATGTAGCGCTGGGCGGCGGTGACGCAATCGTCATAGGAGCCGGCCGTATAATAGGCGTAGGAGGTCATGATCAGCGCCTTGCGCGCCCATTCCGAATAGGGGTGCTGGCGGTCGACCTCCTCGAACTTCTTCGCCGCCTCCTTCGGCTCGTGCCGCACGTTGAGCAAATAGAGGCCCTCGTTGTAGAGCCGGTCGGCGGCTTCGTCGGGCGGCGTCGTGTCCTTGGCGAACATATCGAAGCCGCTGCTGCAGGCGCCCAGGCTCGCCGCCACCAGCAGAATGGCCAGGGCGCGTGCAAACCGGCGCCGGCCGGTGCCAGCGGTCATCGTCGTCCGTCCCACGGAAGCGGTTACTTTCGGCACGGATTCTTTGGGCACAAACTTAAACCCCACGCGTTCGTGTCCGGTCCCTTGCAAGAGCCGCTGCGCAAGCCTGCTGCAACGCCCTCATCCCGCGCTGGTGTAAACGAAAAAACGCGGTCTGGCCAAGCGATTAAGAGGACAATCAGCCGGGATTAAGGCGGAGGGTTAAGCCTGCGACCGGCGCGCGATACGGCCGAAACGGCCGTTTCAGGCCATTTCCTGCCCGAAGGCGGCCGCCAGCACGCCGACGCCGATTTGCGCCCGAGCGCGCGGGCGGCGGACCGGATCGGTCGCCTCGATGACCCGCCAGGCGCTGCGGTCGGCCATAAGGGCCGACAACACCGCGTGGTTGAGCTTATGGCCGCCGCAGACCGTCCGGTAGGTGGCCAGCAGCGGCTGACCGGCGAGCGCCAGGTCGCCAATGGCGTCGAGAATCTTGTGACGCACGAATTCGTCGGAGTAGCGCAACCCCTCCGGATTGAGCACGCGGTCCTCGCTCACCACCAGCGTGTTGTCGAACGAGGCGCCGAGCGCATAGCCGGCGCTCCACAATTTGGCGACGTCCTTCATAAAGCCGAAGGTGCGGGCGCCCGCGATCTCGCGGCGGAAGGCGTCCGCCTCGATGTCGAGCGCGAGGGCCTGCCGGCCAATGAGCGGATGATCGAATTGAATCTCGGCCTCGACCCGGAAGCCGTTCTGATTGGGCCGCAACTCGCCGAGCGAGCCATCCCTGGCGACGCGCACCGGCTTGATGACTTCGATATAACGGCGCGGCAGAGCGCGCGCGGTAAGGCCGGCCTGATCGATGGCGTCGACGAAGGGCAAAGCGCTGCCGTCCATGATCGGGACTTCAGGCCCGTCGATCTCGACCACCACGTTGTCGACGCCGAGTCCGCGCAGCGCGGCGAGCAGATGTTCCGCCGTCGAGCAGAGCGGCCCCGAGGCGTCGCCCAGGACGGTAGCAAATTCGGTGGCGGTGACCGCACGCACGTCGGCGCGAATTTCGCGCTCGACCGAACCGTCGCGGGACACGCGCTGGAACAGGATGCCGGTATCGTCGTCGGCGGGATGTAAAGTCAGGGTGACGGGGCTGCCAGAATGCACGCCGACGCCGGAGACGGCGATTTGGTCGCGCAAAGTTGTCTGCTTAGCACCCTTCATCGAACCCGTTTACGCCGGCCTACTTGCAAGCCGCACGTCCCATCCCACACCCGTGGCCGAGCCACATTTTGGCCTTCAAAACAGCGACTGCCCGCAATCCGGAAGACACCCCCAAGGGATCGAAAAGTCCCTTTCACCCCTGAAACTTAGGCCATATGTCCGGCGGGCTCCAACTCACGTCTTCTTACCAACTGTTACTCTTTTTTGCCGCAATTCGGTGACGAACGGCCGGTCCGGACCCCGATCGACCTTACCCGTCCTGGGCTTGCGGATACATCGCCGGCCTTCCAATGGGCCAAGCGGCTCCGCCTATCGCGACAAAACTGTTATAATTCAATTAGTTAAAGAAATATACAACTGACTCGCAATAGCAAAACGGCCCCGCACCGGGTTCGGGTGCGAGGCCGTTATGGCTCTTGACGGGTCGGTTAGTTGGCTTGGCGGCGCAGGAAGGCCGGGATGTCCAACTGGTCCTCCTCGGACGAATTATGCACAGGGGCCGGCCGGCCGTGGGGGTCGAGCCCCTGCGGTGCCGAACGCCGGGCATATTCCGATACCGCGTCGTCCGGACGCCCTTCCGGCTGACGGGCAGTCGGCCGAATCGGCCGCTCGAACTGCGGTATTGCCTGCGCCGTGCGCGGGGCCAGCGGCGGCTCGGTATGTTCCGCGCGCCGGCCAAGGCCGACCGAGGCCAACCGCTGCATCAGCGACATACGGCGCTTCTCGGGGTGATCGTCGTCGATCTCGCCGCGTTGCGCCCTGATCTCGTTCTGCGCCGGCAACGGCAGTTCGTCGACGCGCGGCATGCGCGGCGGGCGCATCACCGTCCGTTCGGGCGCCGGCGGGATGAAGGTCTTCGGCGTCGGCAGTTCGGCTTGCGCCGGCTCGCCTGGCGCCGGCTCGAACAAGGACGGCTTCATCGGCATCGGCCGGATCGAGACGTCCTCGATCGCGGTCGGCGCCATGAGGGCAGCCGCAACCGCGGCGTGGGCCGCGGATTCGACCGCCGCGGTGCTGGCGACGATCGGCGCCGGGGCTGGCGCCGACACCTGGGCCGGCGTGCGCTCGATGCGCTCGGCAATGCGCCGGCTGTCGGCGCGCATTTTGCTGGCAAGCTCTTTGAGCGCGCTTTCGGTCGGCTGCGCCGTCTGCACAGTCTGCATGGTCTGTACCGGCTGGCGCATCACGCCGGTATTGTCGATGCCGGTCGCCACCACCGAGACGCGGATGATGCCTTCCAGGGTCTCGTCGAAAGTGGCGCCGACGATGATGTTGGCGTCCTGGTCGACTTCCTCGCGGATGCGGGTAGCCGCCTCGTCCACTTCGTACAGCGTGAGGTCCTTGCCGCCGGTGATCGAAATCAGCAGGCCGCGGGCGCCCTTCATGGAGGCGTCGTCGATCAGCGGATTGGCGATCGCCGCCTCGGCGGCGGTCAGCGCGCGCTTCTCGCCGGTGGCCTCGCCGGTGCCCATCATCGCCTTGCCCATCTCGCGCATGACGGCGCGTACGTCGGCGAAGTCGAGATTGATCAGGCCTTCCTTGACCATCAGGTCGGTGATGCAGGCGACGCCAGAATAGAGCACCTGGTCGGCCATCGCGAAGGCGTCGGCGAAGGTGGTCTTCTCGTTGGCGACCCGGAACAGGTTCTGGTTCGGGATGATCAGCAGGGTGTCGACCACCTTCTGCAGCTCGGCAATGCCCGCTTCGGCGAAGCGCATGCGGCGCTGGCCCTCGAAGTGGAACGGCTTGGTGACCACGCCGACCGTGAGGATGCCGAGTTCGCGCGCGATCTTGGAGATCACGGGTGCGGCGCCGGTGCCGGTGCCGCCGCCCATGCCGGCGGTGACGAACACCATGTGTGCGCCGCTGAGATGATCGCGGATCTCGTCGATCACCTCTTCGGCGGCGGCGCGGCCGACTTCCGGCTGCGAGCCTGCGCCGAGACCCTCGGTCACCTGCGTGCCCATCTGGATGATGCGCTCGGCCTTCGACAGCGTGAGCGCCTGCGCGTCGGTGTTGGCGACGACGAAGTCGACGCCCTGCAGACCGGCCGAGATCATGTTGTTGACCGCGTTGCCGCCGGCACCGCCGACGCCGAACACGGTTATCCGCGGCTTCATCTCGCGAATGTCTGGAATCTTCAGATTGATCGTCATGTTTGCCTCTTTGATGCACGGGCAGCAGGCAGCGCATTGCGCCCGCACGCCGTCGAATAAGACCGGTCCGCGGCCGATCCCTTCGTGGTTCCGTTGTTGTGGGTCAGAAGCTTTCGCGCAGCCATCGTCCGACCCGTGCCATGTATCCGCCCGTTCCTGTCATCAATTGCCGCGTTCGCCGCGGTTCGAAGTGTTCAAGATGTGCCGCTTGTGGATAGACCAAGAGGCCGGCCGCTACGGCGAATGCCGGACCCTTTGCCGCTTCCGGTAAACCCGCCAACCCCAGAGGACGCCCGATCCGCACCGGCCTGCGCAGAATGCGCGCGGCGAGATCGGCGATGCCGGCAAGCTGGCTGGCGCCGCCGGTGAGCACGACGCGCGCGCGCAGCTCGGCTGCGAACGGCGAATCCTTGAGCCGGTCGCGCACCATTTCCAGAATTTCCTCGACCCGCGGCTTGATGATGCGCACGAGAGCCGCCCGCGCGACGAATTGCGGCGGCTCGCGCTCATCGTCTCCGACCGGAGGCACCGTGATCATGTCGCGTTCATCCGATCCACCGGACAAAACACTGCCATAAATCGCTTTGATTCGCTCAGCATCCGCGATTCGGGTGTTGAGCCCGCGGGCGATGTCCATGGTGACGTGGTGGCCGCCGAGCGCAAAACCGTCGGCGTGCACGAATTTCCCGCCGGAAAACACCGCCATCGTGGTGGTTCCGGCGCCCAGATCGATGATTGCGGCGCCGAGATCGGCCTCATCGTCAGCCAGCACGGCCAAGCCGGCCATGTAAGGCGACGCCACCATCGCTTCGACCGCCAGATGGCTGCGCTCGACCGCGAGCATCAGATTGCGCACGGTCGCCACGTCGGCGGTGACCATGTGCATGTCGACGCCGAAGCGCTGGCCGAGCATGCCGCGCGGCTCGCGGATGCCGGTGACGGCGTCCAGCGTGTAGCCGATGGGCAATGAATGCAGCACGGCGCGGCCGTCGCGCACCGAATGGCGGCTGGCCGCCGCCAGCACGCGGCCGATGTCGCCGTCGGTCACCGCGCCGCCGGACAGGTCGACGGTAGCGACGAAACGTTCGCTGCCGAGGCGGCCGCCGGAAAGCGATACCACCACGGATTCGAGTTGCACCTTGGCCTTGCTTTCGGCGATGTCGATGGCCTGGCGGACCATTTCCTCGACCTCGACCAGGTCGACCACGCCGCCGGCCTTCATGCCGCTGGCCGCGGTATGGGCAAATCCGAGAATGCGCACGCCGTGCGAGCGCCTGCGCAGCACGTCCTGCGGCGCCTGCGGCTCGAGCCGCGCGATCAGGCAGGCGATCTTGCTGGTGCCGATATCGAGGCCGGCCACCACCGCGGCGCGCCGCGGCGAAACCGGCTTCATCTTGGGTGTGACGCCGAAGCGCAGCACGGTCATGCCTCGCTTCCCCTGGCTTTTACCTTCTTGTTCTTTTCGGCCGCCTTAAGCGCGGCGTCGCGCGCGGCGGCCGCGGCATCGGATTGCCGCACGGTGACGCGATCGGACAGCCGCAAATCGACCGCGACGATGTCGCGCGACAGCAGTTTCTTCTCGCGATCGAGATCGACCAGCGTCGTCAAGGCGTGGTCGGGCTCGCGCTCCGGCAACAGCACTTCGACGCCGCCCTTGAGCTGCAGGTTCCAGCGCCGCTCGGCGACCAGCACCGAGGCCTCGACCGATTTCGCGATTGCAGGATAGCGCTTGAGCAAATCGAGGAAATCCTGCGCCGCATGCTCGGCGCCGTCGCCGACCACCAGCGGCAGCGACGTGAAGCGCTGCGGCACGTAGGTTTCCAGCACGGTGCCGTCGGCGGAAATCAGATAGACGCGGCCGTCCTTCTGCCACAGCGCGAAGGCCTTGCGCTCCTTGATCTCGATGCGCAGCCGGCCGGGATAAAGCTTGAGCACGGCGGCTTGCGCGATCCACGGATTGGCCAAAAGCCGGTTGCGCGTCTGCGCGGCATCAAGGAACAGCAGCGAAGAGCGGCCGGTAACGCCGGCCAGACTTAAAATGTCCTCTCGGCTGACTTCGTGTTCGCCGGCGAGCGCGATTTCGGAAATTCGGAAGCCGAAGGTATTGGCGGCCGTGTCGCAGATGTCCTGCACCTGCTCGGCGATCGCCGGGCCGTGGCCGCCGCGGACCACGCCGTAACCGGTGGCGGCAAGCAGCAGCATGGCGGCGGCGCTGGCGCCGGCGCCGCGCGGCACGTTCAAGGCGAGCAGCGCATCGCTCCAGCGGTGCACAAAGCGCAGCACGCGCGAGTCCGACATCGAGCGGGCATGCGCGCGCAGCCGCGGAGCGGCCGTCGCACGTCGTTTCAGTTTCAGCTTCAGCGATTGAACGAGGCGTCCTCGAACATTCATCGCGACCGGCTCTTCAAACTTTGGCCCATGACGGGCGGCTTGCTGGCATGAACGAGGTTTCGATCATGCCCGGGAGGCTACGCACGCATCACCACGGCAGCCGATCCGCACGCGCGCACCCGCAGCCAAGCGCGCGAAACGCCGCCAAGGCCTAGTCTTCGGGCCATTTGGTAAACGATTAGTAAAGGTTTACGGATTGTGAGCAGGAAGCCTTAACTTCGGCCCGGTGTGGCAAAATCAGCGCTTTTTGCCGGGGCTTAGCGATCGAGCGAGGCGTCCTCGATCATCCAGCGCACCAGGTCCTCGAAGCCGACGCCGGCGTGGGCGGCAAGTTCGGGTACCAGTGACACGTCGCTCATGCCCGGCTGGGTATTCACCTCCAGGCAGGCCAGTCCCTCGATGCCGGCGCGGCTGTCGTCGTAGCGGAAGTCGGCGCGGGAAATTCCGCGGCAACCGAGCGCATGATGCGCCAGGAGCGACAGGCGTTGCACCTCGGCATAGACCGCGGGCGCAATCGGCGCCGGCAGCAAATGCTTGGAGCCGCCGGGCGCGTATTTCGCCTCGTAATCGTAGAACTTGGTGTTGGCGACGATCTCGATGACGCCGAGCGCCTTGTCGCCCATCACCGCGCAGGTCAATTCCTTGCCGGGAATATAGGGCTCGACCAGCACGGTCTCGCCGAAGCTCCAGTCGGGGCGCGTGAGTTCCTGCGGCGGATGCTTCATGTCCTCGCGCACGATAAAGACGCCGACGCTGGAGCCTTCCGCCACCGGCTTGATCACGTAAGGCGGCGGCAGCAAATGGCGCTTGGCCGCCTCTATGCGCGAGACCACCACGCCGCCCGGCACCGGCACGCCGGCAGCCTTGAGCACGGTCTTGGCGATGTCCTTCTGTATGGCCAGCGCGGAAGCAAGCACGCCGGAATGGCTGTACGGGATGCCGAGGATTTCCAACAGGCCCTGCAGCGTGCCGTCCTCGCCGGGGCGGCCGTGCAGCACATTGAGAGCGACGTCGGGTTTGAGGGCGCGCAAATCCGCCGCCACCTCGCGCGTGACGTCGAGTCGGCTGACACGATAGCCGCAGCGTTCGGCGGCATCGGCGCAGGCCTTGCCGGACCACAACGAGACCTCCCGCTCGGCCGACCAGCCTCCCATCAATACCGCGACGTGTTTGCTCATGTGCTAACCACTAGCCCCAATCCGCTTAATTTCCCACTCCAGATCGACGCCGGAATGCGCCTTCACCCGCGCGCGCACGGTCTCGCCGAGCGTTTCGATGTCCGCCGCCGTGGCGTCGCCGAGATTGATGAGGAAATTGCAATGCAGCTCGGAGACCTGGGCGCCGCCGAGGCGCAAACCGCGGCAGCCGGCGGCATCGATCAACTGCCAGGCCTTGTGGCCGGGCGGGTTCTTGAAGGTCGAGCCGCCGGTACGGCTCTTCACCGGCTGGGTCGCCTCGCGCGATTCGGTGATCTTGTTCATCTCGGCGGCGATCTGGTCGCGGTCGCCGGCCTCGCCCTGGAACAGCGCCTGGGTGAAGATGACGTCCTCGGGCACGCCACAGTGGCGGTAGCTGAAACCCATCTCGGCGTTGGAATATTCATGCACGGCGCCGCGGGCGTCGACGCCGCGCGCGGAAATAAGCCGGTCCTTGGTCTCGCCGCCATAGGCGCCGGCATTCATGCGCAGCGCGCCGCCGATCGCGCCGGGAATGCCGCGCAGGAAAGAGAGCCCGGCAATGCCGGCCTCCTGCGCGGCGCGCGCGACCTTGACGTCCGGCACCGCCGCGCCGGCGCGGACGCGGTGGTCCGGCTCGATGACGATATCGCTGAAGCCGCGGCCGAGCCGCACCACGACGCCGGCGATGCCGCCATCGCGGACGATCAAATTGGAGCCGAGGCCGATGACGGTGACCGCGTATTCGCCCGGCAATTCGCTGAGCAAATAGGAGAGATCCGCCTCGTCCTCGGGCAGGCAGAGCACCTGCGCCGGGCCGCCGACGCGGAACCAGGTCAATTCGGCAAGCGATTGGTTGGCCAACAGACGCCCGCGCAGCTTGGGCAAGTGCGCACGCAGGTCGGGCGTGATGTCCGGGAAAGGCATCACTTTCCTCCAGTCGTCCCCGCGAAAGCGGGGACCCATACCCCGTGCCCTATCGACAGGCTGCGGAGTATGGGTCCCGGCTCTCGCTTCGCTCGGCCGGGACGACGGATCATTTTAGCGCCTTCAGTTCCGCCGGCAGCGCGTAGGCCCATTGCGTGATCGAGCCGGCGCCGAGGCAGACCACGTAGTCGCCCGGCTTGGCCAGCCCCTTGACGATGCCGGCGAGTTTTTCCGGGCCGTCGAGCGGAATGACCTGCCGGTGGCCGCGCGCGCGGATCGCTTCCACCAGATGATCGCGATCGGCGCCCTCGATCGGCGGTTCGCCGGCGGGATAGACAGGCGCGACGATCACGGCGTCGGCGTCGTTGAAGCAGGTCGAGAACGGCTCGAACAAGGTCTTGAGCCGCGTGTAGCGATGCGGCTGCACTACGGCGATGACCTGCCCCTTGGTCGACTCGCGCGCGGCCTTGAGCACGGCGGCGATTTCGACCGGATGGTGGCCGTAGTCATCGATGATGGTCGCGCCGTTCCATTCGCCGACGCGGGTGAAGCGCCGCTTCACGCCACCGAAACCGGCGAGCGCCTTGCGGATCTTGTCGTCCGGAATCTTCAGCTCGTGCGCGACCGCGATTGCCGAGGTGGCATTGAGCGCGTTGTGACGGCCCGGCATCGGCAGCTCGAATTTGCGAATGGCGTGAACGTCCTTGCCGTCGCGGTCGCGGAACAGCACCGAGAAATGCGACTTGCCGCCGGCGTGATCCAAGTCGACCAGCCGTACGTCGGCCTGCGGGTTTTCGCCGTACGTGATGATGCGCCGGTCGACGACGCGCCCAACCAGCCGCTGCACGATCGGATGGTCCGTGCACATCACCACAAAGCCGTAGAACGGCACGTTCTCCATGAAGGCGACGAAAGCGTCCTGCACGTTCTGGAAAGTCTTGAAATGGTCGAGGTGCTCGGCGTCCACATTGGTGACGATGGCGATGTCGGCCGGCAGTTTGAGAAAGGTGCCGTCGGATTCGTCGGCCTCCACCACCATCCAGTCGCCGGCCCCGAGCCGCGCATTGGTGCCGTAGGCGTTGATGATGCCGCCGTTGATCACGGTCGGGTCGAGCCCGCCGGCATCGAGCAGCGCGGCGACCATCGAGGTGGTCGTGGTCTTGCCATGGGTGCCGGCGACGGCGATGCAGCTTTTCAGCCGCATCAGCTCGGCCAGCATTTCGGCGCGCCGCACCACCGGCAGGCGCTTGGCGCGCGCCGCGACGAGTTCGGGGTTGTCCGGCTTGATGGCGGAGGACACCACCACCACGTCGGCGCCGTCGATGTTGTCGCCCTTGTGGCCGATGGCGACCTTGATGTTCTTGTCGCGCAGCCGCTTGACGTTGGCTGAGTCGGCGACGTCGGAGCCGGTGACGGTGTAGCCGAGATTGGCCAGCACCTCGGCAATGCCGCTCATGCCGATGCCGCCGATGCCGACAAAATGCACCGGACCGATGTCGCGCGGCAGTTTCATGGCGATCGCCCTCAGTTTCCTGCGTGCTTATTGCAAGAGGTGGATGGCCGAAACAAGTCCGGCTTGGGCGAAATGCTTAAAGTCCCGCCACTTTCAACACCAAGTCGGCCAGCCGCTCGGCGGCGTCGATGGTGCCTGCCGTCTTTGCCGCTTGGGCCATGCGGGCAAGCCGTCCGGGGTCGCCGGCCAAGCCCGCGATCTCCGAGGCCAAGCGGTCGGGGGTAAAGTCGCGCTGCTCGACACGGATCGCGCCGCCGGCCGCGTCCAGCACGCCGGCATTGACGAACTGATCCTGATCCAAGGAGTGCGGCAGCGGCACCAAGATGCCCGGCCGGCCGATGGCCGAAAGCTCGGCCACCGTGGAGGCGCCGGAGCGGGAAATCACCAGATGGGCCGCCGCCATGCGCGCCGGCAGGTCGGAAAAGAACGGTGCGCAGTCGGCGGCAACGCCAAGCCGGGCGTAGATGCCGCGCACCGATTCCAGGTCCTCGCCGCGCGCCTGCTGCACGACGGCTAAACGCGCGCGCAGATCGGCGGCCAGGCGCTCGATCGCCGCCGGCACGATCTCCGCCATCACACGCGCACCCTGGCTGCCGCCGAACACCAGCAGCCGCAGTTTGCCGTTTTCTTCCGGCGCAGCATAAGGCGCCGCCGCGGCAGCAATCACCTCTTGGCGGACCGGGTTGCCGGTAAAAGTGATCTTGCCTTGCAGACTTGGATCGAGCTTCGCCAGCGTGCGAAAGCCGGTAGCGATCGCGGTGACCCGCGACGCCAGCAAGCGGTTGGCGCGGCCCATGACGCCATTCTGTTCGTGCAGCACGGTCGGGATGCCGCGCAACGCCGCGGCAAAAAGCGGCGGCACCGTCGGATAGCCGCCGAAGCCGACCACCACGGCGGGACGCACGCGGCCAAGCATCGACCAGGCCTTGGCGGTGCCGAGTGTCAGCAGCGCGCCGGTGCGCGCGAGCGCCACCGGACTGCGGCCGCGTACCGTCGCGCTCGGGATCACGTGCACAGCGCGCGCCGGGAATTTGAAATGCGCGGCGCGCGTATCGGTGGCGAGATCGATCGCGGCGCCGCGCTTGAGGAGCGCATCGGCCAGCGCCTGCGCCGGAAACAAATGGCCGCCGGTTCCGCCGGCGGCGAGGAGGATGAGATTGTTCGATTCGCTCGGCATCGATTCTCCGCCGTCATGGCCGGGCTCGTCCCGGCCCAAGGCCGGGCATGACGAAGATTATACGCTTTCCGCCGTCGCAAGCTCCGGCGACGTCAGCATGGCCACACGCGGCTGCTCGCGGGTCAAGGCCAGCAGCATGCCCATGGCATAGGCGAGCGACAGCATCGAGGAGCCGCCATAGGAAATGAACGGCAGCGTCATGCCCTTGGCCGGAATGAGATGCAGGTTCACCGCCACGTTGATCGCCGACTGCATGCCGAACAGGATGGCCAAACCCGCCGCGGCGAAACGCGTGAAGGCGTCGTCGTTGCGCATGGCGCGCGCCAGCGCTCGGATGACGATAAAGGCGTAGAGCGCCACCAGCGCGAGACAGAGCGCGACGCCGAATTCTTCCGCCGCCACCGCGAACACGAAGTCGGTATGGCTCTCCGGCAACAGCCGCTTGACCGTGCCCTCACCCGGGCCGCGGCCGAACCAGCCGCCGCGCATGAAGCTCTCGGTGGCGATGTCGATATTGAAAGTGTCGCCGGTCGTCGGATTGAGGAATTTCTGGATGCGAGCCGCCACATGCGGCACCGTGAAATAGGCGGCGGTCAGTCCGATGCCGGCGATGCCGGCGATGCCGAACACCCAGATCAGCCGCATGCCGGCCATGAAGAACAGCGCGCTCCACACCAGCACGACCAGCATGGTCTGGCCGAAATCCGGCTGGATCACCAACAGCGCCACCACCAGCAGCAACAGCAGCAGCGCGAAGGCGTTGGCCGGCATGTCGGCGCGCTTGGCCGATTCGCCGAACAGCCAGGCGATCAGGATGACGAAGGCGGGCTTGAGGAATTCCGAGGGCTGGATGTTGACGCCGAATAGAATCAGCCAGCGCCGCGCGCCCTTGATCTCGGCGCCGAAATAGGGCGTCGCCGCCACCATGACCAGGCTGACGGCGAACACGATCAGCGCCAGCCGGCGGATCTGGCGCGGATTGAGGAACGACACGCCGAGCAGGATGGCGACGGTCGGGATCAGGTAGAGGATATGCCGGTTGACGAAATAGAACGGGTCGAGCCCGAGCCTTCCGGCCACCGGCGGCGAAGCGGCGAGCGAGAGCACGACGCCGGCCAGCATCAGCGCGCCGATGGCGGCGAGCGTCAGGCGGTCGACCGTCCACCACCATTCGGCGAAAGGCGTGCGTTGCGTGCGCGAAACCATGTCCCGTTCCCGGCCACAAGCTGACGCGTCACGGTTTACGAAGGATTAATTCTGCGGGAGCCGCGCACTCTTCTTCATCTCTCCCCGCTAAAGCGGCGAGAGGGAAGTCATTTCCGGGATCGCCAGCACCAGGTCGGTAAACGCCTTTCCGCGTACCTCGAAGTTCGGGTACTGGTCGAACGAGGCGCAGGCGGGCGACAGCAGCACCACTGGCTCCTTGAGGCCGGAGGCCGCGGCGTCGCGGGCGGCAGCCGCGACCGCGACGGACAGCGTCTCGGAAATTTCGTAAGTGACCTTGCCGGCAAGCGTGGCAGCGAATTCCTTGGCCGCCTCGCCGATCAAATAGGCCTTAGCGATGCGCGGGAAGAATTCGGCGAGGCTCTCGATACCGCCGGTCTTCGGCTTGCCGCCGGCGATCCAGAATATGTCGCCGAAACTGGCCAGCGCCTTGGCCGCGCTGTCAGCATTGGTCGCCTTCGAATCGTTGACGAACAGCACATGACCCTTGCGCCCGATCGGCTGCATGCGGTGGGCAAGGCCGGGAAACGTCTTGAGCCCGCGCGCGATCTCGTCCGGCTTGAGCCCGCAATGCCAGACCGCGGCGCAGGCGAAAGCCGCGTTTTGCGCGTTATGCGTTCCCCGCAGCGTCGCGATCCCGGCGAGATCGCCCAGCACCTCGGCCGCCTCCGTCTCCTGGTTGTTACCCTTCGAGACGATCCTTGTTCCGGAGACGAAGTAACCCCAGGGCAATTCTCGCTCGGCGGAGACAGGGATGACGTCGAGACCGCCGCGTGCGGACAAGCGCCGGCCGATGGCGTCGGACAGCGAATCGTCGACGCCGACCAAAGAAACCACGGCATTGGCAACCAGGCGCTCCTTGACGGCGGCGTAATTCTCCAAGGTGCCATGCCGGTCGAGATGATCGGGCGAAATGTTGATCAGGATGCCGACCGATGGATGCAGCGAAGGCGCCAGATCGATCTGATAGGACGAGACTTCGAGCACGTAGATGCGGCCCGGTGCGAAAGCTTCGAGCGCCAGCACCGGCACGCCGATATTGCCGCCCATCTGCGCGTCGCGGCCGGCGTTCTTCAGCAGATGCGTGACCAGCGCGGTCGTGGTCGATTTGCCGTTGGTGCCGGTAATGGCGACCACCAGGCATTCGCGGCCCGACTTCTCACGTTCGCGGCTGAACAATTCGATGTCGCCGATGATCTCGACACCGGCTTTGCGGGCAAGCGCGGCGCTCCAATGCGGCTGAGGATGGGTGAGCGGCACACCCGGCGCCAGCACCAGCGCCGCGACCTGCGACCAATCGAGTTCGCGCAAATCCTGGGTGTGCAATCCGGCGGCTTTCGCCTCGGCCACGCTTTTCTCGTTGTCGTCGTAGACGACAATCTCGGCGCCGCCTGCGGTCAGCGCCTGCGCCGACAATAGCCCCGATTTGCCGAGGCCGAAGACCGCGACCTTTTTGCCGGCGAAAACGGTGATTGGAATCATCGCAACTTCAACGTCGCCAGCCCGGCGAGCGCCAGCACCACGGCGACGATCCAGAAACGGATCACGATCTGCGGCTCGGTCCAGCCCATCTGCTCGTAGTGATGATGGATCGGCGCCATCTTGAACACGCGTTTGCCGGTGAGCTTGAACGACACCACCTGCACGATCACCGACACCGCCTCCAGCACGAACAGCCCGCCGACGATGGCCAGCACGATCTCGTGCTTGATCGCCACCGCCACCGCGCCGAGCATGCCGCCGAGCGCGAGCGAGCCGGTGTCGCCCATGAAGATCGAGGCCGGCGGCGCGTTGAACCACAGGAAACCCAGCGACGCTCCGATCACCGCCCCGCACACCACCGCCAGTTCGCCGGTGCCGGCGACGTAATGGATCTGCAGATAGTCGGCGAACACCAAATTGCCGGCGAGATAGGAGATCAGGCCGAAGCTCGCCGCCGCGATCATCACCGGCACGATGGCGAGGCCGTCAAGCCCGTCGGTGAGATTGACCGCGTTGCCGGCGCCGACGATGACGAAAGCGCCAAGCAGCACGAAGGCCCAGCCGAGATTGATCACCAGCTCCTTGAAGAATGGAAACACCAGCGAGGTCGCGATCGGTCCCTTGCCCAGGTGCGAGAGCGCGGTGCAGGCGATGACCGCGATCAGCGCCTCGGCCAACAGGCGGGTGCGGCCGGCAAAGCCGGCATGCGTCTGCTTGGTGACCTTGAGGTAGTCGTCATAAAAGCCGATCAGGCCGAAACTCAGCGTCACCCCGAGCACGATCCAGACATAGGGGCTGGTCGGATTCGCCCATAGCAAAGTCGAGACCAGCAGGCCGGAGAGGATCATCAGCCCGCCCATGGTGGGCGTGCCTTTCTTGGTGACCAGATGCGATTGCGGGCCGTCGGTGCGGATCGGCTGGCCCTTGCCCTGCTTGAGGCGCAACAGGTCGATCATCGGGCTGCCGAACAGGAACACGAATATCAGCGCGGTGACGATGGCGCCGCCGGTGCGAAACGTGATGTAACGAAAGACGTTGAGGAACGACAGTTTGTCGGAGAAATCGGTCAGCCAATAGAACATCGGATTATACCTTACGGCCCCGCCTGCTCGAGCGCGGCCGGCCTCGCGAATTGCCGTTCCAGCGCCTTGACGATCGGCCCCATTTTAGAGCCCAGCGAACCCTTCACCATCACCGCATCGCCGTTGCGGATGGCGCCGAGCACAGCCGGTTCCAGCTCCGCCGCGGTCTCGGCATAGCCGCCCCGGCTCGCTGTGGGAAGGGCCTCCCACAATGCGTGCATCAGCGGCCCGCTGCAGAATACCAGGTCGACGCCGGCAGCCTTAATCGGCTCGGCCAGAGCGCGGTGCAGCGCCAGCCCCTGCGCGCCCAGTTCCAGCATGTCGCCCAAGACGGCGATGCGGCGGCCCCGATTGCCGACCGGTGCCTGACCGAGCAGCGCGATGGCTGCCGCCATGGAGGCCGGGTTGGCATTGTAGCTCTCGTCGATCAAAAGCGCGCTGCCGCCATGCACCCGCAAGGTGGCGCGGGTGCCGCGGCCGGTCGCGGGTTTGAGGTTGTCGAGCGCCAGCGCCGCCAGCGCCAGATCGGCGCCGACCAGCGCGACGGCGGCCAGCACGGCCAGCGAATTGAGCACCAGATGTTTGCCGGGGGCGCCGAGCTTGTAGGTGACCGGCTGGCCGAGGATGCGCGCGTCGACGGTCGAGCACTCGGTCTGCAGCGAATAGCGCAGCAGCCGCGCGCTCGCCTTGGCGCTGGTACCGAACGACACGACGCGCGCGACGCCGGCCGCCACGGCGGCGCGCACGAGCTGCGCATATTGACGGTTGTCGCGATTGAGCACGGCGGTGCCGCCCGGTTCGAGGCCCAAAAAGATTTCCGCCTTGGCGTCGGCGATCTTTTTCAGCGAGCCGAAATATTCCAGATGCACCGGCGCGATGGCCGTGACGATCGCCACATGCGGGCGCACCAATTTGGTGAGCGGCGTGATCTCGCCGGCATGGTTCATGCCGATTTCGAACACCGCGTATCTGGCGCTCGCCGGCAGCCGCGCCAGCGACAGCGGCACGCCCCAGTGATTGTTGTAGGAGGCGGCCGAGGCATGGGTCTCGCCGTCGGCGGCAAGCGCGAGCCGCAGCGCCTCCTTGGTCGAGGTCTTGCCGACCGAACCGGTGACGGCGACGATTTTCGCCGGCGAACGCGCGCGCGCGGCGCGGGCGAGATCGCGCAAAGCCTCGAGCACGTCGTCGACCGCGAGCAATGGCGCATCGGCGGCAAATTGCGCCCGCCTGGCGCGGGCGATGACCGCGAGCCCGGCGCCGGCTTTGAGCGCGGCCTCGACGAAGTCGTGGCCGTCGCGGTTGTCGCCGGTGATGGCGAAGAAGGCCTCGCCCTTGGTCATGTGGCGGCTGTCGATCGACAGTCCGGGCACGTCCGCCGGCAGCGCGCCAGATCGATCCGCGCGCATGGCGGCGGCCATGGCATCGAGGGTCCACAGCGCGCTCATGCCACTTTTTCCTTCAGCGCCGCGGCGACGGCGTCGTGGTCGGAAAACGGAATAGTTTGCCCGCCAATAATCTGGCCGGTCTCGTGGCCCTTGCCGGCGATCAGCAACACGTCGCCCGATTGCAACGAAGCAATGCCGGCGCGGATCGCTTCATTACGGTCGCCGATCTCGGTGGCGCCCGGTGCGGCGGCGAGAATGGCGGCGCGGATCGCGGAAGGCTGTTCGCTGCGCGGATTGTCGTCGGTGACGATGACGCGGTCGGCGTTTTCCGATTGCGATCCGCCCCATGATCGGCCGCTTGCCCGCATCGCGATCGCCGCCGGCGCCGAACACCACGATCAGCTTGCCGCTCGCATAGGGGCGCAACGCTTCGAGCGCTTTCTTGAGCGCGTCGGGCTTGTGCGCATAGTCGATGAAGATCGGCGCGCCGTTCCTGGCGCCGGCCAATTCCAGCCGGCCTTTGGCGCCGGCAAGATGCTCGAGCGCGGCGAACACGCGCGCAGGCTCGGCGCCGGTCGCGATGGCGAGGCCGGCGGCGACCGCCGCATTCTGCACCTGGAAGGCGCCGACCAGCGGCAGCTTCACTTTGTATGTGCGCCCGCCATAAGCGATATCGATCACCTGCGCGAAGCCGTCGATGGCGCCGCCGGTAAGCTTGATGTCGTCGCCATGCACGCCGACCGTCATGATCTTGAGGCCGCGTTTTTTAGCGGCTTCCACCACCTGCCCGGCATAGCAATCGTCGACGTCGATCACCGCCGTGCCGTTCGCCGCGACCAGATCCGTGAACAGCCGCAGCTTGGCGGCGAGATAGTCCTCGAGGGTCGCATGATAGTCGAGATGGTCGCGCGACAAATTGGTGAAGGCGCCGGCGGCAATGCGCACGCCGTCGAGCCGGTGCTGATCGAGGCCGTGTGAGGAGGCTTCGAGCGCCAGATGGGTGACGCCCTCGCCCGCCAGCGCATCGAGCGTGCGGTGCAGTTCGACCGGATCGGGCGTGGTGAGCGAACCGTATTTTTCGCCACTGGGCGAGACCACGCCGATGGTGCCGATGCTGGCGGCCTGGCATCCTAGCGCGGCCCAGATCTGCCGGGTGAAGGCGGCGACCGAGGTCTTGCCGCTGGTGCCGGTGACCGCGGCGATGGTGGCGGGCTGGCGCGGGAAAAACTTCGCCGCCGCCAAAGCGAGCGCACGGCGCGCGTTAGGCACCTGAACGAAGGCGACGTTTTCGGGCAGTCCATCCGGACGCTGCTCGGCCGCGACCGCCACGCTGCCTGCCGCTACGGCCTGCTTGGCGAAATGCGCGCCGTCCGCCTTGGCCCCGGCAATGGCGAAGAACAGAAAGCCGGCTTTGACCTTGCGGCTGTCGGCGGCAATACCGGCGATATCGAGCGCCGCGAAACGCGGGTCGAGGCGGGCATCCCCCAGCAGCAGGTCGGCGAGTTTCATCGGTGTATTTCTAGACGCAAGCCGAATTGTAAGCGAGGCCTCTCGTCCGCCTCGTCCCCGCGCAAGGGGGACCCAGTGCAAAACATCATGACGTTGTGAAGGCGGCTCCGGGGCATTTCCGCTCGGGCGGAAATAAGCGGAATTTCAGGCCGCTCCGCGCGACATGGACTTAATGGCTGGTGGTCGCCTTGGCCAGGATCAACTGGTCGGCCTTGGGCAGATCGAAACGCGGTTCGAGATCGAGCAGCGGCGCAATGCGCGCGATCACCTTGGCAGCGGTCGGCGCGGCATTCCAGCCGGCGGTGGCGAAGCCGTGCGTTTCCGGCGTCGGCTGCGGCTCGTCGAGCATGATGATCATCAGATATTTCGGCTTGTCGGCCGGCAGCACGGCCATGAAATCGGTCAACAGCTTGTGCTTGGCATAATGGCCGTTGATGACCTTCTCCGCCGTGCCGGTCTTGCCGCCGATGTAGTAGCCGTTGACGTTGGCTTTGGTGGCGGTGCCTTTCTCGGCGTTCAACCGCATCAGATAGCGCATTTCGCGGCTGGTCTCGGGCTTGAGCACCTGCTTGGCCAAGGCCTTCGCCTCGCTCTCGCTGCGCTTGAGGAAGGTCGGCGGAATGAGCAGCCCGCCATTGAGGGTCGCCGCCACGCCCATCACCGCCTGCAGCGGCGCCACCGACAGGCCGTGGCCGAAGGCGATGGTGACGGTGTTGAGCTCGCCCCAGCGCTTGGGCACGATCGGCTCGGCGCTTTCCGGCAATTCGGTGCGCAGCCGGTCGAGCTGGCCCATCTTTCGCAAGAAGGCCTGGTGCCCGGCGACGCCGACGGCGAGCGCCATGCGCGCGGCGCCGATGTTGGAGGAATAAGTGAAAATCTCCGGCACCGACAGCGCGCGGTGCATCGGCTCGTAGTCGTGGATGGCGAAGCGGCCGTATTGCAGCGGATGGCTGGCATCGAACATCGACGACAGCGTCGCCTTGCCGGAATCCAGAGCCATCGCAACGGTGAACACCTTGAACGTCGAGCCCATCTCGTAGACGCCGGTGGTCAGCCGGTTGATCCGCGTCGGGTCGTTCGCCTCGCGCGGATTGTTCGGGTCGTAGTCCGGCTCCGATACCATGGCGACGACTTCGCCGGTGTTGACGTTGAGCACGATGCCGGACGACGCCTTCGCCTTGAATTTCTCGCGCGCGGCGACAAGCTCGTCGCGCAGCGCGAACTGCACGCGCAGATCGAGCGCGAGCTGTACCGGCCGTTGCAGCCGGTCGGTGGCGAGCCCCGCCATGTGCAGCGCGGCGAGCCCCTGCCCGTCCAGCCATTTCTCGATGCCGGCGATGCCCTGGTTGTCGATGTTCACGTGGCCGATCTCGTGCGAGACCACCGGGCCGTTCGGATAGACCCGCTTGTTCTCGGTGAGGAAGCCGACGCCGGGAATGCCGAGCCGGTGGATCTCCTGCTCCTGCTTCGGCGTGATCTCGCGCTTGAGCCAGACGAAGCCCTTCTTCGACGACAGGCGCTCGCGCACTTCGGTGGCGTCGAGATCGGGCAGCACCGCGGTGAGCAGTTCCTCCGCCTCGTCGACATCGATGAGCTTGCGCGGCTCGGCGAACAGCGACGGCGTCTTGACGTCGGTGGCGAGGATTTGCCCGTTGCGGTCGAGGATATCGGGCCGGGCGGTGGCGATGGCGTCTTGGCCGACGCTTCGCCTTGTGCCGTGGCCGTCGGCCTGCTCGGCGAACATCACCAGCCGCAGCGCGATCACCCCGTAGATGACGGCGAAGGCGACAATGGCGAGGCCGAGCCGCGCCTTGGCTTTGACGTTGCGGTCGACGTCGAGGCCATAGAGAAACGAGCGCATGAATCGCTGCCAGCGGGTCTCCGGCGTTTTTTGTGCTGGGCTCATTGGATCACCGCTGCACCGGCACGCTGCCGGTGGTCTCGGGCGATGCCGGCGTCAGCATGGCGCCGATCGGGTCCGCGGACGGCGGCTGCACCGCGGGCTCGGGGCGCGCCGGCAGCCGGTCGAGATTGTCGAACTGCGTCGGCAGGATCGGCCGCAACGCCAGATGACGGTCGGCCAGACCCTGGATGCGGCCGGGGGTGTCGAGCTTCGCCCATTCGGCGCGCAGGGTGGCGATGGCGTCGCGTTCGCGGCGCAATTGGCCGGCGACCTTGGCGACGCGCTCGGCCTGCAGGGTGGAATTGAATTTGATCTTGTAGACGAAGGATGCCGCCAGGATCAGCGCGCCGATGACGAAAATGTTGAGAAGGCGCATCGGTCAGCGTCCCTTCTTCAACACATCGGCGAGCGACGGCAGGCGCGGCAGCAAATCGGACAGGTCGTCCGGGCGTGCGGGCGCCGGCTCACGCTCGGCGGCGCGCAGCTTGGCCGAACGGGAACGCGGATTGCGGGCTATCTCGTCTGCATCGGCAACGACCGGCCGCTTGGTGAGCACCCGGAACGTCGGTGCCGGCCGCTTGAGTTCCGGAGCGTGACGCGAACCGGCGCGTGTCTCACTGCGGCCGCCGAGGAACGATTTGACGATGCGGTCTTCGAGCGAGTGGAACGACACCGCCACCAAACGGCCGTGCGGCTTGAGGATGCGCTCGGCGGCGGCGAGCGCACCGGCCAGTTCGCCCAGCTCATCGTTGACGAAAATGCGCAGCGCCTGGAACGTGCGCGTGGCCGGGTGGATGTCGCCCGGGCGCGAATGCACAACCGAAGAAACGATATCGGCGAGCGCCCGCGTGGTGAGGATCGGCGCTTGGGCGCGGGCCTTGACGATGGCGCGCGCGACGCTGCGCGAATGACGCTCCTCGCCGAGAATGAAAATGATATTGGCGAGATCGCGCTCGCTCGCGCCGGCGACCACATTGGCCGCGCTCGGGCCATCGCCGCCCATGCGCATGTCGAGCGGCCCGTCGAGGCGGAAGGAGAAGCCGCGCTCGGCCCGGTCGAGCTGCATGGAAGAGACGCCGAGGTCGAGCACCACGCCGTCGACTTCCGCGAAGCCGGCATCGTGCGCGGCATCGTCGAGATTGGAAAAACGCTCCTCGATCAGCGTGAGGCGGCCATCGGCGGCCTGCACGAGATCCGCGCCGGCCGCGATCGCGCTCTGGTCGCGGTCGATGCCGATAACTTTGCAATTGGCGGCGGCAAGAATCGCGCGCGTATAGCCGCCGGCACCGAAAGTGGCATCGATATAGACGCCGCCGTCATGCACGTTGAGCATGGCAAGCGCCGGGACGCCCAGCACAGGGATATGGCGGGCTGCTCCGCCTGCGACAGCCGCAGAGCTGCCGCCGTCCGCGCTCATTCCGATGCTCCGGGTATGGCGTGCGCGACGAAGCGGGCGGCGCGCGAACGGGCCAAGGCCGCAAAAGTTGCTGGAGCGGCCCAGAACACGGGGCGGTCCGCCATCCTTGCTGAGAAATCGCCGGATTTCATGGGTTATAATGGGCATTAATGGAATGACCCTGCCCGGCACCCTTCCTTCGGGCGCCGGCGCATCGCACCGTCAGAACCCGATTAACAGCCTTTAAGCTTAAGGATTTATTGCCGCCGGGCGTCTTTCCCGGGACCGGAAATAGGCCGCCGTCCGCCGCGCAAATAAGGCGGCAACGGCGCGGAACAGGGATGCCGGCGCCAGTGTTGATTTTTCGCCGGCGGGCAGCGAAAGATGCGGCTTCCGCGCCTCGCGCATTCACTTTGGGTCCGGCTCATGTCGGCATTTCCGCCGGATTTGTTCATTGTTGCCGCTGTCGAGCCCTCGCCCAACTTTGACGAGCGCAAGGACGGCCGCGCACCCGATATGATTCTGCTGCACTACACGGGCATGCAAAGCGGCGAGGCTGCGCTGCGCCGGCTCTGCGCGCCCGACAGCAAGGTTTCGGCCCATTACGTGGTGTTCGAGGACGGCCGCATCGTGCAATGCGTGCCGGAGACGTTGCGCGCCTGGCACGCCGGCGTGTCGTCCTGGGCCGGCGAAACCGACATCAATTCCTGCTCGATCGGCATCGAGATCGTCAATCCGGGGCACGAGTTCGGCTATCCCGACTATCCGCTGCGGCAGATCGCGGCGGTGATCTCGCTGTGCAAATCGATCCTCACCCGGCGCGGACCGATCCATGCCGGCCGCATCCTGGCGCATTCGGACGTGGCGCCGTCGCGCAAGCAGGATCCGGGCGAGAAGTTCCCCTGGGAGCTGCTGAGCGACTCCGGCGTCGGCCATTGGGTGCGCCCGGCCCCGCTCAATCTCGACGGCCCGACTCTCATGCCCAGCGAGCGCGGCGACGCGGTGAAGCGGCTGCAGCGCGTGCTGCGCGGTTACGGCTACGGCATCGAAGAGACCGGCGTTTATGACGACGCCACGCGCGACGTCGTCACCGCGTTCCAGCGCCATTTCCGCCCCTCCCGGGTGGACGGCGTCGCCGACGCCTCGACTTTACTCACGCTGCGGGCGTTGCTGGAGACGCGGCCGGCGCCGATCGGCCAAGCGGCGCAATAGGCTTCGAGCCGGACGCCATCGCGGTCGACGGCGAAAGCCGCTTATTCATTTGGGCGCCCGGCGGGCGATGAACTCGGACTGCAATTGCCACGACGCGCCGCCGTCCAGCGAGCGCTCGCCGCGCCAGCGGAACGAGTTGGGCGTGACGTCGGTGAATGTCCAGCGCACCGGCGTGCCGTCGGCGGTCTTGCCGTCCTGCACGATGTCGCGCCCCTGCGCGCGGCCGAGCTGGCGCGTATAATACTGCTTGAGCGGGTCGTTCCACAGAATGTGCCAGGCATCGAGCGCCGGATCGTAGACGCGCAGCGTGGTGCCGTAGAAAAAGCCCGGCAGAATCCAGACGTCCTGTATGGCGCGGCCGTCGAGCGCCCAGATGAAATGGATTTCTCCCTCACCTTTGTGCGTTGTTCCGTCGTCCTTGTGGACGGTGGCGTCGAAAATCCAATCCCCGATCAGCCAGGCATAAAGGCCCATTTTATCGGCGCGATCGGCGGCGGGACCGTCGCTGCGCAGGGCGGCGAAAAATTTCGTTTCATCGGACATGGCGTCATCCTTTCCCGTCATAGCTAGTGCGGCGGCGCGGCGGCCGCCAATCACGCAAAAGGTTAACCTCGGCGGCCGCGCGCGCTTGACGGATGCGGCGCGCACGGCCAAGTCTACAAGCGTCAGTCGGCCGGACGGCCGTCCCGCGCCAATGCCGAAAGGCGGCCGGGGAGGAAAGTCCGGGCTCCATGGACGAACGGTGCCGGATAACGTCCGGCGGGGTCGAACCCTTAACGGGGCGAGGCTTCAGGGACAGTGCCACAGAGAACAGACCGCCGCGGCTGCGTTGTGTATTGGCCGCGGTAAGGGTGAAACGGTGCGGTAAGAGCGCACCGCGCTTCCGGCAACGGCGGCGGCACGGCAAACCCCACCGGGAGCAAGACCGAATAGGAACGACGTTGGGGCGCAAGCCTCGGGTCCGTCCGGGCCAGTCGTTCGGGTAGGTTGCTTGATGCGCCGGGCAACCGGCGCACTAGAGGAATGGCCGTCACGTCTGCCTAGGACGGCAGGCCTTACAGAACCCGGCTTATAGGCCGGCTGATATGTTCAAGGGGGCTCGGCGGAAAAACCGCCGGGCCCCCGCCATTTTTGCATAACGACGGCGGCCGGCGCATGCAGCCGGCGCATCCGCAAAGCCAGCAAATACGGCGGCGTCATTTCCGTCACGCTCGTAGACGACGCGTTGCTCGGCGCCGAGCCTGTCGTTCCTCGGCAGTTCGGGCGTTTCCTCGCCGATCGAACGAAACAGAACAGCCGCGCGATCAGCCGGCGGCCTTGAGCAGCCCCAACTCGCCCAGCACCGCGGCGAATTCCGCGCGTTCGTTGCCGAGGTAGGCGCGCAAGGGCGCGCCGGTCTGCAGCATCGGCGACCAGCTCAAGCGCGCGAGGTCCTCCTGCCAGCACGGCTCTCGCGTGGCGGCGGAGACGACGTCTTCCCAGAATTTCACCTGCGCCGCCGAAAGGCCGCTCGGCCCGCTGACGCCGCGCCAGGCGCCGATCACACAACCGGCGCCCTGCTCGCCCCAGGTCGGCACGCCGGCAAACGGCGCGGCGAGCCGCGTGGGCGCCGTGATCGCCAGCACGCGCAGGCGGCCTGCGTTCAACTCGGCGATGACGCTCGCCGCGGTGACGGCGCAGACGTCGCTGCGGCCGGCGATCACGTCGGCGACGCAATCGAGCGCGGTATCGAATACGCGGATGACCGGCGCGTTGACGTCGCCGCCCACCTGCTTGGTCAGTTTCGCCAGCGCGATGTGGTTGGGATTGCCGAGCGCGGTCGACAACGCGACGGTGACGCCTTTCGCATTGTCACGCAAACGCGCCAGCATGCCGCCGCCGGATTTCAAATCCGAACCGGCGCCGACCGCGAAGGCGATGTATTCCGTCACCAGCGTGGCGATCGGTGTGTATTTGCTGTGCTCGAAAGTGGCGATGCCGGCGAGATAATCGGTCACGAGATTGGGCGAACTGATGCCGACGACATGCGCGTCGCCGGCATGTTTGTCGATCACCTGCGTCCAGGCGCGGCGCGCGCCGTCGCCCGGCACGTTGACCACCTCGACCGGCACGTCGAGCAGGCGCGCTTGCGTGATGGCTTTGGCCAGCGCGCGCGCCACGCGGTCGAGCCCGCCGCCGGGCGGCGTGCCGGCGACAAGTTGCACGGCCCTCTCCGGCTGCCACGTCGCTCATGTCACCAGCCCGAGATCGCGCAACGCCGCGGCCGTTACATCGCGTTCCTCGTCGAGGAACTTGCGCTCGCCGGCGCCGGCGAGAAACGTGTCGGCCCAGTATTTTTTCGCCAGTTCGGCGCGCCAGTCGTCGGTCGCCGTCGCGGCGGTGAGAACCTTGGTCCAGAATTCCACCGCGTCCTGCGCAATGCCGCCGGGCGCGATCAGCCCGCGCCACATGCCGACTTTGCAGTCGATGCCGCTTTCGGCCAGCGTCGGCACGCCCTCGAACACGCCGCCGAGCCGGCGCGGCGCCGACAGCGTCAGCGTGCGCAGTGCGCCCGCGGTCAGTTCCGGCACCGCGCTCACCGCCGTGATGACGCCGAGCTCGGCCTTGCCGTCGAGCACGTGCGCGATGGCGTAGCGCGCCGAATCGAACACCTCGATCTTGAGCGCCTTGACGTCGCCGCCGGCGTGCCGCGTCAGCCGCGCCAGCGCGATGTGGTTGGGATTGCCGACGGCCGTGGCGAGCGCGATCGGCACCGTAGCCGCATCGCGCAAGCGGCGGATCAACTCGCCGATGCCGGTGAGCGGCGAAGCCGCGCGCACGATGAAGATCGGATATTCGGTATAGAGGTTCGCCAGCGGCGTCAGATCGGAATAATCGGCGGCGGCGACGCCGAGCAGTTTGTTGCTGATGATGGTCGGCGAATTGATCGCCAGCACGTGCGCGTCGCCGGCGTGCCGGCGCAGGTGGTCCCAGGCATTGCCGCCGCCGCGGCCGGCGACGTTGGTGAGCTTCACCGGCACGTCGAGCAGGCGATGCCTGGTCAACACCTCGATGAGCGCGCGCGCCGGGCGGTCCTGCCCGCCGCCGGGCGGCGTGCCGGCGACGAGTTCGATCTCACGCATCGGCCGCCACGCGCGGCCGCCATTTCCACTGTTCATGCGATTACTTCTTGCCCATGCCGAGGCCGCCCAGCACCTTGGCCCAGAGCGCGACTTCGTCGGTGTAGAACTTGTCGAAATAGGCGGCGCTGCGTTTGTCCGGCGGCACCACGTCGTAGCCCAGGTCGGCGAAACGCTTGACCACGTTCGGATCGTTGAGCGCGACGGCAAGCGCCTTGTTGAGTTTGGCGACGATAGGCGCCGGCGTGCCTTTCGGCGCCGACAGGCCGAACCAGACCGTGACGTTGAACTGCGGCAGGCCGGCTTCCGCGGTGGTCGGTACGTCGGGCAGCATCGGCGAGCGCTTGTCGCCGGTGACCGCGAAGGCCTTGAGCTTGCCGGTCTTGATGTGCTGGACGATGTTGACGATCTGGTTGCAACCGAAATCGACGGTGCCGGCGACCAGATCCATGGTCGCCTGCGGCGTGCCGCGATAGGAGGCGACGGTCGGATGCACGTCGGCGACCGAATGGAACACCGAGCAGGCGAGATTGGAGATCGAGCCGACGCCGGCGTCGGCTTCGGTCACCTTCTTCTCGTTGGCTTTCAGATAGGCGACGAAGTCCTTCAGCGTCTTGGCCGGCACCGCGCTGCGCGCCACCAGCACCACCGGCGAAATATTGATCAGGCCGATCTGCGTGAAATCGGTGGAACGGTATTGCAGATCCTTGTTGAGGAATTCGGCCGCCGCGTGGGTGCCCGAGCCGGACACCATGATGGTGTAGCCGTCGGGCTTGGCCTTGGCGACCTTGTTGCTGCCGATGGTGCCGCCGGCGCCGGTGACGTTCTCGACGATGATCTGCTGGCCGAGCGCCTGCGACATCGGGCCGACGATCATGCGCGCGGTGGTGTCGGACGGCCCGCCGGGCGGGAACGGCGCCACCAGCGTGATGACGCGGTTGGGATAATCCTGCGCGAAGGCGCCGGGCGTCAGCGCGAACAGCGCGAGCGCGAGCGCGATACAACGGCTTTTCTCAAAACGAATCCTCCCTGATGTTCTTGGCAACATTGTTCAGGTTTTTGCCGGCGATGGAAAGGGACCGCTTGCACGGAAAAAACCGGCGCGCCAGGTGTGGATTTCGCCGCACGGCCGCCTGAAAAAAACGAGAGCCCGGCTAATGGACTAGCCGGGCTCTCTGACGATCACGCATTGCACATGACCGAAACAATAGGCCGCGAAGAGGGGTTGAACCGGCCTACTTTGTCAATCGACGGTAAGATCATAGGCACGCGCCAAGCCGGCTGACTGTTCAAAACAGACCACCTTGCGAGAAATAATGGCGTGTCGCGCCGCAACCGCAAGGCAGTAATGCGCTGACATTTCACGTCAAAAAACGCTTCCGCGGCTTGGCAGCGCGCGATTGTGCCGGCCGCCGGCGTTCGCGCGCGGCAATTCACACCGCTAGTGCGAGGCGTCCAGCATGGTCGAGGGCAGCCAGAGCGCGATCGCCGGGAACATCGTCACCAGCGCGACCGCCGCGCACATCAGGAAGAACAGCGGCAGCGCGTAGCCGCCGATGGTGAAGATGTTGCGTCCGGTCATGCCCTGCAGGACGTAGAGATTGAAGCCGACCGGCGGCGTGATCTGCGCCATCTCAACCACCAGCACGACATAGATGCCGAACCAGATCAGGTCGAAGCCGGATTTCTGCACCAGCGGGATGATGATCGAGGTGGTCAGCACCACCATCGAAATGCCGTCGAGGAAGCAACCGAGCACGACATAGAACGCGGTGAGCGCCGAAAGCAGCGCCCAGGGCGCCAGCTTGAAGCCGCCGATCCATTCGGCCAGCGCGATCGGAATGCCGGTGAAGCCCATGGCAGCGGTGAGATAGGCGGCGCCCGCCAGGATGAAGGCGATCATGCAGGAGGTGCGGGTCGCGGCCAGGAGCGCGTCGCGAAAGCCGTCTTTGGTCAGCGTGCCCGTCCACCAGGACAGAAACAGCGAGAGAAATACGCCGACCACCGCCGCCTCGGTGGCGGACGCCAGCCCGCCATAGATCGAGCCGATGACGCCGAGGATCAGCAGCACGATCGGGATCAGCCGGCGCGCCGCCTTGATGCGCGCGACAAACGGCACGAACGGCTCGGGCGGCGGCATGCGGTGCTTGTTGAGCAGCGCCCAGACCACGATGAAGCCCATGAACAAGCCCGCCAGCATGATGCCGGGGATGACGCCGGCGATGAACAGCCGCGCGATCGATTGTTCGGTGACGGTGGCGTAGATGATCAGGATGATCGAAGGCGGAATCAAAAGGCCGAGCGTGCCGGAGCCGGCGAGCGTGCCGATCGCCATCTTCTCGTCGTAACCGCGCTTCAAGAGTTCGGGCAGCGCGATGCGGCCGATGGTGGCGCAGGTGGCGGCCGAGGAGCCCGACACCGCGGCGAAGATGGCGCAGCCGACCACGTTCACGTGCAACAGCCGGCCGGGCAGCTTCTGCAGCCAGGGCGCCAGGCCGGCGAACATGTCCTCGGACAATTTGGTGCGGTAGAGGATCTCGCCCATCCAGATGAACATCGGCAGCGCGGTCAGGTCCCAGGAATCGGAGGCCGCCCACATCGAGGTCGCCAACACCTGCCCCGCCGGCGTCGACAGTTTGGTGAGGATGGCGACGTAGCCGCAGACCGCCAGCGCCAGCGCGATCCACACGCCGGAGCCGAGGATCGCGAACAACAGCAGCATCAGCACGAGGGAGAGTTCGACGACGCTCATGCTTCCACCCGCTCATCGCCGCGCACGCGGGGATGCAGTGCCAAAAATTCCTGAGCTTGCGCACGCAACTCTGGATTCCCGCTACCGCGGGAATGAGCGGAGTATGGATCGAGCGTCATGCGCTCACCCCTCCTTACCCAGCGTGATGGCTTCCTCGGCGGCGCGGAAACTCGGGCGGCCGCGCGTCAGCACGGCGACGAACTCGTCGGCGAGCGCAATGGTGAGGACGGCGGCGCCGAAAGCCATCGCGGCCTGCGGATAGGCCAGCGGCACGCGCACCACGCCGTTCGATACCTCGTGAAACTGGAACGACACCCAGGCGAAGCTGACGAGATTCCAGGTCATGTAGCCGGCGGCGGCGGCGGCAAAGCCGAAGGCCCAGAGTTCGGCGAAGCGGCGCACGCGCTCGCTCATGAAGCCGAGCACCATGGTGACGCGGATATGCGCGCCGGCCTTCAGCGTGCCGGCGAGCGCCAGGAAGCTCGCGCCGGCGAGCAGATAGCCGCAGATTTCGGCGAGCGAAAGGATGACAAAATCGGTGCGCGGCAGATGCAGCAGCGCCAGCGCGCCGTCGAGCAGCCGGCTGGCGAGCTGCACGCCGACCAGAAGCGCGATTGCCGCAAGGCAAAGCGCCGAGGCCCAAAGTGTGGCGGCGTAGAGTCTGTCGAGGAAGCGGCGCATGTCTCAGGCCTCTCGCCGTGCTCGGCTACCCTCTCCCGCAAGGGGAGAGGGTTACGCCGTGCTAGCGGTTACGTACCGGCAGCGTCACTTCTTAAACGCCGCCAGCATGGCCTTGCCGTCGGCGCCGGCGGCTTTTTCCCATTCCGCCGTGATTTCGTCGCCGATCTTGGCCAGGCCGGCTTTGAACTCGGGCGTCGGCGGCGTCACCTTGATGCCGGCGGCAATGAGCGCCTTGGTCTTGACGGTCATTTCCTCGACCGACATTTTCCAGCCGCGCGTCTCGGCGGTCTTGGCGGCCTCGGTGACCGCCTTCTGCTGCGCCGGCGTCAACTTGTCGAACGCCGCCTTGTTGACGAACACGATGTTGCGCGGCAGCCAGGCCTGGGTGTCGATGTAGTTGGTGAGATAGTCCTGCGCCTTGGTGTCGACGCCGGTCGAGGCCGAGGTGATCATCACGTCGACGCGCCCGGTGGCGAAGGCGGTCGGCAGGTCGGGCACCTCGATCTGGGTCGGGATGGCGCCGGCGAGCGCGGCGATGCGGCCGATCGTGGCGTTGTAGGTGCGGAACTTCATGCCCTTGAGTTCGGCGACCGACTTGATCTCCTTCTTGGCGTAGAAGCCCTGCGGCGGCCACGGCACCGAAAAGAGCAGCATCAGGCCTTCCGAGGCGAGCTGCTTCTGCAGGAATGGCTTCTGCGCGTCGTAGAGCTTTTTCGACGCGTCATAGCCGGTGGCGAGGAACGGCAGCGAGTCGATGGCGTAGACCGGCGACTCGTTGGAGGCGAGCGACTCGATGATCTCGCCGATTGGCGCGGTGCCCTGGCGCACGGCGCGCTTGATCTCGGCATGTTTGATCAGGGAGCCGGCCGAATGCACGGTGATGGTGAGCGAGCCGTTGGTCGCTTTCGCCACGTCGGCGGCGAACAGGGCGATGTTGCGGGTGTGGAAGTTGCCGTCCGGATAGGGCGTCGGCATGTCCCATTTGGTCTGCGCCGAAGCCGCCGTCGCCAAGCCGCCCGCGAGCAACAGCCCGGCGAACGCGCGCACAAGTTTCGTCATTATTGCCTCCATGAGGACCGCGCGGCTTTGCTCGCCCGCTGCGGCCAGGACGATGAGAAGCAAGCATGGGGCCAAGCCAAGGCCGGTGGCAAGACCGGCGAAAGCATCAGGCTACCGGTTCGACGCCCTTGGAGCGCAAGGTCGCCGCCGCCGACGGCGCGCTGAGGAACGCGATCAGCGCCCGCGCGGTTTCGGGTTGCCTCGCCGCCGCGCTCAAGCCCGCGGCAAATTCGATTCGGGTCTGCAAGGATTGCGGCAGCGGGCCCGCCACCTCGATGCCGGCAACGCCGACCATGCGCGTCGCCACCACCACGACCATGTCGGCTTCGCCGCGCGCCACCACCTCGACGCAGTCTTCCGCCGGCATCGGCTTGAGCTTGCCTTGCATCTCGCGCGCGAGCCCCAGGCGGTCGACGAGGCCGGCGAAATACAACCCGCTGGCGCCATGCGCCGGGATACGCAACCGCCTTGGCGGCGGTGAGCGTGCGTTTGAAGTCGTCGACCGTGCCGATGGCGGGCCTGGCCGCGCCGGCGCGTATGCCGACGGCAAGACCGGAGGCGCCGAAGCCGGTGAGGCTGCCGGCGACCACATGACCGGACGCGATCAATTGCTCGATGGTCGAGGGATTGCCGACCGCGACGTCGAAGGCTTCGCCCGCCTGCCCGCGCCTGACAACCTCAGGGTTGACGTCGAGCTGCAGATCGACCGCGTGCCCGGTCGCGTGCGCGAACTGCTCGCACAGTTCGCGCACGGCGGCGCGCGGGCCATTGCCGCTCAGCACTTTCAGATTGGCCATCAGTGCGCGGACACCGGCTTGATGTTGGCCGCCTTGATGACCTTGCCCCACTTCGCGATCTCGGTGGCGATGAACTTGCCGTAGTCTTCCGGCGTGCCGCCGATCGCCGTGCCGCCGATGTTGCCGAACTTCTCCTTGATCGCCGGCGTGGCGAGGATGACGTTGATCTCCTTGTTCAGCGTGGCGATGATGTCCTTCGGCGTGCCCTTGGGCGCGCCGATGCCGTGCCAGATGCCGGCGTCAAAGCCCGGCACGGTTTCGGCAATCGTCGGAACGTCCGGCAGCGCGGCATTGCGCTTGGCGCTGGTCACGCCCAAGGCGCGCAATTTGCCGGACCGGACAAAAGCGATGCTCACCGGCATCGGCCCGATGAAGGCCTGCACCTGCCCGCTGAGCAGATCCGGCACCGGGCTCTGCCGATACGGCACATGCACCAGATTGATGCCGGCCATCAGCTTGAGCAATTCGCCGTTCATGTGGGGGGCGCTGCCGACGCCGAACGAGGCGTAGTTGATCTTGCCCGGATTGGCCTTGGCGTAGGCGATGAATTCGGCAAGCGTCTTGGCGGGCAGCCGACGGACTCACCACCAGGAGGTTGGGCGACTCGAAGGTGGCGATGACCGGCGCGATGTCCTTCTGAATATCGAACGACAGCCCTTGATAAAGCGTGGCATTGACCGCGTTGGTGATTGTCATCGCCAGCAGCGTGTAGCCGTCGGGTGAGGCGCGCGAGACAATCTCGGCGGCGAGGTTGCTGCCGGCGCCAGGCTTGTTCTCGACGATGAATTCCTGCCCGAGCTTCTGCCCGAGCGGCGCGGCGATCAGGCGCATATCGGTGTCGGTCGCCGAACCGGGCGGAAAGCCGACGACGATGCGCACCGGCCGCGACGGATAAGTGTCGGCGCGGGCGACGGACGAGATCGCCGGCAGCGCGGCGGCGGCCCCGGCAAGCTGCAGGAATTGACGGCGGCGCAATTTCATAGCGTTCCTCCCGATAGTCTTGTTGTTTTGATTGCCCCCAGCAGGCCTAAGTCTAGCAGGCTTGTTTTCGCCCGCACAGGCGGGACGCTCTCAGTTCGCTTTGGCGCCCGAGAAAGCGATCACCTTGGCCCATTTTTCCGTTTCGCCGACGATGAGCTTGCCGAAGTCGGCGGGCGTGCCCGGGATGATGATGCCGCCGAGGTCCTTCAGCCGCGCGCTGACCTTGGGATCGGCGAGGCCGGCATTGATGGCCTGGTTGAGCTTGCCGATGATCTCGGGCGGCGTGTTCTTCGGCACGCCGATGCCGAACCACGAGGTCGCCTCGTAGCCGGGCAGGAATTCGGCGACCGTCGGCAGATCGGGCAGCACGGCCGCGCGCGTCGCCGTGGTGACCGCCAGCGCCCGCACTTTGCCCGAGCGGATGTGCTGCATCGAGGCCGGCGAGGTGTCGATCATCACCTGCACCTGGCCGCCGATCAGATCGGTGAGCGCCGGCGCCGCGCCGCGATAGGGCACCTGCACCATCTCGACCCCGGTCATCATCTTGAACAGTTCGGCGGAGACGTGCTGCGGCGTGCCGATGCCTGCCGAGGCGTAACTGATCTTGCCGGGATTGGCTTTGATATAGGCGATCAACTCGGGAACGGTCTTGACCGGAAGCGACGGATTGACCTCCATCACCAGCGGCACACGCATGATGCTGGCGACCGGCGCGATGTCGCGGATGAAATTGAAATTGAGATTCTTGTAGAGCGACGCGTTGATGGCGTTGGGCGAGGATACCGAGAGCAGCGTGTAGCCGTCGGGCGCCGCGCGCACCACCGTCTCGGCGCCGACATTGCCGCTGGCGCCGGGCTTGTTTTCGACGATGAAGGACTGGCCGAACCGCTCGGAGAGGAATTGGCACATCAGCCGCATGACGATGTCTTGCGGCCCGCCGGCGGCAAAGCCGACGATCAGGTGCACCGGCCGCGTCGGATAATCGAGCGCCCAGGCGCGAACAGAAAAAGCGGGCGCGGCGACGGCGGCGGCGCCGGCGAATTGCAGAAATTGACGGCGGCGAAGCTTCATGGCGTTTCTCCCCTACGGCATTATTTTTTTGCGATTGCCGGTGCGGCCAAGTCTAGCAGGCTTGTTTTGGCCCCGACAGGCGGGTGTCACTGCAGCTTGATGTCGGCCTCGTGGATCACCTTGGCCCACTTCTGGGTCTCGGCGACGATCAGGCTCTTGAAGGCGGCGGGCGACATCGGCGCCGGCGCGGTGCCGAGATTGGCAAGGCGCGTTTTGATTTCCGCGTCGCCGAGCGCGGCATTGATCGCCTTGTTCAGTTGACTGACGATTTCGGCCGGCGTGTTTTCCGGCGCGCCGATGCCTTGCCAGGTGCTGGCCTCGAAGCCCGGCACGGATTCGCCGACGCTCGGCACGTCGGGCAGCGCCGCCGAGCGCTGCGCGGTGGTCACCGCCAGCGCGCGCACCTTGCCGGCCCGGATCGACGCGATCGACTCCGGCAAGGGGCTGAACATGACCTGCACCTGCCCGCCCATGAGATCGGTGAGCGCCGGCGCGCCGCCGCGGTACGGCACATGCACCATTTTGACGCCGGTCATCATCTTGAACAGTTCGCCGACGATATGCGACGGGCTGCCGCTGCCGCCCGAGGCCATGTTGACCTTGCCCGGATTGGCCTTGGCGTAGGCGATGAATTCGGGAACCGTTTTGGCCGGAACCGATAAATTCACCTCCATGACCAGCGGCAATTCGCTGATCATGGCGACCGGCGCCATGTCGCGGATGAAATTGAAGTTGAGCTTGTACAGCGTGGCGTTGACCGTCACCGACGGCGGGATCAGTAGCAGCGTGTAGCCGTCGGCGGGCGCGCGCACGGCGGCCTCGACGCCGATATTGGTGCCGCCGCCCGGCCGGTTCTCGATGACGAAGGGCTGGCCGAGATGCGCCGACAGCCATTGGCCGATCAGGCGCGCGATGATGTCGAGCGCGCCGCCCGGCGGCACCGGCACGATGATGTGCACCGGCCGCGCCGGATAGGTCTCGGCGCAAGCGTTGCGCGCGACAGCCGGGAGCGCGGCGGCGCCCGCGGCAAGACGAAGGAATTGCCGGCGCGGAAGTTCCATGACGTTCCTCCCCGCGGCGATGATAACAGGCTTGTCTTCGACCTGTCTTGCCCCCGGCACGGCAGTCCTGCCGCCGGCACAACCATCCCTTGTGGCAAAAACGGGGAATGTCTAGGCTGACGCGCCTTCGTCAACATCTATGCGGCCGACTAGACCCGCGTTGGCGGCTCAACTGCTCAATCCGCCGACCGGCTGCCGCTTAAGAAAGAGCTGGGAGGACACCATGAGAATGAGGTTGAGCGTTATCGCATTCGCGTGCGCCGGCTTGCTGTTGTCGGCGCTGAACCTGACGCCCGCGCAAGCCTGGGATCGCGGCGACACCGATGTCTTCGCCATCCTGCCGGATGGCGCGACCGGACCGGAGGGCCTGGCGGTCGGACCGGACGGCAATGTTTACGTCACGACCTTCGGCTTCAATTCGGGCGGCGCCGTTACCGGGCTCGGCCAACTCTACGTATTCGACCCGGCCGGACACCTCATCCGGCAGAAGAGCGTCGCCAACTCGTCGCCGCATCTGCTCGGCGTCGGCTTCCACCCGACCACGCACGCGTTCCTGGTGATCGACTTCGGCGCCGCGCAAGTGCTGAAGGTCGATCCGCATACCGGCGCCTCGTCCGTCTTCATGACGGTGACCACCCCGCCCGGCAACACCGGCCTCAATGCACTGACTTTCGATGCGGCCGGCAACGTCTACGTCTCGGATTCCTTCAACGGCATCATCTGGAAGACCGGTGCGGGCGGCGGCGTCGCCACCGCATCTGCCGAAACAGACCCGCTGCTCACGACCCCGGGCGTGCCGCCGTTCGGCGCCAACGGGCTTGGCTTCAACAAGGCGGGCAATGCGCTGTTCGTCGCCAATACCGGCAACGACACGGTGGTGAAGATCCCGGTGACGGCGGCGTTCGCCGGCGAACGGCCACGAGTCTTCGTCAACAGCATTAACGGCGCCGACGGGCTGGTGCTCGATGCGCACGACAATCTCTGGGTGGCGGCCAACCAGTCCGATGAGATCGTCGTGGTCGATCCGACCGGCAAGGCCATCGCCAAACTCGGCGATTTCAACGGCCTCGACAAAGCCGGCGTGCCGCACGGGCTGATCTTTCCGGCGAGCCCCGACTTCAGCAAAGACGGCCAGTATCTCTACGTCAGCAACCTGACGCTCGATCTGCGGTTGATCGGGCTGCCGCAGTCGGTCGACTCGCAATGGGCCTCGAACGTCAAGCACTACACCATCTCGCGCATCCGCACGGTCATCCCGCCCCTGCCCTACGACGATAATGGCCACCATAACGGCAGCCGTCCGTAGGCCGTGTTGACAAGCGCGGTGGTGCGCGACCTATAGTTTCGCGCACCACCGCAGCCCGCCTAAAACCGAAGACGCTTTAGGGAAGCTGTTCTCGTTCCAGTGCGTCACGAGGCCACCCTGACGTCAGCGCAACTCTGGGATTTCTGGATCGACCGCGGCGGCACCTTCACCGACGTGGTGGGGCGGCGGCCGGACGGTTCGCTCGTGGCGCACAAGCTGTTGTCCGAGAACCCGGAGGCCTATACCGACGCCGCGGTGCAGGGCATCCGCGACCTGTTGGGGCTCAAAGCCGGCCAAGCCATCCCGCCCGGCCGCGTCGGCGCGGTGAAGATGGGCACGACGGTCGCCACCAACGCGCTGCTCGAGCGCAAGGGCGACCGCACCCTGCTGTTGATCAGCAAGGGTTTCCGCGACGCGCTCAAGATCGGCTACCAGGCGCGGCCGAAGATTTTCGCCCGCCACATCATCAAGCCCGACATGTTGTACGAACGCGTCGCCGAGGTGGACGAGCGCGTGCGCGCCGACGGCACGGTCGAGCGCGCGCCCGTTCTCGACACGGTGCAGCGCGATCTCGCCGCGGCCAAGGCCGATGGCATCGGCGCGGTAGCGATCGTGCTCATGCATGCCTACCGCTATCCCGAGCACGAGAAGCAGGTCGCCGCGCTGGCGCGCGACATGGGCTTCGCCCAGGTGTCGGTGAGCCACGAGGTGTCGCCGCTGATCAAGCTGGTCGGCCGCGGCGACACCACGGTGGTCGACGCCTATCTGTCGCCGATCCTGCGCCGCTATGTGGCGCAGGTCGATAAGGATCTCGACGCCCGGCGCTCGAATGCGCGGCTGATGTTCATGATGTCGTCGGGCGGGCTGACGGCGGCGGAATTGTTCCAGGGCAAGGACGCCATCCTGTCGGGACCGGCCGGCGGCGTGGTCGGCATGGCGGAGACCGGGCGGCAGGCCGGCTTCGACCGCCTGATCGGCTTCGACATGGGCGGCACATCTACAGATGTTTCGCATTTCGACGGCGAATACGAGCGCGCCTTCGAGACCGAAGTCGCCGGCGTGCGCATGCGCGCGCCGATGATGCTGATCCATACGGTCGCCGCCGGCGGCGGCTCGATCCTGCATTTCGACGGCGCGCGCTTCCGCGTCGGACCTGACTCGGCCGGCGCCAATCCGGGACCGAAATGCTACCGCCGCAACGGGCCGCTGGCGGTGACCGACGCCAATGTGATGGCCGGCAAGCTGATCCCGGATTTCTTCCCGAAGATCTTCGGCCCGCATCAGGATCAGCCGCTCGACGGCGAGGCGGTGCGGCACGGATTCAACAATCTGGCGCAGAAAGTCGGCGGCAAGACGCCGGAGGAAATCGCCGACGGCTTCATCAAGATCGCGGTCGAGAACATGGCGAACGCGATCAAGAAGATTTCCGTGCAGCGCGGCTACGACGTGACGCGCTACGCGCTCAACTGCTTCGGCGGCGCCGGCGGCCAGCACGCCTGCCTGGTCGCCGACGCGCTCGGCATGACCAAAGTGCTGATCCATCCGTTCTCCTCGCTGCTGTCGGCCTACGGCATGGGGCTCGCCGACATCCGCGCCACGCGGCAGCAGGCGATCGAACTGGCGTTCGGCGCCAAGGCGCTCGCCGCCATCAAGCGCGAGGGCGCCCGCCTCGGCAAAGAGGCGAAGACGGAAGTCGCCGGCCAGGGCGTGCCGGCGGGCAAGATCAAGATTTTCGTGCGCGCGCATATCCGCTACGCCGGCACCGACACGGCGCTGGTGGTGGCGGCGGGCAGCGCACCGGCGATGCAGCGCGCCTTCGAGAAGGCGCACAAGGCGCGCTTCGGCTTCATCGACCGCTCGAAGCAGATGGTGGTCGAGGCCGTGTCGGTCGAAGCGGTCGGCGGCGGCGCCAAGTTCAGCGAGCGCGCCGGCAAGGCTACGCGCGCGAAGCTGCCAAAACCGGCGCGGCGCACGCAGTTCTTCTCCGCCGGGCAATGGCACAAGGCCAACGTCTATACGCGCGACCAGCTCAAGATCGGCGCGCGCGTGCAAGGCGCCGCCATCATCATCGAGCCGCACCAGACCATCGTGGTCGAGCCCGGCTGGCAGGCGGAGCTGACGCGCAAAAATCACCTGGTGCTGACGCGGGCGAAGAAGCTCAAGCGCACGCATGCCATCGGCACCCATGCCGATCCGATCATGCTCGAGGTGTTCAACAATCTGTTCATGTCGATCGCCGAGCAGATGGGCGTGTCGCTGCAGAACACCGCCTACTCCGTCAACATCAAGGAGCGGCTCGACTTCTCCTGCGCCTGCTTCGCCCATGACGGCACGCTCGTTGCCAATGCGCCGCATATGCCCGTGCATCTCGGCTCCATGGACCGTTCGGTCGAGACCATCATCCGCGACAACAAGGGCAAGATCGCGCCCGGCGACGTCTATGCCATCAACGCGCCCTATAACGGCGGCACGCATCTGCCGGACATCACGGTGTGCACGCCGGTGTTCGACGACAAAAAGAAGGCGATCCTGTTCTGGGTCGCCTCGCGCGGGCATCACGCCGATGTCGGCGGCATCTCGCCCGGCTCGATGTCGCCCAACGCCACCACCATCGAGCAGGAAGGCGTCTATATGGACAACTTCAAGCTCGTCGACCGCGGCCGCTTCCGCGAGAAGGAGCTGATGGCGGCGCTGACCGGTGCGAAGTACCCGGCGCGCAATCCGGTGCAGAACATCAACGACCTGAAGGCGCAGATCGCCGCCAACGAAAAGGGCGTCGCCGAGCTGCGCAAGATGGTGGCGCAGTTCTCGCTGCCGGTGGTGAGGGCCTATATGCAGCACGTGCAGGACAACGCGGCCGAAAGCGTGCGGCGCGTGATCGACCGGCTGCACGACTCGGAATTTTCCTACGAAATGGACCAGGGCACCGTGATCAAGGTGAAGATCACGGTCGACAAGGCAAAGCGCGAGGCGACCGTCGATTTCACCGGCACCAGCCCGCAGCAGCCGACCAATTTCAATGCGCCGGAGCCCGTAACCCGCGCGGCCGTGCTCTATGTTTTCCGCGTCATGGTGGATGACGACATCCCGATGAACGCCGGCTGCTTAAGGCCGATCAACATCGTGGTGCCGCCGCATTCCATGCTGACGCCGGAATATCCGGCCGCCGTGGTCGCCGGCAATGTCGAGACCTCGCAAGCGGTGACCAATTGCCTGTTCGGCGCGCTCGGCGCTTTGGCGGCGGCGCAAGGCACCATGAACAATCTCAATTTCGGCAATGCGCGCTATCAATATTATGAGACCATCTGCTCGGGCTCGCCGGCGGGGCCCGGCTTCAACGGCACCGACGCCGTACACACCCACATGACCAATACGCGGCTGACCGATCCGGAAGTTTTGGAATTCCGCTATCCCGTGGTGCTGGAGGATTTCCACATCCGCAAAGGCTCGGGCGGCAAGGGAAAATGGCACGCCGGCGACGGCATCCGCCGCACCATCCGCTTCCTGGAGAAGATGGACTGCACCATTCTGTCCGGCCATCGCCGCGTGCGGCCGTTCGGCTTAGCGGGCGGCGAGGCCGGCCAGGTCGGCGAGAACTGGGCGCGCCGCAAGGACGGCCGCATGGAGCGCCTGCAAGGCTGCGACGAAACCGTGATCGATGCCGACGAGGCGGTCATCATCCAGACGCCGACGGCGGGGGGATATGGCGAGGCAGACTAGCACTACTTTGGCAGATTTTGCTGAAGGCGGCCTGCGAGCAGCATCTCACAGTGCGTGCATCGTAGTGGTGGAGGCCGCACGAAGAGGTCGAGGATGGCTTGTCTGATGGCCGGCATGCTCGGTTGTGGCGGTGGACCTGAGACTCTTTTTTTTCCGTCCCGCTGCGGTGAGGCGGCGGGATTGAAGGAAGGCGTAAGCGATCATCGTCATCAAGGCATGTCGGTGTAATCCGGCCCACGACCTGCCTTCAAAATGGTCGAGCCCCAGCTCTTCCTTCAATTGCTGATGCGCCTGTTCACAGATCCACCGCGCCTTGACGGCAGCTGCCAGCGTCTTAAGCGAAACGTCAGCGGGCAGATTCGAGATGTAGTACTTCTGCTCTCCGCTCGATCGTCGTTCGCCCAGGATCCACACTTCATCGCCAGGCATACGCTCGACACCTTTATCAAACACGCGGTGCTTTGGGCCGTCCGCGATGCGCACGCGCCGTGCCGCGAAGAGGCATGTTAGCGGGCCTTTCGTGCCCCAGCGCCAGCTGATCTTCTGCCACTTTACGCCGACCAGCATCGTCTCGGCAGAAATTGGCGACATATCCGGGATATGGTGTTTGCGCGGCTTACGGGCTTTCTCCGTCGGAAAGATCATGGTGACATCGGTCGGATAGACTTTCTGGCGCCGCGACATACCAACTGCCCACAAGAGGCCGCGTTTGCTCAGAGCATGACGGAACGGCGCGCTCGATCCGTATCCCGCGTCCGCCAGCACACAACCGAATTGAACACTTGCTGCGATCACGCGGTCGATCTCAGCCAGCGCGATCTCTGGCTTGGATCGTGCCGTGCGATGCTCGATTGGAACGCCGGCACGCTTCAGACGTGCCGGATCGCTCGTCCAATTCTCGGGAATGAAGAGACGTAGCGCCACCATTACCGGCACTTCACCGCGCGCAAGCGTCAGCGACACCAACGTTTGGCAATTGGCCGTCTTGCCGAGAGTTGATGCATATTGCGGAGCTACACCAACCGAGCGATCGCCCTTCTTCGGCATCGATGTGTCGTCGATGACCAGCACTGCATTTTTGCCGCCGACGAGCCGGTCAGCCTGAACGAGCAATTCTGCTTCCAACGGCGCCGCGTCCCAGACGCCATCAGCGATGAAATGATGCAATTGATCATAGTCGCCTGGCGCCAGCCGCGCCGCCATTGGCTGGACGCTCTTGCGATCGCCCGGCCCAATCAGTCCCGAAACATAAAGCGGACACATCCGCCGCCGAGCCTTGTGACCTAAACGATCCAGGAATGGCTCGAGCCAGCGTCTTAGCTCATCTTCCCACCTCGACGTCTTGTCCACCATGGTCAGCCCTCCAAAAAGCCGACCATCCATGAATCATTGAAAACGTGATTCGGGAATCCCCGGGGCCTCATTCCCGCGCAAAATCTGCCAAAGTAGTGCTAGGGCGTGCGCGCCTAAAACACCGTTTGGGTGAAGTCCGCTTTACCCCCAACAGCGGACGTCCGCTGGTGCAGCTGGAATGTCCGTATTGGTCGAGTTGCCCGGAGGAGTTTCACCTCCAGGCGCTCCCAGAACCGTGCGTGAACCTCTCGATTCACACGGCTCCCGATGTTCGGCCGTTGCTATGCCATAACTGCCAGTGAACGAGGAGAGTCGGATTTGCGCGGCGAAGCCGCTCAAGCCAATCTCTCGCCCCTTCGGTGTTGTGGCGAAACCGCTTAAATTTACGGCACGCCCAGCGGATGACATAGAGATCGATCCTCTTCAGGGTCGAACGCAACTGCGTGCGATAGAAGTTGCCGTAGTAGTTGATCCAGCCTTGAATGTACGGGTTGTACATGTTGGCCAGTTCTTGCAGGGACTTGTCACTTCGCTGATGAAGCGTCCACCGCCGGATTCTCCGGCTGATGGCCATGAGTGCCTTCGGGCTGACGGCTGGCATGAAGCCTTGCGCGGGGATTCCTTGCCACATCGTTTTCCTCGCTCGGAAACTGAAACCAAGAAAGTCAAACGATTGGTTTTGGAATTCGCCGCGCCGGTTCGCATCCTTGCAGTAGACGATCCTCGTCTTCTCGGGATGCAGCACCAGCTTGCAGGCCGCAAAGCGGTCGGCAATCGCGCCCCATAACGCCTGCGCCTCGTCGGCACTCTTGCAGTGACAAATAGCGTCGTCCGCGTAACGCTCGAATGGGATATGCGGGAACGTTCTCGCCATCCACGTGTCGAACGCATAATGCAGAAACAGATTTGCCAAGATGGGGCTTACCACCCCTCCCTGAGGAGTTCCCGCCATGCGCGGCACGACGCTGCCGTCCTCCATCTGCACCGGGGCCTTCAGCCAGCGCTCGATGTAGAGCAGCACCCACGGACAGTTCGTATGATAACGAACCGCCTTGAGCATCAGCTCCCAATCGATGCTGTCGAAATAGGCTTTTACGTCGAGATCGAGCACCCAGTCGTAGCGCCAACAGCGCTGACGAGCTTGGCGCACGGCATCGATCGCCGATTTGCCGGGCCTGTAGCTATAGGAGTCGACATGAAACACCGGCTCCAAACGTGGCTCCAGGTAGCGACGTGCGACCTCCTGAGCGACTCGGTCAGCGACAGTTGGAATGCCCAACGGGCGCGTACCGCCATCCGCCTTCGGAATATCCACTCGCCGCACCGGCGGAGGAAAGTAGCTCCCTGACGACAGCCGGTTCCAGAGCTTGTAGAGGTTGTTCGAAAGATCAGCCTCGAAGTCCGCAATCGACTGTCCGTCTACTCCAGCCGCTCCCTGGTTGGCCTTCACTTTCTTGAAGGCTTCCCAGACTTCCCGTTTGGGGATGTCGAACGGCTTTACTTCGTCCACGGGCTCCTCCCATTGCCTGATGGCTTCAGTTGACCCACAGACTCGGCTGAACAACGCAGCCCCTTCGCTCCGGCCCCGTTACAGGACCATCATCACTACTACGGGCTGCTCCGCCCCTGTGCTCCGCATCGGTACTCTCGTCCTCGCGGTTTTGGCCGCTTGAGACTTCTCTCTTTGCATCGGAGCAACAGGTTCTCACGTTCCGTACAAGAGCCTGGTTGAGCTTCGCGCCGCCTCCATGCCGGATGCCGCTTGGGCCGTCTCAGGCATCCCCCAAGCTGATCCCGAAGGAATGGCAACCCCTCGGTTTTGGCATCGTCTAATCGCTTTTCGACACGTCATCAGCGGTTTGCTTGCGCTCGCCTCTCTCAACCTTGCCTGACGGGATCTTGTCCCGCCGTTTCCGCAACGCTCACCACCATCGCTCTTGACGACAGCAGCTTGCGGTGGCTTGAGGTCAACACCTGATTGTCGAACTCGAAGGGTCCTCCTTCATCTCTCGTACAGTTGCGCATCGCCGTGTGGACCGGCGATACTCGTGACACACTGCCAGTAGACGACATCGCCCGCTTAGCTCGAGATGAACTTGGCTCCAAATGAAAGAGGCCGCCAACTAAGGCGGCCTCGATCGACTGAATAGCGTATGTACCTAGAATTTATAGTTCACGCCCAAGCGGGCAATGTTATCCGTCATCTTGCCGCTTGCGATTGCCAGCGTGCCTGCCGTATTGGCGGTCACGGTCGGGCCATTACCGAAGTCTATATACAGATATTCGGCCTTGGCGCTCCAATGATCTGCGAATGCCCACTCCAATCCGCCGCCGATTGTCCAGCCGCTGTAGTCTTGCGAGGCGCTGAAGGCGAGCACGGTTCCGGCCGGCGTGGTGGTACCCGTTCCACTGATGGTGCCGTGCCCAAAGGCCCAGCCGCCAGTCACATAGGGCAACCAATTGCCTGTCGCACCCATGGCGTAGCCGACGCGGCCGCGCACAGTTCCGAACCATTCGAGTTTGTCGGTGTAGTTGGCTGTCAGGCCAGGGATGACTGCAACACCCGCGAACGAAGGAATAACAAACGATCCATCCGCCTTTTGGGCCGATCCTTGGAAGTCGCCTTCGAGGCCAAAGACCCACTGATTGACTTGCCAGTTGTAGCCGATCTGACCGCCGCCGATGAAACCGTCCAGTTTGTCGGAACCAGAAAAGACAAGCAGGCCGGCAGGAACGGTGACGAGATCGTTCTCCTGACGTCCCCAACTGCCGCCAGCATTGAGACCGATATAGAAGCCAGTCCAGTTGTACATCGGCGCCATGACAGGCGCCTTTGTGTACATCGGTGCCTTGGCTGGTAAGTCGGCTGCGGAGGCCATCGAAGCGAAGCCGAGAACAGCGATGGCGGCGAGCGTTGCACTACGGAAGCGAGCCATAATCAGTCTCCAAAAAACATCCAAGATGTTGGAATAAACTATAGCAAACAACCTTGGGTAAGCGGGGCCTAAGCACAGCAAATCTGCACAGATGATTTTTAACCGTGATATTTATGTGACTCTTAGCCAACCAATTGTTTTACCAATTCAAACTCCATCCATTCTGCAAAATGAACGCGCGAAGATATCGCTCGAGGCGGCGTTCGCCACCGTGTTTCCAGATGAAAACCCTGGGTGGCCGATGGCGGGCGGTGGTAATCACCATATTGTCGCTT
>CAVVNY010000011.1:0-96533 GCA_963749625.1 uncultured Alphaproteobacteria bacterium | reverse complement strand
CATCGCCGAAATTAGGGCGGCGGGGATAAGTTTGGAGAGGAGGAATTATCTAGTTGATAGAATTAATGTATTTTCGATATTTGCAAAAAAAATGACCAGCCAGCTATCCACATAATTAGGATTTTTATCGGCAACAATCGAGCGGGCCAAGGCGCCAAAATAAATCCGCCGCGGCTCGCCGCGGCGGCAATCCGCGCGATGCGATGGCGATTACTTGGCGCGGCGGCGGCGCTGCTGGCCGAGGCCCATTTGTTTGGCCAATTGCGAGCGCGCGGCCGCGTAACTGGGCGCGACCATCGGATAGTCGGCGCCGAGCGCCCACTTTTCCCGATATTGCTCCGGCGTCATGTTGTATTGCGTGCGCAAATGCCGCTTGAGCGATTTGAACTTCTTGCCGTCTTCGAGGCAGACAATGTATTCCGGCGTGATCGACTTCTTCACCGAAACTGCCGGCCGCAGCGGCTCTAAAGGGGCGTCGGCGGATTTGCCGGATACCCGGCTCAGCGCCGCATGCACCTGGTTGATCAGGCCTGGGATGTCGCTGGCAGGCACGGTGTTGTTGCTGACGTAGGCCGACACGATTTTCGCCGTCAGTTCAATGTAGTTGCCGCTGGCCGTTGAGTCGCTCATCGAAGCTGCCCCGTAATGGCGCGGTTGCCGAGCCGTTGCGGCGGCGAACCGGACGACAAAGAAGACATTGTCTCGGTTGATCCGAGGCCTTAATCGCAGCGAATATCGAACGCGAACTTTATATTTTTCGAACATTACTATGAAATCAAGTTTCCGCAAGAAGAAGGTCGTCGGAAACACAATTAGACTTAGCGTTTCTCTGCGGAACGATCGAATTCCGGCAGCGGCCAACTTTCGCGTCGTGAAAAAAGCCGCCCGCCGGGCGCGGGCGGCATCAGTTTATCTCCCGCTATCGCCTAGCTTTTCGCGAGATGATCGCGCAGCTCGTTGATCGAGGCAAAGCGCAGCGTGCCTTGCGGCAATTCGGCTTCGATCGAACCGTCGACATAGAGCGTGTAGCCCATGCCATCGACGACGCCGGACTTGAGAATCGCGACCGGCTCGCTTGGCGGTTCGGGCGCAGGAGGCTGCGCCAGATCCGGCTTCGGCTCAGGCTTGGGCTCTTCAAACACCGGGCGTTTGGCTGGCCTGGATTCAGATGGCCACATCGCGTCGAAGTTGCTGGTTTGCGGCGCGCGCGTCGGCGCCGGCGGCGGCGGAGCGGAAAGCCAAGGTGGCGCCTCGAACTCCGGCTCGTCGCGCGTCTCGGCGATCGGAGGCGCATTGATCCTGTCCCGCGGCGGCGGCGGTGGAGCCAATTCGCCCGTGTCGACCGACACATGTGGGAGCGTAGGCTGTTGAGGCAACAGCGAAACGTCTTCTGTTTCCGCGACGTGGAGTTCCTCGACCGCAGCGGCAGGCCGATCCGGATTTTGCAGCATCGGCGCCGCGGCAGCCGCCGGATGGTCTTCTACGGGCGTGGCAGCGGGCGCAGGCGGCTGCATCGGTGGTGGCATCGCGGGCGGCATTGGCGGCGGCGGTTCGCGGACGGCCACGGTTTGCGGCCTAGGCGGGAAAGGAATTCTCCCCGGCATTGATGCCGCAGAGGCGCCGGCAGGCGCTTCAAACGTCTCGTGTGAACTGCCAGCGCCGGCAGGCGAACGTGCCGCCAGCATTTCGCTGATCCGCCGCAAGTGGCCGACCACGGCCCCGATCCCAATCACGATGAGGCCGCCGGCGGCAGCGATCGTTCCGGCGACGATGAGCGTATTGCCGAAACTGAATTCACGGACCGGAATGCCGTATCCGATCGCTCCGAGGCCGGCGACAGCCGCAATCGCGCCCACGACAAACAACAAGACTGACATTCGCCTTCGACCTCTTATGACCCGACCGGCGTCCCCGAACGCAATGCCCGGTAAAGCCTTCCAAGAGCGGTTGAATTTTGGACGTTCGCTGCGTCTGCCGCAACTATTAAAGTTAATTGGGCGGGGATGCTTGCAGTACTGCCCAATGGCCGACCGTCCATCCACAGGCTATTTTCAGGCCTTTCCCGTACGCTTTGGCCGCCAAAGGCAATCCGAAAGCGTGTATTGCACTACCACCGAGGCGTTGCCCCGACGCGCGCCAGAGCCTAATTAGCTTAATCGAGGAACTCGCCCGGGACATCCCGGTTTCATCCATGGGACCGGCTTTTTTCCCAATCATCGCTTGTGGATCGAGGAGGATCTGATGTCGTTCACGCTGCCCGAATTACCCTATGCCTATGAAGCGCTGGCGCCCCACATGTCACGGGAAACGCTCGAATATCACCACGACAAGCACCACAAAGCCTATGTCGACAACGGCAACAAACTGCTGGTCGGCAGCGGCCTGGAAGACAAATCGCTGGAGGACGTTGTGAAAGGCTCGTTCGGCAAGAATGCCGGCCTGTTCAACAATGCGGCCCAGCATTTCAACCACATCCATTTCTGGAAATGGATGAAGCCGAACGGCGGCGGCGACAAAATCCCCAGCAAACTCAAGGCTAAAATCGATTCGGATTTGGGCGGCGTGGCCAAGATGCGGGAAGATTTCGCCGCGGCCGGCGCCACGCAATTCGGCTCCGGCTGGTGCTGGCTGGCGGTCAAGGACGGCAAACTGATCGTGAGCAAGACGCCGAACGGCGAGAACCCCTTGGTACATGGGGCTATTCCGGTGCTCGGCTGCGACGTCTGGGAGCACTCCTATTACATCGATTACCGCAACCGGCGGCCGGACTACCTCAAGGCCTTCCTCGATCACCTGGTGAATTGGGATTACGTGGAAGAGATGTTCACCGCGGCCACCAAGTGATCGCCGCCACAAAGAACAAGCCGAACAACGACTTCTTCTTCGTCTTCTGACGCCAGATGTTCGGCAAGTTCTCGGTCTTCTGAGCAATGACCTACGGCATGCGATCGGTTTCCTCTTCTTCCGATCGCATCGCCGTGTTCATTCTGCTGACCGTCGCCGTCATCGCGGGGATAACCTTCCGCGACTACGGCCTCGGCTGGGACGACTACACCCACTCGCAATACGGCGACCTGCTGCTCAAGCTCTACGGCTCGGGCTTCGCCGACCAGCGCGCGCTCTCCTTCGTCAATCTGTACAAATACGGCGGCGGCTTCGACATGGCGGCGGCGCTCGCCGCCAAAGTGCTGCCGTTCGGACTGTTTGAGACGCGGCGGCTGATCGGCGCCGCGGCCGGCATCCTTGGATTGTTCGCGACCTGGCGCATCGGCCGCCGCATCGGCGGACCGCAAGCCGGCCTGATCGCGCTCGTGCTGCTGGCCACCTGCCCGCTCTATTACGGCCACATGTTCATGAACGCGAAGGACGCCCCCTTCGCCACCGCCATGGCGGTGCTCCTCCTCGGCCTGGTGCGCGCCTTCGACGAATATCCAAAGCCTGACGCGCGCACGATCGTATTGGCCGGCGTCGGCTTGGGATTAGCCTTCGGCTCGCGCGTGCTGGCCGGCGTCGCCGCACCGATCGGACTCGCGGCCCTGTTGTTCGTCGCCGTCGTGGAAAGCCGCGCCGGCGGTTGGAAGCTCGCGCTGCAGCGCTGCGGTCAATTCCTCTGGACGCTGCTGCCGGCGCTCGGGCTCGGCTATCTGATCATGGGCCTGCTGTGGCCGTGGTCGGTGCGCTCGCCGCTCAATCCACTGCACGCCGCGGAATATTTCGACACGTTTTTCGAAAAGCCGTGGCAGGAACTCTATGAAGGCCGGCTGATCCCCGTTCCCGACATGCCGGCGAGCTACCTGCCGCATCTGTTCGTGCTCAAGCTGCCGGAAATCATGCTGGCGCTGGGGCTGATCGGAACGCTCGGCGCCTTCGCCGCCATCACGCGCCATACCGTGCCGGCCAGCCGCCGCGCCGCCATGCTCATCGTCGTACTTTCCGCGATCTTTCCCGTCGCCCTGGCCATGGCGGCGCACCCCGCGCTCTATAACGGACTTCGCCACTTCATCTTTGTGGTGCCACCCTTCGCGGCGCTCGGCGGGTTCGCGGGCGTATGGATCGCCGGGCGGGCGCGCGCCTATGGCAAAGCGGCGCTCGCCGCCCTCGCCGCGCTGTTCATCGGCGCCGTGGCGCTGCCGGTGAGCGATATGGTTCGCCTGCACCCTTATGAATACACGGCGTTCAACTGGCTATCCGGCGGCGTGCGCATGGCGCAGTCCAATTACATGCTGGACTACTGGGGCCTCGCCTTCAAACAGGCGGCCGACGAATTGCGCGCACGGCTCGCGCGCCGGCGCCGAGCACCCGCCGCAAGGACGGCGCTGGGTAGTGGCGATCTGCGGGCCGCAATCGTCGGCGCAAGAGGAGCTTGGCCCGCAATTCGAAACCATCTTCGACGAAAAGAAAGCCGACTTCGTCCTGGCGCTCGGCACTTTCTATTGCCGACATCTGCAGGCGCCGATCATGGCCACGATCGAGCGCGAGGGCGTGGTCTATGCCGAGATTTACGACCTGCGCGGCGCCCGGACCGAGAAGCTGCTTACCGAGCCGCCGCCGTGAGGCGGGCGGCACTTGGGCATGCACCCATCAATCGAGGCTGTTGAGTCCGCTTCTGGTTAAAAGCCGGCAAACCATCGCGAGCAAAAACTCGACCAATATCAGCTCTTATCCGAAAGCGAACGAACGATGGCGACGCAGCGAGTGTCCGCTTTGTGTCAATAACGACCGTTAAGCGTGATGAAAGATGTTTAGTGACGTCGTCGTCTTCTAAGCGGCGTCCAATCACCATTTCTTTCCGCGAGGTCGTGAGCCTCTTGCAAAAGTTGGTTGCCAATTAGTTCAAGCTTACGCTTCGCATTGGCCTGATTACTTGCTCGGGCCTGCGCGAAACATTCGTGAGCGCGCTCAAGCAACGCTTTAATTTTTACTTGCATGACGCATTACCGGAAAGGCGACGACCGAGCCGCAATTTTCGGTCGAAAATTGTTGCAAACTTATGACGGAGATTCAATCGGAGCGGTGTGGACGGGATAACGCCTTGACTTTGCACGAGCTAAGCCGCCCGAAAAACAACTATTTGGGCACCGCCTTGTTCGCCTTCCGATGCTTGCGGATACCGCATAATGCGTAGGGCGATCGTGCCACACAGTCCGATCGCAAACACATAGCAACCCGCAACTTAGTGCCGCGTATGTTGCCGAACGCGATGGGAACGATTCTTCTCCGCGACGTTTGCTTTACCCTCGAAAGCGGACCAATACGACTGCGGCTGAATTTTCCGCAAATCGCCAATAGGCGACAACTATTCGACCCGTAGCTTCCGGAAAGCGAATTCGGCACCGAACTCTTTCCAGCCTTCGGCGGCACCGACAATCACTACTTCGGCGGATTTTCAACGCGCGTGAAGATCGGGTCACGACCGGCCCATTCAGCCCTAAGCGGGGCGATGGACCGATCGAGGTGGTGCGGCGGCGGACGATCTTCCAGGTCGATGATGCGCTTTGCTAAAAAGTACGCGAAAAATACAATGCCTATTCCCGCGAGGACGTCGCTAAGATAATGCGCCCCCTCGGTGACGCAGCCGCCGAGCATGGCCGCATCCAAAAGGAGCAAGGCGACGAAGAGGCCCCGATAGCGGTACAAAACGAGCGGCGTCAGCGTCGCGACTGCCGCGTGGAACGAGGGAAAGGCGATGACGCCGCCGAGGCTGCCGCTCAAGACTATGGGCGCTGCCGCGCGCAGACGCGCCAAATGTTCGATCGGCGTTGCGCCGCTAAATCGCAGAACGTTGAAAGTCGTCCGATCTACCAACACTATCGGGCTGGCCGCCGGCAGCAGCGCGCCAATAATCGTCGTGACGGCGAGCGCGAGAGTGAAGGCAAGAAGATAGATGCGGAGATCGCTCAGTCGATTTGCGAACGCCAGAACGACAACCGGAATCGCGATCTGAGCCCCCATGCTGGCGTAAGCAAATTTCAGAACTCTTTGGATTTCCAGATGGCCATCAACCCAATGGGCGATGGCGAACCAATTCACGCCGAGCGCCGCGTCGACGCGCGTGAAAAGACGGTCTTGAAGCGGAAAGGCGAAACGCTGCATGGCATAGGCAGCGAGGACGCCGCTGAAGCACGTAATCACCAAATATAATATGCCATAGAGGGTCGTCTGAACGGCTTGGATATTTAACGTTTGCGGTGCGAGCCGGCTTATGCCGTCCAGAACCAGAACACCGAGGACCAGAGGCAGGATATTTGGAAGATTGAGGAACACGAGCACCGTGGCCACTGAAATAACGACCGCGGCAGCCGCCATCGCAACGGTGAGAAAAAAACCAACGCGCGAAATTGGGCTGACGCGGCGCTGAACCATTGCGCCAGCAATACTTGTCAGCATGCCGTTGACAGTCATTTCCAAGGTGCCTCAGTGCATGCACCCTTATCAACGACACGATTAAGCCGAGGTACGCGCCAACCATTTTGGGCCTCAGGAATTATACGTAGTTCGTTTAGATCGGTTAGCAGCAGCTAAATTTAAAATTTCCGAATTTGTGCGGTCTTAAATCAACGCCGCGTCTCGTGGCAGCTGCCATGTGACAACGCCTTGCCGCCTTAATGTCCGCTCCGGGCCAGCGGACATTCGCAGCGCGTTTGTGGAAACTCCCCTTCCGCCAAAGCAAGGCATCCCCACGGAGCACGCTTGAGACGGGCGCTGCCGAACCCCGAACGCGGCGTCAGGGCTTGGTCTTCGTTGCCCGCATTGCGTTTAAGAGTAATTTTGACGCATTCGTTTGGTTAACGGCCTCTTGCCGACCTAGCCGGTCCAAGATTTAGAAAACCATTTACTCAATCAATCGATTAGATATCGCTTTTTACGCAACGAAAACGTGTTTTGCTTATGCCTATTTCAACCGACAATGACCTGGTTCAGACAAATATCCGCGCGTGCCGACCGATCGATTTTTCGGTTTTTGGTTGCCGTTGCCGCTGGCATTCTTGGCGCCGCCGTCATTGCCATCGGTATGACGGTTTGGTGGCTTCGCTCCGATGCGATCAGCGACGCGACCAACGACAACGGCAATCTCGCAACGGTACTGGCCGAGCAAACAAACCTTGCAGTTCAATCGATCGACTTGGTACTGAACGAGATCCAAGTCCGGCTGGAAAACCTCGGCGCCACGACCGACGAAAATTACGGCATCTCGAGCAAGACAAGAACACCTATCATTCGCTGCTGGACAGTCTGTCGCATCTGTCGCAGGCCGGCCTCATCGCGCTGATTGACAAGAATGGACGGGTACTGGTCACCACCCAGAAGTGGCCGTCGCCGGGCGTCGACGTTTACGGATCGTGACTATTTTCAGCACTTCAAAAATGATGACGACAAAGGCATCTTCGTCGGCAAACCCGTCGCCGATCGCACCACGAGGATTGCAGACGATTTTCTTCGGCAAACGCATCAACGACTCCAACAACGCATTTCTCGGTTTGATCCTGGTTGGCGTCAGGGTCACTTATTTCCAGGCCATCTACAATTCGATCACGTCGCTGCCCGACCAGTCGTTTCTGCTGTTGCGCGACGACGGAACGGTGATCCTGCGCTACCCGGACCCGAAAGACCGCGGCGGCGACGTGATACCGGACGGAGTCGCCCTGGTACCGGTTGGTTTCGCAAGGCGGCGGCACGCTATCGATCGCCCGGCTATTTCGACCACACCGCACGCCTCGTCGCCGTGCGGCCGCTGTCGCATTATCCGCTCGTCATCGATGTTGCCATTTCGGAAACCGCCGCGCTCGCAGGCTGGCGCAATCATGCGCTCACCATCGGCATCGGCACGCTGCTCGTCATTATTTGCTCGGTATTTCTTCTTCGAGCATTGATCAATCACACCAATCGTCTTGTCAGTTCAGAAGCCGCGCTTGCCAAAGAACAGGCGAAAGTCGACGTTGCCTTGCGCTGATGTTGCAGGGCCTTGTAATGTTTGATTCGTCAGCCCGGCTTGTCATCTGCAACCGGCGTTATCTCGATATGTATGGCCTGTCGCCCGAGGTCGTAAAACCCGGCTGCCCTCTCAGTGATCTTCTCAATTACCGTGTCGCGACCGGTATGTTTTTTACCGACGATCCCCAGCAGTACATCAACGAGCTGTTAGCGGCTGCACGGCAAGGGACGAGCGTAAGAAAAGTAACGACGCTGCGCGATGGGCGCATCGTTCAGATTGCCAACCAGCCGGTTGCAGGCGGCGGATGGGTCGCCATCCATGAAGACGTTACCGACATGGTCAAGGCCGAAAATGCGAAAGAGGAACAACAGCGTCAACGCGATGCGGCGCTCAGCAATATGTCGCAGGGCCTCGCGCTGTTCGACGCGTCGGCCAAGCTTGTCATATGCAACCAGCGCTATCTCAATATGTACCGTCTGCCGCCCGAGATCGTAAAACCCGGCTGCCCGTTTCGCGACATTATTGCTTGGCGCATCAAGAACGACAGTTTCTTTACCGCCGACATCGAAACGTTCGTCAGCGATCTGCGCGACAAGCTGAACCGCGGCACGACGGTCAGAAAGTACGCGACCTTGCGCGATGGGCGCATCATTTCGATCGTCGACCATCCGACCGCGGACGGCGGCTGGGTAACCACCCACGAAGACGTCACCGAATTAAGACGGGCGGAGGAGCGCATCTCCTATGCCGCGCATCATGACGCGCTAACCGATCTGGCGAATCGTACGCAGTTCCGCGAGAAGCTTGACCAGGCGCTCAAGCGGGTCGCCCGCGGCGAGCATTTCGCCGTGCTCTACCTCGACCTCGATAACTTCAAAATTATCAACGACACGCTCGGACATTTGGGCGGCGACGAATTGCTGAAAGAAGTCGCCGGCCGACTGCAAGGCTGCGTCCGGAATCTCGATACGCTGGCGCGGCTCGGCGGCGACGAATTCGGCATTATTCAGGCCGCCGTCAAGCGGCCGCCGGATGTCGCCTATTTGGCCATGCGAATTCAAGAAGCGCTCAAGGAACCGTACGACATAGGCGGTCACCGCTTCATCGTCGGCACCAGCATCGGCGTCGCCATGTCGCCAGACAACGGCGTCGAAGCGGAGCAGCTGCTGAAGAACGCGGATTTGGCCATGTATCAGGCCAAGGCCAACGGGCGCGGCACGTTTTGCTTCTTTGAGCCGGAGATGGATGCGCGCGTAAAGGCGCGGAGCGCGCTGGAATTCGAGTTGCGTCAGGCGATCATGTGCGATCAATTCGAGCTTTATTATCAGCCGTTCATCAATCTTCGAGATGGCGCGATCACCGGTTGCGAGGCGCTTCTGCGCTGGCACCATCCCGAACGCGGCATGATCTCGCCGGCCGAATTCATCCCAATCGCCGAGGAGACCGGCCTCATCGATCAGCTTGGCGAATGGGCGCTGAGAACGGCCTGTACCGAAGCCGCGACTTGGCCGGACGGCATCAAGATCTCGGTCAATGTTTCGCCGGTTCAATTCAAAAATCCGGCCCAAGTCCTGACGGTCGTCGGCGCGCTTGCGGCGTCCGGCCTGCCGGCACGCAGGCTGGAACTGGAGATTACCGAGACGGCGATTATTCACAACGAGGAGGCGACGCTCGGCAAGATAGCCCAGCTGCGGGAGATGGGCGTGCAGATCTCGCTGGATGATTTCGGCACCGGGTACTCTTCGCTGCGGTACCTGCAACGTATTCCATTCGACAAGATCAAGATAGATCGATCCTTCATCGAGAACATCGCCAGCGACGACAATTCTCTCGCCATCGTGCAGGCGGTCATTACGGTTGCCAAGGCGCGCAATGTCGTCACCGTTGCCGAGGGCGTCGAGACCGAACAGCAAAAGGATATGCTCCGCATACTGGGCTGCTCCGAGATGCAGGGCTACCTGTTTAGCCGTCCGGTGCCGGTGCAAGACCTCTCGCAATTCTTTCCGACAGGCGCTCAGAGGGCGGCGGACCCGGCGACCGCGGCATAATTTCCGAGGATGCCGATTTCGGTCACGAGCGGGCATTCCATGATGTCCGCGGAATGTGCGGTTTAGGGCCCGAATCGGCCATTTGTCGCGCGTTAATCAGCCTACTCGGATACGTAAGACACATTCTGTCACAAAATTCTCCGGCATAGGCAAACATCTGTGACAATTTGCGCCTACCGACGGTCACGCGGTGGCTGACCTAAATCAATGACTTAATCCTCCCAATCGAATAGCTACCGAGCGATGTTCCGAAAGGAACTGCGATGGCTGTCCTTCGCTACGCGGTGAACGAACTTCGGTTCCGCAGCGGCCGCTCGCTGGTAACCGCCGTCAGCATTGCGCTAGCCGTGCTCGCAGCCATCGTCCTCACATCGCTGGCAAGCTCCTATGCGCGCGCGCTGCGCGTGCCGATCGAGACGGTCGGCGCCGATGTGATCGTGCAGCAGCAAGGCGACATCCCACCCAAGCTCGAAGGGCTGGTGTTTCCCCACCCGAATGCGCTGATTCCGGCCGGCATTGTCGCGCAGATCAAAGCAACTCCTGGCGTTATCTCGCTGACGCGCGGCGTGTACATGTGGGATCTCGAGCCGGATCGCTACGCCTCGGTACTCGGCATCGGCGATGGCGAGGTCGGCCTCGCCGGCCTCGGCCAGCGATTGATCGACGGCAAGCCGATCGCCGCCGGCAGCCACAGCGTCCTGGCCGACAGCGACTACGCCACCAAGAACCACGTCAAAGTCGGTGACAGCGTCAAGATCGGCGTCGATGCATTTCCGGTCGCCGGCATTGTCGATGCAGCGCGCAGCGGCAAGCTGGTGCGCGCCGACGTCTATATGCCGCTGGCACTGGCGCAAAATCTGGCGGCAGCGGCGCCGCAGGTGCGCGCGCTCTATCCGTTCGGCGCCGACGACGCCAATCTCGTGCTGGTCAAGGTCAACCGCGAGCAATTACAGAGCGTGGTCGAAAGGATCACCGGCCTGATCGGCAAAAAGGGCGTGGTATCGAGTGAACTGTCGATGCGCGACGCCCTCGCCGGCGTGCTGTTCCTGTCGCAAAGCATGGGGCTGATCAGCGCGGCGATTATCGGCCTGTTCGCCGCCGCCTTCGTCTGGCGCGCGACCGCGACCTCGGTGGCGGAGCGGCGGCGCGAAATGGCGATCCTGCAAGCCATCGGCTGGTCGTGGCGGCATATCGGCGAGCAGGTCATGATCGAGAACCTGGCGCTGGCGGTGATCGGCACCGCGGCCGGGCTCGCGGTTGCGCTGGTGGTCGTGCTGTCGCTCGGACACATCTCGGTGACGGTCGACCTGCCCTGGGACCTGAGTTCGACGCCGCATTTCATTCCGGCCGCCGCGATCAACCGCAGCCAGACCATTACCGCGCCGATTTCAATCTCCTGGCTGACCGCCGCCATCGCCAGCGCCGGCAGCCTGGCGATCAGTTTGTTGGCGGTTCTCGCCGTTCTTGTCCTGCCGCGGCCGCAAGCCTGGTCGCTGCTGCGCGCCGAATGATGGAGCCTCGCATGAGCGATACGGCAATGCTCGCAAAGTCGGCGCCGGACGCCGCGCCCGGACAAGAGATCATCCGCGTCGCGCGGGTCAAAAAACGCTACGGCGACGTCGAGGTTCTCAAGGGCGTCGACCTCACCGTGGACGCCGGACAATTCACCGCCATCATGGGCAAGTCGGGCTCCGGCAAGAGCACCCTGCTCGGCATCATCGCCGGGCTGGAAAAGCCGGATGAAGGCGACGTGTCCATCCTGGGTCACAAGCTCGCCGCCATGAGCGACCGGGAGCTGGCGACCTTGCGCCGCCGCTCGATCGGCATCGTGTTCCAGGGCTTCAGCCTTATTCCATCGTTGACCGCGCTCGACAATGTTCTGCTGCCGACTTTCTTTACGACGGAGACGAGCGTGGCGGAGCGCCGGCAACGCGGCGTCGATTTGCTCAAGCAGGTGGGCTTAAGCGAACGGCTGCACAACCACCCGGCGACGCTCTCCGGCGGCGAACAGCAGCGCGTGGCGATCGCGCGCGCTTTGATGAACCGCCCGGCGATTCTGTTGGCGGACGAGCCGACCGGAAATCTCGATCAGGAGACCGGCGCGTCGGTGCTCGAGCTGCTGCTCGATCTCGGCCGCACGCACGGCACCGGCCTGCTGATGGTAACGCACGATCCCGACGTGGCGGCCAAGGCCGGCAATGTCGTGGAGATGAAAGACGGGAGAATCATCGATGGCCACGCGTAGAGACATCCTCGCGCTCGGCGCGAGCGCTGCAATTCTGCTGCTGACGAAATTCCATGACGCCTTCGGCGCCCAGCCGACGGTCGAAATCGTCGCTCTGACGCACTATCCGGTGCAGAACGCCTTGAAGCCGGTGCGCGACTTCCTCGGCAAGCTCGGCGGTCAAATCAAAGTGGTCGAGTTCGATTCGGAAAGCGCCGCGGGCGAGAAGCGCATCAAGGCGGCCGGCGAAAAAGGCCACGTACCGATCCTGCTGCTGGTCAACGGCAACGCGCACTTCAAGCGGCCGGACGGTACGCTGGTCGTGTTCAAGGACTTCCCCACCGGCGCCGGCAATCCGCTCGGTCTCAACGGCTCCTGGTCGGTCGCCGATTTCGAAGCGGCGGTCAACGCGGCGCTGGGGGAATAGCATGACCCGTCCGGTTCACTGGCGCTATGTCGGGAGTGAGCTGGCCTACCGGTGGAAGCGCACCGCCCTGCTGATCGCAGGCATTGCGCTGGCGGTGACGCTGGTCACCACACTCGACATTCTCAGCCGCGCCTTTGCCGATCTGGCGACGGTGCCATTCCGCAATCTCGGCGCCGACCTGATCGTGCAGCGCAGCGCGACGCAGACCGCGGTGCCCAAGGAGATGGGCATCATTCTCCCCTACTCGGCCGAGCCGATCACCACCGACGAGATGAAGCGGCTCGCCGCCGAGCCGGGCGTGAGCCAGGCCGCCGGCTTCGTGCTGTTGTGGAATCTCGGCAAGGGACGATTCATTTCCATCACCGGCGTCCCCCTGGCGCCCGACGCGCCGACGCTCGGGCCCGGAAAGATCCGCAACTGGCTGATCCAGGGCCGCTTGCCGGCGCCCGGCGCGCGCGAGGCGCTGGTGGAACGGCACTATGGGGCGTTCTTCCGCCTTGCTCCGGGGTCGAGCGTCGATATCGGCGGGCAAGCTTATGCCGTCACCGGCGTCGTCGATATTCTGGAAGGCAGCCAGATCGTCGCCAGCAATTTCTACATCGATATCGACGAGGCGCGACGGCTGGCCAATCTCCCCGCCAATCTGGTCAATCAGGTATTTCTCAAGCTCTCCGACATGGCGCAGACCGAAAGCGTCAAAAGTCACATCGCCACCTGGCTGTCGCACGCCTCGGTGACCTCGCCCGGCACCATGCTGCAACTATTCGGCGGGGTGTCGCAGACCATCGGCCGCTTCCGTCTTGTGGCTGTGCTGGCGGGCGCGCTCGCGGCGCTGGCGCTCGGCGCGACCTTCGTGTTCGGCAATCTGGTCGAGCGCAGCCGCGAACTGGCGATTTTGCGGGTGATCGGCTGGGAGCAAAACCAAGTGCGCCGCGAAATCGCGGCGGAAATGGCGCTGCAGGGGCTGATCGCCGGATTGCTCGCGCTCGGACTGCTGGTGGCCGCCAGCGTTCTGCTGGCGCATATTAGCCTCAAGCTGCCGGCCAGCCTTCCGGGCGAGAATCCGGCGAGCTTCGCCGCCGGCGACTTCCATCTCGGCGCCAGCACGATCGCGCTGCCGGTGACGCTGACGGCCTGGGACTGGCTCGCCGGACCGCTGGTGGCCGCCGTGGCGCTCGGCCTTTGCGGCTGGTGGATGGCGGCGGACCGCAAGTCGAAAAGTTTATGGGCCGCGATCAGGGCGTGACGGCTCGAAATGACGGAAAAGCCCGTTGCGCGGGCGGGTCAGGTACCTTGTGCGAAAATATCGCTATGGCCCCTTTGGATCGTTGAAAAAAGACAAGGCTACCAGGAAAGCTCTCGATTCAAATTCGCCATCACATATCGCAGGTTGATGGCGCTCAGAAACGGGTAGCATTTGACCGGCCCGCGAAAACCCACATGACCGTAGCCGGCGTCCCAAACCGCCACAGCGGTGCCGAGAAGTCCCGCCCGGTTTGCCTGCGCGCCGAGAACAGCCAATTCCCGATCTTGCTCGGCTCCGGGCAGACGACCGAATTTTGCGTCAAGGGGAAAAATGACCATGTCCTGCCCCTGCTCATTCAGGTGGGCAACTTGATATTTCGGCATGCGGGCTATCCCGTCAAAATGCGGCGCGCACGATCACACCATGTCCGCGCGCAGCAGTGCAATTGATTTAGAACGCGACGATTAATCGCGGTTTAATTGACCGCTAGGGAAAAATACGTAGCAGCGCGTAAAGATTTGCCGATGCCATCAATGAATCATAAAGGGATGTCGGGCGCCTGCCCGCTTTAGCGTCAAATGCCGAGACGCAACAACGGCCGCTTTAGGCCCTGACCGATTATTTCGTATTGAACTGGGCAATCTTCGCCTGAAGAGCCTCCGGAATCAAACGGCTTGACGATGAAGCTGCTGGTGCGGGCGTGCCTGGCTTTCGATATCTTGTCGACGCTCGGCTCGGTCGTCATCATGATCACGGGCAGTTTCGCGAACCTTTCTTGCGCGCGGAGATTCTCGAGCAGCTGCTCGCCGTTCATCGGCGCCATGTTCCAATCCGAAATGACCAAGGAGTACCTTGTGGCGCTGATTTTTGCCAACGCGTCGGAACCGTCGACGGCTTCATCGAAATCATTATAGCCCAATTGCGCCAGAATTTTTCCAACCACGCCTCTTACGACCCGGCTGTCGTCGACAATCAAAACTTTGCTGTTTTTATCTACGATCATTTCGGCTCCTCGCAGAGTTGCCCTATATTCATCCTCACCAATACGACACGTCGCCGGCATATCGACGCGCCGGGATTTCGGTCGCGCCGCATCGCGCTCACGGGATTCCGGGGTAGCGGAAATAAATGCGCGTTCGCGGTCTTCACTCCGATCGGGAAGCAAAATGCTTTCCGAATGTCGGGGCGTAGACCGGACGCTGGAATCCCCAGGTCAATCCTTCATAACTACATTGCGCGTTATCCGTTAAAGTTGCACTAACCGGAAACGGCACTCCGGCGTATAGGCATTTCCGATCGATTTGGCGTCATTCGACTGAGTGAGCCGATCAATGTCCGTCTCAGCGGCCACGCGTGGCTCCATCGCCGGATGACGCGAGCCAGTTAAGCCGACGCAGAAATTTGGGCGGAAGCAAAAAACCGTCGCGCGGGCTGTGAATTGCCGCACACGCGAAATCGGCCGCACGCCTTAGCCCGCGGCGGCTTGCTCTTGCGCGGCGTCCGGCTGTAGGCCGATCAGCCGGGCATAATGGGCAATCGGCTGCGGCCGGCCCGTCAGATAGCCTTGCATCGCATCGCAGCCTTCCTGCACCAGGATCGCCTGCTGGATTTCCGTCTCGACGCCTTCGGCGAGGATCGGAACGTCGAGGCTGTGGCCGAGGCCGATGACCGCGCGGACGATGACCATCGAGTGGCGGTTGTGATCGAGGTCGCCGATAAAGGTGCGGTCGATCTTGATCCGGTCGAAGGGAAACGAGTGCAAATAGGACAACGAAGAATAGCCGGTGCCGAAGTCGTCCAAGGCGATCTGCACCCCGAGCAATTTGAGACGGCGCAGGATCGATACCGCCCGCGAGAAATCGTCGATAAGCACGCCCTCGGTGACTTCGAGTTCGAGCCGGCCCGGCGCAAGGCCGGTTTCCAGCAGAATGGCATGAACGAGGGCCGGCAGGTCGCCGTGGCGGAACTGGATCGGTGAGACGTTGACCGCGATGGTCAAGGGCTCGGGCCAGGACGCCGCCTCGCGGCAGGCCTCGCGCAACACCCATTCGCCGATCGGAACGATAAGGCCGCTTTCCTCGGCAAGCGGAATGAAGACGTCGGGCGGAACCGCGCCGCGGGCCGGATTCTGCCAGCGCAGCAGAGCTTCGAAGCCGATGGTCTCGGCGGTCATGCGCACCTGCGGCTGATAATGCAGCAGCAGTTCGTCGTGCGCGAGCGCCAAGCGCAATTCCGCCTGCAGAGCGAGCCGCTCGACCTGCCGCACGCTCATCTCGGATTCGAAGAACAGCGCCGACCCGCGCATTTCAGCCTTGGCGCGATAGAGCGCGGTATCGGCGTTGACCATCAGCGTCTTGGCGTCGCGGCCGTCGGCCGGATAGACCGCGCCGCCGATGCTCAGACCGATTTGCAAGTCACGGCCGTCAACCACGAAATCGTCGACAAAGGCGGCCAATAGGCGATCGGCCAGCGCCATGGCGGCCGCCGGCTGCGCGCCTTCGGTGGCGATCAGCATGAATTCGTCGCCGCCGATACGCGCCAGGAAGGCGCCGCTGCATTGCGCTTGCAGGCGGCTGGTGACCTCGCGCAGCAGCGCATCGCCGACCGAGTGGCCGAACTGATCGTTGACTTCCTTGAAGTGGTCGAGGTCGATGCTCAGAACCGCAAACTGCGCATTGTTCACCGCCGCCTGGTCGAGCGTGACGGCGAACTGCTCGTTGAACGCGACCCGGTTCGGCAGGTCCGTCAAACTGTCGTAATGCGCCATATGCCGGATGCGCTGTTCCGCGCGCCGGCGCTCGGTCACGTCGTCCAGGACGGTCACCAGATATTGCGCGTTGCCGTCGTCGTCCCGGATGGCGATGCTCTTGGCCGTCGCCAACCGGATGCCATTGCCGGGGGTATGGACCAGATGGTCATTGACGATGATCGGCCGCTGCGATTGCAGCGTTTCGTTATTCTCGGCGATGATGAACCTGGCCCGCTCCGCCGGATAGATTTCGCCGATGGTCTTGCCGACGATTTCCGTGCGGGAAATGCCGAGAAGCTCCTCGCAGGCGCGGTTGATCAGGCTGTAGCGGAACTGACTGGCGTCTTGCGTCGCGTTCGGTATGTTCTTCACCAATATCGCGGCGGGAACATGCTCGATGACGGTATCGAGGAATGTTTGCGTGCGATGCAGTTGTTCCTCGGCGCGCTTGCGCTCGGTGATGTCATCATGTGTCGACACCCAGCCGCCGCCGGGCATCGGCAGATTCACGATCGAAATCGAGCGGCCGTCGCGTAGCGTCACGACGATGGTCAGGTCGTTTCCTTCGGCGATTTTGTTGAAGATGGCGTCGGCGTAGTTCTGCGGATCGCCGGCAATCGTTCCCTGCGCCACGTGGTGTTTGATGAACTCGATAAATCCGCGGCCCGGCTGCAACAAGCGCGGCGGAAAATTGTAGATCTGGCGGTAGCGGTCGTTGCAGGCGACCAGCCGCGCCGCCGCGTCGAACATGACCAGGCCCTGCGACATGTAGTTGAAGGCGGTGTCTCGCTGCAGGTTATGCTCGCGTAGTTTTTTCCCGACCAGCCACACGCACAGAAATACCGCGCCGCCGATCACGAGCCCGATTACCAATGCGGCGGCGATCATGGTGATGGCGCCGCGCTTCCAATTTGCCAGCGCATCGGCGACCGTCGTCGTGACCACGAGCGCAACCGGGTAATGCGCGAGGCTGCGCGCCGAAATCAGCCGGTCCTGGCCGTCGATCACGCCGATGTCGCGTTCCGCGCCATGATTGGATTTCGCCAGCAGCCGCATGAACACGCTTTTGGGAAAGGACCGCCCGACGGCCGCGTTTTGATGGGGATAGCGGGCAAGCAGAATTCCGTCGCGGCGGAAAAGCGCAATCGAGCTATTCGGCCCATTCGCGACCGTTTCGAAATATTGCTCGAAGTACCGCAGCTTCATAACGGCCGTTATGACGCCCAGAAATTCTCCGTTCGCGGCGGTAAACTTGCGCGCAAACGGGACCATCCAGTCTCCGGTCGTCGGACTGAGCAGCGGGTCGCCGACAAAAACGGTCAAATTCGGGTCGGCAATGAAAGCCTTATGCGGGTCGTTATCGGGGACTATTACCTTCGGGGCCGGCCAACCGCGGGAGAAATTAATCAGCCTTCCAGCGGCATCCGTCAGCACGATGGCGTCGATATAAGGCAATGCGCTGATGCGATTCTTGAGACGCTGGTGCGTGTCAACGTCCGACATCTGCCGCACGAACTCTTCCGGCAACTCCACACCGAGATGCTTTATCCGCTCGATCTCGGGCATCTGGATGAGTTCTATCGACTGAAAGCTGCGATCGATTTCCTCGGCGAGCACCACCGCGAGCCGGTCGAGCGAGCGCTCCTTTTCGGCGAGATCGCGGTCACGCAGATTCAGCAGCAGGCTCGCCGTCACCGCAACGACGACCGCGACAAGAACAATACCGCAGATGACGATCAGCCGGATCGGGTGGGCGTACCAAGGCGTGCGCGCGGCCACCGGTTTGCCCGCGGCGCGCATAAGCTCCTCCGCTGCCGGCTGGCCGCGACGGCTTCGAGTTCGCGTCCTCTTGCGCAACGAAATCGCCCATACGCAGGACGATGCAATATCGAAAATACCATCGAATTAATGTTGGATAGTCTTAGATTCTTCGTCGCAAGTAGCGATAATTATTCACTAAAATACCGCTTCATTTAAATTATCGTTTTGCTCCCAAAACGGGGGTGGCCGGCCAAAGCCGCCGGCCGGCCGTCGGAATTAAGTCTCGTGGTCAAGGAAAGCTTACGATCTCGACCCAGTTCGGGTTGTTGCCCACGGGATATTGCCCGAGTTTGACGAGCCTGCCGGTTGTAGCGTCGATCGCATAACTGGTCAGGCTGTTGGACAATTGGCCGACCGTCAGCAAATAACGGCCGGAAGGGTCGATCCTGAAGCCGCGCGGCTGTTGCTCGGTCGGATAGGAATCGATCACGGCTAGCACGCCCGTTTTCGGATCGGTACGGAACGCCACTAACGTGCTGGTTGTGCGCTCGGAGGCGTAAAGGAATTTGCCGTCCGGCGTGAGGTGGATGTCAGCCGCCCAGGGCTTGCCGGCAAAGCCTTGCGGCAGCGCGCTGACGATCTGGGTTTCCTGCGCGAGCCGGCCGGTCGCCGCGTCATAGGGAAAGATGTAGATCGAGCCGTCGAGTTCGCAGAGCAGATAGACGAAACGCTCATCCGGCGAAAAACGGAAATGACGCGGACCGGCTTTGGCGCGCACGCGGACCATGGGCGGGTCGTTCGGCGTCAGCATTCCAGTGCGGGCATCGAATTGATGCTGGGCGATGTAGTCACCGCCCAAACTCGTGTGCAGGACGTGGTGGTTGGCGGCATCGGCGAGGATCGCGTGCGCATTCGGCTGGCCGGCGATCACCTGCTGCGCCGCACCGATGACGCCATCGGCGCCGATCGGATGGACCGCGATCTTGCCGCCGCCGTAGGAGGCGCAGAGCAGAAATTTGCCGCTGCGGTCGGTGGCGATATAGGCCATGGCATCGGCGAGCGGCCCGCTGCCGACAAAACCAAGCCTACCGGTTTTGGCATCGATGGCGAAAGTCGCCGCGCTATAGGGTTTGTTGCGCAGGCCGACATAGAGGAAACGCTTGTCCGGGCTGACCGCCATCGGCGTTGTGCTGCCGGGCTCGGCAGGACCCGGCACAGGCCTGGTCTCGACCGGGGTCAGACCGCCGTCCGGCTGCAGCGCCAGTACGCTGACGTCCTGGCTTTCGGCATTTCCCACATAGACGAAGACGGATGCCATTACCGGTCAGTTCCTCTCCCGGACCGGGGCCTCGATCGGATTGCAATTGCGCCGGCCGGATTCGAAACATTCCTCGCTCTTGCGCGCATCCACCATGGCGTTGACCAGCCAAACGCCGCCGACCACGACGACCAGCGCGGCGCCCAACAAAAACAGGTTGGTCACGCGGCGCTCGTGCTCGGTCTCTTCGGGTTCTGGTTCGCCGGCCATGGTCACGAATGCGCGTAGGCCCAGTAGAGCTCGCGCGCCTTGCGGTAGAGCGGGCCGGGCTGCAAGGCGCGCTCGCCGATGCGGTTGATCGGCAGCACCTTGGAGGCGTTGCCGGTGGCGAAGATCTCGTCGGCGTTTTCGAAATCGGCGTAGCGCAGCACTTTTTCGATCACCGTAATGCCGGCGTCGCGCAACAGGCCGATCACGCGCATGCGGGTGATGCCGGCGAGGAAGGTGCCGTTCGGGATCGGCGTGAACAAGACGCCGTCCTTGCCCATGAAGATGTTGGAATTGGCGAGCTCGGCGACATTGCCGGCGACGTCGCAGACGATGGCGTTGTCGAAGCCGCGCGATTTCGCCTCGAACAGCGCGCGCGCATTGTTCGGATAGAGGCAGCCGGCCTTGGCGTCGACCGGCGCGGTCTCCCAGGTCGGGCGGCGGAACGGCGACAGCGTGATCGAGAAGCCGTCCGGCTTGCGCATCGGCGAATCGTACAACGTGAGCGCGAAACGCGTGGAGTCGGGATCGGGCGGCAGCGCGGCCGGACCGGCGCGCTCGGCCCAATACATCGGCCGCACATAAAGCATCGTGTCCCTGGGAAATTTCTTCATGCCGTCGCGCGTCAAGCCGGCGATCTCTTCGGCCGACATATTGGGCTTGAGATACATCGTCTTGGCCGAGGCGTTGACGCGCGCGCAGTGCAGATCGAGGTCGGGCGCCACGCCCTCGAACACGCGCGCGCCGTCGAACACCGAAGAGCCGAGCCAGATCGCGTGCGTGCGCGCGCCCCACATCAGCACGTTGCCCTCGTGCCAATCGCCGTCCATATAGGTCCAGGTCGCGGACAGGGCCGGGCTTGCAGCCATTCGCGTCTCCTCCCGTCATACGGGCTTGACCCGCGCCGGCATGCTACGCCAGCCTCGCTGCAATATCTTATGCGATTTCCCGATGGGAGGAATCAATGGCCATTTTCGTGTTCGACGCCTATGGCACGCTATTCAATGTGCATGCGGCCATCGCCCGCTTCCGCGCCGAGGCCGGCCCCGAGGCCGACCGCATGTCGGAAGTCTGGCGCGCCAAGCAGCTCGAATATTCGTGGACGCTGACGCTGGCCGGCCACTACGTCGATTTCTGGGCGCTGACCGAACGGGCGCTGGATTTTGCGCTGACGCGCTTTCCGTCCGTCGACAAGGCGCTGCGGCCAAGATTGCTCGAGGCCTATTTCAAGCTCGATGCCTTTCCCGACGCGCGCGCGGCTTTGCGCACCTTGAAATCGAAGGGCCACAAGACCGGCATATTGTCGAACGGTTCGCCCAACATGCTGAAAGGCGCCGTTGACGGCGCGGGCGTCGGCGGCGATCTCGACGCCGTGCTGTCGGTCGACGCGTTGAAGATGTTCAAGCCGCGACCGGAGGTCTACCGGCTCGTGACCGATCACTATGCGTGCAAGCCGGCCGACGTGACTTTCGTCTCGTCCAACCGCTGGGACGTGATGGCCAGCGTCTCGGTCGGCTTCCGCGGCCTCTGGGTCAACCGCAGCAAGATGCCGGACGAGTATTTCGATTTTCCGCCGCGCCAGGAACTGGTGGATTTGAACGAACTGGCGGCGCTAGCCTAAAGTCTTGACTCGTCATCGCCGGGCTGGCGCGGCCGCGCGCGGCCCCCTATATGCGATGGCGCCCCGCCGGAACCATCATTCCATTCATGCCATCGATCATTTCCATCACCAACCTGTCGAAGACCTACGCGACCGGGTTCCGGGCGCTGAAGGAGATCAATCTTGACATCAAACAGGGCGAGATTTTCGCCCTGCTCGGCCCCAACGGCGCCGGCAAAACCACGCTGATCGGCATCGTCTGCGGCATCCTGGTTCCGACCGGCGGCAAGGTCACGGTCGGAGGCCACGACATCCTCAAGGAGTACCGCGCGACGCGCTCGATGATCGGGCTGGTGCCGCAGGAGATCATGATGGCGCCGTTCGAAACCGTCTGGGCGGCGATCACGATGTCGCGCGGGCTGTTCAACAAGCCGAAGAACCCCGCCTATCTCGAAAAAGTGCTCAAGGATCTGTCGCTGTGGGATAAGCGTCACGCCAAGATCGTGGAACTTTCAGGCGGCATGAAGCGGCGCGTTCTGATCGCTAAGGCGCTGAGCCACGAGCCGACGATCCTGTTCCTCGACGAGCCGACGGCCGGCGTCGATGTCGAACTGCGCAAGGACATGTGGGACGTGGTGCGCACGCTGCGCTCCGCGGGCGTCACCATCATCCTCACCACGCACTACATCGAAGAAGCCGAAGAGATGGCCGACCGCGTCGGCGTCATCAGCAAGGGCGAGATGATCCTGGTCGAGAACAAGGCCGAGCTGATGCGCAAGCTCGGCAAGAAACGCCTTGTCTTGCATGTCACGGATCGGCTCGACGCCGTTCCCGCCGCCCTCTCCGCCTTCAACCTCACCATCGGCGGCGCTGGCTATGAGCTGATCTACGACTACGACACGCGATCCGAACGCACCGGCGTCGCTCCGCTGCTCGGCGAGCTGAGCAAAGCCGGCGTGCGCATCCGCGACCTGCACACCGACCAGTCCTCGCTCGAGGAGATCTTCGTCGGCCTCGTCAACGAACCGCGGAGCGCGCCATGAATCTTCGCGCCGTTGCCGCGATCTACCAGACCGAGATGATGCGGACCGGCCGCACGCTGGCACAAAGCATCGTGTCTCCGGTCATATCGACCGCGCTCTATTTCGTCGTATTCGGCGCGGCGATCGGCTCGCGCATCTCGCAGATCGACGGCGTGAACTACGGCTCGTTCATCGTGCCGGGGCTGATCATGCTGACGCTGCTAACGCAGAGCGTGATGAACGCCTCGTTCGGGATCTACTTCCCGCGTTTCATCGGCACCATCTACGAACTGCTGTCGGCGCCGGTCTCCTTCCTCGAAATCACGCTCGGCTTCGTCGGCGCGGCGGCGACCAAGTCGATCATCCTCGGCGTCGTCATCCTGGCGACCTCGGTGCTGTTCGTGCCGCTGCACATCGCGCATCCGTTCTGGATGATGACCTTCATGGTGCTGACCTCGGTCGCCTTCAGCCTGCTCGGCTTCATCATCGGCATCTGGGCGGACGGCTTCGAGAAGCTGCAGATCGTGCCGCTGCTGATCATCACGCCGCTGACCTTCCTCGGCGGCACCTTCTATTCGATCAGCGTACTGCCGCCGTTGTGGCAGAAGATCGCGCTGTTCAATCCGGTGGTCTATCTGGTGAGCGGCTTCCGCTGGAGCTTCTTCGAGGTCGCCGACGTGAGCCCGGCGATCAGCCTGGCCATGACGCTGGTGTTTCTCGGCATTTTCCTTGCCATCGTGTGGTGGATCTTCAAGACCGGCTACCGGCTGAAGAACTAGGGCGCCTGTTCAAAAACGGCCAGATTTTCGCGTGGTTTTCGGCCGGCGGCTGGCGTTAACAAGCCAGTAATTGGCCTCGCTTATGCTGGCCAATGTCCGGGGCCGCCGCGCTTGATGCGACTGCCGCTCCGCCGGGGGGTGGCTGTGTCTTTATTTCAGGCATTCGCGCGCTTCAAGTCGAACTTCGTCGAGCGGCGCCGGTCCATACGCGTACAAGTTCAGATCCCGGCCTGGATCGACATCGGGGACGGCTCGCAGCCGCTCAACGCCACCGTCGTGGACCTTTCCGACGACGGCGCCCGGATCACATTGGCATCCACTGCAGATCTGCCAAAGAAATTTTGGCTCGCCCTCACCAAAGACAAGACGAAACGCCGCTATTGCCGGGTGGTCTTTCGTTCCGAAACGCAGGTCGGCGTGCAATTTCTTAGCGCCAATCAGTCCGATCTCTTTCCGCCAACCATGAACTAGCCGAAACCGGCAGGCGCTGGTGCCGCGTGATGCCTCAACCGGCATCCGGCGGCCCGTTTATGCGCCAGCGCATCGGCGAAAGCCCGAATAAAATCGCGCCGCCGGGGTATACTCGGGTCAGGGGCCGTACGGTCTCGCAAAAAACCAGGGAGGTTACCCCATGTCGCCGCTGTCGAAGGCTCTCGCCAGTTTCGCCGTTGCCGCCGCGCTAGCGTCGCCGGCTTCCGCGCAGGTCCTTACGCAAAAGAACGTTTCGCTGGCGATGGCGCAGACCATCGCCAATGCCGCGGCCGAGAAGTGCCAGAGCATGGGCTACAAGATATCGGTGACAGTACTGGACCGTGCCGGCTTGCAAATCGTCATGCTGCGCGGCGACGGCGCCGGCCTGCACACGCCCGAGGGCGCCGACCGCAAGGCCTATACCGCGCGCACCTATGGCTCGCCATCGGCTAATTTCGCCAAGCGCGTGCAGAGCGACCCCGGTTACGCGCCGGCGATGCAATATACTCGCGTGTTGGCGCTCGGCGGCGGACTGCCGATCAAGGTCGGCAACGAGGTGATCGGCGCGGTCGGCGTCTCGGGTTCGCCCGGCAAAGACGACGTCTGCTCGCAGGCCGGCCTCGACAAGGTGGCCGATCAGCTGAAGTAGGCCGTCACTCGCCGGCGAGTTCCTCGCGCAGGATTTCGAGCTCCAGCCAATGCTCCTCGGCTGCCGCGAGCTTGCGCTGGGTTTCGCCCAGGTCGCTGGTGACTTTCTCAAACCCGGCGCGGTCGCGCATATAGAATTGCGGATCGGCGAGCTTGGCCTGCAACGCGTCGGCTTTGGCGATCAGCCCGGCCATGGTCTTCGGCAGCGTTTCGAGCGCGTGCTTGTCCTTGAAGGTCATGCGCCGCTTGGCGGCAGGCGGCGCGGCCACGCCGGCAGATTTGGCCGGCTTCTCCGCCGCAGGCTGCCGCCGTTCGCGCGTCAGATCGACGCCGCGCTGCGCCAGCATGTCGCTATAACCGCCGGCATATTCGGTCCAGCGCCCCTCGCCTTCCGGCACGATGACGCCGCTCACCAGACGGTCGAGAAAATCGCGGTCGTGGCTGATCAGCAGCACCGTGCCGGGATAATCGCCGAGCATGTCCTCGAGCACGTCGAGCGTTTCCATGTCGAGATCGTTGGTCGGCTCGTCGAGCACCAATAGGTTCGAGGGCTTGGCCAACGCCTGCGCCAGCATCAGGCGGCCGCGTTCGCCGCCCGACAGCTTGCCGAGCGGCGTGCGCGCCTGTTCGCTCGAAAACAGGAAGTCCCTCATGTAGCCGATGACGTGTTTGGGCGCGCCGTTGACCATGACGGTTTCGCCGCTGCCGCCGGTCAGCGCGTCGGCGACGGTGACTTGCGGGTCGAGGCTGTCGCGATGCTGATCGAGGGTTGCGACCGCCAGATTGGAGCCGAGCCGGATCGTGCCGCTGTCGGGGGCAAGAGCGCCGGTCAGCAGGCCGATCAGCGTGGTCTTGCCGCTGCCATTGGGTCCGACGATGCCGATACGGTCGCCGCGCTGGATACGGATCGAAAAATCGCTGACGATGGCGCGGCCGCCGTAACTTTTGCCGATGCCTTTCGCTTCGATCACCAGCACGCCGGAGGGCGCCGCGGCCCCCGCGGTGATGGTGGCGTCGCCAGCGGCGGCGCGGTGGGTGCGGCGCGCTTCCCGCAGCGTCTGTAACTCACCGACCCGGCGCATGTTGCGCTTGCGCCGCCCGGTGACGCCGTAGCGCATCCAATGCTCTTCGGCGACGATCTTGCGGTCGAGCTTGTGCTGCTCGCGCTCCTCCTCCGCCAGCAGCATGTCGCGCCATTCCTCGAAATGGGCAAAGCCGCGCTCGATCCGCCGCGTCGTGCCGCGGTCGAGCCAGACCGTCGAGCGCGACAGCGTCGAGAGGAAGCGCCGGTCGTGGCTGATGATCACCAGCGCGGTGCGCCGGGCGTCGAGATCGCGCTCCAGCCACTCGATGGTGGTGAGGTCGAGATGATTGGTCGGCTCGTCGAGCAGCAAAATATCGGGCGACGGCGCCAGCACGCGCGCAAGCGAAGCGCGGCGACCCTCGCCGCCCGACAATTGCGCCGGATTTTCCGCGCCGGTGAGGCCGAGCTCCTCCAAGAGATGGCGCGCGATATAGGGATCGTCGGTCGGCTTGAGGCCGGCCTCGACATAGGCGAGCGTCGAGGCAAAGCCAGAGAAATCGGGCTCTTGCGGCAGATAGCGCACGAGCGCGCCCGGCTGCACGAACACCGAACCGCGGTCGGGCTCGACCAGTTGCGCGGCGATTTTAAGCAACGTCGACTTGCCCGAGCCGTTCCGCCCGACCAGCGACACGCGCTCGCCGGTGGAAACGGAAAGCTCCGCGCCGGTGAGCAGCGGCGTGCCGCCAAAGGTCAGGGCAATGTCTTTGAGTTGCAGAAGCGGAGGAGCCATGCGTTCGTCTTATGGGTCGGGCCGTCGCGGGTGCGGAAGCGAGCCAGCCCTCTAGACCGGATTGCCGGTCCGGTACAGGCGCAATGTCGGGCGTCACGAAGAGTCCGGCAGCCCGCCGGCACGGCGCGCCTTCAATCCGATGCCCGCTAGAAGCAAAGGTTGGACCAGACTTTGCCGTTTTTATTTTTGAGCACGTAGGGGCAATCGATTTCCTTCAGGCGCTGCTTGGCTTCTTCGTTGCCGAGCGCCGCGGCCTTCTGGAAATAGGACCTGGCGGCGCTTTTATCCTCCGGTCCACCGCGTCCGATCTGCGCAAAGGCGCCGCTCCAAACCATGGCGTCGGGATAGCCTTGCGCCGCCGCCTTCTCAAACAGAGAGCGCGCGCTGACGTCGTCCTTCGGACCGCCGGTTCCCTCCGCCATCATGACGCCGAGCTGAAACTGCGCCTCCGGCGAATTGGCCTCCGCCGCCTTCGCCAGCAAGGCTCTGGCCTCGACCGGATCCGATGGCGTGCCGCCGCCGGAAAGCGCCGCGAGATTGGCGATGGCGCGCGCATTGCCGGCCTTGGCGGCGCGTTCGAACAGCTCTGTGCGCCTCGGCCTGGTCCCGGGCGACGCCGGTTCCGGTGCCGTACATCACGCCGAGCTCGACCATTGCCGACGTGCTGCCTTTGTCGGCCGCCTTGCGATAGGCGGCGAGCGCTTCGGGAATTTGCCGGTTCGCCGCGTAAGCGCGGCCGAGTTCATAAAGCGCCCGGCGCGATCCGGCCGACGCGATCTTGCAGAATTTTATCGCCGTCGCGATATCGGAGGGAGCAATGGTGGCCGTCCCTCTGACGTCCTTCGGCTTGTCCGGATCGTTCGGTTCGGCGGCGACCCGGTCGCACAGCACGAGATCGGCCGATTGGGCGTGGGCTGACGAGGAAATAGCGGCAGCGCTCAGCGCGATCAGGCCGGCGCCAACACCGCAACCGACCCAGACTGTGCCAAGCCGCCTGGTCATGATCCGAACTCTCGATGGACGCTTACGCCGGGCTTATCGTCGTAAGCAATTTTAGGGCCGCGGGCCGAGGCCAGCAAGCGACCTCATGCCTCGGCCAACGCCGCCAAGATGCGCGCCCAGCTCCGTATGCCCTTGTGATAGCAGCGCAAGTCGAACTTCTCGTTCGGCGAATGCACGCGGTCGTCGTCGAGCGCAAAGCCGACCAGCAATGAATCCATGCCCAGCACGCTCTTGAAATCGGCGACGATCGGGATCGAGCCGCCGGCGCCGACCGCCACCGCCTTGTGGCCCCATTCCTCGGCCAGCACGGCGCGCGCCTTGTTAAGCGCCGGATTGTCGAACGAGAGCTGCAGTGGCGGAGCCAAACCGAAATTGCCGAACTCGACCTGGCAGTCGGCCGGCAGGCGCGCGCGCACGAAGGCGCGGAAGCCGTCGCGCACTTTCTCGGGGTCCTGCTTGCCAACCAAGCGGAACGACACTTTGGCGGACGCTTGGCCGGGGATGACGGTCTTGGCGCCCTCGCCGGTATAGCCACCGATGATGCCGTTGATCTCGGCAGTCGGCCGCGTGGTGATCTGCTCGATCAGCAGGCGGCCTTTTTCGCCGGCCGGCGTTTTCAGGCCGATCGGCCCGAGGAACTTTTCCGCCGTGAGGTCGAGCGCCGTAAGGTCCGCCTTGATGTCGGCCGGCAGGTCCTCAACGCCGTCGTAGAAGCCCGGGATGGTGACGCGGCCGCCGTCGTCCCACAGCGCGCCGAGGATCTTGGCCAGAAGCCGGATCGGGTTTTGCGCTGCACCGCCGAACACGCCCGAGTGCAAATCCCGGTCGGCGCAGGTGATCTTGACGTCCTCATAGACCAGCCCGCGCAGCGAGGTGGTCACCGCCGGGGTCTGGCTGTCCCACATGGCGGTATCGCAGACCAGCGCCAGGTCCAGTTTGAACTCGGCGGCGTTATCGCTCACGAATTTGAACAGATTCTTGGAACCGCACTCCTCCTCGCCCTCGATCATGGTGGTGATCGGCAGCGGCAGCTTGCCGGTGACCGCCTTGAAGGCGCGGCAGGCCTCGATAAAGGTCATGGCTTGGCCTTTGTCGTCGCAAGCCCCGCGCGCCACGATGATTTTTCGGCCGCCAGGCAGCGTTTCGATGCGCGGCTCGAACGGCGGGGTCTTCCATTGGCTCAACGGATCGACCGGCTGCACGTCGTAATGGCCGTAGAACAGCACGCGTGGTCCGGCAACGCCGTTGGTTTTACCAACCACCACCGGATGGCCCTCCGTGGGCCGCACCTCGGTTGCAAAACCGATGCTGCGCAGGTCGGCGGCGACGTGTTCGGCGGCGGCCCGGCATTGTTCCTTGTACGCCGGGTCGGTCGACACCGAAGCGATGCGCAGCAATGCAAACAAACGCTCGACGCTTTGGTCGATATCCTGGTCGATACGACTTAAGACTGCGTCGAGTGTGCTCATGAGGTACTCCTTTAGGTGGCAGGCGGACGCTAGCAACGCCTTCGCCGGCTGAAAAGCATCGCAGTTCTTATAATCATTCGAAATTCGCGCCGAATTGCAAGTTGAGGCGCCGTTCTTGCGTCATCAGACGTGATTTTTCGATCTTATGTTCAGAATTTTGCAAGCATAGCCGGCCGAGGTCCCCTTTCGACCGGGAAATTCGACTGACCGTTATGCTCCAGATACTGCCGAAGCAAATGCCGGGTTGCTTCTCGACCTATGGACTGCGCACGCCGGCTGTCGAATAAAAATTCGGTGACGGCGTTTAGAAAATTACAATTTACTTGACATGGGACAATGACAGTGTGTGCGCGGGGCAACACGTTCGTATCTATGATGAGCATTACACTTGTCATCGCCGCGATCGGCGTTCAATATACCGGCAACCCGCCATCAGTGCGGAAGAGTCGAGGGGGATCATGGACGAGTTGATTGCGCGTCTCGTCGCCAACGTCGGCGTCGATCGGACAACTGCGGAAAAATCGGTCGGCATAATCCTCGACTTCCTGGTCAAGGACGGACCGGCCGACAAAGTGAAGCCTCTCATCGACAAAATTCCCGGGGCGCAAGCTTTGATCGACGCCCAGCAGGCCAGCGACGCCGGTGGCGGCATGTTTGCCATGGGCGGCCTGATGGGCGCCGGCACCAAATTGATGGGCGCCGGGCTGAGCATGGGTCAGGTGCAGGCCGTCACCAAGGAAGTCATCGCCTATTCCCGTGAAAAAGCCGGTGAAGACGCGGTCGGCGAGATCGTCGGCGCGATTCCGGGCTTGAGTCAGTTCGTTTGAACGTTCCGTTCGGCCGCGTAGACAGACGTAAGTAACGAGTAAGGCATTCCGTATGAGTTATCCCATCACCGAAATCGACGGGATCGACGGCGAAGCGGCCGCGATCCTCAAGGCGGCGGGAATCCGGTCGACCGGACGGCTGCTGGAAGCGGCGCGCACGCTGCGCGGACGCAAGACGCTCGCCCTCAAGACAGGGTTTGACGAAAAGCAATTGCTCTGCTGGGCCAACGTCGCCGACCGCATGCGCGTCAAGGGCATCCGCAAGGAATATGCCGAGCTGCTGCAAGCCGCCGGCGTCGATACCGTCAAGGAACTCAAGTATCGCAACCCCTCCAATCTCGCCAAGGCGATGCGGGAAGCCAACAAGAAGCACAAGATGGTCTCCATGCTGCCGTCCGAGAAGGTGGTCTGCCACTGGATCGAGAACGCCAAGAAACTGCCGCTGAAGATCACCTACAAATAGACCGGCCGCGATCCGCGGCTTCTTGACAGCCCGCTGCCGACCGCGCAAAGCCTCGCTGCATGGGCCCTGAGCGCGATCCGCATACCGCCGATTTGATCGCCGATACGCCGCCATCCTGGCTCGCCGGGCTATTGGCCGAGCGGCGGCCGCTGGTCATGGGCGTGCTCAATGTAACACCGGATTCCTTCTCCGACGGCGGACGTTTCATCGATCCGGAACGGGCGATCGCGCAGGCCGAGCGCATGATCGCCGCGGGTGCCGACATCATCGATATCGGCGCGGAGTTCGACCCGCCCCTATGGCGGCGCGGCGCCGGTAAGTTCCGCCGACGAACTGGCGCGGCTGACGCCGGTGCTGCCGGCCGTGGTCAAACTCAAGACGCCGGTTTCGATCGACACCATGAAGGCCGACATCGCGACCTGGGCGCTCGACCAGGGCGTGGCCATGGTCAACGACGTCTGGGGCCTGCAGCGTGACCCCGCCATGGCCGAGGTGGTTTCCGAATACGACATGCCCGTCGTGGTCATGCATAACCGCGAGAGCGCCGACGCGGCGATCGACATCATCGCCGACGTACAGGCGTTCTTCGAACGCTCGCTCGACATCGCCCAGCGCCGCGGCATCGCGCGCGACTGCATGGTGCTCGATCCCGGCATCGGGTTCGGCAAGACGCCGGAACAAAGCATCGCCTGCATCGCGCGGCTCGCCGAGTTCGAACGCTTCGGGCTGCCGCTTTTGGTCGGCGCCTCGCGCAAGCGCTTCATCAATGCGGTAACGCCGGCCGCGCCCGACCAGCGGCTCGGCGGCTCGATCGCCAGTCACCTCGCGGCGGCGGCCAACGGCGCCGCGATCGTGCGCGTGCATGACGTGGCCGAAACCGTGCAGGCATTGCGGGTGGCGGCGGCGATCGGCCGCGCCAAAGAGAGCGAAACATGAGCGATCAAATCTTCATCAAGGGACTGTCGCTGCACGCCTATCACGGCATCATGCCCTACGAGGGCAAGGTCGGGCAGACCTTCACCATCGACATCGAACTCGACATCGGTCTCGCCGACGCCGCGCGCTCGGACAAAGTGGTCGACACCGTCTCCTACGACAAAGTGGTCACCTGCGCGAGCGCGGCATTTTGCGCGCAGAAATACCGACTGATCGAGGCCGCCGCCGGTCGGGTGGCCGACGCGGTGCTCGCCGCCTTTCCGCGCGTACGTAAGATCAGAGTGACGATCCACAAGCCGCATGCCCCGATCGCGGCGACCTTCAGCGATGTCGGCGTCACACTCGAGCGAGCGCGGGGCGAATCCTGATCATGACGGCGGCCTGGCTCGCGCTCGGCGGCAATGTCGGCGATAGCCGGACCATTCTCGACCGCGCGGTCAGTTTGCTGTGCGACGGCACCAAGGTGCGGCTGACCGCGCGCTCCTCCGATTACCGCACGCCGCCCTGGGGCTTCAAATATCAGCCGCCGTTCATCAACCTGTGCATCGCGGTCGAGACCACGCTAGCGCCGCGCGACCTGCTGGCGCATGCGCAAGCGGTCGAACTCACGCTTGGCCGCGACCGGGCGCACGAAAAGCGCTGGGGTCCGCGCACCGCCGATATCGACATCATCGCCTATGGTGGCCTCGCCATCGACGAGCTGGGCCTGACAGTGCCGCACCCGCGCCTGTTCGAGCGCGCTTTCGTGCTGCTGCCGCTTGCCGAAATCGCGCCCGACCTGGTGATCGGCGGCCGCAGCGTGCGGGAGGCGGCCGAGACGGTCGATAAAGCCGGGATCGAGCGGCTACCGCCGCGGCTTTAGTCAAATAGGCCGGGCACGCAATTTGCTTTAGCTCAATGGCGGCACCGCACCGACTGTGGCACTTTGCGCCGATGACCCAAGACCTTGATCAAACGCTTCCCCTCGCCGCCGAATTCCCGCCCACCAGCGAGGCGGTCTGGCGCAAGCTGGTCGACGCCGCGCTCAAGGGCGCCACCTTCGAGAAGCGCCTGGTCAGCCAGACCTATGACGGGCTGCGCATTGACCCGCTCTATCCACGCGCGGCGGCGGCGACGCCGGTCGCCGGACGCGCACCGGGCGCGGCCTGGACGGTGATGCAGCGGGTCGACCATCCCGACCCGAAAGCCGCCAACGCGCAGGCACTGCAAGATCTGGAGAACGGCGCCACCGGGCTAACCCTGGTCATGGCCGGATCGATCAATTCCAATGGCTATGGCCTTGACGCCTCGCCGGTCACGCTCGCCCGCGTGTTCGAAGGAATCGAACTCGATGCCGGCATCACCATCGATTTCAATCTCAGCCCACCGACGCGCAATGTCGTGCAGACCTTCGCCGCGCTGGTGAAGAACCGGAAAATTTCGCCGGCATCGGTCGAGCTGCGCGCCAGCATCAATCCGGTCGGCGGTTTCGCCGCTTCGGGCACCAGCCCCATGCCCTGGGCCAAGCTCTCGCGCGGCTTCGCTGGCGTGGTAAGCGAGTTGGCAAACCAAGGCTTCCGCGGCGGCTTCGTGGCCGCGGACGGGCGAATCGTCCATAATGCCGGCGGCTCGGAAGCGCAGGAACTGGCTTTCGCGCTGGCCAGCGCGGTCGAATATCTGCGCGCGCTGGAAGCGGGCGGCATTTCGCCCGACGCCGCGCGCGGCATGATCTATTTCCGCCTGTCGGCCGACGCCGACGAGTTTTTGACCATCGCCAAATTCCGCGCGTTGCGGAAACTGTGGGCGCGCGTCGAGCAGGCCTGCGGCTTGACGCCGAAACCGGCCTATGTCGCCGCCGAGACTGCCTGGCGGATGATGACGCAGCGCGATCCTTACGTGAACATGCTGCGCATCACGGTCGCGATCGCCGCGGCCGGATTAGGCGGCGCCGACAGCATCGTCGCTTTGCCGCACACAGCCGCGCTCGGCCTGCCCGATGCCTTCGCGCGCCGCACCGCGCGCAATACCCAGCTCATCCTGCTGGAAGAATCCAACTTGTTCCGCGTCGCCGATCCGGCCGCCGGCTCCGGCGCTATCGAGGACCTGACGAGCAAATTGTGCGCCGCCGCCTGGGCACGATTCCAGGAGATCGAGAAGGCCGGCGGCGTCTGGGCCGCGCTCGAAACCGGGTTGGTGCAGAAGAACGTCGCGGCCGTGCGCGCCGAACGCGAGAAGGCAATCGCGCGCCGCAAGGACGCGCTGACCGGCACCAGCGATTTTCCCAATTTGCAGGAAGCGCCAGCCGCGGTGCTCGATGTCGCGAAAGTGGCGGGGCCGAAAGAAAGCGCGGCGGCCGTGACGGCAGAGCCGCTGCCGCGCATTCGCCTCGCCGAGCCGTTCGAGGCATTGCGCGACAGGTCGGACGCGATCCTCAAAAAGACCGGCGCGCGGCCGAAAGTGTTCCTGGCCAATCTCGGCAAGCTGTCGGAGTTCACCGCGCGCGCCATGTTCGCGAAGAACTTCTACGAGGCCGGCGGCATCGCGGCGGTCGGCAATGACGGCTTCAAGGACCGGGCCGAAATGATCGCGGCGTTCAAGGCGTCGGGCGCCAAGCTCGCCTGCCTATGCTCGTCGGACAAGGTCTATGAGGCGGAAGCCGCCGACGCCGCCCAGGCGCTCAGCGCCGCCGGCGCCATCGTCCATCTCGCCGGCCGGGGCGGCGAGAACGAGGACAGATGGCGGCAGGCGGGCGTGAAATCCTTCGTATTCATGGGCTGCGACGTGGTTTCGACCTTGCGGGCGGCCCATGATATTCTGGGAGTCAAATGAGCCAGGTCCCCAACTTCGCCACGGTCGACTTCGCCGACACGCCGGTCGCAAACGGCCCGCAGGCGGCCGCGCCGTGGATGACGCCGGAAGCGATCCCGGTGAAACCGCTCTACGGCGAGAGCGATCTCGCCGGGCTGGATTTCCTCGATACCTATCCCGGCAAGGCGCCGTTCCTGCGCGGACCTTATCCCGCGATGTATGCCGCGCAGCCCTGGACCATCCGGCAATATGCCGGCTTCTCCACGGCGGAAGACTCCAACGCCTTCTACCGGCGCAACCTCGCCGCCGGACAGAAGGGCCTCTCCATCGCCTTCGATCTCGCCACCCATCGCGGCTACGACTCGGACCATCCGCGCGTTTCCGGCGACGTCGGCATGGCGGGCGTGGCGATCGACTCGATCTACGACATGCGCACGCTGTTCTCCGGCATCCCGCTCGACCAGATGAGCGTATCGATGACCATGAACGGCGCGGTGCTGCCGGTGCTGGCGCTCTATATCGTCGCCGCGGAAGAACAGGGCGTGCCGCACGAGAAACTTTCCGGCACGATCCAGAACGACATCCTCAAAGAATTCATGGTGCGCAACACCTATATCTATCCGCCCTCGCCGTCCTTGCGCATCATCTCCGACATCTTCGCCTACACCTCCGCCGAAATGCCGAAGTTCAATTCGATTTCGGTCAGCGGCTATCACATGCAGGAAGCCGGCGCGACGCAGGATCTCGAGCTCGCCTATACGCTCGCCGACGGCGTCGAATATGTTCGCGCCGGCATCAAGGCGGGGCTGACAATCGACCAGTTCGCGCCGCGCGTATCGTTTTTCTGGGCGATCGGCATGAATTATTTCATGGAGATCGCCAAGCTGCGCGCCGCGCGCATGATCTGGGCGAAGCTGATGAAGCCGTTCAAGCCGGAGGATGCGCGCTCGCTGTCGCTGCGCACGCATTCGCAAACCTCAGGCTGGTCGCTGGCGGCGCAGGACGTGTTCAACAATGTGTCGCGCACCATGATCGAGGCGATGGCGGCGACGCAGGGGCAGACTCAGTCGCTGCACACCAATGCGCTCGACGAGGCGCTGGCGCTGCCGACCGATTTCTCCGCCCGCATCGCGCGCAACACCCAGATCGTGCTGCAGCAGGAAGCCGGCGCCACCCGCATCGTCGATCCCTGGGGCGGCTCTTATTATGTCGAGCGGCTCACCTACGAACTCGCCAAGAAGGCCTGGGCCCATATCGAGGAAGTCGAAGGTCTCGGCGGCATGACCAAAGCAATCGAGGCCGGCATCCCCAAGCTGCGCATCGAGGAAGCCGCGGCCAAGACGCAGGCGCGCATCGATAGCGGCCATCAGTCGGTGATCGGCGTCAATAAATACCAGCCGACCGACGAGGCGCCGATCGACGTGCTCAAGGTGGACAATTCCGCCGTCATGCAGATGCAACTCGACAAGCTCAGGCGGCTCAAGGCCGAGCGCGATCCGGCAGCGCTGAAAGAAGCGCTCGGCGCCCTCACCCGCGCCGCCGACCGCGGCAACGGCAATCTCTTGGCGCTGGCCATCGACGCCGCCCGCGCCAAGGCCACCGTCGGCGAGATTTCCGCGGCGCTGGAGAAGGTGTACGGACGTCACCGCGCCGAGATCAAAGCAATCACCGGCGTCTATAAGCGGGAGGTCGGCATGACCGGCGCGGTCGAACGGGTGCGCGTTGCGGTCGAGGCGTTCGAGGCGGCGGAGGGCCGCCGGCCGCGCCTGCTGGTCGCCAAGATCGGCCAGGACGGCCACGACCGCGGCCAGAAGGTGATCGCCTCGGCTTTTGCCGATTTGGGCTTCGACGTCGACATCGGGCCGCTGTTCGCCACGCCGGCGGAAGCCGCGCGCCAGGCGGTGGAAAACGACGTGCATATTCTCGGCGTGTCGTCGTTGGCAGCCGCGCATTTGACGCTGGTGCCGGAGTTGAAGAAGGAACTGGCGGCGCAGGGGCGCGACGACATCATGATCGTGGTCGGCGGCGTGGTGCCGCCGCAGGATTACGACGCGCTGATGAAGGCAGGCTGCGAGGCGATTTTCCCGCCCGGCACTGTAATCGCCGAGGCGGCGGAGAAACTGCTCAAGACCCTCAACAAGCGATTGGGCCACGGAAAAGAGGCGGCAGAGTGAAATCCTCCATGGTCCGCGCGGCTTTTGCCGCGCTTTGCGCGGTGTCGCTTGCCGGCTGCATCGATTCGTCCGGCCCGATCCTCACCGACTCGCAGCCGCTGCTCGGGCAGACGCTGCGGCTGCAGCTTTACACGCTGCGCAAGGGCCTGGTCAGCGACCCGGAGCAGACGCTCTTTACCTGGGACGGCAAGCTCTACGTCCATGCCGGCGGCGGCATGGGCGACATCCGCGCGTTCTCGGTGCACGCGTTCGAAAACGGCGACTACATCGTGCAGGACGTGCCGGTCAAACATCCGGAGATCAACGAATACGCGCTAATGCGCAAACTCACCGATGGCGTCTATCTGGTGCGGGCGATCGACGAGGACGATGCCGACGCGGCGACGCGCGCGGCCAATTGCGGCAATGCCAGCAAGGCGTGCCGCGTCGCGACGCGCGACCAGCTCTTCGCCTTGGCCCGCGCCACCGCGGCGAAGCATTACCAAGACGGCGGCCTCGCCATCCGCCTCGAAGACCCGCCGGCGTCCAAGTCCCGGCAGTAGAATTCGATGGCTGCGCGCACCCTTAAAGCCAGCGACCTCGCCCAGGGCATCCGGGCGGGCGACCGCGCGATGCTGGCGCGCGCCATTACGCTGATCGAGAGCAAGCGCGCCGACCATCGCAAGCAGGCGCACCTGCTGGTGCAGGAACTGCTGCCGGCGACCGGCAAGGCGGTGCGGCTCGGCATCACCGGCGCGCCCGGCGCCGGCAAGTCGACCACCATCGACGCGCTCGGCACCGCGCTCACTGGCGACGGCCACAAGGTCGCCGTGCTGGCGGTCGATCCGTCCTCGACCCGCACCGGCGGCTCGATCCTCGGCGACAAGACGCGCATGGCGCGGCTCGCTGTTGATCCCAATGCTTTCATCCGCCCGTCGCCGTCCTCCGGGACGCTCGGCGGCGTTGCCGCCAAAACGCGCGAGACCATGCTGCTGTGCGAGGCGGCGGGCTATGACGTCTTGATCGTCGAGACCGTCGGCGTGGGCCAATCCGAAACTACCGTCGCCGACATGACCGACTTCTTTCTGGTGCTGATGGTGGCGGGCGCCGGCGACGAATTGCAGGGCCTCAAGAAGGGCATCGTCGAATTGGCCGACATGATCGCCGTCAACAAGTCGGACGGCGACAATATCGGCCGCGCGCGCGTGGCGGCGTCGGACTATCGCGCCGCGTTGCATATCCTGGCGCCGCGCTCGCCCAACTGGTCGCCGCCGGTCCTCACCTATTCGGCGCTCACCGGCGACGGCATTTCCCTGTTGTGGGAGCAGATCGTCTCGCACAAGGAGAAGATGACGGCTTCCGGCGAACTTAGCCAGCGCCGGCGCGAGCAGCAGGTGAAATGGATGTGGTCGATGCTGGAGGAGCGGCTCACCGCGCGGCTGCGCAGCGATCCGGCCGTACGCGGCAAGCTTAAGGCAGCGGAGGCCGCGGTCGCCGCAGGAAAACTGGCGCCGACGCTCGCCGTGGAAGAGATCGCGCTGCTGCTGGGCGTGTGATGGCTGTCACTATCCTCGTCACCGGCTTTGGGCCGTTTCCGGGCGCGCCGTTCAATCCGACCGGACCGCTGGCCAAGCAACTGGCGCGACAGCGGCCGGGATTGGCATGCGCGACAATCGTTTCGCATATTTTCCCGACCAGCTATGCGGCGGTCGACCACGATCTGCCCAAGTTGCTCGCCAAACACAGGCCGGACGCGCTGTTGATGTTCGGGCTGGCGCCACGGGCGAGGACCATCCGCATCGAGACGCGCGCACGCAACACGGTGTCGCTGTTGCCGGATGCGGGCGGCGCCGCGCGCGCCGTAAAAATCGCGCCGGGCGGTCCGCCGGCGCTCGCTTTGCCGGTGCCGACGGCGCAGCTTCTTGCCGCAGCGCGCGCCGCCCGCGTGCCGGTCATCCGCTCGCACGACGCCGGACGTTATCTCTGCAATTATCTGTGCTGGCGGGCGGCCGAAGCCGCCGGCAAAAAGGACAGCCCTCAGGTCGCCGCCTTCGTGCATGTGCCGATCGATTCGCCGCAAGGCGTGGCCTCGCCGCGGCAAGCCGCGCCTGTCGGCCGACGATCTCGCCCGCTTTGGTGCGCGGCTGATTAAGGTTATCGCGGCGGCGGCGCGTTAACACACTGCGGGCGCGGATGGCGCATAGTGGCGGCGCATGAGCGTTAACCGCCGCACCGTCGTCCTCGGCTCGCTTGCCGTCGCGTTCGCCGCGCCGGTGAAAGCCGCGCCGCTGTCGAACTTCGGTCTCGACGCCGCGCATTTCGGCGTGCGCGCAGGCGCAGCCGGCGACCAGAGCGCCGCCTTGCAGCGCGCTATCAATGAAGCCGCGCAACGCCGCGTCCCGCTGATGCTGGCGCCCGGCGTCTACCGCGCCGGCGGTCTCACGCTGCCGGCCGGCGCCAGCCTTGCCGGCATACGCGGCGCCACAAAACTTATTCTGACGCACGGACCGTCGCTTGTTTCCGCCGAGCATGCGGACACGATTTCGCTCAGCGGCCTTACGCTCGACGGCGGCGGCCAGACGCTGCCCGCCGGCCGTGCGCTGGCGCATTTCGACGACGTCAAAGCCGTCCGCATTACCGATTGCGAGATTGCCGGCGCCGGCGGCAACGGCATCGCGCTCGAAAGCTGCACGGGCGAAGTGACCCATTCGACGATCACCGGCGCGGCCGACAACGCGCTCTACTGCAATGATTGCGACGGGTTGATGATCGTGGCCAACACGATTGCAAAATCCGGCAATGGCGGCGTCCGCGTCTGGCAGAGCGCCAAGCGCCAGGACGGCAGCCTGATCGCCGACAACCGCATCGACGACACGAGCGCGCGCAGCGGCGGCAGCGGGCAGAACGGCAACGCCATCAACGTCTTCCGCGCCGGCAACGTGATCGTGCGCGGCAACCACATCCGCAACGCGGCCTTTTCGGCGATTCGCGGCACGGCGGCGTCCGAGATTCAGATCCTCGGCAATAACTGCCTCGCGCTCGATGAGGTGGCGATCTATTGCGAATTCGAATTTCAGGGCGCGGTGATCGCCGACAACGTGATCGACGGCGCCGGCAGCGGAATTTCCGTCACCAATTTCAAGGAAGGCGGACGGCTGGCCAGCGTGCGCGGCAATGTCGTGCGCAATTGCAAAGCGCACATTCCCGGCACCGCGCCGGAGACGGAAGGCTTCGGCATCGGCGTCGAAGCCGACACCGCGGTCGCCGGCAATGTCATCGAGAACGCGCAGACCGCCGGCATCAGCGCCGGCTGGGGCGAGTTTCTGCGCAATGTCGCGATCACCGGCAATGTGGTGCGCGCCAGCGGCATCGGCGTCGCCGTATCGGTGGTCGCCGGCGCCGGCACGGCGGTGATTTCTGGCAATGTGCTGAGCGATACCCCGCATGGCGCCATTGTCGGCATGGAATGGCACAAGCCGGCGACCGGCGACCTCGCACTTTCCGGCGCCGAACGCTATCCGCAGCTCAAGATCAGCGGCAACCAGGTGAGCTGACCGCCACCTTTCAGCCGGAATGCGTCCCTATCTGCATCTTATGCCGGCCAACCGCCCTTCCCGCCGAAAGCTCATCATGCTTGCGATCGTTGCCGTATTTCTTGTGCCGCTCCTCGCCCGCGCCGCGCTCTATGCGGCCAGCAATGGCCCGCGTTCGTGGCGCGATGCCAACTGGTCCAGCACCGGCATGCTGCCGAAGGCCGCCGACAACAAGCCGGCGCGCGTCATGGTGTTTACGGCCACGACCGGCGCCTGGAAGGGCATTTTCTCGGTCCATAGCTGGATCGTGCTCAAGCCCGCTGGCGCTAGCGAATGGACGCGCTACGACGTGGTCGGCTGGGGCAACCCGGTGCGCACCAACGGCTGGCCGCCGGATGGCCTCTGGTTCGGCAATAGGCCGGTGGCGATCGCCGATGTTTCCGGACCCGACGCGGAAAAGCTGGTCCCGCGCATCGAGGCGGCGGTCGAGGCCTATCGGTTCAACCGGGCCGGCGACTACCGCATCTGGCCGGGCCCGAACAGCAACAGCTTCACCGCGGCGATCCTGCGTGCGGTGCCGGAACTCGGCGTGGCGCTGCCGCCGAACGCGGTCGGCCGCGACTTCCGCGACCGCTTTTATGCCGGGCGCACCGACAGCGGCACCGGCGTGGAGATCAACGTGTACGGTTTCGCCGCCGTGAAGCTTGGCTGGGTCGAGGGCATCGAACTCGACCTGTTCGGACTGGTGGCCGGGCTCGATCTGCGCCATCCCGGCGTCAAGCTGCCGGGATTTGGCCGCATCGGCGTCGAATCCCCGGTCGCCACCGCGCTCGCGCGCTAGCCCACAACCGAGCCGAGCCCGCCGACGGGGCCCTGGGCGGGCGCCGGTTTTCGGCTAAGATCGTGCGCAACCCACGATAGCGGCGAGAAAGGCTGGCCATGGCCAAATCGCGTTTTGTGACCTTCGCGCAGATCAACGATTTGCTGGCAGGTTCGGTCGACATGCACCTGCATTTCGCGCCCGATCCGCTGCTGCCGCGCCGGCTCGACTTCAACATGGCCGCCCTGCATGCGCAGGAAGCCGGCATGCGCGCGATCGTGCTCAAGAGCCATTCGTACCCGACGGCGCCGTGCGCGCATGCCGCGCGCAGCCTCGCGCCGAACGTCGAAGTCGTCTCCAGCGTCTGCCTCGACATCGAAGCCGGCGGCCTCAACATCCACGCGCTGGAATGTTCAGCTGAGCTTGGCGCCAAGGTCGCATGGATGCCGACTTTCAGCGCGGCGAATTCGATCCGCAAAGTATCGAAATCGCTCGGGCTCGATATCAAGAGCGACGGTCTCAAGGTGATCGACGCGGAAGGGCGCCTGTTGCCGGAGGCGGTCCAAATTATTGCCGCCATCAAGAAGCACGACATGGTGCTGGCAACCGGCCATGTGACGCCGGCGGAAACCTTCGCGCTGATGGACGAGTGCGAACGGATCGGCCTGAAAAAGGTCATCATCACGCATGCGCTGGAACGGCACGTGGTCGAGGAAGCCTTGACCCGCGACCAGATCGTCGCGCTGGCGCGCCGCGGCGCCTATATCGAGCACTGCATTCTTTGCTGCCTGCCGGCGCACCGCGACATCATCCACCCCTCCGAGATGGTCGAGATGATCCGCGCCACCGGGCCGCAGCAATGCGTCCTCGGCACCGACCTCGGCGTCGCCTACCATCCCTCGCCCGCAGAAGGCATGCGGATGTTCATTTCGACACTGCTGCGGCACGGCATGAGCGAAGAGGACGTTCGTACGATGACGCACACCAATCCGGCCTATCTGCTCGGCCTCGATTCACCCAAGGATTCCGCCTAGCGCGCGCTCACGGCGATTTGTCTCGATGTGACTTTATGTGGGGGTGACGCGGCGGCGCGGCCCGTGGCAAGTTGCGGGCAACCAAGGATTCCCATGCGCGATACGCGGCCGCTGCTCGAAAAAATCGCATTCCCCACCATCCGACGCGGCCGGCTCGACACCCTGCAGATCAATGTCGGCTATCGCTGCAACCAGTCGTGCTTCCACTGCCACGTCAACGCCGGGCCGAACCGCGCCGAGGAGATGTCGGCCGAGGTCGCCGACGTCGTGCTCGATTTTCTGGCGCGGCGGAACATAACGACGCTCGACATCACTGGCGGCGCGCCTGAACTCAATGCGAATTTCCGCCGCCTGGTGACCGGCGCGCACAAGCTCGGCGTCAAGGTAATGGACCGCTGCAATCTCACCGTGTTGGAGCAGCCGGGCCAGGAAGACCTCGCGGAGTTTCTGGCGGAGAACCGCGTCGAGGTCGTCGCGTCGATGCCGTGCTATCTGCAGGACAATGTGGAGCGCCAGCGCGGCAAGGGCGTGTTCGACGGCTCGATCCGCGGCCTGAAGAAACTCAACGCGCTCGGCTTCGGGCGCGATTCCGCGCTCACGCTCAATCTCGTCTACAATCCGCAAGGGCCGGCGCTGCCGCCGCCGCAGGCTTCGCTCGAAGCCGACTACAAGCGCGTGCTGGGCGAGACCTACGGCATCGTCTTCAACAAATTGTTCGTGCTCGCCAACATGCCGATCCAGCGCTTCGGCACCATATTGATCAACAAAGGCGAGTTCGATGGCTATCTGCAATTGCTGCAAGACGCCCATCTTGACGCCAATCTCGACGGCGTGATGTGCCGCAATCTGATTTCGGTCGATTGGCGCGGCTTGGTCTATGACTGCGACTTCAATCAGATGCTCGATCTTCCGCTGGCACGGGGCCAGCGCCCGCGCGTGCATTTGTCCGATCTCCTCGACGAGGACATCGCGGGCAACCCGATCCGCGTCGCCGGCCACTGCTATGGCTGCACCGCCGGGCAAGGCTCGAGCTGCGGCGGCGCTTTGGAACAGGCGGCGGAATGAACGCCGGCGCCGCAACCGAATGGCTTGCCGCCGGCCGGGTCTGCCCGGTCGACTACACCTATGCGCCATCGGTGTTCGACCGGCCGGCCGATCTGACCACCGACACGCTTTATGTCGTGGGCGGGATCTACGGCAATCTTGCCGCGCTCGATGCGGTCGAGCGCCTGACGGCGGCCGAACGCGGTGCCTCTCGCGTCGTTTTCAACGGCGATTATCATTGGTTCGACGCCGAGCCGGAGTGGTTCGCAAGCGTCGAACGGCGCGTCACGCACCATACGGCGCTGCGCGGCAATGTGGAGACGGAAATCGCCCGGCCGGGCGACATCGGCGCCGGCTGCGGCTGCGCCTATCCGCCGAGCGTGCCGGGCGACGTGGTGGCGCGCTCGAATGAGATTCTCGCGCTGCTGCAAGGAGCAGCGCCGGCCGCAGCGCGCGGACGGCTTGCCGGCCTGCCAATGCATCTGGTGGCGACGGTCGGGCCCTTGCGTATCGGCATCGTACATGGCGACGCGGGGGCGCTCGCTGGCTGGCGCTTTGCCCATGACGAGCTCGACAATCCGAAGCGGCGGACCTGGCTTGGCGACGTGCACGCGGCGGCGAAAGTCGACGTTTTCGCTTCGACCCACACATGTCTTGCCGCCTTGCGCGATTTTTCGTTTGCGCACGGGCGGCTGACGATCATCAACAATGGCGCCGCCGGTATGCCGAATTTCAGCGGCACGCGCTTTGGTCTGGTCACGCGCATCGCCACCGCAGTGTCGCCGCATCCGCGTCTCTATGGCGTTGAGCGCGGCGGCGTTCACATCGACGCCATTGCCCTGCCCTATGATCACGACGCCTTTCTCGGCCGCTTCCAAAAGCGCTGGCCGCGGGGCACGCCCGCATACGCGTCATATCATGCGCGCATCATGAGACGGGCCGGACTACCGGATCGCGCAGGCGGCGGGGCCATGAAACTCTCCATCGTCATGCCGGTGCTCAACGAAGCCGCGGATATCGCAGCAGCGCTATCGGCGCTGGCGCCCTATCGCGCCCGCGGCGTCGAACTGATCGTCGTCGATGGCGGCAGCCGCGACGGCACTGCCGACTTGGCGCGTCCGCTCGCCGACCGCGTGCTGTCGGCGCCGCGCGGGCGCGCGACGCAAATGAATGCGGGCGCCGCGGCCGCGTGCGGCGACGTGCTGGTGTTCCTCCATGCCGACACGCGGCTGCCGGAAAATGCCGACCGGCTGGTGTGCGACGGCCTCGCGCGTTCCGGCCGCGGCTGGGGGCGCTTCGACGTACGTTTCGACGGCGGCGGCCTGCTCGCTTGGGTCGCAACGATGATGAATTGGCGCTCGCGCGCCACCGGCATCGCCACCGGCGACCAGGCGATGTTCATGACGCGCGCGGCGTTCGAGGACACGGGCGGTTTTCCGCCGATCGCCCTGATGGAAGACGTCGCGCTTTCGGCCCGGCTCAAACGCATCAGGCGACCGCTTTGCCTTGCCGCGCGCGTCACCACCTCGGCGCGGCGCTGGCAGCGGCATGGCGTGCTGCGCACCATCTTGCTGATGTGGAAGCTGCGGCTCGCTTTTTATTTTGGCGCCGATCCGATCCACCTCGCGCAAGCTTACGGCTATGCCGAACGCTAGTCCGGTCGCCATCGCCATCCTGGCGAAAGCGCCGATGCCTGGCCTGGCCAAGACACGCCTGATTCCTTCGATCGGCGCGCATGCGGCGGCGGTGCTGCAGGAGCGGCTAACCGAACGCACGGTCGAAACGGCGGTGGCCGCCGATATCGGCCCGGTGACGCTGTGGTGCACGCCGGATTTTACGCATGCCTCGTTTCAGAATCTGGCGGCGCGGTTTCCGATCGTCCTCAAACAGCAGCCGGACGGCGATCTCGGCGACCGCATGCTGGGCGCGATCGGCGCCACCAACGGCCCGACGCTGGTGATCGGCACCGATTGCCCGGCCTTCACGGCGGAGATTTTGCGCGCCGCCGCCAAGGCGCTGACCGAGGCCGAGGTCGTCCTGGTGCCGGCCGAGGACGGCGGTTACGTGCTGATCGGGGCGCGCGCCGCCCACCTGCGCCTGTTCGACGGGATCACCTGGGGCACCGCGTCAGTCACGCAGGAAACGCGGGCGCGTACTGCTGCCCTTGACCTTAAGGCCATCGAACTGCCGGTGCTGTGGGACGTCGACACCGAAGCTGATCTTGCCCGTTGCGAAAAGGTATTTCCGGAGCTGGCGCTTTGATTACTGCAGCCGCAGTAGCACCAACCCACACAGGATCATAAACGCGGCGCCGATCCGCGTGAGGCGCAGCGGCTCCTTGAGGACGACGACGGCGATCGCCGCACCGAACAACACGCTGGTCTCGCGCAAGGTGGCGACGATGGCGATCGGCGCCAGCGTCATGGCCCACAGCGCGATGGCATAGGACAACGTTTGCAGCGCGCCGCCGGCGAGCCCGCGCCGCCAATAACGCTGCATCGCCGGAAGGACGTCGCGGCCGTCGCGGTAGAGCGCGTAAGGTACCATCACCAGCGCAATGCCGACGAACAGTGAAAGCGAATAGGCGTTCGGGTTGCCGGCAAGCCGCGCGCCGATGCCGTCCACCACCGAATAGGCGCAGATGGTGAGCGCCGTCATGAGCGCGAAGCCGACGGCGCGGCGGTCGATCTTGACCAGATCGCGGCCGCCGCGCGCCGATAACAGGAACACGCCGGCCACCAGCGCGACGATGCCGGCCCAGCCGATGAGGCTGAGTTTTTCGCCGACGAAGAAGGTGGTTGCCGTCGCCGTCATCAGCGGCGCCGAGCCGCGCGCGATTGGATAGACTTGGCCGAGATCGCCGGTACGGTAGGCTTCGATCAACGCGGCGAAATAAAACAGATGGATGATCACGGATGCGATCAGCCAAGGCCAGGCCGCTGAGGCCGGCAAGCCGACGAGCGGCAGCAACACCAGCGCCACCGCGCCGGAGCCGATCGAAATCAGCGTAGTGGTCGAGAGCGGGTCGAGCCCGATCTTGATCAGCGCATTCCAGCCTGCATGGCAGAGCGCCGCGAACAGAACGGCAAGGAAGACGAGGTTTTCCAACCGCTAGGCCTTCGCAGCAGCCGGCGCCCACAGCTTGGGTCCGGCGCGCGCATATTGCGGCGGGCGGGCGACATCGGCGCCGAGCGCCTTGGCGGCGTGCCAGCCCCAATGCGGATCGTCGAGGAAGCAGCGCGCCATCGACACGAGGTCAGCCTCGCCTTTCGCCACGATCGCTTCGGCGTGTTCGGGCTTGATGATCAGGCCGACGGTGCGCGTGGCAATCCCGGCCTCCCGTTTCACCCGCGCGGCGATCGGCACGTTGTAGCCGGGCTCGGTCGGGTTGCGGATGTCGGCGGCGACGCCGCCGGACGAGATGCAGATGAAATCGAGGCCCTCGGCCTTGAGCGCCTTGGAAATGGCCACCGCATCGTTGGCGGTTAGCCCGCCCTCGCGCCAATCGCTGCCGGTGATGCGCGCGCCGAGCGGTACGCCCTTTGGCACCACGGCGCGCACCGCGCGCGCGATCGACAGCGGAAAGCGCAGGCGGTTCTCGAAAGAGCCGCCATATTGGTCGGTGCGCTTGTTGGAGAGCGGCGACATGAAGCCGTGCGCCAGATAGCCGTGCGCGAAATGCAGCTCGATCTCGTCGAAGCCAATGCGCAGCGCGCGTTGCGCGGCGGAGACGAAAGCTGCGCGCACGCGGTCCATATCGGCTTCCGTCACTTCGCGCGGCGTGTGCCAGCCGGCGCCGAACGGGATCGGCGAGGCGGCAATCGTCGGCCACGGATCGGCGTCGGGTGGCAGTGAGCCGCCGCCTTCCCAGGGCCGCTGCGCCGAGCCCTTGCGGCCGGAATGGGCGATCTGGATGCCGAACTTGGCAGTGCCGAGCCGCCGCACTTGCCGGATGACGCGCGCCAGCGCCGCTTCGTTGTCATCAGAATAAAGCCCCAGGCAGCCATGCGTGATGCGGCCATGGCGCTCGACATGGGTCGCCTCCACCACCACCAGCGCGGCACCGGAATTCGCCAGCATGCCGAGATGCATCATGTGCCAATCATTGGCGCAGCCGTCGTCGCCCGAATACTGGCACATGGGCGCGACCACGATGCGGTTGGCAAGTTCGAGGCCGGCCAAGGAGAAAGGCGAGAACAGCGTACTGGTCATGGGATGGACAACTCGAAGGTGGCAGCGGGCCCTATTGCCGGCGCAGGATCGTTTCCGAAAACCGGTTCCCATTTTTCGGGATCATGCGCAAGCTCAGCGCTGCTGGATCGATTTCAGATAGGCGATGATGGCACCGACGTCGTCGGCGTCAAACTGGAATTCCGGCATGTCGGGATGTCCGGACATGAAGCCCTCGCCCAAGGCTTCTTCCAGATCTTCGACCGGATAGCGCTGGCCGAGCGTGCGGAACGGCGGGGCGCCCTTGTCGGCGCTGTCGCCGCGGCCGACCGCATGGCAGGAGCCGCAAGCGCGCGTGAGCAGCGCTTCGCCGCGCTTGAGATCGGGGGCGGCGGCGGCCGCTTGCGCCAGCGCCGTCATGCCCAGCGCCAACGCAAAAACTGCCGCAGGGGCTTTCATTCGACGGTATGCGGGTCGGGTCTTGTCGGCGGCCGGCGGCGGGGGAGCCAGCCGTTTCCAGGCCTTCACCGCGCCGATTACGTCATGCATCAGCAAGGCGAAGCTCTCCTTGGTGTAGTAGCGCTGCCAACGGCCGCTGCGATAAAGCTCGGCAAAATGCGCCAGCCGCCGCTCGGCAAAAGCAAGCCATTTCCGCGATATTTCGTCGAAGCGAGGCGCGCCTGGCATAGCCGGCATGCGTGGTCCGTGGCGAGCGCCGAACCGGCAGGCGGTCGAATGAGACCTGTCGGCTCAGCAGGGGCAGAATGACGCCGACGCACAAATTGTGGACTACTCATGCCGTGTATGCTGATTCGCTGCCGTTTCATATGGCCGGACGAGCGACGGCCCTCGACATTCCACCGACGAACCTAGGGAAATTTCCGTTCGCCCAAGCCGGACAGGATCCGGGTCAAGATATAGGAGAAATCTGATGCAATGGCGGGCCCGCCGCGACCAATTTCGCGCGATATTGAGCGGCAACAAGTGCATTCACCCGGCCTCGGTGTTCGACCCGCTGTCGGCACGCATTGCCGAACATCTCGGCTTCGAGTTCGCCATGATGGCCGGGTCGACGGCTTCCCTGACGGTGCTCGGCGCCCCCGACCTGGTGCTGCTGACGGCGACCGAATTTGCCCAGCAAGCCCAGCGCGTCTGCCGGGCCATGAGCCTGCCGCTGCTGGTCGATGCCGATCACGGCTACGGCAACGCCTTGAACGTCGCTCGCACCATCGAGGAACTCGCCACCGTCGGCGTTGCGGCGGCGACGATCGAAGACACGATTTTGCCGGTGCCGTTCGGCGCCAATGGAAATGCGGGCTTGATTTCGCTGGAAGAAGGCGTCGGCAAGATGCGCGCCGCGCTCGCCGCGCGTCCCGATCAAGCCTTCGCCGTCATCGGCCGCACCAGCGCGCCAGTAATTTCCAACATCGACGACACCGTGGCGCGGTTGACGCGCCTACGAAAAAGCCGGCGTCGATGCGCTCTTTATCGTCGGACTGAAAAGCCGGGCGGATCTTGCTGCCGTCGCCGCCGCGACAAAATTGCCGCTGATCCTCGGCAATGTCGGCGGCGACCTCGCAGGCGCCGATCTTGCAGCCCAGCGCGTGCGAATTTCGCTGCAGGGCCACGCACCGATCATGGCCGCAGTGCAAGCCGTCTACGATACGATGAAAGCGCTGCGCGAAGGCACCAGCCCAGGCCAGCTCAAGAATGTAGCGTCTAGCGCGCTGATGAGCACCCTCACGCGCGCCGCTCAATACGGCGAGGCGACGCGCGATTACTTGTCGGCGAAATGAACGCCGCCTAGCCGGCCTTGAACTTCTTGGCCAGCGTATCGGCGCTCTTGGCCAGCAGGCCGACATCGGCGCCGACCGCCACGAACAGATAGCCCCACTCGATATAGCGGCGGGCCTCCTCTTCGTTGCCGGTAAGGATGCCGGCGGGTTTGCCGAGCTTCTTCAACCGCTTGACCGCGTCCTGCATGGCCGCCTGCACCTCGGCATGTTGCGGATTGCCGAGATGGCCGAGCGAAGCGGCAAGATCGGACGGCCCAATGAACACGCCATCGATGCCCTCGACGCTGGCGATGGCCTCGAGCTGGGCGAGCGCGGGCGCGGTCTCCACCTGCACCAGCACGCAGATCTCGGCGTTGGACTTGGTCAGGTAGCCCGGCACGCGGCCATAGCGGCTGGCGCGCGCCGCCACCGACACGCCGCGGATGCCGTGCGGCGGATAGCGCGTGGAGGCGACGGCGCGTTTCGCTTCCTCGGGATTCTGCACGTAGGGAAACAGAAGCGACTGTGCGCCGATATCGAGGCAGCGCTTCGCCAGCACCGCGTCGTTCCACGCCGGGCGGATGATCGGCGACGCCGTGCCGGCCTGGATCGCCTGCAATTGCGTGACCAGGCCGGGAATTTCGTTGGGCGAATGTTCGGTGTCGAGCAGGATCCAGTCGAAGCCCGAGTTGCCGATGATCTCGGCGGCGATATTGCTGCACAGACTCGACCACAGGCCGATCTGCAATTTTCCAGCGGCGAGCGCGTGCTTGAAGGCGTTGCGTGGCATTTCCGGCATGACGGTTACCTTTCTTTGCGCATGATCTTATCCGAAAACCGGTTCCCATCCACGGATCAAGTCCGAGGACAAGCTTTTCGGGATCATGCGCTAAACGAACTGAATGGCGATGCCGCCGAGCGTACCGAAATCGGCGTGCAGCGTATCGCCCTTTTGCGCGAACACGACGCGGGTGAAGGAACCGGCGAGCACGATATGGCCGGGCTCGAGCGCATGGCCGTGCGGGCCGATCTTGTTGGCGAGCCAGGCGACGCCGAGCGCGGGATGGCCGAGCACGCCGGCGGCCAGCCCCGTCTCCTCGATCTCGGCATTGCGGTACATGATGCCGCCGACCCAGCGTAGGTCCACATCCATCGGCCCGACCGGCCGACCGCCGAGCGCGATGCCGGCAGCGGCGCCGTTGTCGGCAACCGTGTCGACGATCTTGCGCTGATCCTGGATGCGGGCGTCGACGATCTCGATCGCCGGCACGACATATTCGGTGGCGCGCAGCACGTCGGTCAGGCCGACGCCGGGACCCTGCAGGCGCTTTCCCATGATGAAAGCGAGTTCGACCTCGACCCGCGGCTTGCAGAAATCGGCGTGGTTCACCTTGGCGCCATCGGCGATCATCTGGTCGTCGAGGATGTAGCCGTAATCCGGCTCGTCGATCATCGAAGAACGCTGCATCGCCTTCGAGGTCAGACCGACTTTGTGGCCGATCAGCTTGGCGCCTGCGGCGATCTTGCGCTCCGCTACGATGGTGGAGATCGCGTAGCTGTCCTCGATGGTGATCGAGGGAAAGGTGACGTGTAACTGGATCGCCTGTTTGCGCTCCTTTTGCGCGGCGATCAGGATATCCGCGGCCTTGTTGCGGTCAGCCTCGGAAAGCATCGGGTCACTCCTCCCCCATTTGTTACCCCGATGCTGTAGCGTTTCTGGCCGAAAATTAAAATGGGTGAGGCCTGGACGGCCGGGCATCATTCCGGGCGGATCAGTAATGCGGCGGCGGCGGTTCCGGTCCCTCAACCGCCGCGCTATCGCGCACCTCCTGCAACTGATCGCCGAGCCGGGCGATCTGGCGGGTCAGGTTCTCGATCTCCTTCCACTGCGCCGTGATCGTGGCATTGAGATCCTCCAACATGCGGTCCTGGTGCGCGACGCGCGTTTCCAGCGTGTCGATGCGGGCGTTCAATGTTTCGATTTCATTCATGCACGGCGCCGATCCGTAGGTTGCGTGAATGAGGTCGCGGGGCGCGGCATTTATTTGTCATGGCCGGGGCAAGCCCGGCCATGACGATAACGGCTAATGCTTCAGCTTCGGATCGACCTTGAAGCTCGCCTGCGTCTTCTGCGTGATCTCATCCACCGTCACGCCGGGGGCAAGCTCGATCAGCGTCATGCCGCCGGCCTTGCGGTCGATGTCGAATACGCCGAGATCGGTGATCACCATATCGACCACGCCGGCGCCGGTGAGCGGCAGGTTGCACTTGTGCAGCAACTTCGGATCGACGCTGCCATCCTTGGCCTTGGCGGTGTGCTCCATGATCACCACCACCTTCTTGACGCCGGCGACCAGATCCATGGCGCCGCCCATGCCCTTGACCATCTTGCCGGGGATCATCCAGTTGGCAAGATCGCCGTTTTCGGCCACCTGCATGGCGCCGAGCAGCGCAATGTCGATGTGACCGCCGCGGATCATGGCGAATGAATCGGCGGAGGAGAAAAAGCTGGTGGTCGGCAGTTCGGTGACGGTCTGCTTGCCGGCGTTGATCAGATCAGGATCTTCGTCGCCCTCATAGGGAAACGGGCCGAAGCCGAGCATGCCATTCTCGCTTTGCAGTTGCACGGTCATGCCGTCCGGGATGTAATTCGACACCAACGTCGGGATGCCGATGCCGAGATTGACGTAGAAGCCGTCGCGCAGCTCTTTAGCGGCGCGTTCGGCCATTTGCTCGCGGGTCCAAGCCATTTTAGACCTCCTCTCCGGTTCCGGCCGGCGCGACACGCTTGCGCACGGTGCGCTGCTCGATGTGCTTGGTCGCGTTCGGGACGTGAACGATGCGTTTGACGTAAACGCCCGGCGTAATGATGTGATCGGGATTGAAGTCGCCCGGCTGGACCAGGTGCTCGACCTCGGCGACGGTGACCTTACCGGCGGTCGCCATCATCGGATTGAAGTTGCGCGCGGTCTTGCGGTACACGAGGTTGCCTTCGGTATCGCCCATCCAAGCATGGACGATGGCGAGATCGGCAACGATGCCGCGCTCCATGATGTATTTCTCGCCGTCGAACTCGCGCTCTTCCTTGCCCTTGGCGATGTCGGTGCCGGCGCCGGTGCGGGTGAAGAAGGCCGGGATGCCGGCGCCGCCGGCGCGAATACGCTCGGCCAGCGTGCCCTGCGGATTGAATTCGATTTCCAATTCGCCGCCGAGATATTGCTGGGCGAACAATTTGTTCTCGCCCACATAGGACGAGATCATCTTCTTGATCTGCTTGGTCTCCAGCAGCAGGCCGAGACCGGCGCCATCGACGCCGGCATTGTTCGACACCACCGTCAGATTTTTCACACCGGAATCGCGGATCGCGAGGATGAGCGTTTCGGGGATACCGCAGAGGCCGAAACCGCCTGCGTGGATCAACATGCCGTCTTTGAGCAGACCGGCCAGCGCAGCTTTAGCGTCGGGATAGACCTTCTTCATGCGACTCCACCACTCTCCCGGACAATCATGAACCTACTCGAACGTGAGAGAACATCAATAAGACGGTCGGTTGCAAGCCTAGTGCGCGGGCGGCGGCGTTGCCGGCGCGGCGGGCGCCGCTGGGGCGGTAGCCGGCGGCGTAATATCGGTGACGGGGTTGCGCGGCCGTACCGGGGCGGCGGGCGCGGCCGGAGCCGGCGGCGCGGCGGCCGGGGCGGCCTTGTGCAAGGTCAGCGTGGTCGGCAGCGGCAAATGGTGCGGGTAATAGGTCCAGAACACGAAGGCCGCCGTGAACAGGATCGCCGACAGCAGGGCGCCGAAGAAGCGGTGGTTGAACGCCAGCACGCTGCCGATAAGCGTGGCGAAAAACACGAACACGGCAAGAATAACGACATAAAACCAGTCCACGGCCGCCAGATCGATCGGCATAGAATTCATAGCGCTCACTCTCCTCTCGGCATCGAATGTTAGCCCAGACCCACGATGTGGGTCACCTGCACCCGGTTATTTCCCAAAGCCTGATTTGTCACTATACCTCCACCCCCATGGCAAATCTCCTCATCCTCACCGAAGTCCAGGAATCGATGCGGGCCCGTTACAAGGCCATGCTGCTGGACCAGTTCCCGCAGTTGACCATCAACGTGGTCGGCCACCACACCCTGGTAGAGCCCTACATCGCCGACACCGACATTCTGCTCTGCTTCTCGCCGCCCATGGCCGACCATGTGGTGCGCGACGCGCCCAAGCTCAAATGGATCCAGGCGCTCGGCACCGGCGTCGACAACATCGTCGACCTGCCCTCGCTCGGCAAAGAGGTGCTGGTCACCAATATCCGCGGAATTCATGGCGCGCCTGTGTCGGAAGCTACCATCGCCTTCATGCTGTCGCTCGCCCGCAATCTGCCGCGTTCCGTGCGCGCGCAGGAGAAATGCGTCTGGGAGCGCTGGCCGTCGCAACTGCTTTCCGGCAAGACCGTCGGCATTCTCGGCGTCGGCCTGATCGCGGAATATCTGGCGCCGATCTGCAAGGCGCTCGGCATGACCGTTATCGGGATCAGCGGCACCCCTCGCCCGGCGCCGAGCTTCGACCGCATGGTCAAGCGCGACGACCTCGTGGCGTTAGCCCCCGAACTCGATCACCTCGTGGTGCTGGCCCCGCTGACGGCGGAGACGCGCGGCATCGTCGGCGAGAAGGTCTTGGCCGCCATGAAGCCGAGCGCGTTTGTCGTCAACGTCGCGCGCGGCGGCGTGGTCGACGAACCGGCGCTGATCAAGGCGTTGGAGTCGGGTAAGATCGCCGGCGCCGGCCTCGACGTGTTTTCGCAGGAGCCGCTGCCGCCCGACAATCCGCTGTGGAAGACGAAGAACGTAACGATCTTCTCGCATCTCGGCGGCTATTCGGAAGGTTACGAGGACCGCGCCATGCCGACCATCGCCGGCAACATGGCCAAGTTTCTCGCCAACGATCTCAAGAGCATGATCAACATCGTGCGCAAACCCGCCTCTTGGTAAGTTTTCCGGGGAAATTGAACCATGGCTTTGTCCGAACGCCTGAACACGCCGATCTCCACCGCTGAATTGCAGCGCCGCTGGCGCGCCGTACGCGCCGCTATGGAGCTGGAAAAGATCGATGTTCTGCTCATGCAGAACAACAACGATCACATGGGCGGCTATGTGCGCTATTTCACCGACATGCCGGCGACCAACGGCTATCCCAACACGGTGATCTTTCCGCGCGACGGCGAGATGTCGGTCGTGTGTCAGGGTCCGTTCGGCGGCGCCGAAGCGACCGCGCAGGGCGACCAGACCTGGCGCGGCGTCGGACGCATCCTCACGACGCCGAGCTATGCCTCGGCCCATTACACCAAGGACTACGACCCCGAGCTCGCCGCCAAGGCGCTGGCGCCGTTTCGCAACGCCACCATCGGCTACGTCGGCACCTATCAGATGTCTTACGCGTTGCTCGACTTCATCAAGCACACGTTTCCGAAGGCGCGCTATGTCGACGCTTCCGACATGGTCGACCGCATCAAGGTGATCAAGAGCCCGGAAGAAATGGAATTGATCAAGCGCGCGGCGCTGATGCAGGACGGCGCCATGCGTGCGGCCTTCGCTGCCGTGAAGCCCGGCATGCGCGATACCGAGGTCGCCGCCGCCGCCCAGCATTATAGCCAGTGCCACGGCAGCGAGAACGGCATTTATCTATGCGCCTCGATGCCGCTCGGCAGCCCATCGAAATTCGCCAACAAGCATCTGCAAAACCGGGTGATCCAGGCCGGCGACCAAATCGCGCTCCTGGTCGAGGATAACGGGCCCGGCGGCATGTACACGGAACTTGGCCGCTCTTGCGTGGTCGGCGCCAAAGTGCCGCAGGCGATGAAGGACGAACTCGAATTCTGCAAGGCCTCGCGCAAGATGACGCTCGACCTGCTCAAGCCGGGCGCGTCCTGCAAGGACATCTGGGACGCCTTCAACGCCTTCATGCGCAAGAACGGCCGGCCGATGGAGGCGCGGCTGTACTGCCACGGCCAGGGCTACGACCTGGTCGAACGCCCGCTGATCCGCAATGACGAGCCGATGGCAATTGAAAAAGACATGAACATCGTCGTGCACCCAACGTATATCCACGCCGGCTATCTCAACTGGCTGTGCGACAACTACCTGATCGGCGGCAACGGCCCTGGCGACCGGCTGCACCAGTTTCCGGAAGAGATCGTCGAAGTCGGATAGCAGCCATTCGGGCGGTGCCATTGACCGCCAATAAAGAGAGCGCAACAAGGCTCTCAACGCAATGTGGAGGAAGCGATGAAAAAGGCGATTTATGGAGCCGCACTCGCGGTATTGCTGGCGCTGACCGGAACGGCCGGCGCGGCGGCGTTTCCGGACCGGACGCTGACGATGGTCATTCCCTTCGCGGCTGGCGGACCGACCGACGTGCTCGGCCGCATCATGGCGCAGGCCATGGGTGAAATTCTCGGCCAGACGGTGATCGTCGAGAACATCGGCGGCGCCGGCGGCATGACCGGCGGCAAGAAAGTGGCCGACGCCAGGCCCGACGGCTACACCATGCTGCTCGGCACCGTCGGCACGCAGGCGCAAGGCCAGACGCTCTACAAGCATCCGCTCTACAACGCGGTGACCGATTTCACGCCAGTCGCGCTGGTCGCCGAAGTTCCGATCGTGTTGATCGCGCGGCCCGACTTTCCGGCCGACAATCTGAAAGATTTCGTCGCTTACGCGAAGGCCAATGCGTCGAAGATGACCTTCGGTTCGGCAGGCCCGGGGTCGGCCACCCATCTCGGCTGCGTCGTCGCTGATCTGGCGATGGGCGTCAATATCACGCACGTCCCCTACAAGGGCTCGGCACCGGCAATGACCGACCTGATCAGCGGACGCATCGACTTCTTCTGCGAGGTGCTGTCCACCGCGAAGGCGCTCATCGATAGCCACAAGGTGAAGGCGATCGTCCTGATGTCCAAGCAACGCTCGCCGGTCGAGCCCAACGTTCCGACCGCCGAGGAACAGGGCATCAAGGACTTCGAGGCCTATACCTGGAACGCGCTCTTCCTGCCGAAAGGTGCCCCGCCCGACATCGTCAAAAAGCTCAACGACGCGGCGGTCAAGGCGATGAATTCGGCCGCAGTGAAGGAACGTCTGCAGAAACTCGGCGCCACCGTGGTGCCGGCCAACGAACAGACGCCGGCCTATCTCGGCGAGTACGTGAAGAGCGAAATCAAGAAGTGGGAAGCGCCGATCAAGGCAAGCGGCGTATCGCAGTAAACAAAGCTGACCGCAGCTGCCATGCCGCGGCGCGCGGGAGAAGGAGTTGACGATGGCCGACATCAAGATTCTCAATCCCGATGCGCTCGGCAAGCCGCTCGGGCAATACTCGCATCTGACCCGCGTGAAGGCGTCGGAATTCGTCTTCATCGCGGGTCAGGTCGGCGTTCTCAAAGACGGCAAGCTCGCCGGCGACGGCGGCTTCGACGCGCAATGCACCCAGGCCTTCGCCAATATCGAGGCGGCGCTGAAGTCGGTCGGCGCGGGCTGGGGCAATATCGTCGAGTTCACCACCTACATGGTGCACTCGCAGGACATCCCGAAATTCATGGCCTGGCGGCTGCGCGAGTTTCCCAAAATGTTTACGAACGGCGCCTATCCGCCCAACACTTTGTTGATGATCGACCGCCTGGTGCAGGAGCAGTTCCTGATCGAGGTGTCGGCGGTCGCGGCGCTTTAGCTTTTTTCGTTTGCGCGTGATCTTATTCGAAAACCGGTTCCCACTTTTCGGGATCACGCGCCTGGCTTATCGATCAGGCTGACGTGCGCGGCCACTACGCGCCAGCCTTCCGGGAATTTCACCCAGGTCTGCATCTGCCGGCCGGTCTTGCCGGGCGCCGAGGGGCGCTCGTACAGCGTCGAGGCCACCGCGAAGTCGCGGCCGAACGTGGTGATTACCGTGCGCGCCAGCGTGCGGCCGAGCGCCACCGGCGAGCGTGCGGCGCGGAACGCCATGATCTCGTCAGAGCCGTAAAGGATTTCGCCGGTGCCGTAGCGGATAGTGCGTGGATCGTCGCGGAAAAATTCGTTCAGCGCGGCGACGTCGTTCGACACCAGCGCCTGTTCATAGCGCTCGAAGCATTCCCGCACCTCGGCCACGACCTCCGGCAGGTCGATCTCCATTTGAACTCTCCCTAAAGGTTCGGTTTGGGCGCAGCGGCCACGCCCGTCTGCTCCAGCGCATGCGCGATGCGCAAGGCGATATCCTCACGCCAGGGCGCGGCGATGATCTGCACCGCGATCGGCAGCGGCGTAAGCGGAACCGGCACCGCCACCACCGGCAGGCCGATGAAGGAGATCGGCTGGGTGTAGATGCCGACATTGGGGCGCACCGGCAATTCGACGCCGTCGATGACGAAGGTCTGCTGGCCGATCTTCGGCGCGGTGCAGGGTGTGGCCGGCGCCAAAATTGCGTCGCAGGTCTTGAACAATTCGAGCACGCGCTCGCGATACCAGCGGCGGAAAATCTGCGCCTTCACAACCAGAGTTGACGGCACCATGGCGCCGGCGAGCAGGCGGTCGCGCACGGCGGGATCGAAATCGCCCGCCTGAGTTCGCAAGCGGTCGAGATGCAGCGCGGCGCCTTCGGTGGCGGTGATAACGTAAGCTGCGGCGCGCGCGCGGGCCGCTTCCGGGATTTCGACTTCCTCGCGCGCGCCGGCCGCCTTGGCAACGCGGGCAAGCGCGTCGAGCGCCTCGGGAAATGCGCCCTTCTTGAAATAGCCGCCGGCCACTGCGATGCGCAGGCCCTTGAGCCCCTGCTCTAGCTGCGGCGTCGCCGGCTCGACCGGCCGGTCGACGCAGGCGGCATCCTCGGCGTCGAAGCCCTGCATAACATCGTAGGACAGCGCGAGGTCGCGCGCCGAACGCGCGAAGGGCCCGAGATGGTCGAGACTGGCGACGAATGGAAACGAGCGCGTACGCGTGAGCCGGCCATAGGTCGGCTTCAAACCGAAAATCCCGCACAGCGACGACGGCACCCTAATGGAACCGTTGGTGTCGGAGCCGAGCGCCAGCGGCACCAGGCCGCCGGCCACCGCGCCGCCCGAACCGCCGGACGAGCCGCCGGTCATGCGGCTTAAGTCGTGCGGATTGCGCGAGGGGCCGTCGTGCACGTTCTCGCCGGTGAAGTCGTAGGCGTATTCGCCCATGTTGAGCGCGCCGACCAGCACGGCGCCGGCCGCCTCCAGCCGTACGATCAGGGGCGAGTCGCGCTCTGCCTTTGGCCGAGAGCGGTTGATCTTGGAGCCGGCGACCGTCGGCAGACCCTCAATGTCGAACAGGTTCTTGACCGCGAAAGGCACGCCGGCGAGCGGCAGTCTCGACTTGTCGGGAGCGGCATCGATGGCGCGCGCCTTGGTTCGGGCGCGGTCGGCGGTGACGGCGGTGAAGGCGTTGAGCGTGGGATTAAGACTGGCAATGCGCGCCAGCGCGGCGTCGGTCACGCCTAGCGCGCTCGCCTGCCCCGAACCAACCGCCTTCGCTATTTCGCCCGAAGTCGCCCAGGATAAGTCGTCGTCCATGGCTCAAGCCTTGTAGATCGGCGCCGGCTCAGCCTCGTCCGGCAGCGCGAAGTCCGCCACGAAATTGGCGTGCTTGAGCGTGACCGCGAGATTGGCCTTGATCGCACCCTGCCACTCCGCCTCCAGCGGCAGGTCGAGCGAGGCTGCGGCGGCGGCAATGAAGTCGTCGAGTGGTTCTGCCATGGTGGTGTCCTCATTTCCGGCCCAATAGAAGCAAATTTGCTGCCAACATTAGTGGCGGATCGCCCTGCCGTCATTCCACCGCCTGCGCCACGCGCTGGCCAAAGGCATCGGTGCCGAGCTTGCCGCCCATGTCGGGCGTGCGCCCGTCCGGCTCGGCGATGACACGGTCGAGCGCAGCCTCGATCGCCTGCGCCGCGCGCACGAATTTAGTGTCGCCGCGACGCTCGCCCAGCCAAGCCAGCAGCATGGCGGCCGAACCGATCAGCGAGGCCGGATTGGCGATGTTCTTGCCGGCGATATCGGGCGCCGAACCGTGCTGGGCCTGCGCTACGCCGTGCTCGGCGCCGGCATTGAGCGACGCGGCGAGCCCGAGGCTGCCGGCGATCTCGCTCGCCTCGTCGGACAGGATGTCGCCATACATATTGGTGGTGACGACGACGTCAAATTGGCTTGCGTCGCGGATCAGCAGCGCCGCCATGGCGTCGATGATGCGCTCCTCGTACTGAACCTGCGGGTAACGCGCGGCGACCGCGCGCACGCATTCGAGATAGAGCCCATCGGAGACGCGCAGCACATTGGCCTTGTGCACGGCGGTCACCTTCTTGCGCCGCTGCAGCGCCAGCTTGAACGCCTGCTCCGCGATGCGGGTCGAACCTTGCCGCGTGATCTTGCGCATGGCGATCGCCAGATCCGGCGTCGGCATGAATTCGCCGGGACCGAGAAACATGGAGCGGTCGGCATAGAAGCCCTCGGTGTTCTCGCGCACGATGACCAGATCGACGCTCTTGCCGCAGCGCGGCGGGAAACCTTCGCGCGAGCGCGCCGGGCGGATATTGGCGTAGAGATCGAGGCCCTTGCGCAGTTCGCCGGACGGATTGCGGCCGCCTTCGGCCACCGGCGGATATTCGTTGTGCGACACCGGTCCGAGCAGCACGCCGTCCGCGGCTTTGGCTTTCTCCAGCACGGCCGGCGGCAGCGTGCTGCCGGTCGCGCGATGCGCCGCCCAGCCGACCACCGCCGTCTTGAAAGCGAGGCGCAAGCCGAACTTGGCGTCGGCCGCGCGCAGCACGGCGAGCGTCGCCGCCATGATCTCCGGCCCGATGCCGTCGCCTTCCAGCACCAAAAGATTGACCGAACCGTCCTTGCGTTTTTCGCTCATCGCCGCTCGCGCTCCCTGCATTTGCCGCCGGTGCTTCTATCACATTGCCGGTCACCGTTTCGCCTTTTCTCCAGCCCCTGCCCGGCTTGGCGTACGACCGCGTAGCGCGTAAGCTATACCGTAAAAGTATAGCGGCAAATGAGCGCATCATGGAACTGAAAGAACTGCGCAACTTCATGCGGGTGGCGCGCGCCGGCAGCGTCAGCCGCGCGGCGCAGGAGTTGCGTCTGGCGCAACCGGCCTTGAGCCGGCAGATACAGAAGCTCGAGCACGAGCTCGGCGTTTCGCTATTCGCCCGCCACGGCCGCGGCGTGCGGCTCAGCGTCGCCGGCTCGCTGCTGCTCGAGCGGGCGGAGGCGATCGTCCATCTCGTTCATCAGACCAGCGAGGAGATCAAGGACGACCGCTCGCCGGCGAGCGCCCGTATCACGCTCGGCGTGCCGCCGGCCGCGGGACGCATTCTCATCCCGCCCTTCGTCGCGCGTTTCCAGAAAGCCTGGCCGCAGACGACGCTGCACATGCGCGAGGGCGTCGCCAGTTCGCTGCAGGAGTGGCTGGTGGAAAAGCGCATCGATATCGCCATGCTGCATAACCCGCCGCACCTGGAATTGCTGGATATCAGCCCACTTCTGAACGAACGGATGTGGGTCATCGGCCCCCCGGCGCGGCATAACAAGTCCGCCAAGCCGCGCGCCAGCTTCCGCATTCGCGACTTGGCCGAACTGCCGCTGATCCTGCCGAACATGGCGCATGCCAACCGGCGCCTGGTCGAAAACGCGGCGATCGAGCACGGCGTCCGGCTGCGTATCAAGATCGAAGCCGACAGCGTCGCCTTCGCCAAGGCGATGGTGGAGAAAGGCCTCGGCTATACAATCCTCACTTACGCCGCGGTGCAGGACGAGGTGATGCGCAACAAGCTGACGGCCTATCCGATCGTGCGGCCGACGCTCTCGACCAAAGTCACCATCGTGACATTGCGCGACAAGCAGCTGCCCAAGCTGACGCAGGATGCAAGCGAGTTGCTGCACGATGTTTGCCGCAGACTCGTGCGCAATAAAACCTGGGCCGGGGCCGAGCTCGCCTGACTTACGCTCCATCGCCGCGCCACCTGGCCGGCGATCGCTCAGGGCTCCATCTTATTTGCCATGCTGAAAAAGTATCGGTGACGAACTTTCAATAAATGCCGCCCCGATCTAATCTAGCATGACAAAAACCGGGCCCCCGGCGCTTCGGCCGCGCGGACCAATATCCCGCAAAATTGAACTTGGGAGGATTGCCATGAGAGTTCTGCGACTATTCCTGCTAGGCGTTGCCCTGCTGTGTCCGGCCTTTGCCATGGCGCAGGATTTCCCGAACCGGCCGGTGCGGCTGATCGTCCCCTTCCCGCCCGGCGGCCCGAACGACGTCATCGCCCGCGTCGTCGGCAAGCGCATGTCGGAAATCCTCAAGCAGACGATCATCGTCGACAATCGCGCCGGGCAAGGCGGCGTGCTCGGCACCGACATCGTCGCGAAATCGGTGCCGGACGGTTACACCATCGGCATCGTCAGCGCCGGAGCGCTGGCGATCAGTCCGAGCATGGAAAAGGTTGCCTACGATACGCTCAAGGATTTGCAGCCGATCACCTTGGTTGCCAAGGTTCCGGAAATGCTGGTGGTGGCGACCAGCGTGCCCGCCAAAAACATGAAAGAGCTGGTGGCGCTGGCCAAGGCCGAGCCCGGCAAACTCAACTTTGCCTCGTCCGGTCCCGGCAGCATGCCACATCTGGCGGGAGAACTTTTCAAGCTCACCGCCAAGATCGACATCACCCATGTGCCCTATCGCGGCGCGGCGCCCGCGGTCAACGATCTGCTCGGCCAGCAGGTGCAGATGGTGTTCCTCGATCTGCCGGTGCTGCTGCCGCAGATCAAAGCCGGCAGGCTCAGGCCGATCGCCGTCGGCTCGCCGACGCGCGTTCCCAGCGCCCCTGACGTTCCGACCACCGCCGAAGCCGGTATGCCCAATCTGCTGACCGAGAATTGGTACGGCATGGTCGCGCCGGCAAAGACACCGCCGCAGGTCGTCGCCGCGCTGAACAAGGCGGCGGTCGAGGCCATGAAGGACCCCGAAGTGATTTCGAAACTGGCGAGCCAGGGCGCGATCCTGGTCGGCGACACGCCGGATCAATTCCGGGCCTACATCGCCAGTGAAACCAAGAAGTGGGCCACGGTGATCAAGGACGCCGGCGTGCCGGTGCAAAAATAGAACGATCGATCCCGGCGGACTTCCGCCGCAGGCGATTGCCCCGTTTGGCAGGCCCATGGTTTGCCAAACGGGTAACGCCTAGGCACATGCCTGCGCTGCTTGCTAGGCTGCCGCCATTGGCGCTTCCCCTCCCGCAGGACATCCACTGAAATGGCCGCCGTTCCCGAGAAATTCGTGCTGCGTTCGACGCTGACCTCGCCGTTCGGCCGCAAGGTGCGCATCGCCGTCGATGTGCTCGGCTTGAGCGACCGCGTTACGCTGGAGCCCGCCAGCACACTCGACGAGAACGACACGCTGCGCCTGCAGAATCCGCTCGGCAAAATGCCCTGCCTGCTCTTGGCCGACGGCACGTCGATCTACGACAGCGGCGTGATCATCGAGTTTTTGCAGGACGTGGCCGGCACCGACCGCCTGCTGCCGGCGTGCGGGCTGGAGCGCTTCAAGACGTTCACGCTGTCGAAGCTGGCCGACGGCATTACTGATGCCGCGATCCTGATCGTTTACGATGGCCGCTTCCGCCCCGGCCAGCCGCCATCGGAGGGCTGGCTGACCCATCAGCGCGGCAAGATCGCCCGCGCGCTCGCCGCCTTCGAGAAAGCGCCGCCCGATCCGGGCAAGACCGATATCGTCTCCATCGGGCTCGCCTGCGCGCTCGGCTATCTCGATTGGCGCAAGGTGGTGGAATGGCGGCAGGCTTGCCCGCGCCTTGCCGCCTGGCTTACAGCCTTTGCCGCGAATGAGCCGGCGCTCGAACGCACGCGCGCGCCGGAGGCATGAAAGGTATCCCATGGCCCTGCAGACCGCCGACACGCCCGCGGACCCGCCTTATTGGACGGCCAATCCGAGCCAGCCGAAGCTGAAGCTGCCGCCGGGCGCCTGCGACGCCCATGTGCATATTTTCGGGCCGCGCCAGCGCTTTCCGTTCGCCGAGGGGCGGAGCTACACCCCATCCGACGCGACCAAGGAAATGCTGTTCGCGCTGCATGAAAAGCTCGGCATCCAGCATTGCGTGATCGTGCAGCCGAACTGTCACGGCCGCGATAATTCGGTGACGGTCGACGCGGTCGCCGCCTCCGGCCAATCCTATCGCGGCATCGCGCTGGTGGCGCCCGACGTCAGCGGCGCCGAACTCAAGCGGCTCGCCGATGCCGGACTGTGCGGCGCGCGCTTCCATTATACCGAGCATCTCGGGCGCGGCCCCTCGATCGACGACGCGATGGCGCTCGCCAAGCGGCTGGCCGATGTCGGCTGGCATCTGCAGGTCCATATGGACGGCTCGCGTATCGCGGAGCTTGCGCCAGCGCTCAAGCGCTCGCCGGTGCCGGTGGTCATCGACCACATCGGCCGCGTCGATGCCGGGCTCGGGCTGGAGCAACCCGGCTTCCGCGCGCTGCTCGCGCTGATGGAAAACAAGCATGTCTGGGTGAAGGTGAGCGGCACCGACCGCATCACGCGGCAAGGCCCGCCTTACGCCGACGCGGTGCCGTTCGCGCGCAAGCTGGTGGCCGAATTCGGCGACCGCTGCGTTTGGGGCACCGACTGGCCGCATCCCAATCACCCGCCGCCGGTGGTGGACGACGGCCTGCTAGTCGACATTCTGGCCGAGATCGCGCCGAGCGAGGCCGCGCGCCAGGCGCTGCTGGTCGACAATCCGCAACGCCTCTATCGCTTCGCGCCGGCGCGCAAGCTGACCCCGGGAGCCAAATCATGAGCGGACGCCTGCAGGACCGCGTCGCCATCGTCACCGGCGCCGGCTGCGTCGGCCCTGGCTGGGGCAACGGCCGCGCCACGTGCGTGCGCTTCGCCGAGGAAGGCGCCAAGATCTTTGCGGTCGACCGCAATCTCGACCAAGTCGCCGAGACGGTCGAGCGCGTCAAAGCCGCCGGCGGCGACATCGCCGTGCAGCCATGCGACGTCACCGATAGCGCCTCGATTGCCGCCATGGTGACGGCCTGCCTCGCCCGCTTCGGCCGCATCGACGTGCTGGTGAACAATGTCGGCGGCTCGGCCGCCGGCGGCCCGGTGGAAATGGCGGAAGAAGTCTGGGACGCCCAGGTCGACTACAATCTCAAGAGCGTGTTCCTCACCTGCAAGCACGTGCTGCCGGTGATGGAGAAGCAAAAGAGCGGCGTCATCATCAATACGGCCTCGACCTCCGGCCTGCGCTGGACCGGCGCGGCGCAGGTCGGCTATGCCGCGACCAAAGCCGGCGTGATCCAACTCTCGCGCGTGGTGGCCGTGCAATATGCCGACCGCGGCATCCGCGTGAACACGGTGGTGCCGGGGCAACTGCATACGCCGATGGTGGAGGTGCGGCTCGCCAAGCAGCGCGCCGGCGGCGATGTCGAGGCGCTGCTCAAGTCGCGCGTGGCCCGCATCCCGATGGGCTTCATGGGCGATGGACGCGACACCGCCAATGCGGCGCTGTTTCTCGCCAGTGACGAAGCACGCTTCATCACCGGCACGGAAATCATCTTGGACGGCGGGATGACGGTGCGGTGCGATTAGCGGTTCAACCACCTTCTTGCGAAACCTAACAATCCCTGCGGCAGGAAGATGATCATTACGATAAAAATAACGCCGAGCGGGATCAGATAGGGGAACTGGTCGCCGAAGATGCGCGACATCAGTTCGCGCAGGACCTGGAAGAAGCCGGCGCCGACGATGGGGCCGACCAACGTGCCGATACCCCCCATGACATTGAAGATGACGGTGTCGCCCGAGGTGACGAAGAACACGAAGTCCGGCGCGGCGAATTCGTTCTGCACGGCGTAGAGCACGCCGGCGAGCCCCGCGAACAGACCGGACAACATCACCGCGACGATCTTGTAGCGCTCGACCGAGTAGCCGATGGCGCGGGTGCGGGCTTCGTTTTCGCGGATCGACTGCAGCACCATACCGAACGGCGAGCGGGTAACGCGGCGCAAGACCAGATAGGATCCCGAGACCAACGCCAGCACGAACCAGTGCATCGTCGGGGTGGTGAAGCGCACGTCGACAAGGAACGGAATGGAGAAATGCGGCCGCGTGAAGATCAACCCGTTCTCGCCGCCGGTCACCGTCGTCCAGGTGAAGATGATGACGTAGAAGATCTGCGAGAAAATCAGCGTGGTGATGGCAAAATAAATGTCGCGCAGCCGCGTCGAGAAATAGGCAACGAATAGCGCAACGCAGGCCGCGCCGACGAGGCCCATGAAGATCGCGGCCCACAAATTGGGCGGGCTGGTGTGCAGCAGCGCGCCGGCCGCGCCGTACATGCCGAGCCCGAAGAAGGCCGAATGGCCGAACGAGATCATGCCGGTGTAGCCGATCAGCAGATCGGACGACATCGCCAGCAGGCCCCAGATCAGGATTTCGGTCAGGAACTTCGCCCAGAAGATCGGCAACACCAGTGGCGCGACGATCAGCAACGCCATGATCGCGCAAAAGCCGATCCAATAGACGGCGGTGTGGCTCAATTTACCTTTGGTGAGTGGCATCGCTTTGTCGAGTGGCGCGGTTGTCATTTTGGTGTCGCGAATAGGCCGGTTGGACGGAACAGCAAAGTGAGGATCAGCACGACGAAGGAGACAATCACCGCGCGCGACGGGTCGACCCAGATCGCGGCGTAGGCTTCGAGCAGGCTGACGAAGATGGCGGCGGCGATCGAGCCGCCAAGGTTACCCATGCCGCCGACCACCACGACGATGAAGGCCTTGAGCACCCAGTCGAGGCCCATGGTGTGGTTGATCGAGCCGAGCGGGCCGAACAGCACCCCGCTCGCCGCCGCCATGGCGGCGCCGATGGCGAATACGCCGGTGTAGACCCAGGGCACGGGGATGCCCATGGCCTGCGCCATCACGCGGTCCTGTGTGGTGGCGCGAATCCAGATGCCGAACTTGCCGTATTTTAGGAACAGCCAGAAGCCGCCGATGATCGCGGCCGACAATGCGGCGATGACGATGCGGTACCAGGGATATTGCAAGTAGAAGAGATTGAAATGGGAGGTGATCGGCTCCGGCAGCTTGCGCGATACCGGGCCGAACTCCCACAGTGCGAAGTTCTGCAGAATCAGCGAAATGCCGAAGGTGACGAGGATGGTGTTGAGTGGCTCGCGCCCGATCAGCGGCCGCAAGGTGACGAGCTGCAACGCTGCGCCGAGAATGGCGACAATCAGAGTAGCGACGATGAGCGCCAGCCAGAAATTTCCGGTCGACGCCATCACCACCACGCCGAGATAGGCGCCGAGCATGAACAATTCGCCGTGCGCGAAATTCACCACGTCCATGATGCCGAAGATCAGCGTCAGACCGGAGGCGACCAGCGCCAGAATCAGGCCGGTGACGATGCCATTCACGGTCTGGATCAGCAGCAGGTCGAGCGGAAAATTCTGAAAAAACTGGATCACCGGCTGCATCGCTACACCCCCAGATATTGCTTGATGACCGGGTCGTCGACCTTGAGCTCGGAGGCTGCGCAATGATGGCGCACTGCCCCTTTCTCCATGATGTAGATGCGTTGGCTGGCCTGCAAAGTGAGCGGCACGTTCTGCTCGACCAATAGAATGGCCACGCCTTCCTTGTGCAGCACCTCGATGATCTCGCGGATCTGCGAGACCATGCGCGGCATCAGGCCCTCGGTCGGCTCGTCGAGCAGGATGATCTTCGGCTCCAGCATCATGGCGCGGGCGATCGCCAGCATCTGCTGCTCGCCGCCGGATAGCGTGCCGCCGGGCTGGTTGCGCCGCTCGGCGAGCCGCGGAAAATAAGCGAACGCCTTGTCGAGCAGTTGCTTGCGACGCGCGTCGTCGACGCCGGCGCGGTCGAAACCGGTGCGCAGGTTCTCCATCACCGTGAGCAGTCGGAATATGCGGCGGTCCTCCGGCACGTAGCCGATGCCGCGCTGCGCCAGCCGATGCGGCGCGAGGCCGGTGATGGCGGCGCCATCCAGAAGAATCCGGCCCTGGCTCGGCTGCACCAGGCCCATGATGCTCTTCAGCGTCGTCGACTTGCCGACGCCGTTGCGGCCGAGCAGGCCGACCACCTCGCCGGGCCCAACTTCGAGCGAGACGCCGTGCAGGATGTGGCTCTTGCCGTAATAGGTGTGCAGGCCCTCGACGCGGACCAGCGGCTCTTTGCTGATGTCGGCGGCGGCGCTCATGTCTTGAGATAGACCTCCTGCACCTTGGGATTGCGCTGGATTTCCTCCGGCGTCCCGTCGGCGAGAACGGCGCCGTAATGCAGCACGGTGATTCGGTGGCAGAGCTCCATCACCACATGCATGTCGTGCTCGACGATGAGGATGGTCAAATTCTTCTTGGCGACGCGGCGCACGAGCTCCATCGTCTCATGTGTCTCGGCCGCGCTCATGCCGGCGGTCGGCTCATCGAGCAGCAACAACGCAGGTTCGGTGGCCAGCGCGATGCCGATCTCGAGGTTGCGCTGTTCGCCGTGCGACAGGTTGGCGGCGAGTTCATCGGCCTTGCTCAGCAGCCCGACAGAGTCGAGCGCGGCTTCCGCCTTCTCGTTGATGTCCGGAAAGCTCTTGTGGTCGCGCAGCAGATTCCAGCCGTGCCGCCGCGATTGCGCGGCGATGCGCACATTCTCCAGCGCCGAGGCGTTCGGCATGATGTTGGTAATCTGATACGAGCGGGCGACGCCTTTTTGCGAGATGGCATTCGGCGGCAGGCCGGTGACGTCTTCGCCATTGAAAACGATGCGGCCCGAAGTGGGCCGCAGCACCCCGGTCAGGCAGTTGAAAAAGGTGCTCTTGCCGGCGCCGTTCGGCCCGATGATGGCGCGGACCTCGTCGCGGGCAACCTCGAAATTGACCTGATTAAGCGCCGAAAGCCCGCCGAAGCGGACGGTCAGCAGTTCGGTCTTCAGAATGGGGGCCGATGCAGCTCCCCGGCCCTGCGCCGGGGAGCGGATGTCGGTCGACTGGTCCACGCGCACTTACGCCGCGGGGAAGTGGCACGCCGGCGGCACCAGGGTCTTGTCCTTCGGCACCGCTTGGAGAAGCTTATAGGTTCCGTCCTTCACCTCGAAGATGAACTCGGTCAAGAACGCCTGATGATCTTCCTTGCGCAGGGTCTTGTCGCCTTGCGGGAAGTCGTCGCTTAGCTTGACTTCGAGACCCTCGAGCGCCTCAATCAGCTTCATGGTGTCCTTGCGGCCCTCGAACTTCGACTTCTCCATGGCGATCTTCATCGCGTTCAAGGCTTCGTAGTTCGACTGCACGTATTTGTCGGGCGCCGGACCGCTCGGATCGACCTTGACCAACCGCTTCTTGGCTTCGTCGTAGAACTTATGGTGCGACGGCGTGTCGAGCGGTCCCTGGAACACCGGGATGTAGCGGTTGATGGCGGTGAAGCCGTCGACCTTGTGGCCCTGCGCCGGCAGATTGGTCGGCTCGGTGATCGAACCGTCGCCGGCCATCTTGTATTTCTTGCTCAAGCCGAGATCGTAGGCCTGGTTGACCAGCGTCACGCCGTCCTTGCCGAAGAAGATGCCGAACAGTCCGTCGAAATTGCCGGAGATCTTCGACAGGAACGGCGTCATGTCGGGCGTGCCGAGCGGAATGCCGGTGGTGCCGACAACTTCGCCGCCGTTCTTCTTGATCTGCGCGGCGTAGGCGTCGCGCGTCGACTGGCCCCAGGAATAGTCGGCATAAACGATGTGCCATTTCTTGCCCATCTTGGTGAGCGTCGGTCCCATGGCGACGGCTTGCGCCGGTGCGTAATCGTGCAGGCGGAAGGTGTAACGGTTGCAGGCGCTCGTCGTCAGTGTGGTGTCGAGGCAGACGCTGATCATGTTGACAATCTTGGCCTCCTGCCAGACCGGCATGCAGGCGAGACAGATGTTGGACAGGAAGCCGCCGACATGGATGTCGATATTGTCCTCTTCCACCAGCTTTTGACTCTTGCGGCGTCCAACGTCGGGCTTGGACTCATCATCCACCAGGACCAGTTCGACCGGCCGCCCGTTGATGCCCCCCGCCGAGTTGATGCGGTCGGCCGACATTTGCAGGCCGACCACCGCGGTCTTGCCGCCAATGGCGCCAGGACCCGACAGCGGCTGCTCGGAGCCTATCTTGTAGGCCTTGGCGGCGCCGAAGGCCGCACGCCACGGCGCCGGCACCAGCATCATCGCGCCGATTGCGCCGCCGCCCCAGCCAACGACGCGGCGGCGTGTGATCTTGCCGCTGTACCAGAAGTCCTGCGCCCAAGCCTCGTCCTTCCACTTTTCAGTCATTGCCAGTCCTCCCTCTAGGATTCGATTGTTCGAATCGAAAAGCCCGCGCGACCGCGCGGGCGTCGAAGCAACGTCGAGATGCAGTTGTCCGAATGAGCAACACAGGCGCTCGCCGTGCTTGCGCCGGCATTGCGCCGCACGACAAGCACACGAGCCCGATCACCGCACGCCCCACCGTGCCGGCACAAGGCCGCATAATCAGTCCCTCCCTGCCGGCCCTTTGCGGGCTCTTGGCTTTATAAGCCCCGTAAGCAAACGCGATCCCGGCGGAAGTTTCAACCGCTTTTTCAATATGGATGAATGTGCGCTCACATGGTCGGATGGTGCCCGCCGATTGTGCAGCTCTCGTACTGCGCTGCGGCCGATGCTAGACTTTCGGCGCGGATCGTTAGCTCCATTTGCCGCGGACCAAAGACCGATGCCCGTCACCCCTCTCCGTCGCGACGATCCGCCGCCGTCCGGTAGCGGCTTGGCGGCGCGACTCGCGATCCGCGCCGGCAAACATCTCGGGCCGACCGCGGGTCTGGCGCCCGGTTATGTACAGGGCAATCTCGCCATTCTGCCGCAGAAGCTCGCCGCCGATTTCCTGCGCTTCTGCCAGCTCAACCCGAAATCATGCCCGCTGATCGGCATGTCGGCACCCGGCGACTGGCGCGTGCCGGCCTTGGCCGAGGATCTCGATATACGCACCGATTTGCCGCGCTACCGCGTCTGGCGGCATGGCGAGCTGGTCGCCGAGCCGCAAGACGTGCGCGACGTTTGGCGCGACGACCTGGTGGTGTTCGCCATCGGCTGCTCATTTTCATTTGAGGAAGCGCTGGTGAGCGACGGCATCGAGCTGCGTCACATCACTCAGCGATGCAACGTGCCGATGTATCGTACCTCGATCGAGACCGCCGAGGCGGGGCCGTTCCGTGGGCCGATGGTGGTGTCGATGCGGCCGATGACGCCAGCGCATGCAATCCGGGCCGTGCAGATCACCACGCGGTTTCCGGCCGTGCACGGCGCCCCGGTGCATATCGGCAAGCCGGAACTGATCGGCATCAAGGACATCATGACGCCGGACTACGGCGACGCCGTCGAGGTGCGCGACGACGAATTGCCGGTGTTCTGGGCCTGCGGGGTGACGCCGCAATCGGTGATCGCGACGGTGAAGCCGGACTTCTGCATCACGCATTATCCGGGCGCGATGCTGGTGACGGACCGGAAGAATACCGAATTCGCGATTATGTAATTAGGTGATACGCTTAACTTGGATGGCGCCCGGCAGAGCTTCATAGACAACGGCGAGGATCAAAATGGCAAAGCGTAAAGCGAAGAAAACGAAAAAGCAGAAAGCTTCCGGAGATCGGGCCATCATTATCGTCAGCGGCAAGAGTAAGAAAGGCCGGCCGGGTTCCAGCCGCGAGTTGAATCCACAACCGCTGCCGCCCAAGCAAAAAGCCAAGCGAAAAAAGAAAAAGGGCGTCAGGTAACTGGAGCGGCATGCCGGGCCGCGGTCTGACGCGGCTACCGGCTTAAGGGCTCATATTCTACGCCGCGTCGCGGGCGTTCTTGTCGAGCAAACCGGCTTCGATCAGCGCTTCACGAATTCGCGCAATCTCCGCGCGATCGATCTTGACCAGCGGCGGGCGCACAACAGCGCGCGGCAGCTTGCCCAGCAGCACCAGCGCCTCTTTCATGCGGTTGTGCATGTCGACGAAGGGATCGGCGTAGAACACGCGCGCGGTCGGTTCGATGCGGTCGTTGAGGACGCTTGGCCTCCGCCAGGTCGTTGTCTCTGCACGGCGCGGAACATCTGCGCCTGCAGATCGGCGATGACGCTGCCCGAGCCCGACAGCAGGCCGTTGGGACCGAGCACCAGCGACGACAACAGCCACGACTGAATGCGTGGTGAGCACGTTCACCGGCCGCGGCAGGTTTTGCAGCGTGTCGGATGTGCCATTCATGGTGCGGCACGTTGCCGATCCAGTCCTTGATGGCGCGGATGGTCGGCACTTCGTCGCAAAGCTTCAGCAAGCGTGTCCTTCGGATAGCCCTGCCCCGTCGCCAGCGGATACTGGAACACGATCAGCGGCAGGTCGGTGGCGTCGGCGATGCGCTTGAAATGCGCGAGCGCCATGGCCGGCGATTGCCCGAGCGTGAACGGCGCCGGCGGAAACACCAGGAGTGCCGAGGCGCCGCCCTGCTCCGCCATGCGCGCCAGCCGCGCGGCTTCCAGGCTGCCGTCGGCCCAGATGCCGTTGATGAGCGGCAGCTTGGCCGCCGATCTCGTCCTGCGCGATTTCGAGCACGCGGCGCTGCTCGTCGAAGGTGCAGGACGCGACCTCGGTCGAATGCGCGTTGATGGTGATGGCGGACAGACCCTCGACCGCCGCCACGTCGCGCAGATGCTTGCGGAAGCTCGCCTCGTCGATGGCGAGATCGTTCTCGAACGGCAACAGCACCGCCGGGATCACGCCGTGCGGAACATAATTCGCATGCCTTGGCATGAGCCCGTCTCCTCGAATCTAAACCGCCGTTTTGACGCGCGAGTCTCCATCGCCGCCATAGCCGAATTCGCCCGACAGGCGGTCGGCGGCGGCGCGCACGCTGCGGGCGCGCTTCTGCAAGGCCTCGATCGACAAGCGCCAGACCGGACCGGATATGCCGATGGCGCCGACCACCCGGCCGCTGAAATCGCGCACCGCCTCCGCCGCGCAGCGCACTTCGGCATCGAACTCGCCGTCATCAATGGCCAGCCCCGCGCGCTGCACCTCGGCGATCTCGTCCGTCAGCTGTTCGGCCGAGGTGATCGACTTCGGCGTGTAGGCTTTGAGTTCGGCACGCTTCAGGTAGCCCGCGAACTGGCCGGGGTTCATGGCGGCCAGCATGATCTTGCCGAGCGCGGTGCAATGGGCCGGCCGCACCACGCCGACGCGATCGGTCATCTGGAAGGCGCCCGGCCCGCTGGTGCGCGCCAGCACCACCACGGCGTCGCCCATCGGCACCGAGAAATGCGCGCTTTCGCCGGTTGCGCGCGCGAGCTCGTCGAGCACGGGGGTGGCGAGACTCATCATTTCGATCTCGTCGAGCGCGCTCGCGGCCAGCGCAAACAGCGGGCGGCCGATGCGGTAGCGTTTGGAGTCCTTGAGCTGGCGCACATAGCCGAGCGACACCATCGTCTTCACCAGATGGAAGGTGGTGGAATTGTGCAGGCCGACGCGTTTGCTCAATTCGGCGAGGCTGATCCCGTCCCGATTGCGCGCAATCTCTTCCATGATCGCGAAGCCGCGGCCGATCGATTGTACGCCGCCGCGTGCCGGTTCGGCGCTTCGCTCGCCGAAGTCGTGGATTTGGACGACTCCGGCCCGCGTCTGGCCGCCACTCGCGGGCTTCCGTTTGGATCGCGCGGTCACCTCAGTATCTCCCGTTACCGCAGCACACGGCCCGCGGCTAAAAGCGTTCGAGCACGCGGCATTTTTGCGGTTGCGATAATGCGACAAGGACTTTAACCATATCGGCGACGGATCGACAATATCGCACTGCGGCACCGGCGCCCCTTTGTATGGCCGGGCGGCTGCGGCACAACAAAACGATCCCACAACCAGGCTTGGGCCGTATCGCTTTATGAAAGCAGCACCGTTCGAGTACTCCCGCGCGGCCGACATCGACGAAGCCTGTGCGATGCTAGCCGCCGACGAAAGCGCCCGCGTGATTGCCGGTGGGCAGACGCTGGTGCCGATGATGGTCATGCGGCTGGCGCGCCCCACCCGGCTGATCGACATCAACCGCATCACCGCCTTGTCCTATATCCGGCAGGAAGCCCATCAAGACGGTGACGGCGTCGCCATCGGCGCCACCACGCGGCAATGCGTGGTCGAGCGCGACGCGCTGGTCGCGGCGCAGGTGCCCCTGCTCGCGCGCGCCATCCCCAATATCGGCCACCAGGCCACACGCGCGCGCGGCACCATCGGCGGCTCGCTCGCCAATGCCGATCCGGCGGCGGAATTGCCGCTGGTCGCCGTCACGCTCGACGCCGTGCTGAGCTACCGCGCCGATGGCGAGACCGAGGAAATCCCGGCCGGCGAATTCTTCATCGGTCCGATGATCACCGCGCTGCCAGCCGGCGCCTGTCTGGTGGGCGTCCGGTTCCCGGTTTGGCAAGGCGAAAAGATCGGCACCGGCTTTCACGAAGTGAATGCGCGCCGCAGCGACTTCGCATTTGTGTCGGCGGCGGCGCAGGTCGAACTCGGCGCCGACGGCACATGCCAACGCATCGCCATCGCCGTCGGCGCGGCGACCGATTTCCCCATGCGGCTCGAGAGCGCGGAACAGCAGCTCAAAGGCAGCAGACTCGACGCCAAGGCGGTGGACGCTGCGGTGCGCGACGCGCTCGCCGATATCGATGCGCTGGAGGATCTGCACGCCACGGCCGAATACCGCCGGCGCGCCGCCATCCATCTCGCCAGCCGCGCCGTCGCCGATGCGCTGGCCGATGCGCAAGCGAGCAAAGCCCAAGAGAAGCCCCATGCGCATTGAGCTCAACGTCAACGGCACGCTGCACGAGGTCGAGGTCGAGCCGCGCACGACGCTGCTCGATTGCCTGCGCGATTTGCTCGGTCTCAAGGGCGCCCATGCCGGCTGCGAACACGGCGTCTGCGGCGCCTGCACCGTGCTGTTCGACGGCGTCGCCGTACGCTCCTGCCTGATGTTCGCCGCGCAGGCGACGGGGTCGGCGATCACCACCATCGAGGGCGTCACGCCCGGCCCCGGCGAACTATCGCCGATCCAGGACGCCTTCTGCGAGACCCACGGCATGCAGTGCGGCTATTGCACGCCGGCTATGATCCTGGTCGCGCATGCGCTCATCGCCGACAATCCGGAGCCGTCGCGCGAACAGATCGTCGAGGCGATCTCCGGCAATATCTGCCGCTGTACCGGCTATGCGCAGATCGTTGAGGCGATCGCGCTCGCTGCCGAGCGCCTGCGCGGCGCCAATCGGCCATCGGAGCATCGCAAATGAGCGCCGACCGCCACCGCTACGTCTCTACCGACCGCCGCGTGCGCGAGGACCGCCGCTTCGTCGCCGGCAAGGGCCAGTTCGTCGCCGATATCGATCTGCCTAATATGCGGCATGTCGCCCTGGTGACCTGCCCTTACCCGGCGGCGCGCATCAAGACCATCGACAAGAGTGCGGCGCTCGCCATGCCCGGCGTGCATTACGTGCTCGACGGGCATGAACTCGCGCAAGCCACGCTGCCGCTGATGACCGGGCTCGACACGCCGAACGTGCCGCGCCGGCCGCTGGCGCTCGAGGTCGCCCGCTATGCCGGCGAATGGGTCGCGGCCGTGGTCGCCGACAGCCGCGCGCTGGCTGAGGACGCGGCCGAAAAGGTCAGGGTCACCTACGAGAAGCTGCCCTTCGTGCTCGATGCCGAACAGGCGATCGAACCCGGCGCCGTGCTGGTGCACCAGGCACATGGCTCCAACGTGCTGCTCGACAAGACCTTCATCTGGGGCGAGGTCGAGAAGGATTTCAAGGCCAGCCCGCGCCATCTCTCACTACGGGTGAAATGGGGCCGCTCGTCGACGGTGCCGATCGAGACCTTCGGCGTGGCGGCGAGCTGGGATCCCTGGCGCGAAATGCTCGATGTCTATGCATCGATCCAAATGCCGCGCTATGCCGACCAGATCGGCATAGCGCTGAAGATTCCGACCACCTCGGTGCGCGTGCATCATGACGTGGACGTGGGCGGCAGCTACGGCGTCAAGCGCGGCATCAAGCACACCGTACTGTGCGGCTATCTCACACGCCGGCTCGGCTTCCCGGTGCGGCTGATCGAGGATCGGCTCGAAAACATGCGCGGCGGCGACGCGCATGGGCCGGAGCGATTGTTCGACGTGGACGTCGCCTTCGACGACAACGGCATCGTGCGCTCGATGAAGATGCGCGCGCTGGAGAACGTCGGCGCCTATGCCGGCCGCTCGCCGTTCCAGCTCGGCAAGCCGGTCGGCGCCATCGTCGGGCCCTACAAGATCGCAAGCGTACAATATCGCGCCATGGCGGTGGTCACCAACAAGACCACGCAGGAAGCGGTGCGCGGCTTCGGCCAGTCGCCGACCAATCTCGCAATCGAGCGCACCATGGACGAGGTGGCCAATGCGCTCGGCCTCGACCGGCTGGAAATCCGCCGCCGCAACATGATCCGGCACGAGGAATTCCCCTATACCATCCCGAGCGGCACCACCTATGACAGCGGCGACTACCATGCCCTGGTCGACAAGGTGCTGGCGCACACCAGCTACGAGGATCTGAAGAAAGAGCGCGACCGCTTGCGCGCCGAGGGCAAGCTTGCCGGCATCGGCATCGCCGCTTGCCTCGAGCCCTCCGGCGGCAATGCCACCTTCGAGGCCCTGCTCAATCCGGCGATCACCACCTCCACCTTCATGGATTCATGCCGCATCAATGTGGACGGCATGGGCGCCATCACCGCCAGCATGCACACTACCTCCTCCGGCCAGGGTCACGAGACGCTTCTCGGCACCGTGATCGGCGAGGTGTTGCAGGTCGATCCCGACAGCATTCGCGTGACGCGGCCGGATTCGCTCAATTCATTACCGAGCGGCACGCCCGTTGGCAGCCGCATGGCGATCATGCTGGGCGGCGCGGCGTTCCACGCGGCGCACAAGCTCAAGGCTAAACTGACCGCGATCGGCGCCCATGATCTCGGTATTCCGCCCGACCGCGCCATCTATAAAGACGGCATCGTAAGCGACCGCGACGCGCCGCAAAACAAACGCGCGTGGGCCGACCTGGTGCAGATCGCATTCCGCAACTACCACCGCATGCCGGACGGCATGGAACCGGGCCTCGCGGTCAGCCACGTGATGCAGGTCCCGAACGGCAGCGCGCTGCCGACGGCGGACGGGCGCGTGCAGATGTATCCCTGCTTCTCGTTCGAGTTCCATCTCATCCTGCTCGCCATCGATCCCGACCTCGGCACGCCGAAGATCTTGCGCTACCGGATCGGCCACGATTGCGGCACCGTCATCAATCCGAAAATCGTGCGCGGCATGACCATGGGCGGCATCGCGCACGGCATCGGCGCGGCGCTGCTCGAGGAATTCGCCTATGACGGCGAAGGCCAGTTGATGGCGCAGAGCTTCATGGACTACCTGCTGCCGTCCTCGCATGAGGTGCCGGCGGTCGACATCATCCATCAGGTCACGCCCTCGCCGCACACGGTGCTCGGACAGAAGGGCTCGGGCGAGAGCGGCTATCTGGGCGCGCCGGCGGCGATCGCCAATGCGGTCAACGATGCGCTCAGGCCGCTGGGCGTGTCCATCAACACGCTACCGCTGAAAGTGTCGAAGCTGGGCGATCTCATCGCCGAAGCGCGCGCCAAGAAGGAAAGCTGAATGATCATTGATTGCCACGCGCACCTGGTGCCGCCCGAGCTGCTGGCCGCGATCCGCAAAGATGCGGCGAAATTCCCCCATGCGCGGCTGATCGACGACGGCGGCAGCCTGGCCTTCTCGTTTGCCGGGGCGAAACCGACACGGCCGGTGTCCAAGCCGTTGTCGGATATTGCGGCGCGCGTCGCCTGGATGGCCAAGCAAGGAATCGACAAGCAGGTGGTCGGCGGCTGGGTCGATATGTTCGGCTATGAGCTGCCGGGCGCGGAAGGCGAAGCCTGGAGCCGGCTCACCAATGACTGCCTCATGGCCGCGGCCAAGGCCGAACCTCGTTTCGTGCCGCTGGCGACCGTCCCGCTTGGCGACGGCGCGCGTGCGGCGAGCGTCTTGAAGGCGGCGATCGGCGCGGGTTTCGCCGGCGTCATGATCGGCACACTGCCGCGCGGCGTCGGCTCGACGCTCGACCACGCCGACCTCGACACTTTCTGGCAGGCCGCCGACGAGACCGGCGCGCTCATCCATATTCATCCGAGTTTCGATGCCGGCGACGTGCGGGTGAACGATTTCGGCCTTGCCAACGGGCTCGGCCGCATCACCGACGCGGCTGTCGCGGTGGCCCGCCTCATCTCGGCCGGCCATGTCGCGAAATACAAGAATATGAAGTTCTTCGCGCCGATGGGCGCCGCCGCGCTGCCTTTCGTGCTCGGCCGCCTCAAACTAAATCACGCGCTTACGCCCGGCATCGGCGACCCCGTCGCCGCGCTGGCCGCGATCTACACCGACACCATCCTGCACGACGCGCGCGTGTTGAAATTCGTCATCGAAATGATGGGCGCGGAGCGCATTATGATGGGCTCCGACATGCCGTTCCCGATCGGCGATACCGAGCCGGCCAAGATCGTCGCGACGGCTGGTCTCACGCCGGCGCAGACCGCCTCGATCACCGGCGGCCTCGCGGCGCGGCTATTCAAGATCGCGTGAGCCAATCATGAAACTCGACATCGGCGGCGAAGAATTTTTCGAAGTTCCGATCGAAGCACTGTGGAGCGCCCTCAACGATCCGGCGGTGCTCACGAAATGCATTCCCGGCTGCAAGGAAATGATCCCGGAAGGGGGCGACCGCTTCAAGCTCATTCTCAATCTGAAGGTCGCTTCGGTCGGCGGCAGCTTTGAGGGCGAGATTTCGCTCTCGGACAAGACGCCGCCCGCGCAATGCAACGTCGCGGTCTCCGGCTCCGGCACGCTCGGCCATGGCAGCGGCCTGGCGGCCTTTTCGCTCGCAGCGCAGAACGGCGGAACCGCCATGCGCTATAGTGGCGAGGGCGAAATCGGCGGTCTGGTTGCCGGCGTCGGCCAGCGCATTCTGAAGGGCGTTGCCAAACATTTGATCAAGCAGTTTTTCACGGCGCTGCGACGCGAAGTCACAGCACTATCGCCCGTACCACCGCAATAAGAAACGATCCATAACCAACGAAGCTAGGGAGGACCACATGCCAGGATTATCCGCAATACTGCGTTCCGCCGGCTGCGCGCTCGCGCTCATCGCCTGCGCGACGCTGAGTCCGGCGCCCGCCGCCGCGCAGGCGCCCGCCAAAGTCACCATCGTGGTGTTCGGCTTTCCTTCACTCGGCGCTTTTATGCCGCCGGTGATCAAGGCGAAGAAGCTCGACGAGGCGAACGGCCTCGACATCGAGTTCGTCGAGCGCACGCCGGACGCCTATACGACGCAATTTAATTCCGGCGAGTTCAAGGTCGGCGGCAGCGCCGCGCTGCTCACGGTCGGTCTCGCCGAAGCGCGCGGCGTGAAGGTGAAGTACCTGTTCAACCTGTTCGACTTCTGGGGCACAGTCGTGACCTCGCGGCCGGCGATCAAGACAGTCAAGGACCTGGAGGGCAAGCAGCTCGCCGCCGCCCGCTCGACCACCAACTTCGTGATGTCGGAATTCTTCGCCAAGCAACAGGGCGTGGACGTCTCCAAGATCCAGGTGGTCAACACCGCCCCGCCCGGCCTCGTCGGTTACGCGCTCGCCGACCGCGCCGATGCCGTGCAGCTCTGGGAGCCGGCCTACACGCTGCTGAAGTCGAAAAAGCCCGACATCCGCATGCTCGACACCAACATGGCCAAAACCTGGAACAGCTTCGCCGGCGGCGATCGCATCCCCTATCTCGGCGTGGCCGCGCATGACGATTGGATCGCGGCCAACCAGGCGCTGATCCCAAAACTTTATGCGACTTACAAGGCGGCCGGCGAATATATCGCCGCGCACCCCGAGGAAGCCGCGCTGCTGATCGCGCCTAAATCCTCGCCGCCGGACCGCGCGGCGCTGGTCTCGCTGATCAAGGCCAATGACCGGCTCGGAATGAACGTGGTGCCGGCGGGCGAGGTCACCAAGCAGATCGACGCCGTCTACAAGGCCGGCATCGACGTCGGTTATTTCAAGGCGATGCCGTCGAATGACACCATCTATTCGAAGCCGATGAAATGACGAACTCGCGCACCGTCCGCGTTCTGCAAGCGGCCGCCAGCATGCTCGTGCTGGCGGCGCTATGGCAGATTCTATCGATGGTGTTTCCGCACTTCTTGTTTCCGCCTGTGCCGGATGTCATTTCGCGCACGATCGAAATTCTGATTACCGGCTCGTTGCTGATCGACGTGCTGCTCACCGCCGCCCGCATTTTCGGCGGCTTGTTCGGCGCCTTCATCCTCGGCGGCTTGCTCGCGATGGCGATCGGCCAGTCGAGGACGGCCGAAAACTTCATCGCGCCAGTGCTGACCTTCTTCCAGGGCATCCCGGCGCTGTCCTGGGTGGTGTTCGCCATCATCTGGTTCCAGGGCACCGAATTTCGCATCCTGTTCATCATGGTGATGACGACGCTGCCCGCGTTCACCTTCCAGATTCTCGACGCCTTCCGCTCGATGTCGAAAGACCTGTTCGAAATGACCATGGCGTTCCGGCCCAGCCGCTGGACTCTGTTCCGCTTCCTGATCGTGCCGACCATCGTGCCGGGCATCCTGACCGCGTGGAAGGTCAACCTCGGCAATGCCGCGCGCGTGGTGGTGGTGGCGGAGTTGGTGGGCGCGACCGGCGGCGTTGGCTACGAGTTGCTGCGGCAACAGCAATTGTTCGACATGGCCGGGGCCATGGCCTGGACGTTGCAACTCGTGCTGTTCGTGCTGGTGGTGCAGCAGACCATCAACGCGATCGAGGCCTGGGCGCTGCGCTATCGCGCCGTGTCCGAGCGGGCGATGTAGCCTCATGTCAGAGCCCGTTATCCGCTTCCGAGACGTCAGCAAGAGCTTTCGCCGTCCGGACGGCCGCGGCGATTTCGTCGCCGTGGACAAATTGTCGTTCGAGATCGCCAAGGGCGAGATCGTGGCCGTGCTCGGCAAGACCGGCTGCGGCAAGTCCACTATGTTCAACATCGTCGCCGGGCTGATCGAGCCGAGCTCCGGTGAAGCCAGGATCATCGGTCACGACCCCTTTCACGAGTTCAATTTTTTCCGCGGCAAGATCGGCATCGTGTTCCAGAACGACCGGCTGATGCCGTGGCGCTCGGCGCTCGACAATGTGCGGCTCGGTTTGCAGATACTCGATGCCGACCCCGCCCAGGCCGAGGAGCGCGCGCGCGCCTGGCTCAAGCGGCTCGGCCTCACCGGCCACGAAAACGACTATCCGCATGCCCTGTCCGGCGGCATGCGCCAGCGCGTGTCGATCGCGCGCGCCTTCGCGGTCGACCCCGAAATCCTGCTGTGCGATGAGCCGTTCTCCGCGCTCGACGAAATGACTGCGCGCGACTTGCGCGCCGAATTCGTCCGGCTGGTGCGGCAGAACAACAAGACCGCGGTATTCATCACGCATCAGATCAACGAGGCGATGGAAATCGGCGACCGCGTGATGGTGTTCCATCGCCCGGCGCGCATCGCCTACGAGACGCGGCTTACCGCCGCGACGACCGATGCGGACCGCAGCAAAGTACGCGAAGACATCATGCGCGTGCTGGCGGTCGAGCAGACGCCGGCGGGCGTTAGCGGCTAAGGATCGAGCGCAGTAGAAAGGCGCCCCGGTTTACTCCAGCGCCGCCGTCACACTAATATCCCCACCCTTTTCGCCGCGGAGTCCCCGATGCAACCCCCTAAGGCTTTCACCCTTTCCGCCCACGGTGCCAACATGCCGGCGATCGGCTACGGCACCATGGAATTGCCGCAGCACGGACCCGAACTGGTCGCCTACGCCATCAACAGCGGCTATCGCCTGATCGACACCGCGCGCAAATACGGCACCGAGGAAAAGGTCGGCGAAGGCATTCGCGCCAGCGGCATCGCGCGCGGGGAATTATGGGTCACCACCAAGGTCACCGAACTGGATGCGCGCGAGGCCGACTTCCTGCGCTCGGCGGAGACCAGCCTGAAGGCGCTTCAACTCGACTATGTCGATCTCCTGCTGGTGCACTGGCCGCAGCCGAAGGTGCCTTTCACCGAGACGCTGGGCGCGCTGGCCAAGGCCAAGCGCAGCGGGATCGCGCGCCATATCGGCGTGTCGAATTTCACCGTCGCCATGCTCGACGAGGCGGTTAAGGTCTGCCCCGAGCCGCTCGTCACCAACCAGGTCGAATACCATGCCTATCTGCCGCAGGACCGTATGCTGGCGGCGCTCAAGCGGCACGGCATGATCCTGACCGCCTACTGCCCGATGGCGCGCGGCAAGCTGCTCGACGATCCGGTCGTCGGCGCGATCGCCAAGGCTCACGGCAAAACGATCGGCCAGATCTGCCTGCGCTGGCTGATCCAGCAGCCGATGGTGGCGGCGGTGCCGCGCCCGCTCGAAGAGGCGCACATCCGGGAAGACCTCGACGTGTTCGATTTTTCGCTGAGCGACGACGAAATGCGGCGGATTTCCGCGCTGCGCAGCCGCCAGGTCCGCATCGCCAACCCGCCCGAGCGCGCGCCCAAATGGGACGTGGAGACGGTCGGCTAGGCAATTCGCCGTTCACGCCTTCTAAAAGGAAATGGCCGGGGCAAGCCCGGCCATATCGCTGAAGAAGCTGTTGCGTCGCGGCGCGACGCTCACATCGCCTTGACGATGCTTTCGGTCATTTTTTTGGCGTCGCCGAGGAGCATCATGGTGTTGTCGCGGTAGAACAGCGGGTTGTCGATGCCGGCGTAGCCCGAGGCAAGCGAGCGCTTGATGAACATCACGGTGCCGGCCTTCCAGACCTGCAGCACGGGCATGCCGTAGATGGGAGAGGTCTTGTCTTCTTCCGCCGCCGGGTTGGTGACGTCGTTGGCGCCGATGACGAAGGCGATGTCGGCCTGCGCGAACTCGGAGTTGATGTCTTCCAGCTCGAACACTTCGTCGTAGGGAACGTTGGCTTCGGCGAGCAGCACGTTCATGTGGCCCGGCATGCGGCCGGCGACGGGGTGAATGGCGTATTTGACCTCGACGCCCTCTTTCTTGAGCTTCTCGGCCATCTCTCTCAAGGCATGTTGCGCCTGCGCCACCGCCATGCCGTAGCCCGGCACGATGATGACCTTCTGCGCGTTCTTCATGATGTAGGCGGCGTCGTCCGCGGAACCGAGCTTCACCGGACGCTGCTCGACGCCCGCTCCCGGGCCCGCCACCTCGCCGCCGAAGCCGCCGAGGATCACCGAGATGAACGAGCGGTTCATGGCGTGGCACATGATGTAGGACAGGATCGCGCCCGAGGAGCCGACCAGCGCGCCGGTGATGATCAGCGCCGAGTTGCCGAGCGTGAAGCCGATGCCGGCGGCCGCCCACCCCGAGTACGAGTTGAGCATCGAGATCACCACCGGCATGTCGGCGCCGCCGATCGGCACGATGATGAGCACGCCGAACGTCAGCGAGATGGCGACGATCAGCCAGAAGTCGAGCGCGGTCTGGACGAGATAGAAGTGGTAGATGAAGAACACCAGGCCCAAGGCGAGCGCGATGTTGATGACGTGCCGCCCCGGCAGCATGATCGGCTTGCCGCTCATGCGGGCGCTGAGCTTGAGGAAGGCGATCACCGAGCCGGTGAAGGTGATGGCGCCGATGGCGGCGCCGAGCGCCATTTCGATCAGGCTTTGTTGATGGATATGGCCTTCGGTGCCGATGTCGAAGGCCGCCGGCGCATAGAAGGCGCCCGCCGCCACCAACACCGCCGCCATGCCGACCAGCGAATGGAAGGCCGCCACCAGTTCCGGCATCGCGGTCATCGGCACCCGCCGCGCGATCACCGCGCCGATGCCGCCGCCGAGCACGATGCCGCCCGACCACCAGCCCCCAGGCCAGCGCGCCTTCCGGCGGATGCGAGCCGAGCGTGGTCAACACGGCGATGGTCATGCCGATCATGCCGAGATAGTTGCCGCGCCGGCTGGTGTCGGGCGAGGACAGCCCGCGCAGCGCCTGGATGAACAGAACGCCGGCGACCAGATAGAGCAGCGCGACGAGATTAGGGCTCATGACAAAGTCTCTCCAAGCATTCGTTTGTCATCACCGGGCTTGTCCCGGTGATCTCGCTTAGGGAGGCACCCCCGTGCGTTCCTAAGCAGGATGGCCGGCAAGCCGGCCATGCCGGTTACTTTTTCTTCTTCTGGTACATCGCCAGCATGCGCTGGGTGACCAGGAAGCCGCCGAAGATGTTGACGGAAGCGAACGTGAGCGCGACGAAGCCTAAGCCCCGCGCCAATATCGTGCCGTTGTCGTTGGCGATCAGCGCCACCCCGACCGCCAACAAGGCGCCGACCACGATCACCGAGGAGATCGCGTTGGTCACCGACATCAGCGGGGTATGCAACGCCGGCGTCACCGACCACACCACGTAGTAGCCGACGAACACCGCCAGCACGAAGATGGACAGCCGGAAGACGAAGGGATCGACCATGTTGGCGATGTGTTCCATGTCGTTGCTCCTCAGGCCGCCGTCTTCGGCATAAAGTTCGGATGCACGACCGCCCCGTCGCGGGTCAGCAGCGTGCCCTTGATGATCTCGTCGTCCCAGTTGACCGCAAGCTTCTTCTCTTTCTTGTCGATCATGGTGTCGAGGAAGGTCAAAAGGTTCTTGGCGTAGAGCGCGGAAGCCGACGCCGCCAGCCGCCCCGCCACGTTGAGATAGCCGACGATCTTGGCCGGGCCGACCGTCACCACCTCGCCCGCCTTGACGCCTTCCACATTGCCGCCGCGCTCGACCGCCAGATCGACGATCACCGAGCCGGGCCGCATCGAGGCCACCATGGCAGCCGAGATCAGCCGCGGCGCCGGGCGCCCCGGGATCAGCGCGGTGGTGATGACGATGTCCTGCTTCTTGATGTGCTCGGCGGTCAGCGCCGCCTGCTTGGCCTGGTATTCCGCCGACATCGGCTTGGCGTAGCCGCCTGCCGTCTGCGCGTTCTTGAACTCCTCGTCCTCGACCGCCAGGAACTTGGCGCCCAGGCTCTCCACCTGCTCCTTGGTCGCAGGCCGCACGTCGGTCGCCGTCACGATGGCCCCTAAGCGTCTGGCCGTCGCGATCGCCTGCAGGCCGGCGACGCCCACCCCCATGATGAACACCTTCGCCGCCGGCACCGTGCCGGCCGCCGTCATCATCATCGGAAAGGCGCGGCCGAACTCCTCCGCCGCATCGATCACCGCCCGGTAGCCCGCCAGATTCGCCTGGCTCGAGAGCACGTCCATCGACTGCGCCCGCGTGATGCGCGGCATCAGTTCCATGGCGAAGGCCAAGACGCCGGCGTCCGCCATCTGCTTCAAGGCCGCCTCGTTGCCGTAGGGGTCCATGATGGCGATGACCAGCGCGCCCTTCTTGTAGCCCTTCAACTCCTCCGCCGTCGGCCGCTTGACCTTGAGCACCACGTCGGCGTCCTTGGTCACGTCGTCGCCAACGCTGGCGCCCGCCGCCTCGTAGTCGGCGTCCAATATCCCAGACCCCAGACCGGCGCCGCGCGCGACCGCGACCTCCGCCCCAAGCGCCTTCAGCTTCTTTACGGTCTCCGCTGTCCCCGCTACCCGCGGTTCCGCAGAGTCTGCTTCAGCAGCAATTACGATTTTCATTCGGCGTCAACTCGCTGCATCAGATTGCGATGATGGTGAAAGGCGTGGACGGAGCGGATCGATCTACAAGAACGGCTCCGCTCGTTTCATCAGCTCATCGAGCCCAGGCTCGTTTGGATTGCGCGGCTTGCCAGGATGGATGATCGAGAGCTGGCAGCTCTCCGCGGCTTCCACAAGCTGACGATAGGTGCCGGCATCCGCATTGAGAATGAATGCCTGTTTGTTGGCGTCGTAGCCGAACATCTTGTCGTTAAGCTGCGTGCACTCGTTGCAACTGCTGCATCGCGCAGTCTCGATATAAGGGTCGTCCGACTTCTTCTCCGGCTCCGCTTCGACGGCGGCAGGCGCGGCAACAACAGCGGCCGGTGCGGCCGCTGCTGCGGCTGACGTGGCCGCCGGCGCCTGCTGGCTCACGGCGGCAGAAGCCGCCTGTGCCTGCTCGGCCCAGACTTTCCGTTCCCGCTCGAGCAGCTTCGCTGCATGCGAGTTATGAACGCCGCCGAGCTCCTGCAGGCTGCGCCAGGCATCGGCGCAACGGCGCGCTTCCCGCACCAGCGTGTCGTTGACGATCACTTTTTGCAGGCGATTGTCGCCGTCGACCATCAACAGGCACGGCACCTTTTCGGTCAGGTCCTTCGGCTCGCGCGTCAGGAATTCGGACACCGGCAGCAGGTCGGCGGTCCATTTCTCGCGCGGAACCTTGGCAAAATATTTGGCGCAGCGCGGGTCGGTCGCCGCGAAGTCAACCAACGTGAAGGCAACAGTTTCCGACACCAGTTGTTGTTCGGCGTCCTCATAATCGAGGCGCTGCACCGGCCAATCGAGATCGACCTGGCCGTTGGCATCGAGGGAGAACCGCGATGCCCAGTCGGCCCCCGCCGACGGATCGTAGCTGAAGGCCGGGAACGCCCGCGATTCTGCAGCCGCCGCGGCCGCGAGATAGGGCGGCAGGTTGCTGGCGTTTGCGCCGGAGAACACGCTGAACAAGGCCGGCCCGCGATAGGCCAGGCCGCGGATAACCTGCTCGCGCAGCTGGTACAGGCTGGCGCTGCTCGACTGCAACACATAGGACGCGCCAAACCCGAGCGCAGTGCCGGCGAGTTGCCGGCCGCGCAGGCCTGCGATCAGCAAGTCGTCCGTGATCGGCGATTGCTCGAGCAGATCGTCGGTCTGGACCAGGAGTTTTGCCGGCATGCCGGCAACAAAAGCCCGCATGATCAAGTCCGATTCCGCCGCCCGGAAGTCGGCGGCAGGCAGGCAAATCAGATAATCCGGGAACGCGGCGATATCGTCGGCATCGAGACCATTGTCGCCAAATCCCGCGAAGAAGGCATCGTGCCGCGCTTCGCTGTATTCCCCGTCGGTTTCCAGCTTGGCAATCGCCATCGCCTTGGCCAGTTCGGTCATCTTCGGCAATCGTTCGCGATATGCTGCGACCGCTTCGGAGCAAGTATGGAAAACGAAAGAATACGGCTCGCCGACGCCGATCCATTTGTCGCTATCGCCCGCCGGCGGAAAGAAGCGTTGCGTCCTGAGCGCCGCGAGCAGCCCGCGCACCCGCTGACGACGGCTTTCCGGCATCGGCACGTTGGCCGAGGCCGCAGACAGCATGCGCGACATTGCGGCGAAATCGAAAGTGTCGCGATGGGCCGAGCCAATCGAGGCTTGCAGCCGTTCCGGGCTCATTCCTTCCTTCGAATGGCCGAAATCCGCACTAAGGATGTCGGACAGCTTCATGATCAGCTTGTTGATCTGGGCGCGGAATTTCTGCGTCTTCTGGTCCTGCAAAGACTGCCAGGCGTGCTGAAACAGCCGGAACGGCATCGCCTTGTCGCAGTCGATGACCTCGCCGTCGCCCTTCAGCGCGGCGCGCAGGCTGCTCACGCTCTTTGCCAACGGCTCGTCGCTCTTGGCGCCGATGCGTTCGGCCGCTACATCGCAAAATTCCGATAGCTTGCCGGTCTTGCCTTCCGCGACCAGCTTGCGGATCGCCCGCTCCAGCCGGGCGGCATGCTTTCTGGCGCGTTCGCCGTCGCCGTTCGCGGCGACTTCCTTGACGGCGCCGTCGAACAGGCCGGAAAGCGATTGCACCGGCTGTCCGCCGCCGCCAGCCATGAGCACTAGCGGGAAATCGTAACGCAGCGCCGTGAGATCGCGGTAGCCGGCGAGAATCGCAGGCTGCAGTTCACTGTGTGCCAGCGCAGCGCCTTCGCCTTGCGGCAACCGGCCCGTGAGATGAAACGCAATGTGCGCTTGGAGTTCTACTTGCATGCTGAAATCGCCTTAGTCGTTTTCGTCTGCCCCGCCTTAACCTCAGGCGCCTGATTGAACTTTGGTGTCTGCGTCTTGCGGCCAGACCGTGAACTTGTCGAGTTCTGACTCGAAGCCCGCTTTAATGTAGCGCGCCGACCGTTGCTGCCCGGCATCGCGCAGCTCTTCGTAGCAGGGCACTTCCGGATTGCGATAAAGGATGCCGACCGGGATCGGATCGGCGAGCGAAGCGATCTCGCGCGCCCGGTTGATGTTCATCGGATCGTGCTGTTCCTGGGTCTTGTAGACCTTGGACAAAGCCGGGCTCAGCGTAACGCCGTTCTCGTGCGTCAGCAGCATGGTCTTGAGCGGATCGTGCACCCACGGATCGAGCATCTTCGGCAGCCATTCCGGGCAGCGCTGCAGGATGCGCACGAACGACAGGCCCTTGTGGTGATAGGCCGCCTTGATGATGTCGTAGAGCACTTCCGGTATCCAATCGACCGCCTGCGCGACGAAGGAAACGTTCTGCACGCCGAGCGTCACGGTCAAAGGATTGAGCCCGTCGAGATAGCTGCCGCGCGGCGTCGTGTTGCTCTTGGTTCCGCGCGGTGACGTCGGCGACGCCTGCATCTTGGTCAACCCGTAGATCTGGTTGTCGTGCAACATCACCGTCATGTTCATGTTGTAGCGGATGGCGTGAATCCAATGCGCCGCGCCGATGCTGCAGCAATCGCCGTCGCCGGTATTCACGAACACGTTCAAATCCGGCCGCGCCATCTTGACGCCCTCGGCAACCGGCAGCGCGCGGCCGTGGATGCCGTGGAATCCGTAAGTCTTCATGTAATGCGGGAAACGGCTGGAGCAGCCGATGCCGGAGACGAACATGGTCTTCTCGGGCCGCAGGCCCTCGTCGCGGCACAGTCGCTGCACCGCCGTCAGAATGGCGTTGTCGCCGCAGCCGGTGCACCAGCGCGGCACGCCGCTTTGATAATCCTCGAGCTCATGGTGCTGATCGTGCAGCCGCAAGAGGCATTCGGTGGCATGAATGGTCATGGGTCGCGCCTGTTATTTCTGCTTCAATTTTTCGAGGATGACGCGCTGGATCGTCGCCGGCTTGATCGGCTGGCCGCGCACTTCGCTCCAGCAATCGACGTCGATGAGGTAACGCGAGCGCAGCAGCATCGCGAGCGCCGAGTAGCGGCGATTGGTCTCGTCGATGATCTCGTCCTTAGGGTCGTCACTCCAATTGCCTTCGATGGTGATGACCTTCTTGAACTTCTGCATGATCTCTTTGATGCCGGGCGCCATAGGCTGCAAGAAAGTGAGATGCAGCGACGACACCTTGCGGCCCTCGGCGCGCAGCTTCTCGACGGCTTCCTCGATCGCACCCTTGGTGCTGCCCCAGCCGATAACCAGAAGATCGCCCTTGTCGGCGCCGAACACCGTCGGCGTCTTGAGAGTCCGCTGCAGCGCGGCGAGCTTGTGGCTGCGCGCACGAATGCCCAATTCGTTGCTGTCGGGGTCGTAAGCCACATGGCTCAGCCGGTCATGCGCGAGGCCGGTCAGCGTGTGCATGCCGCCGGGCTGGCCGGGGATGAAGCGCCGCGCCAGGCCGGTCGTGGCGTCCCAGTCGTAAGGCTTGAGCCCTTCCGGGATTTCGCTCTGGTCGATCGGCGGCGCCAGCCAGGCTTCGCTGAATTGCGGCCGCGGGAACGGCTGTTGCGACGAGGCCAGGCTGGTATCGGTCAGAATGACCACCACCATATTGAAGGTTTCGGCGATCTTGCGTGCGGTGATCACCGAGTAGAAGCAGTCTTCGATCGTGCCCGGCGCCATCACAACCTTGGGCGCGTCGCCATGGCTGCCGAAGATCGCGGTCAGCATATCGCCCTGCTCGACCTTGGTCGGCTGGCCCGTCGAGGGGCCGCCGCGCTGCACGTTGATGACGACGAGCGGGATTTCGCCCATCACCGCCAGCCCGATGGCTTCCTGCTTGAGCGAATAACCGGGGCCGGAAGTGACGGTGACGGCGCATTTGCCGGCATAGGAGGCGCCGATCGCGAAGGTGCAGGCAGAAATCTCGTCCTCGGCCTGATGGACAATGCCGCCGACCTTCTCGAACACGCTGCTCAGATAATGCGAGACCGACGTCGCCGGCGTGATCGGGTACATCGCGCAGATTTCCATGCCGGACGCGAGCACGCCGAGCGCCAGCGCGGTATTGCCGTTGACCACGATTTGCGGCTCGGAGCTGCGCGTCGCCGGGATGCGATATTTGAAGTCGAGATTCTTCTCGGCCCATTCGTAGCCCGCGTCCAACAGCATCACGTTCGACTGAACGATGCTGGCATCTTTCTTGCCGAAAGTGACGGCAATCTGCTTATGGCCGTGCTTGGGGTCGAAGCTGAAGATGCTGCAGAGGATCCCGAGCGCGAACATGTTCTTGCCGCGCCGGGCATCGGCCACGAGCTTGCGGCATTCGAGCTCCATCGGAATTTCGATGACCTTGTAGCCCGCCTTCACGAGCTGCTCGTAGGTCTCGACATAGGACGCTACTATTTTCGGGTCCCTGCTCTCGCGCCACATGCTTTCCAGCAGAATGGTGCAGTCCGGTTTGAGTTCGCCGGTGCGGACGCGGCCGAGCAGCACCTGCTCGTTGAAGGCAATCACCAGGTCGGTTTCATTGCCGGCATTGGTAATGCGGCCGGCGCCTATGCGGATGCGATTGCCGCTGCCGCCGGCGACGCTGCGCGCGGGCGGACGGATTTCAGCCGGGATGATCTCCTCGGTCCATACGCCGTTGCCCATCTGCGAGGCGATCGCACCGAAGGTCTGGCCGCAGCGCTGCGCGCCTTCGCCGGAATCGCTGACGATTTCGACGACATGCTCGCTCAACGTGACGGCTGCTTTGCCGCCTTGCTCGGAGCGTGCGGCTTTGCTCGCACGCGGGCGAGCCTTGACGGCAATATCGGCAGTGGTGTCGGTCATAGTGCTACCTTAAGCGGCGCGAATGCGCGCGAAGTTGCGTTCCCGCAGATCGATCCCGAAGAAGGTTCCGCCAGCGGATTTGCCGGCTTCGTCGTCGCTGGAATCACGGATTCTCAAGTAGGCCTTCATGCTGCGCGCGGCTTTGCGGCCGGCGCCCATCGCCTCGATGACGGTCGCCGCGCCGGTGACGATGTCGCCGCCGGCAAAAACGCCCGCCAACGACGTCGCCAGCGAGTCGTCGGCGCCGATGTAGCCGCGCTTGTTGAGGCGAAGATGCGAGGTCTGGCCGATGATCGGGTTGGCGTTGGTGCCGATCGCGAACACTATCTGATCGCACTCGAATTCAAACTCGCTGCCCTTGACCGCAACCGGCCGCCGCCGGCCGGAATCGTCCGGCTCGCCGAGCTCCATGCGGATGCAGCGCATTCCGCGCACGCTTCCCTTGCCGTCGTCGAGCACTTCGACCGGCGCGGTGAGCCAGTGGAATTCAACGCCCTCCTGCTCGGCGTGATGCACTTCTTCCACGCGGGCCGGGCATTCCGCCCGCGAGCGGCGATAGATGCAGTAAACTTTCTCGGCACCGAGCCGCACGCTGACGCGCGTAGCGTCCATCGCGGTGTTGCCGGCGCCGATCACGGCGACGCGCTTGCCGAGCGGGATCGGCGTGTCGTAGTTCGGAAATTCCTTCGCCCGCATCAAATTGCAGCGGGTGAGCAGCTCGTTGGCGGACAAAACGCCGTTGAGCGAGTCGCCGGGGATGCCGAGCATCGAGGGATAGCCGGCGCCGGTGCCGATGAAGACGGCGTCATAGCCGAGTTCATTGCGCATCTGTTCGATGGTGAACAGGCGCCCGACCAGCGTATTGCATTCAAACTTGACGCCAAGCTTGCGCAGATTGTCGATTTCGGCGTCGACCACCGAATTGGGCAGACGGAAATCGGGAATGCCGTATTTGAGAACGCCGCCAGCCTGGTGGAAGGCCTCGAATACGGTCACGTCGCAACCGGCTTTTGCCATATCCGCCGCGCAGGCCATGCCGGCGGGTCCCGAACCGACGATGCCGATCTTGTAACCGTTCGGCTCGATATAGGGGACGTTGCTCCACTTTTCCTTGATGGCGGTGTCACCGACAAAGCGTTCGAGGCGGCCGATCGCGACCGGCTCAAGCGACTCACCGACGATGCACACGCCTTCGCATTGCGTTTCCTGCGGGCAGACGCGGCCGCATACCGAAGCCAGAAGATTGCTGGCGGTGATGACGTCGTAGGCCCCGCGCAGATCCTTGGCGCAGATGGCCTCGATGAATTTCGGGATATTGATATTGACCGGGCAACCGGCGATGCATCCCGGCTCGGGACACAACAGGCAGCGCTCGGCTTCGTTGAGCGCCTCGTTCAGCGAATAGCCGCAATTTACTTCTTCGAAGTTCTTCACCCGTACCTGCGCATCCAGTTCGCGCACAGGCGTCCGCTGCTGGGGAATGCTTCGAATCGTTTTCTTCTTCTTTACCGCTTTAGCCATTTTGCAAATCCCATGCGCCTAGCAATTTCCGGTGCGCCTAACGCAGACGCGTCCTAACCACCCATCGCTTCCTCGAACGGATCGGGCAGGCCCAATGACGATTCGCCCGTCCCGTTGCCCGGCACGACGGCCGGCTTCTGCTGCATCATTCGGCAGTTTTCCGACCAGCGATCCATCGCCGCCTTTTCTTCTTCTTTGTAGCGACGCAGACGCATCATCAGATCGTTGAAGTCGACCTTGTGCCCGTCGAAATCGGGACCGTCGACGCAGGCGAACTTCACCTCGTCGCCAATCTTAACCCGGCAGCCGCCGCACATGCCCGTGCCATCGACCATGATCGGATTGAGGCTGACGATGGTCTTGATCGCATGCGGCCGCGTCGTGTCGGCGCAGACCTTCATCATAATGGGCGGGCCGATCGCCACGACCTCGTCAATATCCTTGTGACCCTCGATGGCGACCTTGATGCCGTCGCTGACGAAGCCCTTCATTCCTGCCGAGCCGTCGTCGGTGCACAGAATCAGCTCATCGCAGCAGGCCCGGAACTTATCTTCCCAAAACACCAGGTCCTTGTTGCGGAACCCGAGAATGCCGATCACATAGGCGCCGTTTTCCTTGAAGCCGCGCGCCTGCGGGTAGATCGGCGCGACGCCGAGGCCGCCGCCGACGCAGACGACCTTCTTCTTGCCCTTGAGCGGGCTGGGAATGCCCATCGGCCCGACGATACCGTGCAGCGAGGTCCCCGGCAGGCAGGTCTGCTGCATTTCCTTGGTCGACTTGCCGACCGCCTGCACGACCAGCGTCACAGTGCCCTTTTTTCGGTCAAAGTCCGCGATGGTGAGCGGTATGCGCTCACCAGACTCATGCGACATCACAATGACGAATTGACCCGGCTGCGCCGCCTTCGCCATCAGCGGGTGATGGACGACCAGGGAATAGGTCACGTCGGAAAAATCTTCGCGAGCGAGTATGGGGAAACCTGCCGCGGAACTTGTTTGGGTCATCGATTCGGCTCGCGAATTCGATTGGAAAATCGTTGGCAGACTACTAGTTGATCGCCACTACCGCCGTTTTGACATAGCGCAAAGACCCACCGCGAATTGGCATTAATCTTTAGTGCAACGTGCGAAATTCCTGGCTGTACGAGGACGATTACTGCCCAATCACAACACTTTTCTGATGAACACGCGGCCGAGATCGATCGATGTCAAACATCATTCAGATTCTGCTCGAAGAGCATCGCAACATCGATAAACTGCTCCTTGTTCTGGAGCGTGAATTAGAAGTCTTCGACCGCAGCGAAGAGCCGGATTACGAGGTTTTGCGGGCCGTCATTCAGTATTTCCAAGACTATCCGGAGAACTGCCATCATCCGAAAGAGGATATGGTTTTCGAAAAGCTAAAAATGCGCGACCCGGCCGCCGCCGCCCGCGTCGGCGACGCGGAAGACGATCATAAAATTGAAACCCTGCGCTTGCACCGGCTGGTCGAAGCCGTCGAAGACATCTTGGCGGGTCGTGAGTTCCTGCGGCAGACTTTCCACGACGTCGTGCGCGATTTTATCGAGCATCAGCGCCAACACATGGATAAGGAAGAACAGCTTCTGTTTCCGGCCGCCGTTCAGGGATTGCGGCCCGATGATTGGGCGGATATCGACGCGCGATTGTGCGATCGGAAAGATCCGCTGTTCAACGGCACTATCGAAACGAAATTCCAGGCGCTGCAAGGGATGATTCTGCGCTGGCAGCAGGAGACCGAGACCAGTCGCGTACAAACGGCGCGCGTGCTGATTTAGCTTCAATCGCGGCGCCGGATAATTCGGTCCGGAGGGGGCTGGCTGACCAAGTAGGAATCGAACTCCGAAATTCCATTTTCACGAAAGCCCTTTGAAATTGCGCCGGAAATTCCCGCGATTCCAAGCAAATACGGGCCCAGAGTTTTTTACACGATCGAGTTGCAGATACGGGAAGGACACCTTTTGGGGTCTGTTTTGACGCAGGCGACTGATCCGAGCACTTGGTAAGGCCCACTAATTCTCCGCAATTCGATATCCAATCCCAGGCTCGGTCAGGATAATGTGCGGGTCGTCAGCGTGTTCTTCGATCTTTTGGCGAAGCTGGCCTACATAGACCCGCAGATATTGCGTGTCTTCCGTATGCGCCGGTCCCCAGACTGCGGTGAGAATCTGCTTATGGGTGACGACGCGGCCGACGTGGCGGGCGAGAAACGAGAGCAGGTCGAATTCCTTCGGCGTCAGCTTGATCTCGGTGCCAGCCCGAGTGGCACGGTGGCGCACGGAATCGATTTCCAGATTGCCAACGCGCAATAGCGGAGTTTCGGCCTTGCGCTGCATGCGGTGGCGCAATGCGGTGCGCATCCGCGCCAAGAGTTCGCCGACATTGAACGGCTTGTTGACGTAGTCGTCGGCGCCCAAATCGAGCGCCTCGATTTTCTCGGTTTCGCGCTCACGCGCCGACAGCACAATGATCGGCACGTCCGACCATTCGCGCGCGCGCCGAATGACGTCCTTTCCGTCGCCATCGGGAAGACCGAGATCGAGTAGCACAATATCCGGAGAGTGAGCGGCGATATGTTTTGTCGCCTCGGCAACACTGCCGGCGCTGGTCATCTCATAGCCATTTGCCTCCAGCGCCGGCTTCAGGAAGCGTAAAATCGCGGCCTCGTCGTCCACGACCAGAACTTGCGTCTTGGCGCTCATGCCGGAACATCCTGGCGCGGAAATGTCAGCGCGACCCGGGTACCGCGCCCGTTTGCATGGGGGCTCTCGGCCGCGATCGCGCCGCCATGCGCCTCCATGATGCCCTTGGCGATGGCAAGACCGAGCCCCGTTCCCTGCCCTCCATCGGCCTGCGTCGTATCGGCCTTGACGAACTTGTCGAATATTTGCGGCAGCGCCTGCGCCGGAATACCGGGGCCGTCATCGGTGACGCGCAATTCGATCTTCTCCGGGCCGATCATCGCATCAACGAGTACACGGGTCTCCGGCGGGGTATGGACGACAGCATTCCCAATCACATTGCCAATCGCCTGTTCGACCAGCGTGGCATCGGCACGCACCAAGGGCAAATCCGCAGGCAAAGCAATCTCGATGCGCTGTCGCGCGCCATGCCGCCGGGCGGCACTGGTGACGCGATCGACGATTTCGCGCAGGTCGATCCAGTCGCGCCGCAACTCCAATGCCCCGGCATCGATCCGGGTGATGGCCAACAGATTGCGCACCATCTCGTCGAGGCTTTCGGTCTCTTGTTTAATTTGCGCCAGCAGGTCCCTTTTCGCAGCCGCATCAAACTTGTCGCCATAGTCGATGAGACTCGTCGCCGAACCGAGGATCGACGACAACGGCGTGCGAAAATCGTGTGAAATCGAGGCCAGCAGCGTGTTGCGAACCCGTTCGGTTTCGGTCGCGGTCTTGGCGCTCACCATGTCGCGGGCGAGCGAAGCGCGCTCCAGCGCCGCGGCGGTCTGCTCGGAAAGCGTGTCGAGCAGCGCCCGTGCCTCGGAATCAAGCGACCCGCCGTTCGGCGCTTCGCCGATGCCGATGACGCCGAGCGTCTTCTCGCCGAGGCGCAAGGGCACGAAGTACCATGGGATGATTGGCAGCGTCGCGGTCGCGGTGCCGGCGGGCTCACCGTGCGAATAGGCCCAGCGTGCGGCGGTGGTCGAGGCGGCGTCCAGCGTATCCTCCGGCGGCCAAGCGGCCGTGAGTTGGAGGTCGTCATCGCGCGCCAGCATCACGACGACGGCGCGGCCAAGGCTGGCGTGGATTTCGCTGGCGGCGCCTTCGGCCACCGCATCAAATGACGCCAGTCCCGACAGGCGGCGGGTGAATTCATAGAGCCGCCGCATTGCCCGCATGCGGCTCGCCGAAATCGTCGCCTGTTCGCGTACGCGCCCGGCGAGCGCCGAGGTGATGACCGCCACGATAAGGAAAATGACCAACGCCAGCAGTTCGTACGGTTCGGCTATCGTGAATGTGTACAGCGGCGGGATGAAGAAAAAATTGTAAACCGCGAATGATAGCGCTGACGCATAGATCGCCGGCCAAATGCCGAAGTTCACTGCGATAAGCAGTACCGCAACCAGAAAAAGCATCGACAAATTCGGGATCGGCGTTAGCGCCGTCAGCCCTTCGCCGATCGCCAGCGCCGCGGCTATAGCGAGCGTCGCATAAACAAACGGCAGCGGCTGCAAGAAAAAGCGGGGGCCGCGGCGCGGTGACGCGGGCGGTGCCGCCTCCATCTGCCGCGTCACCAGATGGATCGCGATATCCTGGGTGCGGCGCACCAGCTCGTGCGGCAGGGAGCGGCGCAACAGCTCGCTGAAGAAGCCGCCATGCGAGCGGCCGATCACGATCTGGGTGACATTCTCGAATTTCGCAAAACGAAGTAATTCCGCGGGCAAATCGCTGCCGGTCAGGGTCTGGGTCTCAGCGCCGAGCGCTTCCGCGAGCTTCATCGCCTCGTCTAATCTTTGTCGCGCGGCATCGTCGAGGTTCGTGCCCGGCCGCTCGACGGTGACAGCGAGCCAGGGCGCGTCCATCAGGTCGGCGAGCCGCTTGGCTGTGCGCACCACGGTCGGCGAGATCGTATCCGGTCCGATACAGGCGAGGATGCGTTCGCCCGCCGCCCAAGGCCCCTCGATCGCATGGGCTTGCATGCGGGAAATCAAATCGGCGTCGATGCGCTCGGCGGCGCGGCGCAGCGCAAGTTCGCGCAAGGCGGTCAAATTTTGCGGCTTGAAGAAGCTTTCGACGGCGCGGGCGGCAGTGTCCTGGACGTAGACTTTTCCTTCCGCCAGGCGCTTGAGCAGTTCGTCGGGCGGAAAATCGACCAACACGATCTCGTCCGCCTTGTCGAACACCGTATCCGGCACGGTTTCGCGCACGCGGACCTTGGTGATCCTCAGCACAACATCGTTGAGGCTTTCCAAGTGCTGGATGTTGAGCGTGGTCCATACGTTGATGCCGGCGGCCAGCAATTCGTCGATGTCCTGCCAGCGCTTGGGGTGGCGGCTGCCGGGAACGTTCGTGTGCGCGTATTCGTCGACCAGCAGCAGGCCCGGCCGGCGCGCGAGCGCCGCATCGAGATCGAATTCACGCATGATCTGGTTGCGGTAGACGATCGGCTTGCGCGGCAGCACCTCGAAGCCTGCGATCAATTGCTCGGTCTCGCGCCGGCCATGCGTCTCAATAAGGCCCGCAACGACGTCGCGTCCGCCCGATTTCTCGGCTAGGGCGGAGGTGAGCATGGCAAAGGTCTTGCCGACGCCGGGCGCAGCGCCGAGAAATATCTTCAGGTGCCCCCGCCCCTCCTTTTGAGCGAGGGCAAGTAGGGCGTCAGGCGAAGCTCGTTGCGCTTCGTCGGCTGGCATAACGGTTCAATCTACGACTTCAGCCCATCAAGTGCGAGGTTCAGCTTGAGCACGTTGACCCGGGGCTCGCCCAGCAGCCCGAAGGTGCGTCCCTCGACTTGGGCTTCGATCAGGGCGCGGATGCGCTCCGCCGGCAGCCCACGGGCCTTGGCGACCCGCGGCACCTGGAATTGCGCTGCTTCCGGCGAAATATCCGGGTCGAGACCGCTGCCGGAGGTGGTCACCAGATCGGCCGGGATCGCCGCCCCCGGGTTCTCTTTCTTGAGCTTGTCCACATCGGCTTTGACGCGATCGATC
>CAVVNY010000010.1:0-162814 GCA_963749625.1 uncultured Alphaproteobacteria bacterium | reverse complement strand
AGCCATTTCGCGCAATTGGAATTTCTGAATCTTGCCACTGACCGTCATCGGCATCTGCGGAAGGACCTCGAGATATTCGGGCAAATATTGGCGCGCCAACTGTTGGTTTTCGAGGTAAGCGACCATCTCGGCGAAGTCGAAGTGCTCGCCCTCGCGCAGCACGATAAAGGCGCAGGCGCGTTCGCCCAGCCGCGGATCGGGCACCCCGACAATGGCGACTTGGCGAATGGCCGGGTGGCGATAAAGCAGGTTCTCGATTTCCACCACGGGGATGTTTTCGCCGCCGCGAATGATGATGTCCTTGGCGCGTCCGGTGATGCGGATGTAACCGTCGGCGTTCATGCGGGCGAGATCGCCGGTGTCGAACCACCCGTCCGGAGTCGGCTTGGCTGAGCTCGGGGCGGCGGAAATACCCGACGAACATGCTGATGCCGCGGCATTGGAGGCGTCCTTCCATGCCGGTCGCGACCGGCTCGCCCTTGTCCGTCAACCACGCGCACTTCGATCCCCGGCAGCGCGACGCCATCGGTGCCGAAGATACGGTCGTCAGGATCGCCGGGCACGGTCGTGGTCACCGATCCATTCTCGCTCATGCCCCAGGCGGAAATGATGCGGGCGCCCAGGCGGCGCGTGGCGCGTTCCACGAGCGTGCTGGGGATCGGCGCGCCGGACGAGACGAAGGTCCGCAGCGACGACATGTCGATGTGATCCACCGCGGGTGAATCGGTTAGGTCGGCGAGGAAAGGCGTCGAGCCCATCGTATAAGTGACCGCTTCGTCCTGGATCAGTAGTGCCGCCTGATCGGCATTCCAGATGTCCTGCAGCACTAACTTGGCGCCCAAGCATTGGGCCCATCATGAGGCCGTACATGAAACCCGCCTGGTGACCCATGGGCGAGGCCATGAAAATGATGTCGTCGCCGCCTAGTCCCAAGCGCTCCTGATATTTTGTCAGAATGCTGAGCAGTGTGTTCGACGTATGCATCACGCCTTTTGGTTCGCCGGTCGTTCCCGAGGTGTAGAGGAGTTGCGTGACATCGTTAGGCGAGGGCGCGTGGCGCGCGTACAAGGCCGTCAGATCCACTTCGTCTTCCCAGCGGCGCTCCAAAAAGCGCCGCTCAAAAGATGTCTTCGCCCGCTACCACCGATGACCAGCAGATTTGCGAGGCGCGGCAAATCGGCACGGATATCGGCGATCAAGGCGGGATAGTCGCAGCCACGGAACACCCGCGGCACCACCATGACTTCGGCCTCGGCAAAACCCAACATGTAGCGCAATTCGCGTTGCCGGAAGATCGGCATCAAGGGATTGATGATCGCACCCAGCCGCGCGCAAGCGAGATAAAGAGCAACGAATTGCCACCAATTGGGCAATTGGCAGGCGACGATGGTGCCCTTTTTTACTCCCATCGACGCGAGTCCGGCAGCTATGCGGCCGACGGATGCGATGAAGTTGACGATACGACAGCGTCGTCGCCTCGCTGCTCATGCTGTTAAGTCGACGACCGCCACCTTATCGGGATGGCGGCCGACCGCGTCATCGAGATAGTCGGTCAGCATGCGTTGCGGCCAGTGGATGCGGGCCCATTCGGCGGGTGTCCAGGCAGGAAGAGCTGGTTCAGTCATGGCGATCTCAACACATTGTCAATTAATACTGTCACTTGTCATCCAACGCCGTACGGCACAGCAAAGCGTCCGGCGGACGCGTCAGGCTAGCGCGCATCGTTGCATGGAGCGGCATCAAGACGAGAAGTATCGCCATATTCCGCTCGAATTCAGTATGACCTCTTCGTCGCGGCGAATGATGCCGCGTATGAAGACCAAAGTCTGTGTGCGGCGGATGATTTCACCGCGGCCGATCAGCCAATCGCCGATGTTTGCAGCAGCAACAAATTCGTTGTTCAGGCTAATAGTGACGAGTGACATGTGGCCGATGGCCTCTACTACGGTCAAGCCCAGTATCTGGTCGGCAAGGGTCATAAGCATGCCACCGTGCAGGTTGCCACGCACATTGCTGTGCCGCGCTTCAACGCGGAAACCGTACGTGGTGCCCGAGTTGTCCCGGCGCATGTAGAGTGGCCCAACGACATCGGCGAACGGCCCGTCGGCGATGTCGCAAATTACATAGCGCTCCGGGACGGAGTTTCCTTTCATGAGCGGACGCTCCCTTACTCCGCCATTTTCAAAATGACCTTGCCCTTAACCAGTCGGTCGCGCAGTTGGCGCATCGCCTCCACCACTTGCGTAACAGGGTAGATCGCCGGCATCTTTTGGTATGAGCAATCCTTTCCGATAGAGATCGAACAGAACCTCGTGGCCTTTACGCATCAGTTCGGGATGCCATTCGCGATAGTCACTCCAGTGCAAGCCGGTGACGGCGATGTTCTTGACCAGCACATAATTGGCGGGGATCGATGGAATGCGGCCGCCGGCAAAGCCGAGCACAACGATGCGGCCGCTCCAGGCCAAAGCGCGCAGGCAACCGTCGAAGACATCGCCGCCGACGACCTCACAAATCACGTCGGCGCCCTTGCCGCCGTTCAACGCGTACACGTCCTGCCGGATACGGTCGCGCAAGCCTTCGCCGGACAGATCAATCACGTGTGTCGCCCCGGCGGTGCGCGCCACTTCGGCTTTTTCGGGGTTGCTCACGCCGGCGATCACCGTCGCGCCGAGCGCGCGCGCGAGCTGGACGCAGGCCAGCCCGACACCCCCAGCGGCCCCGGTCACGAGGACCGTTTCGCTAGATTTCAATCCGGCTCGTACCACCAGGGCGAAGTAGGCGGTCTGTAATGTCAAACCGAAGGCGGCCGCCTCGAACATTCCCATGCTCTCGGGGATAACAAAGCAATTGGCTGCCGGTGCCACTAGGCGCTGACAGTAGGCTCCATGTTCCACCAAGGCCATTACGCGATCGCCGACAGCGCAGGTGTTAACGCCAGAACCAATCGCGAGCACGACACCTGCCGCCTCCTTGCCGGTATGAATGGCGGCTGCGGAAGGATTTGGTATTTTCCGCCCACAACGAGCAGATCGGGATAATTGACCCCGGCAGCAGCGACGTCGATCAACACTTGGCCGGGACCGACGACGGGATCGAGCAACTCTTCCACCACCAGCGATTCGATCGGACCGAAACCGTGAGCAATCACCGCCTTCATCGCCGTTGTTCCCGCTCAACTATTTGTTCGAAGTCCGTCGCGCCTCCGGCGTTGCCCCTTCGCCGCCGATTAGCGCGTGCCAATGCTGCCAGCCGGATGGAGTGAGCAGGGCATGCAGAAACAGGTTGAGGCCTTCTTCGATGTATCCGTCGAGCGTGATGATGTCCCGGAAATACCAGTGCTTGAGGGCCCAACCATGCGCAAAGAGGACGAGGCGAAAGGTGAAGAGGTCTGCGTTGACTGACCGGAAATATCCAGCCTTCATGCACTCCTTCACTGGTCCGGCAATCAGCTCGTTGGTTTCGAGTTCGAGTCTTTTGACGATTGATCGCCGCTCGCGGCTCAGTGATTTGCTTTCCTGATAGCCGACGACCGTGGCGCCGACGTTGCTTCCGACCGATTCGCAATAGGCCCTTACAGCGGCACAGAATCTCTGCAGCGGATCGGTCAATCCTTCGAGCTGCTTTGGTATCTCTTCCTGGTATTTTTTGAAGATTGCCATGAACACGAATAGCAAGAGCTCTTCTTTATCTTTGACGTAAGAATAGATCAGTCCGGGGCTGACTCCCGCCGTTTCCGCGATCTCCTTGATCGTCGTCCGATGATAGCCGTTGATGGCGAAACGTTGGACGGCAGCGCTGACAACTTGTTCGCGCCGCCATTCGACGCGATCCGCGTTCTCAATATGTGGTGTCCCTGTCGGAAACCTTGTCCGCTGGCAAATGAAGTCGAATCGGATGATGCTGCGGTCCGATGAGGGATATCTGTAGCCTGCTCTGGTGCGCACTGTTCGGATTGTTCCGGTCGCGGGCATCGCTGCAAGCTGAGGTCCTGACACTTCGTCAACAACTCAACGTGCTGCAGCGGAAGGTACCGGCGAGACCGGCATTCCGGAACGTCGACCGGTTCATTTTGTCGGTGCTGTATCGTGTCGCGCCGAGCGTGCTGGACGCCCTCACCATCGTGAGGCCGGAGACCGTAATCCGCTGGCATCGTGCGGGTTTTCGAGCCTGGTGGCGCTGGAAATCAAGGCCGCGCGGCGGCCGGCTGAAAACACCGCTTGAGATCCGCCGGCTCATCCGTGACGTTAGTGTTGCCAATCCGCTCTGGGGCGCACCGCGGATCCATGGTGAACTGCTCAAGCTCGGAATCGATGTTGGGCAGACGACGGTCGCCAAGTACATGCCGCGGGTTAAGCGGCCGCCGTCGCAGGGGTGGAAGACATTTCTCCACAACCACGCCAACGGCATCGCGGCGATGGATTTATTCGTCGTCCCGACGATGTCATTCCGGCTTCTGTTCGGGTTGCTTATCCTACGGCATGACCGGCGTGAGATCCTATGGTTCGGCGTAACCGAGAATCCGACGGCCGAATGGATCGCTCGGCAGCTGACGGAAGCATTCGGCTGGGAGATTCCGCCGCGATATCTGGTGCGGGACCGGGACCATGCCTATGGTGACGTGTTTGTCCGGCGTGTTCGGGCAATGGGCATCCGGGATCGGCCCATCGCGGCGCGGTCACCATGGCAGAACGGATATTGCGAAAGGGCGATCGGCTCGATCCGACGGGAGTGCCTTGATCATATCATCGTGTTCGGCGAGCGACATTTGCGCCATCTGTTGCGGTGTTATGCGAGTTACTACAATAAAACCCGAACACACCTTTCCTTGAACAAGGATGCGCCAGTCAGGCGATCTGTCCAAGCCGCCGGGTGCATCGAAGCGAGGCCAGTTCTCGGCGGCCTACACCATCAATATGTCCGGATTTGATTTCCGACAGGCACACCCCGGGTCCGACAGCCGGTAGAGCGCGACTAGCTCGGCCAAGTGTACATCCGGGTAAATCGGGCACACATCTTATAATAATGTCGCATCGGGTTGCAGCGGACAACCAGCAGACCGCTCTCGCCGTCAGCGCAAGTAAGACGAATGAGCGGAACTATATTGCTCCGTGCGAATCGGCCGCTATGTGACCTGCGCGCTACAGCAAGAGCCGCCGGTAATCACTAGTGTGCGAGACGCTAGGGGCGACAGCGAGTATCGGCGATGATGGCGTATGTGGTTAGCGACGGAAGATTGTTTGCGTTGAAGCTTTCAGAATGGTCCATGCTCCTCATTGGTGTGGCGCTCTGCGGATTGATGGCGCTGCTTTTCTAATCGGCGGTCTGCCCCCCGATCATAATGCGTTCGTACTTGCGGTAGGCCCAAAGAAAAGGGCCCCGACATGAGTTGGAGCCAGAAGTTTGATAGGCTAATACCTCTTATAGAATTGAACGATAAGCGTAATACGTTGCTGAATGGTGAAGCTAATTGGCTGTGTGTACCGAAAAGCTCATCCGAGGATGAATTCGGTGCCCTTCGCTGGTTGCCGTGTGGTTTGGCGCTATCGGTACCGGGGAGTGCGACCAAGCGGTCGAGGGCTGCACTCGCTGAGGTCGAATGTATTGTGCGGACCTAAGCGGTTTTGCGCGCCGCTTTGCGTTCAACGAATACGTGTCTCTTCCGAAAAGTCTATTCGGCCTAGTTTCGCATGGTGCGGCAGAATCATCGCTTCATTGAAGGCGAAGTTTACGATCCTGCACCCACTCGGAATGTTCGTCGCTGATCTGTTCAAGTCGCGATATCGGCTTGAAGCCGAGAATCTGCTTCTCCATCGTCAGTTCAATATTGCTTTGCGACGGGCGCCGCCTCGCCTTCGACTAGGCGGCGGTGATCGCGCACTGTTGGTATGGATGACTTGGCTCTGGCCGAGCTTGCTCGGTGTAACCCAGGTAATTCAGTCGGCGACGATCAAATTGACATTAAAGAAAGATGCGCGGTTCCGCCGGGCCGTCCAGCGCTCCGGCGCCATTGGCGCCGTTCCGATCTTGGCCGGGCTACATCATCAATACGTCTGGATATGATTTTCGGGAGGGACAGCTAGCGTCGTGAAGGAAACCACCGACGCTCTTGCAGTTTACTTGAATTGAAAGCGGTTCCTTTAGCGCGCCCCCCGGCATGAGCCTCGAACAATTTTTGGTGTAAACGTGCGGCGACAAATGTTGTTGCACTGCGACATTTGTCCATTAGGGCGCCAGATTGGCGCTGGAAACCGCAAGAAATGACGGTTCGCTTTCAAACCACCATCCAGCGCGGCCACGAAAGGCCTTGCGGAGGAAACCGCAATAGTTTTCACCGCGCGATTGTTGAATTGGCGTAATCTGACTACGATCAGCCTACTTCAGCCTAAGCGGCCGGCGCTGAGCTACAAAAAATCGACATTAGGGAGGAACTGAGAATGGTTCGTCTAACCATCAACGGAAAATCGCATAACGTCGACGTCGAACCGGATACGCCGCTGTTGTGGGCGATCCGGGATAGCATCGGCATGACCGGCACCAAGTACGGGTGCGGCATCGCGCAGTGTGGCGCATGTACGGTCCATATCGACGGCGTTGCCACGCGTTCGTGCTCGGTTCAAGTGAGCGACGCTGTCGGCAAGAAGATCACCACGATCGAAGGACTCGCTCACAATGGCGTTCTGCACAAAGTTCAGAAGGCTTGGATCGACAATGACGTGCCGCAATGCGGTTATTGCCAGAGCGGCATGATCATGGCGGTTGCCGCGCTCCTGAAGAAAAACCCGAATCCGACAGACGCGGATATTGATCGTGAGATCACAAATATCTGCCGCTGCGGAACATACCAGCAAGTTCGTACAGCAATCCATGCTGTGGCCAAGGCGTGAAAGGGAGGTAAGGCGAAATGACTTACATTTCAAATTTAGATCGTCGTTCCTTCCTCATCGGCTCCGCTTCGGCCGTTGGCGGCCTGTCCGTTGGGTTCAATATTCCGTTCGGCGATGAAGCCGCCGCCGCGGAAACGGCACCCGAAGTGAATGCCTGGGTCGTGATCCGGCCCGACGAAACCGTGGTCATCCGGATCGCACGTTCGGAGATGGGGCAGGGAACCCTGACCGGCCTTGCGCAACTGGTTGCCGAAGAACTGGAGTGCGACTGGTCCAAGGTCACATACGAATTTCCCACTCCCGGTCAGAACGTCGCCCGCAAGCGCGTATGGGGCAACTTCTTTACGGCCGGCAGCCAGGGAATTCGTACGTCGATCGATCTTGTCGGCAAGGGCGGCGCGGCGGCGCGCATGATGCTCGTTCAGGCCGCTGCAGACGGCTGGAATGTTCCGGCATCGGAGTGCGTCGCGGAGAAAGGCGTCATCACGCACAAGGCCTCGAAGCGGCACACGACTTACGGAAAGGTGGCAAAAGCGGCTGCCAAGGTCGAGCCGCCGAAAGAGATCAAACTCAAGGACCCAAAGGACTGGAAAGTTGTAGGCAAGAGCCTGAAACGGCTTGATACGCCGGACAAGACGCAGGGCAAGACGGTTTACGGCATCGATATCAGACTGCCCGGAATGCTCTATGCCGCAATCAAGGGATGCCCTGTCGTGGGCGGCAAGGTGAAGAGCTTCGATGCTGCCAAGATCGCAAGCCGCAAGGGCGTAAAGAAGGTCGTCCAGGTTGAGGGCTATGCCGTCGCGGTCATCGCCGACAGTTGGTGGCGCGCGAAAACAGCCCTCGATGCCCTGCCGATCGTGTGGGATGAGGGCGACAATGCCAAGGTTTCGAGCGAATCGATTGCCGCCTGGCTGAAAGAAGGCCTCGACGTCGACCAGGCGCTCGTCGGCAACAAGGGCGGGGATGTGAAAGCCGCGCTCGCGAGCGCCGTCAAGAAAGTCGAAGCGGTCTACGCCTATCCCTATCAAAACCACGCGCCGATGGAGGTTATGAACGCCACCGCGCGTTATACAGCCGACAAGTGCGAGGTGTGGTGTTCGACACAGAACGGCGAAGCCGCGCTTGCGACGACGTCGGAGGCGAGCGGTTTGCCGGTGCCGAAGTGCGAAGTCTACAAGACTTTCCTCGGCGGCGGATTCGGCCGCCGTTCGACGTCGCACGACTATGTGCGTCAGGCAGTCCTTATCGCCAAAGAGGTTCCAGGCACGCCGGTGAAGCTCCTCTGGTCCCGCGAAGAAGATATGACGCAAGGCTGGTATCATCCGGTAACGCAATGCAAGATCGTTGCCGGCTTTGATGCGAACAATAACTTGACCGGCATCCATTACCGGATTTCCGGTCAGTCAATTCTTGCCACCGTGGCTCCGGCCCGAATGCAAGAAGGCCGAGATCCGGCGACTTTCTCCGGCTTCTATGCCGGCGGAGCGGAAGCGGCGTTCGGCTATTCGATCCCGAACATCCTGGTGGATCATTCGATGCGCAACCCGCATATCCGCCCGGCATTCTGGCGCGGGGTGAACATCAATCACAACGCGATCTATATCGAATGCTTCATGGACGAGCTTGCCAAGGAAGTAGGCGTGGATCCGCTTGAGTTCCGGCGCAAGCTGATGGGAAAGCATCCCAAGCATCTCGCTGTCCTCAATGCGGTCGCGGAAAAGGCCGGTTGGGGCAAGCCGGCCCCGGCCGGAATCCACCGTGGCCTGGCGCAGGCTATGGCGTTCGGCAGCTACGTTGCCGCCTGTGCCGAGGTTTCGGTGGACGGCAAAAAGGTGAAGATCCATCGCATCGTGGCCGCTACCGATCCTGGACATGCGGTGAACCCTGCTCAAATTGACCGCCAGGTTGCGGGTTCGTTTGTGTACGGCCTGACCGGCCTGTTCCTCGGTGGATGCACCGTTAAGAATGGCCGGATCGAGCAGGAGAACTTCGACACCTACGATATGATGCGCATCAAGGAGATGCCGAAGGTCGAAACCATCCTGATGCCGTCGGGCGGGTTCTGGGGCGGCGTCGGTGAACCAACGATCTGTGTCGCTGCGCCAGCGGTGCTCAACGCGATCGCGGCGGCGACCGGCACGCGGTATCGAACCTTCCCGCTCAGAGACCACGGTCTTACGCTGGCATGAATCGTCAGGGTGGCGGTTCGTGCCGCCACCCTTGATCTGACGGGTTGCATTTGTTCGGCCCGTCGGGGTTCCATCGGCTTCGGATTGATCAGACCCCGACGGGCTTGCGCTTCGAGCGGAATCCGAAATGACGGAACCCGGCAAAAGTCGTCGCCATTTCTTGAAGTCTGCGACGGCGGCCGGTGTTTTGTCAGCGATCTTCCCGTCGCCTCTGCTCGCGCAGGGAGCGAGCCCGCATGTGATCGTCATCGGCGGTGGATTTGCCGGCGCGACCTGCGCGCGGGCGCTCAAGAAGGCCGCTCCGCGTCTCGCGGTGACCCTGGTCGAGGCCAACCCGGTATACACCGCGCCGCCGATGAGTAACGCGGTGATTGCCGGTCTGCGGGCGCTCAATCTTCAGCAATTCGAATATGCGGGAGTTCAGCGAGACGGCGTCATGCTCGCCTTGTCGGCCGCGGCGGCGGTTGATCCGCGCGCGCGATCCGTGACGCTCGCCAACGGGTCAAAGCTCAATTACGACCGGCTCGTCATTGCGCCAGGCATCGACTTCCGCTGGAACGCGATTCAAGGCTATAGCGAGGCCGCCGCTGCCGTCATTCCCCATGCCTGGAAGGGCGGAAGCCAGATCGCCCTGCTGCGGCGCCAACTTGAAGCGATGGAAGACGGCGGCACGGTCGTTATTTCCGTGCCCGTCAATCCCGCGCGCTGCCCGCCGGCACCCTATGAGCGTGCGAGTTTGATCGCGCATTACCTCAAGACCACGAAGCCGCATTCCAAGGTGATTGTGCTCGACGCCAAGGATGGCTTCACCATGCAGCGGCTGTTCGAGGGCGCATGGAAGGAACTTTACCCGGGGCTGATCGAATGGGTGTCGATATCGGATGGCGGGGCGCTCACCTCGGTCGATGTGGCGAGCCGGACGCTCGTCACGGATTTCGACAAGTACAAGGCGGCTGTCGCCAACATCATTCCGCCGCAGAAGGCCGGGCGTTTGGCAGAAATTGCCGGCGTCGCCGACCGCACGGGCTGGTGTCCGGTTGATCCGGTGTCGTTTGCCTCCAAGTTGCAACCGAATATCCATGTTATTGGCGATGCGGCCATTGCCGGCGCCATGCCGCGCTCGGCGTCCGCGGCCAATTCGCAGGCGAAAATCTGCGCCGCCGCGATCGCCAAGTTGATCGCCGGCGAACCGCCCGGCACGCCGACCTTGAACAGTTCCTGCTACAGCTTGATCGCGCCTGATTACGCGATCTCGCAGCGGGGAACCTACCGGCCCGTCGCCGGTCAGTACGTTGAAGCCGAAAACGGCGCGATCGTTAGCCCGCTTGCCGCGTCCTCGATGGCGCGTCAGACGGAAGCGGAGCAAGCCGGCGCCTGGTATCAGTCGATCACCCGCGAGGTGTTCGGATGAGGACCCTGACATCGGCGGCGCTTGCGGTCATGGCGCTGCCCTGCGTGCCAAGCCATGCGGACGAGGCCCTGCCGCCCTATGTGATTGTCGGCGACGCGATTCCGGCGTCATTGACGGGAGCCAAAGGCGACGCCGGCCGCGGCCGTAAGATCATCACAACGCGCCAGCTCGGCCTCTGCTTGCTTTGCCATTCGGGGCCGTTTCCGGAAGAGCGATTTCAGGGCGATCTGGCGCCTGATTTGAGAGGCGCCGGCAGCCCGTTGGTCCGAAGGCCAATTGCGTCTGCGTATCGTCGATGCCCGCAAATTGAACCCTGACACGATCATGCCACCATATTATGTAGTCGATGGGCTCAACCGGGTTGCAGCGACTTTTCGCGGCAAGCCGATTTTGACTGCAAAGCAGATCGAGGACGTCGTCGCGTTTCTGACGACATTGCGTGATTAGGACAATGCGAGAGATACGATGAGGGATGCAATCAAGGGGCCGACGCGGCGCGACCTTCTCGGCGCGATTGCCGGCGCGGGAATCGTCTCGGTGATTTGCATCGAGCCTTCGCGCGCAACCCCCGCGTCGATGAAGGCCGCGATCCGCAACGTGGTCGGCGAAGCATCGGTGAAAAAAGGAAAGGTGCGCATCGACGTTCCGCCGCTGGTCGAGAACGGCAATTTGGTGTCGCTGACGATCGACGTGGACAGCCCGATGACGCCGAAGGATCACGTCAAAGCGATTCACGTCTTCAACGAGCTGAACCCGCAGCCCAATGTCATCAGCGTCCATATCGGACCTCGCGCCGGACGAGCCAAGATATCGACCCGCTTCCGCCTCGCCGATACGCAAACCGTTGTCGCGATCGCCGAGATGAGCGACGGCTCGTTCTATTCGGCTTCGGCTGACGTGGTGGTCACTCTCGCTGCTTGCCTGGAGCGGCTGTGATGGCACGCGCACTCATCAATGTTCCGAAGACCGCCAAACGGGGTCAAATCATTGAGATCAAGACGCTGATATCGCACATCATGGAGACCGGTTTTCGCCGCGATAGCGTCGGTAAGCTCATCCCGCGCAACATCATAACCGATCTTGTCTGCACCTATAATGGCGAGGAGATTTTCCGCGCCGGTCTCTACCCCGCAATCGCTGCGAACCCATTCATCGCCTTCTTCACGGTTGCGACCGAAAGTGGCACGATCGCGTTCAAATGGACCGGCGACAACGGTTTCGAAGAGACGGCGTCTGCAAAGATCGTCGTCGAATGAGCGGGTACGCGAGCCAATTGCGGTTGCCGGCGTGCGCCGCGATCGCGATGGGCTTTATCGCCGCCGCCGTGCTCGCCGCGCGCGCTGAAATTCCGTTGTCGAAGCAGCGTTCCGGCTACGCCGATCTCGGCCATGACACCAAGGCAATGCAAGACGACGACAGCATAAATCCCGCAACGCTGTGGGTGTTGGATGGCGAAGCGCTGTGGAACACCAAGGCCGGCGCATCAAATCGCGCCTGCTCCGATTGTCACGGCTCGGCGGCCAACAGCATGAAGGGCGTTGCGGCGCGATACCCCGCCTACGATGCCGCTCGCAAAGGTCCGGTCGATCTCGAGCAACGCATCAATATCTGCCGCACGGAACGCCAGAAGGCGGAACCGTTCGAATTCGAGAGCAAGGACATGTTGGCGATGACCGCCTATGTCGGACGGCAATCGCGCGGCATGCCGATCGAAGAAAGCCACGATGCGCGGCTCAAGCCGTTCATCGAAGCGGGGCGCAAGCTGTTCTTCGAGCGTCAGGGCCAGATCAATCTGAGCTGCGCGCAATGTCATGACGACAATTGGGGCAAGCATCTTTCCAGCAGTCTAATCCCGCAGGGCCACCCGAACGGTTACCCGCTCTACCGGCTGGAATGGCAGAGCCTCGGCTCGCTGCAGCGCCGGCTGCGCAATTGCATGATCGGCATGCGGGCGGAGCCCTTCGCCTATGGCGCGCCGGAGCATGTGAATTTGGAATTATTCCTGAAATGGCGCGCGCGCGGACTGACGGTCGAAACGCCGGCGGTGCGGCCGTGAGCGGCAAGCATTCCTGTCTATGGTCTGCGGCGGTCGTCCATCCGCCTCGCTAGTTTCCATGAAATCAATGGGTTAACGAAAGGTACTTAATCTTTACCGGGTGCCGGCTACAACCGCCAGTTCGTCTGAATTGTGTGGAATGGCGCTTATCTGCCCGCGAGTGGCCGAATTGGTACACGGCTTCGCGCGAAAAACTTGGCGGAATCCGTCGAATAACATCGCTCGTCACGCCGCTGTCACAACCGCGTCATGTCGCCACGCCTAAGGCGATTCCACGTTGCCCCGGCTGGCCTGCGATGGAACAATTGCATCCATAATTCGTATCCCTACGTAAATCGACTGCCATCGACTTTTGAATAACGCGACGGAGACTCCCATGGCGCGCACCGCTGTTTCGCACGCTCCGCGCGGCGCCGCCGGCAAGCCGCTTGCGGCAAATCCACAATCCATGGACGTGAAACGCGCCCATTGGGGCGGCGCGTTCCGCCGCGTGCGCGCCGAGACCGAACGCCGCGCCGCGCCTTTGTCGGCCGAGGACCAGATCGTGCAGTCGATGGCCGACGCCTCGCCGACCAAATGGCATCGCGCCCACGTCACCTGGTTCTTCGAGCAGTTCCTGCTGGTGCCGAACGATCCGGCCTACAAGATCTTCGATGAGCGGTTTCCGTTCCTGTTCAATTCCTATTACGTCGCCGCCGGCCCGCGTCATGCGCGCCCGCAACGCGGCTTGATCACGCGGCCGAACGGCGAAGACGTCGCCGGCTATCGCGCCCATGTCGACGCGGCGGTCGAGCGGCTGATCGCGAATGTGCCGGCGGCGGATGCCGAGCGCGTGTTCGCGATTCTGGAGATCGGCCTGCATCACGAGCAGCAGCATCAGGAACTGCTGCTCACCGACATCCTGCACGCCTTCGCGCAGAACCCGACCGATCCGGTTTACGACGCGAACTGGCAGCCGCCGCGCGCCGGGCAAGTTCCAAGAAGCATTGGTCCACGCGGTTTTGTCGATGTACCGGCCGGCATTCACGCCGTCGGCCACGAAGGCGAGGGGTTCTGCTTCGACAACGAGACGCCACGGCACGATGAACTGATCCCGCCCGTGCGTATTGCGCGCCATCTCGTCAGCAATGCCGAATGGCTGGAGTTTATCGATGCTGGCGGCTATGCGACGCCGTCGCTCTGGCTGTCGGACGGCTGGGCCGCGGTGCAGGCGGAAGGTTGGCAGGCGCCCGGTTACTGGCGCCAGCAGGGCGGCGCCTGGCATTCCATGACATTGTCCGGCCTCAAACCGGTCGATCCCAACGCTCCCGTCACCCACATCAGTTACTATGAGGCCGACGCTTTCGCGCGCTTTGCCGGCAAGCATCTGCCGAGCGAGGCGGAATGGGAAGTGGCCGCTCGCGCAGGCGTGATCGCCGACGCCTTCGGCGTCGCTTGGCAATGGACGCGCAGCGCCTATCTACCCTATCCGGGCTACCGGGCGGCCGAAGGGGCGCTCGGCGAATACAACGGCAAGTTCATGGTCAGCCAGATGGTGTTGCGCGGCTCCTCGCTGGCGACGCCGGAAGGGCACGAGCGGTTGAGCTATCGCAATTTCTTCTATCCGCCGGCGCGCTGGCAATTCAGCGGGCTGCGGCTCGCAGAGTTTATTTAAGGAGCCGTAATGGTCGCAGCCGCACGCTCCCGCCGCATACAGCCGCAAAGCGACGAAACATCCACCTTCGAGGCCGATGTGCTCGGCGGCTTGAGCGCGAGCCCGAAGCGGCTGCCGCCGAAATATTTCTACGACGGCGTCGGCTCGCAACTGTTCGAGCGCATCACCGAGCAGCCGGAATATTACCCGACCCGTTCTGAAATCGGCATCCTGCGCAAGCATGCGCGCGATATCGCCAAGCTCGTCCCGCAAGGCGCCGCGCTGGTCGAATTCGGCAGCGGCTCGAGCAAAAAGGCGCGCATCCTGCTGCGCGCGCTGCGTCCGCTCGCCGCTTACGTGCCGGTCGATATCTGTGGCGAGATGATCGAACAGGAAGCGGCCGAACTGCGGCCGGATTTCCCCGGCCTCCAGGTGCTGCCGGTGACGGCCGATATCACGCAGAATTTCGCGCTGCCGGAGCCGGCGCAGATGGCGCCGGTGCGCGTCGGATTTTTCCCCGGCTCGACCATCGGCAATTTCGAGCCGCACGAGGCGGCGGCATTCCTGCGCAATGCGGCGCGCATCCTTGGACCCAACGCAACACTCATCGTCGGCGCCGACCTGATCAAGGATGTCGAGGTGCTCAACGCCGCCTATAACGACGCCGCCGGCGTTACCGCCAGTTTCAATCTCAATTTGCTCACGCGCATCAACCGCGAGCTCGGCGGCACCTTCAAGCTCGACAGCTTCGAGCATCACGCCTTCTACAACCGCGAGCGTCACCGCATCGAAATGCATCTCGCCAGTCTGAAGCGGCAGAAGGTGAAGGTGGCCGGCGAGACGATCGAGTTCCGCGCCGGCGAAACCATCCACACCGAGAACTCTTACAAATACAGCGTCGAGTCGCTGGGCGCGCTGGCGCGCGGCGCCGGCTGGCGGCCGGCGAGCGTATGGACCGACGAGCGGCAATATTTCTCGATCCAGGCCTTCACTTTGGCCGTTTAACGGACGGACCATGTCCCGGGCGCAGCGCAGCGCGTAAGCGGTGCGCTGCAGAACCGGGACCTTCAAAAGTTCAGAGACTTGAATGGCCCCGGATCAGCGGCGCATCACTCCGCCATAGCGCGTCAAAGACGCGCGTAAACGCGCTCATGGCTCCGTGCTGCGCCGCGTCCGGGGCACGTGGAGCTTCCCGAACGCGTCGGCCTGCGCTAAGCCTTGCCCCGTCATGACAAGGCAGGGGCTTAGTTTATGAAGATCGTCGGTTTCGAAGCGAATAACGGCTTGCGGCTGGGCGTGGTCGAGGGCGATGCCGTCATCGATCTGCAGGCGGTGGATGCCGCCGTGCCCACCGATCTCGGCGAATTCTTGCGCCGCAGCAATGGCGACCTCAAAGCGCTTGCCGATCTCGCCAAAAAGGCGCCGGCCACGGCCCGCCGCCCGCTCGCCGGGTTGAAATTCGGGCTTTCCCGTCGCAAGACCCGGCAAGATCATCTGCCTCGGCCTCAATTACCTCGATCACGTCAAGGAAGGCCCGCAGAAGGACAACATTCCGAAATTCCAGAGTATCTTTTTCCGCGTGCAGACGTCGCTTACGCCGCATCTGCAGCCGCTGATGCGGCCGATAAAATCGATCCAACTCGACTATGAAGCCGAGATGGTCGTGGTCATCGGCAAACGCGCCAAGCACCTGACCATGGACAACGCGACCGATTGCGTTGCCGGCTATACCTGCGCCAATGAGGGCTCGGTTCGGGAGTATCAGCGCCACACCACGCAGTGGGGTATGGGCAAGAATTTCGACCGCACCGGCAGCATCGGTCCCTGGATGGTCACCGCCGACGAATTGCCGCGCGGCGGCAAGGGCCTCAAGATCGAGAGCCGTCTCAACGGCAAGACCATGCAGTCCTCCAACACCGATCTCTTGATGTTCCCGGTGGCGGAGTCGCTGGTCTATCTCACCGAGGGCATGACGCTGGAGCCCGGCGACATTTTGCTGACCGGTACGCCGTCCGGCGTCGGCCATGCGCGCAAGCCGGAGCCGGTCTGGATGAAGCCGGGCGACACGATCGAGGTCGAAGTCGAGGGCATCGGCGTGCTAAGCAATCCAATCGAAGACGAGAAAGCCTGAAAGGCGCGCCTCAAAGCGTCGAAACAAGGGGGAGGATTCATGAAACGCATTCTTTGCGCTGCGGCCATTGCGGCGAGCTTCATCTTGACCGTGGCCGCGCCGGCCTCGGCCGAGTGGCCGGCGGACCGTCCGATCCACATTATCGTCGGCTTTGGCGCCGGCGGCGGCACCGACATCGTTTCGCGCATCGTCGCGCAGCCGCTGTCCGAACTGCTGAAACAGTCGATCATCGTCGAGAACAAAGTGGGCGCCGGCGGAACGCTCGCCGCCGAATATGTCGCCCGCGCCGACAAGGATGGCTACACCGCGCTGATGACCAGCCCCGCCCATACGGTGTCGGCGGCGATGCTTAAATCGGTCCGCTACGACGCGGTCAAGGACTACGAGCCGGTGTCGTGGGTCGCCGACTCGGCTTTCGTCTTCGTCGCGAAGAAAGAGTTTCCGGCCAACAACATCAAGGAACTGATCGCGCTCGCCAAGGCCTCACCCGGCAAACTCAACTTCGGCGACGTTGGCGTCGGCTCGACGCAGAATTTCGCCGGCGAACTGCTGCGCCAGATGGCCGGCATCGACGTCAAGCACATTCCCTATCGCAACACGCCCGGCGTGGTCGCGGCCTTGCTCTCGGGCGACCTCGACTACGGCGTCGAACTGGCGCACGCGGTGAAGGGGCAGGTCGCGGCCGGCAAGTTGAAATTGCTCGCGGTCGGCTCGCCCAATCGCTGGCCGACCATCCCCGATACGCCGACGGTCGCCGAATCCGGCGTGCCGGGCTATTCGGTCGTCGGCTGGTACGGCTTTCTCTATCCCGCCGGCACGCCGCGGACGATCGTCGACAAGACCAATGCCGCGCTCAAGGAAGTGCTGTCGCGTCCGGCGATCCGCGAGCAGTTGGAGAAGGTCGGCGCCGTCGTGCACGTCTCGACGCCGGAGGAATTCAAAAAACATATCGGCGACGAACTCGCGAAATGGGAAACCGTGCGCGAGAAAGCCGGGATTCAAAAGCAATAGGCGCAAGCCATCGCATCGCCAAAAGTGGAAGAGGAAGACATGGCCGACCAGTTCAAAGTACTCGTCATCTGCGGTTCGCTGCGCAAAGGCTCGCTCAACGCGGCGGTCGCGCGCGCCTTGCCGGGACTGGCGCCGCCCGAACTGGCGCTCACGCCGGCGCCTTCGTTCGCCAGTTTCCCGATATACAATGCCGACGATCAAACGGCGACCGGCATTCCCGCCGATGTCGCCGCCTGGTGCGATGCCATCCGCAAAGCCGATGCCGTCATCATCGTTTCGCCGGAATACAACTGGTCGATCCCCGGCGGCCTGAAGAACGCCATCGACTGGGCCTCGCGCGAAAAAGAGGTTTGCTTCAAGGACAAGCCGGTGGCCCTGCAATCGGCCGCACCCGGCCTGCTCGGCGGCGGACGCATGCAGTATCACCTGCGCATGGCGTTGACCGCGATCGACGCGCAGATGTTCGGCAAGCCGGAAGTATTCGTCAATCTCGCCGCCAAGAAGATTCGACGAGAAGACCGGCGAACTGACCGATCAAGCCGCCAAGGACGCCATCAAGCTGCAGCTCGCCGCTTTCGTGAAGTTCGTCAAGCGGGTGAAGGTGTGACCAGGTTCCTCGGTTAATGCTGGCAAAGAAGAAACCCGCGCGGTGCCGAGCCGACGCGGGTTGTCTTTTACGCGCTCGATGCGTTGAGCTTCAGCCCGCCGGCTGCGCCCGCTTCGGGAACAGTTGCGGCCGCAGCTTGGGATGGCAGGCCATCATCTTCGGCGCATAGGGCGTCTCGGCGCCGAGTTCCTCCGCCGCATGCCAGGCCCAGCGCGGATCCCACAGCGCGCCGCGCGCCAGCGCCACCATGTCGGCCTGGCCTGAGGCGACGATGTCCTCGGCCTGCTGCGCGCCGGCGATCAAGCCAACGGTCATGACCGTGATGCCGCTTTCCTTCTTCACCTTCTCGCCGAATGGCACCTGGTAGCTGGGCGCCAGCGGGATCTTCTGCTTGGGATCGAGCCCGCCGGTGGTCACGTCCATGTAGTCCATGCCGCGTTTTTTGAGCTCCTTCGCCAGCACGACGGTTTCCTCCGGCGTCCAGCCGCCGTCGACCCAATCGGTGGCGGAAACGCGCATGCCGAGCGGCTTCTCCGCCGGCCATACCGCGCGCACCGCCTCGTACATCTCGATGGCGAAGCGCATGCGGTTTTCGCTCGAGCCGCCATATTCGTCGGTGCGCTTGTTGGAGAGCGGCGACAGGAACTGATGCGCGAGATAGCCGTGCGCGCCATGCAGCTCGATCAGGTCGTAGCCGATGCGATTAACCCGCACCGCGGCGGCGGCGAATTCGCCGATGCAGCGCTTGATGTCGTCCTTGGTCATGGCGTGCGGCACCGGCCAGCCGGTGTCGTAGGCCAGCGCCGATGGCGCTTCCGGCGTCCAGGCGTCCGGCCCTTCCAGGATCGGCTTGCCGCCGGCGGCCGGCGGCATCTGCGGACCCTTGCGGCCGGCATGCGCCAGCTGCACGCCGAGCTTGGCGACGCCGTACTGCCGGCAGAAATCATGCACGCGCTTGAGCGCGGCTTCGTTCTCGTCGGAATACATGCCAGCGCATTTCGGCGAGATGCGCCCCTGCGGGTTGACGTCGGTCATCTCGGTCATCACCAGCCCGGCGCAGCCGAGCGACATATTGCCGAGATGCATCAGATGCCAGTCGTTGGCCGAGCCGTTGTTGGAGTTGTACTGGCACATCGGCGACACCACGACCCGGTTCGGCAGCGTGAGGCCGCGGAGCGTGATGGGAGAAAACAGGACGCTAGCCATTTTGCAGATTCCCTTTCGAGGTACGAAGAATTCAAACGGTGGATTTCGGTTCAGCCCCAGATGCCGTGGGCGTAGTAGGAGTGCATGGCGACCACCCAGCAACAGATCGCCCAGAACAGACAGAATTCAGAGCCACCGATATTCCACAGCCATTTGCCGGTGACCTTATAGACGCCAACCGTGGCGACCAGAAGGTGGACGGTCATGATCGCGGCGCAGATGGTGGTGTAGATGTTGAAAATCAAACCGGCGGCGAGCACGACCTCGATGCCGCCCGCCAGATACATCCAGAACTTGGGCGGCTTGAACCCGGCGGCGACGAAGAAGCCGAGGGCCGCCGGCACATAGAACTTGCCGTAGATATGCGGAATCATGAACAGGCCGCAGATCAGCCGCAGGATGTTGAACTCATTCAGCAGGTTGAATTTGTCGGCGAATGACATGGTGCCCCCGGATGGTTTGATGCCCTACCGTCTCGGCCAAAATCGCACTTCTATGCGCTTGCGCCAATCCCTCGGGCGGTAGCCGCGTATAATCGCTATAATTTACGGCCTTTCAGCCAGGCGTCTCCCTTGGCGTAGAGCGCATCGAGGTCCGGTCCGTCGAGGCCGGGCAGGTTCATTTTGATCGGGTAGCCGATCTTGCTCTGCAGATAGGCGAGGTGCCGGTAGCCTTCGGGGAACTTGGCCAAATGCTTGCGGTCGAGCGCGAGCTTGGCCGCCGGGTCGACCGGATCGATGCGGTCCTTCTCGTAGGCGAGGCGGCGCAGCACAAGGCCCCATTTGCCTTTGCGCTTTTCCAGGAAGTCGTAGAAGCGGCCGGTGCAGACCACGTCGCAGGTAACGCCCTCGACCTTGGCGCGCTGGGTGATCGTCATCTTGGTCTGCGCGATGGCGCGCTTGCCCTTGATGTCGATGCTCATGCCGCCGAGCATGTGCCAGATGCGCACGCCGTGGTCGTAGCCCTCCTGGCTGACCTTGATGAATTCCTCATAGGAGCCCTGGAACCAGGTCGCCCACATCTGGCCTTCCTTGTGCCAGACGGTGCGGAAACGGTCCCACAACCGGGCATCGCGCCAGAGCACCCAATTCTCGATCAGCGCGCGGATCTCCAGGCGGTCGGCGGTGTCTCTCGGCATTTCGCTCCCCCAGTCGCGGCCGGGTCTTGTCCCGACCGTTCACGCCTTTATTGTCTGACTTTAAGCGCGGCGTGATTATCCAAAATCAAGCGCAAACGACTACGTCGGGGGAGCGTCCATGGCAAGGCTCGCAGGCAAGGTTGCGATCGTCACCGGCGGCGCCCGGGGCATCGGCCGGCACTATTCGCAGGCGCTCGCCGCCGAGGGCGCGCGCGTCATGATCGCCGATATTGCCGACGGCAAGGAACTTGCCGGGGAAATCGCTGGCCGCCATGGCGCCGACAGCGTTGCCAGCGTCAAGTTCGACGTCGGCGACGAGAAGGCGGTAAAAAATCTGGTCGCGCAAACCACCGAGCGCTTCGGCCGGATCGACATCCTGGTGAACAACGCGGCGCTCTATTCGACGCTGCATCCGAGAAATTTCAACGAGTGGGACGCGGAGCTGTGGGACCGCGTCATGGCGATCAACGTGCGCGGGCCCTATCTGATGGTGCGCCATGTCGCGCCGCACATGATCGCGCAGCGCTCCGGCAAGATCATCAACATCGCTTCCGGCGCCGCCTACAAGGGCGTGCCGCGCATGCTGCCCTATGTCACCTCGAAGGGCGCCATGCTCGCCTTCACCCGCGCGCTGTCGCGCGAGCTCGGGCCACACGGCATCGCGGTCAATTCGCTGTCGCCGGGCTATATCCTGAGCGATACCGGGCTGGAGAACGCCACCCATGTCGAGGAGGAGCGCATCCCCGTGCGCAACGCCCGCGCCTTCAAGCGCGACGCCTATCCGGAAGATCTGCTCGGCGCGCTGGTGTTTCTCGCGTCGAGCGACAGCGATTTCGTCACCGGCCAGTCGCTGGTGGTCGACGGCGGCGCGGTCAATAACTAGCGCGCGCGGGGTAGACGGATGGACATGCCATCCGGCGTGGCACAATGTCGCGCAATCAAGGGTAGGGCAGCGGCGGCAACCGTGACACGTTAGCCTCCTCTCGAAACCTCTGTGGGGAGGCGAAATTGACGGACTTGTCGCAGCTTATATTTGGATCCTTGCTGTTGTTGCTCGGCGCCGGCTCGCTGATCGCCTGCGTTCCGCGCAAGGGCAAGACGGCCTGGTTCGTCGGCAAGCCGTTTCTCGAGTCCGGCGCGTCGGTTCTGCTGATCTTCACCTTTGCGATCGGATTTCTTTTGCTCACCGCCTATTTCACGACGATCGACGACGCGACATTGGCGGGCACGGTTAGACATTTGTAGGCGCGCATGCGCCTGGCCTAAGGGAGCGCAGCCGGGGCGCGGCAGTGCTCGGCCTGTTATTGAGGCCGCGCCGGTTCGAAAAGCCATATATCGCAGCCTATTACGGGGATATTCCTGCCGCTGCCGAACTGCGATATAAGGCTGCCAATTCATCGATCCGGAAGGAACACGCTCATGGCGGTCGCAACCGCGTCGCAACCAGGCTCCAAGCACAACGTCCAGCCGGCGCGCCAAGCCTATTACGACAAGATCTCCAAGTTCCACATGGCGCCTCTCTGGGAGGTGCTCAAGGATCTGGTGACGCCGGAGCCGAAGACCGAATGCCGGCCGGCGCTGTGGAAATTTTCCGACGTCAAGCGCTTGATGCTGGAAGCCGGCGAGGTGATCAGCGCCGAGGAAGCCGAGCGCCGCGTGCTGGTGCTGGAGAATCCCGGCGAGACCGGCAAGGCGCGCATCACCCATTCGCTGTTTGCCGGCATCCAGCTCATCCTGCCGGGCGAAATCGCCGAAGTGCATCGCCACTCCGCCTCCGCCATCCGTTTCGTGCTGGAAGGCGAGGGCGCCTATACCGCGGTCGAGGGCGAGAAGACCATGATGGCGCATGGCGACTTCATCATCACCGCCAACTGGGCGCCGCACGATCACGGCAATCCGGGCAAGCAGCCGGTGATGTGGCTCGACGTGCTCGATCTGCCGACGATCATTCATTTCGAGACGTCGTTCGCCGAGCATTTCGACGAGAAGATGCAGAAGACCAACCACGCCGACGGCGACTCGTTCGACCGCTACGCCTCCGGCGTGCTGCCGGACGGCGCGCCGGCGACTCTCAACCGCTCGCCGGTGATCAACTATCCTTACGCCAAGATGCGGCCGATCCTGGAGCGGCTGAAGAAGACCGGCGACGTCGACAAGCGGCACGGCGCGCGCGTGCGCTACGCCAATCCGATCAATGGCGGGCCGGTGCTGCCGACCATGGGCGCCCATCTCGCGCTGCTGCCGAAGGGCTTCAAGGGCGAGCCGTATCGGTCGACCGACGGCACTATTTTCGCGGTCGCCGAAGGCGAGGGCACCACCATCATCGACGGCAAGCCGTTCGACTGGGGCGTCAACGACGTGTTCGTGGTGCCGCCGTGGAAGCGCTATTTCCACAACGCGGCCAAGGATTCGGTGTTGTTTTCGATTTCCGACCGGCCGGCGCAGGAAGCGCTCGGCATCTGGCGGGAGGGGAACTAGACGCGAACGTAAACGTTTCATCGTCATGCCCGGCCTTGTGCCGGGCATCCACGTCTTAAGGATATGGCGATGCAGATGGAACAATTGACCGCCGGCCACGGCTCGCTCACCGCGGTGCGCGCGGGCTCGGGGCCCGATCTGGTCGTGTTGCATTCGCTCCTCGCCGACCGCCACGCTTTCGACCCGGTGCTGCCGGCCCTGGCGGAACAGCATCGTGTCACGCTCATCAACCTGCCGGGGTTTCACGGGTCGCAGCCGTGCATGCTGGCGCTGATGGACGCCTACATCGCCTGCATCGAGGACGGCTTCGACGAATTCGGCATCGCCCCCGACGCCGTACTGATCGGCAATGGTTTCGGCGGCACGGTGGCGCTCGCTTTCGCGCTGGCCCATCCCGAACGCATTTCCAAGCTGGTGGTGAGCGATGCCGCCGCCTGTTTCCCGCCCGATGGCCGCAAGCAGTTCGAAGTAATGGCGGCGAAAGTCGCCGAAGGCGGGCTCGGCGCGATCGCCGAGATTGCCGCCAGGCGCGTGTTCTCGCCGGCCTATCTGGCCGCGCATCCGGAGCTGATCGACGAGCGTAAGCGCGTGCTGATGGGTATCGATGCCAAGGCGTTCCAGCATGCCTGCAAGATTTTGCAGGAGGCCGACCTCACGCCGCTGCTGCATCGCATGAAAGTGCCGACGCTGGTCGTGTGCGGCGAATTCGACCAGGCCACGCCGCCGCCGCTCAACAAGGCGATCGCCGACAAGGTCGCCGGCGCCAAATATATCGAGCTGCCGGGCTGCGGCCATTGCCCGCCCCTCGAGCAGCCGGACGCCTTCCTCGCCGCGATCAAGGATTTCGTCGGGCTGTAACGCTCCCGGAGATAGCCCAGCCGGACGCGGCTGGCGCGTTACTGCGGCACCAAATTCGCCGCCTTCGAAACGGTCTTGAGCTCGGCCATGCGGGCCTTGAGGAATTCGGCGAAGCGATCCGGCGTTCCGCCGATCAGCTCGACGCCCAAGGCGTCCATTTGCTTTTTTACGGTGGCATCGGCGAGCGCCTTGTTGATCGCCGCATTGACCTTGTCGACGACGGCGCGCGGCGTCTTGGCCGGCGCCAGCACGCCGAACCAGGAGGTCGCCTCATAACCGGGGACCGTGTCGCCGATGGTCGGCAAATCCGGGAACAAGTTCGATCGCTTCGCCGAGCCGACCGCCACGCCGCGCAAGGTGCCGCTGCGCACGTGGCCCAGCACGCTCGGCGCGTTCTCGAATTGCAGGTCGAGGCGGCTCGCGATCACGTCGAGCAGCGCCGGCCCGGCGCCGCGGTAAGGGATGTGCAGGAGGTGGACGCCGGCCATCGTCTCGAACAGCGCCGAGCTCAAATGCGTCGCCGATCCGATGCCGGCGCTGCCGTAGCGGATTTGCCCCGGCTTGGCCTTGGCCATTTCGATCAGATCGCGCACCGACTTGATCTTCGAATCCTTGGGCACCACCAGCACGATTGGGCTGGTGGCCACCAGCGCGATCGGCTCGAAATCCTTGATCGGGTCGTAGGGGATATTCTTTTGAATGTAAGGATTGATGGTCATCGACGGCGTCGCCGTCACCAGCGTATAGCCATCCGGCGCGGCTTTGGCGCCCTGGTTGAGGCCGATCGTGCCGCCGGCGCCGCCGACATTGACGACCACCACCTGCTGGCCGAGCGCGCGGCCCAGAAAGTCGGCCAGCACGCGGGCCTGCGAGTTGGTGCTGCCGCCCGGTGCGAACGGCACGATCAGACGAACCGGATGGGTCGGATAGTCCGTTTGCGCGGCCGCACCACCGATCATCATCATCGTGGCGGCGAGCACGCTCAGCGCAATCTTTCGCATGTCTTCCTCTCAAGTTGAATTAGGCCGCGGCGGACCGGCGGCTTGCTTACGATTGCGCCCATCTAATGCTTCTTTCGCGACGCGCTCAATCTTTCCCTGCAGGCTTGAGTTTCGCGAACTGAAAAAGCGCGACATCATAAAATACAACCCGGAGCCCAGCGCGAGCGAGCAACGCAACAGCGATAACCCGCGCGCGCGGCCATCAGAGATTTCGTCGGCTTGCCAGACTCTATTACGTCCGGCGGTCGAACCGCTGGATCTCGACCTTGGCCCAGATGCCATTCTTGGCGAACGGATCGGCGTTGTTGAATTTTTCCGCCGAGGCGCGGTCGGGCGCCTCCAGCACCATCAGGCTGCCGATCGAGGTTTTGCCGTCATCGGCGACCAGTGGCCCGCCGACGACGATGCTTACGCCCTGATCCTTCGCGGTCTTGAGATGCGCTACGTGATCGGCGTGCACCGCCTGCCGCTTGGCGGCGGAATCCGGATAGTCGAGCGCGTGAACCGAGAACAGCATATTTGTCTCCATTTTAGTGGCGCATGATCTTTTCCGAAAACCGGTGTCCACTTTTCGGGATCATGCGCTATCCGATTGCCTTCAGGACGGCGGCGGAAATGGCCGCGGTGCCGTCGCCGCCGCCATATTCCATCGGCTTGATACCGCCGGCGTAAGCCTGGTCGACCGCGCGCTCGATGCGTAGTGCCGCTTTCGCCGCCGGCGTATGCTCGTGCTCTGTCGGCCAGCCAGTCGAGCATCATGGCGGCCGAGAGAAACATGGCGGTCGGATTGGCCTTGCCTTGGCCCATGATATCCGGCGCGGTGCCGTGGCAGGGCTGGAACACCGCGTGCGTGTCGCCGATATCGGCCGAGGGCGCGATGCCCAAGCCGCCGACCAGCCCGGCGGCGAGATCGGAAAGAATGTCGCCGAACATGTTCTCCATCACCATCACGTCGAAGTCCCACGGCTTCTTCACCATCAGCGCGGCGCAGGCATCGACATAAAGCAGGTCGGTTTTCACGTCGGGGAATTTCGCCTTGCGCTCGGCGAAAATGGCGCGCTGCCAGTTGAAGGCTTTGAACACGTTGGCCTTGTCGACCAGCGTGAGGCGGCCGGGGCGGCCGCGCTTCTTGCGCCGCTCGGCCAGCTTGAGCGAAAAGTCGAACAGGCGCTCGGTGGTCTTGCGCGTCACCACCAGCGTCTCGCGCGCCTCGTCCTGCGTCACCACTCCTTTGCCCATGGAAGCGAACAGGCCTTCGGTCGACTCGCGGATCAGCACGAAATCGATGCCGTGCTCTTGCGCGCCGACGATCGGGCTCGGCACGCCCGGAATAAGCCGGGCCGGCCGCACGCCGGCAAAAAGGTCGAAGATGAAGCGCAATTCGACCTGCGGCATGATCTCGGTGTTGTCGGGATAACGCACGCTCGGCAGCCCGCAGGCGCCGAGCAGGATGGCGTCGGCCTCCTCGCACAGTTTGATCGTCGACTCGGGCATCGACTTGCCGGTCTCTTTGTAGTGGCCGGCGCCGGCGGCGGCCTCGCTGAAGCGGAATTTGAGGCTCGGCGTCGTCGCCTCGATGCGGCGCAAAATCTCCAGCGTCGGCGCCATCACTTCCGGCCCGATGCCGTCGCCCGGCAGCACGGCAATATGGAAGGCGGTGTTGGCGGACATGAGCGTTTTCCGGATTGGCTTTGCCTGTGTAGGATCGCTAATGAATACGGCAGAGAGTTCTTGTGCAAGCCGTTATCGATGAGGCCGGAATATGCCCCGTTTCGCCGCCAATCTGGGTTACCTGTTCACCGACCGCCCGCTGCTCGAACGCATCGACGCGGCGGCCGCCGCCGGCTTCAAGGCGATCGAACTGCAATTTCCCTACGACGTGCCGGCGTCGCAGGTGAAGGAGGCGATCGCCCGCAACCGGTTGACCGCGCTCGGCATCAACACGCCGCCCGGCGATGGCGACGGCGCCTTCGGCCTGGCGGCGGTGCCCGGCCGCGAGAAGGAGTTTCAGGGCCTGTTCGCCCGCGCGCTCGATTATGCCGCCGCCATCGGTGGCAGCGCGGTTCATTGCCTGGCCGGCAAGGTCGCGCCCGAGCAGCGCCCGGCGGCCGAGCGCGTGTTCATCGACAATCTCCGCAACGCCGCCGATCTTGCCGCCGCCAAGAAGATCGGCCTGCTGATCGAGCCGATCAACGGGCGCGACCGGCCGGATTATTTCCTCAACCGCGTCGAGCACGCCGCCGACGTCATCGCCAAGGCTGGCAAACCCAATATCCGATTGCAGTTCGATTTTTATCACGCGCAGATCGTCGGCGGCGATCTGCTTTATCGGCTGGAGAAATATCTGCCCGTGATCGGCCATCTGCAATGCGCGGCGGTGCCGTCGCGCCACGAGCCTGACGAGGGCGAGGTCAATTATCGTTCGGTATTCGAGGCGGTGGACCGGCTCGGCTATCGCGGCTGGATCGGTGCCGAATACCGCCCGCGCGGGCGCACCGAGGACGGTCTGGGCTGGGCCTGGCCCTATGGCGTGGTTCCCACGCGTTAACCTTTGATTCACCATCAAACTTATTGAAAACCTTTGCGTTTTCCTTGGCGCGGGCGCGCCATTTTGCTAACTTGCCGGCATGTGGAGACGCGGCAAAAAGACCGATTCGCAGTCGCCTGAGCCGCCGCATGCGCTGAAAGAAGCCGTGCGCGAGGCGCGGATCGAAGCGGCCGAGCGTTCGGCGGTGGTGGTCGACCTGCGCGATGCCGAACTGGCGCGGCTCGAACTGCTCGACGAGGCGCTCGAGCCAGTGTTCAAGGACATACCGCCCGGCGTCGAACTGTTCGACCGCGGCGTCAGCAAAGGCGATGTGCCGCGGCTATGGGTCGACGTCGTCGCGCATATCGAAATGGGCCGCGACAAGCGGCAATACCGCTTCGTGCAAGACACCCGCTACGGCCGCGCCGTGCTGGCGGAGACCTACGAGGTTCCGGCGATGGTGCAGGCGGTCACCCGCTATGTGGCGCGCCGGCTGGTCGAACGCGAGCGCGCGCTTGCCGACGATGTGGCGGTCGGCCCGGTGGTCGCCGACAAGATCGCGCGGCTCGAGCGCTCGCACCGGCGCTGGGGTCTGTTCTGGACGTTCGTGATCGGCTTTGTCGGCGGCGCCGTCGCGCTGTTCCTGCTGGCGCTGCTCAACCAGCCGCAGCCTTAAATCTCGTCGTCCCCGCGAAGGCGGGGACCCATGCGCCGCAGTCGATCGATAGGGCACGGCGTATGGGTCCCGGCCCTCGCTTCACTCGGCCGGGACGACAGGAAATTTAAGCGCGCTTAGCCCAGCAGCTTCATCCTATTCAATTCCACGATATCGCCGGCGCCGGTAACGCCGCGCGAAATCATTTCGCAGCTCCACGCGCCGGGCGCACCGTCGATGGCGTAGAGATTATAGGCGGCGGCGTCTGTGCTCATGCCGGGCGCGGCCGAGGCCGACGGCACGCCCACCGCCGGCACGCGCGTGCCGTCCGGACCGGCGAGCCAATTGAGCATGTGCCGATGATCGTGGCCGTGCAGCACGAGTTCGGCGCCGTGCGTGGCGATGACGCTTAAGAATTGCGCGGCGTCGGTCAGCCGCTTGTGCCGCCCGGCCTCGCTGACCGGCGGGTGGTGGATCAGCACGGCGCGAAAAACCTTTTCGCCGGCGAGCGCATCGAGCATCGCGCCGAGGCGGGCGAGTTGCGCCTCGCCAAGCCATCCGGTCGCCATGAACGGCGCCGTCGCCACCGCGGTCGACAGCCCGATCAGCGCCAGCGGTCCGCGCCGGCGCAGATAGGGAAAGCCGACGGCCCCGTTATCGCCGCTCATATAGGGCGCCCATCGCGGCGCATAGCGGACGGCTTTCGGCACATAGGCATCGTGATTGCCGGGGACGTAGCTGACGTCGCGCAGCGAGCCCAGCTCTTGCAGCCATTTGCGCCCGCGCTCGAATTCTTCTTCCAGCGCGAGATTGCTGAGGTCGCCGGTGACGGCGATGTGGTCCGGCGCCTGCGCCTTCAGGTCGGCGACGATCGCCGCCAGCACGTCCGCGTCGTGGATGAAGCGGCGCCGGCGCTGCCAGTTGATGTAGCCGGTCACCCGCTTGCCGATCAGGTCCCGCCAGCCCGGCTTGGGCAGCGGCGCCAGATGCGGATCGGAGAGATGGGCGAGGGTGAACATCGGTTTCGTGTCATGCCCGCGAAGGCGGGCATCCAGCAATCACAGAGGCAACATGGACCCGAGGTCTGTCAACTACGGCTGGGAATACTGGGTCCCCGCTTTTGCGGTGACGACACCGCCGAACTCACGAACTCCCGATCAAGATGCCGGCGAGGAAAACCAGCACGCCGCCGACGACGATCTGGAAGGTGGCGGCGAGGAACGGCGTGTCCATGTAGCGGTAACGGATATAGGAGATCGCGGCGAGTTCGACCGCGACCACGATGACCGACACGGCCGTGGCGGTGCCGAAGTGCGGGATCAGATAGGGCAAGGTGTGCCCGAGCCCGCCGATCATGGTCATCATGCCGCAGACGAGGCCGCGCAGCCAGGGCGTGCCGCGGCCGCTGAGCGAGCCGTCGTCCGACAGCGCCTCGGCGAAACCCATGGAAATGCCGGCGCCGACCGAGGCCGCCATGCCGACCAGGAAAGTCGCCCAGGTGTTGTGGGTGGCAAAGGCCGCGGCGAACAGCGGCGCCAGCGTCGACACCGAGCCGTCCATCAGTCCGACCAGGCCGGGCTGCACGAATTGCAGCACGAACACGCGCCGCGCGGTCTCGTCCTCGGTGGCGCGCGCCTCGGGCGTGAGCAGGCGCTCGCCGAGCCGGTTGGCGATGCCCTCGTGCTTGTCCTCGGCCTCGGCCAGATCGATCAGCAACTGGCGCACCGAGGCGTCGCGGCTGTTCTCCGCCGCCTTGCGATAGAAGCGGGCGGTCTCGTATTCCATCTCGGCGGCGTATTTGCGCACCTCGTCGAGGCCAAGCGGGCGCACCAGCCAGAGCGGCTTGTGGCGGATGAAACCCTTGACGTCCTGGCGGCGGATCAGCGGCAGGTAATCGCCGAATTTCTGCTTGTAGAGGTCGTTGAGGCGGGTGCGATGGCGGACTTCCTCTTCCGCCATCAGCTCGAACATTTTGGCCGAGGAGGGGGCCTGTTCGCGCAGGCCGTCGGCGAAGCCGCGATAGATGCGGCTGTCCTCTTCCTCGTTGGTGATGGCGAGCGCCAGCACTTCCTGTTCGGTCAGGTCGGAAAATTTCTTCACGGGGCCCCTCTAGGCGTCGGCTGGCGGCTGGATTTCATATATTGAAGTCATCGCGATCTTGAAAGGCCCCATTGATGGCATTGCAATGCCTGCGCCGCGCGCTTGAGCCGCTGATCCGGCGGCTGCTGCATTTCTACTGGCGCTTCGCGCGCGGCGCGACCTTGGGCGCGCGCGCCATGGTGATCGACGGCCAAGGCCGCATCTTCCTGGTCAAGCATTCTTATGTCGAGGGCTGGCACCTGCCGGGCGGCGGGGTGGAGACCGGCGAGACGTTCCTTGCGGCGCTCACGCGCGAACTGGCCGAGGAAGGCAATATCGTCATGACCGCGCCGCCCGAGCTGCACGGCATCTTCTTCAACAGCCGCGCGTCGCGGCGCGACCACGTCGCGCTCTACATCGTGCGCGACTTCCGCCAGGACGGCGCGCCGCATGCCCAATTACGAAATCATCGAGCACGGCTTCTTTGCACCCGACGCACTGCCGGACGGCGTCACCCGCGCCACCCGCGCGCGCATCGCCGAGGTGCTGGAGGGTGTGGAGGTGAGCGAGGCGTGGTGAGGGCTGGATTGTCGTCACATATTCTGCCGTCGTCCCGCGCGGGCGGGGACCCGGTACACACAGACAGCGCAAGATTACTGGATGCCCGCTTTCGCGGGCATGACAGTGGAGAAGTTTATCCAAACCTCGCCCGGTCGTGCGGCGCGGCGAAGTCGAGCTGCGGGCCGACGGGCACGATACCGGTCGGGTTCACCTGGCGCTGGCTGCCGTAATAGTGCCGCTTGATCTGCTGCAGGCTGACCGTCTCGGCCACGCCCGGCTGCTGGTAGAGATCGCGCACGTAGTTCGACAGGTTCGGATATTCGTAGATGTGCCGCCAGTTGCACTTGAAGTGCGAATAATAGACGGCGTCGAAACGGATCAGCGTGCAGAACAGCCGCCAGTCGGCCTCGGTGATGGCATTGCCGACCAGATAGCGGTGCTCGGACAGCATCTGCTCGATTTCGTCGAGCGCGTCGAATACGTTGCGGAACGCCGCTTCATAGGCGCCTTGCGAGGTGGCAAAGCCGGCGCGATAGACGCCGTTGTTGATGTTCGGATAGACCAGATCGTTCATGCGGTCGATCTCGGCGCGCAACGGTTCGGGATAATAATCGGTGTGGATATTGGTGAAGGCGTCGAACGCCGAATTGAGCATGCGGATGATTTCCGGCGACTCGTTGTTGACGATCGTCTTGCGCTTCTTGTCCCACAGCACCGGCACGCTGACGCGGCCGGTGTAGCGCGCATCGGCCAGCAGATAGATCTCGGACAATTTACTCTTGCCGTTGACCTCATCGCCGCTCGAGCCTTCGTCCCGGTTGAAGGTCCAGCCGTCCTGCAGCATGTCGGGCGAAACGGTCGACATCGAGATGACGTTCTCGAGGCCTTTCAGCTTGCGAAAAATGACGGTGCGGTGCGCCCAGGGGCAGGACAGCGAAACATAGAGGTGGTAACGGCCGCTCTCGGCGGCAAAGCCGCCTTCGCCGGAGGGGCCGGCGCTGCCGTCGGGCGTGACCCAGTTGCGGAAACGGGGCGTCGGCCGGATGAACTGGCCGTCCTTGGTGCGCACACCGTCCTGCTGCCAAACGCCGTCAACCAACTGTCCCATGCCGGGTACCTCCGCTTTCGCCGGTATTATCTAGGCAATTCTGGCGCAATGCGCCACGGGCGATGGACCTCAATCGGCCCAGGTGCTAATCGGCACGGCAATGAGCGAGCTTGCCCTGACAATCCTGCCGGAAACGCCTGCCGATGCGCTGGCGATCGAGCGGCTTAACGAGCGCACCTTCGGCCCCGGCCGCTTTGCGAAAAGCGCCTATCGATTGCGCGAGAGCCGCGGGCATGTGCTCGCCCTGTCGTTCACCGCGCGCATCGGCTCGCTGCTCATCGGCTCGGTACGGCTGACGCCGATCTGCATCGGCGATACGCCGGCGCTGCTGTTGGGGCCGCTCACGGTCGAACCGCCGTTCCGCGAACGCGGCGTCGGCCGGGCGCTGATCGAGCGCGCATTGAAAGATGCCAAGGCCGCCGGGCATCGCTTGGTGGTGCTGGTCGGCGACGAGCCGCTCTACGGCAAGTTCGGCTTCAAGCGCATCCCGAAGGGCCAGGCCAAGATGCCGGGTCCGGTCGATCCAGCGCGCCTGTTGGTGGCCGAACTCGACGCCCGGCGCCTTCGCCGGCGTGTCGGGGATGATAAGGCCGCAGTGGGCTACCACTTAAAGACAGCCGCAGCGTAAAATTATTTGCGTGTCGGCGCCGTTGTGCTTGCCCGCATCATGGCGCTGCGCCAAGATTCGTGCCGCCATGCGCGGACCACGCGCATGCCAACCGAGTGAAATTCCATGAAACTCCTGCCGATGATGATTGCCGCCGCGACCTTATTTGCGGGCGCGCCGGTGCAAGCCCAGCAAATCGATCTGACAGCCACTTCCTGCAAGGATTTGATCAGCGAGAGGGAATCGGCCGCGCTGATCCTGATGTGGCTGGAAGCCTATTACCGCGATCATAGCCTCAAGCCGATCGTAGACTTCGACAGCATGAAAGCGAACGGCATCAAGCTCAACGGATATTGCGGCGAGCATCCCGACGACAGCGTGGCCGTTGCCGCCGATGCGGTGATGGCGAAGTAACTTTAGCGTCCCTCTCGTGCCCACGTCGCCGCGAGCGAACCAACCAGCAGCAACAGCCCGATCAGCCCGGCAAAGATCGGCAGCACGCCGATGCCGCGTACTACGCTGACGTCGCGCATCTTCAGGCCGATCCAGTCGTCGCCCTTGAACGTGGTGGAGGTGCGAACCGGCACCACGCGCGGCACATCAAGCGCGTTGCCGTCCGCCAGCCGCCGCGCGTCGCCGCCGGTGGCGTTGCTGAGCGCGCGCAGCACCTCTGTGGTCGACGTCACCTGCGCGAATTCGCGTGGATTGGCCGGCCCCACATTGGCGAGCGCGGTGAGCTTGCCGTCGGTCGCGCGCCACAGCCCGAGTTCGTTGGCGGTGATCTCCGAACGCCACAGGCCCGGCTCGACCGGCTGCAAAGTGAGCGTGCGGCTTTTGCCGGTCGGCGAGGTGAGCGTCACATCGCTGACGCTGTCGGCCATGGTCTGACGCTGTACGGTGATGTCGTGGCCCTTGACGATGAGGCGCAGCGCTTCCTCTTCCAGGTCGGGCTGCTTCATCAGCCAGTGCGACAGGCGCCGCAGCAGATCGAGATGCGGCCCGCCGCCTTCGTAGCCGCGCGCCCACAGCCAGATGTGATCGGACAACAACAGCGCCACGCGGCCTTCGCCTTCGTGCGCCAGCACCAGAAGCGGTTTGCCGTCGGGCCCCTGCATCACGCTGGTGCCGGTGGTGCGCTTGGTGTCGACCAGCCGGAACCATTGGCTCCAATGCGGCGGATTGCTTTCGGACCCTTCCAGCCCGCGCGTCACCGGGTGGCGCTTGCCGGCTTCGGTGAGCGCGGCGCGGAACGGCTCTTGGGTGACGTCGCCGCTCGGCTCCGCCGGCAGGATCACGTCGAGCGGGGTGCGCCAGATGCTGGTCGGTGAGGCGTAATCGGGGCCGGCGGCAATCAGCACGGCACCGCCGTCGCGCACGTATTTCGCGATGTTGTCGAAATAGATCATCGGCAGCACGCCCTGCCGCGCGTAGCGGTCGAAGATGATCAGCTGGAATTCGGAGATCTTCTGCTGGAACAATTCGCGCGTGGGAAACGCGATCAGCGACAATTCGTTGATCGGCGTGCCGTCCTGCTTTTCCGGCGGGCGCAGAATGGTGAAATGCACCAGGTCGACCGAGGCGTCGGATTTCAAAAGATTGCGCCAGGTGCGCTCGCCGGCATGTGGTTCGCCCGATACCAGCAGCACGCGCAGCTTGTCGCGCACGCCATCGATCGAGATCACCGCGCGGTTGTTGACCTGTGTCAGTTCGCCAACGAGCGGCGCGGCCTCGACCTCGACGATATTGGCGCCCGCATGCGGGATCGGCACCTTCACCGTGACGTCAGCGCCGATGTTGACGAAGCGCTGTTCCAGGATTTCGCCGTCGCGCCGCACCGTCACCTCGGCTGTGCCGGCGCTGCCACCCTGGTCCTCGACGCGGAAGCCGACGGTCTGCGATTGGTTGACGATGCCGAAGCGCGGCGTCTGCGTGAGCACCACGCGGCGGTCGATTTCGTCCTTGTGCCCGGTGATCAGCGCGTGCAGCGGTGCGGTAAAGCCGAGCGCGGCCGCGTCAGCCGGCACGTCATGCACGCGGCCGTCGGTGATCAGGATGGCGCCGGCGACGCGGTCGGGCGGGACGTCGGCGAGCGTTGCTGACAAGGCCGAGAACAGCCGCGTGCCGTCGGTCTCGCCGTCTGCCGCACCCGCTTCGGCGACGCGCACTTCCAGGCCGGGGATGCGCCTGAGCCGCTCGACCAGCGTCGCGCGCGCGGCTTCCGTCTGCGCCTTGCGGTCGCCGAAATCCTGGCTCGGGCTCTTGTCGACGATGACGGCGGCGACCGAGGGGATCGGATCGCGGTCTTCGCGTGTGAACGACGGGTTGGCGAGCGCCAGCACAAACAGCCCGAGCGCGACGGCGCGCACGGCAGCGCCGCGGCTGCGCGCCAGCAGCAGCATGATCGAAATCAGCAAAGCCGCGCCGAAGGCCGCCCACACGACGTAGGCCGGCACCAGCGGAGCGAAGGAGACGCCGAGGTTCAAAATCGAACTCCTACTGTCCCAGCCGCTCGAGCAGCGCCGGGATATGGACCTGGTCGGCCTTGTAGTTACCGGTGAGCGCGTACATCACGATGTTGACGCCGGCGCGGAAGGCGAATTCGCGCTGGCGCGGCTCGCCCGGCACTAGCGGCAGCATCGGCTGCCCGTCCGGCCGCATGGCCCAGGCGCCGGCAAGATCGTTCGAGGTGATCAGGATCGAGGACACGCCGTCGCCGGCGCGCACCGGGCGTTCGGTGTCCTCCTCGGTTTCCGCCGGCAGGGCCTCGACCCAGAGCTGGCCGTTGGTGAAGCGGCCGGGGAAGTCGCGCAACAGAAAAAAGGTCTTGGTCAGCACGTGATCGCGCGGCACCGGCTCGAGTTCGGGAATGTCGAGCGAGGCCAGGATCGAGCGCAGCGCCACCATGCCGGGGCCTTGCGTGCCGCCGCCCGGTCCGGGCGGCGCGTCGATCGCGTCACGCGTGTCGAACAGCACCGTGCCGCCGCGCTTCATGTAGCTATTGATGCGGTCGAGCGCGGCTTGCGACGGCTTGGTGGCGCTTGCCGATACCGGCCAATAGATCAGCGGGAAAAACGCCAGTTCATCGCGCGCCGGATCAAGCCCGATCGGTTCGCCGGCTTCCAGCGCGGTGCGCTGCGCTAGGAACAGCGTGAGGCCCTGCAGGCCGGCTTTGCTCACCGCGTCGACATCGGCATCGCCGGTGATGATGTAGGCGAGATGCGTCTGTTCCGTCGCCTTCATGGCAAAGGCCTGCTGTTCGGCGGAAAGCGGCGGCGGTTGCGCGGCCGGTTGCGCCTGCGCCGGATGTTGCACCGACAGCGCGCTCAGGAGGCCCGCCGCCAGCAGCGTCGTCGCCACGCGCCGGCGCGGCAGCATGCTGGCAATGCCGCCGGAAAGCACGATCACTACTAGCGCGTCGAGGATGAGCAAAGCGAGCGCGGCGAGGAAGATCGGGCCGCGCAAGTCGAGCGGCTCGCCGTGGCGGTAGAAGTCGACGCGGGCATTGAGCGGCGAATAGTCGAGCGGCGCCGGCCGGTCGCTGGGCGCCAGCGTGTTGACCGCGACCAGGCCTTCCGGCGGTCCATAGAAGCCGGGCGGGTGATCCGCATTGGCGCGCGCATTGAAATTGGCGGGCACCGGGCGGGCGGTCGGCGGCGGCGACGTGAAGGCGCCGAAGCCGTCGAGTACGCGGCTTGCCGGCACAGCCTGGTTGGCATGGCCGGTGGCGGTGCTGGCCTCGCCGCTATTCTCGCTGTCGGCGGTCACCGTCGCGTTCGCCAGCGCGACGACGCGCCGGAGCATGTCGACGAAGGTGCCCGACAGCGGCAGGTCCGACCAGCGGGTGTCGGCGGTCACATGGAACAGCACGAGCAGCCCTTTGCCGTAGCGTTGCGCGGTGACCAGCGGCGTGCCGTCGGCGAGCGTAGCCCAGGTGCGGTCGGTGAGTTGCGCATCGGGCTCGGCCAGCACCTGGCGGCTGACGGTGACGTCTGTCGGAACCGGCATGCCGGCGAACGGGCCGTCGCGCGAGAAGCCGGCAAGCTGTTGTGGCTTTTCCCAACTCAGGCTGCCGCCCAGAATGCGGCCGCCACGGCGCAGTTTTACCGGCACCAGGGTGTCGTCTTCGGCGCCGGCGAGATGCGGACCGGCAAAGCGCACCAGCACGCCGCCGTTATCGATCCATTTGTCCAGACGCTCGCGCGCCTCGGCGACATTGCCGACATCGGCGAGGATCAGCATCGGCAAATGCTGGTCGAGGAAGCGCTTCACCGCTTCGGCCGGCGCGATGCCCTCGGCGAGGCGGACATCGGCGAACGGATTGAGCGCCCGCGAGAGGTAGTAGGTCGCGCCGATCAACGGCTGCGAGCGGTCCGCGGCCGACCCGGACACGACGCCGACCGTGCGCCGGCGCCAGCGCTTGTCGAGCAATTGCACGGCGCCCGCCGAACGCTCGCCGGCGATCTCCAGCCGCGCCACGTCGTTGCGGATTTCGACCGGCAGATCGATCACCGCCTCGGCTTCCGACGCATCGGCAGCGAACTTGAACGGCGCCTCGCCCAGCGTCAGTCCCTTGAGATCGATGGCATTCACCAATCCGGCATCAGCGCTGCCGGATTGCGCGCGTAGCACTTTCACGGTCAACGCGCCGGCGGCGTTGTCGGCGGCGGCGAGCGCGTGCGGGACGGGCAGGCCGCCCGCGACCACGGTGAGCGGACGCGAGCCGACGATGCGCTTCAGACCGGCGATGAATTCGCCGCCCTTGCCGAGATCGACGCCGTCTGAAAGCCAGACGATCTCGACATCAGGCGCGCCTTTGAGAAAGCGCTCGATCAAGGGCAGCGCTTCGGTGCGGTCGACCGTGTAGGGCTTCGGCTTGAGCTGTTTAATTTGCACGCGGGCGGCGCCGGCAACCTGCAGCGATAGATCGCGCCCGGTTTCCGACAGCGGCAGCACGGCGACGCCGCGATTGTCGGCATCGGCGCGCGCGATGATCTCATCGGCGGTGCGCAGCCGAGCCTCCCAGGAGGCTGCCGCGCCCCAGCCGTCATCGAGCATGACCAGCAGCGGCGCTCCTCGATTTGAGCTGGCGAGCGGCGGATTCCACAACGGACCGGCGGCGGCGATGATGACCAGTGCGGCGAGCATCAGCCGCAGCAGAACCAGCCACCACGGCGTGCGCGACGGGGTTTCCTCTTTGGGCGCGATCTCGAACAGCAGCCGGGTGGGCGGGAAGTTGATGCGGCGCGGACGCGGCGGCACCAGCCGCAACAACCACCACAAAACCGGCAGGCCGAGCAGGCCGAGCAGCACCAGTGGCTGCGCGAAGCCGAGCGGCAATGAACCGAACAGGGAGCCGATCACGCCACTCTCCCAGGGTTCGCCGGGGTGTAGCGGCTGCTCACCGATGTCGTCTGCATATGGGTGCCCATGCGCGAATGAAGCACGAGCAATAATTCGCTGGCCGGCCGGTCGGTGCGGTGGACGGCGAAGCTCCAGCCCAACCGGTCGGTCTCGGCGCGGATTTGGGCGCGGTGACGCGCCACCAGGCCCTGGTAGTCGTTGCGCCAGGTCTCGGCGCGGCCGGCAGTGACGGAGCCGGCGCCTTCCGGCTCGATGAATTCAACGCGGCCCGAATAGGGGAAGCTTTCCTCGGCCGGATCGACGATCTGCACCACGTGGCCGTGCGCGCCGGTGGCCGAGAGCTGTGCGATGGTCTGCTGCACGTCGCCGATCGGGCTCCACAGGTCGGACAGCATCACGATCTCGGCGAGCGGCGAGGGCGCGAACGACATCGGCAGGCTAGCGCGTTCCGCCGGGTCGAGCAGGATCGCCTGCGCCATCTTTTCGATCACGTTGCGGCTCGCGGTCGGACGCATCAGGCCGGGAATGCCGACCCGCTCGCCGCCCTGCACCAGCACTTCGGCCAAAGCGAAGGCCACCACGAGCGCGCGTTCGAGCTTGCTGTCGGTGACCAGCGCGGAGGCGAATGCCATCGACGGCGAACGGTCGGGCCAGATCCAGACGGTGTGCGAGGCCTCCCATTCGCGCTCGCGCACATAGAGATGGTCGTCGCGCGCCGAACGGCGCCAATCGACATTGGAAGCGGGCTCGCCCGACATGAAGCGGCGGTATTGCCAGAAATTCTCGCCGGGACCTGCGCGGCGGCGGCCGTGCAATCCGTGAATGACGGTAGCGGCAACCCGGCGCGCTTCGAGAATGAGCCGCGGCATGGCGTCGGCGAGCATGCGACCGCTGCCGGTTGCCTGCCGTACGACGCTCGCCTCGATATCGCTGAGCCTAGGCTCGGCCATCTGGGATTATCCGATGCGCGCTTTCAGGCGCGCGATCACGTTCGGAACGGTTTCGCCTTCCGCGCGCGCGGCGAAGGTCAGCGCCATGCGGTGCTTGAGGACGGGCTCGGCCAGCTCGAGTACGTCGTCGATCGACGGCGCGAAGCGGCCTTCCAGCAGCGCGCGGGCGCGCACGGCCAGCATCAGCGCTTGGCTGGCGCGCGGGCCGGGGCCCCAGGAGATCAGCTTGCCGAGGTCGCCGGCTTCCGGGCCGGGACGCGCCGAGCGCACCAGCTTGAGAATCGCTTCCACCACCGATTCGCCGACCGGCAGCCGGCGGACCAATCGCTGCGCCGCGATCAGATCGTCGGACGTCATCGCCGCCTTGGCGTGGGTCTCTTCCGCGCCTGTGGTGTCGAACAGGATTTTGCGCTCGGCTGCGAGGTCGGGATAATCGACGTCCACTTCCATCAGAAAGCGGTCGAGCTGCGCCTCGGGCAGCGGATAGGTGCCTTCCTGCTCGAGCGGGTTCTGTGTCGCCAGCACATGGAACGGCTTGGGCAGATCGTGTCGCGCGCCGGCGACCGTGATGTGCTGTTCCTGCATCGCCTGTAGAAGAGCGGATTGGGTACGCGGGCTGGCGCGATTGATCTCGTCGGCCATTAGCAATTGCGCGAACACCGGGCCGGCGATGAAGCGGAAGCTGCGTTTTCCCCCGGGCTTTCCTCCAGTACCTCGGTGCCGAGGATGTCGGACGGCATCAGGTCAGGCGTGAATTGCACGCGGCGGGCGTCGAGCCCGAGCGCAATGCCCATGGTCTCGACAAGCTTGGTCTTGGCCAGACCGGGCACGCCGACGAGCAAGGCATGGCCACCGGACAGAACGGTGACCAGCGCACGTTCGACCACGATGTCCTGGCCGAAAATAACCGAGCTGATGGCCGCTTTCGCAGCTCGCACGTGGGCGGCGGTCGACTCCGCCGCGCGGACGATCATATCTTCCAGTTTTTCGAGGCTTTCGCCGCTTGCCGACGCCATGATCTCAATTCCTTTTATCGCGCGCCCTGGATAGTGCTTTGGGCCCAGCCAGGCGCCATGCAACAACCGCACCAGATCGGATTTTGCTGCGCCATTTCGGCCGAATCTGCCTCAAACTGCCTGCGAGCTTACGCTATCTTCCGCCGCCGGCAGGGTAGAGTCACAAAGTTGCGAACAGGCCAGGGGCGACCGTCATAACGTAGGGAAACAATGGCGAAGGCAGGGCAGGGCGGGTTGGAAGGGATCGCGGCAGCGGTGACCGGCGAAAAACGCAAGGGTCCGCCGCCGGTTCACCTGTGGAATCCGCCGTTTTGCGGCGATATCGACATGCGGATCGCCGCCGATGGTACCTGGTTCTATCAAAAGACCCCGATCGGAAGGCCCGCTTTGGTTAAGCTTTTCGCCTCAGTTTTAAAGAGGGAGGGCGACAAGTACTTCCTGGTCACCCCTGTGGAGAAGGTCGGGTTAATCGTCGAAGAAGTTCCGTTCCTCGCCGTCGAGCTTAGGGTCGAGGACGATGCTCGGGGGCAAGTTCTCAATTTCAGGACCAATGTCGACGACTGGGTCGCGGCCGGGCCGGGACACGCGCTGCGCTTCGAGCTGCAGCCGGAGAACGGCGGGCTCAAGCCCTACCTGCATGTGCGCAGCGATCTGTGGGCCAAGGTGACGAGGTCGTTGTTCTACGACCTGGTCGGGCTCGGCGAAGAGCGGGACGTGGGCGGAACGACAATGTTCGGCGTGAGTTCGGCGGGCGAGTTTTTCGCCATGGCGGAAGCCAGCGCGCTGCGGGAGTTCGCTTAGCGCATGATCCCGAAAAGCACGTCCTCGACCCGATCGGGAATGGGAACGGGTTTTCGGACAAGATCATGCGCCATGAAAAAATGTTAGGAGCGCACTTGTTTCAATCTCTTTTGGTCGGTCTCTAATGCACGGTGCGGGGTCGGCACTTTCGGCGGACGAATTTTACGCGCGCGCGCGCGCGCGGCTCACCCTCGACGTGCCGGCGGGCTTGACCGATCCGAGCATTACGCCGGCGCGCGGCGATCACGACGCCGATCCGGTGATGATGAAGATCGCGTCGGTGCGGCCGATCCGTCCGGCCGCGGTGCTGGTGCCGGTCGTCGATCATCCCGAGCCGACGGTGCTGCTGACACAACGCGCCCAGCACCTGCCCGATCACGCCGGGCAGATATCTTTTCCCGGCGGCAAGATCGACAAGGGCGATGCCAGCCCGCTGGCGTCGGCGCTGCGCGAGGCGGAAGAGGAAATCGGCCTCGACCGCCAATTCGTCGAGCCGATCGGCTATCTCGACCTCTACATGACCACGCTCGGCTACCGCATCGTGCCGGTGGTGGCGCGGGTGAAGCCGGGATTTTCGCTCACGCTCAACACCAGCGAAGTGGATGCGAGCTTCGAGGTGCCGCTTTCCTTCCTGATGGATCAGGCCAACGTGCAGAAGCACCAGCGCGAATGGCAGGGCATGATGCGGCACTATTACGCCATCACCTTTGGCGAGCGCTACATTTGGGGCGTGACCGCTGGTATCCTGCGCAATCTGCACGGACGGATTTGTCGATGAGGGGCGCAGACACCGTACAGCGAGCTTGACTATACTGGGTTTCGAGTGAGCGTCACGCTGCGCGAAGAAGTGTTCAGGCCATTCCTCATGTACCTGGTCTCTCGGGGATCGGCGGAGAAATTGCGGTCGCCGAAGTTTGCGGTGCGCATGCCTTCGAAGCCGTTTGTGTTTCCGGAGCTTCGGGGGAACCCCGATGTCTGGTCGGGGGGATTTAGTTACACCAGGGAGTTAAAACCCATAAAGCGATTTAAGGTGGATGAATTTTCTGTCGCTATCCTCGAATACAAGACCCCTCACATAGAGCGGTCGCCCGGATCGGCTGTTTATGAACGCTACAATGTTCTATCAGCCCGCCGGCATTGGCTTGAGGCGCAATAAGCAAAGTGCCTTGCGCGCGCTGCCGCTGCGCCGACAAAATCGCGGATTGCGCTTCGCTCATCCGTCCTACGTGCCACGCCCCATCTTGCTACGCTTGCTCAGCGGCGCGGCGGCAGGCCTTCAAACGTCGGAATGCCGTCCGCGACGAGATGGAAGGGCTGGCCTTCCGCCGTGAAGATCGCCATCGTCGCGCCGCCGAAGACCGACGGATCGTCCAGCGATCCGATCTTGAGAACCACCGGCCGCAGGCCGGGCCGCCGCGAGATCGTGTGCGCGCCGCATGTAGCGCAGAATTCCCGCGTCACGGCGTCAACCTTGTCGGGCCGCGTGTAGGTCTTCGGCGTACCTTTGGTATAGGTGAACCCCTGGGCCGGCATCAGCATGAACAGATTGGGCGCCCCGCCGGAGTAATGCTGACAGGCGCGGCAGTGGCATTGCGCTTTGAGGACTGGCTCGCCTTCCGCGACATAGCGTACCGCGCCGCAATAGCACCCGCCTTCCAGCCGCATGCGTGCCTCCTGCGCCGTCACGATCTGTCGCCACAGTAGCACTCAGTCCGGATGGAGCGAAGCGTAACCCGCGTACGATTGTTACGCTGCCGAAGGTTTCACTGCGCTTCGCCCGGGCGTCGCTTTCTTTGGCAGCGCCGGCAAGTTGTCGTCGGCCGCAAGACTTCCTACATGCGCTTGACGTCCGCGGCCCGAGCCATCGGGCGCCGCGCGAAAGGGCCAAAGGGACTTTGCCATGCCGCTGACCAGCCTGTTGCTGAATGTGCTGTGGATCGTATTCGGCGGCTTCTACATGGCGGCTGGCTGGCTGATCGCCGCCTTGATCATGGTGATCACCATCGTCGGCATTCCCTGGGCGCGCGCGGCGCTGACCATCGCTTTCTACACGCTGCTGCCGTTCGGCCAGACGGTCGTCGACCGCCCGAGCGGCATAGGCGCCGGCCCGCTCGGCTTCCTCGGCAATCTGATCTGGCTGGTGCTGGCCGGCTGGTGGCTCGCGCTCGGCCATCTGATCACGGCGATCCTACTGGCGGTCACCATCATCGGCCTGCCGTTCGCCTGGGCGCACTTGAAGCTCGCCGGCCTCGCGCTATGGCCGATCGGCAAGGATATCGTTACCGTCGAGGATGCGAAGTATCGGGCGCCCGCGTGATCGATCAGCCTGCCATTCGTTTTGGGCAACCGGCGCTAGCCGGGCATCGCCGGGATTGAGCGCACGTTGTTCTCATTTTCATTGGCCCTGGCCCGGATTTCGCTTCGCTGCGAGCGGGCTACAAGCTGGCTAGTTGTTCGTGCATTATGGGGTATATCCTTTCCGGTGGCGCATTTCCGCGCCCTTACGTTGTAAACTGATACGTCCTCGGATTTTTCTATGATCCGCATCGGCTTCACCGAGATCGCCCTGTTCGTGGCGCCGTTCGTGCTCTACGCGGTGTTCCTGTGGGCGACCAAGGCCGGTGTGTTGGACGCGGAGTCCTGGCCGGTCTCGCGCATCGCCTGGCTCGCCATCGCCGCGCTTCTCTTGGTGGTCGGCAGCTTCATCTTCTTCGCGCATTTCACCGGCGCGCCGCCGGGCTCGACCTACGTGCCGGCGCATATGGAGAACGGCAAATTCGTGCCGGGGCAGACCAGGTGACCAGCGGGAAAACCGAGCGCAGCCTTGGCGAGGCCGGCTGGCTGAAAGCCGGCGCGTTGCCGCGCTTGCTTGCGGTGCTCGATTGCGACGGCGAGGAGGCGCGCGTGGTCGGCGGCGCGGTGCGCAATGCGCTGCTCGGCTTGGACGTCGCGGAAATCGACGTCGCCACCACCGCCGTGCCGGACGAAGTGGTCAGGCGTGTCACCGCCGCCGGCTTCAAGCCGGTACCGACCGGCATCGCGCACGGCACCGTCACCGTCGTCATCAACAAACACCCGTTCGAAGTGACCACGCTGCGCCAGGACGTGGAGACCTATGGCCGGCACGCCAAGGTCGCCTTCGGCCGCGACTGGCGCACCGACGCCGAGCGGCGCGATTTCACCATCAATGCGCTGTCGGCGACGCGCGACGGCGCGGTCTACGACTATGTCGGCGGGCTCGACGATCTCGGCGCGCGGCGCGTGCGCTTCATCGGCGATCCGCACAAGCGCATCGCCGAGGACTATCTGCGCATCTTACGTTTCTTCCGCTTCCATGCGGCCTACGGCCATGGCCATCCCGACGCGGAAGGGCTCGCCGCCTGCATCGCCGGCCGCGGCGGGCTCGATCAGTTGTCGCGCGAGCGCGTGCGCATGGAACTGATGAAACTGCTGCTGGCGCCGCATGCGGCGCCGACGCTGACCGCCATGACCGATGCCGGGCTGCTGCTGCGCTTTCTCGGCGGCGTGCCCTATCTCGCAAGTTTCGCCAACATGGCGAAGGTGGAGGCCGCCATAGGGGCAGCGCCCGATCCGGCGCGCCGGCTCGGCGCGCTTGCCGTCGCGGTGGCCGAGGACGCCGAGCGGCTATGGCAGAAGCTGCGGCTGACCAATAACGAGCATGCGCGGCTGGCGTCGATGGCGGAGGGCTGGCGGCGGATTTCGCCCGACTTCGGCGAACTGGCGGCGCGCGCGCTGCTTTACCGGCTGGGGCCCGAGGCTTTCACCGACCACGCGCTGCTCGGCTGGGCGCGCTCGCAAGCGAGCGCCCACGACGCGGCTTGGCACATGCTGGCGACATTGCCGCAGCGCTGGAGCGCGCCGGTGTTTCCGCTTAATGCCGCGGACTTCATCGCGCGCGGCGTGGAGAAGGGGCCGGTGCTGGGCGCCGTCATGCGCGCCGCCGAAACGGCCTGGATCGCGGCGGGGTTTCCCAGCGATGCGGCGGCGCTTGAAAAAATCGCCGCCGCGGCTACGGCCACGCCGCCGCCGAAATGAAAACCCCGGGCGCGAGGCCCGGGGTTTTATCGCCGGGATTTCGTTTCAGATCAGAACCTGTAGTTCAAGCCGGCGCGGATGACGCTGAATTTGGCGTCGGTCGAGCAATTAAGCCCCGTGCAGGCATAATTGGCGTTGGTCGCGTTGGTCCACTGGTAGCTGCTGAAAGCCGCATAAATCCATTCGAGCTTGGCGCTCCAGTGCGGGGCAAACCCATACTCGGCGCCAGCGCCGGCGGCCCAGCCGGCACGCCAGTTAGTAACCGTACCGCCGTTGAGATTCGACTCGATGTCGGCGTAAGCCAAACCGCCGGTGCCGTAGAGCAGGACATTGTTCCAAGCGTAACCGAGGCGCCCACGCAGCGTGCCGAAGGCGGTCACAGTGCTCGAACAGCCCGTGCCGCAGCCGTAAGTCGCCGTTGTATTGGTGCTGCCGTTGATGTGCGAGGCCGAAAGATCGCTTTCGATGCCGAGCACCCATTGCTGGACCTGCCAATTATAGCCAAGCGTGCCGCCGCCGACCCATCCGTTAACGTTGAAGCGGTCAGTCGTACCGCCGGCGCCAGCTGTGAAAAATTGCACCGAGCTGCCCCAAGCGTAGCCGCCTTCGACGCCGACATACAAACCTGTCCAGTTGTACGGCGCCGCAACCGGTGCGGCCCTGACGGGCGCTTTGGTCGGCATATCGGCGGCCGAAGCCGCCTGCGCGAAACCGAGGCTGACGACCACAGCCAGCAAAGTCAGAATTTTGGAACGCATTGCCCCTACCTCCGAAATACAGGTTTCGTGCGGGAATGGTATGGAACCCCGCTACTCGCGGCAACCGTGCAACCTCGTATTTGAACAGATTGGGGCCGATTTTGCGCCGAATCAGGCCCTCATGTTGCGGTCGCGCAACAGCCAAAAGGCCTTACGCGATGGGCTTTTCGCTATCTAGCATATCCGCAGCCCGGCGCTGTGCTCAACGCCGCCGAAATGAAAAACCCCGGGCGCGAGGCCCGGGGCCGTTCGTTCACATCAATAATTTTTGCGCATCAGAATTTGTAGCTGAAGCCAACAGTGACCGTGCTGAACTTGTTGGATACTTCATACGGCAAAATGCCGTTCGTCGGCGCAAGGTTCTGGTAGGTGCCGAGATCGTAGTAGCGATATTCCGCCCGCACGAGCCAGTTGGCGTCCACCGCATATTCCAGGCCGCCGCCGGCGGTCCAGCCGGTCCGGGTTGACGTGAAGGTCTGGCCGGGAGCGGCGTTGTTGAAGTGCTCCAATTCGCCGTAGGCCAAGCCGCCGGTTCCGAACACCAGGAAGCGATCCCAGGCGTAACCGAGGCGGCCGCGCAGCGAGCCGAGCCATTTAAGCTTGGTCTGGTCAAGCGTGCCGCCGGCGCTGCCGTCGTCGCCCTTGATGCTGGTCCAATTGATATCGGTCTCGGCGCCAATCACGAAGGACTGTATTTGATAATTGTAGCCGGCGTGGATGCCGCCGATGACGCCATTCGAGCGATAGCTGTTCTGGAAACCGGGAGGCACGACCGAGCGGTCATGATCGCCCCAGCCGCCGCCGAGATCTCCACCGACGTAGAACCCGGTCCAGCTATACGGGAGCACCATGGGTACGTTGGCGATCGGCGCTCTCACCGGCATGTCGGCGGCCGACGCGGCCTGCGCAAAACCGAGGCTGAACAAGACAGCGAATAGGCTTTTAATTTTGGAATGCATCGCTCCATCCTCCTTACTGCCGAACGTGGATGTTACGAGGCGTGTGAAGTTGCCTGAAAAAGCCGGAATGTCATTGATGTGGCGCAATAAAGAAGCGCTTTATTTGAACGTCCGGGCGGTATTGCGTTCCAGCAACAGGCAAAAGATCTCGAATTCTACTGGTAAATGACCCTGCAAAAAGCAACAGCCCCAGGGAGCATGACGTTAACGGCTATAACGGTCCGCCGGATTTCGATTATGATCCCCGCGGATTCCAGGGTGGCGCATATTTCGGCTACAATTATCAGATCAACCAGTTCGTGTTGGGTGTCGAAGGCGAACTCGGCTATCTCGCCTGGAAAAAGAGCGCGCAGTACCCGCCGTATGTTGGCATCCGCACTGGCGCCGACAGTATCGCAAGCACGTCAGACGGTGCATTCGGAGTGATTGCCGGAAGAGCCGGCATCGCCTTTGACCGGACGCTCCTGTTTGTGAAGGGCGGCGGAATTTTCACTGGCGTGCATAATTCATTCACCGATACCGATCCGTTTGGCACCACACTGGTGTCTGGTACTGACACGAAGGATCGTATCGGTTGGACTGTTGGCGGCGGCGTTGAATACGCCTTCGCTGGAAATTGGGTAGGCCGCATCGAGTATGCCCACTACGACTTCGGCACGGCGAGCCACACCGCGATTTCCGCCGGTGGTACTGCATATACGTTCGACCACTCTTTGAAGGCGGACAGTGTGCGTGGTGGTATAAGCTATCTATTCCACTAACCGCCGCGACAATCGAAAAATCCAACAGCGCAGGCAGCAAGAGGCGAAAAAAGCCACTAAAAACAGGCTTTTTGGCTGTTGCGTGAGCGCCACATGAGGGCCGGATTCAGCGCGAAATTGGCCGCAAACAGTTCAAATGTCGAGCTACACGATTGCCGCGAGAAGGCCGTGTTCCATAGTATCTGCCTATAAAACCTGTTGTTTTGGAGGTAGGGCGATGCGTTCCAAAATCCTGACTCTGCTGGCTGTTGCAGGCAGCCTCGGTTTCGCGCAGGCGGCTTCCGCCGCCGACATGCCGGTAAAGGCGCCAATCATCAAAGCTCCGGTCGTGGTGCCGTTCAGTTGGACGGGCCCGCTAACCCCTTATGCAACCTAGGATTCTTGAGGCGAAGCATGACATCGTGTTTTTGACATGGGGAAAGAACTGCATTGCCGCAGGCCGGGGGTCACGCGGGTGCCAAAGGCCGCCTCGCGCGGAGCTCGCCTCCTGGCGGGCGGGCGCGGCGGGGCTCACAAAAGTGGACCGCTTGACCCGGGCGACGCGCTTGGGCACGCAAGCTTGCGCGCGTTGAGCGTGCCGTGCCGCCGCGATTGACTTCATGAACATCCTTTCCGGCTTTGCCGACGTGTCGCTATGGCAGCTTGCGCTGGTCGCTTGCGTCGCGCTGTTCGCCTCCATCGTCGGCGGCGTGTCGGGCTATGGCACCGGCGCGCTGATGCCGCTGGTGCTGGTGCCGCTAGTCGGCGCCGGACCGCTGGTGCCGATCATCGCGATCTCGGCGATGTTTTCCAATTCGAGCCGTGCCGCCGCTTTCTTCCGCTATGTCGACTGGCGGCGCACCGGCATCGTGCTGGCCGCCGCGGTGCCGACCTGCGTGCTCGGCGCCTGGGGCTATACGCGACTTTCGAGCGCGGGCGCCGCGCTGGTGATCGGCACGATGCTTATTTTGAGCGTGCCGCTGCGGCGGCTTTTGAAATATCACGGCGTCAAATGCGGCGACGGCGGACTGGCGCTCGGCAGTCTCGGCTACGGCGTGGTGGTCGGCGGCACCGCGGGATCGGGCGTGATCCTGCTGTCGCTGCTGATGGCGGCGGGCGTCGAAGGCGCCGGCGTCATCGCCACCGACGCGGCGATCTCGATCGTCATCGGCATGGTGAAGATTTCCGTGTTCGGGCTTGCCGGCGTGATCACCGCGCAGGTCATAGCCTTTGCACTGCTGATCGGGCTGGTCGCGTTGCCGGGCGCGTTCCTGGCCAAGGCCTTCGTCGAGCGCATGCCGCTGCATGTGCACACCGCGATTCTCGACGCGGTGGTGCTGCTCGGGGCGGCAGTTTTGATCTATGGCGCGGCGCGTGGCTAGCCCGCCGGCGCGGCAGCCTCCGCCATGTGGATCGGCAAACATCTATTTGAGAACAGGTTGAAAACCTGTCGGATGAACGGGGCGTGGCAATACCAGCTGCGCGCGCGGAATTTGACGTTGACGGCGTCGATGGCGCCGGCGGCGATAATCATGAAAGCATTGAGCCGCAGCGCCTCGCGGTCGAAGCTCGCTTGCACGTCAGCGACCTTTTTCAAAAACTGTTCTTTCTCGGTCGGCTTCATCGAACTGTTCGAGGCCCATTCGCGCACCACGGCGATGCGTTTGTGGTTTTGATCGAAGCAATAATAGACCGTCAGCAGATGGTGCTTGGCGCTTTGCCAGTCGATGCCGAGCGGCTGCGCTTTTGGATTGTCCTTGCGCAGTTCCGGCGGCACCGGCAGCGAGAAGCTTGACTCGCCGGGGTTGAAGTTCGGCATGGTCTCCGGCTTGTCGCAGTCGTAATTGTAGGTGCCGAGCGCGATCCGGCTCATCGGGTCGGCGCCGAGCGTCGTCTGCTGCGCGGCATCGCGGTCGAGATTGGATGCCCAGTCGATGTCCATCTCCACCCTGCGCGCCAAGAGGTCGATATTTTCCCGCAGGCTGGTGCGCAAGTCGTCGTATTGTTGATAGGCCGCGCGCGCCGACTTGGTTTCCAGCGCGTGTTCGTCGCTGTCGGCTTTGCCCTTCACCGCATCGAGATAATTGAACAACAGGATCTGCTGCAGCGCGATCGCTTTGGAGAAGGACGTGGAAACGTCGGTAAAGGTCTTTTCCGCGGCCGAAATCTGCAGCACCGCCTCCGCTTTCACCTTGTCCTGGTAGGCGGACATGGACTGAAAATGGCCGACCAGCGCCGAGCCGACGAGACCGACGGCGGGCAGGCCGATGATGTAGGTGATCTTCTGGTTGGCGGCCGCGAGCGCGCGTTTCAAACGCTCGCCCAGCCCACGTTTTGCGGTGGCGCGGGCCCGGTTGTCGCTCAGTGCTTCCGTATGGGCCATGGTCGCCCCCGAAACGCGAAAGAGGGCGGTAGTCTAATACAATTTCCGATTGAGGACCATAGCCGGTTCAACGTGGAACTTTAGCGCTGGGTGCCATCCGGCGTTGCCGGAAAAGCCTTACGGCCACTTCACCACCGGCGGCATCGACGACAAAATCGACTCCACATTGCCGCCGGTGCGCAGGCCGAAAATCGTGCCGCGGTCGTAGAGCAGGTTGAATTCGACGTAGCGGCCGCGGCGCACGAGTTGTTCGTCGCGCTCGGCTTCGCTCCAGGGCGTGGCGAAATTCGCGCGCACCAGCGCAGGATAGACGCTTCAAGAAGGCACGGCCGACGTCCTGCGTAAAAGCGAAAGTCGCGTCCCAGTCGGTCTCCAGATAGTCGTAGAAGATGCCGCCGATACCGCGCATCTCGTTGCGGTGCTTGAGGAAGAAATAATCGTCGCACCATTTTTTGTATTTGTCGTAGGGCGCGACTTGGCTGTGCGCGTCGCAGGCCGCTTGCATCGCGGCATGGAAGGCGACGCTGTCGGGGTCCTCTTGCGTGCGCCGTTTGTCGAGTACCGGCGTCAAGTCCGCGCCGCCGCCGAACCAGGCTTTGCTGGTGACGACGAAGCGCGTGTTCATGTGCACCGCCGGCACGTGCGGGTTCTGCGGATGCGCGATCAGCGAGATGCCGGAGGCCCAGAAACGCGGATCCTCGGCGGCGCCGGGGATCTCCTTGCGGAATTCCGGCGCGAACTCGCCATAGACGGTCGAGCAATGCACGCCGACCTTCTCGAACACGCGGCCGCGCATCAGCGACATCACGCCGCCGCCGCCCGGTTTGCCGCTGTGATCGGTGCGCGTCCACGGCGTGCGCACGAAGCGGCCGGGCGCGCGTTCGGCTAGCGGCGCGTTCGCCGGCAGCGCATCCTCGACCGCCTCGAGCGCGGCGCAGATGTCGTCGCGCAAGCGTTCAAACCAGGTTCGCGCACGGGTCTTGCGGGCTTCGATTTGGCTGGCGTCCATCATTTGATTCCAAGCTTGGCCTTGGCCGCGCTGAGGTCGGAGGCGGCAAAGCCCTGCGCGCAATCGCGGTCGAAGTCGGCGACCGCGGCGTCGTAAGCCTTTTGCTTTTGCTGGTACAGCGGAAATTCGACCTTGAATTTTTTCGCCAGTTCCTCGTGACGGATCACACGCTTCTGGAAGGCGTTGAGCCCCGGCTCGTCATAGCCGCCGAGCGCCGGAATTTCGGCATTGATCTGGTTTTCCAGAAACATGGCTTCGGCGGTTTCGCGGTCAATGGCCGCGATCGCATAGTCGATGGCGGTGCCGCTGCGGTCGAGGTCTTGCGCCTGGCGCAGGCAGGCTTCGAGCGCGAGCGCCGACATCGCCGGCTGGCCGGGCGCGGCCGGCGCGCGTGCCAGCAATTCGGCAAGCAGCGGGCGCGCGGCCAGCGCGTTGCCGGCGCCGAACAGAAATGCCGCGGGCAGCGCAGCCATCGCCAGCAAGTTCGAGCGGGTCATGCCGGCAATATTATCACCGGGGGAAGCCGCCCGTCTGCCGCAGCGCCTCGCCGGCCGCGATGGCGACCGCCATCGCCACATTGAGGGAGCGCAGACCCTCCGCGATCGGGATGCGCAGCCGCATGTCGGCGGCCGCGTGCACCGCTGCCGGCACGCCGGCGCTCTCACGCCCGACCAGCAGCACCTGGTCGTCCTGGAAGGCATGGTCGAGATAGGAGGTTTCGGCACCGGTCGTCAGCAGCACCAGTTTGAGCTGCTGGGCGCGGCGCCAGTCCTCGAAAGCCTTAAACGAGCCGTGGCGGGTGATTACAACCTGGTCGAGGTAATCCATGCCGGCCCGCCGGAAGGCGCGGTCGGTCACCGGGAAACCGGCCGGCTCTATAATGTGGGCTTCGATGCTCAAACAGGCGCAAAGCCGCAGAATCGTCCCGGTATTTTGCGGAATATCCGGCTCGTAGAGGGCAATTCGCATCGGCCGGCCTGTCGATCTTCCGATTTTGCCTGCGGTAACCCGCTCTAGACGAACGGTTTATGCGGCTTATGGGCACGGCGCGGATAGCGGGCTTGCGCTATTACCGCAAGGGTGCCAATAAATCCGCACCGCAACACCGTCCTGAACGATCTCAGGATTGCCGTTCGCGGTCCGCCCCGCCGCCGCGGGACTTGTCCTGCCGGCTTAAAGCCGCGGGCGGATGACTAAGCCAGCCGGGGGAGAGGGCCTTAGACGTGACGACCGTGTCTTCGGCGGGGCATTCGCGCCGCGACTTTCTGTATATCGCCACCGGCGCCGTAGGCGCGGTGGGTGCGGCTGCGGTCCTGGTGCCGCTGGTTGCCCAGATGAACCCCGACGCCTCGACGATCGCGGCCGGGGCGCCGGTCGAAATCGACCTGGCGCCGATCGCGGATGGGCAGATCGTCAAGGTTTTCTGGCGCTCCAAGCCGATCTTCATCTTCCATCGCACGGCGAAGGAGATCGAGGAGGCCAAGAACGTCAACGTGGCCAGCCTGCCCGACCCCGAACCCGATTCCGAGCGCGTCAAGAAGGGGCACGAGCAGTGGCTGGTCGTGATCGGCATCTGCACCCATCTCGGCTGCATCCCGCTCGCCCACCAGGGCGAATACGACGGCTGGTTCTGCCCCTGCCACGGCTCGCAATACGATACCGCGGGCCGCATTCGCAAAGGTCCGGCGCCGAAAAATCTGTTCCTGCCGCCTTACGCATTTATCTCCGACAGCAAGATCCGGATCGGCTGATCCGCGACAGATGGTCCTGAAGGTTTTCTCATGAGCGGACACGCGACCTACCAGCCGGCCAATCCGGTCCTGCAATGGCTTGAGAAGCGGCTGCCGATCGGCGGGCTGATTTATTCGTCGTTCATTGCCTATCCGACGCCGCGCAACCTGAACTATTGGTGGACCTTCGGCGGCATCCTTTCGTTCATGCTCGGCGTGCAGATCCTCACCGGCATCATCCTGGCGATGCACTACACGCCGCATGTCGATCTCGCCTTCCGCTCGGTCGAAGCGATCATGCGCGACGTCAATTTCGGCTGGCTGCTGCGCTATCTGCACGCCAATGGCGCCGCCATGTTCTTCCTCGCCGTCTACATCCACATGTTCCGCGGCTTGTATTACGGCTCCTACAAGGAGCCGCGCGAGGTGCTGTGGATCCTCGGCGTCATTCTGTACCTGCTGATGATGGCGACCGGCTTCATGGGCTACGTGCTGGTCTGGGGCCAGATGAGCTTCTGGGCGGCGACCGTGATCACCAACCTGTTTTCCGCCATTCCCGGCGTCGGCGACACCATCGTCACCTGGCTGTGGGGCGGCTATGCGGTCGGCAATCCGACGCTCAACCGCTTCTACTCGCTGCATTACCTGTTGCCGTTCGTAATCGCCGGCGTGGTGGTGCTGCACGTCTGGGCGCTGCACGTGACGGGCCAGAACAACCCGACCGGCATCGAGCCGAAGTCGGACAAGGACACGGTGCCGTTCACGCCCTACGCGACGGTGAAGGACGGCTTCATCATCGTGTGCTTCTGCATTCTGTTCGCCTGGTTCGTGTTCTACATCCCGAACTATCTCGGCCACGCCGACAACTACATCCCGGCCAATCCGGCGGTGACGCCGCCGGAAATCGTGCCGGAATGGTATTACCTGCCGTTCTACGCCATCCTGCGCTCGATCCCGAACAAGCTCCTCGGCGTCTGCGCGCTGTTCGGTTCGATCCTGATCCTCGCCTTCCTGCCTTGGCTCGACACCTCGAAGGTGCGCTCGGCGCGCTATAGACCGCTGTTCAAGCAGTTCTTCTGGCTGTTCGTGATCGCGGCGGTCGGCTTAGGCTGGCTCGGCTCCAAGCCGCCGGAGGGCATCTATGTCGTGCTCTCGCGCATCTTCACGTTCTACTACTTCGCCTTTTTCCTGATCGTCCTGCCGCTGCTCGGCATCTTCGAGAAGACCAAGCCGCTGCCGAATTCGATTTCGGAATCGGTTCTGGGCGGCAAGGCGTGAGGATGGTCATGAACATTCAGCGCAGCATCTTCGCCCTTGTCCTTGCCGGTTCGCTGACCGCCATGGCGTGGCCCGCGTCGGCGCAGATGGCCGAGCAGGTGCCGCCGCCGCGGCTGAAATGGTCGTTTGCCGGTCCGTTCGGCAAATACGACGAAGGCCAGCTCCAGCGCGGCTTCAAGATCTACAAGGAAGTTTGCGCCAACTGCCATTCGCTCGACATGGTCTCGTTCCGCAATCTCGCCGATCCGGGCGGTCCGGGCTTCACCGACGCACAGGTCGAAGCGTTGGCCGCCGACTACAAGATCAAGGACCTCGACGATCAGGGCAACCAGATCGAGCGGGCCGGCCGGCCGGCCGACCATTTCCCGGCGCCGTTTGCCAACGAACTCGCCGCCAAGGCGGCCAACGGCGTCGCGCCGCCCGACATGTCGACGCTGGCCAAGGCGCGCAGCTTCAGCAGCGGCTTCCCCTGGTTCATCTTCGACGCGGTCACGCAATACCAGGAGCAGGGGCCGGACTATATCGCTGCCCTCATAAGCGGCTTCCAGGACCCGCCCAAGGGCTTCAAGCTGCCGGCGAACGGCCACTACAACGAGTATTTCCCCGGCCATAACATCGCCATGCCGCCGCCGCTGCAGGACGGGCAGGTGACCTATGACGACGGCACGCCGCAGACCGTGGCGCAGTATTCCAAGGACGTCGCGGCCTTCCTGATGTGGGCGGCCGAGCCGCACCTCGACGCGCGCAAGCGCATCGGCTTCCAGGTGATGATCTTCCTGATCGTGTTCGCCGGGTTGATGTACTTTACCAAGAAGAAGGTGTGGTCGGACGTGCACTAAGCGCGATCGGAACAAAATTCCTTGACGCTGGGGCCCCAGAGCGCGGTCAGCAAAAGTGGGTACCGGTTTTGCGTCCGACCGCGCTCTTATTTTTATATTTAGCGCGCAATCCGGGCGGCTGACCGGTGCCCACTCAGCCTGATTGCGCGCGCGGGGCCCTTTCGCTTTTACGAACCGTGAACCGAGGCGACTATGGCCAAATCAGTGCTTGGCATCATTGGCGGCGTCCGGCATCTACGACCTGCCGGGCCTGGAGAACGCGCGCGAGCAGCGCATCCCGAGCCCCTGGGGCGAGCCGTCCGGCGCCTTGCGCATCGGCGACATCGCCGGCCTGCCGGTGGTGTTCCTGTCGCGCCACGACAAGGGCCACCGGCTGTCGCCCTCCGACATCAACTACCGGGCCAATATCGACGTCTTGAAACGCGCCGGCGTCACCGATCTGGTGTCGCTGTCGGCCTGCGGTTCGTTCAAGGAGGAATTGCCGCCCGGCACCTTCGTGCTGGTCGACCAGTTCGTCGACCGCACCCACAAACGCGAGAGCTCGTTCTTCGGCAAGGGCTGCGTCGCGCATGTGTCGATGGCGCATCCCGTCTCACCGCGCCTGCGCGCCCGCATCGGCGAGGCAGCGCTTTTGGAAGGCATCGAGCCGCATTTCGGCGGCACCTATGTCTGCATGGAGGGTCCGCAGTTCTCCACGCTGGCCGAGAGCCTCACCTACAAGCAGTTCGGCTATTCGGTGATCGGCATGACCAACATGCCGGAGGCCAAGCTCGCGCGCGAGGCGGAGATTTGTTACGCCAGCGTCGCCATGGTGACCGACTTCGACTGCTGGCACCCCGACCATGACGCGGTCACCATGCCGGCGATCATCAAGGTGCTGACCGAGAACGCCGCGCGCGCCCAACGCCTGGTGGCGCGGCTGGCGAGCGAATTTCCGCGCCAGCATGAGCCCTGTCCGATCGGCTCCGACCGCGCGCTCGACACCGCGCTGGTCACCGCACCGAAAGCGCGCGATCCCGAACTCATCAAGAAGCTCGACGCGGTGGCGGGCAGGGTATTGCAAGGGTAAAGCTATGACGTCTCCTGTCCTCGATAACGATCTCAAGGCTGCCGTCCGCTCGATTCCCGACTATCCGAAGCCGGGCATCATGTTCCGCGACATCACCACGCTGCTGGGCGATGCGCGCGCGTTCCGCCGCGCGGTCGACGAACTGGTACAGCCCTGGGCCGGCATGAAGATCGACAAGGTCGCCGGCATCGAGGCGCGCGGCTTCATCCTGGGCGGCGCGGTGGCGCACCAGGTCTCGGCCGGCTTCGTGCCGATCCGCAAGAAGGGCAAGCTGCCGCATAAGCGCGTCAGCGTCGCCTACGCGCTGGAATACGGCGAGGACACCATCGAGATGCACGCCGACGCGCTGGTCGCGGGCGAGCGCGTGGTGCTGGTGGACGACCTGATCGCCACCGGCGGCACGGCGGAAGCGGCGGTGAAACTGCTGCGCCAGCTCGGCGCCGACGTGCTGGCCGCCTGCTTCGTCATCGATCTGCCCGAACTCGGCGGCGCCGACCGCTTGCGCAAGCTCGACGTGCCGGTGCGCACGCTGATTTCATTCGAGGGGCATTAACCCCGGCGGCGCTAATGCGGTTTCGCCTTGGGGCGTTCGCGCTGGCGGTGGAAGTCGAGGATTTTTTGCGCCACCGCCTGGTGCAGGCGCGCAAACGACGTTTCGTATTGTTTGATATCGTCGGGAGAACGCGGGTTTTCCCTGGCGCCGAGCGTCAGGATGGCCTTCGTCGTTGGCCAGGACAGCCCGGTCGCTTTCGCCACAATCAAGATGATCTCGGCGTTGTCGTCCTTCAGTTTGCTTTCGATGAAGTCGGTCGACATGCCCGACAGGCGCGCCAGCGAGGCGATGGCCGCTTCGAAGCGCCCGGCCGTCGCAAACGTCTCCAGTTTTTCGATCTCGGATTGTTCGGACAGCGTGTTGGAGTCGCGCTGCGCCCGCACGGCCGCATGTTGCGTGGGCGGGCTGGCGACTTTCGCGCGGATTATCTCGGTCGCGGTGCCGACGGCGCGGCGGATCTCCTGCCGGGCTTGCGGCTTCTCCGCCACGAGTTTGTTGCGAACGACGTCGGACGCGGTTTCGAGCAGCTTCTCGAACAATTGCGGGGGCAGGTCTGGCCGCGCGCCCACGCATGTGCCAAGCAAGTCATCGCCTTTCGAGCGATACACCAGAATTGCGAATCCGCCGCTGGAGAATTTCGCCCCGGCATTCTTCGCCGTGCTCAAGACCACCTGCTGGTCGCCTCGCGCGACGAGGATGTCGGTGACCGGCTTGCTCAGCGTCTTGCGGCGCGAGATCGCTAGGAGATGCTCCTGACTTTTTGTCTTGGCGCATTTTATCAGCGTCGCCTCGTCGAGCCGCTCGCCCTGGATGAGAACCGGGGAGGCGATATCGATCGCGTCTTCGCAGGCGAGGATGCCGAGGATCTTCGGCGGCGCTTTCGCATAAGGACCGAGGCGGATTGCGAGCAAGGCGCGCGCCGATTCTTCGATTGTTGCGACGAGGCGAACGAAGACTTCGTCAATCACGGCAATTTCGTCGTCGGAATATTGATCCGCGTTGACGAGGTACAGGTCCGTGAGTTGCCGCACCATCTCGGCGCGTCGGCGGCCCGTGCTGCGCGTGATGGCGCTGTCGATTTCGCGCAGGATGGGGAGAGGGGTACTCATCGCTGGAACCACTTCCTGTGGCTGGCCAAGTCCGGCCTGGAAATGGCTCGTCAGCGGAACGCTGCCGATCGTGAAACTACGGCCTTTTTTCTTAATAATCGCTAAAGCATAACCGCCGGCGCTGCCGGCGGCGGCCGTTCGCGCGATAGGCGGCTAGTTCTGCCGCGGTCCCCACGGCCCGCCTGGCGGTATTGGCGCCGGCGCGCCCGGTTCCGGCCCCCAAGGGCCTGGCGGGGCGGGCGCCTGTTGTGCCGTCTCGGGTGCCCAAGGGCCTTCGGCGGGCGTTTCCGCCTGCGGCGCCTCGGCCTCGGTTTCCTGCGGCGGCGCGATTTCGAGCGGCCCGGGATCGTGGCCACCGGCGAACTTCACCAGCGCCTCGACGCGTTTTTCGACCGACGGGTGGGTGTCGAAAATATTCGAGAAGCCCTCGCGCGGGTTGTCGATGCACATTTCCATCACGGCGGAATTGGCGCCGGGGATTTCGCCGCGCCCTTCGATCTTGCGCAGCGCCGAGATCATGGCGTCGGGGTTTTTGGTGAGCTCGACCGAACCGGAGTCGGCGAGATATTCGCGCTGACGCGACAGCGCGAAGCGGATGAGGATCGATAGGATCCAGACCAGCGCGATGAGCGCGAGCGCGATGACGATAGCGACGCCGGCGCCGCCTTTGCCCTCGTCGCGGCTCGAGCGCCGCCCGCCGCCCCAGAACATGTTCTGGAAGAAGATGCGGAACACCAGTTCGCCGAAGAAGCCGAGCGCGCCGGCGATCACCACCGCGATGACCAGCATGCGCACGTCGCCGTTGCGGATATGGGTGAGCTCGTGGCCGAGCACGGCCTCGATCTCCTGGTCGTCGAGCGCCTCGATCAACCCGTGCGTCACGGTGATGGAATACTGCTTGTCATTGAGGCCGGTGGCGAAGGCGTTGAGCGCTTCGTCGTCGGCGATGCGCAGCGTCGGCATGGTGATGCCGCGCGAGATGCAGAGATTTTCCAGGAGATTGTAGAGCCGCGGCTCTTCCGTCCGGCTGACGACCCGCGAGCCGGTCACCGCGTCGATCAGCGATTGGTGGAACTTGTAGGCGACGAAGATCCAGATCACCGTGCCGATGGTGGCGAAGGGCAGCGCCTTGACGAAATCGAACGCGGCGGCGCGCATCAGGTAATCGAGCGGCGGACCGCCGTAGCGGCCGTTATAGCCGTGCGTGGTGAGCGCTTCGGCCAGCAGCGCGCCGGCGAACACCATGACGTAGACCAGCAGGAACAGCCCGATCAGCAGCGCGACCGAGCGGCGCTTGTTCGACTGGATGTGGGTATAGAGCCCGTAGGCGGCCATTGGAATTGTTCAGCGCTCTGCGTGACATGCCCCACGCAAGATGGGGCATGACCATTGTGACTTAGTCGCACGTCAGTCCGATTGGGTTCAAAACTTCACACTCGGCGCCTGGTCGAGTTGCGCGCGGTCGGTGCCGACATCGAAGAATGGACGCTGCGCGAAGCCGAACATGCCGGCGAACAGCGAGGCCGGGAACACCTGGATGCCGGTGTTGTATTCCTGCACCGCGTTGTTGAAGAAGCGGCGCGAGGCGGCGAGCTTGTTCTCGATGTCGGACAGGTCGCTTTGCAACTGCTGGAAGTTCGCGTTGGCCTTCAGGTTCGGATAGCTCTCCGACAGCGCGAATAGCTTGCCGAGCGCGCCGGTGAGCATGTTCTCGGCGGCGACTTTCTGCTCCACGCCCGGCGCGGCGATAGCGGTGTTGCGCGCCTGGATGACGGCCTCCAAGGTTCCGCTCTCATGCGCGGCATAACCCTTTACCGTCTCGACCAGATTGGGGATCAAGTCGTGGCGCAGCTTGAGTTGCACGTCGATGTCGGCGAAGGCCTGGTTGGTCCTCTGCCGCATGGCGACGAGGCCGTTGTAGACGCTGATTGCCCAGATCACGATCACGACAATGACGCCGAGAACGACCCAGCCGGTGGTGGACATGGAACAGGCTCCTGAAAAAGTTCGGACGCGGGCAGCCTAGCCTAGATGGGTAGCGCGCCGCCAACGGCAACTGGGTAGGGGTTGGCCGCCGCCGCCACAATTGATCGCGGAACTTCGCTTAAGCGCCTGATGTTGCAAAAAAAAGACCTCGGGCCGAAGCCCGAGGCCTTTTCGCCAGACGGCTATTCGGGGGGTAAGGGGGGAGCCGCCCGACTGAAATACACGGGGGATTAACGCCGTACCCAGGCTTTGGTTCCTGGGTCCATGGCGATCACCTAGACTTTATCCACAGCGCGCCGTCCGTCTTACGGCGGACACGATTGCAAAGTTCCATGGGCGCATGTGGGGAATAACCGCACCGGAGGGCTCGCGATGAGCTCCGTCATGATCAAGTGCCCCAGTACCGGCCGTCCAGTTTCGACGGCGATCGAAGTCGAGCCCAGTGTGTTCCGCAAATTGCCGAAGGTGGCCGGCCGCATGCAGTGCCCGGCCTGCGGCCAGGAACACGTCTGGACGACGAGTTCCGCCTGGCTTTCCGGCGAGCCGCGGCTGGTCGAGCAGGCGCTCCCGACCGCGGCGGCTTAGCCCGCCTCGCGGAAGCGTACCGCGGTTCCGAGATCGACCGACACGAGCTGCGACACGCCGCGCTCGGCCATGGTGACGCCGTACAGCCGGTTCATGCGCGCCATGGTGATCGGGTTGTGGGTAATGATCACGAAGCGGGTATCGGTCGACTTCGTCATCTCGTCGAGCATGTCGCAGAAGCGTTCGACGTTGTGATCGTCGAGCGGCGCGTCCACTTCGTCCAGCACGCAAATCGGCGCCGGATTGGTCAGGAACACCGCGAAGATCAGCGCCAGCGCCGTCAGCGCCTGTTCGCCGCCCGACAGCAGCGAGAGCGTGGCCGGCTTCTTGCCCGGCGGCTTGGCCAGGATTTCGAGGCCGGCTTCGAGCGGGTCGTCGCTTTCGATCAATTGCAGTTCGGCGGTGCCGCCGCCGAACAGTTTCGTGAACAGATGCTGGAAGTGCGTATTGACCTGCTGGAACGATGCCAGCAGGCGCTCACGCGCCTCGCGATTGAGGCTCTGGATGCCCAGCCGCAATTTCTTGATCGCTTCCACCAGATCGTCGCGCTCGGTGGTGAGCGTGGTGTGCTGGGTCTCGACCTCGCGCAGCTCTTCCTCGGCGCGCAGGTTGACCGCGCCCAGGCGCTCGCGCTCGCGGCGCAGCCGTTCCAGCTTTTCCTCGATATCGGCAAGTTCCGGCAGCGGCTCGCCTTCCTTCAACTCGGCGAGCGCGGCGACGCCGGCCGGCTCGATCTCCAGCATGTCGTGGATTTCGCGGCCGATGTCGGTGAGCCGCCGGCGGGCGCCCTCGAAGCGTTCCTCGGCGCGGGCGAGTTCCTCGCGCGCGGCGCTGGCGGCTTCCAGAGCGGCGCGGGCGTCGCGGTCGGCTTCGGCGAGCGCCTCCTCGGCCTCCTGCAGACGATCGGCGCAGGCGCGCCGCGCGGTTTCCGCGTTGGCGACTTCGACAATCATGCCTTGGCGTTTCTCGGCGAAAACCTGCGGCGCGTTTTCGAGTTCGGCGCGGTCGCGCGTGGCCTCGGCGACGCGCTGGTCGAGGGTGGCGAGCTGGTTTTGCGCGCCGTCGCGGCGCCCGATCCAGCCGGCGCGGTCGGTGGACAGCGCCGCCAGCCGCTTATCGGCCAGTTCCGCCTCGCGCACGATCGCCTGCTGCTCGGCGCGTACCTCCGCGAGCTTGGCGCGCTTGGCCGTTATGTCGTCGCGCACGGCGGCGAGCTCGGTTTCGAGATCGGCGGCGGGCGCCAGCGCTGCCAGCGCCTGCTCGGCCGCGTCCTTGGCGGCGTTCGCCTCGTCGCGGCTTGCCGTCAGGCGCGTGTGCGCTTCGGCCAGCGCCGACAGCCGCGCCACCTGGCGGTTGAGGTCGCGTTCGTACGCGCGCGTTTCCGTTTCAGCGGCACTCGCGGCGTTGAAGGCCGCTTGCGTCATCGCCAAAGTGCCACGCTTGCCCTCGACCTCGGCGCGCGCGATCACCAGTTCGGCGTCGATCTCGGCCAGGCGGCTGCGCTGCGCGAGGCGCCGGGCGGCGCCGGTCGGGGCATGGGCCGCTGCGACATAGCCGTCCCAGCGCCAGAGATCGCCTTCCGGCGAAACCAGCCGCTGACCGGTTTTGAGCGTGGCGGCGAGCCGCAGGCCGGTGTCGCGGTCGACCACGCCGATCTGGGCCAAGCGGCGGGCGAGCTGTTCCGGCGCTTTGACGAAGCGGGCGAGCGGCTCGGCGCCTTCCGGCAGAGCCGGATCGGTTGGATCGATCGGCGCCTTCGACCAGTGCATCGGCGCGGAAGCATCGACCGGCGCGTCGAGATCGTCGCCGAGCGCCGCGCCCAGCGCCTTCTCGTAGCCTTTGTCGACCGCGACATGGTCGATTACCGGCGGCCACAAATTGCGTGTCTCGAGCGAGAGCATCTGGCCGAGGGTCTTGGCCTCGGTCTCCAGCCGCTGCACGCGTTTTTCGGATTCGGCCACCGCGGCGCGCGCGGCTTCCAGATCGGCGCGCGCATTGTTGTGTGCGGCCTCGGCGGCGACGGCCGCGGCTTCCGCTTCGGTCAGCGCTGCCTGCGCGCCTTCGACCGCGGCGGCGAGCGGGGCATGTTCGCCGCTCGTGAGCGTGGCCAATTCACGTTCGATCGCGGCGATTTCGGCCGCGATGCGCGCGACGCGCTCGCTCTGTTCGCGGGCGGCGTGCTCGAACTGGTGGCGCTGGGCGGTGAGATCGGCGAGCGCGGTGGTGCGATCGGAGAAAATCTTCTCGACGGCGGTCAATTCGCCGTCGGCCTGCGCCACGACGGCGTCGACGCCGCTGCGGCGGCCGGCGCTTTCATGTGCTTCGCGGCGGATGGTGTCTTCCTCGGCGGCGAGCCGCGCCAGCGCGGCTTCGGCGTCGGCGGCGAGCTTCTTTTCGCGCTCGCCGTCGGCGGCGAATTGCACCAGCCGCAGATCGAGTTCGGCGATGCGGTCCTTGGCGCGCTGTTCCTCGCGGTCGAGGTCGGCGAGCGCGACGTTGAGCCGGTGCAAGGCCGCGCCGGCGCGCGCCTCGGCCTCGCGCAGTTCCGGCAAGGTCGCCGAAACCAGCGCCTGGCGCTTGGAGGCTTCCGCTTCCGCGCCGACGCGGGTTGCGACTTCGCGCACGCAGACATCCTTGGCGTGCTCGGCCGCCGTGACCTCGCCGGTCGCGGCGGTCCAGCGCAGATGGTAGAGCGTCGCCTCCGACTTGCGCACTTGCGCGGACACGGTGCGATAGCGGACCGCCTGGCGCGCCTGCTTCTTCAGCCCTTCGACCTGGGCGGCGAGCTGGCCGATCACGTCCTCGACGCGCAGCAGGTTGGTTTCCGCCGATTTCAGCCGCAGTTCGGCCTCGTGCCGGCGGGCATGCAGACCGGCGACGCCGGCGGCTTCCTCCAGTACGCGGCGGCGCTGCTCGGGCTTGGCCTGGATGATCTCGCCGATGCGGCCTTGATGCACCAGTGCCGGCGAACGCGCGCCGGTGGAGGCGTCGGCGAACAGGATCTGCACGTCGCGGGCGCGCACCTCGCGGCCGTTGATGCGGTAGGTGGAGCCTGCTTCGCGCTCGATCCGGCGCGCGATGTCGATCTTGTCCTCATCGTTGAAGGCGGCCGGGGCCGAGCGCTCGGCATTGTCGATCGAAATCCCGACCTCGGCGTTGTTGCGCGCCGGGCGATTATTGGTGCCGGAGAAAATCACCTCGTCCATCGAGGAGGCGCGCATGGACTTGTAGGACGACTCGCCCATCACCCAGCGCAGCGCTTCGACCAGATTGGATTTGCCACAGCCGTTCGGCCCGACGACGCCGGTCAAGCCCGGCTCGATCAGGAAATCGGTCGGCTCGACGAACGACTTGAACCCAATCAGACGCAGCCGCGTAAGTTTCATAATTCAGGCCTCGAAGTTTCTTGTCGCGGGCGCGAAGCCCGCGTTTACGCTCGGCGCTGCTATTGGCAAAATCGTAGCCTCGTCCGGGGGATAGCCCCGAAAGCTGGGCGGCTTATGCCGCATCGGCGGGAGAATAAATCGCCGCGCTCACTTGAGCAACAGGTGAGCGGCAAAGAAGCGTGGTTTTCCAGACCTTTCGGGCCGGCCGCGGCGGCGCGTGGGCGGCCTCGACGGCCGCGCCGGGGCAAAAAGCCCTTATCCGCCCTTGAGATAGGGGTCGATGACCTTGGCAAATTCGTCGATCGACACCGCCCCGTCGAGCTGGGTTCCATTGATGAAAAATGTCGGGGTCGACTCGACTTTGAACTGCTTGATGCCGCGCTGGCGCACGCTTTCCATGGCGTCCCAGGCCTTCTGATTCTCCAGACAGGCGTTGAAGCTCTGCTCGGTCATGCCGGCCTGCTTGGCGATCGCCATCAGCGGCGGCACCGGTTTTTCCACCGCCCAGGTTTGCTGCTCGCGGAAGAATGTTTCCACCATGGAATAATATTTGTTGGCGTCATTGTTGGCGGCGCAATGCGCGAGCACGAAGACCGCGCCCGCCAGATTGTCGAGCGGGAAATCGCGCAGGATATAGCGGACCTTGCCGGTATCGATGTAGCGCTTTTTGATCTCCGGGAATGTGGTCTCCTGGAAATGCGCGCAGTGCGGGCAGGTCATCGAGGCATATTCGATGATCGTGACCGGCGCCTTGGGATCGCCCAGCGCCAGATCTGGCATGCCTTCCGGTTTCAGGAGCTCGGCGGCGGAGTAATTTGCCGCCAGCGCCCCAGCCGGGAAGGGCGGCAGCGCGGAAGCGCCAAGCACGGCGGTTGCCAGCGCGATGGTGGCGGTGCTCAGGCAGAACTCGCGTCGGGTGATATGCAACTGAAACTCCGTTGGCTTAAGATTTCGGCTAAACCGTGACGAGTTAACATTTTTCTGCGCATGATCTTATCCGAAAACCGGTTCCCACTTTTCGGGATCATGCGCCTTGGCTAGCTCGATACCATAATTGTGGCAATGGCGGGCCGCCCTGCCAAGGGCCTGGCAAATCTCACTTTCGCTTGATGGCCGCGCCCAACCGGGCCAGCGCCTGACGCAAGTCGTCGTTTTCGATGGCCGGCAGGCTGGCGGCGATGCGGGCGGCGATTTCCGGGTCGAGCGGCGGTGGCGGAGTAGGCGGCTCGCGCCGGCGCAGCGGCGCCTGGCGCAGCGCGATGCGGCCGATCGCCTGCCAGCCGAAGAAGCGGTTGACCCGTTCCAGGATGACCGCGGACAAATGCTGGATTTCAAGCGCCGCCGGGCCTTCCACCCGCAGCATCAAAGTGGCGGGTTCGGGGGCCGCCTCGCCGATGGCGCGCGGCCAGGTGATCTTCATCGGCTCGCTATGGGCGGCGATCTCCGGTCCGGCAATCGTCGCCCAGCGGGCAATGAGTTCGGTCGAGGCGAAGCCCTGCGCCTTCAAGCTGTCGCTCAAGGTCGCGCCGGTGAATTCGGAAAGCGGCCGGGGAAAACTGCGCGAGGTCGTGTTCATTTAGAGTTTTCCATGGCGCATGATCTTATCCGAAAACCGGTCCCCACGTTTCGGGATCATGCGCGGGGTCTCATGCCATCGTCGGCGCCATGAGCGTAGCAGTCCGATTGCCGCGGCGGAAGAAAGCAAGCGCGCCGGAGGCGGTTGACTTGCTGGCCTGGTACGACCGCCATCGCCGCGTATTGCCCTGGCGCGCGCGCCGCGGCGAGACGGACGGAGCCGTATCGGGTCTGGCTGTCGGAAATCATGCTGCAACAGACCAATGTGAAGACGGTCGCGCCCTATTACGCCAAGTTTTTGGCGCGCTGGCCGACAGTGGAAATGCTCGGCGGCGCGAGCCTCGACGACGTGCTGCGGGCTTGGGCTGGGCTCGGCTATTACGCCCGCGCGCGGAATTTGCATGCATGTGCCAATGCCGTCGTCGAAAACCACGGCGGCAAATTTCCGGCGAGCCTGGAAGCTCTGCGCGCGCTGCCGGGCATCGGCGACTACACCGCGGCGGCGGTGGCGGCGATCGCCTTCGACGCGCCGGCGGTGCCGGTCGACGGCAATGTCGAGCGCGTCGTGACGCGGCTCTTTGCCATCGAGGAGGAACTGCCGGCGGCCAAGCCCGAGATCAAACGATTGGCGGCATCACTATTGCCTGCAAGGCGGAGCGGCGATTTCGCGCAAGCGCTGATGGATCTCGGCGCCACGATTTGTTCGCCCAAGCGGCCGGCCTGCTCACTCTGTCCATGGGGCGCTTCGTGTCTGGCGTTCGCGCGCGGCGACCCGGAGACGTTTCCGCGCAAGGCGCCAAAGCGCGAGGGGCGCAAACGCTTCGGCGCGGCATTTGTCGTCGTGCGCGCCGATGGCCGCGTGCTGCTGCGCGCGCGTCCGGAAAAAGGACTGCTCGGCGCCATGACGGAAGTGCCGGGCAGCGACTGGGCGCATGATTTTGACAACGCGCAGGCGCTGCGTAGCGCGCCGCCTTTCAAAGGCGCGACGTGGCGCAAGCTCGCCGGCGTCGTGCGCCATGTGTTCACGCATTTTCCGCTCGAGCTCACGGTGTTCGCCGCGCGCGTGCCGCGGACGACGCGCGCGCCCAAGGGCGCAAGCTGGGTGAAACTTGCCGATTTGCCGGGCGAAGCCTTGCCGAGCGTGATGCGCAAGGTGCTGGCGCACGCGCTCGACCTCGAACCGGCGAAAAAATGACGCAAGCCGCGCAAAAAGGCATCTTGGCGATCTTCAACGATTGCCGACCCGGCCGCGAGGCCGAATTCGAAGCCTGGTTTCAGGGCGAGCATCTGCAGGAGCGGCTGGCGGTGCCCGGCTTTCTGTTCGGCAGGCGGCATGCGGCGATTTCCGGCAGCGCCGGCTATTTCAATTTCTATGTGGTCGAGCAGCCGGCGGTGCTGACGTCGCAGCCCTATCTGGAACGGCTCGACAATCCGACGCCGATGACCAAGCGGATCATGTCGGAGGTCTTCCTCAACATGAACCGGACGATCTGCTGGCGCAGCTTGCGGCGCGGCGATTTTCGCGGCGCCTATGCCGTCACGGCGCGGTTCGATGCACAGCCCGACGCCGGTGCACTGAAAGCGCTGACCGAAACGCTGGTGCAAGATCCCGTCATTGCGGCCTGCGAAATCTGGACCGCGGTGGACGCGGCCGGCCGGCCCGTGTCGATGGAAGAAAAGTTGCGCGGCGGCGACAAGAAAATCAAAGCCTGTCTGATGGTCGATACGCTGCGGCAGGACGCGGCAGAAAAACTGGGTGCGCGCCTGGCTGCGCAGTTTACCGGCGCCGACGTCGGCGTGTTCCGCGTGCTATGCCAATTAGGCAATGGGGGAATTTGAATTATGCGATCGCTTTTTCCGCTGGCGGAAAGAATTGCGGCGCGGCTGATCGAGCGCCGCGAAACCGTCGCCGTCGCCGAGTCCTCGACCGGCGGCCTCATCGCGGCGGCTTTGCTGAGCGTGCCGGGCGCCTCCGCCTACTTCATGGGCGGCGCAGTGGTCTACACCAAGACCGCGCGCGCGGCGCTGCTCGGCCTAGGCGATGCCGACATGCAGGGCCTGCGGCCGTCGACCGAGGCCTATGCCCAATTGAATGCGCGGCGCGTGCGCGAGCGGCTCGGCACGACTTGGGCGCTGGGGGAGACTGGCGCGACCGGGCCTTCCGGCAACCGCTATGGCGATGCGGCAGGCCACACCTGCATCGCGGTCGCCGGACCCATCGAACGTGCGACCACGCTGGAAACGGGCAGCACCGACAGGGCTGCGAACATGGAGGCTTTTGCCAAGCGCGCGCTGGAACTGCTGTACGAGACGATAACCGGTAAGACGTGAGGGACGCTGCCCCGCCGCCGCTTTAAGCCTTCGCGAAAACCAGGCCGTCGTCGCCTTCATCGCGCTCGAACATCGTCTGCAGCGCGGTGAGGAATTGCGGTTTTCCGACGCGAATATTCTTGCTCGGAATGAACAGCGTCTCGAAATGCGGTTCGATCTGCGCCAGGAATTCCTGCGGCGTCACGCCGCTGACGTTTTTCAGGTGGTGCGGCAGATATTCGATGAACAGCGTCTTGGCGTTGCGCAGGATGTCCTGCATGCCTTTCAGGGCGAAATACTCGGAACCCTCGATATCCATGAACACCAAGGAAAATTTTTCGCCATCGAGATAGCTGTCGAGCGCGTGGGCTTCGACCGTGACGGTCTGCGGCGCGTCGTAGAAATACTCGAAGGCGCGCACCTTCGGCATGCGCTTGGAGCCGCCGGAATTGCTGCGGCTGGCGACGAATTCGAGTTGTTCGGTCTTGTCGCTGGCGGCGATATTGTGCGCGCTCACATTGGCGACGTCGTTGAGCATCAGATTGGTCTTGAGCAGGCCGAAAGTATCGGGGTTCGCTTCGATCGCCACCACCGACTTGCAATGCTTGGCGATCGGAACGACCAGGGCTCCGAGATGGGCGCCCACCACCAGCACACGGTCATCGGCGCCGACATATTGGAAAATTCTTTCCAGTTCGTCCTGGCCGTATTCGCCGTTATGGCGGAGTTCCTTGCCGACGCCGCGATCCTCGATATCGACGGCAAAGACGCCGTTGGCGGATCGCGTGATCACGCTGACGAAATTGTTTCCCAGCATCGCCTTCTGCAGACGGCCGACCGCCGTCTGCAAAGCGAGCCGCAGGTAGAAAACCATTTTTCGCATCGCCGCCCCCTGTCGTCTTAATTCGTTATTAGAAATGGAAGGGCCGCGCCGGCCGTTCAACCGGCCGTCATGTCCGAACGCACTTGCTCTTTACGGATCTGGGCGCGCAACTCGTCGATCAGCTTGAGGCCCTTCGGCGTCTCGAGATGCCAGAAGGTCCAGCCGTTGCAGGCTTCCAGGCCTTGCGCCAGCGCGCCGATGCGATGGATCGAGCCGACGGTGTCGCCGAGCGACACCGCCCCGTCGGCGCGCACCGTCGCCTTGTGCCGCTTCTTGGCGTCGGTGAGCAGCGCGCCGGGCGAAACCAGCCCGCGTTCGATCAGCGAGGAAAACGCCACCCGCGGCGCTTCGCGCGCGGTCACGAACGGCGCGATCGACGGCGAGGGCACGACCTGCACGTCGGCGATGCGCTTTTCGGCGGCGTGCGCGTATTTCGCTTCGCGCTCGATGCCGATGAAGCGGCGGCCGAGCCTCTTCGCCACCGCGCCGGTGGTGCCGGTGCCGTTGAAGGGGTCGAGCACCAGGTCGTCCGGACGCGACGCCGAAAGAATGACGCGCGCCAGCAGGGCTTCCGGCTTCTGGGTCGGATGCAGCTTCTTGCCGTCTGAGCCTTTCAGGCGCTCCTCGCCGGTGCAGAGCGGGAAGGTCCAGTCCGAGCGCACCTGCACGTCTTCATTGCCGGCTTTGAGCGCCTCGTAGTTGAACGTGTAGCCCTTGGCATTGGCGTCGCGCGATGCCCAGATCATGGTCTCGTGCGCATTGGTGAAACGGCGGCCGCGGAAATTCGGCATCGGATTGGTCTTGCGCCAGATCACGTCGTTGAGGATCCAGAAGCCGAGATCCTGCATCATGGCGCCGACGCGGAAGATGTTGTGGTAGGAGCCGATCACCCAGATGGTGCCGGCCGGCTTCAACACGCGGCGGCAGGCGGTGAGCCAGCCTTTGCTGAAGGCGTCATAGGCCGCGAAGCTTGCGAACTTGTCCCAGTCGTCGGTGACCGCATCGACGTGCGAATCATCCGGACGCTTCAAGTCGTTGGCGAGCTGGAGATTGTAAGGTGGATCGGCGAACACCAAATCGACGGAACCCGCCGGCAATTTCGCCATCTCGGCGACGCAGTCGCCGATGAGGATGCGGTGATGCGGAGCCTCTGAAACTCCACGGGGCGCCCGTGAGGGCGCCCCGCGACGCGACACTACCATGACTCAGGACTCTGACTCAGGCGACGCGGCCGGCGACGCGGGACCTACAACCGACAGGCCCGCAATATGGCCGCTCAAGGTGAAGAAACGGTTTATCCGGCGTCCTCGCGACTGGGCAAAATCTGCCTATTTAACGGGGACTTAAGAGGCGCCGCCGGCGGCGAAAAACGCGGTTGGACGGGCGGTGCACGCTTCAGTAATGATCGCGCCAAGGAAATGGGAGACGCTTTAAATGCGTTGGGATGATTTTCGCCGCAGCGATAATGTCGAGGACGACCGCGGCGGCGGCTACAGCAGCGGCGGCGGATTCGGCATTCCGGGCGGCGGCATCGGCATCGGAGCCGCGATCATACTGGGCCTGATCGGCTGGGCGACCGGCATCGACCCGAGCATTTTGATCGGCGGCGCGCAGATTATCAGCGGCGGCTCGCAGTACCAGCAGCAATACCGGCCGGCGCCGCGGCGGACCGGCGCACCGAGCGACCGGACCGGCCAATTCGTCGCCGCCGTGCTCGGCAATACCGAGGACACCTGGGGCGAAATATTTCGGGCCAGTGGCCGGCAATACAACGCGCCGCGGCTGCGCCTTTATACCGGCGGCGAGCAGGGCGGCTGCGGCTTCGCGCAAGCCGCGATGGGGCCGTTCTACTGCCCGAACGACCGGCGCATCTATCTAGACACGTCGTTCTTCCGCGACATGCAGGTGCGCTTCCGCGGCTGCACCGGCAAAGCGTGTGAATTCGCCGAGGCCTATGTGATTGCGCACGAGGTCGGCCACCACGTGCAGAACCTGCTCGGCACCTTGCCGAAGGCGTCGGCGGCGCAGCGCGCTTCCGGCAGCAAGGCGGCGGCCAACCGCATCCAGGTGCGCGTCGAACTGCAAGCCGACTGCTATGCCGGGGTGTGGGCGCATCATTCCAACCAGCGCTGGAACTCGATCGAGCCGGGCGACGTTGAGGCGGCGCTGCAGACGGCCGCCGCGATCGGCGACGACCGGCTGCAGAAGCAGGCGCGCGGCTATGTCGTGCCCGACGCCTTCACGCATGGAACTTCGGAGCAGCGCCAGCGCTGGTTCACCACGGGCCTGAAGCAGGGCAAGTTGTCGGCCTGCGATACTTTCGCGGCGGCTTCACTTTAAGGACGCACGGAATGCCCGGCATCGACGAAACGCGCCAATTCGTTCCGCTCAAGATCGCGGTACTCACGGTGTCCGATACCCGCGAGCGCGCCGACGACAAGTCCGGCAACACGCTGGCCGAGCGCATCCGCGCCGCCGGCCACACGCTGGCCGAGCGGTCGATCGTCAAGGACGACGTGAAGGCGATCCGCCAGCGCGTGAAGGACTGGATCGCGGACAAGTTCATCGACGTGGTGATCACCACCGGCGGCACCGGCTTTACCGGCCGCGACGTGACGCCGGAGGCGGTCGAGCCGCTGTTCGAAAAGAAAATGGACGGCTTCTCGACGATGTTCCTGCTGGTGAGCGAGAAGAAGATCGGCACCTCGGCGATCCAGACGCGGGCCACCGCCGGCGTCGCCAATTCGACTTACATTTTCTGCCTGCCCGGCTCGCCCGGCGCCTGCAAGGACGCCTGGGACGAAATCCTGGTGCATCAGCTCGACTACCGCTACCGGCCGTGCAATTTCGTGGAGATATTGCCGCGGCTGGACGAGCACATGCGGCGGCCGAAGGCAAAAGGAGCCACCGCGTAGCGCGCGCAAGCTGCGATCATTTTCAAGATAATTCGCGTGCGCGCCTGCGTGCGCAGCCGCTTGGCATTCGCTTCGTGACAGGCGACCGGGAGCGAGCCGAACTCCGTCGGCTCCAGCGTCACAGCGTCAAATCCCAATATTCGGCGACGACGTCCTCGCCCCAGCTGTGTTTTTTCTCGCTGGAGGTCAGCGTGAAGCCGGCCTTCTCGTAGGCGCGGCGCGCGGCGAAGAGAATGCTGTGCGTCCACAGCGTGACACGCTTGTAGCCGGCCGCGCGCGCGAATTTGACGCATTCGTCGACCAGCCGTTGGCCGAGGCCCAAGCCGCGCGCCTTCGGCTCGACCAGCAGCAGGCGCAGCCGCGCGACGCCGGGCGCGTCCTTGACCAGCATGACGCAGCCGACGTTCTCGCCGTCCATTTCGGCAATCCAGCAGCGTTCGAGCTCGGCATCGAAGTTGTTGACGAAGTCGGCGACGATCTGCGCGCACAGGCCCTCGAACGGGTCGCCCCAATTGTATTCCTGCGCGTAGAGCTGGGCGTGGCGGGACACCATCCAGCCGAAATCGCCGTGCCGCGGCGCGCGCAAGCGGTATGAACGCGCCGGCGCCGCAGCACGGCTCATCCAGCAGCGTTTCGATCGTTTGCATCGCCGCGACCAGCCGCGCCTGCTCGTCGGGCTTGAGCTTGCCGAGCATGCCGCCGACCAAATCCTGCGAGCGCTTTTCCAGCGGGGCGAAGACTTTGGCGCCGCGCGCGCTGAGCGCGATGTCGCTTTGGCGGGCGTCTTTCGCCGACGTCTTGCGGGTGATGAGGCCGCGCTTCTCGAAATTGCGCAGCACGCGCGAGAGATAGCCGGCGTCGAGATCGAGCGCGCGGCCGATATCGCTCGCGGTCTTCACCTCGCCGTGCGACAGTTCGTAGAGCACCCGCATCTCGCCGAGCGAGTAGGGGCTGTCGAGATAGTTTTTGCGCAAGACGCCGATCTGCCGCGTGTAGAAGCGGTTGAAGCGGCGCACGGCGGCGGTGCGTTGTGCGAGCGCGTTGGACATGCCGGCAGGGTCGGGCAATTAGTTGATAAAGTCAAGTATTAGATGGTGCTCGCTCGTCCCGCGCAGGCGGCGACCCAGAGCCAAGAAACTTGAGTTTGGAACTGGATGCCCGCTTGCGCGGGCATGAGCGGGGAATGGCCTATCGCGCCTGCCGCACGCCGGCCGCCAGCATGGCCAGCCGCCGCCGGCCAATCCGACGCAGCATCTCGGTCTCGGCGTCGGCGCCTTCTGGATGGCCGCCGATGCGGTTGTAGTGCCGCCGCGCAATCAGCAGGCCCTGCTCGGGCTTCGCGCCGCCGCCGAGGGTGACACGCAAAAGCGCGATCAGTTCGGCCAGGCCCGGCCGCAGCAGGTCGGCGACGCCGGGCGGGCGGAACACCGCGGCGCGGGCGGCGCCGTCGAGCCGCTCGGTCGCCTCGATGAAGCGTTCGGCGGCCTCTATCCAGCCCGGGTCCGGCACGCAGCCGGCGCGCAGGAACAACAGCCACGGCGTGCGCGTCGAAGCCGCCGCCGACTTTAGCCGCGCGCCCAGCGGCTCGCTCGAGGTCATAAAGCGGCAGCCGGCGATATCGGCCACCTCGGCGGTGTCGTCGTGCGAGCCGGCGTCGGCCACGATCACCTCGCCGAGTAGGCCGGCAGTGGCGCCGGGCACCAGCGCGGCCAGTGTCGGCACCAAAGCGCGCTCCGATTCGTGGGTGGAGATGATGACGCTCAGCATGGAACCCGGCCTTGTGGATCGGGCCGCACCATATCATGTGGGATTTGCCGAAAGCCCTACGATATCGTGCCGAAACTGCGCATTTTGTGGGCTTTTTTAAAATGTTCTTGTTATGTTCACATTGAGCTATTAAGTTACCGCCATGGCTCGACAAAGCGCAGCCCTGAGACGCCCGCCGGAAAAGGAGCTGCCCTCCACGCCGGCGGGCGTCTATGTCGATGACGCCACCGAATTGCTCGGCGTGGTGGTCGAGCATGAGCGGCGGCGCGGCCGCGGCGCGCAGAGCAACGCCACCGGCCGCTACGAACCGCTCGCCCGCATCGCCTTCGATGACGGCTGGCGCTCGCTCGACGAATTGCCGCCGTTCACGACCACGGTCGCGACCGACGCCACTCGCAAGATCATCACCCGCAACGATTCGCCCGACATCGGCTTCGACCGCTCGATCAACCCGTATCGCGGCTGCGAGCACGGCTGCGTCTATTGCTTCGCGCGCCCGACGCACGCCTATCTTGGTCTGTCGCCCGGGCTCGATTTCGAATCCAAATTGTTCGTCAAGCCGGAAGCGGCCGAACTCCTGGAGCGCGAATTGTCGGCGCCCGGCTATTCGCCCAAGGTGATCGCCATCGGCACCAATACCGATCCCTATCAGCCGATCGAGCGGCGCTACAAAGTCATGCGCCGCATCCTGGAAGTACTCGAGCGCGCCGGACACCCCGTGGGCATCGTCACCAAATCGGCGCTGGTGCTGCGCGATCTCGACATTCTGGCGCGCATGGCCGAGCGCAAACTGGCCAAGGTTGCGCTGTCGGTGACCACGCTCGATCCGGAACTCGCGCGCAAGATGGAGCCGCGCGCGGCAACGCCGATGCGCCGCCTGGAGACGCTGCGGCGCCTGGCGCAAGTCGGCGTGCCGACGACGGTGATGGTGGCGCCGGTGATCCCGGCGCTCAACGACATGGAGATCGAGCGTATCCTCGATGCGGCCGCCGCCGCCGGCGTCAAGGAAGCGGGCTATGTACTGTTGCGCCTGCCGCTCGAGGTGCGCGATCTGTTCCGCGAATGGCTGATGGCGAATTATCCCGACAAATATCGGCACGTGTTCAAGCTGATCCGCGAAACGCGCGGCGGCAAGGACTACGATTCGACCTTCGGCAAGCGCATGAAGGGCACCGGGCCCTATGCCTGGATGATCGGCCGCCGCTTCGAGATGGCGTGCGAGAAGCTGGGCTTGAACGCGAGCAAGTTCTCGCTCTCGACCGCGCATTTCCGCGCGCCGAAGCCGGTGAACGAGCAGTTGAGCTTGTTCTGAGACGTGGCCGCGGTCACACCGGCACGCCGATGATCGCTTCGAAGCGCGCGCGATAGGCCGGCCATATTTCCGGATTGAGCAGACGCGGCGGCCTCCCACCCTTGAGAATGCCGACGATCTGTTCGGCCGCCTGGGCGGCCATATTCTGCCGCGCTTCCGTCGTCACACCGGCGGTGTGGTAGGTCGCGATCACGTTATCGAGCGTCAGCAGCGGATGTTGCAGCGGCGGCGGCTCCTTGTCCCAGACGTCGACGCCGGCGCCGCTCAGCTGGCCCGATTGCAGCGCCGCGTAGAGCGCGGCCTCGTCGGTGATGCCGCCGCGCGCCGTGGTCACGAAAATGGCGCCCTTCTTCATGCGGGCCAATGCCGGCGCGTCGATCATGCCGAGCGTCTCAGCTGTGCGCGGACAGTGGATCGAGACGAAATCCGATTGCGCCAGCAGTTCCTCCAGCGTCACCGAACGCGCGCCGCGCCGGGCGATCTCGTCCGCGCTGACGTAAGGATCGTAGGCCAGTACGGTCATGCCGAAGGCGGCCGAAAGCCGCGCGACGCGGGTGCCGACATGGCCGATGCCGACCAGTCCGACGGTCTTGCCGGAAATGTCGTGGCCCATCAGGTCTTCGCGCGCATAGCCGCGGTCGCGCCGCAAGCGCCGGTCGCATTCGTATATCCGCTTCGACAGCGACAGCATCATGCCGAGCGTGTGCTCGGAGACCGCGCCCGCGTTCATACCGGCCTGGTTGACGACGATGATGCCGGCCTTGCTGCAGGCACCGACATCGACGGTGTCGTAGCCGGCGCCGCTGGTCGAGACGCAGACCAGCTTTGGGCAGCGCGCCAATAACTCGGCGGTCGCGAACCATTGCCGCGGCAGCTCGTCCTTGGCCGACGAAATCATATAGACGTGCGCGTCGCCAAGATCGGCCCAGGCGCGCGCCTCGTCGCCCTCGCGCGCGCAGGTGCGCAGCTCGATATCGGCTTCGCGCGTCAGCCGTTCGGCCATGGCGCGATCGTAGGGAAAGTCAAAGCGGACGACGATTTTCGGATTGGCTGCCATCGGACTCTCAAAATTATGCCGGCCCCGGGGGGCCGGCTGAAGCGACATAGATAGCGCGTGCCGCGTATCGTGCGCTAGCTCGGTTTTGCCCGTGAGGGATGCGTTTGACGGGCGGGCGCGGCCTGCCGGCTATGCGACTCCCATCAATTTCAGAAGATTCTCGCTGGCGATCATGCGCTGCTCGGCGGCATTGAGCTCGCAGAACGCGAATGCCTTCTGCAGCCGTTCCGGCACGGATTGCTCCACCGCGATCGGCCAGTCGGTGCCGACGACGACGTGGTCGGCGCCTAGCAGGCCGACGACGCTGCGCACCAGCGCCGGGTGCAGGCCCATGGTGTCGATATAGACGTGGCGGCGGGTCAGGGCCGGCGCATCGCTGCGGATGCGGAAGCCGTCGCCGAAACCGCCGGTGACCAGGACGCCGCCGATCGCGAGCGTCGTGACGACGACGCGCAGATTGGGCAATTCGTCGAACGCGCCGCCTTCCAGCATGGCGATCAGCGCCGCCGAATTGATCGTGCTGCGGGCGAGCCGCACGCCGGAGCGGCCGTATTTCTTGAACCGGTTGTGCATGGCCGGGTCGGTGACCGGATGGACGAATACCGGTATGCCAAGCGCTGCCGCCGTCGCCAGCGTCGGGCGCGCCTCCTTGGCGTCGAGCAGCAGACCCTTTTTCCCGGCCTCGACAAAGACGCCGCGCAAGCCAAGCTCACGCACGGCGCGGGTCAGTTCGCGTGCGCCGGCGTCGCCGCTATAGGCGTCGACCGAGGCCATGCCGTAAAGGCGGCCCGGATTCTTGGCCACCAGGTCCGCGATGTGATCGTTGATCGGCGCATAGACGCTGAGCGGAACATTGCCGTCGGCATCCTCGATGAAGGCGGTCGGCGTGTTGATCACGCGCGCGCTGATGCCGGCGGCGTCGATCGACGCCAGCAGCGCGGCCGGATCGGCGATCTTCTTGTTGACGCCTTCCCAATAGGCCCGCGCCGCCGGCGGCACCGAGGCCAGATTGGTCAGGGTCAATTTGGGGCCCATGTAGTGATTGTGGAAGTCGATGATTCGGAGCGGGGCCGCGTTCTTGTCGTCGGTCTTTTGCGCGGCAGCCGGGGTCGCGGCGCCGAGCGAGCCGGCCGCCACTGCGCCCGCACCGAGCGCACCGAGGAACTCGCGCCGTCCCAGCAAGTCGTCTTTCTTCGTCGTCATGGCGATTGTCTCCCCCGTTTCCGGCTGCTTCTTGCCGGGCTTTTTCCGGTTGGCGTTCGGAATTGTGCAAACGCTAGGCCTTTTCCGAACCGGTTAGAAGCGGGCAGTCGAGCCCTGTTCTGAGGCTTGCACAGCGCGGCTATTTTGTTGCGACGCCGCTCGCCTTGATCGGCACCGCCCAGCGCGCGATCTCGTCGGCGACGAACTTGGTCATGTATTCCGGCGTGCGGCGTTCCGGCGCCGGCACCACCACGCCGATGCTCTTGAAGCGTTCGCGCACGGCAGGCGTATTCACCGCATCGTTCGTCGCCTTGGCGAGCTTGTGCACGATCGCCTGCGGCGTTCCTTTTGGAAACGAAAACGAGATCCAGGCGCCGCAGTCGAGACCCTTGATGCCCTGCTCATCCGCGGTCGGGAGATTTTCCAGGCCGGGCGCGCGATTGAGGCCGAGCGTGACGACGCCATTGACCGTTCCGGCGCGGATATGCGGCAGCGCCGTCGCGATCTGTTCGGGGATGAAGTCGATGCGGCCGGCGATCAAATCCTGCATGGCGGGACCTGAACCGCGATAGGGCACATGCGCGATCTTGGTGCCCATGGCGAGGTTGAGCAGCACCGCGCAGACATGGACGCCCGAGCCCACGCCGGCCGAGCCGTAGTGCATCGTCGCTTGGTGCGCCTTCGCGTAATCGATGAATTCCGGCAGCGTCTTCGCGGGGATGCCCTTGCGCGTGATCAGAACCCGCGCCGCGTCGGCAAACACGGCGACCTGCTCGAAGTCGGTCACCGAGTTGTAGAGCGGCTTGGCGTGCAATGTCTGGCTAATCGCGAGTACGGCGCTGCCCGAGAGCAGCAAGGTGTAGCCGTCCGGCGAAGCGCTGGCGACGCGGGCCGCGCCGATCATGCCGCCGGCGCCGCCGACGTTTTCGACGACGAATGGCTGGCCGAGCAGTTCGCTCAGCCGCGCCGTCACGATGCGCGCGACTGTGTCCACCGGGCCGCCGGCGGCGAACGGCACCACCAAGGTGACCGATCGCGTCGGCCAGGCGTCGGTCGAATTTTGCGCGGCGGCCGGATCGGCTAAGCCTGCGAGCGCGACCGCCGCGGCGAGCCACGTGATCGGTTTGAGCATGACAGCCTCCCGTCGCCGAGCGGACTTCGCGCTTCTGAGTTGGCGCGCGTGAAAAGACTAGGGGCGTGTACGCATTAATCAAGACCGATCGGCCGTCGGCCGATGTCCGCTTTGCCCCCGACAGCGGATTCCCGACCGCGGTCGCGGCATTTCCGCGCAGTGCCAATGGCGTCGTTTTGGATTGCAGCAAAGCAGCCGGCAGGCCGGCAATCGACGTTAACCTTTTGACTTAGATCAAGAATGTTTATCGTATTAAAATCGATATTTCGCGTAGAGTTGCCTAACATAGTGACAATAATAACTAACAAAAAGAGCGCGTGATCCGTGAACCAAGTTGCTCGCTTTACCGCTGCTTTGGTTGGCAGCGTGGAGGTCGTTTCGCGTATCGAGGCGATGCAATGCACGCATTGGTCCAGCGCCTTCGGCTCCGAGGCAAAGGACCGCCGGTATTATGAACTGGTTGAAGATACGCTCCATGAGGAGTTCGACTACCGGTATTTCATCGTCCGGGACTGGAAAGGCGACATTAGCGCCATCCAGCCGTTTTTTGTCCTCGATCTTGATTTGCTCGTCGGCGCCAAACCGCGAATTGGATGGCTGACGGATTTCATCCGCCGCTTCTGGCCGCGCTTCATGCGCGCGCGCACGATGATGGTGGGATGCGCCGCCGGAGAAGGACACCTCGACGGCCAAGATGAGTTCGCGCAGCGCTCCAGCGCTTGCCTGCTCGCGTCGACAATCGTGAAGAAAGCGCGCGACCTGAAGGCGCGTCTCATCGTCCTCAAGGAGTTTTCCGCAAAATATCGGCCGACGCTGGAATGTTTCTTGGACGCAGACTTCACGCGCATTCCCAGTCTTCCCAATGTCATGCTCAACATCGATTATTCGAGCTTCGAGGAATACATGGTGCGCGCACTCAGCGGCGGCGCGCGAAGAAAATTACGATTGAAGTTGAGGGCCGCGGATAAGGCGGCGGCGCCAATCGAAATGAGCGTTGTCGACGACGTTGCACCGATCATCGATGAGATCTATCCGCTCTATTTGCAGGTCTATAACCGGTCGAATCTGCATTTTGAGAAGCTGACCAAGGAATATTTTTGCGGCCTCGGCCGCCGCATCGGCGACAAGAACCGTTTCTTCGTCTGGCGCCAATGCGGGAAAATCGTCGCTTTCGGGTCGTGCCTCCTGCAAGGCGACATGATCCACGCCGAGTATCTCGGCCTCGATTATACGGTCGCGATCGACCTGCATCTTTACCACTATACTTTCCGCGACCTGATCAGCTGGGCGATAGCGAACGGCTACAAACGGTTCCACAGCACCGCGCTGAACTATGATCCCAAACTTCACCTGCAATACCGGCTGGATCCGATCGATCTTTACGTCCGCCACACCTCAACATTCTGCAACGCGGTGTTTAGCCGGATTCTTCCTTGGCTCGAACCCACCCGCTACGAGAAGACGCTGAAGAAGTTTGCCAACTATGACGAACTCTGGGCGCCGACAGACCGCGGAGGGCGCACATGGGCCGCCGCTTCCGCCGCGCTGTCTCGGGCGAAAGATGCCACGGTTTCGGCCTTCGTCAGATTGCGCGACAAAACGCCGGCTGTTGTCAGTCGTGTGTTCGGATCGATCACGTCACAGTGGAGCGATCTATTGACGTCGCTCAGTTTCGTGATGCTGGCGACCGCAGCTCTATTGGTGGTGAATTCATCTTTCGACATTCCGCACTTAATCTTTGCGTATCTTTTGCCGATTATTTTTGTCGCGATCAAATTCGGCAGAACTTCAGCGATGATAGCAACGGCTGTGAGCGTTCTTTGCGCCGCGACCCTTCTATATGAGCCGATGTTGAGCATCTACGTTGATGACCATGTCGACGTGGGAGAATTGGCCTTGTTCTGCGCGGGTGCCGTGGCGGCAAGCCAATTGCTTAGCAAACGCACCGATTACCGTTTGATACGCTAGAGATCAGTACTGGCCGCTTGGCTCAAGCTTGGCCAAGCGCAAGGTCAGCGAACCCGCCGCCTGACGGTCATCGGCAGGCCGCCTTTGGGCCGTAACGTCACCTTTAGCACCGGCCAGACCGCATGGCCCGGCGCGAGTTCCAGATCGAAATTCCGCATGATCGCCGCCACGACGATCGTTGCTTCCTGGATCGCGAACGTGGCGCCAATGCAGATGCGCGGTCCGGCGCCGAACGGGAGATAGGCGTAACGGTCGATCTTCTCACGCGCACCGTTGAGGAAGCGGTTCGGATCAAAACTATCCGGTTTTGTCCATAACGCGCGGTGGCGATGCAGCACGTAGGGTGCGATGACGACCATTGTGCCGCGGTAAATCGGTTGACCGGCCAGTTCATCCGGCCCGAGTGCAGCGCGACTCATGGCGGCCAGCGGCGGATAGAGCCGGTTCGTCTCGTCGATTAAGGCTCGCGTTTCAACGAGGCGATCGGCCACATCGCCGTTGGCGTCACCGAACTCCCGGTCGGCTTCTGCTTGGATCCGCTCCCGCCATTCGGGCGACTGCGACAGCAGATACAACGACCAAGTAATACAATTAGCCGTTGTTTCTTGACCGGCAGCGATGAAGGTCAGGATATTCGCGCGAATCTCGACCTCGCTGAGCGCTTCACCGGTCTCGGGATCACGAGCTTCGAGGAGAAATGTCAAAATATCGCGCGGCACATCGGGTTTGTTCTTGGCGATTTGCTGACGGCGTGTGGAAATGATCGTATCGATCGCATCCTCGAATAGCCGAAGCATGGGACGCAAGCGCCAACGGCTTGGCCGAGGCACCACAGCCGGCACGCCAAGCAAGTCGAACGGGTCGATCTGTCCAATCGCGTCGAAATAGGCCTTCATTGCCACGCGGATTTCCTCCGTCGCCCGGCCGAATCCATCGGAAAAGATGGTCCGTTCCAGAACGTCGAGAGTTGTCCGCGTCGCCTCGACCGCAACATCGACGACTTGGTCTTGGTGCCGGGCGAGCCGATCGACCAGCGCCTGGGCTGAAGCAACCATCGCGGCGGAGAATGCCAGCACGGCTTTGCGCGAGAATAGCGGTGCCAGCGCGCGACGCTGAGCCTTCCATTGGTTGCCTTCGGCGCTCAATAGTCCATTCGCAAGGCCCGCCGACAGGATGCGCCGTTGCATCCAGTCTTTGTGATAGTTGGCGGCATTATCGAGCAACACATGGCGGATTGCCGCCGGATCGCTGATCACCGCGACCCGCCCGATTAAAAGTCCGCCCGTGACGATAGGTTGTTCGAAATGTGCCTGCGTCCATGCTTCGAGCGGATTGGTCTTGAGCGCGCGCAGCAACGCGATCAGACCCAAAGGCTCCAACCGCGGCGTCGGAGCCGGCGGAATAAACATTGGGGTCGATTCGAGCACGCCCGCCTCCGTCCGCCTAAACGCGAACTTTCCTCAACAATGATATATATTACAAATGTAAATGTCATAGTCCGGTTCCATGAATTTGGCTTACCGGATGGCGGAAACGGTTTGCTACGTGAAAGTCCAATGTCCGTTGCGGGGCATTCGCCGACGAACCGCCTCGGGCTAAATTCAACATTGCCCGCCGCTGCTCGAGACCAGACTTTGGCCGCGACTTTATGAGTCCGCGCCGTAGATGACTTTCAGCGGTGTGGCTTTCCCGCGTCATCCACACCCGTGGCGTCCCGCATTGACTCGCGCGCCCTGCCGCGCACTGATCGCGCCAGGAATCGTGTGATGAACCGCCCCGCCAAAAAGCCCGTCCAGCGCCTGCCGCTCAAAGAGCCCGTGCTGCGGCCGACCTTCCGGCGCGAGCGGCGCGCGCTCAATAGCGGCATCTTCCCGGTCGCCGGCTGCGACGAAGCGGGCAGGGGACCGCTCGCCGGTCCGGTGGTGGCGGCCGCCGTTATCCTCGATCCCGACCGCATCCCGCGCGGCCTCAACGATTCCAAGAAGCTCGACGCTGCCGCGCGCGAGAAGCTGTACGAGAAAATCTGCGCCTCGGCGCAAGTGGCGGTGGCTTTCGGCACGGTCGCGCGCATCGACCGCGACAACATCCTGCGCGCTTCGCTGTGGGCGTTGGCGCGCGCAGTAAAAGCCCTGCCGGTCGCGCCCAAGCTGGTTTTCGTCGACGGCAATATGAAAATCGACTGCGGCTGCGACTGCCAGGCAGTGGTCTCGGGCGACGCGCTGGTGCTGTCGGTGGCGGCGGCCTCGATCGTCGCCAAGGTCACGCGCGACCGGCTGATGGTGCGCCTCGGCCTCGCGCATCCCGGCTACGGCTTCGAGCGCCACATGGGCTATTCGGTGCCTGAGCATTTCGCGGCGCTTGCGCGGCTGGGGCCGACCATCCATCACCGCAAGTCCTTTGCGCCGGTGGCGGAAAAACTCGCCAGCATGGCCGAAATCGAGGACGAGGCCTTGGCGGCCTTGTTGCCTCTTTAGTCCGGCTTCTCTATCTCTGCGCGGGGCCTTTCCGCTTTTCACCCAACCGGGCCAATGCATTACGTCTCCCTGATCATTGAATTCCTGCGCGGGCGACCGGCCGTGGTGTTCTGGACCGTGGCGCTTTCGCAAGCGGCGATCTGGACGCTGATGCCGGCGCTGTTCTACGCAGCGCCGCCCGGCGGGGTGCCGCTCTTGCTCGCCATAGGCCATGAATTCGTGCTCGGCAGTTATCTGGGGCCGCCGCTTTCGTTCTGGCTCGGCGAACTGGCGTTCCGGCTGGCCGGCGCGTTCGGGCTTTACGCCTTGGCGCAGGCCTGCGTCGTCGTCACCTACTGGGCGGTGTTCACCCTCGGCCGCCGCATCGTCGGCACGCGCCACGCCGTGCTCGCCGTGCTGCTGATGCTCGGCATCGCCGCCTTCACGGTACCGACGCCTGATTTCGGCCCGGCCGTGCTGGCGGCGCCGCTCTGGGCGCTGGCGCTGCTGCACTACTGGCGCGCGGCCGGCGAAGGCGAGCGCGGCTACTGGTTTCTGCTTGCGGTCGATCTCGGCCTGCTGCTGCTGGCAAGCTATGTCGGGCTGATCCTGATCGCGTTGCTGCTGGTGTTCACGCTGGGAAGCGAGCGCGCGCGCGCGGCGCTGTTGCATCCCGAGCCGTGGCTCGCGCTGCTGCCGTTCCTCATCGTTATCTTCCCGCATCTGGCGTGGCTCAAGGGCGCGCGCGATCTCGTCGTCTCCGGCCTCAACGATGGCGCTGCGGCCGGCACGCTGTCGCCCGGCATCTGGCTTTGCCTCGCGCTGCTGTTGACCCATCTCGGCCTCGCCTTGATGGTCGCCTTTGCCAGCGGCTGGCCACACCGCCGGCGCGAGCGCGCGCCGCCGTTGATCGACCGCAATCCGGTCGAGACTTTCGGGCGGTTTTTCGTCTATTTTTTTGCGCTGATGCCGGCAGGTTTGGCGATCGCCATCGTATTCGCCAGCGGCCGGCTTGGACCGCTCGAGCATGTCGCGCCGCTGGTGGTGCTGTCCGGCCTTGCCGTGGTGGTCGCGGTCGGCGATCAGGCGCCGATCTACCGCGAGCGCATGGTGTCGTCGATCTGGCTCGGCCTCTTGGTGGTGCCGCCGGCCTTCATCGTGCTCGGCATCGTGCTGTTGCCCTGGGTGGCCTCGGTCAATCTCAGGGTGTCGCAGCCGGCAAGAGCCGAGGGCCGCTTCTTCGCCGACAGTTACCAGCGTCGCACCGGCATGCCGCTCGCTTACGTCACCGGCGATGAGCGGCTGGCGCCGCTGGTCGCGCTTGGCGCCCCGAGCCGGCCGCATGTCTATTTCGACTGGGCGCCGCAACGCAGCCCGTGGGCGAGCCCTGCCGATTTCCAAAAGCGCGGCGGCCTCCTGGTTTGGCCGGCCGCCGACAACACCGGTACGCCGCCGGCGGCGCTGAAGACGCAGTTTCCCGCTTTGGTGCAGGAAGTGCCGCGCTCCTTCGCGCGTCCGATGCAAGGATTTCTGCCGCTGATCCGGCTCGGCTGGGCCATGGTGCGGCCGCCGACGCCTTAGGGTGCGGGCACAATGGACACGCCCATTGCGCTGGCGGATGTTTGCTCTTTCGCGGAGCTCGCCCGGTGGAGCATCCTGCAAAATGCACAAAGCCCGGTGTGAGGCCGGGCTTTGTGGTCGTGCATCGGGAGCGCCTGTACTACGGCGCGTCGGCCCTGGGATCGCGAATCAACATGAGGCGCACAGTCGGGTCAGGATCGCGACCGACGATCTCGCCGTTGACGACCACCGTAATGGCGTCAACCGCCGGCGGACCCCGGTCATTCGGCACGGAAGCTTGCGCTGCAGCGGCTTCCGGAGAGACGGCGTGACGTTGCTTGGATATCGCCGGAGTTGCCACAAGCGTTGCCAGCGCGAATGCAGTCACTAGCGTTTTCATGTCGAGACTCCAATGAGCCCCGTCCTTGCGGCGCAGCATTAGCCTGATTGTGGTTGGAACAGAGGTATTGAAATTCAAATAATTGTGAGTCGGCGCAGCATAATATGTCTAGTTAGTTCAAGCTTGTCCGAAGCCGCATTATTTTATGCAAACTGGATATGACGCGTATATTTGGTTCCGGTTCAGGATACCCGATGGACGGAGTGCAGGCGCCGTCGGACATTCCGCCAGCCGCCGGGCGTGCGTTAAGGAAACGACGATCAACCAGCCGCGAGGATTGCATGAGCCAGAGTTTCATTCCTGCCGTTTTCTATCGCGGCGGCACCAGCAAGGGCGTCTTTTTTCACGCGCGCGATTTGCCGGCCGATCGCGACGTTTGCGACCGCATTTTTCTGGCGGCGATCGGCAGTCCAGACCCTTACGGCCGGCAGCTCAACGGCATGGGCGGTGGGATTTCCTCGTTGTCGAAAGCGGTCGTCATCGGACCGCCGACGCATCCGGAGGCGGACGTCGATTACACCTTCATCCAATTGGCGGTGGAAGAACCGGTCGCCGACTGGAGCAACAATTGCGGCAACCTGTCGTCGGCCGTCGGACATTTCGCCGTCGATGAAGGTCTCGTGCCGGCAAAAGACGGCGAGGTTCTGGTCCGCATCCACCAGACCAATACCAAGAAGATCATTCACTCGCGCTTTGCGGTGCAGGACGGCAAGGCGGCAACGGCGGGCGACTATGGGATCGCCGGGGTGGCGGGAACGGGTTCGCGCATAAGGCTCGATTTTCTCGCGCCCGGCGGCGCCGTCACCGGCAAGCTGCTGCCGACCGGCAATGTCGTCGACTGGATCGATCTCGGCGCCGACGGCAAATTCGAAGTGTCGATCATCGATGCCACGTCGCCGATTGTCTATGTCGATGCGCAAAGCGTCGGCCTCAAGGGCTCGGAATCGCCCAATGAAATCGAAGCGCAGCCGCGCGTCATGAGCCTGCTGGAAAAACTCCGCCGGCAAGCGGGCGTCATGATCGGATTGGCGAGCGAGCCGGCGCAGGTCGGCCTGCAGACGCCGCGCATTGCGCTCGCCGCGCGCGCCTGCGCCGTTCAAGAGTCTCGACGGGACAAGCTACCAGGCGCAGGATTTCGACGTCGCCACCCGCATGATGTCGATGCAGCGCGCGCACCGCGCCGTACCCGGCACCGGCGGTCTCAATCTCGGCGTCGCCACGCAAGTCGGCGGCTCGGTTCCCAATCGGCTGTCGCGGCCGGCGAACGCCGCCGGCGAGGTGCGCGTTGCCAACCCGTCCGGGCTCGTTTCCGTGGGTGCGGTCGTCCGGCAGAGCGGCGGCGAATGGATCGCCGACAGCGCCGTGCTGTTCCGCACCGCGCGCCGCCTGATGCAGGGTGAGGTGGCAGTGCCGGCGGCCGCAACGGCTTAGGGATAGCTCTCGCCCGCGCGCATTTTGCCGCGGAACAGCCAGTAGACCATCCCTTCGTAGCCGTTCCCGTCCGCGGCCGGCGCCAAATCGTAGCGAGGCCGCCGCCGGTATCCACAGCATCCAAAGTCGCTAGAGCGGGCGGCTGCCGTAACGGCTAGGCTTGTCCCATGAGGCAGCCGGCGGAGGGGGTCCCATGGCCAAACAAGCAAAGCAGACTGAAGCGAAGGCGGAGAGCGGCAACGGGTTCGCCGCGATGCTGGAGAACTATTTCGGGCTCAAGGAGCAGGGCACCGACATCCGCACCGAATTCATCGCCGGCCTGACCACGTTCCTCACCATGGTCTACATCGTGTTCGTCAACCCGGCGATCCTGAGCAAGACCGGCATGGACCAGGGCTCGGTGTTCGTCGCCACCTGCGTCGCCGCCGCGGTGAGCACCATGGTGATGGCGCTCTACGCCAACTACCCGATCGCGCTCGCGCCCGGCATGGGCATCAACGCCTTCTTCGCCTTCACCGTGGTGCTGACCTACAAATATACCTGGCAACAGGCGCTCGCCGCCGTGTTCTGCTCCGGCGTGTTGTTCTTTTTGATTTCGGTGTTCCGCATCCGGCAATACGTCATCGAGTCGATCCCGCAGAACCTCAAACTCGCGGTCTCAGCCGGCGTCGGATTGTTCCTCGGCATCATCGCGCTGGAAGAAGCTCACGTCGTGGTGGCTCAACCGGCGACACTCGTCACCTTGGGCGATCTGAAGAACCCGGTGGCGGCGCTGGCGCTGCTCGGCTTTGTGCTGATCGTCGCACTCAATTACCGAAAGGTCATCGGCGGCACGCTGATCGGCATACTGGTCGTCACCGCCATCGGCCTGCCGTTCGGCCTGGCGCATTATTCCGGCATCGTGTCGCTGCCGCCTTCGATCAAGCCGACGCTGCTGCAGCTCGATTTCTCGCGCGTATTCGAAGGCACCTTCCTGATCGTGGTGTTCTCGATCCTGTTCATCGACGTGTTCGACAACGCCGGTACGCTGATCGGCGTCACCCACCGCACCGGGCTGATGAAGAACGGCAAGCTCGCGCGCATGAAGGAGGCGCTGATCTCCGATTCGTTCGCCGCCATGTTCGGCGCGGTGATCGGCACCTCCACCACCACCAGCTATATCGAGAGCGCGGCCGGCGTCTCGGCCGGCGGCCGCACCGGCCTGACCGCGGCCTTTGTGTCGATCTTCTTTCTGCTGGCGCTGCTGTTCGCGCCGCTCGCCGGCATGATCCCGGCTTACGCCACCTCGGCGGCGCTCTTGTACGTCGCCTGCGTGATGGCGCGCGGCCTTGCCGAAATCGACTGGGAGGACATCACCGAATACGCGCCGGCGGTGGTGACGGCGATCACCATGCCGCTGACCTATTCGATCGCCACCGGCATTGGGCTCGGCTTCATCACGTATGCGCTGACCAAGCTGATCTCGGGCAAGGTGAAGGAGGCCTCGCCGGCGGTGATCGTGCTGGCGGTGCTGTTCGCGATCAAATTCGCGGTGTCCGGCTAATCCCGAGGAAACGGAGGCCCCATGCCCGTCCTGTTCGGTTTCCAGCAACTCGAGGCGCTGCCGGAAGAGCGCATCACCGACAAGATCAGCCGTCGGGTCTTGTCGGGCAAACAGAGCATGATGGTGTGGTGGAAAATCAAAGCCGGCGCATACGCGGCGGCGCACAAGCATCCGCACGAGCAGATCGTATGGATGCTCAAGGGTAAGATGGACTTCCGCATCGGCGACGAGCGCCGCAGCATGGGTGCGGGCGACGTGGCGGTGATCCCCTCCGGTGTCGAGCACGAGGGTTTCTTTCCGGAGGACACCGAAGTGGTGGATATGTTTTCGCCGCCGCGCGAGGATTTCCTTGCTGGCGGCACGCCGGCCTATATGCGGAAAAACGAATGAACCTAACGTCGTCTTGGCAAACTTGGGCGGTGCTGTCGGCGATCTTCGCGGCGCTGACCGCGATCTTCGCCAAAGTCGGCGTCGAGAACGTCAATTCCGATCTCGCCACCTTCATCCGCACCATCGTGGTCATCGTCACGCTGGGATTTCTTTTGGCGGTAACGGGACAATTCCAGGCGCCCGGCTCGATCTCCGGCCGCACTTATCTATTCCTGCTGCTGTCAGGCCTGGGCACCGGCGCGTCTTGGCTGTGCTATTTTCGCGCGCTCAAGATCGGCGAGGCGGCCAAGGTCGCGCCGATCGACAAATTGTCGGTTGTGCTCGTAGCGATATTCGGCGTGATATTTCTCGGCGAAAGGTTGAGCACGCCAAACTGGCTGGGCATCGCGTTGATCGCGGTGGGTGCGATATTGGTAGCGTATCGCTAACCAGTCCGCCATTTGCCGAAGTCGCTGCATACTACTTTAGCCGTCCGCCGCCTTGCGCTTGACCTAGATCAAGGCCGTGCGCGCGCAATCGACGCCTTGTCCGCCGACAATTAATCCGGCCGAATCAAAGAGCCAGTCGGGGGACCCAGTGCATCGATCTCGAATCGACTGCGACAATCTGCGCCGCAAAGTGATGAGCGCGGAGGACGCCGCAGCGTTGATCAAGCCGCACGATGCGATCGGCATGAGCGGCTTCACCGGCTCCGGTTATCCGAAAGCCGTTCCGCTCGCGCTGGCCGCCCGCATCGAGGCCGAACACGCGGCCGGCAATCCGTTCCAGGTGCGGATCTGGACCGGCGCGTCGACGGGACCCGAGCTCGACGGCGCGCTCGCCAAGGTCAACGGGATCGAATACCGCCTGCCGTACAATTCCGATCCGGACGTTCGCGACCGGATTAACCGCGGCGAGATGGACTATTTCGACATGCATTTGAGCCAGGTCGCGCCGATGGCGTGGCAGGGCTTCCTCGGTCCGCTCGACGCCGCGGTGATCGAGGTGACCGGTGTCCGGCCGGACGGCAAGCTCATCCCCTCGTCGTCGGTCGGCAACAACAAGACCTGGCTCGAGCGCGCGCAAAAAGTGATCCTCGAGGTCAATGCTTGGCAGAACGAGGCGCTGGAAGGCATGCACGACATCTATTACGGCACCGCGCTGCCGCCGAACCGGGTGCCGATCCCGCTCACGCGCCCCGACGACCGTATCGGCGAAAGGTACTTCCACGTCGATCCGGACAAGATCGTCGCCGTCGTCGAGACGCACGCGCCCGACCGCAATCTGCCGTTCTCGCCGCCCGACGCGGTCGCCGCCGCCATCGCCGGGCATCTCATGGAGTTCTTCCGTCACGAAGTGGCGAAAGGGCGGCTGCCCGCGGCGCTGCTGCCGTTGCAATCGGGCGTCGGCAACATTCCCAACACGGTGCTCGGCGAGCTGGTCGACGGCCCGTTCGAGAATCTCACCGCCTATACCGAGGTGATCCAGGACGGGATGCTGAAACTGATCGCGGCCGGCAAGATCCGCTTTGCCTCCGCCACGGCATTTTCACTGAGCCCCAACGCGGCCGCCGAACTCAACGCCGACATGCACAAGTTCCGCCGCAAGATCATTTTGCGGCCGCAGGAAATCAGCAACCACCCCGAACTGATCCGCCGTCTCGGCTGCATCGCCATGAACGGACTGATCGAGGCGGACATCTACGGCAACGTCAATTCCACGCATGTCATGGGCTCGCGCATCCAGAACGGCATCGGCGGCTCCGGCGATTTCGCCCGCAACGCCTATGTGTCGATCTTCACGACGCCGTCGACCGCCAAGGGCGGCGCGATTTCCGCGATCGTGCCGCAGGCAAGCCACGTCGATCACATCACCCAGGACGTTCAGGTGCTGGTGACCGAGCAGGGGCTGGCCGATCTGCGCGGCCTTTCGCCCAAACAGCGCGCGAAGGTGATTATCGAGAATTGCGCGCATCCCGACTACCGGCCCGCGCTTGCCGACTACTTCCGCCGCTCCAAGCAGGAGTCCTACGGCAAGCACGCGCCGTCGCTGCTCGACGAGGCGCTGTCCTGGCACAGGCGGTTTGTCGAAACAGGAACGATGCTGCAGTAGCCGCAGCCGCGCGCTCAAGATCGGCGAAGCGCGTCAGCCACGAAAACCTGTCGCGTCTTGTGACCCGGCGGTCGGTGTGTTTTGCTGCCGCCTTGGATGAGGCTCTTGCTCTCTGAGGCCAGATGAACCGCAAACAACGCCGGGCGGAGATGAAGCCGCCTGGGCCCGCGCAACACGGTGCGTCTCCAAGCATCCAGGAAGGGTTTGCCGAGGCCTTCCGCCATCATCAGGCCGGGCGCTTGAACGAAGCCGAATGGCTTTACCGGCAGGTTCTGGCGGCCGATCCGGGCCATGCCGAAAGTTTGAACATGCTTGGGGTGCTTTCGCACCAGACCGGACGCCGTGATTTGTCCGTTGAAATGTTCGGCAAGGCGGTGGCGATCAATCCTGCGTCCGCTGAATATCGTTCCAATCTCGGCATCGCGCTGCAGGAACAGGGGCGGCGCGACGAGGCGGTGGCGAGCTATCGCAAAGCCCTCGAGCTCAATCCCGACTATGCCGAGGCGCACAACAATCTCGGCATTGCGCTTTTGGGCCAGGGCAAATTGGATGAGGCGGTGGCAAGCTTCGGCCGCGCGCTCGCCCTCAAGCCGGACAACGCCGGGGCGCATAACAATCTCGGCAACCTATTGAAGGACGCGGGAAAGCTGGACGAGTCCATCGCTTGCTACCGCAATGCCATCGCGCTCAAACCGGACTACGTCGAGGCGCACAACAATCTGGGCTGCGCATTCAGAGACCAAGGTAAGTTGGATGACGCGGTCGCTTGCTACCGCAAAACCTTGGCCCTTAAGCCGGACTTTGCCGAGGCGCACAACAATCTTGGCATCGTGCTGCGCGGGCAAGGCAAACTGGACGAGGCGGCGGCAAGCTACGGGCAAGCGCTCGCGCTCAAGCCGGACTTCCCCGAGGCGCTCAACAATCTTGCCAGCCTTCTGGTTGCCCAAGGCGAGCCGATGCAAGCGCTGGCGATCGTCAGGCGATCGCTGCAGATCAAGGAAACGCCGGAAGCCAAGGATATTTTTGTCGCCTGCATCAAGCCGCTGCGCTTCATGCACGTAGACGACGAGGTTCGCGCCACTTTGGTGCGCGCCTTGTCCGAGCCATGGGGAAGGCCGACCGACCTTGCGCTGGCGGCCGTTGCGCTCGTCAAGGCGAACCCCGGCGTCGGCGAAAGTTTGGCGCGCGCGAGCAGCACCTGGCCGCAACGGCTGCCCGCGCAAGCGTTGTTCGGCCCCTCCGGTCTCGGTTTGGTATCCGCCGATCCGTTGCTGCGCTGCCTGCTCGAATCGGTGACGATCCCCGATATCGATCTGGAACGCTTCCTCACCATGGCGCGCCACGCCATGCTCGAAGCCGCCAGTGGGATGACGGCTTACGCGGACGAAGAAACGAGTGTCCTGGAATTTCACTGCGCCCTGGCGCGGCAATGTTTCATCAACGAGTATGTATTCGCATTGACCGACGATGAGGCCGCGAGCGCGCGATCGCTGCGCGAAACGCTCACCGCTGCGCTGGAGAGGGGAGCTTCGATTTCGGCCGGGCAGCTTGTGGCCGTGGCGGCATATTTCCCGCTTCATTCCATTCCGCTTGCAAGCCGCCTCTTGACCATGCCGTGGCCCGATGCGGTGACCGCCGTGCTGACGCAGCAGATTCGTGAGCCTGACGAAGAGCGGCAATACCGTGGCGCCATTCCTCGTCTGACCGCCATTGAGGACGAGGTGTCGTTGTTGGTCCAGCATCAGTACGAGGAGAACCCGTACCCGCGCTGGATCAAACCGGCGCCGATCGACAAGGCCGCGACCATCGACGTCTTCCTGCACCGGCACTTCCCCTCGGCTGCCTTCCGGCCTCTCGACAAGGAAAGCGGCATCGACATCCTGATTGCCGGCTGCGGCACCGGCCAGCATTCGATTGAGACGGCGCAGCGCTTCCGCGACGCCCGCGTGCTGGCCATCGATCTCAGCCTGACCAGTCTCTGTTACGCCAAGCGCAAGACGCAGGCGCTCGGCTTGCGCATGCTCGAATACGCCCAGGCCGACATTCTGAAATCGGCGTCGCTCGGCCGCGACTTTGACCTGATCGAATCCGTCGGCGTGCTGCATCACCTCGACGATCCGATGCAGGGCTGGCAGGTCTTGCTGTCGCTGCTGCGCCCCGGCGGCTTCATGCGCCTCGGCTTCTATAGCGAAATCGCGCGGCAGGACATTGTGCGCATCCGCGCTTTCATTGCCGAGCAAGGCTACGGCCGGACGGCGGAAGAGATCAGGCGCGCCCGGCAAGACTTGGTGCGCTGCGCCTTCGGCGCCGGCTTCGACAATGCCTTGAAGTTCAACGATTTCTTCAGCGTCAGCGAATGCCGCGATATGTTGTTCCATGTGCAGGAACATCGACTGACGATTCCGCAGATCGAATCCTTTCTCACAGAGCACAATCTGCAATTTCTGGGATTCGATCTCGATCTTCGCCTCGTCGAACAATACCAGGCGCGTTTTCCCGACGATAAAGCGATGAACGATCTCAAGCTTTGGCACGTGTTCGAAACGGAAAATCCGAACACCTTCACCAACATGTATCAGTTCTACGTGCAGAAATCATAATCGTTCGCCCGGGAGACCTGAGCGCAAGCTTTTCACGATCGATGGTCCAGCGCCTTGTTGATCGCCAGAAAATCGCGCCAGGCGAAATGCTTTTGCAGCGAAGGCGAGCCGGCGTGGGCGTCTTGGCTTTGGGGCGTTGCGATCGGCGAGGCGGCCAAGGTCCCGCCTACCCGAGTCCTGTAACTAAAAGTCTACCATCTATTCAATGTGTTAGGTGTGCATTGAGGGACAGGTAATGTCTTTTCTCTAGGTTGCCGGCTCGGCAAACCGAGTATCCGGCCTTTATGACCAGCCTCGATCTGAGCACGGCCCCTGACGCGGCGAAGCGCAGTGAGCGGCTGACACAGTGGACGCGCGTGCTCTGCGTTCTGTTCTTCTTTTCCGGTTTTCCGGCGCTGATCTATCAGTTGACATGGCAGCGGCAGCTATTTCTCATCTTCGGCGTCAATATCGAGTCGGTGACGATCGTCGTCACCGCATTCATGCTTGGTCTCGGCGTCGGCAGCCTTGCGGGCGGCTGGCTATCGAACCGGCGCGGCATCCCGCCTTTACCCTTACTCGCGGCCATCGAACTATCGACCGGCGCCTTCGGCGCCGTATCGCTGACGATTTTCGACAAGGCCAGCGACTGGACGATCGGGCTTAGTTTGCCGGCGACCGCCGCCGTGTCGCTCGCCCTTGTCATTGTGCCGACGTTGCTGATGGGTGCAACCCTTCCGGTACTGGTCAGCCATCTCGTGCGCCGTTCCGGCAACATCGGAAGTGCGGTCGGCCTGCTTTACTATGTCAACACACTTGGAGCCGGCGCGGCCTGCCTTGTATGCGCCGTGCTGTTGTTTCCATTCCTCGGCATGAGCGGTTCCATCTACGTGGCCGCCGCGATCAATTGCACGGTGGCAATCGGCGCGCTCGTGGCTCATTGGCTCGACCGCCGCAATCCCGAAGCCGTTATGCCTAGTCCGGCGTCGCTCCCGGAAAGGCGCGGCCCGGCGTTCGGGCTAGCAAAGGTATCGCTATTGGCGGCGGCCGGCGGGTTCGTCTCGCTTTCCTACGAAATATTCTTTTTCCGTACCGTTTCTTACGCCACGGGATCGAGCGCGACCGCGTTTGCCGTTACCCTGAGCGCCTTTCTGGTGGGGATCGCATCGGGCTCGCGTCAAGCCGGCGAATATTGCGAAACGTCGTCTCGCGCGGCGATCATACGGCGCCTGATCGACGCGCTGCTGATGGCGAGCCTTCTCGGTATTTTCTTTCTGCCGCTTTTGAGCGTGCTGGCTTGGCTCGACAGCGGCATCCTCGGCGTAGCCATTCTGATGGTCTATCTGGTGGCCCGTTTCTGGGGCTCGCTGCTGCCCTATCTCGCCGAAGTTTCGATCGCATGCGATAGCCGGGCCGGCATGCGGACTGCCGTGCTCTATCTCGCCAACATTCTTGGCTCGGCGTCGGGCTCGGTCCTCACCGGTTTCGTGCTGATGAATTATCTGGGGCTGGTCGCGATCGAAACTATTCTGGTGCTGGCCGGCATCGCCTGCATCCTGATGCTCATCGTTACGCTCGATCTGCCAAAGCGGGAAATGCGCCAGCGGGCGGCTTTGGCCGCGATATTAGGCATCGTCGCGGCGATCGCCATTCCGCGCCTGTCGGACAATGTGCTGGAGAATCTGCAAGCGAAGGGGGCGGCAGGCGCCAAACCCTTTACGGACGTTGTGGAAAATCGCAGCGGTATCATCACCGTGACCGACCATAGCATCGTCTTTGGCAATGGCATGTACGACGGCCGCTTCAACACCGACCTGATGCACGACATCAATGGCATCGTGCGTCCTTATGCGCTGAGCCTATTTCATGCCGCGCCGCGCGACGTGCTGATGATCGGCTTGGCGACGGGTTCATGGGCGCAGGTTCTCGCCAACGATCCGGATGTCGCCTCGCTCACCATCGTCGAGATCAATCCAGGCTACCTCACGCTGATGGCGCACGCCCCGGAGGTGGCCACGGTTCTGAACAATCCCAAAGTCAAAATCGTAATCGATGACGGGCGCCGCTGGTTGCGCGCAAATCCGAACCGGCATTTCGACGCGGTCGTCTCCAATACCACCTGGTATTACCGCGCCAGCGTCACGAATCTCTTGTCTTCCGAGTTTCTCGATCTGGTCCGCCACCATCTCAATCCAGGCGGCATCTTCTTCTACAACACCACCAGCTCCGATCGCGTCCAACGCACCGCCTGCCTCGCCTATGCGTATGGCGCGCGCTTCACCAATCACATGGTGGTGTCGGACACGCCGATCGCCTGGGATTTTCAGCGCTGGCGGCGCGTATTGGCCGCCTACCGCATCGATGGGCGGCCGGTTTTTGATCCGGGCCGCGACAAGGATCGCGCCGAACTCGATCGCTTGATGTCTTGGGAAAGCAGCCTTGCACCAAGCAGCGCCGGCACGTTGGATCGCCCGATCGAGCCCTGTCCCGACGTCCTGGCGCGAACGGCCGGAAAACGGGTCGTTACCGACGACAACATGGGCAGCGAGTGGCTGCATTTCCTCGGCCTTGAATAGGCCTACGCATGATGTCGATTAGCTTTGCGAAGCCAGCGCCTTCTTGATGCTGAGAAAATCGCGCCAGGCGAAACGCTTCTGCAGCGGGCTGCGCAGCAGGAAGGCGGGATGGAAAGTCGGCATGGCGCGGATCTCGCGCTTTCCCGTGTCGAAGGTGAACCAGCGCCCGCGTGTCTTGGTGATGCCTTCCTTGAGGCCGAGCAGCGTCTGCGCCGACGGATTGCCCATGCAGACCAGAATGTCGGGGTCGACCAGTTCGATCTGGCGCAGGATGAAAGGCAGGCAGATTTGCGTCTCCTGCGGCGTCGGCGTGCGGTTGCCGGGCGGCCGCCACGGCACGACATTGGCGATGTAGACGCTCGTACGGTCGAGGCCGACGGCGGCCAGCATGCGGTCGAGCAGTTTGCCGGACCGGCCGACGAAGGGCAGGCCCTCGATGTCCTCGTCGCGGCCGGGAGCTTCGCCGACGAACATCACTTTTGCTTTCGGATTGCCGTCGGCGAACACCAGTTGCGTGGCGGTTGCCTTGAGCGCGCAGCCGTCGAACTTGTCGAGGATGGCGCGCAGTTCCTCGAGCGTCTTGGCGCTCTTCGCCGCGGCGCGCGCGGCCATGGCGGCCTCGTCGGGTGCGACCGGCGCGGCGAGCGGGGCGGCGCGGCCTTTGACGTCGAGATCGGGCGGCAGCGGCGCCCGCTGGGCCGCGCGGGCCGGCGGCGCTGCAGGCTCGGCCGCCGCGAAGCGGTCGACCGGCGCCTCGCCGAGCAAGGCATCGGCGCCGGCTTCCAGGTAGAAGTCGAGCAGGTCGCGCGCCGGTTTTTCGCGAATGGGAGGCATGCGGGAAGCCTAGCACGGCAAGCGCGCGATTGCCCCGGCTGTGCAAAAGTGGAATATCGGGAGCGAGGAGACCTTCATGACCGACCTACCTGCCCGCGAGGCGATGGAATTCGACGTGGTGATTGTCGGCGCCGGTCCCGCCGGCCTTGCCGCCGCCATCCGCCTCAAACAGATCAATCCGGATATCTCCGTGGTGGTCGTCGAGAAGGGCTCCGAGGTCGGCGCCCATATCCTCTCCGGCGCGGTGATCGATCCGGTCGGTATCGACAAGTTGCTGCCGGAATGGCGCACCGAGGACACGCCGATCAAGACCGCCGTCAGCGACGACCGCTTCTACTGGCTGTCGGCCAATGGCGGCATCCGGCTGCCGAATTTCGCCATGCCGCCGCTGATGGGCAACCACGGCAACTTCATCGTCTCGCTCGGCAACGTCTGCCGCTGGCTCGCCACCAAGGCCGAAGCGCTCGGGGTCGAAATCTATCCGGGCTTTGCCGCCGCCGAAGTGCTGTTCGACGACAATGGCGCGGTCGCCGGCATCGCCACCGGCGATATGGGCATCGGCAAGAACGGCGAGCCCAAGGACTCGTTCACCCGCGGCATGGAGCTGCGCGCCAAATACACCCTGTTCGCCGAAGGCGCACGCGGCAATCTCGGCAAGCAGCTGATCGCCAAGTTCGGCCTCGGCGAAGGCCGCGATCCGCAGAAATTCGGCCTCGGCCTCAAGGAGCTTTGGCAGGTCGCGCCGGACAAGCATCGCAAGGGACTGGTGCAGCATTCGTTCGGCTGGCCGCTCGATGGCCATACCGGCGGCGGCTCGTTCATGTACCACTTTGACGACAATCTGGTGGCGGTTGGCTTCGTGCTGCATCTCAATTACACCAACCCGTATCTGTCGCCGTTCGAGGAATTCCAGCGCTTCAAGACCCACAAACTGGTGCGCGACACGTTCGATGGGGCCAAGCGCCTGGTCTATGGCGCGCGCGCGCTGACGGAAGGCGGCTACCAGTCGGTGCCCAAGCTCGTATTTCCCGGCGGCGCCTTGGTCGGCTGCGATGCCGGCTTCATGAACGTGCCGCGCATCAAAGGCAGCCACAACGCCATGCTGTCGGGCATGTTCGCTGCCGAAGCCGCGGCGGCCGCGCTCTCGGGTGGCCGCAGCCACGACGAGCTTTCCGGCTACGACGCCGCCTGGCAGGATTCACCGATCGGCAAGGACCTGTGGAAAGTGCGCAACGCCAAGCCGCTATGGTCGAAGCTTGGAACTTTCGTCGGCATCTCGCTCGGCGGCCTCGACATGTGGTGCAACACGCTGGGCTTCTCGCTGTTCGGCACGCTCTCGCACGGCAAGCCGGACTACAAGACGCTCAAGCCGGCTTCCGAATGCACGCCGATTGCCTATCCCAAGCCCGACGGCAAGCTCACCTTCGACCGGCTATCATCCGTGTTTTTGTCCAACACCAATCACGAGGAAGATCAGCCGGTCCATCTGCACGTCAAGGACTTGAGCCTGCAGAAGACCTCCGAACATGACGTTTTTGCCGGGCCGTCGTCGCGCTATTGCCCGGCCGGCGTCTATGAATGGGTCGAGGAGGGCGGGCAGCCTAAATTCGTCATAAACGCGCAGAATTGCGTCCACTGCAAAACCTGCGACATCAAGGACCCGAATCAGAACATCACCTGGGTTCCACCGGAAGGCAGCGGCGGACCGAACTACCCAAACATGTGATGGCCAGCCGGCGGATCCGGCCACGATGCTGCCACATCGGGGCTTTCAACCTGATTTCTGAGCACCACGACCGCCGTTCTTGCGGGGGCAGCGCAAAAAGGCCATTCTCGGCCCAACCTTGGCGGTTCGCGCAAAACCCGTGGCCATCCGCCTTATTGGAGCATCGCCCGTGACTTCTTCGAGTTTCGCCCGGTGCGTTCTCGGCACCGCGCTCACCGCTTTCCTGGTGGCAGCGCCGATCGAGATTTCCGCCCAGACGCCGTCTGCGCTGGACCTTTCCGGGATGACCGGCTCGGGCAGCTATCTCGCCGCCCGCCACGCCGGCCAGCAGCGCGACGCCGCCGCGGCTGCCGCCTTTTACCGCGCCGCGCTCAAGCACGATCCGAAGAACGGCGATCTGCTCGACCGCGCATTCCTGTCGCTCTTGGTCGATGGCGAGATCGAAGATTCCGTGAAATATGCCGAGCGCATCGCGCAGGCCGACAAGAACGACCGCGTCGCCCAGCTGGTGCTCGGCGTGCACGCGCTCAAGCATAAGCAATATAGCGCCGCGCGCCATGACCTCGGCCTGTCGATCCGCGGCCCGATCACCGATCTGACGGCGACCTTGCTCTCAGCCTGGTCCATGTACGGGACCGGCGAGGCCAAGGGCGCGGTGGCGGCGATCGACCGGCTCGCCGGGCCGGAGTGGTACGCCATCTTCAAGGAACTGCACGCCGGCATGATCTACGACCTGGCCGGCAACAAGAAGGAAGCGGGAAAGCGCTTCGAGCACGCCTACAAGCTCGATCCGACTGCGCTGCGCGTCGTCGAGGCCTATGGCAGCTGGCTGTCGCGCAACGCCTCGCTCAAGGAGGCGCTCGGCGTTTTCGAGACCTTCGACAAGGCGCTGCCGCGCCACCCGCTGGTGGTCGAGGCGATGGACCAGCTCAAGGCCGGCAAGAAACTGCCGCCGCTGGTGGCGAATGTGCAGTCCGGCTCCGCCGAAGCGCTATACGGGCTCGGCGCCTCGCTCGGCCGCCGCGGCGGCGAGGATCTCGGCCTGGTCTATCTGCAGCTATCCCTCTACCTCGAGCCCAGCCATCCGCTGGCGCTGCTGTCGCTCGCCGATCTTTATGAATCGCTCAAGAAGCCGGAACTGGCGATCAAGGCCTATGAGCGCATTCCGGCGGCTTCGCCCTTGCATCGCAATGCCGCAATCCAGATGGCGTCCAACCTCGATGCGCTCGACCGCGGCGACGAAGCCGAGAAGCACCTCGACGCGCTGGTCAAGGATCACCCGGACGATCTCGAAGCGATCATGGCGCTCGGCAACGTGCTGCGCGGCCACAAGAAGTTCGCCGAATGCGCCGACGTCTACACCAAGGGCGTCGCGCTCGTGCCGCATCCCGAAAAGGCCAATTGGGTGCTCTTCTATTTCCGCGGCATCTGCTACGAGCGCTCGCATCAGTGGCCGAAGTCGGAAGCCGATCTCAAGAAGGCGCTCGAACTGTTCCCCGAACAGCCGCACGTGCTCAATTATCTCGGCTATTCCTGGGTCGACCAGGGCGTGAACCTGGACGCCGGCATGGACATGATCAAACGTGCCGTGCAGCAGCGTCCGGACGACGGCTACATCGTCGACTCGCTCGGCTGGGCCTATTACCGGACCGGCAATTACGAGGAAGCGGTCAAGCAGCTTGAACGCGCCATCGAGCTCAAGCCGGAAGACCCGACCATCAACGACCATCTCGGCGACGCCTATTGGCGCATCGGCCGCACGCTCGAGGCCAAGTTCCAGTGGGCGCATGCGCGCGATCTCAAGCCCGATCCGGAAGATCTGCCGAAGATCGAGGCCAAGCTGAAAAACGGCCTGCCGGAAGAAACCTCGTCGCAAGCCAAGGCGATCAAGTCCGAGAAGAAAAGCGGCGACGGGGGTTAGCGCGTGATCCCGAAAAGCCTGTCCTCGACCTGATCGGGGATGGGAACCTGTTTCCGGAAAAGACGACGCGCAAAGAATAAGGCTTCCCGCCGTGACTGCGCCGCTGGTCGAAAAGGCTTCCGCCAAGATCAATCTGACATTGCGCGTGCTCGGCCGCCGCGCCGATGGCTATCACCTGCTTGAAAGCCTGGTGGTTTTCGCCGATGTCGCCGACACGCTCAGCCTGCAGCCTGGCGGCGATGCGGCGCTCGCGATCAGCGGGCCATTTGCCGCCGCCTGCGGAACGGTTGACGGCAATCTGGTGCTCAAAGCCTTCGCCGCGCTGCGTGAGCGCGTACCGGGGCTCAAGGCTGGACGCTTTGCGCTCGAGAAGAACATTCCGGTCGCGGCCGGCCTTGGCGGCGGCTCGGCCGATGCGGCGGCGGCGTTGCGGCTGCTCGCCCGCGCCAACGGTTTGGCGTCCGACGACGCGCGGCCGGCGGCGGCGGCGCCTTCGGTTGGCGCCGACGTTCCGGTTTGCCTCGCCTCGCGCGCGTGCATCATGCGCGGCGTCGGCGACGAACTCTCAGACCCGCTCGATCTGCCGCCGCTGCCCGCGCTGCTGGTCAATCCCGGCGTGACCCTGGCGACGCGCGACGTGTTCGCAGCCTTGGCCTGCCGCGAGGGCGGCAAGACGCCGCTCGGCGAGGTGCCGCGCGAACCCGCGGCCTTGATCGAATGGCTTGCCGGCCACGGCAACGATCTGACGCAACCGGCCATCGCCTGCGCGCCGATCGTTGCCGACGTGCTGACGACCCTGGGCAATCTGCCGGGCGCCCGGCTCGCCCGCATGTCGGGCTCGGGCTCGACCTGCTTTGCGCTGTTTGCGTCGGCCAGCGAAGCTCAGGCGGCGGCCTCGCTGCTTGCGGCCAAGCACAAGGATTGGTGGGTTCATGCCACCGTGTTCGGTGCGGTGGAAAAGCGCCCTTGAAAATGCCAGCTTTGCCGGCGACCGTTGTCAGTCCGGCGATTTACGCCTAAGCAGCGCGCAGCAGGAGTGCGACATGAAATTCAGTTCGATGCTTGTTGCCGGCGCGGCCGTGGCCGCGGTTCTCGGCGTCACGGCAACCGATCCGGCGTTCGCGCGCGCCAAGCACGCCCGCCATCCCAAGGTGGTCCATCGCTGCGCCAGTCAGGCGCAGCATGACGTCACTTTGTTCGGCATTTTCTTCAATCCGGCGCCGCAACCGAACGGCTGCGCGCCGCCGGTCTATGCCTATGGCCGCTATGAGGGGCAGGATCCCGACCCCTATATCCGTCAGCAGATCAAGCGCGATCCGATGACCGGCTACTGGCCGTTCTGATCTTGCGCGCTAATGCGCGCGCGCGATGCAGAAGGCGACCGCTTCTTCCAGCGCCGTCTTGATCGGCGACGACGGCACCAGCGCCAGCGCGTCGGTGGCGATGGCGCCGTAGTGGCGGGCGCGCCCGACCGTGTCCTCGATGGCGTGATGCTTGGCCATGAGCGCCATGGCTTCGTCGAGATCGCCGTCCTGCACCTCGCCCTTGCCAAGCGTGCGGTTCCAGAACGCGCGCTCGCTTTCGGTGCCGCGGCGGAATGACAGCACCACCGGCAGCGTGATCTTGCCCTCGCGGAAATCGTCGCCGACGTTCTTGCCGAGCTTGGCGGACTTACCGCCGTAGTCGAGCGCGTCGTCGATCAGCTGGAAGGCGATGCCGAGATTCATGCCGAACGAACGGCAGGCGGCGAGCTCGGCCTTGTCCTTGACGGCGAGCGCCGGGCCCACTTCGCAGGCGGCGGCGAACAGTTCCGCCGTCTTGGCGCGGATCACCGCCATGTATTCGTCTTCGTTGGTGGCGGTGTTCTTGGCGGCGCCGAGCTGCATCACTTCGCCCTCCGCGATCACCGCGGCGGCCGAGGACAGGATATCGAGCGCGTGCAGATTGCCGACCTCGACCATCATCTTGAAGGCCTGGCCGAGCAGGAAGTCGCCGACCAGCACGCTCGCCTCGTTGCCCCACAGCATGCGGGCCGCGAGCTTGCCGCGCCGCATGTCGCTTTCGTCGACCACGTCGTCGTGCAGCAGCGTCGCCGTGTGCATGAATTCGACCGCGGCGGCGAACTTGATATGGCCGTCGCCGGTATATCCAGTCAACTTGGCCATGGCGAGCGTCAGCATCGGCCGCAGCCGCTTGCCGCCCGAGGAGATCAGGTGGTTGGCGACCTCCGGGATCATGGTGACGTCCGATCCGGTGCGCGCCAGGATCGTCGTGTTGACGCGTTCCATATCCGGTGCCACCAGATCGGCAAGCCGGGTGAGCGAGGCGCCTTGCGGGCTTTCGAACGGGACGATGACGGCCAAAATACTTCTCCGGGGTCGTGACGGCCCGCGAGCATAGAAATGCTATGTTAACGGGGCAAGTGCGTTAAATTGCGGTTTCACCGCCAGGCGGCGCGCGGGTGGGGCACGGGGGTACCGATTGGCGAAACGAACCTCTCAGTCGGCGGCGGACAAGTCCAGCGGCTTTAGCCAATATTCGATCGCCGTCCTGGTGCCCTGCTACAACGAGGAAGTGGCGGTGGCCCAGGTCGTCAAGGGTTTCCGCGCCGCGCTTCCCGGCGCCACAATTTTCGTTTTCGACAACAATTCGACCGACAATACCGCCTTGGCGGCGCGTGCCGCCGGCGCCGAGGTCTTTGAGGAAAAGCGCCAGGGCAAAGGCTACGTGGTCCGGCGCATGTTCACCGACGTCGAGGCCGATATCTACGTGCTGGTCGACGGCGATGCAACCTACGACGCGCCGAGCGTCACCGCCATGATCGAGCGGCTGCTCGAGGACCGGCTCGATATGGTCGTCGCCAACCGCGTCGACCGCGAAGAGGCCGCCTACCGTGCGGGTCACCGCACCGGCAATTGGCTGCTCACCGCGTTTGTCGCTTCGGTCTTCGGGCCGAGCTTCAATGACATGCTGTCGGGCTACCGGGTGTTCTCGCGCCGTTTCGTGAAGTCGTTTCCGGTGCTGTCGGGCGGCTTCGAAATCGAGACCGAGCTTACCGTGCACGCGCTCGAACTGGGGCTGGCGGTGGCGGAGATCGACACGCCCTATTACGCGCGGCCGAAAGGCTCCGCCTCCAAGCTCAACACCTGGAGCGACGGCTTCCGCATCCTGCGCACCATCTTCCGGCTCTATCGCGCCGAGCGGCCGCTGCCGTTCTTCGGCGCCATCGGCCTGATGCTGGCTATCGTTTCCATCGGATTCGCGATCCCAGTGGTCACCACGTATTTAGAAACCGGCCTGGTGCCGCGGCTACCGACCGCGGTGTTGGCGACTGGGTTGATGATATTGGCCTCGTTATCCGTCGCCATCGGGCTGGTGCTCGACACGGTGACGCGCGGGCGGCGCGAGATGAAGCTGCTCGCTTATCTGGCGCAGCGCGCGCCGGGCGAAGAACGCCGGCGGGGTTGATTTAAGTCCCTCACTTCTTGCCGGCGAGCCATTTAAAATCGCTTTCAAAGGAAACATAGATGCGGTCGGCCCCTTCCGGCGAAACATGATGCATGTCTAAATAGAATACCTCATTGTTCTTGAATGGCCGGCAAACTGCTTTGTCGCAGAAGACGTCTGTTACGTCGATATAGCGGACGTTTGGATATTTATCCGGCATTGTTTTCAGTATTTTGACGACAGCCGCATTCGAGGCATCGACCTCGCTGCGAGGCACAGCGCAACGATCGCGGCTCGTACCGTATCGGTCACTCATTGTGACGCATTCCAAGCCCGATTGGGCAAATATCGGTACGGGTCCGATGAGCAGGATGCGCGTGCGAGGATCAAACTTGGAAATCAAATCGGAAACGAGTGTCGTTATATTGTCGCCGTTACCCCAAATCGACGTGATGATGGCGAAGGTGACGGGATCAGCCCTCGCAAGCAAGCGGTCGAACGGAGCTATCAGCCTGTTGCAGACGTCGCTCCGGGTGGCTCTTCCTTGCGGCTCGACCAGGAACAACGGGCTGCAGGAGCCGCGTGCCACGGAGACGAGGCGAATCCCCAGACTGTCAAATCTTTTTGCGAAAGTACGGGAAAGCACGGTTGCATGTGAATCTCCCAGAATGAGACCCACCGGACCCTTGAAGCAGGATTCGTCGAATTTACTGTCACAGCCGTCGTCGAGAACACCTTTGCCTTCAATTTTATAATACGATTCGAGATGTGACTTGGTCGACCGGTAGCCAACGAGCGCAATCGATCCGCCAAGCAGCGATATGGCCACGCAGCTTGCTACGGCTTTCAAGACAATGAAGGGCGGATTCTTCAGGTTGCCGGGTGACTTTCGCCACCGTCGCACCGGTTGCTCGACGTAGCAATATGAAAGGCCTGCGAGCACCAAGGCGAGCAGACCGCCCCCGAGGCTATCGAGAAGGAGCGAACTTTCACCCACTCTGGCCATGCGAATGAATGAAAGGATGGGCCAATGCCACAGATACCAACTGTAGGAGACAAGCCCGATGGCGACGAACCACCGCAACGACAAGATGCGAGCGACGCTTGTTCTGGGGTTGGCCGCTCCACATACAATCGCCAGCACCGCTCCAGCGACTGGCAGCGCAGCGTTTTGTGACGGATAGGGCATTTTGGAATCAAACGTTGTTATGGCCAACGCCAGGCAGGCAATGCCGATCCATCCGATGAGTTCTATAATTATGCGGGGCAAAGATCTGACCCAGGACACCGACTGCGTGCCGATGAACCCGCCGGCAACAAATTCCCAAGCACGCAAATGCGATAGGTAAAACGCGGCGTTGCGTCCGTTCATAGAGGTTTGAAAAATCGCACCGGTCAAGGAAAGCGCGGCTACTGCAAAACCGATGGCGGCTGCGAGCCGGCCGAACCGGTTGTTGCCGAGCCGGAAGATGAGCACCAAGAGAATTGGAACCACAAAATAAAACTGCTCCTCGACCGACAAGGTCCAAGTGTGCAGCAGCGGTTTTTCTATGCTCGAAATATCAAAGTAACCTTGGGTCGCATAGAAGCCCACATTGGAGAACATCAGCGGTGCCAAAATTGCTGATGGCAAAAAATCCCAATAGACATCTGTTGTTGATAGAAAAAACGGCGCCAGCGCGTAGGTCGCCAAAATCATGATCAAATAAGGTGGCAGGATACGCAACGACCTTTGCGCGTAGAACGAAAAAATCGAAAATCGTCCGACCACTAATCCCGCTTTGATCTGATTGATAATTAGAAATCCCGAGATCACAAAAAAAATATCGACGCCGACGAAGCCTCCCGTGATACCAGGCACCCCAATATGGAAGGCCACGACGGCCACGATCGAGATGGCTCTTAAACCGTCGACAAACGCCAAATACCGCAGGTGGTCGGGTTCATATGGCCCCCGATCAGGCTGCACTGAATCGTCCGTGCGGGATGCCGCGTCGGATGACGTTGATTTTGGGGAGGCTTCAGTCGCCATACCATCGAATCCCGAAAGTGTCGCTGCCGCTACGAATAATCTTATTGATGAAGCAATCCCCGCCAACTGTGTTGCAGCGGCCGGACTGTTCAGGTGCAACAATAATGACTTGGCCCCCCGGACCGGACATTAGCGGCGCTTTCAAGTAAGCATATAGCCGCCAGTTTATGAGTCCACGATCTCTTCTGCTATGCTCCAATTCTGTGCCCATGCGCGAACTCATTCGTACCAATGACATGGTTCTGGTCTCGGCAGTTGTGGCGCTGCTCGAGGGCGCCGGCATCCATCACATGGTGCTCGACCAGAACATGAGCGTGCTGGAAGGCTCGCTCGGCGTGCTGCCGCGGCGGATTCTGGTGGCCGAAGGGCACGAGCTCACGGCGCGGCAGATCATGGAAGACGCCGGGCTCGGCAAGGAGCTGCGTCCCGATGAGGACTGAGGTCCTCGAAACCAGTGAAGATGCGGTGCTCGGCGGCCGCTTGCGGCTGCGCCAGCCGCTCACCGGCCATCGCGTCGGCCACGATGCGATTTTGCTCGCCGCCGCCACAGATGGCCGCGCTGGCGAATATGCGGTCGACCTCGGCGCCGGCGTCGGCGCCGCCGGCCTGGCGCTGGCGGCGCGGGTCGCCGGACTAAAGGTGACGCTGGCCGAGATCGATCCGGCGCTCAGCGCGCTCGCCGCCGGCAATGCGCGGCTCAACCATATGGACGACCGCGTCGATGTGATCACGGTGGACGTCGAGGACATGCAAGCGCTCGCGGCGGCGGGCTTGGCGCCCGGCAGCGTTGACCGCGTGCTGATGAATCCGCCGTTCCACGATGCGGCCCGGCAGAGTCTGTCGCCCGACCCGGGCCGGCGCCTCGCTTATGCGGCGGCGCCCGGTCTGTTGCAGCGCTGGATCGCGAGTGCCGCGTGGCTGCTCAAGCCGCAAGGCGTGTTGGCCATGATCTGGCGCGCCGATGCGCTGGCCGAGGTGCAGAGTGCGCTCATGGCCGGCTTCGGCGGCATCGCCGTGCTGCCGGTTTATCCACGTCCCGATGCGCCGGCGATTCGCGTCCTGGTGCGCGCGAGGAAAGCGGGCGGCGGCGGGGCGGTGACCTATCCCGGTCTCATCCTCAACGATGGCCACGGCAAGCCGTCCGCGGCTGCGGAGGCCGTACTGCGTGGCGGGGGAACGCTGGGGATTACCGAATCGTGAACGCGCAGGCGTTTGCCTAAGATTTGCGCCGCCCTGGCACGAATTCGCGCCAGCGCCGGACGATCAATTGGCGCCGCATGCGGGCCAGATTGTCATCGTTGAGATGCGAAAGCCCAATAATGCTGCCGATAAGCAGAAACAGAATGGTGAGTTTGGGATCCATCGCCCCGCCTCTTTGAAAACCGCCACGACCTGACGGCGCTCTTCGCACTGCAAAAACCATTCCACTCTCAGATGTGGGACGATTTAGGGCATTTCCAGGCCGGTTATGAGAAATATACCGCGGCGCACCAAAAGTTGATCTGCCCGCAATATGGAACCGAAGGCTTTGACTTGGGTTCCAATGATGCATAACTGGCCGGTATGGCACCCGCCGCGACCGCGCCAATGCCCGACCTCCTCAAGCGACCGCTCGAGCTTCTGCGCAAGCTGGTGCCGGCGCGCTTCCGCACCGACATTCCGGTGGTGCCGGTGGTGCGGCTATCGGGCGTCATCGGCGTGTCCTCGCCGCTGCGGCCGGGGCTGATGCTGTCCTCGACCGCCCGCTCGCTGGAGCGCGCGTTTTCGGTGCGCAACGCCCGCGCGGTGGCGCTGATCGTCAACTCGCCGGGCGGCTCGCCGGCGCAGTCGCATCTGATCTTCCGCCGTATCCGCCAATTGGCCGAGGAAAAGAAGCTGCCGGTCATCGCCTTTGTCGAGGACGTCGGCGCTTCGGGCGGCTACATGCTGGCCTGCGCCGCCGACGAGATCATCTGCGATCCGTTTTCGATCGTCGGCTCGATCGGCGTGGTCGGCGGCTCGTTCGGCTTTCCCAAGCTGATGGAAAAACTCGGCGTCGAGCGGAGGCTCTACACCGCCGGCGAACGCAAAGCGATGCTCGATCCGTTTCTGCCGGAAAAGCCGGAAGACGTGAAGCGGATCAAGAGCATTCAGAAAGATATTCACGCGCACTTCATTGCTCTGGTCGAGGAACGCCGCGGAAGCAAGCTGAAGGGCGAGAAGAAGACGTTGTTCTCCGGGGAATTCTGGACCGCCGAGAAGGCGATCGAGTTCGGTCTTGCCGACGCCATCGGCGATTTGCGCTCGGTTCTGCGCGAACGCTACGGCGAAAAAGTGCGTACGCCTTTGATTGCCGCCGATCGCGGATTTTTTGGCCGCAAAATTCCCGGCCTCGGCTCGCTCAACGCGCTGGCGCGCCAGCCTGGCCTTGCCGACGACTTTATCTCCGCGCTGGAGACACGCGCGCTGTGGGGCCGCTACGGGCTCTAGCGCATGATCCCGAAAAGTGGGAACCGGTTTTCGGACAAGATCATGCGCTAAATTAAAATTGCGCGGCTACTGCACCGGCTTGTTGCCGAACAATTTCGCCACCGCCGCAACCTGCGCTTTCTGCTGCGCAATCGAAGCGGCGAATTCCGCGCCATTGCCGGGGCTGATGGTCTGCCCGGTGGCGATCATTTTTTGCACGATGGCGGTATCGCCGGCGACGGCATGGACATCGTCGGCGATACGGGCGCGCACGTCGGCTGCCATTTCGGGCGATGCGAATAGCCCCACCAGGCCGTCGAATTCGAGCGAGGGATAGCCCGCTTCGATCGCCGTCGGCACATCGGGCAGCGCCGGCGCGCGCTCATGATTGGTGACGGCAAGCACCTTCACCTTGCCGGCCAATACCTGCGGCCGCACGATGGCGTAAGCCGGCATGTAGACCTGGATGCGCCCCTCGGCGAGATCGGTGACGGCCGCGACCGGATTCTTGTAGGGGACTTTCGCCATCTTCAGCCCGGCGCCATGTAGAAATCCGGCAAAGACGAAATCGGTAAAGCCAGTGGCTGTGGTCCAGTTCAACTGGCCGGGCTTGGCGCGCGCCAATGCCTCCAGCTCGTTCAGCGAATTGACCTTGAGCGACGTCGGCACGCTGAGCGCGATCACCGTGTTGGAAATGCGCGCGACCGGCACCAGGTCCTTCGGATCGTAGGGCAGCTTGTCGTGGAAATAGGGGTGCGCCGTGAAGGAAGCGACCGGCGCCAACAGCAAGACGTGATCGTCATGGGCGCCGAGAAACGCGGTGATGGCGACCATGCCGTCGCCGCCGGGGCGGTTTTCGACGACGACCGATTGGCCCCAGCGCGCCGCCAGCCGGTCGGCGAACAACCGCGCGCCGATATCGACGCCGCTGCCGGGTCCGAGCGGCACGATGAAGCGCACCGGCCGAGTTCGGCCAGGAAGCCGCGGCCGCGTCATGCATAGGCGCCAGCAGCAGGAGCGCCGCGGCTAGCCAGCGCCAGCAGTAGAAATCTTGCTTTCAGCGAAATTGTCATGGGCATCCTCCCCCGGCCGGCAATCGCCAGCCGTTCGGTGCCGGTTCTTCGGGAATAACCCCGCGCCAGCCTAATCCATCATCGCTTAAACGCGCCGCCGGGCAATGCTGGAACAGCCCCGAAAATGCCTTGTTTGCGGCCGAAATTTCATGTCGGCTCACTGCTACGGAGACGCCGATGCCCCCGATTTTGCTGTCGCCGCTGCTGAAATGGTCGTTCGCCGCACTCGGCGGCGCCATGGTCGTGCATTGGGTGGTGAAGGAAGCGCGTCGGATCAACGAAGAACTCGACAACGCCAAACGTGTGAAGGTCCGTATTTCCGATATGGAGAACCGGCCGACTTTGCGGCGGGATCCGAGGACCGGCGAGTATCGCCTCTAGCCAAGCCCCGATTTTGGGAGATTGCGGCGGATGCCGTTCAGCGGCGGGCGGCGTTCGGGTTGCGGGTCACGAGCGAGCCCAGGAACATCACTGCGAAAACCAGCCCGATCAGTTGAAAAGTAATCATTGGATTTCCCCGTTGCGCCCTGTTGGTTACGTTTATTGGTCGCGCGCATTTCGGTTCCGGTTCAAAATCCTGTAGATATTTGTGGCCGACCCCTGAGCGGGGCCGCCGATCTGGCCCAACCAACTGAATAAACTCAGAAATTCTAGCTTATGGCTGAAGCGAATCTTGCCGCCAGTGACCGTCCCCGCCAGGACAACCTCGATCCGAAGCGATCGTTCCAGGGGCTTATTCTGGCGTTGCAGCAGTACTGGGCGGCCTGGGGCTGCGTCATCCTGCAGCCCTACGACATGGAGGTGGGGGCTGGCACCTTCCACCCGGCCACCACGCTGCGCGCGCTTGGGCCCAAGCCCTGGAACGCGGCCTATGTGCAGCCCTCGCGCCGGCCCAAGGACGGCCGCTACGGCGAGAACCCCAACCGGCTGCAGCACTATTACCAATTCCAGGCGATCCTGAAGCCGTCGCCGCCGGACATCCAGGACCTCTACCTCAATTCGCTGAAAGTGATCGGCATCGACCCCGCCATCCACGACATCCGTTTTGTCGAGGACGATTGGGAAAGCCCGACGTTGGGCGCCTGGGGGCTCGGCTGGGAGTGCTGGTGCGACGGCATGGAAGTGTCGCAGTTCACTTATTTCCAGCAGGTCGCCGGATTCGAATGCAATCCGGTTGCCGGCGAGCTCACTTACGGGCTCGAGCGCCTCGCCATGTACGTGCAGGGCGTCGACCGCGTGTTCGATCTCAATTTCAACGGCCGCAGCGACGACAAGAAGGTCACCTATGGCGACGTGTTCCTGCAGGCCGAGCAGGAATATTCGCGGCACAATTTCGAATTCGCCGACACCGCCATGCTGTTCGAGCAGTTCAAGATGGCGGAGGCGGCCTGCCAGAAATACATCGCCGACGGCTGGAGCGCCGACCGCAAGCATCACGCCATGGCGCTGCCGGCCTACGACCAGTGCATCAAGGCCTCGCACGTCTTCAATCTGCTCGACGCCCGCGGCGTCATTTCCGTGACGGAACGGCAGAGCTACATTCTTCGCGTGCGCGAACTGGCCAAGGCCTGCGGCGAAGCCTGGCTGGCCACCGAAGGGGGCGGGGCGCCGTGACTGAAGCGCGCATCTTGCGGCAGCGCCAATCTTGTTTGCCAGCAACTTGCGCGACACGATCGCTTATTGGCGCGACAAGCTCGGCTTCGACGAACACGGCATTTTCGGCGAGCCGCCCGAATTCGCGATCATGGAATACGGCAATGCCTTTGCGATGCTCAAGCAGGCGCCGAAGGGGCATGTCATCGTTCCCTATTGGAAAATTAGCGAAGGGCTGTGGAGCGCCTCCTTCTGGGTCGACGGCGTCGAAGCACTGTTCGCGGATGTGAAGCGACGCGGCGCGACCATCGATTACGGGCTGTGCGACCAATTCTACGACGTGCGCGAATTCGCGGTGCGCGACCCGGACGATCAGGGCATCGGTTTCGGGCAGGTGCTGACGAAAGCTTCCGGAGGCCAAGCATGAGCGAACCCGAAATCGGCGGGCGCGAGCCAATCACGGTCGAGGTGGTCGAAGGCGAGACCTATTGGTGGTGCCGCTGCGGCCGCTCCAAGACGCAGCCGTTCTGCGACGGCTCGCACGAGGTGACCGACATTGAGCCGCTCGAATGGGTCGCCAAGCGGTCGGGCAAGCGCAATTTCTGCACCTGCAAGCGCACCAAGACGCCGCCGCTGTGCGATAACAGCCATCTGAAGCTATAGTTGAACCAATTCGAATCGGGCGGCGACTTACACCCATGCTGCTTTGGATCGTCCTAGCTGTCGTCGCGGCGGTCGTGCTCTACGCGATCGTCGTATTCAACCAACTGGTGCGCACGCGCCAGATGGCGAACGAGGCTTGGAGCGGCATCGACGTCCAGCTCAAGCGGCGCTCCGATCTCATCCCCAATCTGGTGGAGACCGTCAAAGGCTATGCCGGGCACGAACGTTCGGTGCTCGAAGAGGTGACCGCCTTGCGCGGCGCCGCGCGCGCCTTGCCGAGCGACGACGTCGCGGCCCGCGCCCAGGCCGAAGGCGCGCTGTCGGCGGCGCTCGGCAAACTGATCGCACTGAGCGAGAATTATCCCGACCTCAAGGCCAGCGCCAATTTTCTCGGGCTGCAGCAGCAACTGAGCGATCTCGAAAACGAACTGCAGATGGCGCGCCGCTACTACAACGGCACGGTGCGCAATCTGAATGTGCTGGTGCAGTCCTTCCCAAGCAACCTGATCGCCGGGGCATTCGGCTTTACGCTGCGCGATTTTTTCGAGATCTCCGACGCGGCCGACCGCGCCGCACCGCAGGTCGATTTGAAGCCGGCGCCGCGATGAACCGGTTTTTGCGCATCGTCGTAGTGCTAGGCGCGCTGCTGGGTGCAGGACCTGTCTTCGCGGCCGAGGTCATTTACGATTTTGATTTAAACGTCAGCGTCGCCAAGGACGGCGAGCTTACCGTCACCGAAGCGTTGCGCGTGCGCGCCGAAGGTAGCGCCATGCGGCACGGCATCTATCGCGATTTTCCGCTCACCTTTCGCGACGCTGGCGGCACGCTGCGCGAGGTGACCTTCAGCCTGCTCGGCGTCACGCGCGACGGTCAGGCCGAGCCCTATCACACCGAGCGCACGCACGGCTTCATCCGCATCTATGCCGGCAGCAAAGACGTGCTGATCCGGCCGGGCGAGCATACTTACGTCTTTCGCTACCGCACCGGCCGGCAGGTCCGCTGGTTCGACGGCAAGCCGGAACTCAACTGGAACGTCACCGGCAATTTCTGGCGCTTTCCGGTAATCGCGGCGAGTTATCGCCTGCAGCTCGAAGGCAATGCGCGGGTGGTACGCTGGACCGCGTTCACCGGCCGGCTCGGCGCGCGCGGTATCAATTGGCGCGGCAGCATCGGTAATGACGGCGCGCTCAACGTTGCGTCTACTCGGACGCTGTCGTCGGGCGAGGGCTTGACCGTCGTCGCCGAATTGCCGGCAGGCGCGGTCGAGCCGCCCACGCCGCAAACGCTGCTGTGGTACCAGCTGTTCGACAACCGCCAATGGATTCTCGGCGGCGTCGGCTTTCTCGCGGTCCTCATCTACTATTTCGCCGCCTGGGAGGCGGTCGGCCGCGATCCGCGGCGCGGCACCATCATTCCGTTGTTCCACCCGCCGCAGGGAATTTCTCCCGCGCTCGCCAACTACATTCACAACTGGGGCCTCGGGCGCGAGAAGTGGCGCGCCTTCACCGCGGCAGCGCTCTCGCTCGCCGTGCGCGGACTGTTGCGTTTCAATATGGGCGACAAAACGCTGACGCTGAAATCGACCGGCAAGCAGCCCGAAGGCGGGTTCAGCGCGCTGCCGCCGGGCGAAGGCGCGATCTATACTTGGGTCAATGCGCGCGGCGGCGTCGCCAATATCAACAAGGCCAATGGCGAACAGGTAGCCAAGGTCGGCACCAGCTTCACCACCAGCATCGAATTGGAAAGCCGCAATCGCTTTTTCCGCCGCAATCTCGGCTATGTCGTCGGCGGTGTGCTGTTGACCGCAGCGGTCGTTTTCGGCGTGGTCACGTTCGGCGGCTTGCAGGACCAGGATATTTCGATCCTGGTCGTTATGACTTTCGGCGGCTTCATGGCCGGCATTTTTCTGGTGCCGCTGCTGCAAACGCTGTTCAGCGGCGCCGGTTTCGCGGCAGTGGCTCCGCAGCGCGATGTCGCTGGTCGTCCTCGCCATTTTCTTCACCATCGGCATCAGTTTCGTGCGCGCGGCTTGCCGGACGGTTTCAGCACGGCTTTGCCGGCGCTGTACGGCTTTCGTTTCCAACTATCCGTTCTCGTTTCGTGCTGATGGGCGCCTTCGCCGCGCTCAACGGGCTGTTCGTCTATCTGATGCGGGCGCCAACCGCGCTCGGCCGGCCGATCATGGACCAGCTTGCCGGCTTCCGGCTCTATCTCGAAACGGCGGAGGCCGACCGCCTCAACATGCAAGGGGCGCCCGAGATCACCGCCGAACGCTTCGAAGCGCTGTTGCCCTATGCGGTCGCGCTCGACGTCGAAAAACCGTGGGCGCATGCCTTCGAATCGGCGGTGCGGCGCGCCCATCCGGAAGACGCCGATCCGATGTCGCATTATCAGCCAAGCTGGGGCAGCACCGGCGGCTGGTCGGGCGGCAATTTCGGTAGTGCGATCTCCAGCAGCGTGAGCAGCGTCTCCAGCGCGTTCGCCAGCGCCGTGCCGGTCTCGTCCGGCTCGTCGGGCTTCAGTGGCGGCGGGGGCGGCTCCGGCGGTGGCGGGGGCGGCGGCGGCGGCGGCGGCTGGTAGGCCGCCACGAAGGGTGACAGCGGCCAGCCGCCTTGCTAGGCAGGCCCCGCGCACATTCACATTTTTACCCCTTGGCCCGTATGCCCGACCTGCTGCTCGAATTTTTGTCCGAAGAAATCCCCGCGCGCATGCAGGCGCGCGCCGCCGACGATTTGAAGAAAATCGTCACCGACCGGCTGGTCGAAGCGGGCCTCGTTTATGAAGGCGCCAAGGCCTTCGCCACGCCGCGCCGGCTGGCGCTGTCGGTGCACGGCGTGCCGGTGCGCCAGCCCGACATCAAGGAAGAAAAGAAGGGCCCGCGCGTCGGCGCGCCTGCAAACGCCATTGCCGGATTTCTCAAGGCGGCGGGGCTCGCCTCGATCGAGCAAGCCAAGGTGCAGCCCGACAAGAAGGGCGATTTTTATGTGGCGGTGATCGAGAAGGCGGGCCGCTCGGCGCTTGACGTGCTGGCCGAGATGATCCCCGAAGTGGTGCGCACGTTTCCCTGGCCGAAGTCGATGCGGTGGGGCAGCGGCAGGCTCACTTGGGTGCGACCGCTGCATTCGATCCTTGCCACCTTCGGGCCGGAAACCGAGGAGCCGGACGTCGTCGCGTTCAACGTGGACGGTATCGTCGCTTCCGACGAGACGCGCGGCCACCGTTTCATGGCGCCAGTGGCGTTCAAGGTGCGCCGCTTCGACGATTACCTGGCCAAGCTCGAGGCGGCCAAGGTGGTGCTCGATCCGGCGCGGCGGGCGGAGATGATTCACACTGACGCCAAGAACCTCGCCTTCGCGCAAGGCTACGAGCTGTTGGAGGACGAAGGCCTGCTCGCCGAGGTCGCCGGCCTGGTGGAATGGCCGGTGACGCTGATGGGCTCGTTCGACGCGGCCTTTCTGTCGATTCCGGAAGAGGTGATCCGCGCCACCATCCGCAACAACCAGAAATGCTTCGTGCTGCGCGATGCCGCCGCCGCCAGACTCACCAACAAATTCATCCTGGTCGCCAACTTGGAAGCAGGCGACGGCGGCAAGGCGATCATCGCCGGCAACGAGCGCGTGATCCGCGCGCGGCTTTCCGACGCCAAGTTCTTCTACGAGACCGATTTGAAGATACGGCTGGAAGACCGGTTGCCGAAATTCGAGCACATCGTGTTCCACGAAAAGCTCGGCTCGCAGGCCGAGCGCATCGCGCGCATCGTCGCGCTCGCCGGGCAGCTGGCGCCGATCGTCGGCGCCGATCCGGCCAAGGCCGAGCGCGCCGCGCAATTGTGCAAGACCGACCTGCTCACCGACGTGGTCGGCGAATTCCCCGAGCTGCAAGGCCTGATGGGGCGCTACTACGCCGAAGCGCAGAACGAGGACGAGGCGGTCGCGCACGCGATCGAGGATCACTACCGGCCGAAGGGACCGGACGATCTCGTTCCCGCCGATCCAGTGTCGATTGCCGTGGCGCTCGCCGACAAGCTCGACACTTTGGTCGGTTTCTGGGCGATCGACGGCAAGCCGACCGGTTCGAAGGATCCTTATGCCTTGCGGCGCGCCGCGCTCGGCGTCATCCGCATCGTGATCGAAAACGAATTGCGGCTGCCGCTGCGCATGCAGATTTGGCGGCACTTCGGGGTGATCCGCCGCGACGAAAATCTGGCCGAGGCCATCACGCTGCTGCATCCGCTGAACGAGCAGATTCTCACTTTAAGCGAAACCGATATCGAGCTGGCGATGAAGCTCGAGGTGCTGGTGTCGGAGAAGGAGAAACAGCTCACCGGACCGGTGCTGGTGCAGGCGCACACCTATCTCAAACAGACCCACGATCTGCTGTCGTTCTTCGCCGACCGCCTCAAGGTGACGTTGCGCGAGGACGGCGCGCGCCACGATCTGGTCGACGCCGTGTTCTCGCTCGAAGGTCAGGACGATCTGCTCATGGTCGTGCGCCGCATCGAGGCGCTCGGCAAATTCCTCGACACCGACGACGGCAAGAACCTGCTCGCCGGCGTAAAGCGCGCCTCGAACATTCTGCGCATCGAGGAAAAGAAGGACAACAAGAGCTATAGCGGCGCACCCGATGCCAAGCGCCTTGCAGAGCTGGAAGAAAAGGCGCTGGCCGAAGCGGTCAACCTCGCCAAGAAAGAAGCTTCGGCCGCGGTCGCCAACGAGGACTTCGCCGCCGCCATGACCGCCGTGGCCAAGCTGCGCCCGATGGTCGATGCCTTCTTCGACAAGGTCACCGTCAACGTGGAAGACAAGGCGTTGCGCGAAAACCGCCTCAAGCTGCTCAACGAGATTCGCGAAGCTACCCGCGCGGTCGCGGATTTTTCCAGGATCGAGGGGTGACCTTTCCCTATCTCCGTCTGACGGAGAGAAGAAAGAGTGGAACTCTCCAGCACCTTTCCCGTTGCATCATGGCGTTCAACCCAAGGGGGACCCCGTCATGGTCATCGGTATCGGTCATTTGCAGCCTATCGTCGCGCTCGTCGCTGGCATTGCTATTCTGATCGTTCCGCGCCTGCTCAATTTCATTGTCGCCGCCTACCTGATCTTGGTCGGAGTGCTCGGGCTTGGACTTATCCGCTGATCTGAAAGGCGGGCTTGCATCGCGGTCCCCGAGGGTGCTTTTAAGGGCCATAGACCCTCCCGCCCCAGCATTTTTGAGCCATGGCCAAACGAAAAACCTTGCGCGCCAGCGCTAAAACCAAAAAACCCACCCGGCAGGCTGCCAAAGCCAAAGGCAAAGCCAAGTCCAAGGTCCCCGCCCGGGCGGCGCCATCCAAAGACAAATGGGTTTACGGCTTCGGCGGCGGCCGCGCCGAGGGCAAACCCAACATGCGCAACCTACTGGGCGGCAAGGGCGCGGGCCTTGCCGAAATGGCCAATCTCGGTCTGCCGGTGCCGCCCGGCTTCACCATCACTACCGAGGTCTGCACCTACTACTACGCCAACAAGCAGCAATACCCGAAAGAGCTTCGCAGTCAGGTCGAGAAGGCGCTGGCCCAGGTCGGACGAATCACCGGCAAGATTTTCGGCGACAAGAGTAACCCGCTACTGGTGTCGGTGCGGTCCGGCGCCCGCGCCTCGATGCCGGGCATGATGGACACCGTGCTCAATCTCGGCCTCAACGACGAGACGGTGGCGGCGCTGGCGCAACAATCCGGCGACCGGCGCTTCGCCTATGACAGCTATCGCCGCTTCATCACCATGTATTCCGACGTCGTGCTCGGCGTCGGCCATGAGCATTTCGAGGAACTGCTCGACCGCCACAAGGATCGCCAGGGCTATACGCTCGACACCGATCTCACTGCCGACGATTGGGCCGAGCTGGTCGAGCTCTACAAGAAGCGGCTGCAACAGGAACGCGGCGAGCCGTTCCCGCAGGACCCGCACGAGCAGTTGTGGGGCGCCATCGGTGCGGTGTTCGGTTCCTGGATGAACCAGCGCGCCAACACTTACCGCCGGCTGCACAATATTCCGGAAAGCTGGGGTACGGCGGTCAACGTGCAGGCCATGGTGTTCGGCAACATGGGCGACACCTCGGCGACCGGCGTCGCCTTCACGCGCAATCCGTCCACCGGCGAGAAGAAGCTGTACGGCGAATTCCTCATCAATGCGCAAGGCGAGGACGTGGTCGCCGGCATCCGCACGCCGCAGGAGATCAGCGAGGCGGCGCGCCTGGAGGCCGGCTCCGACAAGCCGTCGATGGAAGCGACGCTGCCCAAAGCCTATGCCGAGCTCAAGCGCATCTACAATGCGCTCGAGCGCCACTACCGCGACATGCAGGACCTCGAATTCACGGTCGAGCAGGGCCGGCTTTGGATGCTGCAAACCCGTTCGGGCAAGCGCACCGCCAAGGCGGCGCTGCGCATCGCGGTCGAACTCGCCAACGAAGGTCTGATCACCAAGAACGAAGCGGTACTGCGCGTCGATCCGCTGGCGCTCGATCAACTCCTGCATCCGACCATCGATCCGCGCGCCCACCGCAAGGTGATCGCAACCGGCCTGCCGGCATCGCCGGGGGCGGCCTCCGGCGAAATCGTGTTCTCGCCCGATGAAGCGGCGCAGCTTAAAGCCGACGGCAAGAAGGTGGTCCTGGTACGGGTGGAAACCTCGCCGGAAGACATCCACGGCATGCATGCGGCCGAAGGAATCCTTACCACCCGCGGCGGCATGACCTCGCATGCGGCGGTGGTTGCGCGCGGCATGGGCAAGCCTTGCGTCTCCGGCGCCGGCACGCTGCGCGTCGACTATGCCGCGGGCACCATGACCGCCGGCGGACAGACTTTCAAGAAAGGCGACTTCATCACCGTCGACGGCTCCACCGGCCAGGTGCTGGCCGGCAAGGTCGACATGATCGAGCCGCAATTGTCCGGCGAATTCGCCACTCTGATCGGCTGGGCCGACAAGGTGCGCAAGCTTGGCGTGCGCGCCAATGCCGACACGCCGGCCGACGCCAAAGCCGCCGTGCGGTTCGGCGCCGAGGGTATCGGCCTCTGCCGCACCGAGCATATGTTCTTCGACGAAGACCGCATCCAAGCGGTGCGCGAGATGATTCTAGCCGACGACGAGAAGTCCCGCCGTACCGCGCTGGCCAAGCTGCTGCCGATGCAGCGCGCCGATTTTGTCGCGCTGTTCGAGATCATGGAAGGCCGGCCGGTGACCATCCGCCTGCTCGATCCGCCGCTGCACGAGTTCCTGCCGCACGGCGAGGAAGAGATCGCGGAAGTGGCGGCCGCCATGGGCGCCGATCCGCGCAAGCTCGCCGACCGCGCGCGCGAACTCGCCGAATTCAACCCGATGCTGGGTTTCCGGGGCTGCCGCATCGCCATCGCCTATCCGGAAGTCGCCGAGATGCAGGCACGCGCCATTTTCGAGGCCGCGGTCGAAGCGGCCAAGCGCACCGGCAAGCCTGTCGTGCCCGAGGTGATGGTGCCGCTGATCGCGACCAAGGCCGAATTCGACCTGGTGAAGGCGCGCATCGACGCCATGGCCAAGGCGGTAGCGAAGGAAACCGGCGCCAAGCTCAATTACCAGGTCGGCACCATGATCGAATTGCCGCGCGCCGCTTTGATGGCCGGCGAGATCGCCGAGACGGCGGAATTCTTCTCGTTCGGCACCAACGACCTCACGCAGACGACGTTCGGCATCTCGCGCGACGATGCGGCGAGCTTCCTCGGTATCTACACCGCGCGCGGCATCTTGCCCGGCGATCCGTTCGTGTCGATCGATCAGCAGGGGGTCGGCGAGTTGGTGAAAATCGGCGTCGAGCGCGGGCGGAAAGTCCGCCCCAAGCTGAAGGTCGGCATCTGCGGCGAACACGGCGGCGATCCTGCTTCGGTGGCTTTCTGCCACCAGGTCGAACTCGACTACGTTTCGTGCTCGCCGTTCCGCGTGCCGATCGCGCGGCTTGCCGCCGCACAGGCGGCTTTGGGCAAGTCAGCGGCCAGCACGGCGTGACGCCGGGGACCGGGTGAGCACCGACCGCATCTTTCTCGTCTTTGCGATCATTGTCGGCATCGCGGCGGGCGGCGTTCTCGTGCTGGTGCCGCAAAGCCGCAGCATCGGCCTGGAGCCCTATTTCTGGGTGCTGATCGCGTTCGCGCTGTTCGAGGGCGTCGCGTATCTGCGCCGCGGCAGTGCGGCCGGGCCGCCGATCTCCATGCAAACTCGGGTCGTCGGCTTCGTCATCGCGCTCGCGCTGACGTTTGTCATTCCCATGGCGGCGGGAATTGACGTGAAGATGTTCTGAAAAGCTGCCGGTCCGGCTGTGCGCCGGCCTACACCGCCACCTTGGTCAGGAAGTCTTCCACTTCGAGCCGCAGATTGGCGACCGCCGATTCCGCCGACTGCGAAGCATCGCGCAGCGCTTCCGCCGAAGAGCGGGTCTGCGTCGCCGCGCCCGTGACTTCGGCCAGCACCGCCACCACGTGACCGGTGCCCTCGGCGGCGCTCGCCACGTTTTGCGAGATTTCCCCGGTCGCCGCGTTCTGCTGGACGACCGACGTGGTCACCGCCGCAGTGGACTCGTTGATCTCCCGCATGCGGGTGGCGATCTGGCGGATCGCCTCGACCGCGCCGGATGTCGAGTTCTGCACGCCGAGAATATGGCTGGCGATTTCTTCGGTCGCTCTGGCGGTCTGCACTGCCAGCGATTTGACTTCCGACGCGACCACCGCGAAGCCCTTGCCGGCCTCGCCGGCGCGCGCGGCCTCGATGGTCGCGTTGAGCGCGAGCAGGTTGGTCTGGCCGGCGATATTGCGGATCAGCTTGATAACGTCGCCGATTTGCTGGGCGGCGGCGGCCAGAGCGGCGATCTCGCTGTCGGTCGCGCGCGCTTCGTTGGTCGCGAGCCCAACGACGGCGCTGGTATGGGTGAGCTGGCGGTTGATCTCGGCGATCGAGCGCGACAATTCTTCGGCCGCGACGGCCGCGATCTCCACATTGGCGGATGTCTCGTTGAACGCCTTCCGGGCGCTTGCCGCGCGCTGCGAGGTCTGGTCGGAGGAGTCGAGCAGCGCGCTCGCGGTCGCGTGCATGGCTGTCGCGCTGCCGCTGACGCTGGACAGGAGCGTTTCCACCTGCGGCCGGAACGCGGTGATTGCCGTGTCGATGGCCGCGCGCCGCTGGTCCTGGTCGTGGCTCGCGCCGCGTTCCTGCTCGGCGCGGCGTTGTTCGGTAACGTCTTCATGGGTGGACACCCAGCCGCCGTTCGGCAGCGGCTCGTTCCTGGCCAGCACGTCGCGGCCGTCGCTTGATTGCACGTAGAACAGCGTACTGTTGCCTTTTTCCGCTTCATCCAAGATTTTCCGGCAATAGGCGTCGACGTCGCCGGAAAACAATCCGGTGTCCTTGCGATGCCGGATCAGGGCATGCAACGAGCAGCCCGGCCGTACGATCTGCGGCGACAGTTTGTACATCTCGATGTAACGGCGATTGCGTAGAACGATGCGCCCTTGCGCATCGAACATGCACAGACCTTGCGACATGTTGTCGAGCGCGGTCGACAGCCGGCGGTTATGCGCACCCGCGCGGCGGTGCCAAATATCGACCAACACCAATGCGGCGATGGCCAGCGCCGCGAGCAGCAGCGCTTGGCCGACGGCGGTCGATGGCAGGAGGGAGGCGAGCATGGCGGTCCGGCAGCGGTATCGCGCGCCGATATTGGCTGCGAGCGATTGCGATATGGTTAACGTTTGTTTCCGAGGCCTTACCCGCTAAAATTGCGGAAGTCTTGCATGCCGCTGCATGGCGCGGAGCGGGGTGTGACAACGGTTCCGCGCGCGGTTAACGCGTTCGCAAGGTTAATCAGTCCATAAGAAAGCCGGTCGCATTGTCGCCAATCCGGCGGCCTGCGCCGGCATGCATGATCCCGATGTAGCATTTCCTTGGTTGCGATCGGGGATGTGAACCGGCTTTCGGAAAAGATCATTCGCCGAGTGAATGCTGTGGTTGTGTCGCGTGAGCGGGGTCATGGCGGTATCGCGTAAGCGGCGGAGGCGGGCGTCGATCGGCTTCGGCGCGTTGGTCTTTGCGCTGATGCCCAACACGATCGGCTTCCAGGATCTCGGCGCGCTGCTGGTACGCCAGCCGGGCGTGGCCGCCCGCGCGCAGATGCACATGATCGCCTCGCCGTTCGGCACCATCCACGCCGCGACTTTCAGCATGCCGGACCTGATTGGCACCGCCATCCCGCATCCGCCGCTTTATGCGCTGGCGAATTTCGATCCGACCGACATCACCGGCTCGATCGCCTCGCAGTTCCTCGGCGACCCGAACGCGCCGCTGCAGTTTCCAGCCGTCAATCGCAAGGATAAGCGCGACTCGTTCTTGGCGCGATCGCGCGCGCCGATGACGCCTCTGCCGCCGCTGCTTGCCATCGAGCCGGTTCCGCAGGCGCAAGCCGATGCGCCGCTCAAGAGCGTGGAAACGAACAGCCGGTTCGATCCCTATTCGGACTACCAATTCGCTTACGTGCCGGAAGAGCAAGCGGCGGCGCCCGACCTGCAGGCGTCCGCCGATAATTCGTCCGGTTCTGAGGATGGTTCGATCTTTTTCGGCGCCGATCCGCTGGCCGCGGGGCTGGAGCAGATAGCGCCGTGGGCGGTGGGTCAGGCGCCGATGGTGATGGCGTCGGTTGACCCCGACATCAAGCTGTCGGCACTGGCTCCGCCGCCACCAGGCGGCGACGACAAGACCGGCGAGACCATCGCCAGCAAGGGCGAAGTCACCGGCGTCAATCAGCATCCGAAATCGCCGGCCGAGCGCCTCGCGCTCGCCGGTCCCGCACGCGCCAAGGCGGAGAAGTGTCTCGCCAACGCCGTCTATTTCGAATCGCGCGACGAGCCGGTGCGGGCGCAGATCGCGGTGGCGCAGGTGGTGATGAACCGGGTGTTCTCGCCGTTCTACCCGAATGACGTCTGCGGCGTGGTCTATCAGAACGCCAACCGTCATCTCGCCTGTCAGTTCACCTTCGCCTGTGACGGCATTCCCGACGTGGTCACCGAACCGGACGCCTGGGCGCGCGCCAAACACATCGCGCGCGACATGCTCGACGGCAAGCTGTGGATGCCGGACGTGGCGAAGTCGACCCATTATCACGACTATTGGGCGCACCCGAACTGGGTCGGCGAGATGAGACGGATGGACCGGCTCGGCGGGCTTATTTTCTATCGCCCGCGCGCTTGGGGTAACGGTTCCGGCGAGCCGGTATGGGGCGACGCCAAGACCACGGCCGAAGAAGTGAAGAAAATGTAGGCGGACCGCGCCGCGAGCCATGCGTGGCACAGATGGGTAAGATCACGATAATTCGTTTTGGCTAGCCCGGTAGGCCCTATATGGTCCGCCTCCGCCCGCTCGGAATGCGATCGGGCGCCGGAGATAACCAGCAATGTCAGTGCAAGGGGCGACTGGAAACGCGGCGGCCGCCGTCGGCTGGCGCACGCCCATCGTGGTGGTTGTCAGCGGTTGCCTGATTGCGATGATCGCCTTCGGGCCGCGTTCCTCGCTCGGCTTTTTCCTCACGCCGCTGTCGCAAGAGCACCACTGGGGCCGCGACGTATTCTCGTTGGCGCTTGCGATCCAGAACCTGTTGTGGGGCATCGGCCAGCCATTTGCCGGCGGCATTGCCGATCGGTTCGGCGCTAACCGCGTCATGATGATCGGCGCCGCCTTGTATGCGCTCGGCCTGGCGCTGATGGTGCATGCGACGACGCCCGGCGCGCTCGATCTTACCGCCGGCGTGTTGATCGGGTTTGGGCTCTCCGGCTGCTCGTTCAACCTGGTGATCGGCGCCTTCGGCAAGCTGCTGCCGGAAAGCTGGCGTTCGCTCGCCTTCGGCGCTGGCACCGCAGCCGGTTCGTTCGGGCAGTTCCTTTATTCGCCGGTCGGCGTGGCGCTGATGGACAAATTCGGTTGGCAGACGGCACTGACGATTTTCGCCGGCGTTACGATGCTCATTTTGCCGTTGGCGATTGCGCTGGCGACACCGCGCGGCGGCGGCGCATCGGCCGCGGTGGCGATGCCGCCGCAATCGTTTCGTCAGGCAATGGCCGAAGCGTTCGGCCATCGTAGCTATGTGCTGCTTGTCCTCGGCTTCTTCACCTGCGGCTTTCAGCTCGCATTCGTCACCGTCCATTTGCCGTCGTATTTGCTCGACCGCGGGCTATCGGCCGAAGTCGGCGGCTGGACACTGGCGACCATCGGCTTGTTCAATATCATTGGCTCGCTGGCGTCCGGCTACCTCGGCACTCGGATGCCCAAGCGTTATATCCTCTCGATCATCTATTTCTCCCGCGCCGCTGCCATTGTCGTGTTTATCTTGTTGCCGCCGAGCACGACCGCCACGCTGATCTTCGGCGCCGTCACTGGCCTGCTTTGGCTCTCGACGGTGCCGCCGACGTCGTCGCTGGTGGCGATCATGTTCGGCACCCGCTGGCTCGCCATGCTGTTCGGTTTTGCCTTCTTCAGCCATCAGGTCGGCGGTTTTCTCGGCGTGTTGTTGGGTGGCTATGTGTTCGACAGCTACGGTTCCTACAATCCGGTGTGGTGGCTGTCGGTGTTTTTCGGCGTGATGTCGGCGATCATCAATCTGCCGATCGTCGAGCAGCCGGTCGGCCGGCTCGAGCCCGCGGCGGTATGAGCCGCTTGCGCCGATAGGCTCGGCGCGCCATGAATGCCCCCGATCTCGGCAATCAGTGAGGCGCGCATGGCGACATTCAAAGCAATCGTGATCGAGAGGTCGGATAGCGGCACCAAGGCCGCGCTCACCGATTTCGACGAAGCCAATCTGATGGACGGCGACGTCACCGTCCGCGTCGAATATTCCTGCGTCAACTACAAGGACGGTCTCGCCGTCACCGGCAGGTCGCCGGTGGTGCGCCGCTTCCCGATGATCGCCGGCATCGATTTCGCCGGCACCGTCGAGGCTTCCAGTCACGCCGCCTGGAAGCCGGGCGACAAGGTGATCCTCAACGGCTGGGGCTGCGGCGAGACCCATCTCGGCGCCTATGGCGAGAAGGCGCGGGTGAAGGGCGACTGGCTGGTGCCGTTGCCGGCGAGCATGAGCGCGCGCGAGGCGATGGCGATCGGCACGGCCGGCTACACCGCCATGCTGGCGGTGATGGCGCTGGAAGGCCATGGCCTCACGCCCGAGCGCGGGCCGATCGCGGTCACCGGAGCGGCTGGCGGCGTCGGCTCGGTGGCGATCGCGATCCTCGCCATGCGCGGCTTCAGCGTCAGCGCCGTGACCGGCCGTCCGCAGGAAGCCGATTATCTGAAAGCCTTGGGCGCGGCCGAGATTGTCGAGCGCAAAGACCTGGCCGGGCCGCCCAAGGCGCTGGCCAAGGAGCGCTGGGCGGGGGCGGTCGATGCAGTCGGCTCGACCACGCTGGCCAATCTGTTGTCGATGACCCGCTATGGCGGGGCGGTGGCCGCCTGCGGGCTTGCGGGGGGCATGGACCTGCCGGCGTCGGTTGCCCCGTTCATTCTTCGCGGCGTGTGTCTTTACGGCATCGATTCCGTGATGTGCCCGATTTCGCGTCGGCGGGAAGCGTGGAAACGTCTGGAAAACGACCTGGATCGCCAAAAACTGGCCGCAATGACGCGGGAAATCGATCTTTCCGGGGTTCCCGAGGCGGCCGCCGCGATCCTGGCCGGCGAGGTGCGCGGGCGAATCGTGGTCAAAATCGGGTAACCATGTTCAGGATTTGGCGACGAACGCCGGGTACAGTTCGCTGGGCTTGAAAAGCGGGCCTCGGATTTTGTAAACCGGTGGCGTCAGTCGGAGTGCGGTTATGGTGCGTGAAGCTGCGTTGGTGGTTGGCCTCCTGGCCGCCGTGCCCGCTATCGCCGGCGAAATGAGCGCCGAGGAAGCGCGCCGTTTCGTCATCGGCAAGGTGTTCTCCTACACCTGCTTCGAAGGCACCCGCGGTCAGGGCCGCGTGCATGCCGACGGCTCGGTGGTCGGCTCCATCCAATTCCAGGGTCAGGGCCCGATGCGCTACGCGGCGCTGCCGGCCGGAACGCTGCGGGTGAAAGGTGAATCGGTTTGCGCCTCGCTGCGCGGATTGCCGATCCAGCCTTGCTTCAACCTCGACCGGACCAGCGATACGAGCTTCCGCGGCTCGGTTTCGGGCTTAGGTTTCGCCTATTGCGAGTTCACCCGCAATCAAGGCCGCGCGCATGTGATCCGCAGCGCCCATAGCCACCACGGTCCGCTGGGCTTACGGCCCGTCGCTCACCGCCGACAACAACTAAGCCTTCGCCGGAAAAATCATCGTCGTCGTGGTGGCGTGGGCATAAAGCTTGCCGGCGCGATCCTTGAGATCGCCTTCCGACGTGGCGACCGTACGGCCGCGATGCACGATGCGGCCTTCCGCGCGGACCGGCCCGGTATCCTTGGTCATCGGCCGCACCAGATTGAATTTCAGCTCCAGCGTGGTCCAGCCGTCGCCCTTGGCGAGCGTCGAAAACACCGCGCAGCCGAGCGCTGAGTTGAGCAGCGTCGCCGCAAAGCCGCCATGCACGGTGCCGATCGGGTTGTAGTGGCGGAATTCCGGCAGGCCTTCAAACACGGCGCGGCCGTTCTCGACTTCGGCGAGGTGGAAGCCGAGCACTTCGCTCATCGGCGGATTGGGCAGCGTGCCGTCGATGATGGCTTGCAGGAAGCCGATGCCGTCATAGGACTTGAGCACCTCGGGCGTCACCACGCCGTAGGTTCTTACCCGATCATTCATGGCCATTCCCTGCGCCGGTTGCGTCCGGCGTTATAGCCTTGCTTTGCGCCGGAAACAGCAGCCGCTGGTAGAGCAAGCCGATGCCGACCAGCACGACGCCCAAGCCGATGAACGAGAGGGCGCGGAAAATTCCGGTCAGTCCCGCCATATCGATCAGGAAAACCTTGCCGATGGTGAGCGCCACCACGGCAGCGGAGGCCAAGCGCGCCGGCTGCGAGCGCAGCAGGAATCCCGCGATCAGCAGCGCGACGCCGAAGGCCAGCCACACCGCCGAATAAGTGTATTGCTCGGCGTCGAATGTCGGCAGCTGACGGCGCCAGTGCGACTGCCGTGGAATAGCCGCCGCACTTCCAGCGTGAGGTAAAGCAGCGACAAAATCACCGCGGTCGCCGCTGCAACATAGCGATAAGGCAGCGGCCGCGTGGCGCGCGTCGCGACGGCGAGGATGGCGGCGAGCAATGCCGACATGCCGTAGCCGAGCAGGATCAGATTGAACACCGGCCCGCCGGTATTCGTCGGCCACAGCAACGGGTTGAACTCCAGCAGCAGGCCTATCACGATCGCGGCGAGCGACAGCGTGCCGATCGCCAGCGCGCCGATGTCATGCACGATGCTGTGGCTGCGCAGCCGCAGACGTTCGAGGCCGATGGTCATTGCCAGGCCGACCGCGACCTGCAACGCGACTTCGGCCAACGCCGCCGCCGGCGCGTAGAGATCGCCGCCGGTCATATAGTGGCGGATCTCCAGGAAGGCGAGCAGCACGGTGAACAGGATCGCAGCGGCGTCGGCCATGCGTGCCGCCACGTCGTCGGCGCGCCGCCGCAACAGATAGCCGGCATACCAGAACGAGGCGGCCGGCACGCCGTAGCCGTACAAGAGCCAGTTGAAGATCGGCGTGGTCCCGATGTTGTCGCCGACAATGCGCGGCTCGTAGCCGACGCGCAGCAGCACCAGCACGACCACGCCGGCGGCAAGGGTGCGCAGCGCCGGCAATGGCCGTTGCTCGGAGATCCACGCAATGCCGGGCACCATCAGCGCCAGGCCGACGGTCAGCCAGCCTTTGTCGAGGGCGAAGGTCAAGGCCAGCGCCAGCGCGGCGACCGCGCCGGTCGCGAATACCGCCGCCGAAGCTGCCATCCCCGGCCGCGTTTCGCGTTGGCTCAAAAGCTCGGTGGCGTAGCCGTAGAGCGCCGCCAGCAACAAAGCGAGACCGGCAAACGGAACGGAGCGGCCGAACTCCGCGATGCGCAGATAAAGCGCGATCAAGATAACGAGAGGCGTCACCACGCCGGTCGCGCTCCAATACAGCGGCACGACCGGATTCTGCGAGCGTCCTTGCGCGGCATAGCCAGCAAGGCCGAACAGCGCTGCCAGCGCCGCGCCCAGGACGAGATGCGATTCGATGCCGGTGGGCAGATCGGGAATGGCGCCACGGGTGACGCCGGGCGGCATTACGAGCTGTTCGAAAATTTGGTGCGGCACCCATTGCAGCATGACGACGGCAGTCATCAGTCCGGCCGCCGGCAGCGCCCAGAGCGCGGCGTCGGTGCGCCAGGCGATTGCGACCGTCGCCGCTGCGAGAAGCGTGAACACGGTGAACGCCGCCGGATCCTGATGGCTGCGGGTCACCATGATGGCGGCGACCACGAGATAGGCGCCGATGGCGCCGGACGAAATGCCGTCGATCTTGCCTGGCTCGTCGTCCGGACCGTACAGCAAGCCGGAAACGATCAACGCAGCGGCGAGCGCGAAACCGGCGGCGACGTGGAAGAGATGTGCGCCGAGCGCATCGACGCCCGCATTGGTGATGCCGGGCAACGTCCATAGCGCGCCGAGTATCACAGCGGTGATCGCCAGCCAGCGCCACAGCCGCAGCCGCGCCAGCGCAAAGGCGGCGGCGTTGACGACGAAGAGATAGGCGTAAAGCGCCCAATAGCTCGGCTCGTTGGTGGAGACCAGCAGCGGCGTGACGAAGGCGCCGGCGACGCCGAGGCCGGCGAGCGCCGGCCCATGCAGCAGTGCCGCCGCCAGCGTTGCCAGTGCCACAAGGCCGAGCAAGATGAAGGCGGCGGCGGGCGAAAGGAAACTATAGAGCGCGAAGGCGGCATAGACGGTGGCGTAAGCGGCGACGGTCCCGGCGGCGGTGAGGACGCTCGGAATGTGCCGGGTCGGAATGGCGGCGATGCCGGTGGCGATTTCATTACGCCGCGCCCATTCGCCGGCGGCGATCAGCAGGCCCGCAAACACTGCGGCGAGGAAGATCCGCACGCCGGGCCCGAGCAAGCCTTGCTCGATGGTGTAGCGCACCAGGAAAATGGCGCCGAGCGCCAGCGCCAGGCCGCCGATCCAGACTACCCACTGGGTGCCGAAGCGTTCTTCCAGCGTTGCGGAGGCCGGCGCGGTTTTGGGCGCGGCCTGGGGCGCGGCAGCAGGCGCTTCCGCCGGCTGCGGCTCCAGCCGGGCCGGCGGCGGCGGCGCGATAACGACTTCCGGTGGCGTTTCGACGAAGGGCGGTGGCGGCGCAAAGGCGGCCGCCAATGTGGCAGCAGGCGTCGCGGGCCGTGCGCTTTCCAGCGCATCGAGCCGCTCCCGCAGGTTTCTGGCCTCTGTGCGCACATTGATCGCAATGACCAAAGCGATAATGGCAATGACGGGAAATGCCAGGACCACGAAGATCCCGAGCAGTATCAGACCGACTTCATCCATGGCGCGCCCCCCGGCCGCTTCGCGCGGCCCATGCTATCGGCGCGCAAGCCGATAGGGAACTAGGCTTGCCAGCCTCCGGACTTAGTCGAGGTCCAGCCGAAAAGGTTCACCTTCGGCGGCGAGGTCGCCGGGGCCGATGGTTTCGATCGCTCGCACCATGCGGCCGTCGCGCTTGAGCAGGCGGTCGGCGATCGAGACGATTGCCACATTCGGCTGCGCGGTGCGCGAGGCGCGCCGCACCTCCCAGGCGATTTGCTGCTCGTCGCGGTGCGGATTGAGCGCGCAAGCCGCCACAAAAGCGCCGGCGGTCGAGCGACTGATGCCGGCATAGCAGTGCACCACCATCGGCGCGGCGCGGTCCCATTTGCCGACGAAGTCGATCAGCCGTTCGACGTGCTCCTGCGCGGGCACGGTATAGCCTTCGGCCGGTGTAGCGATGTCGTCGACGGCCAGCACCAGATGATTCTCGGGCGCGATATGGCGCGGCCGCTCGACGCGGTCGGTCAGCCGCAACAGCGTGACGATGTGGCGCGCGCCGGTCTCGTCGACCGTGGCGTAAAGGCGCGCGAGGGAGCAGACGTGGATCATGGATGCATGTGGGTAAGTGGTTCGTTTGTCTTATCTATGACGTCGGCCAATGGAAAGCGTCATCCGCGCGAAAGTTTCTCGACCCGCTCGCGGAATCGTTTTTCGGCGGTGCCGGCCGGCCAGGGCGTCAGAAAGTCGCGTTCGAGCGTTAAAGAGAATTTCGGCGGCGGGCCGAAGAAGCGGCGCGCCTCGGCGGTCTCGAAGCCGGCGAGCCGCGTGGCCTCGAGATAAGCGGCGGCGCGGTCGGCGGCCTTGATTAAAGTTTTCAGGGTTTCCGGCAGCGTTGCCGGCAGGCCGAAGCGCAGATGGATGGCGGCGAGCAAACGGTGTTCCACCGCCTTGTAGCTGTCGCCAATCACCGCCTTGAACGGCGAGATCATGTCGCCGATGACGTATTCCGGCGCGTCATGCAGCAGCACCGCCAGCCGGCTGCCCGCGTCGAGCCGCGGCGTCTTGGCGCGCGCCAGAGCCTCGACGAGCAGCACGTGCTGGGCGACCGAGAAAATATGCGCGCCTTTGGTTTGCCCGTTCCAGCGCGCAACGCGCGCCAAGCCATGCGCGATGTCGTCGATCTCGACGTCGAGCGGCGAGGGATCGAGCAAATCGAGGCGGCGCCCCGACAGCATGCGCTGCCAGGCGCGCGGGAGCTTTGCAGAACGTTTGCCGGTCGGTGCCGATTTCTGAATCACGGCGCCTGTCTAGCACGGCGATGTCGCGAATGAAGAGGCTCGCTAGCCAGCGGCCCGCCGCCCGAGCGACGGCATCGCTGCGCCGTAGGCGATTTCGCGGCCGCCCGCATTGGGCAATTCCAGCACGAAGGTCGCGCCTTTCGCGCCTTCGACATAAGTGAGGTTGCCGCCATTGCGTTCGGCGAGCTCGCGCGCGATGGCGAGACCGAAGCCCCCGGTGACGCCGCGTTCCACAGGCGCGCGGAACAACGCCGCCTTCGCCGCTTTCGGCAGACCGGGCCCGTCGTCGGAAATGCGCACCGCGATCCCGGCCGCTTTGCGGACGACGGAGATAGAAAGCTGGCTCAGGGCCGTCCGGCGCCGGGCGGCGGCGACCGCGTTCTGGGCGAGGTTGAACAGGATACGGAACACCTCGGTCTGGTCGCCGAGCGCGATGAGCGATTCGTTGCCGTCGATGCGGAATTTGAAGCCGGCGGGCGCGGTCGGTTCGAGCGACGCGACGACTTCCTTGATCGTCTTGGTGAGGTCGAAGCAGCGCTGGCGGCCCGAGGCGCGCGGGCCGCTCGCCTCCGCCAGGGCGCCGGCGCACATGCCGCCGCCGCGGCTGATCAAGGCGAGCGCCGCACTGGCGGCCTTGGCGCCGGCCGGGCCGGACAGCTTTTCCAGCGTTTCCAGGTGCAGGCCGATCGTGCCCAGGATGTTGCGGATGTCGTGCGTCCACTGGTAGGGCGGCATCGACCCGAGGGCCGGGTTGCTGGCGGCAAGGGTGAGCTGGGTCATGGTGTGCTTCCCGAGTTCATTTGGCCTGCCCGGAGCGCGAAAAGGGCGCGCCGGAGGGGGCGGTTCGGCCTATCCGAACCGCGCCAATAAAGCCCCAGAGCCATGCGACTACGCCAATACCTTTTGGCTCTCGATTTGATACATTCCGGCTATCGCGGGCGGAGCAAGGCGGCTCAGGCCAAGGGTGACCCTTCGTATGGAAATGCATCAGGTCAGGTATTTCCTGGCGGTCTGCGACGAGCTCAATTTCACCCGCGCCGCCGAGAAATGCCATGTCGCGCAGCCGTCCCTGACCCGCGCCATCAAGCAGCTCGAGGACGAACTGGGCGGCCGGCTGTTTCACCGCGACCAGAGCCGTACGGTCGTGACCGAGCTGGGGCAGGCCATGCGGCCCTATCTCACCGAAGTGGCGCGCCAATCGGCGCAGGCCAAGGACGCCGCCGCCGCTTATGCCGCGCTGAAGCACACCCCGCTCAAGCTCGGCATCATGTGCACGATCGGCCCCGCCAATCTGGTGGGGCTGATAACGGGCCTGCAGGATGAGCAACCGGATATCGAGCTGCAGATCGCCGATTCCGATGCCAATACGCTGTATCAACGCCTGATCGGCGGCGAACTGGAAGCCGCCATTTGCTGCCTGCCCGAAACCGTCGACGACCGCTTGCATCTGATGCCGTTGTTCCGCGAGCAATTCATGATTGCGCTCGCCAAGCGCCATCATCTCGCCAACCGCAACGCCATCCGCGCGCGCGACCTCAATGGCGAACGCTACATCAACCGGGCCAATTGCGAATACGTCAATATTGCCCGCGATCTCTTTGCCGAAGTGGGCACCAAGGTGCAGCGCGTCTACCGCAGCGAACGCGACGACTGGATCCTGGCGATGGTGGAGGCGGGGCTCGGCTTCGGCTTCCTGCCGCAATATTGCATCCCCGAACAGACCGATCTCGTCATCCGGCCGCTGGTCGAGCCGGAAATCTGGCGGGAGATTTCGCTCGTCACGGTGCGCGGGCGGCCGCATTCGCCGGCGCTCGGCGTGCTGGTGCATCAGGCCATGCAGACGAAATGGATGGGCGCCGAGGCGATCGCCGTGCAGCGAATGCGCGCCGAGCCGGAGCTGACCGGTTGAGCTAGCGCTTGGCGAGCTTGGCGACGGCCGCGTGGCGGTGGCAGGTGACGAGATGGTCGTTGACCATGCCGACCGCCTGCATGAAGGCGTAGACGATGGTCGGCCCGACAAACTTGAAGCCGTGACTTAAGAGTTCCTTGGACATGGCCCGCGATTCGGCGGATTCGGTCGGCGTGCGCGACCGGCTGCCAAGCTTGTGGTCGATCGGTTTGCCGCCGACGTGCTGCCAGAGCATGTCGGAAAATCCCGGTCCGCTCTCCATGATCTTGAGCCAGGCGCGCGCCGAATTCACCGCGCCCTCGATCTTTGCTCGGTTGCGCACGATGCCGGCGTCCTGCATCAGCCGTTCGATCTTTTTCGGCGTGTAGCGCGCGATCTTTTCCGGCTGGAAATTATCGAAGGCGCGGCGGAAATTCTCGCGCTTGCGCAAAATGGTGATCCACGACAACCCGGCCTGGAAGCCGTCGAGCATCAGCTTCTCGTAAAGCGCGCGGTCGTCGAATTCCGGCACGCCCCACTCCTCGTCGTGATAGGCGACGTAAAGTGGGTCCTGTCTCGGCCACGGGCAGCGCTGCAGACCGTCGGGATGCAAGACGACCTTGCTCATGATGGCGCCTTTGCCTCTCCCGGCCAGGCAAAGCGTGCCCATGCGGGCTTCACCAGATGCACCGGGATATTGCCGCAGATGAGCGGCGTGCCGGCGGCGAGCGCATCGCCGACGCGGTCGAGCCGAACGAGCGCAAGTCCGCGGCCCTTCACCGCCGACATCAGCGTGCCGACCTCTTTTTCGCCGGCCATTACCGGCAGGCCCGAGATGGGCGCGAACTCGTAGGCCACCGGCACGATGCGGCTGCGCGCGCTGCCGCGATGCTCGACGCGCGAGACCACCTCCTGCCCGACATAGCAGCCCTTCTCGAAATCGACGCCGCCGAGTTGGTCCATGTCGGCTTCGTGCGGAAATGTGTCGCCATAGGTGAAATCCATGCCGCCGCGCGGGACGCCGAGCGCGATACGGTGTGCGTCATATGCCTCTGCGTCGGTCAGCGCCGCGCCGAGGTCGGCGGCGGCCTCGACGGCGAGTTCGGGTGGCAGGATGGTGCGCGTGCCGAGCGCGGCAAGGCGCGGATCGGCATAGGACAGGCCGAATTCGCTCAAACCCGTGCCGTCCCACACGGCCATCACGCCGAGCGCCGGCGAGAGGTCCTCGGCGGTGACCTTGGCGCGCAGTTTGTAGAAATTGAGCTTTTCCACCAGGGCTGCGGCCAGAGCCCGCGGGCAGTCGAGAAAGAAGCCGCCGCCGTCGTCCGGCTCGGCTTCGGCGGCGATGAAATCGACGATGATCTTGCCCTGCGGCGTCAACAGCGCGGTGAAAATCGCCTTGCCGGGGGCGACCTTGCCCATGTCGTTGGTGGTCAGCCCATTGAGGAAACGCCGGGCGTCTTCGCCGGCGACCTTGACGACGCCGCGGTCGGGGAGGAGCGCTGCCTGCATGTGAATTCTCGTATTCTCCCTTGGGCTAGTCTCTTGCCAGAACTCGCGGCGAAACGTAAGCGCTGTTAGCCAGGCCTCAAGCCCGGATGTGAGCCGATCCAACATGGCGGAAACCTACGACCTGGTCCTCAAGGGCGGCACCGTCGTCAACCACGACGGCGAGGGCGCGCGCGATCTCGGCATCCGCGGCGGCAAATTCGCCGCCATAGGCGACCTGTCGCGGACCTCGGCGGCCGAGGTGATCGATTGCCGCGGCCTGCATTTGCTGCCCGGCGTCATCGACAGCCATGTGCATTTCCGCGAGCCCGGCCTCACCCACAAGGAGGACCTCGAATCCGGCTCGCGCGGCGCGGTGCTCGGCGGCGTCACCGCCGTGTTCGAGATGCCGAACACCGACCCGACCACCACCACGGCGGCGGCGATTGCCGACAAGGTTAAGCGCGGCCATCACCGCATGCACTGCGATTTCGCCTTCTATGTAGGCGCCACCCGCGACAACACTAAAGACCTCGGCGAACTGGAAATGCTGCCGGGCGTTTGCGCGGTTAAAGTATTCATGGGCTCTTCAACCGGCTCACTCTTGATCGAAGACGACGATGGCGTGCGCGCAGTGCTCAAGGCAATCCGCCGCCGCGCCGCCTTCCACTCCGAAGATGAATATCGCCTGCGCGAGCGCATGAACCTGCGCGTCGAAGGCGATCCGCGCTCGCATCCGGTCTGGCGCGATGCGACGGCCGCACTGATGTGCACGCAACGCCTGATCGCCCTCGCGCGCGAAACGGGAAAACGCGTGCACGTGCTGCATGTCACGACCAAAGACGAGGCGGAATTCCTCGCCGGCCATAAGGACGTCGCGACCGCGGAGGCGACGCCCGCGCATCTCACGCTCGAAGCGCCCGGCTGCTACGAGAAGCTCGGCACACTCGCCCAGCTCAATCCGCCGATCCGCGACGCCGGCCATCGCGAAGGCCTCTGGCATGGTCTGGGCCAGGGCGTCATCGACTCGATTGGCTCCGACCATTCGCCGCACACGCGCGAGGAAAAGGCGCATCCTTATCCGAAGACCCATTCCGGCATGACCGGCGTGCAGACGCTGGTTCCGCTCATGCTCGACCACGTCAATGCCGGCCGCCTTTCTCTTCTGCGGTTGGTCGATCTGACCAGCGCCGGGCCGGCGCGCGTCTTCGGCATCGCCGCCAAGGGCCGCATTGCGGTTGGCTACGACGCCGATCTCACGGTCGTTGATCTCAAACGGCGGGAGACCATCACTGACAAGTGGATCGCCTCGCGCGCCGGCTGGACGCCCTATTCCGGCGTCACCGTCACCGGATGGCCGGTCGGTACCGTGATACGGGGTCACAAAGTGATGTGGGACGGCAGTTTGGCCACGCCGGCACGCGGCGAGCGCGTTCGATTCCTAGAAACCTTGGCGAGCTAAGGCATTATCACCGCGCGGGTTACGCGGTCGGGGCCTGCGTCGGTTTCATATCGCGACAGTTTTCCCCAAGCTTTTTCCTCAAGTCATTTCTGTGGAATTGCAAACCCGCCACAGGTGGTTATCAACGGTAACTCAGCACCCCTCGTCCGGCGAGGTTTCGTCCGGGCCGGGAGGACAAGGAATTATGAGCGGCGATCTCGTTTCGCTCCGCATGGTGGTGGTTGGGGCCACAATGCAGCATCAGGACGTGTGGCGGGAAGGCGCGGCGCAGGCGTCAGTTCCAATCGATTTTGAATCGGGTGATACCGGCGTGGCCAAAATCGCGCTGAGCAAAGGCGGCGTGGACATTTGCGTGCTGGATGCCGCCTTGGACGACGCCGGCAGGGCATCCGTGATCAAGGCTGCGTGGGCGAGGCAGCCGGCGCCGCTGATCTTTGTGTCGGCGCCGCGCGGCAGCGCGCGTCCCGAAAAAACCGACGGCTTGCTGCCGGTTCCCGCCAATGCCGTCGAAGCGTGCAAGCTGGTCGAGATCTGCATCCGCGCGAAAATGCCCACCCGCGTTCTCATTGTGGACGAATCCAACTCGCTGCGCGGCATCGTTCGAAAGATATTGGCGGCCAGCCGCTTTGCGTTGGAAATCCTCGAGGCCGCGGACAACGCCGCCGCGCTCGATCACTTGCATGCCAACGGCGTTGGCGTGGTGTTTCTCGACTACAACATGCGGGGGCTCAATGGCGCCGATATCCTATTGGGGATCAAACGCGCACGCCCGGACGTGGCCATCGTGATGATGACATCGGCGCTGTTCAGCGGCGCCTCCGGCCGGCCGCATTTGTCCGGTGCGCTTGGCTTTCTCAAAAAGCCGTTCTACCCGGCCGATGTTGACGCGGTGCTTGAGCGCTATTTCGGCCTGCACGGCTCGAACTGACGCACGGCAATATCCGTAGATGGAAGCTCGACCGCGGCCGGCGATTATTGCCGGCGCAGCTCGAGCGAGAATTCGCCGTTGCGGATGCGCGCGGCGAGCCCTTCGGCGAACTTGGCGGCGGCGTCCTCGCCATACGTGGTGACAAGCTCGGCGAAGGCAGTGAACAAGCAAGTCTGCGCCAGGCAATCGCCGTCGATGCCGTCGAGGCGGGCTTCGGCCCAGGCTTCCTGCAGGTAGCCCAAGGCCACGCGCTTCTGCTCGTGGTCAGCCACCGGCTCGCGCTCGTGAGTGGATCGCTCCGCTATCGTCATTTTTGACCTACGTCCCCGGCGCGTCCGAATCGGACGCCAATCCCAAATCCCGAGAGGGACGTTAGCACGCAGGCGGAACCGACCAAGTGCGTAGCTAAGGAAAGGTTAATAACGGCGGGTCAATTGGCGTATCGAGCGGTAATATCACGGGCGATTTTGGCGCCTTCGTCGAGATAACGGCGAATGGCCAGGTCCGCGGCCGGCGTGCAGGTACGATATGTCTGTTGAAAACCCTGGTAACCACGATTGAAGCCGGCCACGATCTTGCGCCGCCGCTCGCCATTGGGCGCCTCGGCGTCGATCAGCGCCTGCATTTCGTTACGCCATCTCGGCCCGTCTTTGGCCCCGCAGATCGCGCGCAGGTAATGCAGCGAGCCCATGATTTCGGCGAGCCGCGCCAGATCGCCGTCGAACGGCGCCGGCGCCGTCTGCGCGTGGGCAGGCAGCGCAAGGCAAAGCAGGATCGAAACGGTGGTCAGCAGTCTCTTCATGCAGATCGGCCTGGCGAACGGGCATGATATGCGCGCGCGCGCCGGCAATCGCAAGGCGGGGCGTCAGGCCGGCCGGGCAAGCCGCTCGATGGCCGCGGCCACGATCTCGGCCAGGCCCTCGGTGGTGTGTAGGCCGGATAGTTCGGCGGGATCGAGCCAACGGGCGTCGTCGAGTTCTTCGTTGAGAACCGGTTCACCGGAAATCCAGCGCGCGGCAAAACACAAGATGACGAAATGCCGTTCGATGCGGTCTTGCGCGTCGCGCACGATCGCTTCGCGGTGGCCGGCGAGCCCGACCGGCTGGATCGAAAGCTGCGTCTCCTCGCGCACTTCGCGCGTCACCGCCTCGATCAGCGTTTCGCCGGTTTCGACGCCGCCGCCGGGCAGCGTGTAGACGCCGAGCGCCGGTTTGCGCGCGCGCCGCACCACCAGCACCTTGCCGTCGCGGATAATGGCCGCGCTGACCGCCAGATAAGGGCGTTTCGGATAGGTTCGCTCGTCGGTCATTTAATCCAGCATAAGCGCGTCGACCACCGCTTGCGGCGTCATCGGATCGTTGCCGTCGGCATTGACGTTGCCGTTGATCACCGCACCGGCGCGCGCGACCATAGGGCGGAGCAGGGCGGCGGCGCGTTCGGCGAGCGCGACCGCGGTGCCGAGCGGTATCTCTGCGCTCATCGCCGCGCGCGTGACTTCGAGCACGGCGGTCATGGTGCCGGCCAAGGTATCGAGACAGCCGCGCAGACTCGGATCGGCGGCATCGTAAGCGGCAATGGCCAGGACGCGGCCCTTGAAGCGCGAGGCTTCAAAATGCTCGCGATAGCTCATCGGCCGCCAGCCGCGAATATCGTCGAGACAGTCGGGACATCTCGACAGCATTTCGAGCAACATGATCGCTTCGTTGAAGTGATTGAGGTAGTCGGTGGCAAGCCCGGTCGCGGGATTGATGTTGGCGTCGGCAAGCCGGGCCGCGTCGATGGGGCCATCGTCGGCTTGCAACGCCTCGGCGCAATCCTGATATTTCATCGCAGCCCCGCCGCCAATATCCCGGCGGGCGACAGTGTGGTTTCACCGGGTTAAGGCGCGCTTAAGGCCGCGTAAACAGGGATTTAAAGCATGTGCGGCCGCTACACGCTCACCTCCGCACCGGAAGCGCTGCGGGCCCTGTTCGGCTATGCTGAGCAGCCCAATTTCCCGCCGCGCTACAATATCGCCCCGACGCAGCCGATCGCGATCGTGCGTTTGGTGGACGGCAAGCGCCATTTCGCGCTGGTACGCTGGGGCCTGCTTCCGTCTTGGGTCAAGGACCCCAAGACGTTCACGCTTCTGATCAACGCGCGCGGGGAATCGGCGGCCGAGAAGCCGGCCTTCCGCGCCGCCATGAAACGGCGGCGTTGCTTGATCCCGGCCGACGGCTTTTACGAATGGCAGGCCACCGGCGACCGCAAGCGGCCGTTCTACGTGCATGCGAAATCCGGCAAGCCGCTCGCCTTCGCCGGCCTGTGGGAGACGTGGATGGGGCCGAACGGCGAAGAGCTGGAGACGGCGGCCATCGTCACCACGACGGCGAACCGGACGCTCAAGCCGATCCACGAGCGCATGCCGGTGATCGTGCCGCCGGAAGCATTTGATTTCTGGCTCGATGGCGCCAGCGTCGACGCCACTACTGCTGCGGCGTTGATCGCGCCGGCTCCGGACAATCTGCTGGAGGCCTACGAGATTTCCACCGCGGTCAACCGCACCGCCAACGACAATCCGAAACTGCTGGAGCCGGCCGGCGCGGCGCCGCCGGAGCCGGTCAAGCCTGCGGCGACGGCACGCCCGCGCGTCAAGCGCGCCAAAGAGGATGGCGAGCAGGGTGCCTTGTTCTAGTGATTAGGCGGCGCTGCCCGTGAGCTTGGCCAGCAAGCGATCGCAATCGGTTGGCAATTGATTGCCGCGCCAGGCGACGTGCTGGTCGGGACGAATGAGCGCGAGGTCGCAGCCATAGAGGTCGCGCGCGTCGTCGTCGGCGCAGTCGAGCAACTCGCAAGGGATTCCTGCGCGCATTGCCGCCTGCATCAGTGCGGATCCGGCCGGCGCTTTGCCGCCCAGCCGCAACAAAGTGAAGCCGATGCCGAGCCGGTCGAACAGGGAGCTGCCGAAACCGCGGCCTTCATCCAGCCAGAAATGCGGCGCACGGCCACCCGGCACGCTGCTCGGCGCGTAATTGATGAAATTGTCCGCTGGCGGCGCGCCATTCTCGGCGATGATCGGGGAGCCGTCATAGCGCGCTCCCAGTTGCACGCCGATCGAGCCGTATTGCTCGCCATACGTGGACAGCAAGGCGCCGAGTTCGCGCCGCGCTCGTTCGCCCGCGGGTGAGTCCTGTTCGAGGGCCGGCGGAATCGTCAGCGCGCCGATGTTCTTGCTCAATTGCCGGGCGGCGCCGGTGTTGCGCACGGCAACCGGTTTGCGCTCGGCTTCGTAGCTGGCCAGCAAGTCGCCGCCGCCCCAGCCCTGCACTATGGCGGCGAGCTTCCAAGCGAGGTTGGCGGCGTCGTCGACGCCGGTATTCATGCCGAAGCCGCCGGTCGGTGTGAACAGATGCGCCGAGTTGCCGGCTAGATAGACGCGGCCCGCGCCGTAGCGCTCCGCCACCAGCGCCATGCCGGCGGTCCAGGGATGATGCGCCAGCACCTCGACCGCGATATCGGAGTTTGTGCTGCGCCGCATGGCGTCGGCGACCGCTCGGTCGTCGGCGTCGGCATTTTCGTCCTTCGCGCCGCGTCCAGAACATGAATTCGTCGGTGCCGTTGACCGAGGTGATAGTGGTGCGCAGCTCCGGATTGATTACCCAGTATTGGAAGCCGACGTCCTTGCGCAGGAAGTCGCGCGCCAGCGTCGGCACCCGCACATGGGTCGAGAACATGCGGCCGCCCATATAGGCCTGCTGCAACGCGGCGCCGGAATAGTGAATGCCGAGCGCGCGCCGCACCATGCTTTGCCCGCCGTCGCAGCCGGCGAGGTAGGCGCTGCGCCAGGTCTCGCGCCTGCCGTCGCGCTCGCATAGGGCGTTGAGCGTGACGCCGTCGCCGTCCGCGGCGAAGTCTTCCACCCGCCAGCCGAACCGCACCACGATGTTCGGCCGCGTGCGTACATGTTCGAGCAGGAATTTCTCGACATACATTTGGTTGGCGCGATGCAGCGGTTCGGGCACTTGATCGGTCTTTGGCGCGGCGGCGATCGCCTTGAGTTTTTCGGCCGCCGACGGCATCGGCAGGCGCGCCAATTCCCAGCCGCCGAAGCGGGTGAAATAGATCACGTCGGTCGGATGTTCGGCGGGCATGCCGAGCGTGCACACCTAGCCGGAAATGCCCGAGCCTGCGGTAGTGCTCCATGGTGCGCGCGCCTTGCGAGCTTCCTTTCGGATGCCAGCGCGTCGTTTCCTCGGTATTGAATAGCACGCTGCGAACGCCATGGCCGTCGAGCAGCAGGGCGAGCATCAGACCGACCGGTCCACCGCCGACAATGGCGACGGGGATTTGCGAGACCGCGGCGTCAGCCGCCTGGCTCACAGCACCTTGCCGGGATTGAGGATGCCGTTGGGGTCGAGCATCTTCTTCAAGCCACGCATCAGCTCGAGCGCCACCGGGTCCTTGTACTCCGGCAGGATGTCGCGCTTCATCACGCCGACGCCGTGCTCGGCCGAGATCGAGCCGCCGTATTTCTTCACCACCGCGAACACCACGGCGTTGACTTCGTCCCAGCGCGCCAGGAATTGCTCTTTGTCCGAGCCCTCGGGTTGCGTCACGTTGTAGTGGATGTTGCCGTCGCCGACATGGCCGAACGGCAGCGGCCTTGAGCCCGGAATGAGCTTGGTGACTGCCGCGTTGGCTTCTTCGATGAAAGCGGGAATCGCGTTCACCGGCACCGATACGTCGTGCTTGATCGAGGCGCCGATATGCCGCTGCACCTCGCCGAACATTTCGCGCAGGCGCCAGAACGCCTTGCCCTGCTGCACGCTGTCGGCGATGGTGGCGTCGAGCACCAGGCCATTTTCGTGGCCGGCGTGCAGGATGTCCTCCATCACCTCGCGCAAGCCGCTTTGCGCCTGCGACGACAATTCGATCAGCACGAACCAGGGGTCGTTACCGGCCAGCGGCATGCGGCTAGACGAATCGAACTTGACTACGGCTTCGACGCCGGCGCGCAGCATCAGCTCGAACGAGGTGACGCCGCCGGCGGTGCGCTCGCTGGCGATGCCGAGCAGGTCGACGGCTGCCTGCGGCGACGGCACGCCGGCAAAGGCGGTTTCCACCGAACGCGGCCGCGGCACCAGGCGCAACACCGCCGCGGTAATGATGCCGAGCGTGCCTTCCGAACCGATGAACAGGTTCTTGAGGTCGTAGCCGGTATTGTCCTTTTTCAGCTTGTTGAGATTGTGCAGGACGCGGCCGTCGGCAAGGACGACTTCGAGGCCGAGTGCATGCGAGCGCGCGATGCCGTGCGCGATCGCCGCGGTACCGCCGGCATTGGTCGACAGATTGCCGCCGATGGTGCAACTGCCTTCCGACGGCAAGAGTTGCGGATAGAGCCGGTCGGCTTCAGCCGCCGCTTCGCGCGCACGCTGCAGCGTGACACCGGCCTCTACCGTCATGGTGTTGGAAACCGGGTCGACTTCGCGGATCTTGTCGAGCCGGGTGAGCGACAGCACGACCTCGCCGTTATGAGAAATCTGCCCGCCGACCAGTCCGGTATTGCCGCCCTGCGGCACGATCGCGGTCCGCGTCTCGTTGGCGAGCTTGAGGATCGCCGCCACTTCGTCGACCGAGCCCGGCCGCAGCACGACCGGCGTCTGGCCGTGGAACAGGTCGCGCATTTCGACCAGATAGGGCTCCTGCGCCGCTTTGTCGGTGATCGCGTATTTCGCGCCGACAATGGCGACGAAGCGAGCGAGCAGGTCGGCGCTCAGCGCGTGCACCGGCTGCGGCTTGGAATGAAGATTCATGTCGATGTCCCTGCCTTTGGCGCGGCGGCGCGCGCCAACCGGTCGTTGATGGCCTCGCCCAGGCCCTCGTGCGGCACTTTCATTACCGCGATGCGCTTGGCGCCGGAAGCGTCGAGCGCGCGCAAATGCGAAAACAAGTTGGCCGCCGCCTCGATCAGATCGCCGCGCGGCGACAGATTGAGCGCTGCCGCGGGCGCTGGTCCGAAGCCGAGCAGCGCCTCGCCCGCGGCGGCGGTCACTGCGTCGAGGCGCAGCTTAGCCTTGGGCGCATAATGCGAGGACAGCATGCCGGGTGCGAGCGGCGCATCGTCGGCGATGGCCGCAACCGCGAGCGGCCGCCCGAGCACGCGCTCGATCTCCGTGCGCGGCAAACCGCCCGGCCGCAGCAAAGTCGGCTCGCCCAGGCAGGCGACGATGGTGGATTCGACGCCGACCGGGCAGGGGCCGGCGTCGATCAACATATCGATGCGCCCGCGCAGATCGGCCAGCACATGGGCGGCGCTGGTCGGCGACACGTGACCCGAGCGGTTGGCCGACGGCGCCACCACCGGTCCCTGGAAAGCCTCCAGCAAAGCGTGGGCGACCGGATGCGCCGGCAGGCGCACCGCCACGCTGTCGAGGCCGGCCAGCGCCAGATCGGCGACGCCGCCGTTCGGCCGCTTCGGCAGCACCAGCGTCAGCGGCCCGGGCCAAAACGCGGCGGCCAGCCGTTCGGCTGCGGCGTCGAAGCGGGCGAGGCGGTGGGCGGCTTCGATGCTGCCGATATGGGCGATCAGTGGATTGAAGCTCGGGCGGCCTTTGGCGGCGTAGAGCCGGGCCACCGCCTCGCCATTGCCGGCGTCGGCGCCGAGCCCGTAGACGGTCTCGGTCGGGAATGCGACCAGCCCGCCGGCCCTGAGGCAGCGCGCGGCCGCCTCAATCGACTGGCTATCGGGCTTCAGCACCCGCGTTCCCGGCTCGGCAGTCATTTTTCTCTCAAGCTTGCGACTTTAAGGAAGGCGTGGTTATAAGGCCGCCATCAGTCGGAGTGTAGCGCAGTCTGGTAGCGCACCTCGTTCGGGACGAGGGGGTCGCAGGTTCAAATCCTGCCACTCCGACCAGCTGCCCTCCCTAGGGCTTGATTTACCACAACTATCTGTGTTTGCTACCGAACTTGGGGGCCCCCGAGTACACAACGCGTACACAGACGCGTATTGCGGATGCCTCGCCTCGCTCAGGACACCAGGGGCAATTTTAGAGCCCGTAAACGCCTTCCCGACGACGTGAGGGAGGATTACGGCCGCCTCTATGGTCCCCGCCTATCCCTCAGGCTCCAGCTCTGCTGTTGCCGCACGACCATTGGTCACAAATGACCGCCGCTCAACAGAACTCTGCAGGGATCGTGCGCTATTGAATTGCTAAACGACAGCGGACCGTTCGCTCCAATTAAGCCAAATGGAGCCGAGGTCGAGCGGCTAATAAACGCGGCCTAGGGAAACCGATGGGGGCATTGGGACGCGCCCATGATCCTTGTGGCCTTGGCATGGCCTGCGCGTGTCCGAACTGGTGGTCCTGCGCTGGCGAACCTAATCGCTCACTGAATGTGCGTTCAAATTAGGCCGAACTGATCGGTCTCAAGCGTTTGTCCAAATATCGGCAATGCCATTATGAATTGGTAGCTGCGCATCAATAGTAGCGCGTGATTTGAAATAACGAGTGACAATAGGTTTTGAATAATTCAGCCCAATGTGGCGGTTATCTTGGTTTTGCTCGAAGAACGCACCTGATTTACCAATCAGCTTCGAGATGCCAGCAGCATATACCTCGATTTGATGCACGGACATTTCTGATAGCGAGAGCGTATTAATAATTAGATCAAATGGAAAATTGAGGGATGGGAAAAAATAATTTGGAAGCAAATTAATGCCGGGCTTTGGTTTTGGTTCATTCATTTGAACCGATACAGGTTCGTCGCGCGTAAGCGAAAGATAAAGGCCAGAAAATAATAAACTCTCGGGCAAGTCGCAAATCCAGTACTCGCAGTGAGGAAAAGCCGAAAGAATAGCCGTCGCAAGTGCGCCGTAACCGCCGCCTATTTCGAGGATACGCGGACGCTCTGTGAGCCGACCGAATTGCCCCGACTTATGGAGAAGTGTCATACGTTCTTGGTATGCCACAGTATCTTCGTTAAGGAGCACTCCGCCGATCCACCATCCGACTTCGCCAAGCATCGGCTTAGGATTGAATATAAAGCGTGACGGAACACCGGCGATAAGCTTTCGCCACCTAACGATATCGACATCCGGCCTATCCGATATTCGTTCATCGAAATCGTTTGGAATTGGATCGCTGGAATGAGCGCCCGGTTCTCTCGTGAAATGAAGCAGCGAATAACCAGAAAACGATTGTGCGCGGAGACGGAGGTATTTGAGTTCGTTCCAATCTAAAGAACTCAGAAGTCGATACGCACTTAGATAGTCGTTTGCGGTATCCGCGTGCCAGTTAGCATCAGACAATGAAAATTCTGCATCAAGCGCGCGCTCTTTAATAATCGTAGCCCTCTGGTTTGCGGCACTAAGGACGGCGCGACCAACTTTTCGCGCTCGGGCGAATGCCCCACTGCTTGGAATAATATTGCTAACCAACGTAGCTTTGGGAGCTTTACGGTCCCGAAATTGCGTAAATAAACGGAGAAATTGCGAGAATAAACGCCGAAGCCTTCTAAGCGTGGCGCGGCTTATCATGCTACTCATAATAGAAGGAAAATTAGCGTGCAGGCCGAGGAGTATCGAACACAGGTGGACGGCTAAATGCAAGGGGATTAAGCAATGACTTATTTGGATTACCGGTCGATGGGCGACCGGGCTATTGCGGCGGTACTTCGACCCTGAGGGCTTTGAGAAGTTTCCATCACGGGCGTTGCAATGAACCAATTTGCTATTGCGCAGACTGGCGAAAGGGACCACCGGTAGATCGGCGACCGCTTCGTGGGGGAACTACCAGGAAGGCCGCCAAACCAAAACAATGCTCAGCATCGCGTGAGTTTGCGACCTCTTTCAATTCCGCCAAGTGCACAATGTCGGCTAGATGACACCAGAACAAATCAAATTAGTTACGGACAGCTTTAGGAAAGTCTTGCCAATCGCAGGCGTCACCGCCGACCTGTTCTATGACCGCTTGTTCGAGATTGCGCCTGAATTACGCTCGCTGTTCCCGGAAGATCTTGTCGCGCAGAAGAAAAAATTCATCACAATGCTCGCCACGATGGTCACCTACCTTGATGATTTCAAAAAGATCGCTCCTGTGGTCACTGGCTTGGGAATGCGCCACGTCGACTATGGGGTTATCGCCAAGAACTACGAACCATTTGGCGCGGCGCTGTTGTGGACACTGGCAGAGACACTTGGTGTCGATTTCACGCCAACCGCCAGGACAGCATGGACCGCAGCCTATACGAACTTGGCGGGCGTAATGATGGGAGCAGCGGACAGCTTGCCGCCACCGAAACTCGCATGTTGACCTGCGCAACCGCGAGTACCTTGACCCTGAGGGCTTTGGGTGGTTTGCAACACAGGCGTTGCAATGAACCTATTCGCGCCAGATCCACGGTTGCTTCGGCTGCGGGAAGCCACAGAGGCCCTTGGGCTAACCGAGGCGCAGGCTTTGAGTTGCCTTTTGTGGCTGCTCAATGCCATGGGTCCGCGCGGCGAGAGGGTGGTCGCTGACCTTCGCGCGGACGCTGATCGAGCGTTGGACGGCATGGTCCACATTGACTTCGATAAGGTGGCCGCGAGTGTCTACATGACAACCGACGAATTGTTCGTCCTGTGGCCGTCAGCAATCGTGGACTACGCCGACGTTATCAAGGCGAGGTCGAAAGGAGGGAAATGAATATCACTCGCCGGGCAAATAGTACCCATCTCTCCAGGACATTTACAGATACAATATCGCTAGGACGGAACGATCCGGTAAGCTTGAGTTTGAGGTCGCCCACAAGGACCGCGATAAGCGGCTACGCGAGTGTGGTAGGACATGAATGGGGGCCGCCAACTGAGGCGGCCTTTCGCGTCATTCTGTATCTTCAGGTGGAAGAAGCTTGCGCAGCGCCGCTCTCGCTGCGAGCCAACAGACCGCCAGGAATACAGAACCTCCAACTATGACCGTGTACAATGTACTCATGGTGCGCCCGCAATAATACAAAACTAATAGCACTGCTGGTTCAATGAGCCAAGAATTAGGTCGTCAGCTAAACTTGCATTCGCCCGAACCCAACTCCGGTCCCCTTAAGATGCTGGCGGAGAAAATGGGTTCTACCACCAGCGATACAATCGTTTCGCGGTTATTCATTCAATCGCCTGCAAGCTGATCAACGAGATTTACGATGTGACGCCGCACCTTGGCGTCCTTTATTTTCATAAATGCCTTTATGAGCGTGAGGCCTTCATTCGAGGAAACAAATTCGGACAATCGGCCGACAGGCGAGGATTTCCTTTTGCTTTCATCTCGCCTGGCGAGCCCTTAAAAAAATAAGAGGCTGGAACTTTGAGAATATCTGAAACCTGTTGCAGGCGACTTGCGCTGATGCGGTTGGCGCCTTTCTCGTATTTTTGGACTTGCTGAAACGTAATACCGAGTGCCTGTCCTAGTTGCGTTTGACTAAGACCAAGCTCCATGCGCCGAACTTTCACGCGGTCCCCCACGTGCACGTCGATTGGATTAGAGACTTTCTTCGCCACTAGCACCCCCCCAGGTGGTTGTCCGTATGCGTATACCATGGAATGGTCACGGACTGAGGTCTGAGCCCTTCATCAGAGTACACAAAGGTGGTACACAAACGTCAGGGCGCATCGCAAAAACGCAAGCAAATTCAATGCCGAACAATCCAAACCGCAAATCCTGCCACTCCGACCAATAGTTCAGATATTTACGCCGCAATTCCACGCCCGCCGCCCGGGGGCGGCGGCCGCCCTCCCATACCGCATGATGGCTGCCTGCAGGCCACCCTTGGCGAGCGCCGCCGCGCCGCGTAACGTCCGGCCAGAAAAACGATGCGGCCAGGTGGTACTGGCCGGCTTGGGAGGGTCACGCCTATGCGTTTGAACGTCAGCTTTCTGTCGCGTCTGCTGCTTGGTATTCTTGCTCTCTCGTTGGTTGGCGCGACCGGCGCGCGGGCGGCCTATCCCGACCACCCGGTGCGGATCATCGTCGGCTACCCGGCCGGCGGGTCTACCGACATTGTCGCGCGCCTGATCGGGCAGTGGCTGAGCCAAAAGCTCGGTCAGCAATTCATCGTCGAGAACAAGCCCGGCGCCGGCAACAATATCGGCACGGAACTCGCCACCAAGGCCGCACCCGACGGCTACACGCTGTTGCTTAGTCAATCCGGCCAATACCATCAACGCCACGCTCTACAAGAAGCTCAATTTCGTGTTCCTGCGCGATATCGACCCAGTGGCAAATGTGATCCTGGTGCCGAACGTGATGGAGGTTAATCCGTCGGTGCCGGTCAAGACGGTCAAGGAATTCATCGACTACGTCAAAGCCAATCCCGACAAGATCAATATCGCCTCCTCCGGCAATGGCACTTCGATCCATCTGTCCGGCGAATTGTTCAAGATGATGACCGGGCTGAAGATCACGCACATCCCCTATAAAGGCTCGGCGCCGATGCTCACCGATCTGCTTGGCGGCCAGGTGCAGGTCACCTTCGACAATCTGCCGTCATCGATCGCCCACATTAAAGCCGGCAAACTGCGCGCGCTGGCGGTGACCACGGCGACGCGCTCGCCGGAACTGCCGAACGTGCCGACGGTCGCGGAAACCGTGCCCGGATACGAAGCCGCCGCCTTCTTCGGCTTCGGCACCACGCATGGCACGCCGAAAGAGGTTGTCGCGCTGCTCAACAAGGAGATCAATCTGGCACTCAAGGATCCCGGCATGATCGCCAAGCTGAAGGATCTCGGCGGCATTCCGGCGCCCGGTACGCCGGAGGATTTCGGCAAATTCCTCGCCGCCGAAACGGCCAAGTGGGAAAAAGTCGTGCACGCCGCCAACCTTTCGATCCAGTGAGGCCTCTCCGTTCGTCCCCGCGCAAGCGGGGACCCAGGGCGGCATTGATGACTCTCCCGATTCCCGCTGGAGTTGCCCGCGCAGTCGGCGCGGGAATGAGCGGAGTTTGATTCAAGCCATAGCGAAGTAGAAAACGAATGAACGAACGCAAACGTCCGGAAGATCTGCGCAGCTACCGTTGGCTCGGCGTCGACGACATGCGCTCGTTCGGCCATCGCTCGCGGCTGCGCGGCATCGGCTATGACGCCGACGACTGGAAGGGCAAACCGGTCATCGGCATCATCAACACCTGGAGCGACCTCAATCCGTGCCACGCGCATCTGCGCGCGCGCGCGGAGAACGTGAAACGCGGCGTGCTGCAGGCCGGCGGCTTCCCGGTCGAACTGCCGGCGATGTCGCTCGCCGAAACCTTCGTAAAGCCCACCACCATGCTCTATCGCAATTTCCTGGCGATGGAGACCGAGGAGCTGCTGCGCAGCCACCCGCTCGACGGCGCGGTGCTGATGGGCGGCTGCGACAAGACCACGCCCGGCCTATTGATGGGCGCGATCAGCATGGGCATTCCGGCAATCTATGTGCCGGCCGGGCCGATGCTGCGCGGCAACTGGAAGGGCCAATATCTCGGCTCCGGCTCCGACGTATGGAAGTACTGGACCGAGAAGCGCGCCGGTAATATCAGCGAAGAGGAATGGGACGAGATCGAAGGCGGCATCGCCCGCTCGTTCGGCACCTGCATGGTGATGGGCACCGCGGCGACCATGATGGCGATCGCCGAAGCGCTCGGCATGTCTCTGCCGGGCGCGTCGTCGATCCCGGCCGCCGACAGCAATCATCCGCGCATGTGCGGCGTCGCCGGCAGGCGCATCGTCGACATGGTTTGGGAAGACCTGACGCCGCAAAAGATCCTGACGCCCGCCGCCTTCGACAACGCCATCAAGGTGCACATGGCGATGGGCGGCTCGACCAACGCCATCATCCATGTGGTGGCGATGGCGCGCCGCGCCGGGCGTGCCGGTCGACATGGAGACGATTCGACCAGCTGTCGCGCCAAATCCCCGTGCTCGCGAATGTGCGGCCGTCGGGTCAGTACCTGATGGAGGATTTTTTCTATGCCGGCGGTCTGCGCGCTTTGATGCAGAACCTGCGCGAGAAGCTCGATCTCACCTGTCTCACCGTCACCGGCAAGACGGTCGCCGAGAACATCGACAGCGCCAAGGTCTATATCCCTGACGTCATTCATTCGCTCAACGATCCGGTCTATGCCGAAGGCGCGACCGCGGTGCTCAAGGGCAATCTCGCGCCCAATGGCTGCGTCATCAAGCCGGCTGCCGCCGACAAGCGCTTCCTCAAGCACCGCGGCAAGGCGATCGCTTTCGAGGACTACAATCACATGATGCGAGAGATCGAGCGCGACGACCTTGACGTCACGCCCGACCATATTCTGGTGCTGAAGAACGCCGGACCGAAAGGCGGACCGGGCATGCCGGAATGGGGCATGCTGCCGATCCCGAAACGGCTGTTAGGGCAGGGCGTACGCGACATGATCCGCATTTCCGATGCGCGTATGAGCGGCACCAGCTACGGCGCCTGCATACTTGCATGTGGCGCCGGAAAGCTTCGTCGGCGGCCCGCTCAATTTCGTGCAGACCGGCGACGAGATCGAGATCGACGTCGACAAGCGCTTGATCCATCTGCATGTCAGCGATGCGGAAATGGCGCGCCGCAAAGCGGCCTGGACGCCGCCGGCGCCGAAATATCCGCGCGGCTACGGCGCGCTCTATTCGGATCATATCGGGCAGGCCGACCAGGGCTGCGATTTCGATTTTCTCGAGCGCCGGCGGCGCGATCGCCGGAGCCGGAAATTCATTGATATTTAATCACAGCGCAAACCTGTTGTTTACCAGTTCTTTCAATGGCGCCGGTTTGAAGGGCCAATATTGATCTTTCTCATGTCTGCTGTCCCGTGAAAATTGTTGGGATAGCCGCAATGCGTGCGTCTTATACGAAATTGGCCTTTGTTCTCCTGCTCGCCGGCACGGGGCCGTTTGGCAGCGCGGCGGCGCAGACCTTGCGTGCGGGCGGCACCGGCACGGCGATCGGCATGCTGCAGCAGGTGGGCGCTGAATTTACTGCCGCGACCGGCGTGAAGGTCGATGTCGTTTCCAGTCTCGGCAGCACAGGCGCTATTCGTGCCTTGACTGACGGCCGGCTCGACATCGCGGTCCCGGCGCGGCCGCTGAAATCGGACGAATCCGCCGGCGGCTTGCGCCAGGTCGCGGTGCTGCGAACCGCCTATGTGATGGCGACATCTCATTACAACACAACCGGGTTGAAAAGCGCCGACCTTGCTAGGATATTCGCAGCCGTAAAGCCGACGTGGGCCGACGGTACACCGATCCGGATCATTCTTCGCCCGCGTAGCGATACCGACACGGCGCTGCTCGGTGAATTATTTGCCGGTATGGCTGACGCCATCGAATCAGCGCGCCGTCGCGCCGAGGTGCCGACTGCCGCAACCGATCAGGACAACGTCGCTTTGGCGGACCGCACTTCGGGCTCACTGGTCGGAACCACCATGACTCAGATCAAGACCGAGCATCGCCATCTCCATGTTGTGCCGCTCGATGGGGTTGAACCAACCCTCGCAAACTTTGAAAGTGGCGCTTATCGGTTCACAAAGAAGCTGTACTTTATCGTCCCACAATACAGCACAGCTGAAGCCCTAAGGTTCGTGGATTTCTTGCGATCGCCGCAGGGTATGAAGGCATTGCGTGATACGGAAGTTCTGCCGGACGCTGAATGATGCAAACAATTCCCCTCAGAAAATTGGTCAGCGCGATTGGGCTCAGCGTCGCGGTTTCGGTCGCTGTGGCAACGCCCAGCATTTATTTCATCCACGACTACTACAATGTCTCCGCGAAACTGATGTTCAAGGCTCGCTTGAACGCCACGCGCGTGGCGCAGTACATTTATACGCATGACGGCATGTGGCAATATCAGCAGCTGCGGCTTACCGAGCTGGTCGAATTGCCCGAGACTGGCCAACAGCCCATCCGCCAAAAAATCTATGATCTGTCCAATCGTCTCGTGCTCGACGAGGGTGCGCCTTTGGGCGTTCCGGTCTTGACTCGCCGCGTCCCGATTGTCGTTGCAGGCTCTACTGTGGGTGCTTTCGTCGTCGAAGAAAGCATGCGGGAGACGCTTTATGAGACCGGTTGGGTCGCTTTCGTATCTGTCGTTGATTGGCTTTGCGGCGTATTTCGCGCTGCGCATATTTCCGTTGCGGGTGCTCGATCGGACGCTCAACGAATTGCGTGTGGTTGAGCGCAGTTTGTCGGAGGAGAACAGGCGTTTCGACGCCGCGTTGAACAACATGTCGCAGGGCCTCGTGATGTTCGATTCCACAGCGCACCTCCTCGTATTCAATCAGCGTTATATCGACATGTTCGGTCTGTCGCGTGAGGTCATCAAGCCCGGCGTCAGCATTCGGGATGTTCTGGCCCATCGCGTCACAAACGGCGGCTTTTCCGCCGACGAAGTCGAGGCCTATCTGGCCGGTATCATGGCCGCCGTTCGCGAAGGAAAAGCCTTCAGCAAGACAACGAAATTGCCGGATGGCCGGATCATAGAAATCGTCAACCAACCGATGGGGGACGGCGGCTGGGTTGCCACCCATGACGACATCACCGAGCGGTTGCGCGCCGAGGAGAAGATCAAGCATCTGGCCCAATGCGATGCGCTCACCGACTTGCCGAACCGCGTGACCTTCTACGAACGAATGGAGGCGGCCCTCTGCCGGCTGCGGCGCTCGGAAGCAATTGCCGTGCTCAGTCTCGACCTCGATCATTTCAAGAACGTCAACGATACGCTCGGGCACCCGATCGGCGATTTGTTGCTGCAGGCGGCGGCCGATCGCATGCGCGGCTGCATCCGCGGCGAGGATCTGGTCGCCCGGCTGGGCGGCGACGAATTTGCCATTGTGCAGGTATCGTCAGGTCAGCCGCCGGATATCACCACTTTGGCGGCGCGCGTGATCGAAGCCGTCGGCGCGCCCTATGATCTCAATGGGCATCAGATCATCGTGGGCGTCAGCGTCGGCATCGCCATGGCGCCAGGCGACGGCGACAAGCCGGACCAATTGATGAAGAATGCCGATCTAGCGCTGTATCGCGCCAAGGCCGATGGCGGCGGCGTCTATCGCTTTTTCGAGCTCGAAATGGACGCCCGCATGCAAGCGCGCCGCGTCCTCGAACTGGATCTGCGCAAGGCGATCGTGAACGGCGAGTTCGAGCTTTACTATCAGCCGGTTGTCGACGTCAAAACCGGGCAAATCACCTGCTGCGAGGCGCTCGTCCGCTGGCATCATCCAGAGCGCGGCATGATCCCGCCGCTCGAGTTCATCCCGGTCGCGGAAGAAACCGGGCTCATCGTGCCATTGGGCGAATGGGTGCTGCGGCAAGCTTGCGCCGAAGCCGCCACTTGGCCGGAGCACGTGGCCGTCGCGGTGAACGTCTCGCCGGCCCAGTTTAAGAGCCGCAATTTGGTGCCGACCGTAGTGAACGCGCTGGCGACGTCGGGTCTGCCGCCTGATCGGCTGGAGCTGGAGATCACCGAACTGGTGCTCATGCAGGAGACCGAGGGGGCCATCGGCATTCTTCAGCAATTCCACGCGCTCGGCATCCGGGTCGCGATGGATGATTTCGGCACCGGCTATTCGTCGCTCGGCTATCTTCGCAGTTTCCCGTTCGACCGGATCAAGATCGACCAATCCTTCATCCACGATTTGTCGACCAAGGAAGACAGCATCGCGATCATTCGCGCGGTGGTCGGATTGAGCAGCAGCCTGGGGATCAGGACCACCGCCGAGGGCGTCGAGACGGAAGAGCAGCTCGCGCGCCTGACGTCGGAGGGCTGCAGCGAAGCGCAGGGCTTCCTGTTCAGCCGGCCGCAGCCGGCGGCCGCAGTCGCGCGGATGCTCAGAGAACAAGCGCCGCGGGCTGAAGCCGTCGCCTGACGTTCCGCCGGCTGGTCGCGGGTCCGGACTAAAACTTTTTTATTGACCGGACGAGGGCACAAAGCCGAACCTCCTGCGCTAGACGGCCGCACCCGGAAATTGCGGTCCAAATTCTGCGATCGGGGAGGATGAATGATGTTGCCAGTGGTTTCGCGCATCTTGCGCGCTGCGGCCCTTGTTGCCGGTCTGGGCATGGCGGCCCTCCCGGCTTGGGGCCAGGCCTATCCAAGCAGCGCCGTCCACCTGATCGTCGCCTACGCGGCCGGCGGCACCGGCGACGTGGTGGCACGGATTGTTGCGCCAAAGCTCTCGATCGCGCTCGGCCAGTCGGTGATCGTGGAAAATCGCGCCGGCGCGAGCGGCGCCATCGGCGCGCATAGCGTCGCTACCGCTACGCCCGACGGGTTGACACTTCTCATCGGCCAGACTGCCGAAGTCGCCATCAACCAGCATTGGCTGAAGGGGCTCAGCTACGATCCGGACAAGGATCTGCAACCGGTCGCCATGCTCGCGGTCGTTCCGCTCGCTCTCGCCGTTCCGGCCAAGGCGCCATACTCCAACATGGCTGAATTCATGGCGGCCCTGCGCACCAAGAAGCTGACATTCGCCTCTGCGGGAACCGGCACGCCGGGTCATTTCGCCGGCGAATTTCTGAAAGCCAAGACGCATGGCGATCTCACGCACGTGCCCTATAAGGGGGCCGGCCCGGCCTTGAACGATCTGATCGGCGCGCATGTCGATTTCTATTTCCCCGGAATGCCGGCCGTCATGCCGCTGCTGAAAGGCGGCATGGTGAAGGTGTTCGCCGTGTCGTCGGCCAAACGCTCGCCGATTGCGCCCGATGTGCCGACCGTTGCCGAAAGCGCCGGCATCAAGGATTTCGATTTTACGCTTTGGGCCGGCGTGTTTGCGCCGCGCGCGACGCCACTGGCGATCGTTGCGCGGCTCAATAGCGAACTCAACAAAGTGATCGAGGACCCCGAGGTCCGAAAGAAGCTTGTGGACGCCGGCGCAGATGTGGAGCCGATGTCGGTCGATCAATTCCGCGCCTTCGTCAGCGCGGAAAGCAGCAAGTATGCGCGCATCATCAAGGAGACCGGCGTCACGGCCAATTAAGCTCGAGACCCGTTCGGATGCCGCGCAGATGAAATGCAGGCTTTCAAGCTCTTAAGCGTGCGCGCGCATCGCTAATTTAGAAAAGCTCCGAACTAGAAAATCTCTAATGTTTGTCGCGCGCGCATTGACAAGCTGCGCGGGAATTTTTCGTAGTGAATTTCGTCGCGCACATCGGGTGCGATGACAAACTTATTGCCCGGCCTTGAACCCGGCGTATGAGGAAAATGATAAATGCGTTTCGATCGTCCCGCCTACGCGGGTCTAACGGCAGCGTTGTTTTTCGTCGCGGGGAATTTTGCCGTCCACGCGCAAAGCCCCAAGTCAGCAACAAGCGCCGACGCACAAGCGGTAGCCGATGTTTTCCACGAGGCTGAATCGAAATACATGTTCGGCTTTACCGACGGCTCCGACATCGGCAACGAAGGCGAGAAGGCGTTTGAATATGAAGCGACCGGGTCGTTCCGCAAGCGCGGCGGGCGCTATGCCGCGATCGAGCATGAGTTTGAATTCGAACAGGTGCTGACGCAAAACTTCGCCTATGAATTGAGCGCCCACGCCATCACCCATTCGATCGGCAATGTCGAAGGCCTCGACGACCGCAACAGCACGCAGTTCAGCGGAGCATCGGCGAAGCTGCGCTATCTCATCATCGGCCGCGGTCCCGGTTCGCCCTTCGGCCTGACGGTCTCGGCCGAGCCTGAATGGTCGCGCGTCGACGGCACCGACGGCACCGGCACACGCAGCTATAGCTCGACGTTCAAGCTCGTCGCCGATACCGAGCTCATCACCAACCGCCTCTATGCCGCGATCAATTTGATCTACGAACCGGAGGTGGCCAAACCCACCGATTCCGGTATGTGGGAACGCAGTTCTATGGCTGGCCTGTCGATGGGGCTCACCTACCGCGTGACACCCACTTTTGCTATGGGCGTCGGGACGGAATACGACCGGGCCTATGATGGACTGGCGTTCCAGACTTTCAATGGCCATGCTCTTTTTGTCGGGCCGAATGTGCAGATCAACTTCAGCCAGAAGGTGCTGCTTGCGGCGGCGTTCATGACGCAGGTTGCGGGCCACGCGGTCGATGATCCGCGGCCGTTGGATCTTACGAACTTTGAAAAATATCGTGCCAATTTGAAGTTCGAGGTCGAATTCTAATGCGCCGCTTTGGGAGTTTGCGTGAAAGGATGAAGACATGAACCAAGTGTCGATTTGTCGGCATGGGCTCAAAATCGCCGCCCTGGCGCTCGGCTTGCTTTTAGGGACGGTGGCGGCGGGGGCCGAGGATGCGGTGACGGTGAATATTTCGATCAAGGGCAATCATTTTCAGCCGGCCGAGTTCGGCATGCGCACCGGCCGGCAAACCGATTACGATCATCTTGAAAAATCTCGATCCCGCGCCGGCGGAGTTCGAAAGCAACATGCTGCGCGTGGAGAAAGTCGTTACCGGCGGCGGCACGATCACGATCCGGATTCGCCCGCTGGCGCCCGGGCGCTATCGCTTCTTCGACGATTTCCACCCGGCGGCGGAAGGCTACTTGGTCGTCAAGTAACGCGGCTATCGGTGGCGAGCATGACCCGGACCGGGGTTCTCATCAAGCCGATCAAAGCACGGGCGAATGCCTGGAAAACAGAGCCGGTCGTTCGGCTGACAGCGTCGAGTGGTATTTCGCTGCCGCCGGGCCGGTCTGTATCGGCGCGCGCGCGGCGTTGGCATAGTTCTTGATCGGAGCCGCTTCGCTCAAGGTTAATTCGAGGGGCGGGACACCGGATTCCTCGATCGTGAAAATCTCGCCGATCTTGTCGCTGAACATGTCGATGGTAAGCAATTCGAGCGTCATGCGTGCACATCTTGTTGCCGGGCCGCGGATTCGAGCAGGGATTGAAGCCAGCCGTTGACGACGGCGTCAATGACCATGTGCACGCGAGGCGTGGCACCCTTGTTGTAGACGCTGTGGCGATCGGACAGCCGCAGATACCAGGCGCTGCCGGCCTCCAGCACGACGCGGGCGCCGTTGAGGTAGAACTCGACATCGGCGTTGGTGACGACCGGAATATGAATGCGCGCGGTGCCTTCCTCGGCGCTCAGTTCGAGATCGGTATGCTCTTTTATGATCGAACCGGGTGCGAGCCGCATCAGGCGCACCGCGCGCAATGGACACGCAAAGGCATCCAGCACCGCGCGAAAATACGGACAATCGCGCGAGCATCGGCGTGTCCTCGAATTCGGTGGCGGTCGGATCGGAATAGATCATCATCACCGGATGGGTGGCGCCGGCTTTGCCGCGCAATGGGATGACGCTCCAATCACCCTCGAAGTTCTGCTTGACGAAATGCTGGATCCAGCCGACCGACGCCAAGCCCTGCAAATCGCGCGCAAGCAAGGCGGGATCGAAGGTCATGGGCAGCCGGAGCCGGTCGGGAAGCGGTGTGCTCATGGAGCGAAACTAGCAATAATTTCGGGCGGAGAGCAAAGCCGTCAGGCGCCGAGCCGCAGGGCTTCGAGCTGCCGGTAAATCTCGCCGAGCCGCTCGCCGGCGGCCACGCGAATGGCCGCGGTGGCCGTGCGCTGCTTCGTGTCGCCGTCGGGAGTGAACGAGAAGCTTGGCATCTTGGCGTCGTATTTTGCCGCCTCTTGCATCACGGCGCGGTCGCTTTCGCTACTTTCGATGCCGAAATGCGGCAGGATCGCGCTCCATGCCGCCTGCGGCAGATCGCTGTAATTGATCAACAGGGCCTTGTCGTTTGCCTCGCGCAGCACCGGCTCGCAGACGGCGGCGAGCACGCGCGCGCAGTAATCCTCGCGGCTACGCACCAAATCGGCCGGCGTGAGGCCGAGCAAGCCGATATCCAATGTGCCGGGGACCATTTGTAGGCCGGGCATTGTCATCTGCGACACGATCACCTCGACCGGATCGCGATAAAGAAAGACCCAGGGCACGCCGGGGAACGCGCGGCGGAACAGCGGCAGCGCCAGCGTGTGCCAGCAATCCAGCTTGATGAAATAATGCCGCTCGCCGCCGCGCGGCTGGCCGAGAGCGCCGATCATCCAGCGCAGCCAAAGCGCGTGCTCGTCCTCGCTCAGGCCGGGCCGCGCCTGGCGCGCCCGCACGACGGCATCGATCGGTTCCGCTTCGGAAACCACGATATTGGCGGCCGGCGCCGCCAGCATCTGCGAGACCAGAGTCGAGCCGCAGCGCGACATGTGGAAAATGAACCCGTCCGGCCGCAGACCCGGATGGTCCTGCAACCAGCCGCCGAGCTTCGCGATCGGCGTCGTATAGCGAAACAGCCGGTTGAACGGCTGGAACAGCGCGCGCTGCACGTCGCCTTGAAAGAACGGCTCGCGCAGCGGCCGGTCGCCGAAATACGACCAGTGCACGTAAAGCTGGCCGGCGTGCCACGACGCGCGAACCGGCAGCCAGCCCTTCGGCGGCAGCGGGGTCTCGCGCACGGCGTTGTCGATCAGGCCGACGGCGCCAGGCAAGCTGGCGCGCATGGCGGCGTTGACCTCGTCCGCGCTGATCGCGAAGCCGCAGTCGCGCGCGGTTTGCACGACCAGCGCGAGAAAATCGCCGGTGTCGCCGGGCTGGCGCAGCTTCTCCTGCAGGGGGACATCGGCGAGAACGCGCGCGTAAAATTGTTCGAACGGCCCGGGCGAACGGTTTTCTGGCGCGGTCGGCGGTTGGGGGGCACGTGGATCGCGCAGCGCGTTCATTTGCACACTTTGCCACGAATCGAGTGGGCGGTAGCGGCGTTTATCGCTTGGCCGGCGCCCGCTTGGGCGGCGGAGCCTTTTTCGCCGGCTCCGGCCGCGGCTCGGGCGCCGAGCCAACCGCGTCATCGATATCTTCGAGCAGGCTGCGGACGCGCGCGGCATTGGCGCCTAAATCCGACAGACCGTAGCGCGAGGCCGAGCGCACATCGACGCGCGTGCCATCGGTATCCGCGCTGATCCGGATCACCACGTCGTCGCGAAAGCCCATGATCGGCGTGCGCGCCGTTGCCTCGATCACGGCGTCGCGGCGGCCGGCCGGCGGACTGGCGCTAGCCACGCGCCATTTGCGCTTGGTCACCAGCGCGAGCGTGACGTCGTAGACCTGTTTGGGCGGCGCGCTCTCTTGCAATGGCGCGATGTCGGGATAGGCCGCGCGCTGCGCCTGCGCGACGGCGCCGCCGGGATAATCGTTGCGGCCGGGCGGGCGCTGGCGTGCCAGCACGTCGAAGCGCGGCGGATTGGCCGGGTCGGTGGTTATGTCGGAAATGGCCGGCAGCTTGCTGGCGCGATAGCCGAGATAGCTCGGGTAAGCGAGCAGCAGCAGCCCGAGGAACAATCCCAGGATTGCCGAGCCGAGCCCGGACAGGCCCTGTCGCCAAATCACGATAAAGGCCAGAAAGGACAGCAGCACCGCCAGAGCGGCGAATACCAAGGCGGCGGCAAAGGTGGCGAGCGCCGGCTCGATCTCCAATAGGCCGGACCGCACGATGACGATCGAGAGCGCCGCTACGGCGAGCGAGAACAGCGCGAGACGGCGCGACCACGCGGCCAGCCGCGACACCGGCTCGTCGCCAAAATTGGGTCGTCGCGCCATCCCGTTACCCCACGTAAATCGTGCCCGTCGCCGGCGCAAAGGGATAAAGGGAAGCGCGGGTACGGGCAATGACCTGCACCTGGCAACCGGCGCGCCGCGGCTGTTTTTTCACGCTTTCGTTGCGCGAGCCGGGCACACGCCGCCGGGCCGGATCGTTAGGCGACCATCTGCGCCAGGGTAATCGGCGTATCGAGCCGGAGGCGCATGGCTTCGCCGCTCATCGGGCGGCCGAACAGGTAGCCCTGGCCTTCGTGGCACCCCTGCGACGTGACCAGCCGCATCTGCTCTTCCGTCTCGATGCCTTCCGCGACCACGGTCTTGTCGAGGCCGGTGCCGAGACTGGCGACCGCGCCAATGATCGCCCGGACGTCGCGCTCATCTCCCAGATCGGCAATGAACGACTGGTCGATCTTGATCTTGTGGAAGGGAAATTTGCGCAAATAATTGAGCGAAGAGTAGCCGGTGCCGAAGTCGTCGAGCGACAAGCCGACGCCGAGATTGTTGAGCTGCTGCATGGTCGCCAAGGTGCCGTCGTTGTCCTCGAGTAGCAGCCGTTCGGTGACCTCGAGTTCGAGCCGTTGCGCAGGAAGGCCCGACTTCGCCAGCGCCGTGACCACTTGCAACGCGAGGCCGCGGTCCCTGAATTGGACCGGCGACAGGTTGACGGCAACCTTGACGCCATGCGGCCAGGCCGATGCCTCGACGCAGGCGCGATGCAAGGCCCATTCGCCGAGCGGGACGATCAGGCCGGTCTCTTCGGCAACGGGGATGAACACCGCCGGCGGCACTTCCCCGCGCACCGGGTGCTTCCAGCGCATCAACGCCTCGCAGGTCGTGACCCGGCCGGTGCGCAGGTCGACCAGCGGCTGGTAATTCAGCGTGAATTGCTCCGAGCCCAGGGCCTCGCGCAGGTCGAGTTCGAGCGCGCGGCGCTCCTGCACCGCGTCCTCCATGTCCATGGCGAAAAACCGATGATCGCCGCCGCCGCCGTTCTTGGCCGAATACAGCGCCATGTCGGCTTTCTTCAGAAGCTCGTCGACATTGACGCCGTCGGTGGGCGCCATGGCAATGCCGATCGAGGCGCCGATATCGATGCGATGGCCGTCGATCTCGAACGGTTCCTTGAGCGCGCGGGCCAGCCGCTGCGCGAGACGCTCGGCGTCCAGGCGGCGCTCCGTGACGGCCTGCAGGACGACGAACTCGTCGCCGCCGAAGCGCGTGATCATGTCGCTTGGCCGGATGACGGTGCCCAGCCGGAACGCGACTTCCTTGAGCAGCTTGTCGCCGATCGGATGACCGAGCGTATCGTTGATCGATTTGAAGCGGTCGAGGTCGATCAGGTGGATCGCGATTTGATGCTGATGTTTGTGGATGCCTTCGAGCATGCCGCTGATCCGCTCGCGGAACTGCGCGCGGTTGGCAAGGCCGGTAAGTTCGTCGTATTTCGCAAGATGCGTGATGCGCTCCTGCGAGCGCTTGCGTTCGGTGACGTCTTCCAGGATGACGACCGAACCGCCGCCCGCCATCATCCGGCGCGATACGGCAATGGTGCGGTCGCCGTCGGGCGAGGTATGAAACTGGTCGAACTTGTCTTCGCGCAGCCCGCGGACGAGGTCGCTGATGACCTGTTTCACGCTCTGGGATTTGTGATTGCCGGCGCGGATGCTGTGGCGGACCAGTTTGGAAATCCGCATGCCGACGTAAACAGGCGAATTCTGCAGATGCAGCAGTTCGAGGAACCGTTTGTTCCAGACCTGCAGGCGGTTGTGATCGTCGAGCATGCACAGGCCATGCGACATGTTGTTGAGCGCGATGTCGAAGCGGTTGGCCTGCTCTTCGAAGCGCGCCGCGAGCGCGGCTTCCTTGCGCGTCATGGTCAGCGCCTGGATGATCATGTCGCGAATCGAGAGCGTGATGTCGATCATCGCGTAGATGAACAACAGCCCCACGAAGCCGAGAACCTTGTGTATCCAGTAGGGGTAGAGCAGCAGCGCAACCACCATCGGCAGCATGATGAATGTGAACTGGCCGATGGCGATGAACGGACGTCCGGCATTGCGTCCGGCAATCGCGGCGGCGTAGCCGGTCGCGGTGGTGATGACCGCCATCTGCAGGGCCGCGTCCGTGGTGCGCGTCAGCGTCAGCATGCACAACAGGCCGAGCAGGCCGGAGAAAGCCCAGGCGCCGGCTTCGTAGACGCGCTCCCACCGCTTGATCGCGGGCTGGTCCGCCAATTTCTCGTAGCGCCTGTACAGCACGGCCGAGGCGACGCGCAGCATGCCGACGGCGAAGATCGCGGCTGAATTGGCCATGATCCACCGATCGCCGACGCTCCATGCGACGGCCATGCCGATGATCGAGCCGTTAATGGCGCCAGCGGTCAGCGAGGCGATCGGCGCGAACAGCGAATCGATCAGCGCTGCGCGAATCTCCTGCGGGAGTTCCGCATCCGCCCTCCGGATCGAGAGTAGTTTTCTTAAAAACATGTGCCTCGCGCGGCTTCCCTGACGCGTAGGACGGTACCGTCTAATCTTCAACACGGTGCAAACTGGCGGGGCTATCGGCGGTTCTGGTGAATAAAACACGACCAGCGGCGCAACAATTTCACTGAAATTTTCGCTGAATTCGCACTGGTGTTGCGGCTTATCCGGGATAACGCCGCCTCGCAGTCGATGGAATTTTTTTCTCGGCCGAATACGCGGCGAAGAAGCTTGTCTTTGTAGTTAACGTTCCATTTGTGAAGATTCTTCCGCAATTTTTCGCGCAGCCGCGTCGCCGCAGCGGGTGCGTCATGCGTTGCGCGTATGGTTAACGCAGGATTGTTGATTGTTAAAAACGCAACTTTCTGTTAGGGTAAAAGAACAGTTAAGGTGGTGCGTGAAAATGCCGAGTATCGCGTTGTCGCACGCTCTGGTTCCAAGCCGTGCGATGGTTTGGCCCCTGACTCTTCCGTCGAAGGAGAGCACGGTTCCGCTGATCGGCCCGAAGCCGATCGATCTGATGAAAGGCGCCGCCGCGCGCAAGCTGTTCAACCTGGAACAGCTTGAAGTGAACTGGGACGAGCAGGCGGGCGCGATCTGGTCTTTCATGCGGCCGCGCGGCCGGGCGAGCTACAATTTAGATCTGCTCGACGACATCCACGCGTTACAGCGCGGCATCGTGGCGACATTCGAAGGCCGCCCTGACGAACTGCGCTATATGGTAGCCGGCTCGCGCGCGCCCGGTGTGTTCAGTCTCGGCGGCGACCTGCATCATTTCCTCGACAGGATTCGCCACCGCGACCGGCAGGCGCTGGTCGCCTACGGCGAGTCCTGCGTGCGGGTTCTGCACCGGTTCTTGAACGCACTCGACCTGCCGATGATCACCATCGGACTGGCGCAGGGCGACGCGCTTGGCGGCGGCTTCGAGTCGCTGCTGTCGTTCAACGTCATCATCGCGGAGCGCGGCGCCAAGTTCGGCTTCCCTGAAAGCATGTTCGGCCTGTTCCCCGGCATGGGCGCCTACAGTCTGGTGTCGCGGCGGGTCGGCGCGGCCTTTGCCGAGGAAATGATGCTCACCGGCCGCATCTACAGCGCCGACGAGATGAAAGAGGTCGGTCTGGTGCACATGGTGGTCGAGCCGGGGCGGGGGATCGAGGCCGCGCGCGACTTCATACAGAAGAACAAGCGCCGCCACGTCGGCGGACGCGCCGTCTACAAAGTCGGCCACGTGGTCAATCCGGTCACCCTTGAGGAGCTCGACGCAATTGTGCAGATCTGGGCGGATGCCTGCCTGGAGTTGCGCGAGCGCGATCTCAAGATCATGCAGCGCCTGATCACCGCCCAGGACAAGCTGCTCTATACGCAGGCGGCGGAATAACTTAGTCTCGCAAAACCTCCAAACTGCGGACTGTCATGCCCGGCCTTGGTGCCGGGCATCGACATTTTTGATTGCGAGCATGCCAAGATCCTGCGTCGGACGCGGGCGAGACGCTGCTGTGTCGCGCCGCCGGACCGCGCTTCAGTCCTGCAGGCCCATATTGGCGAAGGTCGTGCCGATATTGGCGTTGATCATTTTTGCCGCCGCGATGTCGGCATCGCCGCCGGTATTGTCGCCCTTGCGCCGTTTGGCGAGGCCGCGGCCATAGAGCGCCCAGGCGTCCCGGGCACTGGATTTCACGGCCGCCTCGAAATCGGCGAGCGCAATATCGGTTTGTTTCAGCTTGAGATGGATGACGCCCTTGCCATCGAGCGCGTCGCCGTAACTAGGCACGAGCTTCAGCGCTTGGTCGCAATCGGGCAGCGCGTCCTGCAGCTGGCCGAGCAACAAGCGGGCCCAGCACCGGTTGTTCCAGCGGTTGGACTTGCTGGCATCGAGCCGGATGGCCACGTCGTAATCGGCAATGGCTTTTGCGTACTGGCCCATATTCTTAAGCGAGACGCCGCGATTATTGAATGCCATGCCGGATTTAAAATCCAATTTGATCGCCCGGTCGTAATCCTTGATCGCCGCGGCGTACTGGCCAAGATCGTCATAGAGCGAGCCGCGATTGATGTAGGCCCCCGTGTAACGAGGGTTGAGCTTGATGGCCTGATCGTAGTCGCGCAGGGCAAGCTCCCTCTGCTGCATGCGCTCATGGCCGATGGCGCGGTTGTAGTGAGCCAGCGCGTATTTCGGGTTGAGCTTGATCGCTTGGTTCAAATCGGCCATTGCGCGGTTGCTGTCGCCCTTGTTCAGATAAGCATTGCCGCGGTTATTGAACGCCACGGCGAGAGCTTCGTTGGTCTCGTGGCCCGACTGGATCAGCGCGGTGCAGCCGCCGATAGACAGATCGGGATTGTTGTCTCGACAGTGATCGGCGTTCTGCTGGCGGGTCTGGCCCAGGGCCGGCCCGGCCAGCATGGCCGTAAGTATGAAGAAAACGGCGAAGGCGCCCCGATGCATTGGATGGTCCCCCCTTTTGCCCCGACGCTAGTCTAAAATCCGGTTTGGCCCGACGCTATTGGAGCGCGCGGCGCGCGCAAATCCCCGTGCCTGCGGCGGAGAAACATTATTCCGCCGCCTGCACGCCGGGAAACCGGTAATCCTTGAACCGTTGCCGCAGCGTCAGCTTCTGGATCTTGCCGGTCGCGGTGTGCGGGATCTCGTCGACGAACACCACGTCGTCCGGCATCCACCACTTGGCGATCTTGCCTTGCATGAAGGCGAGGATGTCTTCCTTGGTCGCGACCTCGCCCTTCTTGAGCACGATCACCAGGAGCGGCCGCTCGTCCCATTTCGGATGCGCGACGCCGATGACGGCGGCTTCCGCCACTTTGGGGTGGCCGACGGCCAGGTTCTCGATCTCGATCGAGGAAATCCATTCGCCGCCCGACTTGATCACGTCCTTGGAGCGGTCGGTGATCTGCATGTAGCCGTATCTGTCGATGGTTGCGACGTCGCCGGTGTCGAACCAGCCGTCCTTCTCGAACACCGGATCGTCGTCGCCCTTGAAATAGGCGCGCGCCACCGCCGGTCCGCGCACTTTCAGGCGGCCGAAGGTCTTGCCGTCCCACGGCAGCTCCTTGCCGGCATCGTCGGTGATCTTCATTTCGACGCCGAACGGCGGATGGCCCTGCTTCATCTGCACGTCGAGCCGCGCCTCGGCGGTCAGCGCGGCGATTCCGGCTTCATGGTGCAGAGGGTGCCGAGCGGGCTCATCTCGGTCATGCCCCAGGCGTGCACCACCTCGACGCCATAGTCGTCGTGGAAGGTCTCGGTCGATGGCGCGCGGGCAGGCCGAGCCGCCGATCACCACGCGCTTCAGGTAGGCAGCTTGCCGCCGGTCTTCGCCAGGTGCTGCAGCAGCATCTGCCAGACGGTCGGCACCGCGGCCGAGAAGCTGACCTTCTCGGTCTCGAGCAGTTCGTAGATCGAGGCGCCGTCCATCTTGGCGCCCGGCATCACCAGCTTGGCGCCGACCGTCGGCGCGAGAAGGCGAGCCCCCAGGCTTGGCGTGGAACATCGGCACCACCGGCAGCACGATGTCGCGCGACAGGCCCATGGCGTCCGGCAGCGCCGCGATCATAGGGTGCAGGAAGTTCGAGCGGTGCGAGTAGAGCACGCCCTTCGGGTTGCCGGTGGTGCCGGAGGTGTAGCACATGCCG
>CAVVNY010000009.1:0-200199 GCA_963749625.1 uncultured Alphaproteobacteria bacterium | reverse complement strand
CATGACCCTTTGCATACAAAATTTGCCCTGACCGACGCTAATGAGATTTTGAATGCTGCATGAAGATGTCGTGTCCCGGCTGCGGAATATCCTGCTGGACGGCGAAATACCGCCCGGCGCACGGATTGCGAAACCGATCTCTGCGCCAGGCTACAAATTTCGCGCACACCGTTGCGCGAAGCGCTGAAGGTTTTGGCGGCCGAGGGACTGGTGCTGCTGTTGCCACACCGCGGCTCGCGCGCCGCTAAGCTCACCAATAAAGACGTCCAAGATTTGTTCGAGGTCTGCCAGGGACTCGAAGCGCTGGCCGGCGAACTCGCTTGCGAACGCGTTTCAAACGAGGAGCTTGCCGCAATCAGCAAGGTTCACGCAGCAATGGCGCGGCATTACCAGAACAAGGATCTGCAGGCCTATTACGTCTGCAACCGTCAAATCCACGAAGCGATCGTCGAGGCGGCCCGCAATCCAGTGCTTTTGACGCTCTACGAATCTGTGACGGCGCGCATTCGCCGGGCCCGCTACGTCACACCGATGACGCCGCCGCGCTGGGCTATCGCACTGCAGGAACACGAGGCTATTCTTAACGCGCTGCGGCGTCGCGACGGCGTCGGCCTTGCGCACATCCTGCATGCTCATTTACGCCATAAGCGAGAAGAAGTGGTCCGCGCCGGCTTTGCTGATGACGATCAGAACAATTCGACGGGCGTCGACCTTTCAAATGACGACGAGTGACCATCTCCTTATGCGACCCCGAAAAGGCGGAGCTTCAGGCCGATGAATGACGGTGAGGTGCGTTTGGTACGCGACGGCGCAGTGGCTACAATTCTGTTTGACCGGCCGCAAGCGCGTAATGCAATGACTTGGCGCATGTATGAGGGGCTGGCAGCGGCCTGCGATCAACTCAGCAAAGATTCCGGCTTCCGCGTGGTGGTCCTGCGCGGGGTTGGTGGCAAGGCCTTCATTGCCGGCATCGATATTTCTCAGTGCCAAGAATTCAATACAGCCGAGCAAGGCGTCGACTACGAGGCGAAGATGGAAGCAAGGCATTTATTGAAAAGCGCTCACCACAATGGAGTGGCCGTTGACGTATGATATGGCTCAGACCGTACGACCCTACGCCGGTGTGTTTCCGGTCGCACCAACGCCGTTCACAGCCGCCGGCGACCTTGACCTCGAAGGGCAGCGCCGCGTCCTCGACTGCATGCTCGATCAGGGCGTGGATGGGATCTGCGTGCTCGCAAACTACTCCGAGCAATTCTTGCTCACCGACCATGAGCGAGACACGTTGGTCGACCTCTGCCTTTCACATGTCGCCGGTCGCAGTCCGGTCATCGTCACCTGCAGTCATTTCGGCACGCAGATCGCTGTTGAGCGAGGCCGCAAGGCCGCCGCGGCCGGTGCCAGCATGCTGATGTTGATGCCGCCATATCACGGCGCTGGACTTCGGGCAGATGAAATTGGGATGTTCGAACATTTCTCACGCGTCGCCGAGGCCGCGTCCATTCCGATCATGGTTCAAGATGCACCGCTCAGCGGCGTTCATCTGTCGGTGCCTTTCCTGGTCCGGCTTGCGCGGGAAATACCCCTCGTTCGCTACTTCAAGATCGAAATGCCCGGCACGGCCACCAAGCTGCGCAACCTGCGTCAGACCGGCGGCGACGCAATCGAAGGTCCATTCGACGGCGAGGAATCGATCACGCTAATGGCCGACCTCGACGCCGGCGCGACCGGCACCATGCCGAGCGCTCTCCTGCCCGACCTGATCAAGCCGGTGCTCGCCCATTACCGTGCCGGCCGGCGCTTGGATGCGGTTGCCGCCTACGCGCGCGTTCTGCCTCTAATCAACTTCGAGAACCGCCAATGCGGTTTGCGTGCGGCCAAGACTATTATGGCCGAAGGCGGCGTCATCCGTAGCGATGCGGTACGTCATCCGCTGGACCCGCTCCATCCGGCGACGCGGGCGGGGCTGCTGGAACTTGCGCGCGAGGTCGAACCGCTCGCGCTACGGTGGGGCAAATGAACGCAAATTAGCAGCGACCGCGCGGATAAGCTCCAAAGGAATAGCCAGGCTGCAGCGTCATTATGTGCGCCTTCCAAATTGACATAGAGCTGCAGTGACCTGGCGGACTTTTGATCCAGTTTGATAGAAACTGATGCATCGACTAGTCCGCTTTGGATATTGGTGTCGGCCAGAAATCGATCGTGGATCGACAGGCCTGAGTAATCCTTGTCGTCCGACCGGATTTCGAAGGGGCTGCGACCTGCCTTAATGTCTATAATTCCAAGTTATGTTTATCTGGCGAGGAAGCGCTCGCCCGCCACCGATATGGCTTCTATTTTGCCGCTAGAGAATTGAGTTAGTCAACCAACGGTTAGATAATGGCCGAGAGCATAAAACCGTGCCCATGGGGGATACAATGAAAACGCTAGAATCCGCCGCGGTAAACTCAATCGATCATCTGCCCGTAATTGAATTTCCGATCAAAACTGGGGAGCCCACCGTTCGCCTCGAGGCCGTACAAGAAGCACTCGCGGCATAGACGGACAATTAAATCAGATCCAGTAGATGATGTCGCTACCTTGGTCGCCTATGACACGGCTCAGTCCATTTTGAACTGCGCCACCACCCGCTCGGCCAGTATCGGCACGCAATATTTGGCGAAGAATGCCTGGTGTTCGGGCGACTCGGCGTATTTGAGGTAGTCGGCGCTCGACTCAAAATCCATCATTAGACCTACATCGTAGTTCGGGGCGAAGCTGCCCTTCTTGACGTGAGTTTCGCCACCTGCGCCCTGATTCCGGCCGATGTTCCAGGCCTTGATCACGGGTAGGCTCGCCATCAATCCGGGAAACGCCGCGAAATACGCATCAATATCGGCCTGTTTGGCATCGGGCTTGAATTTCAAGATCGCCATGTGGCGAAACATCAGTCGCTCCTACTGTCGAATGGATCTAGGTTGATGGGTCTACTATAGCCCGTAAATTCGTTGCGCCGATCCGCCGAGCACTGCGGCGCGTTCAGCCGGCGTCAGGCCCACGATCAGTTCGGTCAGTCCGTTCCATACCTCATCAAACGTGCCGCCAAGTTCGACTACCGGCCAGTTGCTGCCCGCTAGGACCCTGCCCGGCCCGAATTGCGTGAGCACATGATCAGCATAGCGGCGGATTTCCTCGGTGGACCATTTCCACCTGACCACGAGCGCCAGCCCGGCCGATAGCTTGATCGACATGTTGGGTAGCCCGGCGGCGCGTTTAATATAGGCCGCCCACGGCTCCCAACCCTTTTCTAGCACCGGCGGATTGCCGAGATGATTGAGAACAACCTTCAATTCCGGAAGCGCGCGGGTCACCGTCAACACTGCTTCGAACTGCCGGTCGTTCACCGGGATTGCTTCGAACACCAGGCCGGCTTTGGCCAATAGACCGAGCGACTCGCGCACGCTCGGCTGCAGCAACCAATCAGGGTCTGGCTCGTAGGCGATTAGCGGGCGGACGCCGAGCAGTTTGCCGCGCGGCTTCATGCTTTCGAGCGTCCGCGCGCAGGCCGCGGGATCCGTGAGCGGCACCCAGCCGACCACGCCGGCGACAAAGTCGATCTCGCGCTGCATATCGAGAAATTCGTAGGTTTCGTCGACCTCGTTGAGCACCTGCACCAAAATGGTATGATCAACGCCAGCTTTCTTGAGCTGCGGCCGCAGAATATCGGGCGTGAAATCGCGATCGAGCCGCTTCCCGACCGCGGGCGGAAATTTGTGCGCCCGCTTGCCGAACGTCCAGAAGTGCTGGTGACAATCGATGACAGACATTTCGCTACCCTGTGACGAACGGACTAAGCGGACGACGTGCTATTTCATATGGGGCAGCCAAACCGTCTCGGCGGCGTCGGTGTTCGGCACGCCGATATAGCAGAAGATCAAAGACGCCTCTTCGGTCTCCGACGCATTGGAAATGACGTGAATGGCGCCGGACGGCACGTAGACGAAATCGCCACCTTCCAGGATCACCTCGGTGCGGTCGCTACCGTCGCTCTTTGAATACCAGCATTTAATCTTGCCGTAGAGGATGTACCAGCAGACGTCGTTTTTGGCGTGGTAATGCGTCGGATTGGGCCCAGCGCCCGGCACCAAGATGGTGCGACCCATGGTGGCATTGGCGACATCGCCGACGGTCTTGTCGTTGATGCCAAAACCGATGCGCAGTGGCGGCTCATAGCTGGTGTCGGTGCCAATCGCCTTTTGGCGGACCACGGTCAATATTTGCTTTCTCGAACGGATGCATTTTGTGGTTTCCCTTTTTCGCATTTCTTCAAGTTCGCAGGGTCATGGCGAGCAACAATCAACGGCCGCTCCATTGCGGCGCGCGTTTTTCAACGAACGCTCGAACACCAGCATGAAAATCGTCGCTGCCGTAGCAGGCGCGCACCAGATCGTCGCCGTCAGGAATGCCAACATGCTGCAAGCGCCGCATGGCCTCCTTGGTGACGCGCATTGTGACCGGAGCATTGCCCTGCAAGCGTTCGCAAATTTCGGCGATGCGCGCATCGAGCGCTAAAGGATCAAGGACGTCCATCAGAAACCCGGCCGTCAAAGCGTCCTCGGCGAGAACATTTTCCGCCATCAGCAACATGCGCTTGGCGCGCGCCTAGTCCCAGGGCCGCGACCAGCCGCGCATAATTGGTAACCGACAGGCAATTGCCCAGTGTGCGCGCGATCGGCACGCCGAACTTTGTGCCGGTGGTGGCAATTCGAAAATCGCAGCAGGCGGCAATCGCCAATCCGCCGCCGATAGCCCAGCCTTCGACCACTGCGAGCGTCGGCATCGGCAGCGCTTCGAGCGCGCTGAGATAGGTTTCCATCTTCGTCTCATAGGCGACGCCTTGCTCGGGAGTGGTGAATTCCAGGAACTGCGCGATGTCGGTACCGGCGATGAAAGCCTTGCCGCCGACGCCGCGCAACACCGCGACCCGCACGCTCGTTGTCGCCGCTCAATTCGGCGCAGGCCGCCGCCAGGCCCTCATACATCCGCCAGGTCATGGCATTGCGCGCCTGCGGACGGTCGAACAGAATTGTCGCCACCGCGCCTTCGCGCACCAGACGCACGTCACCGTCACTCATTTTTCTGTCGCTCCCGCTTGCCTCGCCAGCACATCATAAGGCGACGATCTTCCGGCGTCACTTGAATGGTTCGATATGCGCAACCCAGGCCACATCGCGACAGCGCACGCAGGTCGGCTGGGCTTACCATTCGCAAACGGATACGGTTGAGCGCGCCGTCACGACCGGCGAAGACGCCATATTCCGATACGCGCTCGTTGTGGAAGCGCTCCGGCATGAAGTCGAGCACGACGATGACATTGCTCGGCCCCGTGGCGCCGCGCAGCGACGGATCGAGACGCTGATTGGCGGTCGCCATACCGTAGACCTGCTGGCCGAACAGGATAACGGCCATCAGCAAGCAAGCCGGCAACGAAGCGCCGGGCGTTGGGACCGACCAGACGCCTGAAGCGGCGTGACTTTGCTGTGCGGGATGCTCGCCATGACTTAGCGCCCCGCCTCGGCATCGCTTACCAAGCCCCAGCGCTGTACCGTCCGCCGCTCGATCGGCAACAGCAGCCAGCGGTCCATAATGATGGCGATGGTGCCGATGATCAGGCAGCCGGACATGATGATGTCGGAGCGGTGATATTCGGCGGCATCGAAGATCATGGTGCCGAGGCCGGAAGCGGCGCCGACCAGTTCGGCGGCGATCAGTGCGCGCCAGCCGAAGCCGAGACCGGACCGGATGCCGGTGAGAATATAGGGCAACGCACCCGGCAAAGTGACGCTGCGCAAGGTTTCCATTCGGCCGGCGCCGAGCGCGCGCACGCCCTGCTCCAGTACTTCCGGCACCAATTGCACGCCGAGCACGGTGTTCTGGAACACGATGAAGAATACCGTATTCCAGATCAGGAATACGGCGAGCGCGGTGCCGATGCCGAGCCAGGTGATCATCAGCGGCAGCCAAACGATGCCGGAGATGGCGTTGAAGAACACCACCAGCGGATTGAGCATTTCGGCAACGTTGCGATTAAGGCCGACGACGAAGCCGGCGACGACGCCAGTAACGATGCCGAGCAGGCTGCCGAGCACCAGCCGGCCAAGGCTGGCGATCACATTTGTCGCGAGCTGACCGGACACCGCGAGATCGCGGATCGCCGCGACGACGTCCCGGACCGGCGGCAAAGTCTCTTTGGAAGGACGGAATACGTCCCAGAGCACGAACCAGATCAGCAAAACGATCAGGAACGGCGCGATCGGTACCAGCCGCCAGGCCAAATTGCCGAAGGCACGCCGCGTTGGACTCATGGCGGCGATGGCCTCGAGGCTCATTTGCGCAGCACTCCCCAGCGCGCGATGGTCACATTCTCCAGCGGCTGCACTAACAGGCGATCGACGATGATGTAGAGCGTACCGATCAGGATCATGCCGCCGATGATGCGGTCGATCTGGCCGGAGGTACGCGCGCCGAAGATCAGATCGCCGAGGCCGCCCTGCCGCACCAGCATCTCGGCTGCAATCAGCGCGCGCCAGCCATAGCCCATGCCGAGGCGCAGGCCGACCACGATGCTTGGGAGCGCGCCCGGCAAATAAACATCGGTAATCAGCCGCAGGCGGCTGGCGCCGAGCGAGCGCAACGCGAGCGAATAATACTCGGGAACCGCGCGTACGCCGGTCATGGTGTTGAAGATAATCGGCACGATCAGCGTATAGATGACGACCACCAGCGTCGTCGTATGGGTAAAGCCGAACCAGATGATCACCAAAGGCAGCCAGGCGATGCCGGACACGCCCTGCAGAAACCGCAGAAACCCTTCAAGGCCGCGCGCCGCATAACGGTTCGAACCGACCAAGAAACCGATTGGCACGCCGATCGCAAGCGAGATCATCGCCGCGATGCCGATCATGCTCATGCTGGTGCTGATATATTCGGCGAGGATGCCGTGCGAGAACAGCAAGACCAGCGTGTTCCAGACCCGCGCCGGAGAAACCAACACGCGTTCGGGAAACTGGCCGAGCGCCTGGACTGATCCACCAGACGCCGACCAGTGCGATAAACGGAACCAGAATCTTCACGCCACTCAAACGGCCGGCGGCAACGCCCAAGCCCGCCGGCAAGGGCAGTGGCCGCACGGCCCCGCGAGGCGCCGTCGCCATGGTCATGACGCAGCCACCGCAGCAGCCTCGCGCTTTTCATCGGCGTCGGCGAGGCCACGCTCGGCGCGCACCAGCTTCAATACTTGCTCGGCAATGCTTTGCATCGCCGGATCGGTGGTAAAAGCTTTCCCAGTCCCGGCCGCCCGTACTGCGACGCGGCACTTCGATGACGGCCTTGATGGTCCCCGGCCGCCGCGTCATGACCAGCACGCGGTCGCCGAGGAACACGGCTTCGTCGACACTATGGGTAATGAAGAACACGGTCTTGCGCGTAGCCACGCACAGGCGCGCCAATTCCTCTTGCAGCGTCAGCCGAGTCATGGCGTCGACCGCAGCGAACGGCTCGTCCATCAGGATCACGTCGGGATCGGCGGCCCAGGTCCGCGCCACCGCAACGCGCTGGCGCATGCCGCCAGACAGTTCATGCGGATAGCGGTCCTCGAAGCCACCCAGACCGATCAGATCGATCAACCGCGCGACCTTGTCTTCGCGTTCAGCCCTCGGGACCCGCGCGATTTCCAGCCCGTGGCCAATGTTACGCCGCACGGTACGCCAGGGCAGGATCGCCAATTCCTGGAACACTACGCCGCGTTCGCGACCTGGCGCGGTCACCAGTTTGCCGTCGCAGTGAATGGTGCCTTCGCTCGGACGGATGAATCCGGCCATCGCCTTCAACAGCGTGGTCTTGCCGCAACCGCTGGGCCCGACCAGCGTGACGAACTCGCCGGCGCGGATATTGATGTCGATAACGCCTGTGGCCTGTACCGGACCATCTTCAGTATCGAAGAAATGGCGGAAGCCGGAGACGACAATCTTATCGTTGGTGACTGGACGCACTCATTGTTCTCGTCCGATAAAAAGCGAGCGGTCAACGCGTAGCGACCGCTCGCACCGTATTTGCTCGTCGCTCAACTTGCCAATTTACCCTTGCACTGGTCGATCGTCTTGGGCAGCGGCGGCAGATCGGAGAAAAGATTCCGGATGCTTCTTCATCGACCCGGTCGAGCACGGTCGTGTCGATGAAGTCATCGGCCGTAAACGGCTTGCTCATCTTGATCAGCTTGTCCTTGATCATCTCGTTGCCGGCGCTGACCATACCTTCGATTGTGCAAGACGAAACGCGGGGATCCCAGCGCAGATACTTAATTCCTTCAGCCGCATCCTCGACATTGAGCCCGTCAATGATAGCGAGTGTCGATCTCAGCGGCCTTGCGCGGGTTCTTGCGAATAAACTGAGCCGCCTCCGCGATTCCGACCGAGAATTTTTCAAGCAGATCGTAGTTCTTCTTCATCCAGTCTTCATTGGCGACGACGCCGATGATGTCCGACACCAGGCCGTCTTCGCCGCGGCTAACGGTCACCGCGTTGCTGCCGAGCTCGCGCACGGCCTGCGCCGTGTACGGCTCCCACGGAACCACGGCGTCGACCAGGCCTTGCGTGACCGAGATCGGCATGTCGGCGACCGGAATGTTGACCAAGGTCGATTTGGTGACATCGAGATTGTTCTTCTTGAACCAGGCGCGCATGTAGACATCGTTGGTGCTGCCGCGCAGATAGCCGATCTTCTTGCCCTCCATGGATTTCGGATTCGCGGCGTCGATGCCGCGGTCCTTGCGGCCGATGATGGCGCGACCTCCGAGCGCGATGTATTCGCGCGTCGTTGTAGTAAGGCATGACGCCCTTGAGCATATTGCCGCCCGCGCGCGCCGACGCGGTTGTCGTCGACAGCGAGGCATGGCCGAACTGCGCCTCGCCGGCCTGCAGCGCCTTGGTGACCTGGCTGCCGCTCGCCGTCAGCTTAATCTTCACGTTGAGGCCCGCTTGCGCCCAATAGCCGTTTTCAACCGCGACGAAGGCAGGCGTGCTGAACAGGTTATTGACGACGATGAAGGTGACTTCCTTCATCTGCGCTTGGGCTACGCCGCAAAACCCGGCAACACCGAGTGCGGCGACGGAGACGGCCAAAACGAGGTGACGACGCGATGGTAATCGTAACGCATGAGAATCCTCCCCTTTTTATTGTGACCGATCCAGTCCGCGAGCCGGATCGATTGGAGCGACATCGACGCGCCGCCCATGGTCCACACTGCGAAAAGTCGAACAGGTGCACGTTGCGTTATCAAAAGCCGAACGCGCGACCGCGTCAAGGACGCCTCGATGTATCCACGCCGTCCGGCCGCATTTACCGCGGCTCAAAGCCTATTGGATCAAACTCTATGCATGACCTTTTCGCGCTATCCCTTTGGCGCGGTCACCAGTGTCTCAGCAAACGTAGCACGTTCGCGCAAAGCACCCACCAGGAGCGACAAATCGTTGCCGACTAGCATCATTCGCACGCCCATGGCGGCATAGAGCCGCAACCAGTCGGGACGATACGCGCCGCCGACAATGGCAATCTTGCCGTGACGTTTGCACGCATCGATTGTGCGGCGCACCGCGTCCTGCACGGCAAGATGATCGAGTTCGCCCGGCACGCCGAGCGACACCGAAAGATCGCTGGTCCCGACTTGCAGCCCGTCGAGACCGGGCACCGCGGCGATGGCTTCGATTTGCTCGATCGCTTCCTTCGTCTCGACAATGCCAACAAGAAAAGTTAGCGCCTCGGCCTGCGCCATCTGCTCGCGTGCCGGCAACGCGCGATAGCCAAATTGCGGCAGCAACCCCGATAATGAACGCAAGCCCATTGGCGGATAACGCGCGGCATCGACTGCACGCTTGGCGTCGCTTGGTGTATCGATATGCGGCACAACAATGCCGACGGCGCCGCCGTCGAGCACGCGGCCGATCCAGGCCGATGAATTTTCCGGCACGCGTACGAACGGCGTGATGTTGGCGTCAAGCGCGGCAATACAGATTTGCGTGGCAACCTCAAGACTGGTAGCGCCGTGCTCGAGATCAACGAACAACCAGTGATAGCCGCAGTTTGAAGCGATCCGCGCAATGGCTGGTGTGCGCGAGTGTACGACGACCAGACCGAAAGCGATGCCGCCGGCAGAGAGCCTGGAACGCAGTTGATCGACATTCATCGTTTGCCCTCGCGGCTAAGCCTTTTGTACAATTAAACGGCATAGAAGATCGCTTGTACTCGCGCGATACGATTAGCAAAAGTATCGGCAGTTTTTCGATAACGCTCAAACGCTGCATACCGTAGCGCTGTATGTATCGGAAATCTAAATTTGCGGGCAATATCGATGAAGTCCACCCAAGGGCGGTCTATTTGATATGGCCGTGCCGCTGAATTGGACGACATTCAACCACCCCCACCGTAAGAACGACGCCACTTCTAGCGTGTGTGCGCACGTGCAGTGCGTTCAGCTCGCTTCGTCGCTTCACTCCCGCAGCCCCGCACCGCTTCGCGGTGCTCCGCCGAGGGCAGCCTTTGAACGTGCCGCTTCTCGGCGCGGGCGAAGGAAACCCCACGAAACCGCAATGATGCTGCTTCCGGTTAAACGACGAAAGGACGCATCATGACCAAGCAGACAGCCAACCGCGCGACCATCGCGTCTACGCGGTGATCAAGAACGCGGGTCGCAACGGCACTTGGCCCAATCGGTGCCGCCTGGCCGCACCGCAACGGCAAGGGGCTATGGCGCCAAGCTGGACTTCATCCCGCACTCGCCGGGCAGGTCATCCGCGCCGTCGATCGGACGCCGGTTGCTATAGACCCTGCCTAGTGCGCGGCGCTCACAGGGCGCCGCCACGCCGCCCTGTGTTGAACTCGGCCGCACCGGCAGTCGAGTTTTCCACTGAGTTTCCAAAAAGCTTCCCAAAAATCCCGTACGACACCGCAGGTTCCCAGCGAAACTTTGGATTGTTGATATTTTTCAGGAGGTTCGTGGTGGGCGCACCAGGGCTCGAACCTGGAACCCGCTGATTAAGAGTCAGCTTGCCCCGTCGGTTCGCCGTGGTCCTAAGTCGCTTTAAGGGAAGTGCAGTCGCCTAGACTTCCTAATAAAATCATCGCTTTACTGTCCACTCTGAGCATTTGGGCCCTACATCATTGATCTGTTGCAATTGCGGCCGTTCTCCTCTCTCCCGTGACCCCGGGAGAGAACGTGAACAAATGTGACCCAGGAAAATAGCCGATACCAACCGCTTTGGAATCATCTACGGCGTGTCGATGAAATCAACGCCGCCGAGTGATATCGCCCAGAGCAAAAGTTGTCACCGATCAAGCTTAATCGGATCGTCGAACGGCCATTGCCATACGAAGTCCGCCTACTTAACGGCGCCGCCGGTGATGCCGGAGATGAAGCGGTCAAGAAAGACGTTGTAGGCGATTGCCACCGGGACGCTGGCAATCAGTGCGCCGGCCATGATCTCGCCCCAGTAAAAGATGTCGCCGCGGATGAGATCGGTCGCCACGCCGAGCGTGATCGGTTTTTGATCAGACGAGGATATGAAAGTCAGCGCGTACACGAATTCCTGCAAGGTAAGCGTGAAGGTGAAGATCACCACCGTCAGAATTCCCGGCAGCGACAGCGGGAGCGCCATCTTGATGAAAGCGCCGAACAGACTGCAACCGTCAACAATCGCCGCCTCCTCGATCTCGGGCGGCAAGGCCTTGAAGAACCCCATCAGCAGCCAAGTGCAGAATGGGATGGTGAAGGTCGGGTAGACCAGCACCAGTGACCACATCGAATTCTGCAATCCCAGGTCGGCGATGACGCGCGACAACGGCAAGAACAGAAGCGTCGGGGGCACCAAGTAGGTCAAGAAAATGCCTATCCCCAGGGTCTCCCCGTTGCGGCCGGTCATCCGCGCCAGACTATAGGCCGCAGGCAGCGCGGTCACGAGCGTGATTGCGACGACGACGACGCCGATGATCAGGGAATTCAACAGCCATGTCGCAAACAGCGTCTTCTCGAACAGATAGCGGAAGTGGTCGAGCGTCGGCGGGTCGTTGAACCAAAACGGGATATTGGTGACGCTGTATAGATCGCTATTGGTTTTGAACGAGGTGATCACCATCCAATAGAACGGGAACGCGGCAAGGATGGCAGAAAAACGCGACCGCTCCATAGAATGAGGTCTCTTGCACGGCTTTTGCGATGGTGACGCGCGGCATGTCAGATCTCCCGCCGCCGGATAAAGCGCAACATCGCCACAACAACGACGAGCAACACCGGCAGCATGAACAGCGAGATGGCGGCGCCGTGCGACACGTCGCCGGACGTGATACCGGTCTGGAAGCCGGCAAAGCCCAGCACCGAGGTCGCGCCGATGGGACCGCCCTGAGTCATGAGAAAAACGATGGAAAGATCGGTGAACGTGAACACGATGCCGAAAATCAGGCCGATGGCCACAATCGGCAGAATCATCGGCACGATGATCTGGTAATTGCGCCGCCAGAAGCCGGCGCCGTCGACGGTCGCCGCGTCGAGTATATCCTGTGGGACCGCGGTAATGCCGGCGAGGAAGATGACGATGGCAAAGGGAAAGAACCGCCAGGCGTTGACCACGATCACCGAGATCATCGCCAGATCCGGATTGCCGAGCCAGTTCGGCGCCTGCTCGCGGGTAATGAAGCCTAGCGCAATCAGCGTCCAGTTGATGACGCTGTAGAGCGAATCGAACATCCACTGCCAGGCAACCGTCGCCAGCGCGACCGGCACCGCCCAGGGCAAGATGACCAGCGCCCTGACGAATTTGCGGCCGGGAAACGGCCGCAGCAGCACCAGCGCGCCGAACTTGCCGAGGATGAGGCCGAGGGTCTGCGATCCGAACGTAAATATGAAGGTGTTAGATAGCGTCTGCCGGAACGATGGGTTTTCGAGGATGTCTATGAAATTCGACAGGCCGACGAAGCGCCATGACGGATCGTAGATCGTATAGGCACTGACCGAGTAATACACCGCCATCAGGAACGGTACACCGACCAACAAGAGCACGTAGAGGATCGCCGGAGCGACAAAGATCGCGCCGAGTACGTCGCGCCGGTCGAGAATGAATCGGAAGCGGGAGGCCGGTTTGGGAACTGAATCAGCGATTGCGACCATCAATGAAACCCCGTCCTAGTGGCGTACCGGCCCGTTTGCCGTCTTTGTCGAAATTGCGCAATGCGCTGTTACGCACGGCGAAGGGATGCCACTCGCCGGGCCGGATACTTTCCTCGGCGACGTGCGCCGGCGGCAGTTTCGCCGTGATCACCTGGTTCGGATCGAAGCCTTCCATGACGCCGTAAACGATGCGCTCGGAGCCGAGATATTCGGAGCGGTCGACGCGGAAGGAGAATTCGGTGAAGGCCTCCTCGTCCATCATATTCTTCGGCAGGAAATTTTCCGGCCGGAAGCCTAGATAGCCTCCGTTCCGCGCGACGATATTCATCGGCGGCGTCCCGACGAAGGTGGCGACGAAACGGTCGGCGGGGTCGTCGTAGATTTCGGTTGGCGTCCCCACCTGCCGCACCAGCCCCACGTCGATGACGGCGATACGGTCGCCCATGCCCATTGCCTCGACCTGATCGTGGGTCACGTAAATCGTGGTGATGCCGACCCGCTGCTGGAACTGCTTGATCTCCTGACGGGCGGAGGCGCGCAATTTGGCGTCGAGGTTCGAAAGCGGTTCGTCGAGCAGCAGCGCGGTTGGCTCGCGCACCAGCGCGCGCGCGAGCGCGACACGCTGGCGCTCGCCGCCGGAGAGCTGGCGTGGCCGCCGGTCGAGCAGATGCCCGATACCGAGCAGCTGCGAGGCCCACTCGACTTTCTTGTCGATTTTGGCGCGGGGAACGCTCTGCGTCTTTAGCGGAAAGGCGATGTTGTTGCGCACCGTGAAGTGCGGATAAAGGCCGTAGCTCTGGAACATCATCGCCACGCCGCGGGCGCGCGGCGGCATTTCATTGACGATGTCGCCGCCGATCAAGAGGTCGCCGCTCGTCTGCTTTTCGAGCCCGCAGATGATGCGCAGAAACGTCGTCTTGCCGCAGCCCGAAGGCCCTAGCAGCACCATGAATTCGCCGTCCGGCACCGGCAGACGAGATGCCATTGACGGCGGGAACGTCGCCAAATTTCTTGACGATGTCCCGGGTCAATACCGCAGCCATTGAACCTCCCAGAATTCAACGTAGCGCTGCTCGACCCGCCGCCCCCACGGCGGCGCGTCGTTCGTGCTTTGCCCCCTTAGCCGATTGCCGCAACCCGCGGCCTTATCCCGGACCGCGCGCGAACGCGCGGTCCGGGTATTAACGATCAGGCCTTGCCAGCCCACTTCTTTAAGATTGCCTCGCACTGCTGCGTGGCCCACTTGACCGACTCTTCAGCGCTCATTTGACCTGTCGCCGTCTTCGCCATCATGTCGTTGATGATGAAGGCGTAGTAGATTTCGTCCATCGCGGGCGTAGCCGGCCCGGGATAGCCCGGGATGGCGGACCACTTGTCCGAGTCCTGCAGGATCGCCAGCTTGTCGTGCGGGGTCGATGTCGGATCGTTCGAGAGGATCGGCATCGGCTTGGGCACGAGGCCGGCGAAACACGGATTATTGTAGCCTTCGCTCGCCTTAAAGGCTTCCGGCCAATTTGCGGAGTAGTGCCTGAGGAACTCGATCGCGGCTTCCTTGTTCTTGGCGAATTTCCAGATGCCGTAGAATTCGGACGCAGCACCCATGATCTGGTTGCTTCGGGCCTTTGGGCGGCTCGATGACGAAGATGTCGTCGGCCAGTTTCTTGTTAAGCTTCTGCGCCGTCCGGTAAGCCGATATCGGGTTGATGATGTACGAGCCGACGCCGGAGTCGATGTACTGGTTGTTGCTGGAGTCGTTCCAGGACAGAACGTCCCCCGTCATTGCTTCCTTATAGAGCGCGGCAACGTACTTGATCGCCTCGACAGTCTCCTTGCTGTTGAGCACGATTTTCTTGCCGTGCTCGTCCTGAATGGCGGCGCCATAGCTCCACAACAAGCCGCGCCACGTCGTGCTCGGGTCGTTGCTGTGCCCGAGCGAGATGCCGACAGGATGGCCTTTTGCCTTCAACTTGGCGCCGCCGATACGCAGGTTGTCCCAGGTGTCCGGCTTTATCCCGATCCCGTCCCACAGGCTCTTTTGATACATGCCCGGGAAGTTGATGTAGAAATCAGGGAAAGCGGACCAGGTATCGTCGTCCGGGTTGTACCCGAGTTGTTTGCCGATCGTGGTCACTTTGCCGTACTTTTTCTCTGTTTCCTTCACGAGATCGGCAACGTTGATGAAAAACTTACGGTAGAGATGGGCGCCGCCGGAGCCGTTGAAGCCGAAAAGATCGTGTCCGGATCCGGCCGATGCCTCCGCGGCCGCGCGTGCGGGAATGTTTTGCACGGGGACGTGGTCGACTGTGACCGCAACTTTGTTCTTCTCGCCCCAGTCCTTGGCGAACTTGTCGAACCAGGTGTCGTATTCCGGAACGAAGTGAGCCCATTGCACGATTGAAAGCGCCTTGTCGGCGGCCAAGGCTGTCGAAACGAATGGCGCCGAAAGCAATTGGCGAAGCGCCGGCGGCGGCGAGTGTGAGGCCCGTTTCCTTGAGGAAACGGCGTCGCGTGACACGCGGTAGTTTGTTAGTGGTCATTTATGTTCCCTCCTCTGTTTGCTAGTTGGGCGCGGCGAGTCCTGATAAAAGACATTGCCTCGTCCACGGGCTTTTCTTTTTTGAGAGCGCCAGCATAACGCGTGATCGCCACGCTGCGCCAGCATTTTGCTTATTGATGGCCCAAGCAAGCGCATCGGGCGGAGCAAACTAACCGCCTGTAATCGAGCAGACTCCGTTCGACGTTTGGACGAAAACTGGTCAACGATCCTGACCTATTTGATCCAGCCTTCGTAGGTCGGACACGATATGTGGATGATTGCGGACTTCGCCGAACAAATTATCGCGGGTAACCCCAATGCCAGCCTCCGCGACCCAAATGTGCTGTGGCCTATCTGAGCGCTGAGAGGTGAGAATTCATGTCACCCTTGGGTCTTGGCCATGTAAAAACGTCTGGGAGCGCGCAGTCTTGGGGGACCTTTGAGATTGCCGGCGTTTTTGGCTGGCTATGCCTTCATCGCCGCCAGCGGCTGGACACCCATAATGCTCATCACCCTAGTCATGTTGTAGACCAGCGCGTGTAAAGCCCAGCGCTTCGGCAAATTGCAGCGATAACAATCGATCAGACCTGTTTACCAGGCGCATTGTGCAACCGGCCGCCAACTGAGGCGACTTCTAACTCACGCAATTATTCACAGAAGCCTATATTGGCATTGGGGACGGGCCGAAGGTCGATTGAGAAATAAAATCAAGCCATCATACCAACCCGATGGCTTTAGCCATATCAAAGGCAAAGCCGCCCCAGATGACGGCGATGACGGCGCAGAGGACGACTGCGGCAATGACATTGTTTATCTGCATTTGCAGCACTAACCAACGTGAATTGAGCTTGGTTCCGGGGCACCGTTTGCACATGCGAAATATAACATTGAACTCGGAACCACCGAACGCAACCCGCATTGTTCGGTTGTGTCCGGCACTCGCCGAACTGCGCCAGCCGCGCCAGCGTCTTGCGCAGCCATAGAGCATCGATGTCCTGATCGAGGGCATCTTCATGGACTTCAGCGCGCGGTATCGGATAGCTAACGACGCCAACGAGCGGTGGCCCGGCGATGCACGATCACTGCGGCTCGCCTTTCGCGGCCGACGGCCGGAGGCACCACTCTGTGGAAATTGACTCGGCATGGCAGATCCACGGCTACTGCGCCAGCTTCGCAGGCCACTCGAGAATTGAGCACGCTTTTAATCTTGCTCTCCGATCGCAACGGCTTCGGGTTCAGAGGCCAGGCCCGGCTGTACAAGATCATGCGCGAGCTCGCGGGTCTTTAGTCTAGTTGATATCAATAAACGTAAGCGGCCGCGCCACTATCTCCAGCGGCTTGCGCTCGGCAGGAACGGCCCAGCGCCAGGCGACCAGCCCGCCAGCAATCATCAGTGCGGCGCCAAAGAGGTAGCCACCAAACACGCTCATGCGCGAGCCGGTATCTATCAGTGCGCCGAACAGCCAGGGCGCGGCGATGCCGCCGACGCCGGTGCCGACCGCATAGAAGAAGGCGATCGCCAGCGCGCGTATCTCGAGCGGGAAGGTCTCGCTGACGGTGAGATAGGCCGAGCTCGCCGCAGCGGAAGCGAAGAAGAAGATCGCCATCCAGCACAGCGTCTGCGTCTGCGCCGTGATCAGGTCGCGCAGGAACAGATAGCCGGTCAACGCGAGCAGCACGCCGGAGATGATGTAGGTGAAAGCGATCATCGGCCGCCGCCCACGCGTATCGAACAGACGGCCGATCAATACCGGTCCGAGAAAATTTCCTGCCGCAAACGGCAGCAGATACCAGCCGATATCGTCGGACGGCACGCGGTAGAAATCGGTGAGGATGAGCGCGTAGGTGAAGAAGATGGCGTTGTAGAAGAAGGCCTGCGATGTCATCAGGCTTAAGCCCACCAGCGTGCGCTGGCGGTGGCGTTGGAACAATGTGTGCGCCACCTCCCACAACGGCGTCGATTTACGCGCGCGCAGGCGCACGCGCGGCAGATCGCGCACCGGCGGCAGCGAGACAAAGCGCGCCTCGATGCTGGCGATCACCCGCTCGGCCTCCTGCGCGCGGCCATGCGTCATCAGCCAGCGCGGGCTTTCCGGAATCCACAGCCGCATGAAGAAGATCACCAAAGCGAGGCTCGCCCCGATCAGAAAGGCGAGCCGCCAGCCGACCTCTGGATCGATCACGTTTGGATCAAGCACGACTAGCGAACCGAGCGCGCCGAAGGCTGCGCCGACCCAGAAACTGCCGTTGATGACCAGATCGCTCCAGCCGCGCACTCGCGCCGGGATCAACTCCTGGATGGTGGAGTTGATAGCGGCGTATTCGCCGCCGATGCCGGCGCCGGTGAGAAAGCGGAACAGCGCGAAGCTTGCGATATTCCACGAGGTAGCAGTGGCCGCGGTGGCGACGAGATAGACCGCCAGCGTGATGAAGAACAATTTTTTGCGGCCGAGCCGGTCGGTGAGCCAGCCGAAGAACAGCGCGCCCAGTACGGCGCCAGCGAGATAAGTGCTGGCCGCAAGGCCAATATCGGTATTGCTCAAGCGCAGCACCGGGCTGTCCTTTAGCGCCCCCGACAGCGAGCCGGCAAGAGTCACCTCCAGCCCGTCCAGAATCCAGGTCACGCCGAGCGCTGCCACCACCAGACTGTGGAACCGGCCCCAGGGCAGTCGGTCGAGCCGCGCCGGGATGTCGGTTTCTACGATTGCCTGTTCGGCCGCCATCGGTGCCTTCGCAGCGTCCCCCATGGGCCGAGAATAACGCTTAGGCAGTACCGATGTTCGGCATATTGCCGCGGGGCGCGGTTCCCCCGAGTTTCGCGATCCTGCGCCGGCATTCGCCGCTTTCGCTCCATCTTGGACCTTGGGCACGAACACCGACACTCTCCGCCGCTTGCACTCTGCCGCAGGTATCGCCTGCGGCGTTTTCGCGGCGCTTGTAGTGCTCACCGTGTTCGGCGTCGGGCTCGACGCGGTGTCGCGCGACGCCGTCGCCGGCGACAAGCAGCAACTCGCGTCAGCGCTGGCCTGGTGGACAATCGTCGCCGTCGGTTTCCGGAGCTGATCGGTTAAATCTTTGTAACTCTTATCGAGAGCTGACCCAGGACGTCATATCTATCGGGCGTAAAAGCGCGCAGTAAACCATAGGCATAAAGATATCGATGAGACCGTTGGACATTAATGAACTTTCCACGCTCAAATTATTTGCCAATGGAAAAGCTGCCGATGAGATCGCAGCGGAGCTTCGCGTGAGCAAAGGCGTGGTGCAGCATTATCTGCGCGTTGCCGCGCGGAAACTGGGAGCTCGGAATCGAGTGCATGCGGTCGCCATCGCGGTGCGAAGCGGATTGATCAAACCTTCGGACGGCGGCAACTGACACCGACGCGGCGCGTTGGGTTACGAAAGAGCCTAAAGTATCGCACTATGCAATGGCGAACGACGGGCGGCAGCAGATCAAAAGCTATCTCCGACTGCGCGATTGGGGCCCTAACATAATTGAAGTTGCCGAACACCATGGCGTCATTGAGTCGCAGTTTCGGCGAAAACGACTACTTGATGCCCGCACCAGAATGACGACGCCGACCGCAATCATCAGGCGCTAACGGCGCAACCGTGCTCAGCATTTACTGCCCAAGTTCCGAACAGTTCCACGCGCGGATCGCGATTCTGTGCGCACGCCCGACACAGCCTGGTTGCATCTGGCGATGCCCTTCTCGATTTGGTACAGTGGCAACACGCCTAAGATTCTTCAGTTTCCCGTGGCTTGCCCATTAGCGCGGGCTGGAACAGCACCGCAGCCGCCATGGTGCACATGAGCGACAATGCCATCAGCTTGCCCATACTGGAGGTGCCCGGATGCTGCGACAGCCACAGGCTGCCGAAGGCGGTCGCCGTGGTCAGCGCGCTCCAGATTACCGCGCGCGTCAAACTCGATTGCAGCAGGTTGGTCTGCCCGTTGCGCCACGCCATGATGTAATAGATCTTGAAGGCGACGCCGACGCCCAACAGCAGTGGTAGCGCGATGATATTGGCAAAATTGAGCGGCATGCCGATGAGCACGCTGATTTCGAGCGTCACGAGACCGGCGAGCAGCAGAGGCACTAGCGTCAGCAGTACATCGCCGACGCGGCGCAGCACGATCCAGAGAATGATCGCAATCGAAATGAACGCGTAGCCGCCGGCTTCGATGAAGGCTCTGACCACAGTGTCGCCGGATTTGAGAATCGAAATCGGACCGCCGACCGCATCCGGATGAACAGCGAGCACGGCGCGCGCGAAATTGCGCAGCACCGCGGTGTCGTTGGTATTTCCTTTGGGTGCGACCTCGACCCGCGCGCGCCCGTTCGGCGCGATCCATTGGCGTTTGAGGCTTTCCGGCAGGTTGTTGATGGTGACGTTTTGCGCTTTGAGATAATCGCGCAGCTCACCCACGTCGATTTTCAGCGGCACGACGAAAGCGGCTTGCGCCGTCGCGCGCTGCGCCGGCGTCGCCGCCGCTAACTTGCGGGTGGCGGCGGTCAGCCGCTTGGCGGCAGCGGCGCCCGCGCCTTTCTCTTCGCCCGCAATCCGGTCTAGCTGGTCGGCAATGCCGTGGAGCGCGGCGACGTTTTCCGGTTCCGACGGCGGTGGGTTCGTGGAGCGCTGCAGGATCGGACCGATGCTGCCGGCGAGGTCGCGGATCGCGGCGAGCTTCTTGTCCTGGTCTGGCGGCACGAAATTTTGCAACGTGGTCGTGCTCAGCGTTTGCGGAAGCTTGGCGAGCCCAGCGACGGCGACGTTTGCGTCATCGAGCGACGGGGTGACCACGTCGACTGAATTGATGCCAATTCGTGGATCGTTGCCGAGATCGAGCAGCGTCGATATCGACTCGGTCTTTAGACTGCGTAGATGGATCGGATCAAAATCGAAGGTGAGGTAATAGAGCAGCGGCGAGCCGAGTAAGGCGACCGCGACGGTGCCGACGATCACCGGCACCCTGTAGGTCTGCAGAAACCAGTCGACCGGCGCCAGCGCGCGATAGCCAACCGGGTGCGCCTCGCCCGGCGGGTTGAGCACCGTAATCAGCGCCGGCAGCAGCGTGATGCTGGTGGCATAGGCGATCAACATGCCGACGCCCGCGATCTGGCCCAATTCGGAGACGCCGCGGTAGTCGGTCGGCATGAACGACATGAAGCCCGCGGCGACCGCAGCTGCGGCGAGCGTAAGCGGCACGCCGACTTTCATCGCTGCCTGCGACAGCGCCGGGCGAAGTTCGCCGATGTCGTGGCGTTCCGCGCGATAGCGGACCGAGAACTGGATAGCGAAGTCGACGCCGAGTCCGACGAACAGCACGGCGAAGGCGACCGAAATCATGTTCAAGGCGCCGACCATCCATAGCCCGAGCGCGGCGGTGATGATCAGGCCGACGAACAAATTGATGAATACCGCGGCGATGATGCGGCCCGACTTCAAGGCCATCCACAGGATCACCAGCACGATGACTAACGTTGCGAGACCGTTGACCAACGCGCCCTGCTGCACGGTCGCGAATTCCTCGTCGGCCATCGGCACCGAGCCAGTAAGGCGGACGCGGGCGCGGTACTTGCCGGCGAGATCGAGATCCTTGGCGGCCTGCCGGACGGCATCGCTCGAGCTCTTGCCGGGCTCGAGCGCGGAATAGTCCAGCACCGGATGCAGTTCGATCAGCCGGCGCAGGTCGCTGGTCGACGGTGGATGGCCGGTGAGCAATTCCTGCCAGGAGAAAGCCGCAGGACGCCCGGCGAGGACGTCCTCGAAGGTTGCCGCCGCCATCGACAGCGGCCGAGCCAAGGCATCGAGCGTGGTCGAATGATTTTGTATGCCGATGAAAACCAGCGACAGCGCCCGCGTAAGGCCGCGCAGGCTCGGGTCGGCGACCAGCGTGCCGATCAGCGGGCCAGCGCGCTTGAGACCCTGCGTCATTCGCGTGACGTCGTCGGTTGGGCGAAACAACAGGCCGTTCTGCGCGAAGAACGTGTTGCCCGCCATGTCCTCGACCGTGGTGAACAATTTCGGCTGCGCCGCAAGCTTCTGCGTCAGTTCGGCGCTCGCCTTGGCCGCCAACTCGACCGTCGGCGCGTCGACGACCACCAGCGCCGAGCCGAAATGGCCGGGAAAAAGCTTTTCGAATTCTAGTTCGCGCTGGCGCCAGTCGAGTGTCGGCGAGATCAGCTTGTTGTAGTCGGTGTTGATAGCGAAATGGGTGGCGGAATAGGCCGCCGACGCGCCAGCGGCGGCGAGCCCCAAGACGATGATCGGCCACGGAAACCGGGTGCAGACCCGGACGATGGCGGCGACGGCCGAGGCTAGCATTGCCGTCCCCGAACCGATCTTGTTGCAGCCATAGCCACCACCCGTCTCAAGTCGTGCCGCCCCCTAGTTCCCACAGGGAACTTGCCTGTATTAATGCGCGGAACTGCGGCTGGTTGCCGACGAAATTCGCTTAATGATTCCAATGGACTGCGATTGCCGCCGCGGCCCCTGGAACCGCATGGTGGAACTGGCGGTTATGCCAGGCGGGGTCGCTGCCGGTCTGCTTGCGGTAGCGCTAGCGGACGGGAGAGCGGTCATGCGCTGGCAGAAAATTCTTCTCATCGTCATGCTGGCCGCCGCAATGATGCTCCCCGAGGCGGGGCAAGCGCAGTTTTCCCCGCGCGGGATCATCGGCGCCTTCACGCATCCCTTGCGCGAAATGCTCGGCCGCTTCGGACATTTGCACCGCCACCGTTCGCGTGAGGCCAGCGCCGCACAGGAGGCGCATCAGACTCAGACATCGACAACGCAATTTGGCGATTCTGGGCCGGCCGGCTGGTCGAGCGCTTATGAAGACATTGTCGGCTTTGCCTTCTGGCCCGGCCGCTACGCTGCGCACCTGCGCGCGCACGGCTTCGACGTCGTCGCCGACGCGCTGACCGGCCCTGGAGAGATCACCGAGGTTGCACGCAGCACGACAGGGGCCGCAGTGCAGAACGACAGCAACGGCAATCCGGCGCAAGGGTGCTTTGAACCCGCGGATTCAAAACTCGAATGGCCAGCTTCACAGATCGAACAGGCGACAAAGCTCGACAACATGCAGCGCGCCGCGCTCGTCAAGCTGCGCACCGCGGTCGCCCAGTCGGTCAAGACGCTCAAAGCCGGCTGCCGCGATCTAAAGGCGCGGCTGCCGTTTGATCGCCTCAAGGCGACGGTGCAGGAGCTGTGGGCGGTGCGCGATGCCGGTATTTATATTCGCGCCCCGCTCAAGGAGTTCTATGATTCACTCAACGAGGAGCAGAGGAAGGACTTTGCCTGGAAGCAGCCCGACGATCACGCAAAACAGGTCGGCAAGCCGGACAACGGCTCCATCGCAAAGCAATACCAGGCTTGCGCGGCGCCGAGTCAGGAAGCCTCTGAGCGGCTGCTGCGGCAGATCGACGAGGAGGTACGCCCAAGCAAGCGGCAGGACGAAGCGATGCAGGCGTTGCGCAAGACGGCGGACGACATGTCGAAGCTTCTGACTGCGCCCTGCGCGCAGCCAATCCCAGCTGATCCGCCCGCGCGGCTCGATGCCGCCAACGATCAGCTCTCGAGTTTGAGCTACGTGGCGACTTCGATGGAAATCGCACTTAACGGCTTTTACGCCCAACTCGACGATGAGCAGAAAGCAAAGTTCGATTTGCTCGGTCGTTAAACACGATCACATTTCGACCGCACGAGCGACATAGTTCCCACGTGCTAAATTCATTGTGAGATCAGGAAACGCTGCGCCCTGCTCCGCGTTGCCTTCTTGCCTAGCGAAAGGAGGCACACATGAAACGATTAGTGTTTGGCGTCGCCGCGGCGGCCCTGTTTGCCGCGCTCACCCCGGCCAATGCGCAGGTCTTTCTGGGTGCTGACCCAGGTGGCGTGGGCGTGCAAGTCGGTCCGCTCGGCGTCGGTGTCGGTCCGGACTATTGGGACTCTCCTCATCGGTATTGGCGCGACTATGCGTACGCCCCCGAATGCCACGTGGTGCGCCAGCGCATCGTGAAGAGGCACGGTCACGTCATCTGGCGCACGCGTCGCGATTGTGATTAGTCGCGTCCCTCGCGAACATACGAGTAGGGCGGTCGCAACGACTGCCCTTTTTTTGACTCAGTAGCGCCTCAGGTCGGAGGTCCGTACCACACCGGAACCCAATTCCCGCCTTTGAATTGCAGCGTGCAGTTTCGATAGTCACAGAAATCATAAAGGAACTTTCGGTAGTAGGGCTCGCGCAGGCTCCAGGCTTGCGCTTGCCCATAGTCCAGCTCGAGCGGAAATTCTCCGTAATAGCTGAAAGTCGGTGGCGGTGACGCCAGCGCTTTGTTTGGTGACCTCATTTCAAATCAAATATGCAATGTCACCTATGTCACCTATTGCACAAAACGGACAATCGCGGCACCGCAACATTTGTTGGCTATTGGGGGGAGGTAAAACGGACAACCCTACACATAACAGCATGACTCTAGGCATGTCGCTGTGGTGGACGACCCCAAAGCCCTATTCGACGGGTGCGAAGTTAATTCTTGGGGATGATTCGAGTCCTGACCACTGGCCCGTCCAAATCGTATGCAGGAATTGCCACTAGGGAGCGTCAACGCAACGCTTCGCTTTTGAAGGAATAAAGAACATGGCTGAGCAATCCGTCCCTGAGAGATACGCGCCACCAAAACTTCGCGCGCCGCAAAACGGCAGCGATGTTGAACGCATGGCGTTTTTGCGCCAGCAACAACGCGAGCCTGCCCCAGCCGATGGCTCGGCTGCTGAAAATCTCAATGCCATAGTCCAGCGCGTCGCCGGTACGTCGCTGGAGGAAATTGATAAGGTCATTCGCGCGCTAGAAGGCGTGCGGGACATGATGCGTAAGGAGGGTGAACGTGTCAGCCGGGAAGTCGCCGGTTACGCCAGCCTCAGCCACGCGGCAGTGACGGCGATGAAGGTAATGGCCGACAGCATCAAAGAATGGCAAGAGGGGCCGACCAAGTCGGGCCCACCTTCGAATAGTTGAGTTTCCTGACATTAGCCGCGTGCGTTTGTACGACCTGCCAAAGTGGCGCGATAGGTGCCATCCCGCAAGCCGTGAGCAGGCGATGGCGGATTTTGAGGTGGCGTGGAGCGCGCCGATTGCGCCCGTTGCAAATTAATGCGGTGGCTTAGTCGACGACTGTCCAGTTGAAAATTGCCGACGCAATTGGTCGCTGCCGATGGGGACATATCTGCACTCGCAGTCGGAACGGTCGCATTTGGCAGGTGGGGCACTGTGTTGCCGGAATAGTCGACGCCGAACTGTGCTACTGCCGCTTCGCAAGCATTCAGCCCGGGCAGAACGCGTACCGCGCGTAACAATCCTAACCTTTGTGCGTTCTTTAGCGTCCGTAATGAGCGGGCGATTTGCGACGGGCTCTTACGCATCCCGCGTTAATATCAGGCGGCCCGAACAAGTACTCTTGAACACGCTATTTCAGCCTAATTGTCAGACTTAATGTGCCGACCCGCGGCGTGCGATGACGAATTTCAAGGCGGCACTCCCTGTATTATTCCAAAGAGGTGGTCAACCGCGCGTAAAAGAAAATTGTCCGGGTATTTCAGCACGAACCAACCAATTAGAACTATCACGCCGAGATTGAGGATAACCATTACCGGCCCGATAGTCGCCAACCAAAACGTTTTTGTTTTCGGTGTCATACTATCGCTTGTCTCGCCGAATTTCCATGAGTGCCAGCCCCACAGCATCGTATCGGTTTAAACGAGCACTTTGATAGGGCCTGAAACCGACTTTGAAACCAGTGGTATTTCTGTCCATTCAATAAGGAACACTGTCTCAATTTGTCATGCACGCGCCCGCAAGGGCGCGGCACAGGAAAAATTTACGCTGCCGTTATTTCATTTTGACGATTTACTCATAACCGCTGGTGATTCTTCATTCCGAATGACCACTTTAAAGCACCGAACACCCAGACGGCGGGTCCTGAAAGCAGGTATCATCCGGCTCGATCAGGGCGGCGTAATCAGCTGCGTAATCCGCAATATGTCGCCTCTTGGGGCGGGTCTTGATGTCGCCAGCCCGGTTGGAATTTCGGACGAATTTATCCTTGTGACCAGCGATAATATTCAACACTCCTGCCGCGTCGCGTGGAAAAGACAAGATAGGATTAGGGTCGCTTTCAAATAATTCCGTCCTTCAGATGTGCCGCATGGTTTGCGCGGCGACCCCGCCAGCACGCGATGGCGACATTTAAGACCCGGTTGACCGCCGACGCGACCTAAGAAGAAGGTAAGGTCTACTGCTTCATTGTCCGGGCGGATTTTTCCACAATTCAATCAATCGCTCGCGCACCAACGCGCGCCAAAACCGTCCGGGAGACCACAATGTTTTACACGGAGAAATCCGCACGCCCATACATGCCCTGCGCCCAATGCGGTGAGCGGCTATTCATGCCGGAATGGTCAGAGCACATCGATGAGCGACGCGTGCGGCACTATTGGCAATGCGACGCTTGCGACTACGCCTTTGAAGCTATTGTTTCTTATGACGAAGCGGTGGCGGCATAGACAGTGCTTCGCCAAATTATAAAAAAACCGCGCCGGTTAGGGCGCGGGTTTGTGCAGTAGAGGTGGAGGATTCGCGACGCCCTCTGGGAGACGGCGACGCTTGCGCACAGGACCATCTAACGACCTCGTAGAGAGCCGAACAAATAAATTTATGTTTATGACGATTTTCGACTGCTATGCGCGATTTTTATTAACAGCCCGGCGCGAGCCGTCACCCTCAAACCGGCATTAGCAACGGCGATTGATGCAGTTGAATTTCGTTGCCCCGCGTGGATGCGGTTCGCAATGGGGGATAAACGCGGTGCAATTCGGCGGGATCGATTTGCCACTCGCCGTTTTCGTCCTGAGAAGCTGAAATCTTTCCGGCATTGATCGCCCGCAAGATCGCGGTCTTGTTGCGTCCGACCGCCGCAGCGGCAGTTTCGATGGTGTACATGGGGTATTGCCTATCGTTTTCGTGAGCCGATACGGTGCAACCGCCCTCGTTAAAGAAACGTATCAGGGGGCGGCATACCGCTCATCGGCACCAGCTGTCTAAAGACGGCGTCGGAGCGCGATGTTGATGGAGCAGTAAGTCAGGCAACAAGGCCAGCCAGCGCGACGTTAAACAACCGCGCCCGATCGCGTTCGCCTTCTGCAGCCGCATTCAGAATGCGTGCCGCAAGCTCGGTCTTGAGCATAATGGCTTTTTGCTCAGGTTGAAGGCAGTCCCAAGCGTCGTCGAGAATATCCTTCAGCGCCGAAAGTGTTTCGGGGTCCAAATATTCCGGCGTTTTGCCGTCCATGGTCACCTCGCGATTTGATGCCGATACACTTTCTTCTCTCGAAAACCCGACAACAGTCTGGCAATCAGATGGCGATAGCTAGAAGAGCTTATCGGAACCACTCCCGAAAAGGACGACGGAATTGGAACAAAAGTTTCATCGTGGAACCATTTTTGCGCTCGTTTTTTCCCGTACTGTTGCGTGGCGGCCATAGCAAATTCATAGATCGCGGACATACGATAATACCTAGGCGGGGGGCATAAATTTACTCCGCTTGGGACGGTCACCAATCGAGCGCCCGCCACTGCGCTGCGATTGGGACCGCTCTCCAAGAATGACTCAGTAACGCGAGCGCTCCGGCGAGAATAATTTGTGACGGCGCAGATTTTAAGGTGCATTAGAGTGCAGGAACCTTGGTTCAAAACAATTGGTAATATTTAATCAGTACTGGAGGTTACATTTTGTATCGAGCATGAACGCCGAAGCAGATCGTTGCAATTTATTCGCGGCGTTGCGGCTAACGATTGGTAGAACCGCGCCAATTCTGCGAATTTCGCCGCGACATGTCGATCACTACAACAGGCTGCCGTGTCCTTGCATTGCTCCGCACGCAATAAGAGCCATTCCGGATCAATCACAAATGGCCCCCCTCGTTCACTTCCCGAATTAGGATGACGAACGCGGTGCCTGTCAGAAAGTTCGTATCGACCGACAGACATTCCTAATAGAAGGAAACTATGAGCCGCAAAAATCGTCAGTAATCCATTCCTATACGGAACCGCAGGCCGGGCAGACCAGGGAGGCTCAGACATTGTTCCGCAGCGCGAGCATCGCTTGATGCCGGTCGTACATGCGAAGCCTTGCCGCCATACGGGCGCGCGCGTCGGCAATGTAGGTCGGCGTCTGAGGATATGCGCGATCACGATAGGCCCGGACGCCAACAGCAGCGTCGGCGGGTGTAAATCGGCGCAGGGGTCAAATCGCGGTACATACCGGTATTAACGCTCTACGAAATATGATGAAAGGCCCGTCGGCGCGGGGTCACGATCGGCGCCGATTCGGACCCCACCTCGGAGTAAGTTTTACTATTCGCCACAAAGAATTGCCGCCGTTTGTTCAAGCGTCCCAGTTCGGTGCCGATTCACACCCATTGTGTAACCCATGTCTCCGGAATGAAATGTCACCCTTCTCTCAGGAAGGGCATCAAAAACTTAGCCCAAACAGCCCGTTTCGGCGCTCCGCGCTAGATAGCCAGTACGCGGCCGCGCCGCGACCGGGCCACTGCGAGGCTCTTGAGCTCAAATCAGCGAAACGGTCATCCCTTCGCGGGCCGCCTGCGCGATCGCATCAACGGCCCGCAGATTTTGCAGGCCCTGACGCGCAGTGACAACCGGCTCGGCTTCGCCGCGGATGACGGCGCAGAAATTCTCAAGCTGCCGTTGCAGCGGATCGGTGCGTTCAATTGCGATTGTTTCGCTGTGGAACGGCTTATACCAACTCCGTTCCGCTTGATTGGCGTATGTTTTCAACCGTAGCGTCGGGATTGCGATTGATCCTTCAGTGCCGGCGACGATGTAGCAATCATCTTCCGGATAAGCTGAGTAATTCTTATCCTCCTGCGAGGTCTGTTCCCAACTTCGGGCCGAAGCAGCGGTGTCGGACAACATGAAGGTTCCCAGCGCGCCGTTGGCAAAGCGCAGGCTGATGGCGACGGTGTCTTCCACCGGGAAGCCCCGCGCAGCGCGGGACGCGAAGGCTTGCACCGCGGCGATCTCACCGCACAAGGCGCGCAGATTGCCAATCTCATGGATCAAGTTGATCAAGATGGGACCGCCGCCCGGCTGGCGGCGCCATGGCGCGTCGTCGAAATAACTGTCGGGCTTAAAGAACATCGCTGTGCCGATTACCGCGACGAGACGGCCGAGCCGGCCGCTCCGGATAATTTCCACGGCTTTCGCCATGATCGGGCTGTGCTGGCGGTGATGGCCGATCAAGAGCTTGGCCTTGGCGGCTGTCCGCCGCCTCGCAAAGTCTCCTCGCCGATTCGATCGAGTCGGCGATCGGTTTCTCGATCAAAGCAGGGACACCAGCACCGATGCAGGCCAAACCATGCTCCAGATGCAGATGGTTCGGCGTAGCGAGAATGACGCCATCAGGCCGCACCCGAGCGAACAGTTCGGCAAGGGATGAATAATACGGAACGCCCGCCTTGGCCGCGATCTCCATTGCGCTCGGCGCCGGATCGACGATTGCCGCCAAAATGCAATTGCGATCGGCCAGGACAAGTTCGACATGGCGCCGCCCGATGGCGCCGGTTCCCGCAACCGCAATGCGCAAGCGCGTCATGCCGATCAGAGGCCGGCCGCGGCAGGGTCCGGCGCCAGCCGCGATTGCGCGTTCAGACGGATCGGCGCGTTGATCGCGCCAAAGCCTTTGTAGCCGCGCCGTTCGACGATCTCAAAAAAGAACAGATCCTTGAAGCTCTTGGTATAGACCTGCAGATATTCGCCTTCCGCGTCTCTGTCATAGAGAATATTATTGGCCTTCAAGGCTTGCAGGCGGTCGGCGGATAGATCGACGCGCGCTTCAAGATCGTCGTAATAGTTTTCCGGAATGCTCAAGATTTCCACGCCGTTCGCTTTCAGCCGGGCGGCCGTCGCCACGAGATCGTTGCTGGCAAAGGCGATATGCTGCACGCCGGAACCGAAATATTCATGGAGGAAACGCGACGATTGCGTGCGCTGGCTTTGCGAAGCATTCAGCGCAATGCGGAGCGCGCCATCGGCGCTTTCGACCACTTGGCTGCGCACAATGCCGCCGGGATCGGTGATGTCGACCTGCGGCGTCTTTCTCACGTCGAGCAACGACGTGTAAAACAGCAACCAAGACAACATGTCTTCGTAATGCATCGATTGCGATATGTGGTCGACAACGGTAAGCCCGGCATCCGCGCGATGTCCGACCATGGTCATCTGCTCGAACTCGACGTCCCAGACCTTGCCCAGCTTGCCGGCCGGGTCGAGGAAATAGAGCAAAGTGCCGCCGACCCCTCGCACGGCCGGGATCTCAAGCTCGCCAGGTCCAACCTTTTGGCGGAACGGCGTATCACAAAGCTTTTCTGCGCGATCGAGCGCCGCCGCCGCGCTTTCGACCTTCAGGCCGATAGCGCAGACCGAAGGGCCGTGGGTGATGTAATGCGAATGGGCGAAGCCTTCTTTTTCCTTGTTGATGACCAGGTTGACGGATCCTTGCGTCCACCGCGTCACCGCCTTCGACTTGTGCTGCGCCGCCTTGTGAAAGCCGAGGCCGGAGAAAAATTGGGCCAACTCGTCGGCGGTGCGATCGTCGACCGCAAATTCGATAAATTCGACGCCGAGGCATTTCGACCGCGGCGGCATGGCCGGAATGCCGAGCGAACCGGCGCCGCTCTTTCCGCGCAGCTGGTCCATCAGATAGATCAGCGAACGTTGGCCGTCGATCGCGACCGAGCGCGGTGAACCCGCGCGGAACTGGTCGTTGAAAATTTCCAGCGAGAATTCGCCATCGTATCCGGTGACCATGAGCGCTTGCATGAATTCGACCAGCGGCATGTCGCCCTGGCCGGGGAAGCACCGGAAATGCCGGCTCCAGGACAGAACATCCATGTCGAGCCAGGGCGCGTCGGCGAGCTGCACCAGGAAAATCCGGTCGCGCGGAATAGCGTGCAGCGGCTTCAGGTCGGTCTTTCGCGCGCAGATATGGAACGTGTCGAGCACGAGGCCGATCGCCGGTGATCCGCGCGCCGCACGACCTCCCAGGCATCGCGGTAGTCGTTGATGTGGCGGCCCCAGGCCAGCGCCTCGAAGCCGACGCGCAGCCCGCGTTTGGCCGCCCGTTCGCCGAGCGCATGGAAGTCGGCGGCTGCGCGGTCGACGCCGCCGAGCGATTCCGGCGATACGTTGCTGCATACCATCAAGAGATCGCAGCCGATTTCCTGCATCAGATCGAACTTGCGTTCGGCACGATCGAAGGTGCGCGTCCGTTGCGGCTCCGGCATGCCCTCGAAATCGCGGAACGGCTGGAACGTAATCGCCTTCAGGCCGAGATCGGCCATTTCCTTGGCCACATCGGCCGGCGTGCCGTTGTAGGAGAGCAGATCGCTTTCGAAAATCTCGACGCCGCGGAAACCGGCCGCCGCTATGGCTTGCAGCTTTTCGTTCAAACCTCCGCTCAGGCAGACCGTGGCAATGGACGTCTTCATGGTTTTGTCCTCCGGTTTCCCAGCGCCAATTCAAGTCATTTCGGCCATGCGCATGTCGCGCTCCATAAGCGCCGTTGCAAACGTACGATGCATGCGCGCGACATCCGGCTCAACGCCGACAAACAGCCGGAAGGCCTCGGCCGCCTGGTGCACGCACATTCCGCCGCCGGTCAACACACGCGCGCCCTTCGCGGCCGCCGCCTTGATGAACGCGGTCTCGATCGGGGTGTAGATGACGTCGGTGGCCCAATGGTCCGCGCGCAAGGCCGAAGCCGGCACCGGGTTGCCGGGAAAGCCATGCATGCCGACCGGCGTTGCATTGACGACGCCGTCGGCCGCCGCAATATCGCGCTCAAGATCGCGCGCGAGGCGGCAACGCGGCGCACCGTAATGCGCCGCTATATCGCCAACAGGGTTCCGGCACGAGCGGCATCCCGGTCATATAGAACGACGGTTGAAACGCCCAAGTCCATCAGCGCGAACGCAACGGCGCGGCCGGCCCCGCCGGCTCCGACGAGCACGACCGTTGCGCCCTGCGCGCGGACGCGCCCAAGCCCTTCTTCGAAGCTACGCCGGAAGCCGCGGCGGTCGGTGTTATAACCGATCGTTCGGCCATCCGGATCGATCGTGACAGTATTGGCCGCGCCGATCTGACGGGCTTCGTCATCGACCGCGTCGAGCAGCGTCAAAACGTCCTGCTTGAACGGAAACGTCACATTGGTGCCCGCAAAACCGGCGGCCTTAACTGCGTCGAGCAGTTGCGGAAGGCGCCGGCCCGGCAGCCGATCGACGTCCATCAGATGATAGTAGCCGTCAATTCCCGCCGCCGCGAAGGCATCCACATGCAAGGCCGGCGACAGCGAACCCATGATGTTCGCGCCGATCAGACCGACCAGAACTCTGCGCTTGCTCATGAAACGCCCGCCGGTTGCGCCAGGCCGCCGCCGAGAAACAATTGCGCAATCCTCGAATCGGCAAGAATTCGCGGCGCGGTATCTTCGATGCGGGTCTGCCCCTGCTCGAGAACAAGCCCGTAGTCCGACATCTGCAAGGCTTGTTTGGCGTTCTGCTCGATCAGCAAAATGGTGATGCCCTTGTCACGCAAGTCCTTGAGGATAGCGAAAACCTCCTGCACCATCAGCGGCGAAAGGCCGATCGACGGCTCGTCGATGAGAATGAGCTTCGGATCGAGCAGAAGACCGCGCGCGACCTCGAGCATCTTCTGTTGGCCGCCCGACAGTACCGAAGCCTGCACATCCGCTTTCTCCCGCAGCATGGGAAACCGCTGCATGATCTTTTCCATACGAGCCGGCAATTCGGCCTGATTGGGCAAAGCGACGCCGCCGAGTTCGAGATTGTGCCGCACGCTCAATTCCGCAAAAATATTGCGGCCTTGCGGCACATAGGCGACGCCGGCATCCAGGATTTCGCGAGGCGAGAAGTTCGTGACGGCGCGGCCGTCGAAAGTGATGGTAGCCGTCGCGCACCGGCAGCAGACCGTAGATCGTCTTGAACAAAGTCGACTTTCCCGCGCCATTCGGACCGATGACCGTGGTGATGGCGCCGCGGCGGATTTTCGCCGTCGTGCCATTGAGAATGGTCATCTTGCCGTAGCCGGCAAAGACGCCATCGAGCACGAGGATCGGCTCAGCTTTGTTCATGCGTTCGCCATTTCGCGTCCGAGATAGGCTTCAATCACTTCCGGGTTGCGCCGGATTTCCTCGGGTGCGCCCTCGGCAATCAGGCGCCCTTCGGCCAGCACCAGCACCCGCGTGCAGAGCGCCATGACGAATTCCATTTGGTGCTCAATCACGACAAAGGTGGCTTTACGTTCGGCGTGATAGGCCTGCAGCCGTTCGCGCAGCAGGCCGAGCATGGTCAGGTTCACGCCGCCGGCTGGCTCGTCGAGCAAAACAAGCCGCGGCCCGGCCATGAATGCCATGGCGGCGTCCAGCAGCTTTTGCTGGCCGTAGCTCAACGCGCCCGCCTGTTCGCCGGACAGATGCGACAGGCGAAAGAACTCGATCATTTTATCGGCGGCATCGCCGAGCCCGGCATCGCTGCGGCCGATCAGGCGCGAATACATCGTGCCTTGGTGTTCCTGGCCGGCAAGGATCAGGTTCTCCCGCACCGAGAGCTGCGGAAAGACCTGCAGCAATTGAAAAGTCCGGCTGACGCCGAGCCGATTGAGATCGCAGGGCCGCATGCCCGTGGTGACTTGGCCGTCCAAGCGCACTTCGCCCGCGCTGGGCGTCAGCTGGCCGAGCACGCAATTGAAAAGGGTCGATTTGCCCGAGCCGTTCGGTCCGATGATGCCGAGAATCTCGCCTTCGCGCACCTCGAACGAGACATCGTCGACCGCGGCAATGCCGCCAAAACGCTTGCTTAAGTTTGCGACCTCCAGAACGGTGCTCATGGCCGCGTCCCTTCCGGGCGTGGAGCCGGCACCGGCGGATCGATCCTCGCGGTCATCGCCTTGAGCGCGCGCTCGAGCATTCCGAGCACGCCATAAGGACAGAACGCCATCATCACCATGATCAGGGCGGCGTAAATGATGAGGTAATAGCCTTGCGCGATCCGCATCCATTCCGGCAGCAGCACGGCAATCAGCGCGCCGAGGAAGGGACCGAAGAATTTGCCGCTGCCGCCGACGATCACCATCAAAAGAAGATTGAACGAAAGGCCAAGCGTGAACGAGTTCGGTTCGATGAATTGCACCAGCGGCGCATAAAGCGCGCCCGACAGGCCGCCGAGCATGGAGCCAAGGGCAAAGGCCATCAACGTATAGCGCCGGGTATCGAGGCCGAGCGAAAGCGCGCGGATCGGATTTTCGCGCAGAGCAATAAAGGCGCGGCCCCAGGGCGAGCGCAGCATCCACCACGCGCTCGCCGCCAAAATCGTCATGACGCCGAGGCAGAAGAAATAGAAAGCTCGCGCATTATTCATCGACCAGCCGAACAACGTCGGCCGCACGATGCCGCTGATGCCATAGATGCCGTGGGTCAACCATTCCTCGTTACGCAGGACGAGAAACACCAACGTCGTAAACGCCAGCGTGACGAACGCCAGATAGTGATGCTGAACCCGCAGCGCCGGATAACCGAGAATCCACCCGATACCGAAACACAGCAAACCGGCGCAAACGAATGCCACCGGATAAGGCCAGCCCGCCTGCGTCAGCAGCGCAACGCAATAGGCGCCGATCCCGACGAAAGCGCCCTGCGCGAGCGAAACCTGGCCGGCATAGCCAAGGGTTAGATTGAGACCGATCGCCGCGATGGTCAGAACCACCCACATCGAGATGAGGTAGATACCGAACGGCTTGAGGAAAAACGGCAGCGCGACGGTGACAACCGCAGCCACGGCAACCGGGATGACGCCGAGCCGGTTCATACCGTGCGCTCCTCAACACGGCCGAGCAAGCCTTGCGGACGCAGCAAGATCACCGCGATCAGGATGAGCAAAGGAAACGCGCCGCGATATTGCGAGGAAATATAGGCCGCCGACAAATTATCGAGGATGCCGAGGATGATGCCGCCGAGAATGGCGCCGCGCACTTGATTGAACCCGCCAATAATGGCGGCCAGAAACGCCGCCATGCCCAAAGTTTCGCCGTTCGTGAATTTCGCCAAATAGATCGGGCTGATCAGGATCGACGCGATAGCGACGAGCGCGCCATTGATCAGAAACGTGTAGAGCACCATCCGCCGCACGGGAATGCCAAGGATGCGCGCCAGCGTCGGATTTTGCGCTGTCGCCTGCATGCAGCGGCCAAGCCGCGTCTTGTTGAGCAGCAGATGCAGCGCCACGACCGCGGCGATTGCAACAGCCAGAACGGCCAAGCTTTGCAGTGAAACCACGGCACCGAAAATGCGGAGATCCGTCGACGGCACCAAAGCTGGAAACGGCTGCGCCTGCGAGCTGTAGAAGTCCTTTGCGGCCTCTTTCAGGAAGAGCGACAGAGCGATGGTCGAAATCACTAGCGGCAGCACGCCGTGCTTGAGCATTGGATCGACGATCAGAACCTTGAAAACCAAGCCTAGAACCAGAATCGACACGGCGATACCGATCAACGCCGCCAGCCAGAAAGGCGCGCCATAATTCATCGCCGCCAGAATGAAAAAAGCCGGCAGCATGACGAATTCGCCCTGGGCGAAATTGATCGTCTGCGACGTCTGCCACAGCAACGTAAATCCGACGGCGATGAGGGCGTAGATCGCCCCCGTCGCCAAGCCGGATACCATGAGCTGAAAAAAGGAAGCCATCGGCGTCCGCGCTCTTTCCGCCCGGCGATGACGCCGAGCGGAAGAACTCCAAAATAGCGACCGTTATTTGCCGAGTTTCGGCAGCGTCGCAACGATCTTTTGCTTGCCGTTCACGACCTCGCCGAGAAAGCTTTCACGGTCGATGTCGCCGTTCTTGTCCCAGGTGGCCTCCATCAGAATGTTGGGCTCCTGCTTCGGCGTGATGGTCAAGCCGTGCGCGGTTTGCGGCAAAGCCCTTGCTGTCGAACTTGCCCATCTTTTCCGTTACGTACTTGATGAAGTAGACGGCGGTGTAACCCTTGATGCCGTTGTGATCGCAGACATAGTTGAATCGCTTCTTGAATTTAGCGGCGAACTCCTGCACCGCGGGGATCGGCGCATCGACGGTGAGGCCGACATGGCCACGCACGCCGTTGGCAGCGCCGCCGGCCAGATCGATGACCTTTTGCCCGAGCAAGGTGGTCTCGCCGATGAGCGGCGCTTTAATGCCCTGTTTCTTGGCTTCCTTCAGGAAGCGGGCGCTCTCTTCCTCGTTGGTGTAGACGAAGATGGCGTCGGCATTCGCGGCCTTGATCTTGACCACATCCGCCGAGAAGTCGGTTTGGCCGGACTCGGTGGCGATGTCGGCGACGACCTTGATGTTGCGCGCTTTCATCTCCTTGATGAAATTATCGCGTCCGCCTTTGCCGAAGTCATTGTTCACCCACAATACGGCGACGGTTTTCGCCTTGACGCCGTCGCGGATGTAGTTGGCGATCTTCGGCATGCTGAATTGCTGGCCGAACGACGTGCGGAAGACGTAAGGGTCGCCCTTTTGCGTGATGGCCGCAGCCTCGCCGCCGACGATCTCCGGGATCTCGGCCTGCTGCGTCAGCATCATGTCGACCAGCACCGAGCCGGAGAACACCGGACCGAGGATGACGTAAGGCTTGTTGTCGAGGACCTTCTGAATCTGCGCGCGCGAAGTTCCGGCGTCGCTCTGGGTGTCGAGAATGGGCGTGTCGATCTTGCGGCCGAGAATGCCGCCCTTGGCGTTGATTTCGTCGATCGCCATGAGCATGCCGTCGCGGAAATTGGTGCCGGAGACGGCGCCGGCGCCCGACAATTCAAGCACGGCCGGTATGTAGACGGTCGATTGCGCGTAGCCCGGCGTGGCCAGGCCAACGCCCGCAGCAATCACCGACACGATAGTTGCGAGACGATACATGGGCTTTCCCTCTTTGGTGGTAAATCCGGGCCGGTTGACGATCCGGCTTTTTTGGTAGTCAGCGATCGCCCATCCGCCGGGCGATCAATGGACCATGCAGATGCCCCGCCGGGAGGTCAATAACCAAGACGTGCGGCGAACTTAACATCATGTTATTTTTTCCGCGATCCTTGCGCCCTAGCTGACGGGGACCGGCGCGACGGTCGCGCCGGCGAAGCGACCCTGTCCATGTTGCCGCGCAGCGCGGCGACGAAATGTTCGCCATAGCTTGAAAGCGCGGCGTCCTTGCGGTGCACGATATAAGTCTGAAACGTCGTCGGCTCGACAATATCGAGCGCCCGGATGTTCGGCCATTGGCCGCCCGCCAGCGTGAACTCGTCGATGATCGCAATGCCCAGGCCATTCGTCACAAGGGCGCACACCGTCGAGCCGAAACGGGCGCGGATCGTTACGTCGTAATGCAGCGCGGATGTGGTGAAGACGCCCGCCATGATCCGGCCATAGGGATCGTTCGGATCGACGCCGATCAAGGGATATTTGACGATTTCGCCGGCCGTCACGCGTGTCCGACGCGACAGCGGATGCCCCTCTGGCACGATGCACTTGAGCCGGCCGCGCGCCAGCGGCGCATAAGTCAGCATCGGGTGATCGATCTTGGAACTCATGGCGACGAGTTCACCCTTGCCAAGCAGAAGATAATCGACGGCGTCCTCGATCTTCAGGATGTCGATCTCAATCAGCAGGTTGGGAAATGCCTTGCGAACGTCGGCGATGGCGCGCGGCACCATGACGTTGGCGATGCTCGGCACCGAGCCGATTTTGAGCTCGATATTGGCGCCGCGTTTGATCCGCGAAATAACAAATTGCAGGTCCTCGACCTTGTCGTAGACGCTGTTGATTTGATTGAAGATGGCATTGGCCTCGCGCGTCGGACTGTAGCGGCCGCCTTTGCGGCTAAACAGTTTAACGCCAACCGACATTTCCGCGTGCTTCATGACGCGGCTGACGCCGGGTGAAGAGACGTTGAGCAGGCGCGCAGCACCGCCCACTGTGCCGGTGACCATGATGGCGCGGATGACTTCGATTTGACGCAGCGTGAGCATCGTCCCGACCGCTAAAAGCCCGACTACATCGGCCTAGCGTAGCAGGTCCCGTCGGGCGAGCCACCGTGTATTGCCGGGGTGGCGCTGAAGATGCTTGAACTTACGTGTAGAGTAAGCCGCCAACCCGCAGACTTGAGCACGGAGCTTCGACAATGGCCGTTACGATCGATGGCGCGACCAGGCTCCATATCATCGTCGGAGATCCGATTGCGCAGGTCCAATCGCCAGCCGGCATGTCGGAGGCGTTCGCAGTGCTTGGCCGCGACGCGGTGCTGGTCCCGGTCCATATATCATCGGCAGATTTGACCGAATTTCTTGAAGCGGCAAGCCACGTGCAAAATCTCGACGGCATTGTCGTGACTATCCCGCACAAATTCGCCTGCTATCAATTCTGCGAATCGGCTACCGAGCGCGCGCATTTCCTCGGCACGGTCAATGTGATGCGGCGCGCGCCGGCCGGCGGCTGGTTCGGCGAGATGCTCGATGGACTGGGCTTTGTCGGCGCCATTCGCGCCAAAGGCTGCCGGCCGGAAGGAAAGCGCGCGCTGTTGGTCGGCGCCGGTGGGGCTGGATCGGCCATTGCCCTGGGACTGATCGAGGCCGGTGTGTGCGAATTGGCAATTCACGATGCCGACGCCAAGCGCCGTGACGCTTTGATCGGCCGGTTGACCGCCAAGTTCGAGACTCCTGTGTTCCCCGGATCCGAGGATCCAACAGGGTTCGATCTTATCGCGAATGCGACGCCTGCCGGCATGCGCTCCGGCGATCCCGCTCCCATTGATGCCCGACGGTTGACGCTGGAAATGTTTGTCGGCTGCGTTATCACGTCGCCGGCCGTATCGCCGATTGTCGAAGCGGCGCGGCAGATTGGCTGCAAGACATCGGTGGGCGGCGACATGTATGCGGCGGGGCAGCAATTGATTCTGGATTTTCTTCTTAACTGCGCCGGACCGTAAGGAGCCACAACTCGTCGGTGGCGTCATTCTCAAGAAAATGACCTAACCGAGCATTTTTTGAACCAAGCGATGTGAGAAAATGCGCTTGGAAATTAGGCGGCCGTCAGGCCGCCGTCCATCACGATCGTATGGCCAGTTATCGAAGCTCCCGAAGGACCCGCAAGAAACGCCACGGCGCCGGCGACTTCTTCCGCTGTCGCCAGGCGATGCAGCGGAATGCGCTTGAGCATCGCGTCCATGTAGTTCTTGTCCGATGCCGTACCCGCCCGCGAGGGCGAGGCGGTATCCAGCCGGCCCGGCGCCACGGCGTTGACGCGAATACCGTGATCCGCCCACTCGACGGCCAGCATCCTGGTCATTTGAATGAGCGCTGCTTTGGAGATTCCGTAGGCCGAGCGCTCCGCGGCGCCGACCAGCGCGTGAGCGGATGACACGGTAATGATGCGCCCGCCGCTGCCCCGCTTGATGAGATGGCGACCAACCTGCTGAGTGAGGAAAAACGTCCCCGTCAGATTGGTTGACATCAGATCGTCCCATTCCTCGCGCGTGACGTCGACCGCCTTGCGGCGAAGATTGGCGCCGGCATTGTTCACCAGGACATCAATCGGGCCGAGTTTTTCGATGGCACTGGCGACCGCGTCTTCGATACTTTTCTGCTGGCGCAGATCCAAGTCGATGCCAACGGCCTGGCCGCCGGCGTTCGCAACGTCAGCCAACACCGCATCGAGATTATGCAATCGCGTCGCGGTCAGCGCGAGCACGAAGCCGTCGCGGGCGAGCGCAAGCGCCGTGGCGGCGCCCACGCCGTAGGAAGCGCCGGAGATAAGCGCGACCCGTTTGACTTGATTACCACCCTTCGCCATGTGGCTTCTTTCGCTTGTGTTCCCTTGTGTGCGGTCAATAGCTTTAAGAGCGGCCGCGCATCAACGCCAACCCTGCGGCTCCGATTTAATGCCGCCGATCGCCGAGATATTTTTCGCAAGTTCACGGTACTCCGCGTCGGCGAGCGCCGATAATGGCGGCCGCGGCGTCCCGCAATCCCGGCCCATGATGCGCGCGGCCGCTTTGAGCCCCGGAACGCCTGTCTGCCGCAACAAGCGCTGCAAAACCGCGAGATCGGTCTGCTTGCCGCGCGCGTCCTGGTAATTCTCGACGCGGCAGAAGTCATAGAGTTCGCGCACCAGCCGCGGCGCGACCGTTGACAGCGGCGACAGCACGCCGGTCGCGCCGATCGCTCTGGCCGAAATCATGTATTCGGTGCCGGATACAAGTTGGAAATCCGGTTTCACGGCGCGGGCCAACGAGATGACTTCGATCATGTACTGCCAGTCGAGGCTGCTATCGATCAGGCCCGCGAAATTCGGAAGGCGGCCGAGCAGTTCGACGACGGATTTCGACGCCACCTCCATCTCTCCCATCTCGTCGGGCGAATTGTACACGTACAATGGCAAAGCGCCTGCAATGCCGATGGCGGCGAAATGTTCGACCAGCATCGACTGCGGCGGCTTCCAGTAATACGGGACCGACACGATCAAGGCGGCGGCGCCGGCCTCCCGCGCATGGGCTGCGAGCGAGGCCGCGATGCTGGTGCCGGCCTCGCTGACATTGGCAATCACCGGAGCCCGGCCAGCGACGCGCTTGATGACAAATTCCAGGAGCGCTTGCCGTTCGTCGACGGTCAGGCTGACGGACTCGCCCGTGTGCGTGGGGATAGCCAGGCCTTGGGCGCCGTTTTGGAGATGAAAATCGAGCAGTGTGCCGTAGGTGTCATAGTCGATCGCGCCGTTCGAGAAGGGCGTGAGCGGCGCATGAACCAGGCCAAATGTGAAAGCGGTCACTGTCTATTCCTTCAATACGATTACCAACCGTGCGGCTCGGTTTGCGCGATGCCGAGTTCGATCAGTCTCTTTTCGATGAATTTCACACGTTCCGGCGTGGCCGTTGGCAGCGGCGGGCGCGTCGGCCCCACCGGCCGTCCCATGATCACCATGCCGCCCTTGAGCGAGGATGGATATTGATCGCGGAATAGCAACCAAAGCTCGGACAGCATGTACTGAAGCTCGCGCGCGCGATCCCATTTGCCGGCGACGCACGACTCGTAAAGCTCGACGCAGAGATTGGGACAGATGGCCCCGGCGGATGAGTAAGAACCGGCGCCACCGAGCGAGATCGACGGAATTAGATATTCCACGCCGGCGATCATCGCGAAAGTCGGCCGCAGCGGCAGCGCCGCGCTCAGGATCTCGAAGAATTTCTCGCTGTTGAAGCTTGCTTCCTTCATGCCGATGAGATTCGGCAGGCGCTGGATCAATCGGGCGGTCAGCTCGCCGTTAAATTCGATGCCGGCCAGATAACTGGGAGAGTTGTAGGCGATCATCGGAAGGTCGATCGACGTTCCGAGCCGCACGAAATGGTCGTAGATCGCTTCCGGCGGGTATTTCCAGAAATAGGGCGTAATCGCGATGATCGCATCGGCGCCCGCCTTTTGCGCATGGCGCGCCAGATCAAACGTGTCCTCGAGCGCCAGCGCGCTGACGTGAATGGAGATCGGCACGCGTTTGGCTACGGCCTTGATCGCCACTTCCGCCATGGCCTTGCGCTCGGCAATCGTCAGGTTGTGCGATTCGCCTTTATGGTGCGGCCACGAGATCGCCGTCGCGCCGGTACGGACGTGGAAGTCCACCAGGCGCTCGAACGTCGCATAGTCCGGGCTGAAGTCTTCCTTCAGCGGCGTTACCGGACTTTGCATGACGCCCTTGAGAACGAGTGCCATTTCTGCTCCTGCCTTTTGTCTGCGTTCTTTCGGAGGGCCCTGCCGGCACCCGGCGATCGCTCGTTCCCGGCAAGGAAGTGATCGTCCGTGGGCGCCGCTAGCGGTGGAGTTGTTATTGCGCCGTAATGTGGGCCGCCTTGACCACCTTCGCCCAACGCACCGATTCGTCATGCACGAACTGGGCGTACTCTTGCGGCGAAGCGCTCGGCGCGGGGGCCATCGCGATTTTGTTGTAGCGTTCCTTCACCTCGGGATCGTTGAGCGCCTTGGTAACGGCGGCGTGCAGCTTCTTCACAATATCCGGCGGCGTGCCGGCAGGCGCAGCAAGGCCGAACCATTGCACGGCTTCAAATCCAGGCAGCCCGGCTTCGGCCAAAGTCGGGACATCGGGAGCGGCCGCCACGCGCGTCGCGCTGGTCACGCCATAGGCCCGCAACAGGCCGGACTTCATTTGCCCCAAAGCAATGCTCAGATCCGGCACCATGACAGCGACCTGACCGGCGAGCACGTCATTGAGCGCGGGCCGCGTGCCACGATAAGGAACATGCAGCAGCTTAACGCCCGCGTCCTGCTCGAATAGCTCGACGACGAGCTGGGACAAACTGCCGACTCCGGCCGAACCGAATGTGACCTTGCCGGGGCTCGCTTTCATATAGGCAAGCAATTCATGCAGATTTTTTGCCGGCAGCGAGGAATTCGACACCAGCACGCCAGGCGCGGTAACCGTTCGCGAAATCATCGCAAAGTCGCGATCGAGATTGTACGGCACGCTCTTCAAGACGCTCGGGTTAATCGCGTGCGACAAGATCATGGCAAGCAGCGTGTAGCCGTCGGGTGAGGCTTTGGCGACAAACTGCGCACCGATATTGCCGCTGGCGCCGCCGCGGTTTTCGATGATGACGGGCTGGCCGAGCAGCTCCGCGAGCTTGGGCGCGAGAATACGGGCCTGCGTGTCGGTGCCGCCGCCTGGCGGCGAAGGCACCACAAGCGTGATGCTGCGGGTGGGGTAGTCGGCCGCGTGGCCCGGTTGACCGGCAATCGCAAAGGCGGCCGCGAAGACGGCGGCCGCTAACGCGAACCGAACCCTTGGGCCGGCGGCAAGCAGCTTTGACATTATTTGATCCTCCCTGTTCGCACGGCTTTGGCTCGAGACGTAGCCTACCTCAGACGACGGCGCGACTATTATGGTTGGTTTGGCTTTGACGATTACGCATGCGAACACCGGAGCCGCTGCGGTTCTTGTCGATCAATTAGACGCAGGCCGCTCAATTGATATCTTTAAATATTTTGGCTTCGTTTTGCCAAAATACAATTATTAAGTGTACGCCAGATACATACAAACAGCGCTTGCACCTCGCTTTGTCGGTAGCCGCCCCCACCGTTCCTATAATCTCGAGTCGAAATCCGCATTTGTTAAGCTGGCACGCGCAAGCCCGAAACTACAATTGGGCAAGGATGGGTGGCGTATGGCGTTTTCAGGCCTTCCTGCGTTGGAAGAACTTGTACGGGCACGCAGTTGGGCCACCTCCGGCGCGTTCCAAAGCTTTTAAGATATCGTGTAAGCGGAACGCTCAAGGTAAAATGGCTCAACCAAAATACTGATCGCACGACTGACGGCAGCAGCTATTTGGTTAGACCGCTAAAATCAAATCCGATCGAAGAAAATACATTGTCCCAGAGCGTCAGCAGTTTGTTCGTTTGCAGATTCGCAGTTACATAGGCGTATCCGCGCTCTCCGGCACTGCGGCGCGCCTCCTCGTCAGACAATAAGCGGTCCAGGGCACCGACCCAATTCGAATTATCGTCGCAAGCAAGATAGCTAAGTCCTGCCGCATCCATCATGCGGCGATAGGCCGGCGTAGCAGATGTCACAACAGGCATAGCCATTCGCCATAACAAAGCTAATTTATTGCCGGGCTTGCCTCGGGCGAATGGGTCACCAGTCAATATTGGGATAACCGCAACGTCACATTTGGTGACGACTTCAGAAAACGTCGTTTCGTTCCAACGATGGAACGCGACATTATCAAAAATGGCCTTGGCAACTTCAAAACTCTTAATTCTGGGCAAAAAAGGAAACGCACCCGGGCGATCTGGATCCGTAACGATATTAAGGACGACCGTCCTGCGTTGCGAAATCTCGTGCAATACCGACCGAATCGTTTTCAACTGCGGAAGATTGGAAGGGAGGCCCTCCCAAATTATATTGTATGGGGTACTGGCGCTATAATCGTGCTTTCGATTTCGGATGGCGTAGTCATGGATATCAAGAACAATGTGCACATTTTTGCAGAACGACTCGATATCGCCTTTTTGTTCGTCGGTCGTACATACAACCGCGTCGGCCCGGCGGCACATGTTCTGGATTGCCCCCTTGAAATCCATGCGTAGTCGTCGCTGCCGTCCATTCGCATACCACACTAGGCCACGCAGCAATTGCTTTATGTCGGTTCGTGGCACCGCCAAGTAGGGATCAATAAGATCATAAACTACCTTGCCGCCCTGGTACTCGCACCAGAGGCTAATATCGGCGAGTTCAGTCAGCACCACGACGTCATAACGCTCGTCCGGCCGCGCGATTTCAACCGGCAGATTTCGAGCGCGGGCATAAGCCACAAAACGGCGCAGATCTCCCGGATGGTTAAAGCTGGAGTCATAGGGAGCATAGCCAATTCGCGGATACGATTTGCTCACACTGCCCGCCACAAATTATTTAGCTGCGATGAGATGGGAAAAGGGTTGTAAGGCGCCATAACCATGGATTAACCCAAGCTGCGTCCTCCAAATACTCCCGAAGCTCCTCGTCACCCTCAGCGTAATCGCGTGTGCGATTGTCCGCGATAAGCAGATTTTCCTGATCGTTAATCCAAAACGTCGCGGACGATTTCCATTCAGCGATGTCGTAAACACGTCCATTCCGATCTACCACAACCGGCCGCAAACCCTGCCTAATAATTTGTCTCGTAAGAGACCGACGGCCGCTCTCGAATCTGTAAGCTTCTGACTTATTCTTGAATGACGGGAAATCAAGCGACAAAAAACGGATTCGTTCCATCATGAATGAATTAGTCCGGATGTGCGGATTAGGAAACCGACCAAATTCAAAAATATTATACAGATAAGAAAATGGACTCTGCAGATAGCGTCTCAACGAACGCTTTCGCATCTTCGACATCTTTTCCGACATTTTTTCAGCTTTCACGATTGAAAAGGTAACGCAATTGGGTCGGGAGATGCTTTGCTCCATAGAATAAGCGTCTAAGTGCCCCCTCATAGCCTGACGCGTTCGATAGCCATGATCCGGTTGCACCAACAAGACCAACCCCCGGCGCGATCAACGCACTATCAAAATGTCTCAACCAATCGCGGCCTAAAATCTGGCAAAAGGTATTTAGAAAAATAAGCCGGCGGTTGGATACTACCTTCGCCGCGGCTAGGTACGAACCGATATCATAACCATCGTCTTCAAGCTCGATTGAATTGATCTGAACCCCAGAAAACAGCTCACGACCGAGATTAAGCCGGCGCTGGTCCGGAAAGCCTTTAAAAACGACATGAAACTCGTGTTCTATCCCCGCGGAATGATCGCGATAGCTTTTCAGAAACCGCCGGACCGGATGCTCCCCTTCGGCAAATCTATAGAGATAAACCACTCCTACGTCCCGCATCGCGCCCACATACCTCGGCTCATGGAGTGGCAGTTTGCGCCGAAACGTCGTGCTGCCAGCACCTTGCCTACCGCTATAAACTTTCAATTCGTTGCCACATTAAATCCTAGGTTGCGGCAATTTGGGGGCAGCGAGCGTCATGGCACAGAAGTAAAATCGTCTGCAATATTATTTGTGGAATCAATTAGGGTATCAAGCGCGGCGGCCATGGGAGTGCAAAGGGCAAGACCAATCTGGTCGCGGTATTTTTGCATGTTCGCAACGAGCACGGGCGGTTCCCAGCCCCGCGGGGTCAGCTCTCCGAAACGGAGACAGGCCCGTGCGCCGAATTTGTCGGCAATTGCTTCAATCACTGAACGCACTGATCGGGCCTCTCCGCTGCCAATGTTGAATGCGCCGATCGCGGAGGCGCCAAGAAGCCCGACCAGCTGCTTTGCCGCGTCTGGAGCATAAATGAAATCCCGCAATTGCTCCCCTTTTGACAGCGGTAGCGGCCTCCCCGCGCGCAATGCGGCAAGTGCAGTCGGAATTAGCCTGGCCGGGGAATTGCCGGGCCCAAAGGGCAGGAACACTCGACCCCATGCGGCCTGCATATTGTAATATTGCGCAATGCCCTGGACCGCATTCCAGAAAGCCAGCTTACAATGTCCATAAATGGACGAGGGGTGTAACAGCGTAAGGTCCTCATCGCAGGGTACGTCGGACGTCGCATATTCCGCACTGCTGCCGACCCCGACGAAGCGCTGGCCTCCTTGCTCGGCGAAGGCACGGACGAGTGCGATGCTGGCCTGCAGCCAATCGACATTCTCAAGCGAGGAGAGATAGATGCCGGGTGTCGCAATCCACGCGGCGTGGAACAGGTGCGTCGGGCGAACCGTATCTATGATCCGCGTCGCCTCAGCGGCAACGCGAAGATCGGCCGCATGCCACGTGACCCCCGATACGGATGGCTGCCGTCCAGGCCTGGTAACCGCATGAATCTCTCCGTGATCGCCGCCGAGGATCAGGCGCAAACAATGTGTGCCGATAAATCCGCTTGCGCCGGTGAGAAGAAGACGCGTCATGTTACGTAATCCGCGTAGCCTGCATCACGCGCGGAGATTACGATTGGCTCAAATGGCCAAGCAATAGCGAAAGCCGGATCGTTCCAGCGCACGCCGCGTTGGAGGGCACCGTCATAGACCGCGCCCATCTGGTAGTAGACTTCGCTGCCGTCCTCCAAGGTCAGGAATCCGTGCGCTAGCCCCGCCGGAATGAACAGCGCGTTGCGTTTTTCCGCCGAGAGTTCGACACCGACCCAGCCGAGATAGGTCGACGAACTGCGGCGCAGATCGACCGCTACGTCGAACACACGTCCAGCCGTGCAGCGCACCAATTTCGGCTCCTCCTTCGGCGCCGCCTGGAAATGCATGCCGCGCAGCGTGCCGCGCCGCCGGTTCCACGACGTATTGCATTGCGGCCAATGCGTCGGCAAGCCGGCACGGGCGAATACGTCTTCGTCGTAGGTGCGTGCGAAGCCACCACGCTCGTCTTCATGCGGCGTCACTTCGAGCTCGACCAGACCTTCGATCCCCGTGGCTTTAAATTGCAAGGTTTACCTCTCCGCCTCAAGGGAGAACAGTCAAAGTCGGGATGGCTAGCACAAATTGCCCGCCCCAATCGCGAACGTGACGTGTTTGCTCAATGATCTCATCCTTCAAATTCCACGGAAGGATGAGTACGTAATCGGGCTTCGTTTCCGCCAACTTTGAGGGAGCATATATTGGCAATCGGCTACCAGGCAGGAACAGTCCCTGCTTGTGCGGACTTATGTCAACGACATAATCGATAAGCTCCGTACCGATGGCGCAATAATTGAGAAGTGTGTTGCCTTTGGCTGCCGCACCGTAGGCGGCCACACTTTTGTTCTCAGCCTTCGCTGTGCGCAGGAATTCCAGCAGTGAGGCCCGGACGGCGCGCACTTTAGGTTCAAAACCGGCATAAAAAGCATCGCCGTCGATGCCGACGGCAGCCTCGTCGCGTCTTACTTTCGCGAGGCCCTCGCCTTCCGCATGCACGTTGCTGGTCGTCCGCGTTGCCATCACGCGAAGGCTGCCGCCATGCGTCGGCAATTCGGCGACATCGAATACTTTAAGGCCATGGGTGGCGAGGATCTTTTCGACGGTAAAGAGCGAAAGATAGGAGAAATGCTCGTGATAAATCGTGTCGAACTGAGTCAGCTCGATCAGCTTCATCACATGCGGAAATTCGAGGCTAACTACGCCATCAGGCTTGAGCAGAACAGAAAATCCGGCAACAAAATCGTTAATGTCGGGTACGTGTGCGAACACGTTATTGCCGACGATTAGATCGGCTGCCCGCCCGTCCGATTGAAGTCGCTCCGCTGTCTTCTTGCCGAAAAAGGAAACGTCCGTTGGCACGCCAGTCGCGCGCGCTACTTCGGCAACATTTGCCGCTGGCTCAACGCCAAGCACTGGGATTCCGGCTGTCGACGAAATGGCGCAACAAGTAGCCATCGTTGCTCGCTACTTCAACGACTAAGCTGTTTGCGCTGAGATGCCAGCGCTCACGCGCCATTTGCGCAAACCGGCGCGCGTGTTCCACCCAGGAACTTGAGTAGGACGAAAAATAAGCGTAGTGCCCGAATATGTCATCAGGCGCCGCAACATCATCGACCTGCACCAGCCGGCAAGCCGAACACACTCTGGCGTGGAGCGGAAAGATGGGCTCCGGCGCGGTGAGCTGCTCATTTGTCAGATAACTGTTGGCGAGTGGCGTCTTGCCCAGATCTACGACTGTTACCCTCAAGGGCTCGTGGCAAAAGCGGCAATGCGGATGTAGAGCGGTCATATAGCGGTGGTTTCCATGCGAAGCGCTTCATAGCGGGCGATCTGTTCGAGCGTCTCGGACTTCATGTCGCAGCCGGCGCGATGCTTCATGTGCCAGTCCGCGGTCCAATCCACCGTCTCTTGCATGGATAGCAGCGGTTTCCATCCAAGAGTGCGTTTAGCGAGGCTAGAGGACAGCGTGAGCGTTGCTGCCTCCGGAGGCGGAACACCGGGCGCTTTTTCCCAACCCGACCCAGCGCCGAGTGCCACGGCCATGATGTCGGCCACCTGCGCAACTGTTAGCCAATTACCTGGGTCCGGTCCGAAGTTCAGCGCACCCGGCATGGACGATGGTTCGCGCACCAGCTGCTCGGCAAAGTCCAGATAACCGCGCAACGGCTCAAGTACGTGCTGCCACGGACGCACTGCGTCGGGGTAGCGCAAGGCAACTTTTCGGCCTGATGCAACTGCTCGAACCACGTCTGGAACTAGACGGTCTTCCGACCAGTCGCCGCCACCGATCACGTTGCCGGCTCGCACCGTAGCTATAGCAGGGCGGCGCCCGTTCGCCAGAAAGCTGTCGCGAAATGAACCAGTAAGTATCTCGGCGCAGGCTTTCGAAGCGCTGTAAGGATCCTTGCCGCCGAGCCGATCCTGCTCGCGAAAGGCGGCGCCATTCGAGTTGTTCTCATATACTTTGTCGGTAGTGGTGACGACGACGGCTTCAACGCCTGGCGTGTCGCGCGCCGCGAGCAGCAGATGCAGTGTGCCCATTAAATTCGTCGCGTAGGTATAGAGCGGATCGCGGTAAGATGGCCGTACCAACGATTGGGCTGCCAGATGGAAGATCACCTCCGGCGCAGCATCGCGGACGGCGGCACCTACGGCATTGGGATCGCGCAGGTCAACGACGCGGTGCCGTTGGCCAGCCCACGGAGACAAAATTTGATAAAGACTTGGTTCTGTTTGTGGCGGCAGTGCGAAGGCCGAAACCTCAGCGCCCAGCCGTTCCAGCCAAAGACATAACCAGGCACCTTTGAACCCGGTATGACCGGTCACCAAAACGCGCCGGCCGGCCCAAAATCCCTTCATTCGCGAACTCTCAAGTCCAAGCTATTCCTCCATCGCGCATCCAATTACTACACCTTGGTGACGTCCACGAGCGCCAAAAAATCTAGCATTTTAATGCAATGGCATATAGAGACTGCGTCCGGCTCCCGAGCAAGCCTCTATTTCAAAGCATTCCAATTCAGCTAGGCGTCATTGTGGTGTCCCACGCTATTGGACCGCCAGTCGAAACGGGCTATTGCCTGTAACCTCATCTATTCTGCATATCGCCAGCCGTGCCTGTCCTACGGTCGGCTTCTACTTAGGATCGAGGAGTTTAGCCACAATGGCCGCGATCGATGCCTTTAACGCCATGATCGAGGAGCTCAAGGCAGACGATCCGATTTTCCTGCCGTCCGCGTTCTGGCAAGACCTCAACGCTAAGAACGCCTACATGCTGGAGATCGAAGGGCTAGTCAATTTCAAGCGCACAGTATCTCAGAATTATTTCAATTGGCTCATTAATAATCCTCTGCATCCTCTGTTTCGGCATGCTTTTAAATTTTGGTGCCGACACCCGAACCTCCTGCCGTTTATTAGCCGATTAAAGGACACGGAACACTTGCGGTTGATTACGAGCGACAATCGACTTGCGCTGACCAAACGACAACAGCGTGTGTATCGACTTTACGTCAGCCTAGTGTGGACTATCATGATGTCCCAAGACACGCATCACCTTCGAGACAAAGTGGTAGAACCGGAAGTCGGAAATCCGTTCCGTGTTACGGTAGGTGATCGGCTTTTGAGCCAGGATCTCGCCAACTCGATCATCGAGTGCAATCTTATTGCAGCTTTGCCAAAGGCATCAGCAAGGCCTCGAATTGCCGAGGTTGGTGCCGGCTATGGCCGCGTCGCCCACACCTATTTAAACACCCTTCCAGGGCAATATTTTATTTTCGATATTCCGCCCGCGCTTGGCTTGGCACAGTGGTATCTTGAACAGACCCTTGGCCCAAATCGGGTATTCCGCTTCCGTCACTTCGACCGTATTGAAGATGTGAACGACGAGATGGCGAACGCCTCAGTTGTGCTGCTCACGCCTAATCAGTTGCGTAAATTTCCCCAATCCTACTTCGACGTTATGCTTACGATTAGCACTCTCCCGGAGATGCGTCAGGATCAAGTCGAATTCTATCTCGCTGAATTCCAAAGATTGTCGCGCGGCCATATTTTTATTAAGCAATGGAAGTCGTGGAAAAATCCCATCGACGGGACAGATCTGACCGCCGACAGTTACCGCCTAAACTCGAATTGGCGCTTGGCTCTGGACCGGACGGATGCTGTTATCCCATTTTTCTTCAATCGCGTCTGGAGCCGGCTGGATTAGACATTGGCGTAAACTCACAAAGCTATGCCGGCGCGCCAATCGGAGACTGAGTCATGAAATGCGTAATACTTGCAGGTGGTATGGGCACCCGGCTTGCCGAGGAAACAAGCGTGCGTCCAAAGCCGATGATCGAGATTGGTGAGCATCCGATACTGTGGCACATCATGAAGCTCTACACTCATTATGGTGTAAATGATTTTATTATCTGCCTCGGTTACAAGGGCTATATGATAAAGGAATATTTCGCGAATTATCACTTGCACGGCGCCGATGTGACCATCGACCTCGTCAATAACAAGATCGAATACCTTCATCGTCGGAACGAGCCCTGGCGAATTACCCTGGTGGACACTGGCGACCAAACCATGACTGGTGGTCGCATCAAACGTGTGCGTCAATATCTCGATCCGGATGCACCGTTTTGCATGACCTATGGCGACGGACTTTCAGACATCGACATCACCGCCGAAATTGCCTTCCATCGCAAGCACGGCCTCAAAGCGACTGTCGCATGCGTTCGCCCGCCGGCGCGGTTTGGGAGCATCGTCATGGACGGTACGAAAGTCACAGCATTTGAGGAAAAACCACAGGCCGAAAGCGGCTTGATTAATGGCGGGTTCTTTGTACTCAATCCATCGGTACTCGACTTCATCAAGGATGACAGCACCCTGTGGGAACGCGAACCGATGGAGAAACTTGCCGCCAGCGGTGAGCTCGTCGCCTGGCGTCATGACGGCTTTTGGCAGCCAATGGATACCCTGCGTGACAAGCAGCAGCTGACAAATCTTTGGGCCACAGGAGCCGCGCCGTGGAAGGTGTGGGAAAACTGAGATTGGAGCTTCTTTAATCTTCTGCTGAAGCAAGCCTTGCTAAAACAGGAGGGCGATTTCACCGTTCGTGACTATCTGGCTAACTTCAATTTGACCATATTAAAGACGCCCAATGCGTCAGTGCGGACTTGCGGCAATATGGCTAACAGGACGCCCCATGCGAATGCCGCCACGGCAATAGCGGCGGCGAGTCCGACAAATCGGGGCACGTCAAACGGCGTCAGGACCAGTGCGCCACCATAGATGATCCCGACGACCGCTGTCGGCAATAGCGTGTCGCGCCCCCACCACGGCCATAGTTCGCTCGGCATCAAGCGCCGGTGCACACATGGCACCATGATCACATAGTACACGAGGTTGATTCCGATCCAGCAAACTGCCGCTGCGATTGGTCCATAGGTGGGTACGGTGATCACGAGGGCTGGCAAGATCACGGCGAGGGCGATGAAATTCATGGTCACTATAAGACTGGTCCAGCCATTCGAAATCTGCAGAAAATAGGGTGGCGTCATAATCGTATTGAAAAGCGTCCCAATCGCTATCCAAGGGAGCAATTCGGAGACTGGATCGACAAGTGGCGATGCGATTCCGAGCCAGATTTGCAATAGTGGTCGCCCGAATACGATCAATGTGCCGGTAATCGGTAATATCAAAACAGAAAAAATCTGGCTCCACCGGTGATATTCGCGCGCCAAATGCGCCTCGTCCCGTTTCGATGTTAGGTAGGCGAAATGCGGCATCAATGTCGCCGCAACCGGTTGCACCAGAATGGTAGAGACTTGGCCAGCAAGAGCCAATGCTAGCGTGTAGGCCGCGAGCTGCTCGAGTGAACAGTATTTCGCGATGATAAGGCCGCCGGATTGTGTCAAGAGGGCGGTTGTCAGCCCGATCACGAGATTGCCTGTGGCGAACCGCCAGACCATCCGCAGCACGTGTGGATCAAATCGGACGGGCGCTTCACTGCGCGGCATCACCCTCCAAAGAAATACCCGCAAGGTGATACTCAGCAATGCTGATGTGGCGGCCATCCACGCAAAGAACAAAATCGGCGATGCCGAGACTTTGGAAAGCAGCACTAGCGCGCCAACCGACTGCACTGTTGCAATAATTATTCGAACGGGCACTAGAAGGTCCTGGCGCTGTAATCCTATAAACCCGCCGCTATAAAGCGCGGCTGGCCATTGACAGGCGAGACTCAGGCCCATCAGACGGACCGCGTCGACAAGTTCGGATTCAGGAACCCCGCTATTTGCGAGCCAATAACGCGTGATAAGCGGAGCTCCGCCAGCAATCAAGGCGCCGAGAATGACGGCAATAGCACCGGACAGAAATTCTAGTGAGTAGAGGAGACAACGCAGGTTTTTGGCAGATTCAGCTTGATGGCCTGAACGCGCCAATTCACGAGTTAACGTCGGACTAACCGCTTGATCGAGAAACGCCAGGAATAGGGAAATGGTCGCATAGAAGCCGACCAGCCCGTAAGACTTTGGCCCGAGATAGTGCACGATAAAAGGCGTAATCAAAAGCTGCAGCGCTGCTTGCCAGAAGCGCGAGAATCCCGCCGAGAGAATATTTAGAGAAAGCGAGCGGATGGATTGCACTCCCAACTGTCGGCAAAGCGCATTGCAACTCCGAAGAATGCCAAACGCCGTCTACATTCTGCGCTTACTTTACGCCATTGGCCTCTCGGACTTGCTCTCATTTTAGCTTTCGAAGAATTGCGGTGTAACATGCACCGCGGCCTTCTCGCCCTTCCCAGGGTTCGAGCAGATGGCCAAAGAGCATACCGACGCGCCAAGTCAAGCCACGCAAGATTCCATTTCGGAATTTCGACCTTAGGAGCATGGCCCAAGTGAAACGATTCCAATAAAGACTGCCTTCGTCGCGGGTTGTCACGAACTCCATAGACAGACCTTGCGTCTTTGCAAAATTTGTCAGCCAAGGAATTGGCAAAGCATAAAGGTGGCGCGGCATGTCGTGATGCGGCCAACGGGCACCGAGCAGTCGTGCCTGCCAGGCATCGGGATTCGGAGCCGCGACCAGCAGAACCCCGCCCAGTTTTAAGCGTCGTGCGGCTTGCGCGAGCACCTCCCATGGGCGGTGTAAATGCTCAATCGTGTGCCACAGGCAGATTGCATCATACGTCAGGTCCTCTGCGTCTAGGATTGCAGCAGGATTAGCCGAGGCAATCGCCCGCACACCAAGCTTGTCTTGCAAAAACCTGACGCAATTTTCGTCCATTTCTACTGCCGAAACTTCGAATCCGGCCTTTTGAGCGAGCCTGCAAAACATTCCGTTCGAAGGACCTATTTCAAGAAGGCTGCCGCCAGCAACAAAGCGATTGAGCAGCTCAATCTTAAAGCGCTGTCCCGGCAAAAAGGGATCGAGTCCCTCTGCGCTTGTGGGCATGGCATGGTAATCACTCGGGTAATAGAGGCTGAGATTTTCCGGCGGATTATTGATGAACATCAATCCGCATTTTTCGCAGCGGAACAAATGAAATTCTTCATCCGATATTGCACGATTGAAGTCGCGCCCGGTAACGACCAAGCGAGAAATCCCATTGCAATAGGGACAAGTAACGGCCTCAGATGCTTCGACCATCGCTGTCATTTGTTAACAGTGATCTTGCGGCTCACAGGACGCTGCCCAGGCGAGCGCGCGTCCATTCGCAATCCTTCAAACACTTCCATCATTGTCTTATAGCGCCCGATGATCGGTCGTGGTCTATCCGTTGGGGGAGGCAAGTATTGGCGGATGAATAATTTATCTAAAAACCTAACCCATAAGTTGCTAAGCCCGCCTACTGGAAGTGATGCCGGCAATAAAATCGCCTTCATGACCATAGCGAAAAGCCGCTCAATCCAGGTCAAATGCGGCCAGAGCTGGACTAAGGTCGCGTCGGGCGATTGTCCCAGCGCCGCACGTTTGAGATTGTCTACTATCTGCAGCCGCCGGTAGCGCGCTACGTTGGGCCGAAGATCCCGGCGGCCAAGATGTTCCGCTATCAAAGCTACCGACACGAGCCACGATGAATTCATATTCGTTCCGGGAAGAAGCTGTTTCTGCAGTGGTTCCGGTGTCTGGTCGACATAGGCAGCGGTGTTGAGGAAGGCTACTCCTCCCTTCTCACGCTTGTTGAAATGATAGAACCCATAGGACTTGGGCGAAATGCCGATGATGACGGCGGGTTCGGCGATCAGGCCGATGCGATCGGCCATCAGCATCGACATATTTGCGGCATAAAAATCGGGAAATGGCCCCTGGAAAAAAGGGCCAAATTTGACCATACGATCGACAAAGCTGCGCTTGAACAGGAAATGTTGCATGTTAAATGCGTAAAGAGCGCGTAGGTCGAGCGCCGCCCGTGCGACAGTATTTGCCTGTTCCTTTTCAAGCAATGAATCGCCTTGCCGATTCCGCAAAATACCTTGAAATAGCGTCACATCCGTTAGCGCGCCTTGCGGTAAATTTGGCATGGCCCCCGGAAACGCGAAGTGATATGCGCCGTGATAAATAAAATCAGGCTCGTGCAATGCACTAATAGCTGCAAGCATCCGGTCGAAATATCCGGGAACAAGACCATCATCGTCGCCAAGCATGATGATGAATTCACCCGATGACGCATTCATCGCCCGGTTCCAATTTTCTGTTACGGGAAGGGGCGTTTCGGAACGCGTATAGACAATACGTTGATCCGATAGCGAGCCAACGTATCCAGCAACATCCTCCGCAGAACAGTTGTCGGCGACGATAATCTCCCAATCGCGATAGGATTGGCTGCGTACTGTTTCGATTGCCCCCTTTGCAAGTTCGAGTCGATCGCGGGTGGGCAATAGAACAGAAAATTTTACAGTTGCCATATTTACTAGTCGATTTGTCTTGCGCGAGTATTTATCATCATAGCGGCAGTTACTTAAATCTTTGATTCTGGCCAAGGACCTACCAAGCGTTCCGCTTTAGCTACCCCAAGTCTAAAATTTCGAGCGTATTCGGAACGGGCGATTGTGCATACAAACGTATTGTTTTGTACACGCAGTCATTGGCTCCAGCAACCATGGGAATCAATCTTTTGGCTGCAAAAAGACTGGTTAAATGGCGATCAGCGAAACGCGAAGCCGTGAATTTAGCACAATAATCCCTGTCATCCCCGAGCTGGGTCTGACCCTCGCTATTCGTCCGAAAGAAAGGGGGCGGCCTATGATTCTTCCCAAGAGCGCATGGCGGCGCTTGTCAGAAAGCGAAGGACGCAAAAGACCGCGCCTGCATGACTCGGCTTATCTTGAGCTGGCCGATCTTGATGCCGACGACTATAACAGCACTCTCACTGGGGAGTGGACCTGAGGCCTTCTCATCCGCCGCAACATCGTCGCCGGTGATCTCGCTTTTTTCTCCACGTAGTGTCCCAAAAGCATGGCTATGAAAAAACTGGTACTGGTGGAAGGCCATCGCTGGGCTGTCGAGGACCGTTTGAAACCGCCAGAAACGAACTTAGCCGCGATCACACTGAGACCCACTCCGGGCATGGCAGGCACCGCCTTATCTCCTTCGCAATGCTCGCCTTCACAAAGACGGCAGTCATCCGGCTTCGTGCCGATATCACATCAGCGCCCAATCAATTGTGCACTGCCAGAAATACCTTACTTTTTTAGTGGGAGGCTGGTTTGGTAGCATTCCCCGGAGCCTACGGGCTGGCTTGAATAAGGCTTCAGGGCTGATCTAGTGAAACGAAGGGTTCGGAATGGATTCCGCGGCAGTGAAGAGGGTTGTCTCGATTCAATATTTGCGCGCACTCGCCGCGATCTTGGTAGTTGTGCAGCATGCAAATTCCGGCCCAATACATCTCGACATCGTTAGTCCCGGCCTAGCGACATTCGGAGTTGACCTATTCTTCGTGATCTCGGGCTACATTATGTGGACCACTACGACCGAGACCGCGCGGACGCCTCCGCAGTTCTGGCTGGCGCGAATTGTCCGTATAGTGCCGCTGTATTGGGGTTTTACTACGCTTTATGTAGCGATCTCGATATTGCATCCGGCTGCCCTCGAGCATCCGTCCACTAATCTGGTTTTCATCGTTAAATCCTACGCTTTTGTCCCAGCAATTCATCCCGTGGAGGGAGGCATCAGCCCGATATACAGCCTCGGTTGGACGCTGAATTTTGAAATGTTCTTCTATCTTATTTTTGGCATCGCGTTGATTATACGACACTGGGCTTGGCCGGCTCGTGGCCATAACACTAACGCTCGGCGGGCTGGTTGCGGCTGGGTTTTTGTGGCATCCAGCTAATCCAATTTTGCAGACATATTCGAGCGAACTCCTACTCGAGTTCCTTTCCGGTACGCTGCTTGGCGCAGCAAGTCCAGCGTTTGATGATCTGGGGCGCGCGCTTCGCAGGTCCGACGCTGGGCGTTGCTGCCCTTTATCTCGTAGCGATTTACTATGACAAATTCAGCGGCTACGATTCATTGTTGATCGGACTTCCACCGGTGCTGACGGTCGCCGGTTTGGTGGCACTGGAACGTAGTTTGCGAAATCGGCCTTTACGCTGGGCGCTATTAATCGGCGACGCCTCCTATTCTCTATATCTCTCTCACCCGTTCGTGGTGCGCGCCTTATATTTGGTGTTACCGACGGTGGCAGCCACCGCCAATCCGGTTATCGGCGTATTTTGCATAGCCGTCGCGACTTTGGCGGCAATCCCGTTTGCCATCTTGATTTACAGATTCGTTGAGCGGCCGATTTTGGCGATGCTGCGCGAGCTTCACTACTTACCGCACCATCTCGGCGACGCCCCAAATTGTGGGATGACACAGCCGGGCGTGTGCCGCCCCGCTGAACAAGTTTGGCTCCGTGCCGTCGCAATTTCCTCATTGGATCTTACGCAGACAAATCATTCTTGGCCTTAGATCCTTCGTTGTCGGCTTTGGTCTGCCAGCTCAACCGATCGACGCAACGCAGCCATTAAATCTCTCCGCAGGGATTTCAAATTGCAATGTCTCTCATGGCCGTTCGTTGAGCTGGCGCGCTACTTTGTTGAGACGAGCCTATGAGTGCACCGACAGGTCGGAGCCCTTTGCGCGCATTCGTTACGCCCGCTAGATCAATTTGGCCCTCCCGCAACCCGCTGTCCGTTTTTAGTGCGAAGCGTCCTAGATTTTGCGGCGCATAGAACTCAGCATCGTGCAGATGCAAACTCATGCACTGCAGCATGGCGGGCGTCTATACAGTCATGTTTCAGAGGTAGTGATGTTCCACGTAGCCTTTACGCATCCAGTAAGGGAAACGCTGGTCGAGCCGCCCCTTTAGAGCTGGAAGGTCGGCAATCTTGAAAGAGTTAATCTCGTGATTGATTGAAACGAATGCTCGTGCGGTGGCGATAATCTTCTCGGCATAGGCGTTCGCGTTATCGATTGCCATTTCAGTCATCGAATCCGCATTGAACGCAATACCAAACTTTTCATTGGTCGCTGCGAACCACGACGGAGTTTCGATTCTGACGCGACCTTGCTGTGCTGGTTCGCCGGGCAGAGTAATAGCATCCTCTCCTAGCGCTCGACTCAAGAAGCAGGCTTGCGCGATGTTGCCGAGTGGCAGATCGACGGTCGTGTAATCCGTCAAACCAAATCTGCTAGCATAATAGGCAGTGCGACCAATGCCGGGCCCGATTTCTATGATGCGCTCATCCTTGATAACGCGCGCCACGCAATGCAGGCGCCAAGCCTGATAGATTGATTGAAAGGTTCTGTAGCTCGCAACCCCACGCGAGGTCCTTATCCCAAATTCGTTGGGGAATGGATTAGGAAAATCGATCTCACCGATTTGGCGCGCAATTGCGTCAAGCATCCCGTCGACATCGAAGCCAGTGGAGCGATCAATGTTTGCCTCAGGATACCAGACAGTTTCGGCGCCGGTTGCCTCGCCCAAACGCAGCAACCCATCACCGAGAAGAGCAAGCGACGAAGCAAGCTTTTTTGGTTCGGTGTCGGATGATGGCGTGAAACCCTTCGTCAGTCCATCAACCCCCCAAAAGAGGTAATGTCCGCCCGGGTCGCTTGCCATCGCAATGATGGAATCGAGATTGGCGGTGCGTAGTGCGCCGATCAGGTCAGCATTGCGGGCTTCGTTCTCGGCCCAAAAAGATCCCTTGTGCCCCGTGAAGCGCTCGCTCGCAAACTTATAGGCATCCGATAGACGCAGCGCCATGTCCCGGCTGATGCCGGTACCGCCTTTCGTAAAGGCAATTTGCCTCCAATCGTAGGCGATGTTTGGGTAGAACATCATAGCTTGGACAATGGATTCATGTCGCCGCTTTGTGTTTCGCAAAAGGCCAAGTGATTTTCGGGCTAGCGCCCTAACATATCGATGCACGTTAGAACCCCTTGATGGCGTATCGAACATTACATCAATGCCATTCAATGTCAGCTTTGATCTTTACCGGCGTATTTTGTATAGCCGTCGCGACTTTGGCGGCAATCCCGTTTGCCATCTTGATTTACAAATTCGTTGAACGGCCGATTTTGGTGATGCTGCGCAGCTTCACTACTTACCGCACCATCTCAGCGACGCCCCAAATTGTGGGATGACACCGCCGGGCATATGCCGCTCCGATGAACGAGTTTGGCTCCGTGCAGGCGCAATTTCCTCATTGCGCCCGCTTTGGTCCGATTCTGTTGAGAAAGGCAGCAGTTGCAACGCAAGACACAAGACATTCGCAGATTCAGTCGCTGCGATAGGCAGGACTGAAGGTCATGATAGGACATCGGCAAAGCGCCCGCCGTTCGTAGCGGTCTATCCATTCAAACAATACATGGTGGTCTCGCTTCGTAAGATCGGTACAGAAGTGTAGCGGCCGCTTTTGAACTTAGATTGTGACCGCCCTGCCGACACGGCAACCGATGCGTGCCTGCGCCTTACACGTTCTGAGCTGTCCAAGGATCAACGATTGAAATCTTTAGATCGGCAAAGTGTCGCACGTTTCGGGTAGCAAGCGTGGCCCGGCGCGAAAGCGCAATGCCCGCGATTTGCGTATCACGCATGTCCACTGGCCGTCCGCCCTTTTGCCGAGTGGCCGCCAATGATGCCGCTTCAGTCGCTGCCGCGCTATCGAAATCCAACACACGGTTTTCTAAGTCTTCTTTCAGTAGACGGCCAAACGCCGCTTCCAGTGATTGCCGCCGCCGACCCGATGGCAGCAGCGCCAAACCAAGAAGCGCCTCGAACAGGGTGATACTGGTTATCCAGACGGATTCGGCGAGCTGGCGATCCAACCACGCTACCACGGGCGCATCGGGTAATTTGCGCATCAACGCCGAAAGTACATTGGTATCAAGAATAATCATTTATCAAATTCTGCCGACTGCGGAACCTGACCGTGCAATTCCGGCAGGTCTGTCGTCAGCCCAGCCTTCGCGAAACGTGCCGCAATGCGTGATCCCAGCTTGGATACACGTTGGTTTTGTTGTTTCACTGCGTCGCGCAAAATGTGCCGTACTTCTTCTTCCATACTGCGCTTGTGATGGGCCGCACGGCGTTTCAGGCGCTCTTTCACGTCGGTTTCAAGATTGCGCACGATAAACTGCGCCATAAACAACTCCCAATTATTTTGATATCATGATATCGTTTTTGATAAGCGGCTGCAAGCTCAAATTTACGGAAGTCCGCTGGGTCGGCAGGCCTACACGGCGCGCAGCAAACGGCTCGATAGGTCGGCGGCACGAGTTGCCATAGCAACCGACGGGCGCACCTATTTGGGTTGTTTTGGCTTCTGACGATTGCGCAGCCGCACACCGGGGCTGCCGCCGTTTACTTCGATGAATTTACCCCACTCCATTGAAGCCATCTCATATTTTGGGTTCGTTCTGCCAAAATGGCCATCTATACAATCTTAGATTGATCTAAATAATACAACACGCGATTCCAGCGTCGGGGGTTTCGACTGTTCGGTCGGCACCCCGCTGCACCAATCGCCTAGCGTCGGAATTTATCTTTGTTCCTTCGTACACAAAGCCACGCCGCGTGTTTGAATCCTCAACACCTCGCGTCTAACGGCTAAGACTATGCTGCCGCGTATCTGGACGCCTCGGTACGTTGGCGCCGTCGTCTTCTCCTTGAAATCGGCGGCTGCCCTCATGACGATGTCGGCTGGGCTGGTAATCAGGTCAGCCGTCGTCTCCCCTGCCGCGCATTCCGCATCATCCGCCTGATCGCGGTTGACTTGCGTCCGCGATGCCGCAAAACACCCTAAATTGAAACAACTTCACAATGGAAGAGACGAGACAATTCAACTCGCTACTTCTGGCGAACCAAGGCCGAATCGAATCTGGAGAAACTAAGGCAGAACCGAGTAGAGTAAATCTCTCTCATTGAAACCCGCATTTGATTTTTTTGCTGCGTCCGTCCGGACATATCCGATGTTGTTGACTTATAACAAGTAATCATCGTCGCGACCGTTGAGGCCATCTACACGCTACCAGGACATTTGTTAAATTCATTTTTAGTTTGCTATTTCGTCAGATGTATATCGGTGACGCGCCGCTTGAAACGGCAAACATGGAGCCGAGCAGGTCGGCTAAAGGAGAAGAACCATGGCCAACGAACTACAAACAGCCCCGCACAAATATAACTCCGAACAACTTGATGCCATTTTTGGATCTGCGCCGGTCCTAAGCACGGAAAGCATCGACTCCTATAAGGCAATGGTCTCCCTATGTTTGGATAGCGTAAAGCCAGGGGACTTCATCGAGCAGCTACTCGTCAGAGATATTGTCGATGCCTCATGGGAAATCCGCCGTTATGTGAGACATAAAAGTTGGGGAATCGAGCGGAACTTTCGCGACCGCGTTGAACAACTCGAGCGGGCTGAAAAAGAGGAAGCTAAAAAGCCAAGCGCGTTTCGAGTACCAGCAGGCACTAAAGAACCGGAGACTGACGCCGACCGGCTATCCGAGCTCGAGTACGTCATCGACGAATCCGTACCTGATGTTGATAACATAATCTTGCGAAAGCCCGCTGATCTGGATCATGCCCGGGCACTCGAAGCGGGAATTGAATTTCACGAGAAGCTTGACCGGTTGCTCAACACCGCTTTTGCACGCCGCGACGATGCTCTAGGCCAGCTTGAACGATACCGAACCGGGTTAGGACAGCACCTTCGCCAAGTTTCGAGCGAGATAATCGATGCTGAATTCACTGATGCCAGCGTCGGTGCCGACCGAGAGCCTCGCGAATGACATCAAGCTTGAAGTTCGCTGCCAACAGGGCTAACGCCCGGAAAAGCCGCGGCCCCCAAACCTCTGCCGGCAAACAGCGATCAAGCCGAAATGCCCTTCGGCATGGTCTGTCTGCGTGTCACCATAGCCCTTTGACTGATGCCGAGATTACGAAGATGGCGAAGGCCATCTGTGGGGACGATACAGATCCTTTGCTGTTTGATCAGGCAGTAGTGATAGCTGAATGCGAGCTATTGTTACGCAAAGTCCGCCTGCAGAAGATTGCGGCCATTGAACGATTGCGTGACCCCTGGCTACATCCCATTTTTAGGGGAGATAGACGCATAGCAATGGCCACATTGCGAATGAAGAAGCATGAAATTGCATATGCAGAATTCTGTTGGCTGGGCACCAAACTCCGTAAACAAGGCGAAGAGGTCCTGACATTGCTTTTCACGCCGGAGGAAGTTGACCTCGATAAACCGGTTGTAAGATATAAACCAGCAATTGAACGAGATGAGCATGAAGCAATTCGAGTGGCGGTTCCCGACCTGAATAAACTTATTCGATATGAACGCCGCGCCTTGTCGCGCCGAAAAAATGCGCTTTACAAATTTATTGCAATTAAGCTCATTAGGAAATCAGGGAGCATTCAGCCTCATTAAGTTAAATGATCTATCATAAATATGTTTTTGAAACATGACTTGCCACTGAACATTCATCCAGCGGCTGTTAGAGCCCCGGTCGATTACGCCCTTCGGCGCGGTGAGCGTATCAGCATAAGTCGCCGGCGTTCTATGGCCGAGCGAGGAGTGGGGCCTCGCGGCTTTGCAGCCGGTAACCCAGGCGCCGTTGAGTTGCCGGGGCGTAATCGAGATCGATGAATGTGCGATCATTGAGAAGCATCACGCATGCGGACTTAGAAAAAGATTCGATGCAATCGTTCGAAACGACGTTCCTGACACGATGTAATGCTTTCCTACGGCATGATCTTTTGCTCTGCCCAGGTTCGCATTCAAGGTTAACTTAGTGCCGTTGTCCGAAACGATCATCTAGGCTTGCCACGCGCATCGATAAGCGCCGTAAGCTTTCGGGCAACCCGTTTGCCTGAAATTGAGGTGCCAGGGATCGCTGCCAGACATTCGCGCGTCGCATCATCAACGATGTTGACAATGCGGAACTGCTAGATCGTTCGGAACCGACATTGACGTCTCGCCGTACGACAATTCGACGGCAGCAGTGCTAACTGACGAGTGCACCTATTTTGGATTGTTTTGCCTTCTGGCGATTGCGCAACCGCACACCCGGGCCGCCACCGTTTTCGTCGATGAATTCGACACCGGCGGACTTCAAATGCGCGCTGGATCACGTCCAATGTCGCACGCCGCGGCTCGCTAGTGCCCGCCTCAAGTTGATGAACGGTTACAATACCAATGCGCGCCTCGCGAGCTAGGTCTTGCTGGCTCCAGCTAATTAGGCCTCGGGCAGCCCTGCACTGCGCTGACGTGATCATCCGATCTAACATGCCAATTTTATATCATTTCTACAATTCCATAGAAAATATATTGACACGACCAAAAGCATATATTATTTATGTTTACGATGTTTTTTTATGCACGACGATGTGCTGCATACCACACGGAGTAAACCCATGGACCAACTAACATTCGCCACTTCCACCTACCGCGCCCTGCGCGACCGCATCCGGGCGCACGACCCGCAGATCGACGAGCAGACGCTGGCCGATACGGTCGAGGGGCTCACCGACCTGCATGAGATCCTCGCTGCCGTTGTCCGGGCGGCACTGGCCGACGAGGCCATGGCCACAGGGCTCAAGTGCCGGATCTCCGACATGCAGGGACGGCTGGACCGGCTGCAGGACCGAGCCGCCAAGCGCCGTCAGATCGCCAAGGACGTGATGGTCGAGCTGGACCTGAAGAAACTGGCGGCCCCGGATTTTACCGTTTCTGATTAGGCCCGGACTGCCCGCCCTGGTGGTGCTCAACGAGGACGCTGTCCCCAAGACCTATTGGGAGCCGGGCGAGCCACGGCTGCGACGCCAGATCCTGGCTCATGATCTCAAAGGGGGTGCCGAGGTTGCCGGCGCCACCCTCTCCAATCCGGAACCGATTTTGAGCGTGAGGACACGGTGATGGGCTTCTCAGTCAAACAGGTACGCGCGCTCAAGCGTAATCCCGATCACCGCCATATCCGCACCCGGTTGGCCAATGGACGGGAGTTGACCTACCTCGAGGGCTGGTACGCCATCACGGAGGCCAACCGGATCTTCGGCTTTGACGGCTGGAGCCGGGAGACCATCGAATCCAAATGCATCCTTGCCCGTGAGAAAGGCGGCACTTTCCTCGCCGTCTATGTCGCCCGGGTCCGCCTGACCGTGCAGGCAAACGGCGCAACCGTCATTCGCGAGGGCCATGGCACCGGGGAAGGCCGCGGAACTTCGCCCGGCGAGGTGCACGACATCGCGCTCAAGGCCGCCGAGACCGACGCCACCAAGCGGGCCCTAGCCACCTTCGGCAGGCCGTTTGGTCTTGAGCTCTACCGGGGCGGCAAGGCCACAGCACAACAGAAGCCCCTGCCCTCGCCCCCATCCATTGCAGCCAATGAAGCCAATGAAACGGGATTGGTGCCCGATCACCAATTGGCATCTGATCACCAAGATCAGACAAGTTGCCGAGGCTTCTTCCAATGCTGGGGCCGTTGCCAGTTCCCGTGCCGGCTTCCACCCCGACGACACGACGCCGATCCCAAGACCGTCCCACTACTATGGCCGCCGGCATCAAAACCCGATCGCTCGGCACTTCCGGGACGAGCGACAACAAGCCGAGCGCACGATTGCGACGTCCGCGCCAACGCCCCTGTCTCCGGCTCCGCCGCTTGCGCCTGGCGCTCAGCCCGAGCTCGCCCCCGGCCGTATCGACAAGAGCGTTCTCACCATCGCCGAGCCCAAACGCCTGCGCGACAAGGCGCATCTGGGATTTGTGGCCTCACAGCCCTGCCTCGTCTGCGGCCGGCAGCCATCCGACCCGCATCATCTGCGATTTTCCCAACCCAGAGCCCTCGGTCTCAAAGTCAGCGACGAGTTCACCGTTCCGCTCTGCCGCGGTCATCACCGGCAGCTGCATCAGGCCGGCAACGAAGTGACCTGGTGGGGGAACTTCAACCTCAAACCGCTGGAGGTCGCCAAGGCCCTATGGGGGCAGACCCATCCAAAGTCTGCCGATGCAACAGATGCAGACAACCGCAGATAATACAACCATCCAATGAGGATGCGGCCACGCCTCCGACCGAGGCCTGATGGGGTCGCTCCAAGTTCCGTCGCGCGTGACTGCGGCGCTAACGGCGGCGGATTAAAGCCTCGTTGCGACTGCAGCCGAGAACGATGAGTTTCCCGAAGCGAATTCCGCGTGATCGGCCAAAAGTCACGGGGATAATACCAGTCGCCACGGTGACCGGCTTTGCGCGGCATCGGCCGACGAAGCCCCGCATTTGGCGATAGTTGGGCCGCGAATTTGACACGATAATGCCTATCAGCTGCGAGGTGGGCCTGACCCTGGTTGGTCATTCTATTAGAGACAAAGGGTCCGCCTAGGAGGCGCCGTGAGGCACAGTCTAAATGCGTGCAGGTCGTGAAACCAAAATTCGATTTCTCGCTATAATTTCTTTATCCGGCGTAACTGCGGCTTGTTCCGCCACGTTGCCAAGCACGCAGCTCACGCCTACCTCGGCCGTGCCACCTGCCGATTATCGCAAGATCATCAGCACCGGGATCCCGGCCACGATCTCGAGGAAGCGCAGGTATCGGAGTTGCAAAAGACCGAAGGGGCGCAATTAGGTGACTGGGTCGCATGTCTAAAGTCCGACAACAAGCCGAATGACGGCTTATTTGCGGTGTTCATTGAAAATGGGAAAATTGTCGACTTCCGCCGCTCTGTCGTTACCGACCACTGCGAATCCGCCAACTATTCGCCGCTCGCACCGCCAGCGCCGCCCGTTAAAGAGAAGAAGATACAACCGAAGCGCAAGCAAGCACGTACCATATCAAAGACTGATTGAACGGCAGAAATTTCATTCCTACATCTAGCATTACCGACGCACGTACAAGCGACCGTGTCCTCTCATTGGCTCTATCGACAACCTGATAAATTGTCCAAGACCGAAGGCCGCGGGGGAAACGCAAGTTTGTATCCGTGTTCGAGCGATAGATTGCGGTTATAAAAAGGGTCCGCATTGAGAGTTGACTGCCAGCGCTGACGCATCAAGGCGATGTCACGCGCATACTGCTCCGCCCGCTCGCCCGCATCATGCCTCCCCAGCGACGCAGATTCGTGATGCACCAGTTCTGCAGCAGGCGTCCAAATAATGCGCCAGCCGGCAGCCCTCAGCCGAAGGCAAAGGTCGACATCGTTATAAGCGAGCGGCATGGCTTCGTCGAAGCCGCCGACTGTCCGAAAAACCTCGGCGCGGATCGCCATGCAGGCGGCGGTAACGCATGAGACGTCCTGTTCCAGGCACGCACGTCCGAAATAGCCTTGGCTCCCGCGCGGCTCGCGATGACAAGCATGGCCAGCAATGCCGCTAGGACCCAGACCAAGGATGACGCCGGCGTGCTGAATTGTACCGTCAGAGTAATAAAGCATGGGGCCTGCTGCCGCCACCTGCGGCAGCGATACACGTGCAACGAGCTGGTCAAGCCAATCGGCCGCGATCACCTCAGTGTCGTCGTTGAGGAAGCACAGGATGTCCCCGGATGCCTGTTTCGCCCCGAGGTTGTTTACCCAGGAATAGTTGAACGGCCGATCAGAGTACTCAACAGTGCGCACATTTGGCCGTTTGGCGACCTTGTTCAAAAAAGCCATCCCGTTCCGGAAATTGCCGAACGCCCTCGCTGACAAGCAATATGATTTCCCAATTGTCATAGCTTGTCCGCTCGAACAGCGATTGCAGGCATGGCTCGACAAGTTCCGGTCGAGCGGTCGTTGCGATCAGCACACTTACCCTTGGGCGCGGCGTCGGGATGGCGTAGACGACCTGGTAGCCGCAGCTGGTGCGGCGCACCTCGGCCGCAATTTTCTGGCTCGCGAGATGCTCTGCAATCGCGCGGCGGCCAGCCTCGCAGCCAACAATACCCATCCGTTCATTCTCAGCGTCGCTGCGACGATGATAAAGGATGCGCGCGATATGCCGGATGCGATGCAGCTCGCTCGCCCGCGCACAGCGCAAAACTAATTCGTATTCCTCGGCACCCTCAAAACTCGTGTGAAATCCGCCGAGGCGCTCAAGCAAGCTACGGCGAAAAATGCCGAGGCGCCCAAACGCATTACACGAAAGCATCAACGCCGGATTCCAATCGGGCTTGAACCAGGGATCCGAGCGCGTTGCATCGCCTTCCATCTTGTCTTCGTCCGAGTAAAGCAAATCGGATTCAGGAAAAGCGACGAGTTCCTTCGCTACCCAATAGAGCGCGTGCTCGGAAAGCGCATCGCCCGGTTCGACAAGCGCAACGAAATCTCCCGCGGCAAACCTCAATGCGGCATTGACCTTTTTCGCCCATAGTGCAGGATCTTCGGCGTGCACAATCCGAATTCTACTGTCCTGCGCCGCCACGGCGTGTAGGAGCGCAGATAGTGATTCTGGCACCGAACGGTCGACGGCAAGACACAATTCCCAGTGTGGATAAAGTTGTGTCTGCACCGAGCGTATCGTCCCGCTCAACCATTTTTCATCAACGGCGGATATCGGCATTATGATTGAAATAATTGGCCGAGACGACAGACGGGCAATATCCGCTTCGATGGATTGCCGCGTTGTTCGGTCAATAGTGTCGTAAAGGATAATCCAGCGCCTGTACGACGCAGTAGGCGTGACACCGCGTAAAGTTATTGTGATTTTTCTCGCCACCGCTCGGAGGCCTTGATCCCGAGCGATCTGATAGGCTTGCCGGAGTATACGATTCAAAGGGAGCTCAAAAAATTTCATGAAATGCGCCATAACTCAAAATGTAGTCCGATTCTTTGTTGACGCACTCATGGTCTACTGCTTTTTATACCAGCAGATATAAATTATCTGCATTACGGCATCGCCACCTATATCGCCAACTACTGGAAGCCGACGTATCCGATCAAATCGTAAGCTGTCTAGACGAATGTTACCAGCCGCCTGGGGCGCGGCCATAGACCTAGGAAGTTGCAACTCTTAGAGTGAAGTAGGTACCCATATTATGTTCGGGCAAAAACCCATCTGAAACTCTGCGATAAAATGATCTGCGAGCGTCTCAATTGCAAAAAATAGACCGATAACACGATTGAATATGGGTCTATTTTCGGAGCGGACTTTCCGACGAAGGTGTATGCGAGCGCTGGGTGCATGATCCGTATTTCCAGTACTTCACCGGGGAAGTGTTCTTCCAGCATGAGTCCCGCACGAGCGCTCGGACCTTATCCACTAGCGCAAGTGGCTGCGTTACAAACTGGAGCTGCTGCTGACCGAGAGCCTGCGCGAGTTGCGACGCCGCTCCGCCACCGAGCCCGTGATCGGGCATATGAAAGCCGAAGCCCATCTCCGCCGCTGCTATCTCAAGGGAACCGCTGGCGATACCGCCAACGCCATCCTCACCGCCATCGGCCACAACCTCCGACTCGTCCTCGCTTAGCTGAGAATGTTTTTGCGCCTGATCCTAGCGGCGCTACGCAGCGCGCTTGCAGACGATCCAAAACTCAAATTGGGTTCTTAAAGGACGAGTACGGAATAAATCGCAGTTGTTTTGCACTTATACCAGTTTAGATGGCGTTAGGTCGCTATACCAGATGGAAGTTGTGGTCCGCGAGCTGAGTAATCATAGTATCGTGCAAAGTGACGGAGTTGGATGCGTCAATGGTGATGGCGACATCTGTCCCTACCTGTGCTGCATGCGCAAGCACGTCCGCAAAACTTGCAAAGGTATTGTGGTCTAGTTGGACCACGTCGTTGGCTGGCTGGAAGTCGGCGATCGTGGCTTTGCCGAAATTGCTTGAAAATACGAACGTGTCGGAGCCACCATTTCCAAAGAGCGTTTGGTTAGGTGCGGTCGGTGTGATCGTGTCGTTGCCCGTAGTGCCATGAAGGGTGGCTGCAGGATCTGAACCGAGGCTGCTTAGGACGGTGACTGGTTCTGATGTGAAACCATGCACTGCGTTTGAGGCTTGGACGCCGGCAGAACTCAAGTCGCCGTTTGCGTTAGTGACGGCTGTCGCGGTAGACGTCGTGTTGTTGGGATCGAGACCTGATAGCCCGTTATTTGCCAGCCCCGTTGTGCTCGGGTTTTCTGTGCTACCTAAATTCATGATGTTGCCAAGGCCTGACGTCTGTCCATGCGATACCGAGGTGCTGGCCAACGACGCCGTTGGAACTCCGATCACACCGTCGCCGTTCAGGTCCTGGTGGAAGGTGGTCTCGGCTGTCTCCAGTATCAAACTCGTTCCGGAAAGGACGCCGTCGTTTGTGATATAGTTTCCGTTGCTGTCGAGCGTCCAGATCGAATATTGATCGGTATCTCGTGTCGTGCCAAGCAACTTCATATCCGGTAGACGTTTGCTCTGCGCCGATTGGTGTCCAGTTGCCGAACTGACCAGACGTAATATCCACGCCGTTAAGTGTTATTGCCGGTCCTGAAGAGGTGCCGACCGCATCAAGGAAAAAATGGTTCCCCATCTGGACCAGACTGGTGTTGCCAGCCGATTCGATCATCACCGGCGTCGGAACACCGATCACTCCGTCGCCGTTCAAGTCCTGGTGGAAGGTGGTCTCGGCTGTCTCCAGCGCCAAACTCGTTCCGGAAAGGACGCCATCGTTTGTGATATAGTTTCCGTTGCTGTCGAGCGTCCAGATCGAATATTGATCGCTATTCGTGGACGTGCCAAGCAACTTCATATCCGGTAGACGTTTTCTCTGCGCCGATTGGTGTCCAGTTGCCGAACTGACCAGACGCTAATATCCACGCCGCTAAGTGTTATTGCCGGTCCTGAAGAGGTGCCGACCGCATCAAGGAAAAAGTGGTTCCCCATCTGGACCAGACTGGTGTTGCCAGCCGATTCGATCACCACCGGCGTCGGAACACCGATCACTCCGTCGCCGTTCAAGTCCTGGTGGAAGCTGGTCTCAACGCCTCCAGCGTCAAGCTCGTTCCGGAAAGGATGCCATCGTTTGTGATATAGTTTCCGTTGCTGTCGAGCGTCCAGATCGAATATTGATCGGTACCCGTGAGTGCCAAGCAACTTCATATCCGGTAGACGTTTGTCTCTGCGCCGATTGGCGTCCAGGCGCCGAACTGGCCAGAGCTAATATCCACGCCGCTAAGTGTTATTGCCGGTCCTGAAGAGGTGCCGACCGGATAGAGTAAGAAGTTATTTCCAACCTCGGACCAGGCTGGTCGAGCCAAATCGACTCGATCGTCACACTGGTTCCAATGGCCGCGTCGACGGTCTGAGAGGCGACGCTGACGTTGCTCGCCGCGTCGGTCGCAGTTGCGTCCAGAATATGGACGCCGTTTGCCAGCGCCGCAGTGGTGTAACCCCAGGCACCGGTGCCGGTGGCCGCAACGCTGGCGAGAAGCGCGGCGCCGTCATAGATATTGACCGTGCTGTTGGCTTCCGCCGTGCCGGTCAGAGCTACTTCGTTTGTGTTGACGATCACATCGGTGGAAATCACAGGGGCCGCCGGCGCGTGTGGTATCGATGGTGACGCTGAACGCCGCCGAGGCCGCGCTAGTTGTCCCCGAAACCGTATCGGTTGCCGTAAAGGTGTGGCTGCCGTTGCTCAAGGTCCCAGTGGTAAAGTTCCAAGCTCCGCTGGTATTGGCGGTCACAGTGCCGATCAGCGTCGCACCGTCGTAGACCTTAACAGTGCTGCTGGCCGGCGCTGTGCCCGTCAGAGTGAGGACGGTAGCGTTGGTGATGCCGTCACCAACCTTGCCGCTGTCGGGCGAGAACGACGCAATGGTTGGGGCTGCCTGACCAGTTGATGCGGTCCAACCAAGGGCCTGCATAAGGGTGATATCGGAGGCCGAGAAGGCGTTGATGACACCAGGAGAGCTGTAGTCATTGATAGCATCATTTCCGCCAGGCGCCGGGCCAGACGGATACCAATCACCCAGGTCACCGTTGCCTGAACTATTGTTCCAGTTGCCGAGATTAGTAGTGCCATTGTTTACCGAGAAATATGCGGCGCCGCCGTTGGCGGAAACACCGTGCACGCCCGGCGCTGAATACCGGAAGAGATCCATCACTGAATAAAAGCTCGGCTGATAATCTATCAGCGATGTCCGGCCCATGATCTCTGTAATTTCGTGCTCGATGGTGCCGATCAAATAATATTGGTTCGCGGTCGGCGTAGCCGTTGTGTAGTCCCACGAAACCGCGCTGCTAAAGCCGATATAGCCATCGAGGCTGCTGTTATTCGCCAGCACCCCCAACGCCTTGCCTTCGGCCGATGGGATATAGATCGTGCCTTGCAACGGCGAAGTTGACGGCAGTGCGGACGAGCCGGGAGCGTTCTGGGCTATAAGTGCGTTACGTACGCTGGCGTAACTTGGCGCAACATAGCTGGCCGACATGCTTTCGCCGAGTACATTTGATGGAAGCGTCGAACCATTAATCTCTCCATAGCCGACGTTAATCGTGACCGTGACGTTGTTGGTGAAAAGGCTGTCGAAGTAATTGACGACATAATTGACAGCGGACACGAAACCGGTCGGAAGGCTACCAATGGCTTGGTCAAAATTTGCGTTCAGTATCATTGCCTTGGCACCCGCAGGGCTGTTCCAAATTCAGAATGCGCGCTGAGCGGCAAGAAATAAACGCTCAATAAGGAATATTCATGGTGGCCTAGTAAGCCGGATCCGACTTGATCTGGCCTAAATTGCCTGCCTCAGGAGCAATACCTTTTGGCGCAGCGGTAATGGCCGACGTCATGTCTAGGTCTCCCGCGAGTCAATTTTACGCAAGCTTAGACCCGGGAGGATTAAATTGAAGATAGTTTTTTCCTGCTAATTTGAAAAAACTTTTAACGCTTCTGACCCATTGGCCTAGGCCGAAATGCGGAAATAATAGTTCAATTAAAACAGATAGATAGCTGTTTTTTAATACGGCAATTTGAGTCCAGGATGGACAGCGAGCGAGCGCCATAGCCCTCCCACGACTAGGCGAAAAGGAATCCTTAGCCAGTAGAGGTTGTGCGCTTGCCCAGCAGCGCCTGGGCGGGCAGCACGAACTGGCCGCTTGGGGCGCGGGTGTTGGTGGTGACAATCGAAACTCTGCCACCGAACAAATAGGGCGCGCCGGCTTTTTGAAGTCGCGCCGATAGGCCTCTACTTTCGAACGGCCCTAATTATCAGTGCGGGGCAACCGTCTATACCAGATGGAAGTTGTGGGTCGTCAGTTGAGTAATCATAGTATTATGCAGAGTGATCGAGTTGGATGCGTCGATGGCGATGGCGACATCTGGTCCAATCTGAGCCGCATGCGCAAGCACGTCTGCAAAACTTGCAAAAGCATTGTGGTCTAGTTGGATCGTGTCGTTGGCCGGCTGGAAGTCGGCAATCGTATCTTTGCCGATGTTGCCTGAAAATACGAACGTGTCGGAGCCGCCATTTCCAAAGAGCGTTTGGTTGGGCGCGGTGGGTACGATCGTGTCGTTGCCCGTAGTGCCATAGAGAGCGGTGGTTGAACCCGAACCGAGGTTGCTTAGTACAGTCACTGGTTCTGTTGTGAAACCATGTACTGCATTTGAGGGTTGACCGCCGGCAGAGCTCAAGTCGCCGTTTGCGTTGCCAAGGCCTGACGTTTGTCCCGGCGATACCGAGCGTGCTGGCAACGATGCCGTCGGAACACCGATCACTCCGTCGCCGTTCAAGTCCTGGTGGAAGCTGGTCTCGGCTGTCTCCAGTATCAAACTCGTTCCGGAAAGGACGCCATCGTTTGTGATATAGTTTCCGTTGCTGTCGAGCGTCCAGATCGAATATTGATCGCTGGTCGGTGTCGTGCCAGGCGACTTCATATCCGGTAGACGTTTGCTCTGCGCCGATTGGCGTCCAATTGCCGAACTGACCAGACGCAATATCCACGCCGCTAAGTGTTATTGCCGGTCCTGAAGAGGTGCCGACCGCATCAAGGAAAAAATTGTTTCCCATCTGGACCAGGCTGGTGTTCCCAGCCGACTCGATCACCACCGGCGTCGGAACACCGATCACTCCGTCGCCGTTCAAGTCCTGGTGGAAGCTGGTCTCAAACGCCTCCAGCGTCGCGCTCGTTCCGGAAAGGACGCCATCGTTTGTGATATAGTTTCCGTTGCTGTCGAGCGTCCAGATCGAATATTGATCGCTATTTGGAGACGTGCCAGGCGACTTCATATCCGGTAGATGTTTGCTCTGCGCCGATTGGCGTCCAGTTGCCGAACTGGCCAGACGCAATATCCACGCCGCTAAGTGTTATTGCCGGTCCTGAAGAGGTGCCGACCGCATCAAGGAAGAAATTGTTTCCAACCTGGACCAGGCTGGTCGTGCCCAGCCGACTCAATCACCACCGGCGTCGGAACACCGATCACTCCGTCGCCGTTCAAGTCCTGGTGGAAGCTGGTCTCAAACGCCTCCAGCGTCGCGCTCGTTCCGGAAAGGACGCCATCGTTTGTGATATAGTTTCCGTTGCTGTCGAGCGTCCAGATCGAATATTGATTGCTATTCGGTGTCGTGCCAGGCGACTTCATATCCGGTAGACGTTTGCTCTGCGCCGATTGGCGTCCAAGTGCCGAACTGGCCAGACGCTAATATCCACGCCGCCAAGTGTTATTGCCGGTCCTGAAGAGGTGCCGACCGCATCAAGGAAGAAATTGTTTCCCACCTGGACCAGGCTGGTCGAGCCCAGCCGACTCGATCACCACCGGCGCCGGAACACCGATCACTCCGTCGCCGTTCAAGTCCTGATGGAAGCTGGTCTCAAACGTCTCCAGCGTCGCGCTCGTTCCGGAAAGAACACCATCGTTTGTGATATAGTTTCCGTTGCTGTCGAGCGTCCAGATCGAATATTGATCGCTATTCGGGACGTGCCAGGCGACTTCATATCCGGTAGACGTTTGCTCTGCGCCGATTGGCGTCCAAGTGCCGAACTGGCCCGAGCTAATAGCTACGCCGCCAAGTGTTATTGCCGGTCCTGAAGAGGTGCCGTTCGCATAAAGGAAGAAATTGTTTCCAACCTCGGTCAGGCTGGTCGAGCCAACCGACTCGATCGTCACAGTGGATCCAATTACTGGATCGACGATCTGAGAGGCAGCACTGACGTTGCTGGCCGCGTCGGTCGCAGTTGCGGTCAGATTATGAGAACCGGTTGCCAACGCGGCCGTGGTGTAGGCCCAGGCGCCGGTGCTGGCGGCCACGACGCTGCCGAGAAGCGTAGCGCCGTCGTAGACCTTGACCGTGCTGTTGGCTTCCGCCGTACCGGTCAGTGCGATTTCGTTCGTGTTAACGACCACATCGGTTGCAATCACAGGAGCCGCTGGCGCGACCGTGTCAATGGTGACGGCGAGGGCGGCTGAGGCCGCGCTGGTAATACCCGTTACCGTATCGGTTGCCGTAAAGCTGTGGCTGCCGTTGCTCAAGGTCCCAGTGGTAAAGCTCCAGGCGCCACTGGCATTGGCGGTCGCAGTGCCGAGCAGCGTCGCACCGTCGTAGACGTTCACAGTGCTGCTGGCCGTCGCTGTGCCGGTCAAGGCCAAGACAGCCACGTTGGTAATGCCATCGCCGACCGTGCCGCTGTCGGGCGAGAACGATGCAATGATCGGAACTGGTGTATTTACGTTTATGGCTGCAACCGATGAAGCCGCACCAGTGTTGCTAGCTGCGTCGGTAGCCGTGGCCGTGAAGCTGTGGTTGCCATTTGCCAGCGCGGCCGTGGTGTAGGTCCAGGCGCCGCTGCTGTTGGCCACGACGCTGCCCAGCAGGGTGGCGCCGTCGTAGACCTTGACGGTGCTGTTGGCTTCCGCCGTGCCGGTCAGGGCAACTTCGTTCGTGTTGACGATCACATCGCTGGAAATCACAGGGGCGACTGGCGCGGTGGTGTCGATCGTGACGCTGAGCGCCGCCGAGGCTGTGCTGGTGTTGCTGGCCGCGTCGGTCGCGGTGGCGGTGAAGCTGTGGGTGGTGCTTGCCAAGGTACCGGTGGTGTAGCTCCAGGCGCCGCTGCCGTTGGCGGTGGCGCTGCCGAGCAGCGTGGCGCCGTCGTAGACCTTGACCGTGCTGTTGGCCTCCGCCGTGCCGGTCAAGGTCAATGTGGCGACGTTGGTGATGCCGATCGCCGACCGTGCCGCTGTCGGGCGAGAACGAGGTGATGCTCGGGGCAACCGGGGCCGTGGTGTCGATGGTGACGCTGAGCGCGGCCGAGGCTGTGCTGGTGTTGCCGGCCGCGTCGGTCGCGGTGGCGGTGAAGCTGTGGGCGGTGCTTGCCAAGGTACCGGTGGTGTAGCTCCAGGCGCCGCTGCTGTTGGCGGTGGCGCTGCCCAGCAGCGTCGCGCCGTCATAGACCTTGACCGTGCTGTTGGCTTCCGCCGTGCCGGTCAAGGTCAGGACATTCACATTGGTGATGCCGTCACCGACCGTGCCGCTGTCGGGTGAGAACGAGGTGATGCTCGGGGCAACCGGGGCCGTGGTGTCGATTGTGACGCTGAGCGCGGCCGAGGCTGCGCTGGTGTTGCTGGCCGCATCGGTCGCGGTGGCGGTGAAGCTGTGGGCGGTGCTCGCCAAGGTGCCGGTGGTGTAGCTCCAGGCGCCGCTGCCGTTGGCGGTGGCGCTGCCGAGCAGCGTGGCGCCGTCGTAGATCTTGACGGTGCTGTTGGCCTCAGCCGTGCCGGTCAGAGTCAATGTGGTGACGTTCGTGATGTGATCGCCAACCACGCCGCTGTCGGGCGAGAATGAGGTGATGCTCGGCGCAACCGGTGCAACGGTGTCGACCGTCACGTTCAGCGCCGCCGAGGCCGCGCTGGTTGTGCCCGAAACCGTATCGGTTGCCGTAAAGGCGTGGCTGCCGTTGCTCAAGGTCCCGGTGGTAAAGCTCCAGGCGCCGCTGGCATTGGCGGTCGCAGTGCCGAGCAGCGTCGCACCGTCGTAGACGTTCACGGTGCTGCTGGCCGGCGCCGTGCCGGTCAAGGTCAGCACAGTTGCGTTGGTGATGCCGTCGCCGACCGTGCCGCTGTCGGGCGAGAACGATGCAATGGCCGGGGCTGCCTGGGCCGTTGATGTGGTCCAACCAAGGGCCTGCATATTGGTGATGTCAGAGGCCGAGAAAGCATTGATGACACCAGGAGAGCTGTAGTCGTTGGCAGCATCATTTCCGAGGCCTGAGATCCAATCGCCAAGGTCACCGTTGTTCGGGTTGTTGTTCCAGGTGCCGAGATTGGTGACGCCGTTGTCGACCGAGAAATATGCGGTACTACCTGAACCGCCGGCGGCTAAGATCGCGCACGCCCGGCGACGAATAGCGGTAGAGATCCATTGCCGAATAAAAGCTCGGCGTATAATTTATCAACGATGTCCGGCCCATTATTTCAGTAATTTCGTGCTCAATGGTGCCGATCAAATAATATTGGCTGCCTGTCGGCGCAGCCGTCGTGTAATCCCACGACACTGTCGTTGTTGAAGCCGACATAGCCGTCGAGGCTGCTGTTGTTTGCGAGCAACCCTAATGCCTTCGCTTCGGCCGAGGGAATATAGGGTGTGCCACTAAACGGCGAAGTCGACGGCAGAGTGGAAGAGCCGGAGGCATTCTCGGCTATAAGTGCATTACGCAAACTGGCGTAGCTTGGTGCTACATAACTGGCTGCCATACTTGCGCCGAGCGCATTCGACGGCAGAACGTTATTACCAACCTCTCCCCAACCGACCTGGAGCGTAATTGTGGCGGCGTTCGTGAATAGAGTGTCGAAATAATTGACGACGTAATCGACCGCACTCACAAATCCAGTAGGCAGGCTGCTGATCGCCTGGTCGAAGTTTACGTTTATTTGCATGGGTTGCGCTCCTGCTGCGCTTCCTCAAATCCGCTAAGTGCGCTGATCGGCGCCCAAAGAGCGGTTATCCGGATTGTCGGAATGTGACTCGCCGAAAGGACGTTCCATTTAGTAGCGCGCACAGGGCGACGGGCATCGCCCTTTGGCGTGTCGGTTACGGCGTCTGTCACTTTTAGAGCTCCCCCCGGAGCGAACTGTCATTTGAGGGAACTCTAGGAGCGGCGAATTAAGTTCCGGTCAGGAGGACTCGGCTAATCCGCGACAAAATTTTAACGAATTTGAATAAATGGAATTTGATCTAGGACGAGGCTTTGTGGAAAATATTGCTTGAGCGGCGTGGTTACTACTCAGTTCAGATAGTAGTATTTATGTATGGCTGGGAAAAGCCGGCCCAAAACTGAAAGTTATTAAAAGTACTATATTGTCAGGTACTTACGAGGCATTCAGGGCAACCTGTTTAATTACCCATATCCTAAAACACAGATTAACTGTGGAATTTGCACTTATTTGAGTTTTAATCGTGGCGCTAAGGTCTCCGATGCTCGACATCGCGGCCTACGGAATGAGAGCAGGTTACCTATGCGTGCACGTGGGTTTGGCTCCTCGCTTTTGCAGGCGAGTGTAGCGGCACTTGGGTGTACCGCGCGGCGGTTGGCCGGAGACGCCCGCTTTTATTGAATGGCTTGCAACGAACGGCCGCGCGGTCCTCCTCGAGGAGAAGGAACTGCGCAGCGGCGATATCCTGGCGAAATTGCAGGCGGTTTGCGCGATGCCGGCTCCCCCGCTTCCCGCGCCGAGTGGCGTTGCCGAGGTTGCCGCCGAAATCACCAAACGTTTGCAGTGAGGCTGGGCCTAGATTCGTTAAGTCAGCGATTTTTCTTTACCGCGGATGTAAGCTTCGAAATCATCCAAGCCCTGGGGCGATCCGATCTCGTAAAACCGCTCGGACACCTCGTGGCCCTTGAGCTTGCCCTGAACGCTGAGGCGCTTGAGCAGCTCGGCGAGATCGAAGACTTCGCCTGCCGGGATTTCACCCATTATGACGTCGGACGTCAGCACCGATATTCCATAATCGATGAATTCCATGACGGCTGCGAACTCATCGGCGAACTTGTCGTACAGTACTATTTTTCCGTCTTTGAAAACGACGTTGCTTTTGTCCCATCTGCCGAGATTGCGCAGCACCGCCATCGTGCACATGCGCCCTTCCTCGGAGACCCGCCACATGGGGGCCAGATCGACGGGAAGAAACGAATCGCCGTAGAGCACAAAAAAACCGGGCTCCAGCAATCCAAGATCGGCAACGAGACGGAGAGCGCCGCCAGTGCCGCGCAGTGCATCGCCCTCATCGGCATAGGCGACCGAGAGGCCAAACCGGGAGCCATCGCCAACGGCGGCTTTTATCATGCTGCCGCGGTATCCCAGCGACAGCACAACTTTCGTTACGGCCTGACGCGCCAGCCATTCCAGTTGGTAAAATATGAACGGCTTTCCGAGCACGGGGATGAGCGCCTTCGGCAGGTCGCCGCTGCGTTCGCGAATGCGCGTGCCCTTCCCGCCAGCAAGAATGATGCATTGCATGGCGCTTGCCTATTCGCGGATTTGCACGACGGCCCCGTCAAAGTCGAACTTGAAACGAACCTCCTTGAGGCTTTCCTTCGCCATCGCATCGCGAACGCCGGCGACGTCATCCGCGTAAAACAAAAGAAACCCGCCGCCACCGGCACCAACGAGTTTCCCGCCTAGCGCGCCATTGGCCTTCGCAGCATCGTACCATCGGTTGATGCTTTCATTCGACATGCCCGACGAACGCTTTTGCTTGTGCAGCCAATGTTCATGCATGAGCGATCCGAAAGTGCGGTTGTCGCCCGCCATGAGCGCCTTTCGAATCTCGTGCCCCAACTCCACGACATAGTGTAGATTCTTGATCATCGCCTCGTCGTCGGCCTGCGACCGCTTTTTCTGGTCGGCCAGCAATGCGGAGGCACTACGCGAATAGCCGGTAAAAAACAGCAATAGATGGTCTTCGAGATCGTGTAGCCCCTTGTTGGTGATTGCGAGCGGAGAAACCTGAACCTGACCGGTCTTTTCGATTTCGAAGCAAGTGATACCGCCATAAGCGGCGATGTACTGGTCTTGCTTGCCGACCGGCTCTTGCAGAAGATTCATTTCGATGTGGCATGCCTCTTCGGCCAACGACGCCGTTGTGACCGGCTCGCGCTTATGGGCGTAGATTGCGCGCAACAGACTGACCGTGAACGTCCCGGATGACCCCAGGCCGGTGCCGGCCGGTATGTCGGCAAGGCTCACGATTTCGAGCGGCGCGAGACGGTGCAGTTTGACCGCCTCGCGTATGATCGGATGGCGGATCTGGCCCGCGTCGGTCAGCCGTTCCTGTGAGGAATAGCGAATGAAATATTCGTCCGTGAAGGTACTGTTGATGCCGACATAGACGTATTTGTCGATGGCCGCCGAGATGAAGGAGCCGCCAAATCGCTCATAATAAGACGGCAGATCGGAGCCGCCGCCGCCGATCGAAATCCGCAATGGCGCGCGCGCGATGATCACAAATGGCTCCCGTACAATTTTCTTACGCATCGTCCAGCTCTCAACTCTTTGCCGCTGCACGCCAATATTCAAGAATTGATTTGAGCGTTTCGCCGAGCTCTATCTCAGGCTTCCAGCCGAGCGCCCGCAGCTTGCTGGCGTCGCCGACCTTGGCATTTTGCTCCAGAGGCCGCAGCAAGGCCGGATCCTGGCTGACCTGAATGGGTATGGCCGCAAGTCCCCGGTAAATATCGAGGATATCGCCAATACTCACCGGCCTGCCGCCGCACACATTATAGACCTCGCCCGCTTGGCCGGCCGCGGCGATAAGCAATATGGCGCTTACGCCGTCTTTGATGTCGATGATGTCACGCACCACGTCGAGCGAGCCGACGCGCAGCGTCTTTTCCTCGCCACGCTCAATCGCCACGATGCGCCGCGCAAAGTCGGAACAGACATCCCCCTGCTTGCGCGGTCCGGCAATAGAAAAGGGACGGAAGCGCACGACGTCTAAACCGTAGCGTCGGTGATAAAGCCGGGCCAGTTGATCGGCCGCGAGCTTGGAAGCGGCATAGGGACTGTTCGGGCCGGTCGCGCTATCCTCGCTAATCATGCGGCCATCGGCCGGCTCGGCATATTCGGCACTCGAGCCGGCGGCCAAGAGCCGTGCCGGTAAAGCCAAGCCGCGGATCGACTCCATCAGGTTGATCAGACCGATGACATTGACCTGGTAGGTGAGCGCTGGCTCTTCCCATGAACGTCCAGGCAGGCTTTGCGCCGCCATGTGGATGACGAGTTCCGGCGCGAAGGCCGCCATCTGCTTCGAAACGGCAACATTGTCGGTGATGTCGACCGCTGCGGTTTCGACCGGCCCGCTCCAACTGCCCCCGTTCGAACCGTGCGTCCACGCCTGCACGGTATCGCCGCGCCGCGCCAATGCGTCAACGAGGTGCCACCCGATGAAGCCGTTCGCACCGGTGACGATGACGCGCATGCGCTCCTATTCCTTGCTGCCGTAGCCAGGAATGTTCACGACCGTCCGGCTCTTTTCGGCGTCGTAGGCAGCAAGGGTCGCCCGCACCGCCTCCAGCCCGTCGAGATCGCTGCCGAGCGGCTTACGGCCTTCGGCGATGGCCGCTTTGAACTCGCGCCACTCCGCCTGCCACGAAATGTCGCCGCCACGATACTGAATTACGTGGTCCTGGAACGGCGCGGTGAAATCGCGCTTGCCGACAGATAGAGTCTCGGTGCCGTAGCTGGCGCCCAAGCCTTCGACCACGAAATAGCCGTCCTCGCCCATGAGCTCGAACGAAAACAGGTTCTTCCAGTGGGTGAGACTTGCATGCAACGTAGCGATCGCTCCGCCGGCCGAACGAAACAACGCCATGCCGTTGTCGTCGAGCTTCTGTTCGCGAAAATATCCGATCGACGTCATGCAACTCACATCGACAAGATCGCCGAGAAACCAGCGAAACAAGATCGATGGCATGCACGCCCTGCTCGGCAAACTGTCCGCCGGCCGCGATCGCCGGGTCGGCGCGCCATTCGTTCTCATAGCCGGGCCGGCCGCAGATTCCGTAGCGGCAGCGCACGGCGATCGGCCGCCCGAAATCGCCGCGTTCAAAGCGCTGATGCGCTTCCCAAATCGCCGGGTGATGGCGGTGATTGAAGCCGCATTTGAGGATACGGCCTGCGGCTCGCGCGGCCGCCACCATGGCTTGCGCTTCCGCCAAGGTCCGGCACAGCGGCTTTTCGCATAAGACGTGTTTGCCGGATTTAAGCGCGGCGATCGAGATTTCGGCGTGGATGTTCGGCGGGGTACAGACGACGATGGCGTCGACGTCCTTGCGCTCCACTGTACGGCGCCAGTTGGTGCCCCATGCGGCGCCGAGTTGCTCCATCAGTCCCTTGGGCGGGGAGCTTTCGGTGCCCACCACTTCGACCAGTTCGTCGTCGGGCGACTGCACGACGATAGGCGCGCGCCGGCGCGTCTGTAGGCCAGATCCGATGAAGGCAACCCGCATGAGCCCTGTATCCGTTTAAAATTCAGACCTGCGCGCGCCGGCCCCGCCCGATATCGTCATACACGAAACCGAGCGCGGTAAGTTGATCGGCGTTCCACAAGCCGGCGGTATCGAGCACGTAAGGCCTCGCCATGCGCTGTTTGACGGCCGCAAAGTCGAGACCCTTATAGTCCTTCCAAGGCGTCATCAGCACGAGCGCTTCCGCCCCCTCGACGGCCGCGAGCGGATCGTCCGCGAAGGCGAATTCGCCATGCGCCTTTAATTCATCGCGGTCCGCCAGCGGGTCGTGGGCGCTCACTTTAACGCCGCGCGCGACCAATTCGCCGATGACCTCGATCGCCGCGGAACGCCGCAAGGTGCTGGTATCCGGCTTATAGGTCAGCCCCAGCACGGCGACGCGGGCATTGCGAAGCTGCGGGATGACGCTCGCGAGCTTGCGCACGACCAGGTGATTTTGCTCGGTATTGGCTTTCCAGGCGCCGTCGAGCAGCGGCGTGTCGAGATTGAAGGAGCGTCCGAGCCCGCGCAGCGTCTGCATGTCGCGCGCCAGCGTCCCGCCGGAAAAGCCGAGGCCCGGCAGCAGCATCGCCTTGGGACCGACGCGCGGCTCCAGGCGGAGCATTTCGCCGACCCGTTTGCCGTCGGCGCCGACCGCATCGCAAATGTTGCCGAGCTCGTTGGCAAAGCAAATGCTCACGCCGAGAAAAGCGTTAAGCGCGTGCTTCATCATCTCGCCGGTGCGCAATCTCACTTGGTGCCATTGCGGCGCCAGCGGCCCGAGCACCGTCATCAAGCGCTCGAACGCCGCGGGCTCGTCGCAACCGATCACCGGCAGCGGCGGCGCCATGAAGCGCTCGATGGCCTGACCGAGGCGCAAATTCTCCGGCATATAGGCGATCGTCGCCGAGACATCCGGCGCGGCCTTGCGCAGCACGTCCATCAACTTGTCGCAGGTGCCGACCGGAACCTGCGCCGTCACCAAAATGACGGCCTGCGGCTGCAATGCCGGCGCGATGACTTCGAAGGTTCGGAAGATCTCGCTGAGATCGCTCTGGTCGTTTTCGTCCACCGGCGTGTCGAACATGACGAAGACGAACGGCGCGCCGCGAACGGCTCCGGCATAATCGGCAACGAACGACAGGCGGCCGGATTGCAGGCCCTTGCCGAGGAGTTCATCCAGGCCTGGCTCGAAGAGAGGGGCTTTTCCGCCGCGAAGCTTGGCAATACGGGCCGCGTCAGGATCCGCCCCGACCACCGCAAAGCCCCGATCGGCGAGGCAGGCGGCGCCGACCACGCCCTGGTGCCAAAGGCCGAGAACGGCGATCTTGGTCGCGCCGGCGTTCATCGCACCCAAGCCTGGCTGTCTTTTTTGCCGAGCATACGCCGCACGGCGATGCGGACCGACTGGTCGGAGTTGAGCCGCGACGTCCAGCCGAGCGCCGTAAACTTGCCGACTTCGAAATGAACGCGCGGCTGGTCGCCCGGCCAGGCCTTCTTGGTCCCTTCGATTTCGATACGGGCGTCCGGCAGATTCATCTCGTCGACGATAATCTGCGCGATATCGATGACCTTGCTCACCGTCGGCGTGCCGAGATTGTACACGCCGCAGGGATTTTCGTCATCGAGCGGGACGTTGGCGTAGCCGTACAGCATGCCGTCGATGCATTCCTCCACCAGAAAATAGTTCTTCTCCTGCCTGCCGTCGCCGCGCACGAGCAAGCGCGCCGGGTCCTTCTGCAGCCGGCCGAGAAAATCGTAGATCACGCCATGCGTCATGCGCGCGCCGATGACGTTGCCGAAACGGTACATCCAGCCGCGCAGGCCATAGACGTGGCAGAACGAGGAGATGAAAGCCTCGCTCGCGATCTTGCCGGCGCCGTAAGTCGAGACCGGCAGGAGCGGCCCGGCGCCCTCGGTCACCGATTGGTCGGCGCAGATATTGCCGTAAACGGCGCCGCTGGAGGCGAAGATGATATCGCGCACGCCGGTCTTGCGCATTGCCTCGACGGCGTTGAAGGTTCCGACCGCGCAATCGTCGAGGTCGCGCGAGGGCTGGTCGTGGCTGTTGATGATGTCGGTGTTGGCGGCGAGGTGCCAGACCAGATCATGGCCGCGCGTCGCTTCGGTCAGACGCTCGCGATCGAGAATATCCGCCTTCACGAAGGTGACATTCGGGCGCGACGAGGTGGCTTTCGATATAGTCGAGCTTGCCGTTGGTCAGGTTGTCGTAAACGGTGAAATGCACCCCGCTCGGCGCCAGCAGGTCGAGCACATGACTGCCGATGAACCCCGCGCCTCCGGTGAGCAGCACCCGTTTTACATGCGGCGGCAGTTGCACGGCTGATATCCGATCGGTTGCTACAGGCCGGCGGCGATTTCGGCGAGCAAAGCGCGCACGGCGGCGACGACGGCCTCACGGGAGTTCAGTTCGTTCTTCCAACCCAGGCGGCGAATCTTCGAGGTGTCCAGGCGATAGACCGGAACGTCCGCCCGCCAGCCGCGCGTGCCGCCGGTGTATTCGTATTTGACGTTCTTCAATCCCATCTCGGCAACGACGATGTCGGCGATTTCGCGCACCAGCAGATGATCCTCGGAACCGACATTATAGTAGCGTAGCCGACGTTTGCTGTTGCTGCAGAAACAGCATGGCCGCGACCACGTCGTCGGCGTGGACATAGGGCTTGCTCTGATTGCCGTCGCCCAGGATTTGCAGATGGGTCGGATCGGCATGCAGGCGGCGGGTGAAGTCGTGGCTGACGCCATGCGTCATATGCGGGCCGACGACATTGGCGAAGCGGAACACGGTGCCGACCATGTCGAACATGTGGCAGTAGGCGCTGATCAGCGTCTCCGAGGCGAGCTTGGCGGCGCCATAGGTGGAGATCGGGATCATCGGCGAGTAATCCTCCCCGACCGGCACCGGCGGCACCTCGCCATAGACGCCGCTGCCCGAGGTGAACAGCAGGCGTTTCACGCCCGTCCTGCGCATTGCCTCCAGCAGGCTTTGCGTCAGGCGGGTGCCGTTGTCGAAATCGACCAGCGGCTCGTTCGCGGCGCGGGCGATATCGGAATTGGCGGCGAGGTGAAACACGGCGTCGTGGCCGGCTACCGCTTTGCGCGACCGCTTCTATATCGGCGACGTCGCCCTCGACGATCGACAATTCGGAGGAGCCGACGCGCTCGCCGAAATGCTCGCGCCGCCCGGTGAGGAAATTGTCGAATACCGTCACCGCGCCAAGCCGGCGGTCGAGGATGGTATTGACGAGATTCGAGCCGAGAAAACCGGCCCCGCCGGTGATGAAAAAGCGCATATGCACCCTATTGCTTAGCGCTGAGGGAAGGTCAAGCCCGTCATCGAAGGCCGCAACCCGGGCCGGCAAACAGCATCAACTTTGCTTCGCATGTTTGTCACAGCGCGTCTGATCCGTTGCCTAAGTATTTCGATTCTTATACGATTCTCGCGCCTGCTTCGCGGATATAGAGCGAGTCGTGCGTACCTTGCTGCTGTAGAACCCGCGGGCGAGCGGCATCGCAACGTTTTCGGCGATCAAGAGGACCGCAATGCGCACAATTGCTTATTTGGTCGGCGGGCTGGTTGTTCTCGTCGGCTCGTTCTTGATCACGAACTGGATTTTGTCGCGGAATGACGGTGTGAATTGGAAATTTACCGACGAGGCTTCGCTGGCAGCGGCGGCGAAGGCGGCGGGATATCATCCGTCGAAAGATTTAGGCGGCCATGTAGATACGGTTGCCCGAATTGACGGCGGAAAGGTCAGGGTAAACGGCTGGGCCGTCGATATTTCTGGCGACGGAACGCCAATCAACTTGACGCGTTCGTGAATGGCCGCAACATGGCGACCTTTCGCACCGATGGCCCGCGGCCCGACATCACGGCCGGGGTAAAGGCCAACCCGAAGGCCAACCCGGATGCGGCGAAGAACACGCATTTCGTAGCAAGCTTTTCATGTGCGGCGGGCGATAAACTTTTCATCGTCGCCACTACTGTAACCAAGAAATATGCTCTCGTGCCACAGGCGCGCGTCTGCCCATGAGATATACGATTGTCAGCCCGCAATGACGTCTCAATGAGAGGATACACTTCAACGAAACATTAGGTGTTCTGCGCATTCCACCAGTAGTTACGGCGCGCACGTCGAGGCCCTAGCCTAACCGCTCGCATGCTACTGGCTTCAACCACGCATGACGCCAAACTCGAATTCTCGCAAATTTTAAAAACGGGCCGCTTTCACTCTAAGAAGGCAACAGAGAGATCAACATGTTCTCAGCTCTTTTGTAGCATATAAACATCCTGGTGCCCCCACCAAAATCCCTCCTGAAATTTGATAAGACGCACATCCGGAATGGAGTTGATCTGAGTGTAGACATAATCGAACGACGTAATCGTCGTACCGTATTCCGATGCGTCGATATCCTTTTGCTCGCTTTGTGGATTAAACCAAAATCCGCTCTCGCCCAGATTATCTACCTTCATCATTTTCGCGCTGCGAAGCCCATGGGTCGTGAAGATGACAAAGCCTCCCGGCAGAGTATGCGCGACCAACCGCTCCAGCCAACCTCGCCACGTTCGGTCTGGCATGTGTGAAAAGAATGACAACGCGAAAACTACCTGGAACAATTTGCCAAGGACGAATTCTTCGGAGTTGGATTTGACGGCTCGCACTTTAACCCAAGCACATTTCTAATGAATTCAACTGCTGCCGGATGAATATCACATGCAGTGACGTCAATATTTTTCACCTTCGTGGCTGAGATGACGCGTTACGCAGCCATAACCAGACGCAAATTCGAGCATCGATACGTCTTGCGCGGGGACAAGATCGCCAGCAATAATTCTCAACTTGCATGCCGATTTATTGCCGTTGGAAAAATAATTCCGAATGGCTTCCTCTATTTTCCGAAAATATGGGAGGTTGAAAATGAACCAGAAAATATGATCCGCCGGATGCACGTTCGCTTTCACTCCATATGCGAGCGCGGCTTCCTCGCACATCGATACAATTTTCTTGTCAAGCTCCGGGTAATATTTTTGTCCGCCACGCACATGTCCCTCAACGATACTCACAATAAATGGCAATAAGTTAATAATGGCGAATTACCTTAGGTAAGTAGTCTTGATTTTGCACGAGACGCCTAAAGATCTGCTGGTTCTAGTTCCTGAACGAACGCCGCTATCGGATAAGAATTACTGAAGCCCTAACCACCGATAGATCAGAGGTTAGTGGTGGGCGACGCCATAATCATCGCGCGCTACGTCGATTTCATGAATTACATCTATATTTATACAGTCTTCATATTGCGAATGCTAGCTCCCCCTATCGCGTTAGGTTTCCTCACCTTGACGATCGCACTTACAGGGCCACCGAAAGGCAGGAAAGTGTAATTAGCGAACCAAATGCAAGAAGAATCTACGAATTGGTGATTATTTTGAAAAGACTTGTCAGCGGCGCAATACGCAACTCATTAATAGCCATCCGCTAAACTCACCATTGAGCCAAGGCCAATCCGAAGTCCGACTATCAATTATAGCAACCAAACACACCATAGGTGACAAACTTAAAATATGGGGACGAACGTCTTTCTTATCGTCTCCATCGCCGGACTGAGAACCAGGTGCCGGCGCCTGCAGCCTCTAACTGCCTCCAACCTGAACCTTGACGTTTATTCATGCCGCATTCGTGGAGCACTAAAATCGGCAGCAAGGCTGACGTTTCTATGAAGTTTAAGCTGAGAATTTGGCATGCTCGGACACTGACCTGGATTGCTTCGTCCCTCCTATCCGACAACAATGCGAAAGCCTTAAGGATCGCAAGCATTGCGGCAATTATCGCTAGAGGGGTTGCGGGCGCCGAATATTTGTAATCCACTACCGGAAAAGAAGAAGCGCCGACAAGACCCAACAACGTAGCGCGAGACAAGACTGCTATCATTAAAGTGAGGGCAGCCAAAAAGGGTCCGGGACATTTGCCGTCGGAAAAGAGCCCGAATTGAAATGACCAGAAGCACCAGCCAACCGGCCATGATGAAAATCGACGAGAGTGGTTTGAATACGAGAATATAATGCAAAAAGCTCTCATACAATTCGGTTCGCCACGAAACTAGATTTTTAGCTTCTAACTGCGAACCATCAAAATTAATTGAGCCATTTCCAAGAGCCATGCCCGAGGGGGCTTTGAGTTTTAACACCAAAATATTTAGCGACTGCCCATGCTGATCTCGAATGATAAGCGAGCAATTTTCTGATGTTGCGCAAAATCCCCTTAACCGAGAATTTGTTGTGGTCAAGCAGCGGATCGTGAAATCCAGTAACCAAATCGGGGCTCGGATCTCGCGAGGCCGTCAGCTTGCCTTGTAATCCGACGCCGTCGAACGTTATCCACTCGTTGCCGTTACCTTTAAACCAGCCGTTGAGGCTGAATTGAACGGCTGGGCGCCTCGACATGCGTTGGGTAGTTCAAAAATTCGAGAACGCGCGCTCGTGCCGCGTCTTCTATCTGCGATTTTGCCGCATCGACAGAGAGCGGTGGCACCATCGCAATGAATTCGAGAATCCAGCGATACGCGACGGCACGCCCAGAATTTCGCTGTAACTCATGTATGGAACAAGGGGCGGAAGCCATGACGCGCACGTGAGCCGTCCCTGCGCGCACGCCACATCGACCTCTCTCGTGTTGTTCATAGAACTGCGCCGCGGTGTAGGCATTCTTGTACATGCCGACGCTCTGGGCCGCATCCCTGAAAGCCCATATGAACCAGCCGCCGGCTATGTCGCCACATGTCTGAGGTTGTAGATCGCAACCATAATTCCACGGGGACGGCTTGCCGTCGGGATCGAGATAGGACTTCACTTTTGCAAACGACGGACTTTGTTGGTAGATTTGCACAATCGCGCCTGTTTGGGAACCGGCAGATACGCCTTGTGATACTGATAAGAAGCACGCTGAAGCGCATTCAGGTGTCCTCAAAGCTCGAGTCCTTGAGCTCATTCAGAACAAGCCTGCCGTAAAAGTACTTATTGAACGATCCGACCGTCACGAGCACTAATGTGGTGCTCAGCAAAGTTACAAATATTTTCGTCACAAACCCGCGCCATGGCGTCTGATGCGGTAACGTCTTTTGTTTGAGCACGGCGAATGCCAGCGTAATAACAATTGCCGGCGCAATCCAAACGCCTTCTTCTCTCGTAATCCAGAAGACGCCACAAAGCAGTCCCAAAATAGCGGCCCTCCCCAACCGCAGGCCGCCGTTCGGCTTGGCAAGAAAAACATCGAATAGTGCCACGAAGATAAACAAACTCATTGCGACGTAGAAAAATTCACGGAGTAGTCGCTGAAGGTCGACCGCGTACAGAACAGGTGGCGTTAGCAGGAGCGGAAGGAATCAGCAAGTAAATGATCCGGCTCTCGGATAGCTTCGATAGAACAAACGCCGCGTACATTACGGCTGCAAAATACAATAGATTTTGCCCAATCCCGACCGGCAGGCCGGTCATATAATTAAGGGCCAAGAACAACGGGTACCCGGCGCCTTTTACCAGCTGTGGTCGTTGTAGGCGCTTATACCATTGGCCTGTTACAATGCTCATCCCCTGATGAAGAAATAGCAGTCAATCGGCAATGGTGTACGAACATAATTTCGGTCGGATGCTGCGCCGAAATCGTGAGAAAAAACAATCCAAGCGCTATCGTGTAGGCGATGCTCCATCGTTTCGGCAGGCTATATGTTTGGGAATCAATTTGTTCCATTTTTGATCCCTATGCCCGAGCCTGTTCCGAAACCTGAAGCAAGGCAGATAACGAAAACAACGCACCGGTCACGAGCAGCAGTTGAGCCGGCCACAGATAATGACGGGTCTAAAGCGGGAAACGACGTCGCTGCGATCAGCACAATCAACGATACGCGCACTATAACGAGCGACCATGAACAAAGCGCCATGATGTAGCTTACGTTCATCAAGACACGCCTCCAGTACAACAGCGACGCAGTAGAAAACAGAGGCGCCAAGGACGAGCGTGGGCACTAAGACATATGCGTAATCTTCAAAACGGCTTCCCGGACACGGCCGGCAACCACGTCCATCAATCGCGTCGTGCTGGCCGAGGCAACTACGATGGTGCTGTCGACTGGACGTTTCCTGTACCTAAGGTAAAACCTATCGAACCGTGCCGGAATTCGGACAGTTTCTTTTGGACAATTTCACCGTCCTGCGATTGCAGTTCCAACGTACATTCATCGTTGCAACGCGTCATGATGATAAATCTTTGATGCGAGGCCTCGGGATCCTTGAAGCCGGCTTGAAGGTCCGGGCTCGCGTTGCGATCGAGCCGGACTTCGACCGGAGTGCCGTCTGGCGCTTTGACCGTTGCCCATAGCCACTTGTGGCCCGATTTAAGGTACCAGCCGGAAAGGCTGTAGGTGGCCGCGGACGCACATTATTCGACGCTTCGTGTAGAGCGGATAGTTCAGAAAATGCAAAGCCGTGTCGAGTTCGGTTTCAGATCCGGAACTCGGATTGAACTGAAGAGGAGGATGCATCAAAAGGAGATGTTCGAAAGCCCGAGCGTAAAGAGAGGGCATGCGACCGATGGCGTCGGCCCAATTTATCGGCGGCATCTCGGCAATGAGCTGTGGCGCACAATCAACGTCGCCGCGCCCGCAAGCCGCCGTGATTTCGTCCGCGATCCGCCCGTAGAATGCCGACGCTTCAGCGGGCGAAGAGTAATGCCCTGATCTTGCCGCCGCGTCGCGCAGAGCCCACATGAACCAACCGGAGCCGATCTCGCCGCAAGCTATTAGGATATAGGTTACAGCTGAAAGACTCCCATCCCTTGCCCGGCCCGTTAAAGTAGGGGGCAAGCGACGCAAAGGCCGGACTCACGGCATCGACGCGCTTCATCGCCGCATGGGTGATCGAAACAAAGTCTTTCGTGCCGCCGGAGCGGACGCTGTCAATTGCGCGCAACGCCCGCTGATAATTTGTTTCCTTGAAATCGACGCCGACAAACTTGCCGTAGACCGCCCAATTGACGGCAGCGAACCCCACTTGAATCGTGGCGAAGACAGCGATCACCATCGCCAATGTCCCGGCAAGCTCACGCAACCGCCGGCTACGATACCCGCGATATGAGGCGGTACCGATTAAGATTATTGCACCTGGCAGAACCCAAACTCCCTCCTCGCGCGTGAGCCAGAGCCATCCGAGGAAAAATCCGGTCAGCGCGGCAAACAATAGCCTCTCTTTTGTCTCACTGAGCGAGAAAAACGCACCAACAGCCGCCGCGAAGAGGAAAAGAAATTGGCTGCCGGTGATTTGCTCCCTCAGAATGCGATCGATATACACAGTTGTGGGAAGCAATTGCCCCAACAGAAGCGCCAGAAGAAGCCCGGAAATCAAATAGGATTTGACAAAGCGATGGGCGATCGCGACGAAAAATACCGCCGCCGCGCAATAAAACAGCGCATGCGCCAGAGACGCGGAAATGCCGAGCCAATTGGCGACAGCCAGAAAGGCCGGATAGCCGGGCCCTTTCATCAAGGTGAACTGGTTGTACGGCCCGAGCCAATGCCCCTCCGCCAGCGACCGCCCCAATGACATATACAAGCCGTCATCGTGCGGCGAGCCAGGATAAAGCGTCAGCGGCGTGTGAACTCTAACAACGACATAAACCAAGCTAAGCGCTATCACGTATAAATAAATCAGCCACTTCGGCGGGCTGAAATACGCGATGCGACTCAGCAATGAACGAAATTCTTGGAATGGTTCTTTGTTCATTCCGGCACAAGCCTTCACATCTTCAGCCATTGTCGAACAATCAATATGAAAACCCGGGCTCAAAGCCAGATCGATTTTCGGGTTCAAACCGGCCGAATGGCTTCGATTTTAAGACCGAACCCGCTAAATTTCGTTGGACACGCCGCGCTTGAACGGTCAGAAGCGTTGGAGTTGAACAGCACCACAGCATGCCGATGATTGCGAGAACCCAAGATAAAGAGCAGATGGGCAACCGGGTGCTGACGGCCAGGAAAAGCAAATTCGGGCCAATCGTTCGCACGATTTTATCTATCAGCCTGATCGTAGCTTTAGCCTACCATATTGGATCGGGCGAGATTATCGGGCGGCTTCGCACTGTGTCTTGGGACGCATTCGCCGGCGCAACCCTCGTGCTCGCGGCAAGCGTTTTTCTTGTGACGCCGCGTTGGGCTGTGATTCTGTCGGTATTGGGTTTCCGCACATCCTGGAGCGCTTTGATCGGCAGCGTTTTCCTGGGATTTCTTTTCAATCAGCTATTGCCGACCGCGGTAGGTGGCGACGTCCTTCGTGCCTGGCGCGCCAAGCAGCTTGGCGCGCCATGGGGAACATCGATTTATAGCGTCCTTCTGGACCGGGCGACTGGCGTCCTTGTCTCGCTTCTAGGTGCGGCGGTGCTGCTGCCTGTTGCCAGCTTTCATCAAAGGCAAGCGCGCTTGGAATGGGTCGTCGCAGCGGCTGCCGGGCTCCTAGGAATTCGGCCTGGTTTTCATGTGGGCGTTCAGCCTCTTTCGGCATAGACCAATCCCGCTGTTCATGGGATTTCATGTAGGGATTGTCAGGCTGCACGATAGTATCTGGACATTCGCCAAGAGACCGGAGCAGCCTTAGCGATCATTGTCCTGGCGGCTTTGAATCAAATGCTGCCAGTCGCTGCGATCTTGATCTTCGCAAGAGCGGTCGACGTTTCACTACCCGTCTCTGACATTGCGCTGGTCACATTCATATCGACCCTTGCGGCGACCATACCGATCTCCGTTGCAGGATGGGGAATTCGCGAAGGCACGCTGGTCTATCTTTTTGGACTATACGGTGTTCGCCTGGATACAGCGTTTGCTGTTTCGATCTTGTACGGATCCGCGCTCACGCTAAGCTCCCTGCCTGGAGTCTTTTTCATTTGGAGCATGCGGTCGAAGCCGCCATGGACCAAAATCGGATAGGCGCCGTCGCTCCGGCCATGGGGAGCCCGATACTCTCACCGCCAAGAAAATAGAATGCCAGCCGAATGAATGAGAAGCCGAACGACCAATACAACGTCACCGCTCCCAATTCTCTTGCGGTCCGCGTCGGATTGCGGGTGCGGCACCAGATGTTCGACGAATTTATGCGGCGCCTTGCTCCGAGGCCAGAGCACACCGTGCTCGATGTCGGCGTGACCTCGGACCAGGTCTATTCGGTTTCAAATTATTTCGAGGCGCTCTACCCGTTCAAGACCAGGATCACCGCCTGCGGATTAGGCGACGCGTCATTTCTCGAGACCATGTATCCGGGGCTAACCTATGTCCAAGCGAACGCGACGGACCTTCCATTTGAGGACGGCGCATTCGATTTCGTCCACTCGTCCGCCGTACTTGAGCACGTTGGATCATTCGAAAATCAAGTTCGTATGATCAAGGAATGCCTCCGTGTGGCGCGCCGGGGAATTTGCCTCACGACGCCCAACCGCTGGTTTCCGATCGAATTTCACACCCAGCTGCCGCTCGTGCATTGGCTGGCCAAGCCGGCATCACGCGCCCTTATGCGCAGGCTCGGTTACGGATTTTTTGCCGAAGAAGAGAATTTAAACTTGATGTCGCGCGGCGATCTGCGCAAGGCCGTCGCAGGAATCGCGGGATGGAGATTCGACATCGTCACCGCGAAGCTTATGGGTTGGCCGAGCAATCTGCTGCTCTTCGCGCATCGCGCTATTAATGAGCAAAACGCGGCTGCTTCGGCAAGTTAAACGGAAAAATACAGTCGAAAATCACGCCCTCCGCAGCACCAAGTGGAAGCCCTCGCCATCCGCCGGATCCCAGTCGGTGAGGCCCATGCCATGGCCGCGAACATAGTCGCGCGTCGTGAAGAGGTGGCGCTCGCATTCGACGAGATTGGCTTTTGCGAATTGGGCCAACCACCAGCTCTTCGGCTGCAATGTAGCGTGATAGACCGCGCCGGTAATTGGATTGGCGTCAGGAGCCGTGTCGACGGAGGCGACGAAAATCCCGTCCGGCGTCAAATGGCGGGCGATGTTGTCGATAAGCGCCGGGAGAATGTCCGCCGGGATGTGCTCGAGCACTTCCCACGCGGTAATACAGTGGAACGTCATCGCGCCGCCGCCGCGATCGGTCACCTGAAAACGGCTCGTGATGTCGCAGGTCAGCAGATGATGGGGACAGGTATCCCACTCGCCCGAACGCAGCTTTTTCGACCAGTCGGAGCCTTCCAAGCCAACCGCGGTATAGCCGTCCTCGAGGAAGGATTTGACGAATCCGCCCCCCGAGCATCCAAGATCCATCACCCGTAAATCCGTGCGAAAATTGAAATGCGCGTAGAGCTTGAGATTGAAATTGCGGTTGGAGCTGTTGTCGAACGCCGTGCCGCGCGGCCATTTGTGATCGGGGCTTTCGACTGCGACCGGGCGCTCGGTTTCGGCCTTATAGAGCGGCTCGGTGCCGAAGCGCTGGAAATAGATGGCCTTCCATATCGTTCGCTCCAGCCTGTCGAGTCTGGTCAGCTTGCGAGCCGTGGTCAGAACCTGCAGCTTGTATCGCAACCAAAAAAACGCGCGCGTGAAAATGTCAGGCTTTCGGTTGCTGAAAAACTCCCGTGCGCTCTTGTAACGGCGAAAAAAGAAACGCGTCGCTCGATGCCCAAATGTATCTGTGGAGGCAGCCATAGTCCGCGCTCTCACAACTTAAACCCGGCCGCGGCACCGTCATTGTAAAACATCTTCACCGTATCGAGCGAGAACACGCCGAGGTCTTTGCCGGCGCCGCTGAGCTTCTTGATGATGTCGGGGGTGACCGTGATCACGTGGCAGCCGATTTCGTCGGCCTGGAAAATATTGAGGAGCTCGCGCGGGCTCGCCCAGATCACCTCCATGCCGCCGGCCCGGTTGCACGCGTCCACCGCGTGCCGCATGAACGGCATGGGATCGCAACCGGTGTCGGCGATGCGCCCGGCGAACACCGAGACGTAGGAATGTTTCGTGCCGGCAAGCGCGTCGACGACCGCGTCGATCTGGGCGATCGTGAAGATCGCCGTCACGTTGAGCTGAACGCCTTGCTTGACCAGGCGGCGGACGAGCGGCGCGGTGCTTTCGCCCTTGGTGTTGGTCACCGGAATCTTGACGAAGACGTTCGCGCCCCAGGACGCAATCTTCAGCGCCTGGCGTTCCATGTCGGCGAAGTCGTCCGAAAACACTTCGAACGAAATCGGACGGTCCGGGATGCTGACGAGGATTTGCTTGGCGAAGGCCTCGTAATCGGTCACGCCGGCCTGCCGCATCAGCGTCGGATTGGTGGTGAACCCCTTGACCATGCTGTTGCCATAGAGCTCGAGCATGCGCGCCCGGTCGGCGCCGTCGGCGAAGATCTTGACCTTCAAAGTTCCGGCACTGGGTGCCATGGATTTAAGTCCTTTCCAGCGCAGCAATGATGTCGGGCACGACTGCCGCAAGTGATGGCGCCACTATGTCGGGCGCGGCGGGGCGACGCTCGGCATAGCCATAATCGACGAATACGGTCCGGCAGCCCGCTGCCTGACCCGCCTCAACGTCACGCCACCGGTCGCCGATCATGAAACTCTTCGCAAGGTCGATCTTCCAGCGCTTGGCAGCGTCGAGAAGAAGGCCGGGTTTCGGCTTCCGGCACGCGCAGTTATCGGCATCGTCATGCGGGCAGACGCAGACTTCGTCAAGGCCCAAGCGGGCCTGCAGCGCCGCGTTTATCGCTTCGACCTCGCCGACCGTGGTCTTGCCTTTGGCGATGTCCGGCTGGTTGGTCACGACGATCAGCAGAAATCCGCTTTTCTTGAGCCGGGCACAGGCCTCTTCCACGCCCGGAAGCAGGGTCATTTCCGCAAGCGAGGCAGGCGGATAGGGCCGTCCGTCGCGAACGACCGCCGCATTAAGAATACCGTCCCGGTCGAGGAACACGGCGCGGCGTAACTTTGGTGGCTCGCCCGGCGATGGATTCATTGCGTCATCCCGCATTCTATCGGGCTAGGGGTTTTGGCGCCTTGGCGCGCGGCGGCCATCGGGACCACAGCAAATTGGCGGCGAAACGCCACGCTTCAACGAATGGACTCCCATTTCGTCCCGGCCACCTTCAGCGCCGGATGGCTGACCAGCAGATGCCAAATGACGGCGGCCAAGCCTTCCGTATGCGGCGTGATACGGTCGGGATAAAGTGGCGGCACGACGACGCAGGCCGTCGCATTGGCTTTGGTATAGCCGCCGTTGCGGCCGACGATTCCATAGACCGCGGCGCCGGCCGCCTTCGCCGTGTCGATCGCGCGGATGAGATTGACCGATACATTCTTCTCCTTGTCGCCGCCGCCGACGGAAAAAATCAAAAGTCCGTCGCGCGCTCCGATGCGCGAGCCCTTCAGCCAGGCCTCGAACACCGTCTCCCATCCCTCGTCGTTGGTGCGCGCGGTAAGCTCCGACACGTTATCGGTGGGGGCATAGGCCTCGAAGGCGCAGATTTTGCGAAAGTCGTTGACCGCGTGACCGGCGTGACCGGCGGAGCCGCCGACGCCAAGGATAAAGAGACGCCCTCCCCGCTCACGCACGCCGGCAAGCCCTTGCGCGACCGCTTCGATCGCGCCGGTGTCGAGCGCCGCCAGTATTTTGGCCGTCTCCTGAAGAAAATCAGCGGCAAAGGACATCGCGTTCTCCAGATTCTAAGCTTTCATTTGCGGCGGCGTATGACCGCCCGGTTCGGCGGCTGATACGATGCGCGCGGTCCCGGTCGCGATCGGCGGACCAAGCGGAAGGTATAGCGCGACCGCATGGATAAGCAGCATGGACACGAAGGCGATGAGGCTGCCCATCATGAGGAACATGCCAAAAATCGCCATATGGTTCGCCGCAATCAGCGCCTCGCTCATCTGATATTTTTCCGCGGCGAAAGCTGCAACGAAACGCATATCGAGTAGCAGACCGGCGAGAAACACAGCGACCGCCAAAAGTGTAGTCCGCGTGTAAGCAAACAGCGAGAGCCAACGCTGGCGCTTACGGCCGACCGTGTCATAGAGCGACTGCGCGATAGCACCGATGAAGATAAACTGTAGACCAAGGATACTGACCACCAGAGCCACAAGCATCGAATTAACGGAAAAGGTAATTTCACCGACCATGCGCGGCCCGGCAGCCAACAGCACTAGCGGCACAAACCCAAGGACCAGCAGCAACAGGCCAGGAATGATCAAGAAAAAGTCCGCGCCGAAGACAAACATTGCCTTCAAGTTGATCCAACCTGCCTTCCACGGCGTCGACCAACCGCCTTGCACGAGGTGGCTGACTCGTCCCTCAGGCGCATTCAAAAAACTGACTGGAACTTCGCTGGTGAGTAGATTGAGATGCACCGACTTGAGCACCATCTCGGATGCGTATTCCCACGACTGGGAAACGAGATTGATGCGCTTGAGGGCATCGAGCGTAATTCCGCGCATGCCGCAGTGGATGTCGGAAAAGCGGGTTCCGTACATCACGTTTAAAATCCAGGTCGTCAGCGGCGTACCAAAATACCGGTGAAGCGGCGGCATGGCGCCTTGCTCGATCGAGCCCTTAAACCGCGAGCCCATTACGAATTCGGAGCCGGCGCGAAATTTATCGACGAAGGCCTGAATATCGCGGAAATCATACGTGCAGTCAGCATCGCCCATCAGCACGTAGCGACCGCGAATGAAGGGAATAGCATCGATATAGGCCCGCCCGAGGCCCCGCTTAGGAGTCTTGAGCACGCGCGCTCCGTGCGCCACCGCGATCTCAGCGGTACGATCGCTCGAGCTGTCGACAATCAGGATTTCCGCGACGACATTAGCTGCGGCAAAGCCCTGTTTGCACCAATCGACGAACTGGCCAATTGAGATTTCTTCGTTAAGGGCTGGGATTACAATCGACAGTTCGGGACTTGCAGCGTCGTCGGCCGGCAAAAACATAAAAACTTCCGGCACCTCTGCAGTGACCGGCATGTTCAACCCTTTTGCAATCTCATGATATTTGCTGCTGGGAGCGATTGTCTTCTAGACCATGAAAGACGAGCTGATCAAGGATAAAGAACTGTCACTCGATCGGCCTGTATTATATGCTTGCCGATCCCATATGACAAAAAGGCCTATTGGACTGCCTTTCGGCGCACCCAAACGTGGCCGCCGGGTTCAGCGGAGCAGCCGACTTACCAAAGTGCATAAGCTCAACCGGTGCCTTCCTCGGTGGCGTGAATGCTCCATATCAGTCGGCGGCTGGCGTTTGTTATGTCGATTGAATTAGATTTTGCCCGAACCGGTTGGCCGCGAGCTCCGTCGTCGGATGGACTGCTTATTTTGTGTCGGCTCGGTTGAGATTTTTGAGAAAAAATGACTGATCACCGGCCTTCCTGCATTGTCCTCGGCGGCGGCGGGTTTTTAGGAACCAACCTCTGCCGCCGATTGGCATCTTCAGGCTATCGAGTCCGCGCGTTCGGCCGCAGTTGCCAATTCAGGGAAGCGCTCGACCATGTCGAATGGTATCACGGCGACTTCTCAGACACCGTAGCGCTGGCGGCCGCCATCGAGACGCATGAGATCGTCTTTCACCTTATCCATGCGACGACGCCTCAATCCGCCAATCTCGATATGGTGGGCGATCTTGCAACAGAACGTCGCGTCGTCGCTTGCCTTGTTCGATATCTGCCGCAATTCGGGTGTCAAACGAATCGTCTACGTGTCGTCAGGCGGAACGATCTATGGACCGTCAACGCAAATCCCGACTTCCGAGACGGCGCCGACCGACCCTATTACCGCCTATGGAGTAGGAAAACTTGCCATTGAAAAATATCTGGCGCTTTACGCGCATCTCTTTGGTCTTGATTATCGCATCTTGCGCGTCGCAAACCCATTCGGTCCGTTTCAAATCCCACTCAAAAATCAAGGCGTGATTGCGGCCCTGATTTCGCGGGCGCTTAGAAATGAGCCAATCGAGATCTGGGGGGACGGATCGGCGGTACGTGACTACATTTACGTCGATGACGTGGTCGCCGCGCTGGAAAAGGCGATGTTTGACCAAAGCAATTTTCGTATCTTCAATATTGGAAGCGGGCACGGCCGAAGCTTGCTGCAAATCATTGCAGCCGTTCAGTCGCTGCTGAATACCGAGATCAAAATCGAATGGAGGCATGGCAGACCGGTCGATGTTCCCGTTTCCGTTCTTTCCATAGAAAGAGCGAGAACTATCCTCGGATGGACGCCCACCACTTCCTTTGAGGAGCGGACTGCAACAGACACTCGATTGGTGGCGATCGATCGAAAAATCCAAATAGCTTTCTTCGCTTCGGCCATCCTTCGGGCTGGACCTGAACCGAATGAAATATAATACATTTGCCGCGAAATAACCCATCAGCTGCAATGCGACCGGCGGCAGGAGAATGACGGATGGAACGAACGAAGCGGCCGACGTTCGCCGCAGAAGGCATCAGCCAATGAATTGCCTGCGCCGGAAAGGCCTCAGGATATTTTCGCGGCCGATCTGAATAGAGGCACATTCCGCAGCTGAACGGCTAGTCGAAAGAGAACGAAGCGCTTAAACGAGACCACGAACGTCAGTATAAACTTTGTGTTCGGAGCGAGCGGCGCTTCAGTTTGAATTGCAAAGCCTGCGGCAAAGGTTGGACGCGGTTGAGTTGGAGCGGGATGTGAAAACACGCTTGATCCAGCAACAAGCCGCAAAGACTGCTCGCGTATGAGCCACGAATTAGCCGAGCGAAACACGGACACTGAACTGGTTCAAAAACTGCTTCGATCAGGCATCCTGGCGCATAACTGCTCCGCTGCGCGCGGCCAAGCTCATATTCACCCGGCTAATGACGAACAGGCGGGGTGACGGTGGGCACGACGGCTTTTCGAGCCTCGAGAGCTAAAATCCGCACGGGAAGGCTCGTTTGGGCTGCGATGAGATTTTGACGAGCACACCGAACGCCCTTTATGAAATTGTCTTCAGGCAATACCCTATCGTATGTAAATTTATGTTTTTTGTCTTATAGGTCGCTGTCTATCGCAGGTTAGAATTGCTTTATGGATAAGGCTCAAAAGACCTTCGAATATCGCTCGGGTGAGGACCTTCTTTTCGATTGCAACCTCCTCGCGACAAGCGATATTTTCGATGCCGAGGCTTATTCTGCTGCAGCCGGCCTAGAATCAAGCGCCGGCGCAGCCGAGCATTACCTTGTCTGCGGGATGGCGCGCTGGGATCGAGCCAGGGCCGCATTTCGAAGGCAATTTTCTCCTCCCGTATTTTCGTACGCTGGGCTTATCGCAACCGCCGGCCATCACCTACCTCATGCTGCGGTCCGCGGGTTGGCCTGTTTATCCCACGCGCGCTCGGGCGGAAGCTGTCGCGTCAATCATTCGCGGCAGCAATCTGTTCGACGCCAACGCCTATGCTTCCCGGCTAGGCAACGCCGATTTAGACCCTGCACTTCATTACGTTCTTGTTGGCGAGCGGATGAATTACGCTCCCTCCGCTTCCTTCGACCCCGAATATTATGAGGAGCGCTATCCTGATATCGCGCGAGCGCGCATGAGTTATCTCTTGCACTTCATTCGCCACGGCAGCGCGGAGAAACGACGTCCGGTAAGCGTCGCCTCCCAACTGACATTCGATTGTTCTCGCCTGGACCCAAAACGAAAAACAGTGCTGATTGTCAGTCATCAAGCGTCACGAACTGGCGCGCCGATACTTGCACACAACATCGCAACCCAACTGCGCACCAAATACAATGTCGTCGTATTATTGCTGTCAGGTGGAGAGTTGGTGCCGGCTTTCGAAGCATGTTGCGCGGCTGTTATTGGACCTTTGAAATACGACGATTGGCATCCGGCCGAAGCGAAATTCTGGCCCGCAGATTAGCTGGAGTTCTTCCCGATCTCGTACGCAATTGCCAACAGCATTGAAACACGCGATTTTCATCCCCGCGCTCGCGACCGCGATGATCCCGGTGGTGACTTTGGTGCATGAGTTTGCCTCATACACCAGACCCAAAGGGGCCATGGGCGAAGCGCTCGATTGGTCAACCGAGATAATATTTTCAGCCGACATCACAAAAGAGTCGGCAATTAAAGATCATCCATCTTTATCCAGTCGCAAAATCTACCTGCTGCCGCAGGGTCGGTGCGTCTGTGCCGCAATCGCATATTGAAAGTATGCCGGCCGGCTATGCCAAAATATCCGCGACAAGATCCGGCCCAAAGGAGCGGAGGATGCACTCATTGTTCTTGGATGCGGCACTATATTTATTCGTAAGGGAGTGGATATATTTTTGTCCTGCGCCGCCGCCGACAATGGTGATGAAACCTAAACGCCCGGTTCGATTTGTTTGGATCGGCCAGGGCTACGATCCATTAAGGGACGCTGCCTATCCATCGTATCTTGCCGAGCAAATCGAACGATCTGGGCTTGAAGGTAATGTCGACCTTCATCGACGAGCTTCCAGACTTGGAGCCTGCCTATTCAAACTGCGATGTGTTTTTACTGAGTTCGCGCCTGGATCCAATGCCGAATGTCGCGATTGATGCCGGCATTCCAAGGACTCCCGATCGTGTGTTTCGAAAATGCAAGCGGCATCGCATCGCTTCTTAAAAGATGACCCACTGCTTAAACACTGTGTAGTTCCTTATTTGATACGCATTCGGCGGCTCGCGTGATTGCTGATTTGGCGAATGACGAAGCTAAGCACGCAGTCGATGTCGACTGCCACGAGACGTTTTGCGCAATCAACATTTAACATGCGGACTATGTGAATCAGATAGATGAGATTGGGCGGGAAGCGATGAACGTAGTCAGCCAACGCACGCAGCGATCTTAAAACCTTGCTGAATGATCCATTATTTGATCAACACACTATTCATGGCTCCTGGTTCCCCAGCGTGTGACGCGGGAGGAAGCAATAAAACTATTCCTCATTCGTTGGAATGCCGTCAGTGAACATAAGCCTGCAAAAATTCCTCCTTTAGGCGCCCTTGCGCAGGCTTTCACCCGCAAATCTACGCGTATGAAAATTCCGAAAAATTTGATTTCTCTGTCGTTAACCCGCTCGCGCATTTCATTAGGAGTGGGAAACCTGATGGCCCTTGGATTCAGAAAGTCATTAGGCCGACTAATCGCGCCGTCCGACTGAAGCGCCTCGAAAATATTCGGGTATGCCTTCACGCGCATTTCTTTTATCCAGAACTAATATCCGATTTTTTGAAAAATTGACACGTAATCACTCGCGATTGTGATTTGTTCTTAAGCACTAAGTAACGAGGCGAAGGCAAAACACTACACAGAGGCGCTTGGCGGGATATAATCGCGGACGAGTTGTGATCCGCAAGGTTCCAAATCGAGGCCGCGATATTGGGCCTCTGCTCACAGCCTTTGCTGACGATATCATCAACCATTATGACATCGTCGGTCATCTCCATAGCAAGCGAAGTCTCTTTGCGGATGCGGTACTCGGCGAGACGTGGCGTGAATTCGCCTGGCAAAATCTTCTTGGCGATTTGGCGCCGATGATGGACATCATCGTGAATCGTTTCGCCGCCGACGAGAGTCTTGGAATGTTTTTCCGGACGACCCGCATCTGCCAGATTGGGACCACAATTTGGGTTTCGCGGAAGACTTGGCGAAGCGCATGGGGTTTAGTGGTCCGCTTGCCCCCTTCTTCAACTTTCCTGTCGGCACGATGTTTTGGACGAGACCTAAAGCGCTTAAACCGATGTTCGACCTTAAGCTTGATTGGCGCGACTACCCGGAAGAGCCGTTACCAATCGATGGCACCATTCTGCACGCACTCGAGCGTTTGCTGCCGTTTGCCGTGCGTCACTCTGGCTATCGCGTGGCAAGCACGAGTATTCCGGGCGTCACCTGGTGACAAAGATTTCAATAGGCGCGAGAATTCGCAGCGCCTTTGGGCGCTGGCATTTCGCTGCCGATTTGGCTGTGTTCAGACATTGGGCCGCCACTCGGCGTTGCCATGATACCGGACTCATCACAACTCAGAATGCCATGACAGCAATGACGCAAGCAGAGCGTTTTCGCTATCGCTTTCGTACGTTCGTTAGTGTGCTACACTTCATAGCAACTATCGTTTACTAATGGATAAATGATCCCATCGTGCACATAAGCGCGCAAGAAAGGGCGATCTGGTTATGAATTCTGCACCGGCTCGTAACGCCCAATCGAAGCTGTGCGTTCTGGTGGCCGGAATGCACCGGTCTGGCACGTCGGCCGTAACGCGCGTCATCAATATTCTGGGCGCCGCCATTGCAAGTGACCTCTGGCCTGCCTCGATCGGCGACAATGATCGGGGGTTTTGGGAATCGACCAAGGTCATCCAGATTCACGAAGAATTATTGCAAGGCATTAAGAGCAGCTACGACGATCCGCTTTCCTTGCCTGACGGCTGGATCAAGACAAAAGCCGCGCAACGCGCCGAAGTGCAGATCGCAGAGTTTATCAAACAAGAATTTGGCGACAGCAGCATATTCGTCGTCAAGGATCCGCGGATTTCACGGCTGTTGCGGCTTTGGCTCAAGGTGCTCGACAAATTAAAAATCAAGCCTGTCGTCGTTCTGCCGTTTCGAAATCCATTGGAAATTGCGGAATCTCTGCGGAAACGCAACGGCTTCGCCCAGGCAAAATCCTTGCTCATGTATACGCGCTGCAACCTGGAAGCAGAGCTGGCAAGCCGGAATAGACCACGGCTCTTTGTTTCTTACGAGCAATTATTGGGACGATTGGCGACCATTCGCTGAACGATTCAAGACTTTGATTGGCCCCAGTCTTCGACCGCAAAATAAATATGCGATTGAAATCGATAAATTTTTGACGACCGAGTTGCATCGTAACATATCCAGCCGCGAAGACTTCAGGCTCCACCCGGAAATGAGCGCGTCGGCGATCGAAATATTCGACCGAATGACCGCGGTCGTGAATGGCGGGGATGAAGCCGCACTGCGCGGCGCGTTTGATCGCCTTCGCGATACGCTGGCGGAAGCCGATCGACTATTTCGCGGCCTCGTCGTGTCCGAAAATGAAAAAACATCTTGTCGTCGCGAGCGAACTTCGCCGAGAAATAGAACTGCTTCGGACCGAAATTGAGGCGCAGCGGACCCATTCCGCGGCGTTAGCGCCGAAACCGCTCAAATGAAAGCGGCGCATGAGGCCCTCATTAGAGAACGGAATGGGCTACTGACAGAGCTCAGTCGCATGCTTGAGGGCACAAGGCCTTCCTGGCCGAGCGCGAAACAATCCTCAAGGAGCGGAATGCCTTTCTCAAAGAACGCGACGCCTTGTATCAGCAACATGCCGCGGTCGTTCAGGCGCACAATAATCTGGTGAAGGAACGCGAAACTTTCCTCGCAGAGCGGGTAGCCATTTTAAAGGATCATGAAACGTTTCGGGCCGATCGGGGCACAATCCTCAAGGAGCGGGAAGCTTTCCTCAAGGAACGAGACACTATCCTCAAAGAGCGGGATGCCTTTCTCAACGACCGCGACGCGATACGCAACGAACATACCGCGATTGTTCAAGCCCACAATAATCTGGTCAAAGAACGTGAAACTTTCCTGGCTGAGCGAACGGCTATCTTAAAGGATCATGAAACGTTTCGGGCCGATCGCGGCACAATCCTCATGGAGCGGGAAGCTTTCCTGAAGGAACGAGACACGATCCTCAAAGAGCGGGATGCCTTCCTCAAAGAACGCGACGCATTAGGCAATGAACATACCGCGATTGTTCAAGCTCACAATAATCTGGTCAAAGAACGTGAGAACTTTCCTGGCTGAGCGAACGGCTATTTTAAAGGATCATGAAACGTTTCGGGCCGATCGCGGCGCAATCCTCAAGGAGCGGGAAGCCTTTCTGAAGGAACGCGATGCCTTGTTCCAGCAACACGCCGCCGTCGTTCAGGCGCACAATAATCTGGTGAAGGAGCGCGAAACATTTCTGGCAGAGCGCACGGCCATTTTAAAAGAACATGAGGCTATCGTACGCGCGCATAACGGCATGGTCGAAGAACGCAAGATCATTCCTCGCCGAGCGCGACGCCATCTTCAAACAGAACCAGGCACTCGTTCAGGCGCATAGCGAAATGGTTGCCGACCGCTACGGCATTCCTTGCCGAACGCGATGCGTTGCTGGCCAAGCGTGAGGAGTCCTTGAAAGAGCAGCGCAACTTGGCGGCAGAGCGGCAGACTTTTGAAACAGAGCGGGCAGCCCTCCTTCAGGCGCAGCAGGCATTGACGGCCGCACAAAAAGACCTTGCCGCAGAGATTGAGGCTCTCTCCGCCCGAAGCCGCGCCCTGAATGAAGAGCGGAATATTCTTGATACGGCAAAACGCGACATGGCCAAGCAGCAGGAGAGCGATAAGGCCGAGCACGACAGGCTTTTAGCCGAATATAACGCTGTGCTTGAGGAACGTGATGCGATGAAGGCATCCCGCATTTGGAAGCTTAGCGCGCCGCTGCGAAAATTTAGGTAACGGGTCAGTTCGAATTAGAAACTTAATCTCCACGCTATGCACTGTCTTTAGTCGTCCGTTAAGAAGCCGATTTGAGCTGCGGATGGTCTGCAAGCGTGCTGCCGTAGCGCTTCCAGGATTAGGCGCAAAAGAATCCTCAGCCAGGCGAGGATGAGGCGGAAGTTGTGGCCGATGGCGGTGAGGATGGCGTTGGCGGCGTCGCCGGCGGTTCCCTTGAGATAGCAGCGGCCGAGATGGCCTTCGGCTTTCATATGGCCGATCACGGGCTCGATGGCGGAGCGGCGTCGCAGCTCGCGCTTGATGGCGCCGAACACGCCGCGCTTCTGGCCGGAGATGAAGACGCGGTGTGGGTTCGGCGCATCGTGGCCGCGGTATCCTTTGTCGACATAGGCGCGCTCGATCTCGCGCCCGGTGAGCTTTTCGGTGTCCTCGATGGCGGCGCGCAAGGTATGGCCGTCATATGGATTGCCCGGCAGCGCCTTGGCGTGCAGCACGAACTGGCCGCCCGGGGCGCGGGCATTGGTGGTGACGATCGAAACCTTGACGCCGAACTCATAGGGCGCGCTGGCCTTGCCCTTGCCGATGCATTCGACCTCTGGGGCATGGAAGGAATACAGCTTCCAGCCGCGCTGGCGCTGCTGCTGGGAACGGATCTGGCTGGCGCGGGCGAGCGGCCATTGGAATGCCTCCTCAAGGCCGGCTGGCCGCGATCTTGCGGCCGATGTCGCGGATGATGCGGCCGAGCCGCGTGCGCAGGATGCGCAATTGCCGCCGGTGGCGGTTGAACTGCTTGGCGTGGGCGTAGCGCCCCGCCATCATCGCCGCCTGCTTGGCGATGCGCAGATAGGATTGCCGCAGCCGCACCCCATGCTTTCGGGCCAGGCGGTTGAGGCCCCTGATCGCCGCGTGCAGCAGCTTGGCGTCGGTCGGGAAGGTGATGGCCTTGGGCTGTACCGTTGTGTCGACCGTCACCCGCGCCAGATCCCTCGTCCGCAGCGCGCCGCTCGCATGCGCCACCCGCAGGCTCTCGGCCAGCAGCAGCTCCAGCTTGTCGCCCAGCCGCTTGCGCCAATGGCTCAGGTCCGAGCGCTCGTGCGGGAACTCATGCTGGAAGAACTCTTCCCCGGTGAAGTACTGGAAATACGGGTCATGGACCCAGCGCTCGCATACGCCTTCGTCGGACAGCCCGTAAATGTGCTTGAGCAGCAACAGCCCGATCACGAAGCGGGTCTCGACCCCGGGCCGGCCCTTGTCGCTGTAGAGCGGCGCAATCTCGCCGTCGATCCATGTCCAGTCGAGCTTGCCTGCAAGCTGCACCAGCTCGTGCTTCATGTTGATGATCTGCTCGAGCCTGGCCCGGAACAGATCGCCTGATCCCGTCGTCTCGTGTTGCTTCGGCCGCATCGTTCCCTCCGATGCTGCCAGGGAATCATGGTTCGCGCAGAAAGAAAATCGAAAAACGAAATTGCAGCCTTCCGCCCCCTCAAGCGGCGAAACCCTGCAATCTCAAATCGACCAAAACTGCAAAAAGAAACTCACATTCAATCGCTTAGCCGTTATTCACGGACGACTCTTTAGCTTGCCGAGAACTCGATTATCTGTTGGCCGCGCGGATGATTCCATTCTCCGATGTAGCGAGGAACCCAGCCAGCCGAAATACCGAAGGATTCCATCTGTCCGCGCGTGTATTGGAAATGGCCGTGCGAGTGAGACCGTTCGGGATTGGCGTGTCCAGTATTCCCTTCGAAGAAAGTAGCAAAAAACCTACAGCCCGGGGCGGAAGCGCTTTTCATTGCAAAAAGACAGCGGGATATATCTTTGGCGTTAAGGTGAGTGAACAACGATTGAGCAATCGCGAAATTTGCACGCGTACCAGCCCTCTCGAATTCGAAGGCGTCGGTAATCAGGAAGCGAGGGCGTTTTTCACGAAAGACATTGATACCAAGCTCTAATGCTACACCATAGATCACTAACTCGATGTGTTTATCAATGCCGATGTATCGGTCTTGATCAAGGTAATTTATAAACCTGATGCCGGCGCGCAACGAACCGCAACCAATATCAAAAAACGTATGGGTGGGCTTTAATCCTTTCGCCTTCAATAACTCAAACTGAAGGCTGCTTATCGAATCCCAGTAGTGATCGTTGCCTCCAACAAAATTTCGGTGCCCTAAATCGTGGACGGTACGCCAATCGTCGCCAAGTTGTTGCATCACGATTCCTACCCCGCTAAATGTGAGCTTTTCAGTTTTCGATTAGCCCAACAATATCATTAATTTACCGAAGCCTTTCGTTACGTCACCGGCGTGGAGTGAAGCACTTTCGCCGTTTTTCGAATTCCCGGTCGGCAGCATATTCTGGGCCCACCCCGTGCGCTCGAACCGCCGCTATCACGCTCACGGCGTAAGTCAGTCACCGCACCTGATCCGGCGTGGCAGTGCGGTTATTGTCACTAGTTTGAAGCATTTCAAGCAAACCTTCAGCGGTACTCGTTACGGGACGCCAGCCCAGCGATTCAAATTTGCTCGTATCAACAATGAGATCTCCGCTAAACCGTAGCCAAATATCCTTGCGTCCACCCAACGTTAATAAGACGCGGATGATGCTTTGAGGAATATACACGTTCATCAATGATCGCCCGTGCTTCCGGCGCAGTACCGCCAGAATTTCACCAATTGTCATCGGTAAGGATCTGCAAGGAGAAAAGTCTCCCCGATGGTCATCGAATTGTTCAACGCAAAGATGATTGCAGAAATCGCATTGTCGATTCCAAGTAATGACCGACGGCTCGTCAAGCTTGCGATTGGGAGCGGCACGGGTAATTTGGCAAGTCGAGTCAGCGTTTTCATATTTCCCTTGGGATTGGGACCATAGATCACAACTGGCCTAAGATATAGTAAAGGGCACACCTCCATTGCGGATCATCTGTTCAGCGGCAAATTTTGAACGACCATAGGCATTGGTCGGACGCGGCTCGTCCTGTTCACGCACCAATCGCTCTGCCGTAGCACCGGTCTGGGCTCGCACTGACGAAATGAAAACAAATCGATCAAGTTCAACGCTCTTTGCGGCTTGCACCAATTTTTGCGTTGCTACCGTGTTGATTTGATCATAATCGCCATCGTCGGCATGAGCGTGTGCTAGCCCAGCCAAGTGAATGACGATATCAACTCCCTGCAATATTGGATTCCAGTCATTAAAATCTCTTAAGTCCGATATAATCGTCGTCTCGACTTCGTTCGGAAACGTGAATTGCCGGCGTGTTACCGCGCGGACCGCATATCCGGCACGCAGCAAAGCGGTTACCAGCGGTTTTCCTATAAAACCCGAGGCGCCCGTGACGAGAACACGCTTTTTCTTCATTTCAAACTTCCACGCCCGCCAATAAAAAATGACCTATTTTGACAGCAGCAATTGGGGAAAGTTATAGTACAAAATCGCTAGGCCGTGCGTTTGCTTTATTCGCGGGATCTAATCATTGCCCTTCTTTCGCAACTCGTAATGTTGAATTCCACTTCTCAATGTCGTGCGCCATTGCAAGACTTGATAATTATGGCTTTGGAAAATGCGAATGCAACGCTCTGAAGTCACGATCGATCCGCAAATATTGTCCTCCGCCTGATCGTGCCTGTACACTCATTTTGCGCCTTCGACTGAATGGAAACGATACTAAGGCAACAAATGCGCATTCTGGTAACCGGTGGTGCGGGGTTCATAGGGTCGGCGGTTTGCCGGCACCTGGTCCTGGAAAAGCGCTGGGACGTGCTCAACCTGGACAAGCTGACTTATGCCGCCAATCTCAAGTCGCTCACCGCGGTCGAAAACAAGCCGAACTACCGTTTTGTGCGCGGCGATATTTGCGACCGCGGCGCGGTCGATGCGGCGCTCGCCGAATTTGCACCCGATGCGCTGATGCATCTCGCCGCCGAGAGCCACGTCGATCGTTCGATTTCCGGTTCGGCTGAATTCATTCGCACGAACGTGAACGGCACCCACACGCTGCTCGAAGCCGCCCGCGCCTATTGGTCGGGACTAAAGGGCGACGCCAAAGAGCGCTTCCGCTTCCACCACATCTCGACCGACGAGGTTTATGGATCGCTCGGGCCGGATGATTTTTTCACCGAGTCGACCCCCTACGATCCGCGTTCGCCCTACTCGGCCAGCAAGGCGGCCAGCGACCAGCTCGTCAGCGCCTGGCACCATACTTACGGACTGCCCACGGTCATATCGAACTGCTCGAACAATTATGGGCCGTTTCATTTTCCGGAAAAGCTCATCCCGCTCATCATTCTCAATGCGCTCGAAGGCAAACCGCTGCCGGTGTACGGCGACGGTCTCAATATCCGCGACTGGCTCTATGTCGAAGATCATGTCCGCGCACTCACGGTGGTGGTCAGCAAGGGTAAAATCGGCGAAAAATATAATGTCGGCGGCCGCACCGAACGCACGAATTTGCAGGTCGTCCATACCATCTGCGACCTGCTCGACGAATTACGGCCGATCGAGCGGGCGCGGCGCGAGCTGATCAATTTCGTTCCCGACCGTCCGGGACACGATCGGCGTTACGCGATCGATCCGGGAAAGATCGAACGCGAACTCGGCTGGCATGCCCAGGAAACGTTCGAGACGGGGATCCGGAAGACCGTGCAATGGTATCTCGATCACCCCGAATGGTGGCAACCGCTGCGCAGCAAAGTGTACGGCGGCGAACGCCTTGGCCTGATCAATGCTTGAGTGGCGGCGATCGAAAGATCGCAACTAAGCGGCGTTGGTTTCCCGGACAGGGACGAATATCTCACGCATCTCGACGGCGCCTTTCGACAGGAACTTGCGCTCAAATTCCTCCGCCGGCATCGGCCGGCCGAAATAGTAGCCTTGCCCTTCTTCGCATCCCCGGTTCGAAAGCAGTTCGGCAGTGGCCTTATCCTCAATGCCTTCCGCTATGACCGACAGTCCCAGCAACTTTCCTAAGGTGATCGTGGCCCCGACAATGGCCAAGTCGTCCGAATTCTCGCGCAATTTACCCACGAAGGACTTATCGATTTTCAGCTTGTTAAGCGGGAACTTCTTCAAATAGGTCATGCTGGCATAGCCGGTGCCGAAATCGTCGAAGGCGATGCGAACGCCGAGATCCTGTAGCCGGCGAAAAATCTCAAGGGCCCGCTCGTCGTCTTCGAGCAGAATGCTTTCCGTCACCTCGAGTTCAAGCAGCGAAGACGAGAAGCCCGTGCTCTTTAGGATAGACTCGATCGTCGGCACGAGATCGCCAGATTGGAATTGAGACGGTGAAAGATTGACGGCTAGGCGGACGTTATGTCTCTGCTGCTGCCAGAGGCGGCCCTGCGTGCAGACATCTCTCATGACCCAGCGCGCAATATCGTCCGAGTTCGATGACGTATTCGCAACCGGCATAAAATCGTCCGGCAGGACGAGCCCACGGCCGGGGTGGCGCCAGCGAATAAGCGCCTCCGCGCCCATCAATCGGCCGTCGGCCAGATTGATCTGCGGCTGATAGAAGATTTCGAATTGTTTTTCCTTTACAGCCTGACCCAATTCGTCCTCGAGCAACAAGCGCGACTCAAGATCGTTTCGAAAGCGGGGTTCAAAAAAGGCATGGCGACCACGGCCTGCCGCCTTTGCTTGATAGAGGGCGAGATCGGCAGCGACGAGCAGGTCGCCTGCGGTTTCGCTATCTTTCGGATAAACTGCCACCCCGATGCTGACATTGACGCAAAGCTCACGTGTGCCAATGGCAAATGGCGATTGGGCAAACGCGAGAGATATCCGCTCCGAAAGCTCTTTCGCCCTTGCGACTGCGTTGGCGCCATCGATCACCGCGGCAAACTCGTCGCCACTCAATCTAGCGACCAGGCCCTTGCCTCCGACAATATTTTTCAGCCGTTCGGCGACATCGCGCAGCAGCTGATCGCCGCAGGCGTGGCCCATGGTGTCGTTGATCTGCTTAAATCTATCCAGATCCATCATAAGCAATGCTGCCTCGCAGTGCTTTGCTTTTGCTTCGCCGAGCGTCGCCGCCAATCGGTCTTGCAGCTGGTTGCGATTGGCTAATCCGGTCAACGTGTCATGTTCGGCCAGATACCGAATTCTTTCTGCTTCCCGTTTTCGGACCGATATGTCGCGGATCAGCGCGCCGTATTGGAACCCGTCGACGCCCTGCCATTTGGAGAAGCAGACCTCGAGGGGAAACGCTTCGCCGTTCTTCCGACGCCCCTCAAGCTCAATCACTTTGCCGTTGGCGGCCTGCAGCTCGGCGGGCGGCAATTTCAGAACTGAGCGTGGGGCCCATTCTTTGCTGCCAGGACTTACGGCGTAAATCCGGTCAAACGGCTGGCCGATCATCTCACCCGGTTGGTAACCAAAGATCGCCGCGGCGCCGGGATTCCAGACTGTTATCAAGCCCTTCTGGTCGGCGCACACCAAGCCGTCGCCAAGCGACATGGCAATCCGGTGGAAACGCCTGTCGGCGATTCGTCCCAGCAGCTTACGAAAGTCGATTTCATCGAGTGCTACCGCCGCAAGATAAGCGGCAATCGTTGCATGCCAGATCGAGGTATTGAGAACGATCGGGAATCTCGCCTGCAATAAAGTGGCGCATAATTCGATCGTGATCGCTAGGCCGACAAGGAGCGCGACGCGTAAACCCGCGGAAGCGCGAGACCACAGCAAGATCAAAAGAAGCACCAGGGCGCCAAGCCCACCCAACGTCACAAAAGCCGATGAACCATGCAGCATCCGGCCTTGTACGATCGATTCGGCAGCGAGCATCTGCAGGACGGGGCCTGGAATCAGACCGCCATTGGGCACATTGAAGCGGTCGCCGAGTTCGATAGCCGTTGAGCCGATGATGACTTTGCGGCCTTTGAGCTTGTTTAGCGCCGCCGGATCGCCCCGCAGAACATCTACGTACGAAATTATCGGTAAGGAATCAGTGCGGATGCTGAAGTCAATTAGAAACGGGTTTGCTTGCGTATCGTATTTGTCGGCTAAAATCGCGCCAAAGGACGGTAGAAAATATCCGTCTAAAGTCTCCCCAAATGAATAGTGACGTACCAAGCCGTCGGACCCAATTGTCACGTTGACGACTGCGGGCCATGCGTGTTCGCCGAATTTCGGCAATGGACGGTTCACATAGACAGTATTTTTATGTCCGCTGCTCTCCGTCGCCTGTTTGAATGCGGGCAGCACGACGGATCCGCCGGCATTTTTTAGTGCATCAACGAATGCCTGATCCGAATCCGGATTCGATGAAGAGCTGAAGTCAATGTCGAAAGCGATATCACTAGCGCCGGCATTTTCCAATCTATCGATGAGCTGCGCATGAAGCTTGCGGGGCCAGGGCCATACGCCGATTTCATTGAGCGAGGGAGGATCGATCGCTACCAGAGCGATCTGGCCGCTCGCCTGCCGGGAAATCCAGCCGAACCGCAAATCCGTAATTGCGCTTTGCAAAGCATTGTGCATTCCGGACAGCACAACGACTGCCAGAACGCACAACACAAGCAGATGCGGTCGATACTTTTTCATCCGCTCCGAGCGAGCCTTTCCATTGCCTTAGAAGTTAGTTTTGGTCGTCGTCGCTGCTAATAATTGTACTCAGGCGGGTGATCGTCGCTCTTCTTCTGTTTTCGCCGATATATAGCCACCGCAAAGGTGACGAAGAGTGCGATCTCTAAAAGTACGGCGGGTGGGGAGAGGAATCCGCCCTGCCGCGGCGTTTTGGCCTCGCTCACCTCGTTGTCGCGTGCGGTCGGGGCTGAGTCCCTTGCTACCGTACTTGACGCACGCCGTTCTTCCCGGGGAATGATCTGTTCCGACGAATCCGGCAACGACTTGACGCGTTCCGGATGCGTGCCGCTGGGCGGGGCCGAGAGCCCCGCCGTCCGCTCGGAAACTGGCGTTACGGGTGAACTGCGTGGCTCGCCTTGCTGGATGACCCCTAAGGTGCCCTCACCGCTCAGCGACAGTCCGAATGACCTGTTGGCGGAGACTTCCGCCTTTTGTCCTGCGGCAACGAGTGCAAACTGTCCGGATTTGAAGTCCCGTACCTCAACCTGCCCCCGAAGAACATTCACATTCGACTGGTCGTCTTCCGCTGAAACGCGGAAGTGCGTCCCCTTCACCACGGCGGCCAGATACGGCGTATCGACCTCAAAATGTTTTACGTTGCGCTTCTCGACTTCCAACAGAATCGAGCCGGCGCTGCTCAATGATCGTCGTCGACATGCCGTCCGCATTTGTGGTCGGAATGCCGATGACCGAGTTTGGCGAAATCAGGATGGACTCCTTGCCGCGCAGCAGAAGAACGCGGCCAGTTTGCCCAGTGCGAATGGTATCGCCCGGCTCAAGGTTGGTCTCACCACTTAGCGACGCAGGCTGAACGCCCGGCTTCGTGACCCAAACATCGCCGGACGCTTTGCCGACGCGCCATGCCGCATCCTGGGCCGCCGCGCTCGACTCAGCGCAGAAAACCGCGGACATCAAAAGCAGGATTGAAAAGCAACAAGTCCTTGTTCTGCAAAACATGGACGCCTCGTATCCGTTTTACGCGCCATTTCGACGGCGCAGTCGCGCCACAGTCATCGTCTGAAACCAAACCTATCGAAAGGCTCTCAATGTTTAATTTTAACATCTGACTATTTTTCGGGTTCGCTTAAGCGGTTCGTTAACCTAGAAGCGCCGGTCTTTACCGATCGATGCACGAAGCGCCAACGCAAACGCCTCAGGTCGAAGGCCTGCCAAGCAGTGCGCGTTGATTTAGGCGGAACGCAGTTTGAGGCGCGAAGCCGCAGGGGGATGAATTTACGCAATTGGAAATGGGGTATAGGAAACGGGCGGTTTCTGGCACAACGTAGCCCGTGGGGGAGCAAAACAAATTGGGGAGGACACCATGCCGATTTCACGCCGCAAGCTGATAGTAACTATCGGGCTTGGCTCAGCCGCGAGCCTGCTGCCGCGCAGCGCGTATGCCGCCTACCCGGACCGGCCGGTCCATCTGATCGTGCCGTTCGCCCCGGGCGGTAACGCCGACATCGTCGGCCGTATCGTCGGCGAACGCATTTCGAATGCACTCGGTCAACCGGTGGTGGTCGACAACCGCGGCGGCGCCGGCGGCGGCATCGGCGCCGAATTCGTGGCACACGCCACACCCGACGGGTACACGCTGTTTGTCGGCTCGAACGGCCCGCTCACCGTCAATCCCTTCGTGCAGGCCCATCTTCCCTACGATCCGCTGAAGGACTTCGCGCCGGTCGCGCTCACCAGCTACGTGCCGCATGTGATCATCCTCAACAACAAGGTCGAGGCCAAGACGCTGCAAGAGTTCATCGCCGCGTCGAAGAAGCAGCCGATCAGCATCGCCACCAGCGGCGTCGGCAGCGCGTCGCACATGACGCTCGAGCGTTTCAAGGCGGCGACCGCCGCGAATCTCACCCACATCCCCTACCGCAGCGGCGGCCAGCTGATGCCCGATCTGATGGGCGGCACCATCCAGGCGGCGATGACGGAATTCTCCACCGCATTTCCGCTGCACAAAGCCGGTAAGGCGCGCATCCTCGCCATCGCATCGGCGCAACGTTCCAAGCTCGCGCCCGACATCGCGACTTTCATCGAGGGCGGGGTGAAGGACTTCACCGCGCAGAGCTATATCGGCATTCTGGCACCCGCCGGTACGCCGCCCGCCATCCTCGCGCAATTGCAGAAGGCGATCGCCGCTGGCCTTGCAGGCGGTCCGGCACCCGACAAGTTGCGCGCCATGGGCTCGGAAATCGCCACGCCCGAGCAGATGACGCCGGCCGGCTTTGCCGCTTTCATCAGAGCCGATTATGGACATATGCGCGAAGCCGCCAAGCTCGCCGGGATTGTGCCGAAATGAGCGGTGCATTGCCGCAAGGCGCTTGCGATTGCCACTGCCACGTGTTCGGCCCGGCTGCGCGGTTTCCCTATGCGGAACCGCGCAGCTACACGCCCGACGACGCCCCGCTGGAAGCCTATCTGGCGATGCTCGATCGCCTCGGCTTCGATCGCGGCGTGCTGGTGCAACCGAGCGCTTATGGCCGCGACAATCGCGCCATGCTCGATGCACTAGCGCGCGAGCCGCGGCGCCTGCGCGGCGAGGCGGTCGGCGGCAGCGAGTTGACCGCAGCGACGCTCAAACAATGGCATAACCTTGGCGTGCGCGGCTTGCGCGCCAACGAGTTCCGCCGCGACGGCAAAGCCTATTACCATAACGGCGTCGGCTTGAAGGAAATCGAGCCGCTGCTGCCGGTGCTCGCCGATCTCGGCTGGCACCTGGAGTTGTGGGTCGATGCACGCGACCTGCCAGAGATGGCGGGAGCGCTGGCGCGCGTTTCCGTGCCGGTGGTGGTCGATCACATGGGCCGCCTCGAGCACCATCACGGCACGCACAATCCCGGTTTCCAGGCCTTGCTGCGCGGGGTTGGCGAGGGCCGGCTATGGGCGAAACTGTCGGGCACCTACCGGCTCGGCGCCAAGGCGCCGGACTACAGCGAGGCGCGGCCATTCCACGACGCGCTGATCGCCGCCAATCCGCAGAACCTGGTTTGGGGCACCGACTGGCCGCATCCGCGGCCCGAGGGGCCGGTGCCGGATGCCGCAAGACTGCTGGCGGTGTTTCTCGACTGGACGCCCGATCCGGCGCTGCGCCAGGCCATCTTCACCGACAATCCGGCGCGGCTCTACGATTTTCCGCCGAAATGAACGGCGCGGCCGTCAGGCCGTGTTAGCCAGCCTCGCCTTGTCCAACTCATGGCGCGGCTGCGGCACGTAGAATTCGCCAACCTTCATCATCGGCCGCGGCTTTAGCAAAATCGATGTCAAACGGTCCTGCAGCGCCTTGGGCGAGGTTGGCTTGATCAGAAATTCGTGCACGCCGGCGCGCAACGCCTGGTTCACGACCGATTGAGAGGCATGGCCGGTCAGCATGATGACTGGAATGCTGGGACGCGGAAATGCGTCAGGTGAGCGCACGATACGCATCACCTCCATGCCGTTGAGCAACGGCATGTCCCAATCGAGCAGCATGATGTCGGGGTCGCCGGCGCGGATCGTTTCCAGCGTGGCAGGGCCATCGGCAGCCTCCATCACCGCCTTGGCGCCGAGATTCATCAGCATGGTGCGGGTCAGCCGGCGCATGAAAGCGTTGCCGTCTGCGAGCAGGATATTGAGATCTTGTAGCAGATTCTCGGCTGAATTTTTATGCATGAAATTCGCGGGCCATTTCGATGGGACGGCGCCAGCCTAATTCAAAACCTCTGTAGCTTTGCTAAGCCAATTCATTCAATTTTTCGCTATTCCGGCTAGGCGATCCCCAAAACCACCATTAATTAATGGCGGCGGCGTCCACGATCTTGGTAAAATTTCCCGTAATGCAACGAGGCTAAGCGTCATGAAGCTGCCCGGCCCCGATCATCCGATCGCCATCTCGCACAACGCCAAGCGCGTACGCGTCGTTTTCGCCGGCGAAGTGATTGCCGACACCACGCGCGCGCTCACACTGCAGGAAGCCAGCTACCCGCCGGTGCAATATATCCCGCGCGCCGACGTCGTCATGAAGCTGCTGGCGCCGACCACCCATGCAAGCCATTGCCCTTACAAAGGCGACGCCAGTTATTTCTCGATCGCCGCGGGCGGCAAGATGGCGGAGAACGCGGTGTGGAGCTATGAACAGCCCTACCCGGCGATGGCGGAGATCGCCGGTTATCTGGCGTTTTATCCCAGCCGCGTCGACAAGATCGAGGAAGAGCCTTGACGTTGTCAGGCACGGGACAGGCCCGGCCGTGACAAGAAAGGGTCAATGCATCCGCGGCGCCTTGAGAAACTTCTGCCGGTCCGATGAATTCACCGCCACATCGAAAGTGACGCCTTCGCGGTAGAGCGTGAGCGGCACTTCCACGCCGGCTTGGCCGAGCGCCCAGACCTTGCGGTAGAAGCCGGCAAGCGTCGAGACGGTCTCGCCCTTGACCGCCAGGATCACGTCGCCGGTTTTCAATTCGGCGCGCGCCGCCGGCCCCTTGGGCGCGATGCCGACGGCGACGATCTTGTCCTCGATCTCGGTCGAATAAAGTCCGAGCCAGGGCCGCGCCGGCTTGTTGACGCGGCCGAATTTGCGCAGGTCGTCGAGGATCGGCTTCAAGAGATCGATCGGCACCACCATGTTGAGGTGTTCGTTTTTGCCCTCGTGCGCGCGTTCGAGCTGCAAGGAGCCGATGCCGATCAGTTCGCCCTTGGGCGAGATCAGCGCCGTGCCGCCCCAATTGGGATGCGCGGGAGAGGTGAAAATCGCCTCGTCCAGCACGTATTCCCAATAGCCGGCGAATTCCTGCTTGGCGGCGATGCGGCCGGCCAGCGAGCGCGTACGGCCGCCGGCGCCGCCGATAACCACCCGCTCGCCGATTTCGGCCGCGCGCGACGAGCCGATCGGCAGCGCGGGCAGATCGGTCTTACCCAGCGCCTGCACCAGGCCGAAGCCGGTCTCCTGGTCGAAGCCGAGCGCATGGCCCTCCACGACACGGCCTTCGCCGAGATGCAGCCAGACGGTCGCCGCCTCGGTGATCAGGTAGCCGATGGTCAGCACCAGGCCGTCGTCGATCAGCACTCCGTTGCCGGCGCGTTCGACCCCCAGCGTTTCGGCGGTGAAGCCGTCGGGCGGGATGATCGAGTGCAGGCCGACCACCGAGGACAGCGCGCGTTCGAGATCATAAGGATAGTCCTCGACGCGCGGCTGCGCCGAGGGCGGCACCTTCCATTCGGTCAACGCGGCCATGCCGGGCTCCTGTTCTTTTCGCTATTCATAATACGCACTCCAGCGCGGGCGAGAAGATGCCATCTCATCCGGCGCGATCATGTTAGAGTGATGCGACATGACCCTACTATCCATCCTCGATCTCTCGCCCGTTTCGGCCGGTTCGACCGGCGCGCAGGCCCTGCGCAATTCGCTCGATCTGGCGCGGCTCGCCGACACCCTCGGCTATGTGCGCTATTGGGTGGCCGAGCATCACAATCTGCCGGCGATCGCGAGTTCCGCCCCCGACATCATGATCGGGCAAATCGCCGCGATCACCAAAAACATGCGCATCGGCTCCGGCGGCGTGATGCTGCCCAACCACGCTCCGCTGATGGTGGCGGAACGCTTCAAGGTGCTCGAGGCGCTCTATCCCGGCCGCATCGATCTCGGCCTCGGCCGCGCGCCCGGCACCGATCCGGCCACCTCTTATGCGTTGCGGCGCCGCCAGGGCATCAGCGAAGAAGACGATTTCCTCGAGCGCTTCAACGAACTGATGCTGCTGGAGACGCGCGGGTTTCCTGCCGGCCATCCGTTCCACAATGTGCACGCCATGCCTTCCGACGTGCCGCTGCCGCCGATATTTCTGCTCGGCTCGTCCGACTATTCGGCGCAACTCGCCGGCCAGATCGGCGCGGCCTTTGCGTTCGCGCACCACTTCGCGACCTTCGACGCGGCGGAGGCGATGAAGCTCTATCGCGACAATTTCCGCCCCTCGCCTGCGCATGAGAAGCCCTATGCCATTCTCGGCACCCATGTGATCTGCGCCGATACCGATGAAGAGGCCGAGCGTCTGGCCAAGACCGTCGACCTCAACATCGTGCGCCGCGCCAAGGGCGAATATCTGCCGCTCGCCTCGCCGGAAGACGCCGCGGCCTACGACTACACGCCGGTCGACCGCGCGCGCATGGCGCAGAACCGCGCCAAGATGTCGGTCGGCGCGCCGGCGACGGTGAAGGCAAGGCTCCTGCCGCTGATCGAGGCCACCAAGGCCGATGAACTGATGGTCACCAGCATGATTTTCAGCCACGCGGCGCGCAAGCATTCCTACGAATTGCTGGCGCAGGCCTTCGCCGCCGCCTGAACGCGCCTGCGAGCAGACCCTCCTGACGGGGCCCTTGGAAAAGTGTAAATTAGGCCTCTGCAAGAACTACGTGCGGATCTTACCCGCCGGCATCGCCTCTCAGGGAGGACGTCATGATCTCACATTGTTGCGGCAAGGATTTTTGGCGCGGCGATTGTCGCGCCGGCGCTTGGATTGCTTTTGCTATCGGCGGCGCCCGTCATGGCGCAACAGGCGGCGCCGGAAATTCCCTTCGAATCGGTACCCGACCCGCTGAAGCTGCCGGCCGATGTGTATTTCGGCGAAGTGACCGGCGTCGCGGTCAATTCCAAAGGCCATGTCTTCGTCTTTTCGCGCGGCAATACCACGGGCCCCGCCTATGCCGCGGCCGCCGCGCAACTGTTCGAATTCGACGCCGACGGCAAATTCATCCGTGAGATCGGCAAGAATCTTTACGCCTGGTCGTTCGCGCACGCGGTGCGCATCGACAAGGACGACAATATCTGGGTGATCGACAAAGGCTCGGACATGATCATCCGGTTCAACCCGGAAGGCCGCGTGACCATGGTGTTCGGCCGCAAGCAGGAAGCCTCCGATGAAGAAACCGGGCCCTTGAAACATCCGGTCCCGCCCAAGGCCGCCGAGGACGGCCGCTTCCGGCAACCGACCGACGTCGCCTTCGATCCGCAGGGCGATATTTTCATCAGCGACGGTTACATCAATTCGCGTATCGCCAAGGCCGACAAGGACGGCAACTGGATCAAGTCCTGGGGCGATCGCGGCAACAAGCCCGGCGAGTTCAACACCCCGCACAACATCGCCGCCGATGCGCAAGGTAACCTCTATGTGGCGGACCGCGGCAACGGGCGGATTCAGGTCTTCGACAGCGACGGCAAGTTCCTGCGTATCATGAAGATCGACGTGCCGTTCGACGCCGAGGCGCGGCCGGCCATCGGCAACAAACCCGACCTGCAAACCTACCAGAAGGTGCTGACGATGGCGCCGGGCGCGCCGTGGACGATGTGCATCACGCCGCCGCCCCATCAAGTGCTCTATACGTCCGACGCCTATCCGGGCCGCGTGTACAAGCTCAGCCTCGACGGCAAAGTACTGGGCGTGCTCGGCCGCTCGGGCAAGCAGCTCAAACAATTCGGCTGGATTCACGAAATCGCGTGCCCATCCGAAAACACGATCTACGTCGCGGAATTGTTGAACTGGCGGGTGCAGAAACTGATCTTACATCCGGAGCAGCAGAAGGCCGCGCGTTGATCTTGTCTCGCTGATTTTCTGGTTCAGACGCCGCCCGCCATGCTAAAAGCTCCGCGGGCGGCAGGGTTTTTCGCGTTTCACGGCACTAATGAAATGGGAGGTTCCATTGGGTAAGCAGTTCAAACTCACCACCACCGACAAGCATTCGCTGGGCGCCTATCGCGCCGACCCGGAGGGCAAGCCGAAAGGCGGGCTGGTCGTGGTGCAGGAAATTTTCGGCGTCAATCACCACGTTCGCGCGGTGTGCGACCGGCTGGCGGCGCTCGGCTATGTGGCGGTGGCGCCCGCGGTGTTCGACCGCTTCGTGCGCGATTTCGAATGCGGCTATACCCCCGACGAGATCGCCCATGCGCGCAGCTATCTTGGCAACCTCAACTTCGAGCACATGATGCACGATATCGCAGCCGCCAAAGACGACATGAAAGGCGTCGGTCCGCTCGGCGTGATCGGCTTCTGCATGGGCGGCACCGCGGCGTTCCTGGCAGCCTGCCGGATCCCCGGCCTGTCGGCGGCGGTCGCTTATTACGGCGGCATGATCGGCAAGTTCGCCGACGAGAAGCCGAAATGCCCACTGCAGATGCACTTCGGCGAGAAGGACGAAGGCATTCCGATGAGCACGGTGGACGAGATCAAGAAGAAGCAGCCGCAAGCGGAAACCTACGTCTACCCGGGCGCCGCGCACGGCTTTTATTGCGACGAGCGCGCCAGCTACAATAAGGCCGCCGCCGATCTGGCCTGGAGCCGCACGCAGGAATTCCTCGGCAAATATATGAAGGTATAGGCGGCTGCCGTCCGCTCATTCCCGCGTGAGCGGGAATCCAGCTAAATTTCAGGAAGTCTGGGTCCCCGCCTTCGCGGGGACGAGCGGAGCAATTCCGTAGCGCTAGAACCAGCGCTCCTTGACCAGCACGGTGTCGCCGGGGCGCAAGCGGATAGCTGAGCGGCACGTCGCCCTTCATCTGCTGGCCGGGCGCGCTGCGGGTGAGTTCGACTTTGTCCTTGTAGGCGCGCGGGGCAAAGCCGCCGGCGATCGCCACCGCCTTCTCCACCGTCATGTCGGCGACGTAAGGATACTGGCCGGGCGTGGTCACCTCGCCGAGGATGAAGAACGGCCGGTAGGTTTCGACCTCGACCGTCACATGCGGATCGCGGACGTATCCCTGCTTGAGCCGCGCGGCGATCCGTTGCGAGAGCTGCTGCGTCGTGATGCCGCGCGCCGCAACGGAGCCGACCAACGGCAAACTCACATTGCCGCCGGCATCGACGATGTAGGTGTTCGAAATGCCGTCCTGACCGAACACCACGACGCGTAATTTGTCGCCGGCATCGAGCGTGTAGGGCGGCTGATAGGGCGAGGCCGCGGCATAGCTGACGGGCGCCGCAGCGTAAGAAGCGTCGCGCGGCATAGCGCGGCGGCTGTGGCGCAGCGTATTGCGCTGGTCGCGGGCTGCGGAGCGCCGTATTGCAGCACATAGGGCTTTTGCAGCGGCCGTTGCGCGTAGGCCTGCTGCGGCGCGCCGACACGCGAATTGAACAGTCCGCGGCCGCTAGGTGCCTGAGCCTGAGAGGTCTGCTGGGCGTATTGCGGCTGCGCGTAAGTTTGCGACGCGCCGAGCCGGGAATTGAACAAGCCGCGCTGGGCGACATCGTCGGGTTCGTGCCGCATACAGCCAGTGGCCGCGAGCGCGACCAAAGCAGCCACCAGGAATCGGGCTCCCCGCATCAAACGAATCCGCGCCGGCAAAAGAAATCAGGCCCGATTAACGCTTTATATGGTTAACAAATCCTCACCGCCCGGCCACCGCCCTAAACGCCCTGGCTGACAGGGCTTTACGCCGCCGCCGCAAAAGCAATGGGCGCCCGTAAGGGGCGCCCGCGCTTTTCTCGAACCAGTGAAGAGTTCAGGCGCCGGCCGCCTGCGTCAGCTTGGCGCCGGTGCCGATCGGGCAAGACACCCCGGTGCCGCCGTGGCCGCAATAGCCGAACGGATTCTTCGCCAGGTACTGCTGGTGGTAGTCCTCGGCGAAATAGAATTCCGGCGCGTCGACGATCTCGGTGGTGATGGCACCGTAACGCTTCTTGTCCAGCTCCTGCTGATACATCGCCTTCGAAGCCTCGGCGGCTTGCCGCTGCTCGGGCGTGAAGGTGTAGATGCCCGACCGGTATTGGGTGCCGACATCGGCGCCCTGGCGCATGCCCTGCGTCGGATCGTGGCCTTCCCAGAACGTCTTGAGCAACGTCTCGTAGGAAATCTTCTTCGGATCGTACACCACCAGCACGACCTCGTTATGCCCGGTGCGGCCGGAGCAGACTTCCTCGTAGAGCGGGTTCGGCGTCAGCCCGCCGGCATAGCCGACGGCAGTGACATAAACGCCGTCGCCCAATTGCCAGAATGCCTTCTCCGCGCCCCAGAAACAGCCGAGCCCGAACATCGCCTTTTGCGAGCCTTCCGGGTAGGGCCCTTTCAGCGCGTGATGGTTGACGAAATGCTCTTGCGCGGTGCGGATCGCGTGGTCGCGGCCCGGCAACGCCTGCTCCGCCGTGGGCATAGCAATCTTCTTGAAGCCGAACATGGTTGGTTCTCCCTGCAATCTTTGAGCGCAATATAAGCGCTTGCGGAAGGCGGCGAAATGCCGGCGCCGATCACGTCTCGGCCAGCCTGGCACACGCGGCGTTCACGTCGATGCGAGGGACACTTTTATTGCGCAGGAACTTATCCGAAAACCGGTACCCACTTTTCGGCATCAGGCGCCTGCGCTAGCGGGCATAGCCGATCAGCGGTTTCTTCTTGCGGCCGACCAGCAGCAGCAGGATGCCGAAGAAGCCGAACAGGCTCCAGGCCGGCGCCGCCAAAAGCGAAAGCGTCACCGGATCCCACAGCAAGCCGCCGGCATAGGGCTCGATCAGCGGCCGGAGCTTGGCCAGGCTGCCGGCATTGAAGAGTTCCCACAGCGCCCGCACAGTTGTGAGGGTGAGGCTATTGCCGGCGATCGACTTGGTGCCGTCATAGATCACCAAGATAAAGGCGGCGGCCAGCAAGATCAGCCCGAGGAAGCGAAATAGAAATCGGATCATGGTTTAGCGGTCTTTTCCTTAGCCCAATCGTACCGATTACCCTGTGCTGCGGCCGGGTTCAACAAGTGCGATTGGCCTAAGCCTTCTCTTGAGCAATTGCGGGTGGTTCCGCTAACGTCGCCCTCGCCGGGCAGCACCGGTTGTGTCATGGAGTGGAAATGCCCGCGAAACCCCCTGCTGGCCGCAATCGGCCGACCTTCACCAATCAAGAAGCCCTGCAATTTCATAGCGTAGGCCGGCCCGGCAAGCTGGAGGTCATCGCCACCAAGCCGATGGCGACCCAGCGCGACCTCTCGCTCGCCTACTCGCCGGGCGTCGCCGTGCCGGTCCTCGCCATCGCGGAGGACCCGAGCCGCGCCTACGACTATACCGTGAAGGGCAATTTCGTCGCCGTCATCACCAACGGCACCGCCATTCTGGGGCTGGGCAACCGCGGCGCCTTGGCGGCCAAGCCGGTGATGGAGGGCAAGGCGGTGCTGTTCAAGCGCTTTGCCGATATCGACTCCATCGATCTGGAAGTCTCCACCGAAGACCCAGACCAGTTCATCAATTGCGTGCGCTATCTCGGCGCCGGCTGGGGCGGCATCAATCTGGAGGACATCAAGGCGCCGGAATGCTTCATCATCGAGCAGCGGCTGCGCGAATTGATGGATATCCCGGTATTCCATGATGACCAGCACGGCACCGCGATCATCTCGGCGGCCGGACTGATCAACGCGCTCGATCTGACCGGGCGCGATATCAAAAACACAAAGCTGGTGTGCAATGGCGCCGGCGCCGCCGGCATCGCCTGCCTGGAACTGCTCAAGGCGATCGGCTTTACGCCCGAAAATCTGATCCTGTGCGACACCAAGGGCGTGATCTATCAGGGCCGCACCGACGGCATGAACCAGTGGAAGTCGGGCTACGCCATCAAGACCTCGGCCCGCACGCTTGCCGAAGCGATGGAAGGTGCCGACGTGGCTTATGGGCTCTCGGTCAAAGGCGCTTTCACCAAGGAAATGGTCAAGTCGATGGCGGCCAAGCCGATCATCTTCGCCCTGGCCAATCCCGACCCCGAGATTACCGCCGAGGAAGTGGCGGAAGTGCGCGACGACGCCATCATGGCGACCGGACGCTCCGACTATCCCAACCAGGTCAATAATATTCTCGGTTTCCCGTTCATTTTCCGGGGCGCCCTCGATGTGCGCGCATCGACCATCAATATGGAAATGAAGATCGCCGCTGCGCGTGCGCTCGCCGATCTGGCGCGCGAGGACGTGCCCGACGAAGTCGCCGCGTTGTACGGACAGCGGCCGAAATTCGGTCCCGAATACATCATCCCGGTGCCGTTCGATCCGCGGCTGATTTCCACGGTTCCTCCCGCGGTCGCCAAGGCGGCCATGGACACCGGCGTCGCGCGCAAGCCGATCGTCGACATGGACGCCTATCGTCAGCAGTTGAACGCGCGGCGCGATCCGATCGCCGGAACTCTGGTGCAGGTCTATGCGCGGCTGCGCCGAAGTCCCAAGAGCGTGGTGTTCGCCGAGGGCGAAGAAGAGCAGGTGATCCGCGCCGCGGTGAGCTTCGTGCACCAGGGGCTGGGAACCGCGCTGCTGGTCGGCCGCGAAGACCGCGTACAGGCCACCGCGCGCGAAGCCGGCATCGAGCTTGGCGAGGGCGTCAAAATCGTCAATGCCCGCATGTCGACCCGCAACACCGTCTACACCAACCATTTGTATGAGCGGCTGCAGCGGCGCGGCTATCTGGTGCGCGATTGCCAGCGGCTGGTGAACACCGACCGCAACCATTTCGCCGCCTGCATGGTCGCGCTCGGCGACGCCGACGCCATGGTGACCGGCGTCACCCGCAATTTCTCGGTCGCGCTCGAGGACGTCCGCCGCGTGATCGATCCCAAGCCCGGCCACCGCGTCATTGGCGTCTCGCTGGTGGTGACGCGCGGCCGCACCGTGCTGGTGGCCGATACCGCGGTCACCGAAATGCCGGAGGCGCACGAAATCGCCGAGATCGCCATCGAGGCGGCCGGCGTGGCGCGCCGGCTCGGCTATGAACCGCGGCTGGCGCTATTGGCATTCTCGACCTTCGGCCATCCGCAGGGCGAGCGCTCGGCACGCGTCATCGAGGCGGTGAAAATTCTCGACAGCAAACGGGTCGATTTCGAATATGACGGCGAAATGGCCGCCGACGTTGCGCTCAATCCGGAACTCGCAGCGCCCTATCCGTTCTGCCGGCTATCGGGTCCGGCCAATGTGCTGGTAATGCCGGCGTTCCATTCGGCCTCCATTTCCACCAAAATGCTGCAAGAGCTGGGAGGCGCCACCGTGATCGGGCCGCTGCTGGTCGGCCTCGACCGTCCGGTGCAGATCGTGCAACTCGGCGCCAAGGACAATCAGTTGGTCAACATGGCGGCGCTCGCGGCCTATAATGTCAGTGGTTAAATTTCATTTCTGTCATGGCCGGGCTCGTCCCGGCCATCCACGCCTTGTTTCTATTCAGAAAAGCGTGGATGCCCGGCACAAGGCCGGGCATGACGACGTAGAAATCGGAGGCCTGCGTTGAGCAAGACCCTGTCCGGCGTCATCGCCGCCATTGCCACTCCCATCGACGAGAGCGGCGCGCCCGACCTCAAGCGGGCGGTCAAGCTGGCGCGTTACCTACTCGACAACGGCTGCGACGGCCTCAACGTGCTTGGGACGACCGGCGAGGCCACCTCGTTCTCACGCGACGAACGCAAGGCGGTAATGAGCGCCTACAAAGCGGAAGGCCTGCCGCTCGACCGCCTGATGGTGGGGACGGGCGCCGCAGCGACATCGGATGCCGTTGCGCTCACCCGTCATGCCGCCGAGCTCGGCTTTGCCGGCGCGCTGGTGCTGCCGCCGTTTTACTACAAGGGCGTGCCCGACGACGGGCTCGTCGCCTATATCGACACGCTGGTGACGGCGACGACGGACCAGCCGATACCAATCTACCTCTATCATTTCCCGGCAATGTCCGGCCTGCCCTGGCATGTGGCGCTCATCAAGCGGCTGCTGGAAAAATTCCCGACCCGCATCGTGGGACTCAAGGATTCATCCGGCGACATGGCCTATGCCCGTTCGGCCGCGGCCATCTCGCGCGACTTCGCCGTATTCCCCTCCACCGAAGCCGCGCTTCTGGACGCGCGGCGGGGCGATTTCGCCGGCTGTATCTCGGCCACCGCCAATCTCAACGCCGATTTGTGCGCGCGCGCCTGGCGCGAGGGCGATGCGGACGCGCTCGACGCCGCGGTGGCGATCCGCAAGCTGTTCGACGGCAGGCCGCTGGTCTCCGGCGTGAAGGCCTTGCTCGGGCACATCCACAGCGATCCTGGGCTCGCCCGGGTAAAGCCGCCGCTGGCCGCCTTTTCCGCCGCCGACCGTGCGGCCGTATTTGCCGGCCACGATGCGGTACGGGCCAAACGGGTGGCCTAACCTTCGGTTTTACGGGCGTTGACGCCTGGACGAGGTCTTACTATAAGCCTCGCCCGTGGCTGCGGGGTATCCTGCCGCCACGCTTTCTTGCAAAGATCAGTCGCTTGGGCGGTCTTTCCGCCGCGAAACGCCAGTTGTGAACGAGAGGCTCATGGCCAACACCAAGTCCGCCCGCAAAGCCACGCGCAAGATCGCGCGCCGGACGATCGTCAACAAGACGCGCCGCTCGCAGCTGCGCGGTTCGGTCCGCAAGATCGAGGAAGCGATCGCTTCGGGCGACCGTACGGCGGCCTTGGCGGCGTTCAAGGAAGCGGAACCGGCCATCATGCGTGCAGCGCAGCGCGGCGTCGTTCATAAGAACAATGCCAGCCGCAAAGTGTCGCGCCTTGCGCATCGGATCGCCAAGCTCGCCAAGTGAGCGGCGGCGCGGTCATCGCGCTGGGTTATTGCGCAATCAATTCTATGACGATGACGGCCAAACGGTCGCACGCCTGGCGTCGCGACGGCGGCGCGCTACGCGCGTAGTCAAACCGTCATCGCCGCGTAACAAAGATTTGCTCATCACGATATTGCTTGACAAAACACGGCGCTGGCCGCGCCTGCATCAATAGCTGCACGCTATTGCTGCGCGGGCTACCTTACATTTTCGATCAAAAATTTTTTTGCGCCATGAAAGACTTAACAAGGATAGACGGGTGAAGACCACAAAATACAGATTTAACGGGCAATTTTTGTAGGTCACTTCGTTTTAAATATATCGCCGCCGCGCTACGTGCCCCAAATTAAATTCGACTCCGAAATTCCGTACGACTCATCAATACCTTGGAAACCAATTTATGCACAGGCGAGCCGCCGCGGCCGGTGCGCATTTCGATCATATGGCGCACGCATATCCGTGATTTTCATTGCGAGCCTGTAACGCTTGTGTATTTTTAAACCACGCGCACGGAAGTCCCGGGCGTCATCAGGAAAAGGTCGTGTTGCACGCTCATCGCGGATGAGAACGGCTATTGTTTGTCTACTGTCATCACGTCGCGGCCGTGCAAAACGATCGATACGTTGGGTTTCGAGTTCAACAATAAACTTCTCGTGGGGTTGGCGTCGCACAATCTGAATCTCAATCGGATGTGGACGCGGGGGGCTGCCGTAAGGCGGTCGATACAACGGGTCAAATGGAAAAGCCCGCAAGGCGATTCTAAAGGGGTAGTATTATGACCGCAGTGGGACAAGTTTCGGCGCGCAAGGTCGAGTATTATTGGACGTTTGTTGTCCAGTCAGGATTCTCGCCTCGCTGTCGCGCGTCCCGCCTGGGTTTCATGCATTGTTCTCTCGTTAAACTGCGCTTCCCGCGGTTCATCCGTATTCATGACCGACAACCGCGGCGCGACGCCGCCGCCTGCGGGCTGAGGCGCAGCATCCTCGACCCGCGCCGTCGTCGTGCCCCCCGGCCTTGAGGTCTGGCGGACCGACAATCTTCTACCGGCATCGTCTTCGAGTTTGTTGCGTCCCGTTACCGGCGCGGTGGTGGCATCATGGCACCAGGCCGGGCAACCGAATCCGTTCAACCATTCAATCGAATTGAGAAATAAGAAAATGTCGAACACGGATCAGGAAGGTTGGTCGCGGGTGAAGGGACGGCTGCGCGCCGAAGTCGGCGACGACGTCTATTCGAGCTGGTTCGCGCGCATGGACCTGGAAGCGATCGAAGAGGGAACCGTGCGCCTGTCGGTGCCGACCCGCTTTCTCAAGAGCTGGATCCAGTCGCATTACGCCGAACGCGTGCTGGCCTGCTGGCAGACGGAACAAGCCCAGGTCAACCGCATCGAGCTGATCGTGCGCTCGGCGGTGTTGCGCACGGCCGTCGTCAAACCGAAAGCCGAGATCGATATGGGAACCGGCGACGGCGCCCGTTTCAATTCCAACGGCAATGCACGGCCGCAGCCGGTCGGCGACGCGACCGGACATGAGGCGCTCGGCGGCTCGCCGCTCGACGCCCGGCTGACCTTCGACAGCTTCGTGGTCGGCCGCTCCAACACGCTCGCGCAAGCCGCCGCCAAGCAAGTGGCCGCCGCCAAGCGCGGCGACCCGGTGATGTTCAATCCGCTCTACATCCATGCCGGCGTAGGCTTGGGCAAAACGCATCTGTTACAGGCGGTCACCTGGAGCGGAAACGCCACAGGCGAGCGCAAAGTTTTGTATCTCACTGCCGAAAAATTTATGTACGGCTTCGTGTCGGCGCTGCGTACGCAGACTGCGCTTGCCTTCAAGGAAGCGCTGCGCGGCATCGGCGTGCTGGTGATCGACGACCTGCAATTCCTGCAAGGCAAGTCGACCCAGGCCGAGTTCTGCCACACGCTCAACGCCCTGATCGACGCCGGCCGCCAGGTGGTAATCGCCTCCGACCGTCCGCCGTCGGACCTCGAAAGCCTCGACGACCGCGTCCGGTCCCGGCTGGCCGGCGGCCTGGTGGTCGAGATGGGGCCGCTCGGCGAGGAACTGCGCTTTGAGATCCTCAAATCGCGGGTGACGGCGGCCAGATCGCATCATCCGAGCTTCGACGTGCCGCTTCCGGTGTTGAGCTATATCGCCAAGGCCGTCACCCATAACGGCCGCGACCTGGAAGGCGCGCTCAACCGCCTGCTCGCCCACAACAAACTCACCGGCCATGCCGTAACGCTCGAAATGGCCGAGCGCGAGGTGCGCGACCTGATCCGCCCGCAGGAGCCCAAGCGGGTCAAGATCGAGGACATCCAGCGGGTGGTGGCGCGGCAATACAATGTCAGCCGGTCCGACCTGTTGTCGTCGCGGCGCACCGCCAATGTGGTGCGCCCGCGCCAGGTGGCCATGTATCTGGCCAAGACCTTGACGCTACGGTCATTGCCGGAAATCGGCCGGCGTTTCGGCGGCCGCGACCACACCACCGTGCTGCATGCGGTGCGTAAGATCGAGGGCCTGGTCGGCAACGATATGGCGCTGGCCGAGGAAATCGAGATTTTGAAGCGTCAATTGCAGGAGTAGCCGGATCGCACCACCCCCCTCTCCCCGCCTGCGGCGAGAGGGGCCCTGTGGACGCCCTGGGGATATGATCGGGGATCAAAAACCCGCCCTTGCGCAATTCGCCCGCTCTTGTCACCTTTGCTCCCCGGCCCCGCATTCCGCGAACGGCCGGCTTGGCGTCGCGCCTTGATTTTAAGGCCTGTTCCTAGGCGCCGAAGCGGGTTTCCCAATGAAAGTTACCGTCGAGCGTGCAGAACTGCTGAAATCGCTGGGCCACGTGCACCGCGTGGTGGAACGGCGCAATACCATCCCGATTCTCGCCAACGTGCTGATCAAGGCCGAACGCGGCAAGCTCAGCCTGAAGGCCACCGACCTCGATCTCGAAGTCATCGACAGCGTCGCGGCCGAGGTATCGCCGGGCGGTTCCACCACCGTGCCGGCGCACATGTTCTACGAGATCGTGCGCAAGCTGCCCGAGGGCGCGCAGATCGTGCTCGAGGGCTCCGGCGACCGCGCCGTGCTGTCGCTGCGCGCCGGCCGCTCGCGCTTCACCCTACAGACGCTGCCGGAAAGCGACTTCCCCGACCTGGCCGCCGGCGAGATGACGCATTCCTTCAAGCTCGCCGCGGCCGATCTCAAGCGGCTGATCGACAAGACCCAGTTCGCCATCTCGACCGAAGAGACGCGCTATTATTTGAACGGTATCTACCTGCACACGGCCGGAACGGCCAAGTCAGCGACGCTGCGCGCGGTGGCGACCGACGGCCATCGCCTGGCGCAGGTCGAACTGCCGCTGCCGGACGGCGCCACCGGCATGCCCGGCATCATCGTGCCGCGCAAAACCGTGGGCGAGGTGCAGCGCCTGATCGAAACCGGCGAAGGCGAAGTGGCGATCGAATTGTCCGCCGGCAAAATTCGCTTCTCGCTCGGCGACGTCGTGCTCACCTCGAAACTGATCGACGGCACCTTCCCCGATTATGCGCGCGTGATCCCGGCCAACAATGATAAGAGCCTCACCGTCGACAAGAAGGATTTCGAGGCCGCGGTCGATCGCGTCTCGACGGTTTCGAGCGAGCGGGGCCGCGCGGTCAAGCTCTCGATCACCGGCGGCAAGCTGGTGCTCTCGGTGACCAATCCGGATTCCGGCAGTGCGACCGAAGAGCTCGAAGTCGAATATGAATCCGATCCGCTCGATATCGGATTCAATTCGCGCTACTTGCTCGACATCGCCGCGCAGATCGAGGGCGAGGTGGCCGTGCTCAAGCTCGCCGACCCCGGCTCGCCCACATTGATCCAGGACAAGGACGCCAAGGGCGCGCTCTATGTGCTGATGCCGATGCGGGTTTGATCTCCCGCATCGCCGGCGCGGGTGGTAAGGCTCGCCGATGACCTCAGCCTTCATCCGCCGCCTGAGCCTCGCCAATTTCCGCAGCTATCACGCCGCGCAAATCGAGCTCCCCGTTGCCGGACCCGTGGTGCTGACCGGCGCCAATGGCGCCGGCAAGACCAATCTGATCGAAGCCATCTCGCTGCTCGCGCCCGGCCGCGGCTTACGCCGTGCGACGATCGAGGAACTGGCGTTTTCCGAAGGCGATGGCAGCTGGGCGGTGTCGGCCGAGATCGAAGGCATGCTGGGGCTGGCGACGCTCGGCACCGGCATCGATCCGCCGGCCGGCGAGGATTCGGCGCCCTCGCGCAAGTGCCGCGTCGATCGGGAAAGCGTCGGCTCCGCGGCGGCCTTCGCCGACCATCTGCGCGTGGTGTGGCTGACGCCCGCAATGGACCCGCTGTTCAACGGCCCGGCCTCGGAACGCCGCCGTTTCCTCGATCGCTTGGTGCTTGCCGTCGATGCGCAGCATTCCAGCCGCGTTGCCGCGCTTGAACGCTCCTTGCGTTCGCGCAACCGCCTGCTCGAGGACGCCCACAGCGACTCTCACTGGCTCGATGCGGTGGAGCACGAGACGGCCGAGGTGGCGGTGGCGGTGGCAGCCGCGCGCGCCGAGACGGTTGCGCGGCTTTCGGCGGCGCTTGCCGCCGCGCGCGACGAAGGCTTTCCACGCGCGGAGATCGTGCTCGACGGTTGGATGGAGAAGCTGCTGCCCAATCACACTGCGCTCGAGATCGAGGACCGCTACCGCACTTTGTTGAAAGCCAACCGGGCGCGCGACGCCGCCGCCGGCCGCACCCTCGACGGCCCGCATCTGTCCGATCTCGCGGTCACCCATGCCGGCAAAGGGATTGCCGCATCGGACGCATCGACCGGCGAACAAAAGGCGCTGCTGATCCGCCTGGTGCTCGCCCACGCCGGTCTGATCAAGGACATGACCGGTTTCGCGCCGCTCTTGCTGCTCGACGAGATCGTTGCTCATCTCGACCCGTCTCGCCGGGCCGCGCTCTACGACGCGCTGGCCAATCTCGGCGCGCAAGTCTGGATGACCGGCGCCGATCCGGCGGCGTTCGGTGACATCGTCGGGCGCGCGCAGGTATTCGAGATTCGCCCGGGCACGATCCAGGCGGCGCCCGCGAAACTCCGTTAGCTGGTCGCTGGTTACCGCTGAAACAAATAAACAACCACGATTGCCGACAATTTTAAGGATCAGACTAACGGAAACCCGACAACCGTCTGGCAATATTAATGAAAATGCCTTCGACGGGATTCCTCCATGGCTCCGCGCACCGCCACTCCGGGTGCCACTACCGTTAAAGCGACTGGCGCGCGCAAGCGGACCGGCCCCAATGATTTGCAGAATCTGACCGGCGCACTCGCCCTGCTCTCCGACTATCGCCGCGACAAACTCCTGGAAGCCGTAGCGATCGCGGCCAAAGAATTGCTGCGTACGTCCGATTTGGCGGTCTCGCTACCGAAAGTCGTCGAACTGTGCGGTCAAGCGACCGGCGTCGACCGCGGCCATATCTTCCTGATCGACGCGGCAAACGGCCAAGGCAACATCCTTCAGCATTCGGTCTGGATTGCCCCCGGCATTGCGACGCCGCCGGAATTCCGCAACGCTCGAGAGCCGCTGGTCAATGTCGGCATGAAGGCATGGCTCGCGAAACTCGAGCGCGGCGAGACGATCGTCGGCCATGTGCGCGATTTCGATCGCGAGCAGCGGTCGTTCTTCGAGCGCGGCGGCGTGAAATCGGTTCTGGTCGTGCCGGTATTCGGCGCCGGCCGCTGGCTCGGACTGATCGGCTTCGATGACTGCCAGAGCGAGCGCGACTGGTCGGCGGCGGAAATCGACGCGATCAATACGGTGGCCGAACTGGTCGGGGCCAGCGTCGCCCGCACGGTGCAACTTAAGACGTTGGCCGACGCCAATCGGATCGTCGAGAACAGCCCGACGATTCTATATCGCCTGAGCCCGCAGCCACCCTTCGAGTTGATCTACCTGTCGCAGAACGTCCGGCGCTACGGCTACGAGGCCGATGAATTGCTGGCATCGCCGGACACTTGGTTGCAACGCATCGAAAGCGAATCGCATCATACGATCGCAGCCGACATCAAATCCATCATCGAGAGAAAAACCGAATACTCATTGGTCGAATTCCGCTTGAAGAAGCCAGACGGTTCCCATGCCTGGTTCGAAGGCCGCGGTTACGCGGTGCGCGACGAGCAGCAGCGGCTGGTTGCCATCGAGGGCATTCTGACCGACATAACCGACCGCAAGAACTCCGAACACGAACTGTCCTTCTCCAAGCTGCTATTGACCACCGCAATCGAGAATTCGCCGGACGGCATCATCATCGTCGATGCCAACGATCGCATCATCATGTTCAATCAGCACTTCATCGAGCTGTGGTGCATTCCGCCCGAACTCGTGCGTGCCGGCCTCGACCAGCCGGTGCTAAAGCTCGTGGCGTCGCGGATGAAAGACGAGAACGCGTTCCTGGCGCATGTCCGCTACCTCTATGACCATCCGGAAGTCAAAAGTTACGGCGAGCTTGAGGTTTCGGACGGGCGCATCGTCGAGCGGCACTCCGCGTCGCTTTACGACACGCAGCGAAAATATCTGGGACGCGTCTGGTATTTCCGCGACATCACCGAAAAAAGACGCTCCATGGAGAAGATCGCCGCGATGGCGCGGACCGATCTCTTGACCGGTCTGCCCAATCGCGCTGCCTTTCTGGAGCGGCTCAATCTGGAATTCGCGCACGCCAAGCGCAACGGCAACTGTTTTGCCGTGCATTATCTCGATCTCGATCACTTCAAGGACGTCAACGACACGCTCGGACACCCCGTAGGCGACGACCTGCTGCGGTCGGTCGCCGACCGTCTCAAATCGACCGTGCGCGAGAGCGATATGGTCGCCCGCTTCGGCGGCGACGAATTCGCCGTGCTGCAGGAGAATACGGAAGATATTGCCGCCGTCGAGATTCTGGCGGCCAAGGTCGGCAAGGTTCTTTCCAGCGCTTACACGATCGACGGCAATGTGGTGTCGACCACCGTCAGCATCGGCATTGTCCCTTACCGCAGCGATATCGCGGGCGCCGACGACATGATGATGAAGGCCGATCTCGCGCTCTATCGCGCGAAGAACGGCGGCCGCAATAAGTTCAGCCTGCACGTCGCCGAACTCGACGAGCAGACCCGTAAACGGATATTGACCGGCGAGCAGCTACGGCATGCGATCGAGCATCACGAGCTCGAATTGTTCTACCAGCCGCAGGTGGAGATAAAATCCGGACGGATCGTCGGATTGGAAGGCCTGCTGCGGTGGAACCATCCAACCCACGGGCTGATGCTGCCGTCGACCTTCATTCCCATCTCGGAAACGAGCGGCAGCATCGTTCCGATCGGAGAATGGGTGATCGAACAGGCCTGCCGGCAAATCAGGGCGTGGATCGATTTGGGGATTGCGCCGCCGATCGTCGCGGTCAATCTGTCCGGCGCGCAGTTCAAGCTATCGTCGGATCTTGATCGCACGGTCACGAAAAATCTCGCTCGCTTCAAAATTCCGCCGAGCCGGCTGGAACTGGAGCTCACCGAAACCGTATTGATGGAGACGACGCAGAAGCACAGCGATGCGCTCGACCGCCTGCGCCGGATCGGCGTGCACATCACCATCGACGATTTCGGCACCGGATATTCCTCGCTCGACTATCTGCGTTCGTTCCACGTATCGCGGCTGAAGATCGATCGCCGCTTCATCAATGACGTGACCGTAAATCCCGACGACGCGACCATCGTGCGCGCCACCGTCGGTCTTGCGCACGCCCTGGGCATCGAGGTGGTGGCGGAAGGCGTGGAAACGGCCGAGCAGAGAAACTTCCTGATCTCGGCCGGCTGCGAGTTCGCGCAGGGCCATTACTACGGCAAGCCGGTGCCGGAGAGCGCGGCGAGCGCGCTGCTGCGCCAAAGCCGGCAACTTGCCGCCGTCTAGGCCGGCGTCCGCGCGGCCGCCGCCGCGCTAGGTTTCACCGAGCAATTCGCGCCGCTGGCGTTCCGAAGCGTCGGAATAGCGCCGCAGCGCATGTGCCTCGCTGAGCAGGCCGACCACCTGCCGGCGCTCGGCCGAGTCGACGACCGCCAGCGCTTCCGCCTCGAAGCGATCGAACGCGGATATCGCTTCCTGCGCCGTCAATTGCGGCAGCAGCATATGGTCGTCATGACGCAGGACGTCGCGGACCGAGGCGGAGGCGGGTAGATCGGCCGCGTGCGCTTCCGCCACGATGACCATGCCGGCATACCGGCCGTCCTCGTCCACCGCGATCACCTGGTTGGTCGAGCCAAGCGGAAACGCTTCGCGAAACGCCGCGATTGGCGTTTCCACCGGCGTGGTACGCACGTCCGAGCGCATCATCTGGCCGACCGTCAAATCCCTGATCCAGCCGACGTCGGCTGCGCTGCGGATGGTCTCGCCGCGCAGATGGAACCGCCAGGTGGTGAACGAATAGCCGAAGAATTCGCGGGTCACCTGCATCGAGACGATCACCGCGATCAGCACGGCGGTGGTGAGCCACAGGTCGCCGGTGGTCTCCAGCGCGATGAAGGTCATGGTCAGCGGCCCGCCGATCACCGAAACCGATAGCGCGCCGATGCCGATGATAGCATAGGCGTCGGGGTCGGCATGCAGGCTTGGCCACACCGCGTTCAGACCGACCGCGAATAATTGCCCACCCAGCGCACCGAGCAGTAGCGAGGCGAAAAACAGGCCGCCGCGGAACCCGGTACCGAGCGAGACGATCGAGGCCAAGGCTTTCAGGACAAAGATCAGCGCGATCGTTTCGAGCGGCAGCTTGAAAATGCCGGTCAGGTGCAGGGCGCCGTGGCCAGACGACATGACCTGCGGCGACACCATCGCCAGCAGGCCGACCACCGCCCCGCCCACCATCGGCCGCAACGCCGGCCGCACCCGCAGGCGCGAGAACAGCACCTCGCAGGCGGCGACCCCGCGCATCAGCGCGATGCCGAAAATAGCCGCCAGCAGACCAAACCCGCCGGCGATCACTACGTCATGCACGGCGAGGCTAGATACCGCGCCGGTTTCGATGCCGAGCCGGTCGGGCGCAAAGATTTGGGCGGTCAGGTAGCCGAGCAAGGCCGCCATGCCGACCGGCGCCAGCGAGGCGATCGAATAGCTGCCGATGATCAGCTCGAAGCCGTAAAAGGCGCCGCCCAACGGCGCGCCGAAGGCGCCGGCAATGGCGGCGGCGGCGCCGCATCCCACCAGGATGCGCATGTCGCTGCGGCGCAGGCGAAAGGCCTGCCCGATCTTGGAGGCTATGCCGCTGGCAAGCTGGGTATAGCCAGCCTCCAGGCCGACCGAAGCGCCGACCCCGCTCGACCACACCGTTTGCGCCGCCACGATTAGGCTGCCGCGCAAGGACATGCGCCCGCCGTGCAGGGCGTTGGCCTCGACCGGGTCGACCTCGGTGCCGCGCCGGCGGGTGATATAGGCGGTGGCAAGGCCGAACAGCAGCCCGCCGAGGCACGGGGTGAAAAACGCGTAATAGGGGTTGAGCGTGCCCCGGCCCGACAGCCTTTCGCCGGGGTCGAGACCGAAGAAGGTCAGGTGCATGAGGCTGACGGCTTCGCCCATGGCCGAGACCGCCAGACCGGCCAGGGCGCCGACGATGAGCGCCAGCACGATCACGCTCGATTCACGAGCGCGCACGATGGCACGCAAGCGGTGCGGAACTTCGAGCGGTCTACTGAACCAGCGCATGGGAAATGGAATCAAATCGGGAAAGACGCGCCAATCTTTAGAAGCCAAGCCGCGCCCGCGTGCAAGAGAGGCCTGTTTGGACGCGAGCCATGGCCGTTCCATGTCTGCCAAATGGCGGGCTCGCGAATCGTCCTTAAAGCCGCCGAATCGGCCGCTGATTAGGCTCAAAATAGCCGTCGTTTTTGCGCTATCGGCTCTTTAAAAAATCATTTTGAATCAACATATTACATACAGTGACTTTGCTCTGTACGAAGGGCAAATTTCGTGTCACACAAAATGATAAATCCGACTCATTTTTTCGCCCGTTTTGAGGCTCCCACAGATGGCTGAACCAGCCCGCAATCTGGCTTCCGACGACAGCGACTATGGCGCGGAATCAATCAAGGTCCTCAAAGGCCTCGACGCCGTGCGCAAGCGGCCGGGCATGTATATCGGCGACACCGACGACGGCTCCGGCCTGCACCACATGATCTACGAGGTGGTCGACAACGCTATCGACGAGGCGCTTGCCGGCTTCGCCGATCAGGTGGTGGTGACGCTCAACGCCGAAGGCTCGGTGACCGTGATCGACAACGGCCGCGGCATTCCGACCGAGATGCACAGCGAAGGCGTGTCGACCCCCGAAGTGGTCATGACGCAACTGCATGCCGGCGGAAAATTCGACCAGAACTCCTACAAGGTGTCCGGCGGCCTGCATGGCGTCGGCGTCTCGGTGGTCAACGCGCTATCGACCTGGCTCAAGCTCAGAATCTGGCGCGACGGCAAAGAACACTTCATGGAGTTCGCCGACGGCGTCGCGGTGGCGCCGCTGAAAGTCGTCGGCGAAAGCGGCGGCAAGCGCGGCACCGAAGTGACGTTCTTCCCCTCGCCGAAGACCTTCACCATGGTGGAGTTCGACTTCGCCACCATCGAGCATCGCCTGCGCGAATTGGCCTTCCTCAATTCCGGCGTCAACATCGTGCTGTCCGACATGCGCCACGCGGTCGAGAAGCGCGAGGAGATGAAATACGAAGGCGGCGTCGAGGAGTTCGTGAAATATCTCGACCGCAACAAGACGCCGCTGATCCCCAAGCCGGTCATGATCAAGGCCGAGCGCGAGGGCATCACGGTGGAAGCGGCGCTGTGGTGGAACGACGGCTATCACGAGAGCGTGCTCTGTTTCACCAACAACATCCCGCAGCGCGACGGCGGCACGCATTTGGCCGGCTTCCGCGGCGCGCTCACCCGGCAGGTCACGCAATACGCCGACACCATCGGCACCACGCGCAAGGAAAAGGTGGCGCTCACCGGCGACGATTGCCGCGAGGGGCTGACCGCGGTGCTCTCGGTCAAGGTGCCGGACCCGAAATTCTCCTCGCAGACCAAGGACAAGCTGGTGTCCTCGGAAGTCCGCCCGGTGGTCGAGAACGTGATCAACCAGGCGCTGCAGGACTGGTTCGAGATTCACCCGGCGGAAGCCCGCGTCATCGTCGGCAAGGTGGTGGAAGCCGCCGCCGCGCGCGAGGCGGCGCGCAAGGCGCGCGATCTGACCCGCCGCAAGGGCGCGCTCGACATCTCGTCATTGCCGGGCAAGCTCGCCGACTGCCAGGAACGCGATCCGGCAAAATCCGAACTGTTCATCGTCGAGGGCGACTCGGCCGGCGGCTCCGCCAAGCAGGGCCGCAACCGCGAATTCCAGGCTGTGCTGCCGCTGCGCGGCAAGATCCTCAACGTCGAGCGCGCGCGTTTCGACAAGATGCTGGGCAGCCAGGAGATCGGCACGCTGATCACCGCGCTCGGCACCGGCATCGGGCGCGACGAGTTCAACCCCGACAAGCTGCGCTATCACAAGATCATCATCATGACCGACGCCGACGTCGACGGCAGCCACATCCGCACGCTGCTGCTGACGTTCTTCTTCCGGCAGATGGAGGAGCTGATCAAGCGCGGCTACATCTACATCGCGCAGCCGCCGCTTTATAAGGTCAACCGCGGCAAGTCCGAGCAGTATCTCAAGGACGAGCGCGCGCTCGAGGATTACCTGATCGCGACCGGCCTTGAGGATTCCGTGCTGCGTCTCGCCTCCGGCGAGGAGCGCGCCGGCGAGGACCTGCACAAGCTGATCGAGGATGCGCGCGCCATCCGCAATATTCTCCTCGGGCTGCACAGCCGCTATAACCGCAAGGTGATCGAGCAGGCGGCGATTGCCGGCGTGCTGACGCCGAGCGTCACGTCCGATCTCAAGACCGGCAGCGCGGCCGCCGATTACATCGCCAAGCGGCTCGACGCGCTCGAAGATGAGACCGAGCGCGGCTGGAAGGGCACCTTCGACGAGGAAGGCTTCCACTTCGAGCGCACCGTGCGTGGTGTGAAAGAAGTCGCCATCATCGACCAGGCGCTGCTCGGTTCCGCCGACGCGCGCAAGCTCGACGAATACGCGCCGTCGCTGCAGCTGGTGTTCCCGCGCCCGACGCCGCCCGCCATGCTGCGCCGCAAGGACGAGACCATGGCGATCCACGGGCCGGTCGGCCTGTTCGAGGCGCTCACCGCCGCCGGCCGCAAGGGCATCACCATGCAGCGCTACAAAGGCCTGGGCGAGATGAACCCCGAGCAATTGTGGGAGACCACGCTCGACGTCAACGCGCGCTCGCTCTTGCAGGTCCGCATCAAGGAAGTGGACGAGGCCAACGTGCTGTTCGACCAACTCATGGGCGATCTGGTCGAGCCGCGCCGCCAGTTCATCCAGGACAACGCGCTGTCCGCCAGCGTGGACGTCTAGCGGCTCACCGCGCTACTCCACGCTGTCGAGCGCCGCCGCATCGCTGGCGGCTACCGCGCCGCCCGTGGCCCGTTCGGCGGCCACGACGGTGTTTTCCAGCAGCATGGTGACCGTCATCGGACCGATGCCGCCCGGCACCGGGGTGACGTAGGCGGCCTTGCGCGACACGCCGGCAAAATCGATATCGCCCACCAGCCGCCCATCGGCCAGCCGGTTGATGCCGACATCGATCACGACCGCGCCGGTCCTGACCATTTGCGGCAGAATGAGGTTAGGCACCCCGGCCGCCACCACCAGGATATCGGCCAGGATCGTATATTGGGCGAGATCCCGCGTGTGGACGTGGCAGATCGCCACCGTCGCCTCGCGCCGCAGCATCATCAAGGCCATTGGCTTGCCGACGATGTTGCTGGCGCCGACGATGGTGACGTTCTTGCCGGCCACCTCGATGCCGGCCGAATCCAGCAACTTCATCACGCCGTAGGGCGTGCAGGGCGGAAACACCGTCTCGCCGAGGATGAGGCCGCCGACGTTGTAGAGATGAAACCCGTCGACGTCCTTCTCGACCGCGATCGTGCGCAACACCGCCTGGATGTCGTGGTGGGCAGGCAGCGGCAGCTGCACCAGAATGCCGTGCACGTCCGGGTCGGCGTTGAGACGCTGGATCTGTTCGACGACCTCAGCGGCGGCGGCATCGGCGGGGAATTCATGCAGCGCGGAGCGGATGCCGACTTCGGCGCAGGCCTTGATCTTGTTGTTGACGTAAAGCCGCGAGGCGGGATTGCGCCCAACAAGAATGACGGCCAGCCCCGGCGTTATGCCGCGTTGGCTGCGCAGCGCCGCAACGCGCGGCTTGATGCCTTCGCGAATCTGGCGGGCGATCGCTTTTCCATCGAGCAACGTGGCGGTCATTGCGGGAAATCTTGCATTTGGCAGCGGGGAACGGGTCCCGACGCCCCCCAATAACCGCGATTGTGAGCGCTGGCAATCGACTGCGGCGGCCCGTCACCGCGGGATCAAGACATCAGCTTCGCCCCGAGGAACAGGCCGATGGCCAACGCCCCAATGAACAGCACGAGGAAAATGCCGAATAGCCACTGGGCGATTGTCGCGGAAGCCGCTTCCACGTCGGTGAAGCCGAAAATGCCGGCGACAATGGCGATCAGCAGAAAGACAAAGGCCCATTTCAGCATTGGCGGCTCCCGCATTTAGCTACCGCTCTTAGATAAGATCGGCCCCGAAGCGGTTCCAGTGCGAGACTCCGACATTCCGGGGCTCGGAATGACGCGGGACTATCTACGGCTTGGGCGCAATCGATCTTGGGTCGCGCGGGCCCCAGCGCCCGGCATCGGCGCGCACGAGAAAATCGCCGACCACCTGGTTGAACAGGTCCGGCTCCTCCAGGTTCACCGCATGGCCGGTCTTCGGGAGCATGACCAGCCCGGAGGCCGGAATTGCCGCTTTCAGAAACAGGCTCGGCTCGATGCAGCGGTCGTCTTCGTCGCCGACCACGATCAGCGCCGGGATCGTCAGCCGCCGCATGGCGTCCTCGAAATCGTACAGCGAGGGCCGCGCGCCCTGGAAGCCGCGCGAGGTATGCGCCGACCCTTGCGCGTCGTGCTCGGCCAGATGCTTCACGAATTCCGCGAAGCCGCGCGCGTCCTTGATCGCGAACGGAATGCGGCTCGGGCCGTAGCCATATGTCTTGGCGACCGAAGCCGAACCGTCGCGCTCGAACACGCCGGCAAGTTCGCGCGAGTTCTTGTGAAACGCTTCCGTATACCAGCGCTCGCTGCCCGAGCCGGTGCCGGCGAGCGTCATCGAGCGCACGCGCGAAGGATGATTGAGCGCGACTTGCAGCGCGGTATAGCCGCCCATCGACAGGCCGACGATATGCGCACTTTCGATATTGAGATGATCGAGCACGGCGACGGCGTCGCGCATCACGTGCTGGTAGCTGTAGGCGTCGGCAGACGGCGGCACATCGGACGGCGTGTAGCCGCGCGCGGCATAGGCGATGCAGCGGTAGCGCTTGCCGAACTCACGCAGCTGCGGCTCCCAGCTGCGATGGTCGCCGGCGAATTCGTGCACGAACAGGATCGGCGTGCCCTGCCCCACTTCTTCGTAATGGAGCCGCACTTTGTCGGAGGTGATGGCGAAAGGCATGGCTGAGCGCTCCCGGTAAAGCGGCGGCACTCTATACGGATATCGCGCCGGCCTGGAAGCGGCCGCCGCTCGGCCATAAGACGAAACGGCCGGCATTGCGCCGGCAGCGGCCTTGAATTCATTGCGCGAAATTCAGCCCGGGTGGCGCACCGCCCAGCCTTGCTCGAGCCGGCGGCGCCAGGCGTTCTGTCGCAAACCCAAGAGCCTCTGCGCGGCGGTCTTGGCGTCGGCGCGGCTCGCCGCGGCGCAGGTGCGGTATTCGAGGTCGGATAGCCGCGACACCGGCGGCGGCCGGCGGAAAAGCCTGGCCAAGGAACCGACCTCGCCATCGAACCTCAAATCGGCGATCGTCTTGGCCACGTTGCCGGCGTGTCCGAACGCCATCACGCGGCCGGTCAGCGTATGCCTGACCTCGTAGACCCCCGGACCCGCCGGCGCTTCGATGCAGTCGCCGCCTTTTACGTCGGGAAACCGTTTCCAGTTGCTCCAGGTCTGCATCATGCGGGACACCTCGACTTACCCTCGGAAGCGCGCTGCATGAACGCGACAACGCCGCTTTGGTTCCACGCGGTCAAAGCGTCCCGCCTCAATGGCCGGGCAGCACCAGGACTTTCGGCTTGGCCGGCAGACTGGTCTTGGACACCAGCGTCGATGGCACTTCGGCGATCTCCACGTCCCATTCCTGGCGCACGCGTGCCAGGAAGCGGTCGAGCGTGTAGGCGCTGAAATAGTGCATGGGGATCATCAGCGGCGCCTTCATCGCACGCAGCACCTCGACCATGCCGTCGAGGTCGAGCGTCATGTTGCCGTCCACCGGCACCATTACCACGTCGACGCGGCCGATCTCGTTGAGCTGCTGTTGCGTCAAAGTGTGGTGCAGATGGCCAAGATGGGCGATGCATAGATTGGCGATCTCGAAGATGAAGATCGAGTTGCCGTGCCGCTCGGTGCCGCCGTCCCAGCGCCGGATATTGGTCGGCACGTTGCGCACGCGCACGTCCTTGTACGTGAGGTCGATGCGCGCCGGCTTCTCGTCCTCGGCCCAGCCGCGCAGGACGTGCTTGATGCCGGGATCGGGATGATCGGTGTAATGCGTCGTGTGCGCGTGGTTCATGGTGACGATGTCGGGCATGACCGGCGGCCTGACGTAATCGTTGTAGTCGGTAGCAATGCGCACAAGTTGCGGACTTTCGATCAGGAAAGTCGAATGGCCGATATAAGTGATGCGCGCCTGATCGCGCTCGAGCGCGGCGAGCCGGAACGCGACCGGCTCGGCAAACGGCGCCCGGTTCGCCACTAGGCCCGGGCAGCTTTGCATCATTTCCGGCTTAGCCACCGGCGGCGCCGCGCCTTGCGCAGCAGCCAGGCTTACCGATGCAAACACAGCGGACGCCGCAAAGATGGCTTTCAACCAGCGACCGAGCATGACTTCACCCATGCCATTCCGGCCGCGGGAATCTGGCACGGTTTCGGCCGCCTCGCCACCGCCCTCACGCACAAATGAAAAGCGGCGCCCTGAGGGGCGCCGCCAGTTCAATTCCGTTGCGGGATTTCGCTCAGAATTCTTCGAAATAGCGGCGGTCGCGCAGCGACACGATGATGCCTCTCGGCGTCTGCACTATCCAACGGCCGTCCAGCCGTTTGATCGATTGTACCGGGCCGAGGCCGGGCAAGGGGGCGCCGAGCTGCGCCTGAAAGATTTCGCCGCGGCTTTCCACGTAAACATAGCCATCGCGGGTATCGTGAATGGTCCAGCCCAAAACCACCGGCACGCGTGCGGGCGGCGGCGGTTGCAGGGCGGCAACGCGCTGCGCCGGGCGCGGCACCGGCAGCGGCGCGATAACCGGCGCGGCGGTCTTCGGCGCAGCGATCGAGCCGGTGATCTCAGCGGTCGCGTGTTCGAGGCGTTCGGAGATCTTGGCGATCTGCGTGTGCGCCGCTTTGTTGGTCTGTTCGAGGCTCGCCTTCAGCGTGGTGACTTCCTTGCCGAGGCGTGCGATCGACTGCTGCATCGCTTTGTTCTGTTCGATGGCGGCGATATCGGGCTTGGCCGGTGCCGGCGTCGAGAAGCCGCCGCTCGCCAGTGAGCCGATCACGGCGCCGAGCGCGGCCGCGAATGTCACCGAGGCGGCAAGCAAGGCATAGCGTTTGTGGCGCGGCCGCAGCACAAAACGCGGCGGCGACGGCGGCGGTTCGGCTGCGACGGCGGGAATAATGGCTGGGACGTTGATCGGTTCGGGCGCTTCCGCCTTGACCGGCTCGGCCTCCGGCTCAGGCGTTACGGCAGCCTCGCTCGCCGGCGATGTCGGCGGCGATTCGACGGTCGGTAGTTCGCCTTTGGCTGAAACTGACTCGGGCGTGCCGTTCTGATCAGGTGCGGCTTCCATGACGGGTCCTCACGATGGGCTGTTCACCAATCGCTAACCACGTTCGGTTACTAATTAGTTACCACCTTCGGCGCCGTGGGCGCCGACAAGCGGTCAAAATCTCAAATTCGCTCGGATTAGACCGGCAGGCCGTTCTCGGCAGCCAGCGCCTTGAGCGACACGGCAGGCCGCGCGCCGATGTGCTGGATCACTTCGGCGGCCGCCAACGCCCCGAGGCGGGCGGCGGTGCGGTGGTCCTTGCCGCGCGCGAGACCCACCAGGAAACCGGCGGCGAACAGATCGCCGGCGCCGGTGACGTCGACCACACGCTCGATCGGCATCGCCTGCACGGCTTCGACGCCGTTGCGGGTAACCACCACGCAGCCCTTCTCGCTGCGCGTGATCACCGCGAGCTTGGCGTCGTGCCGCAGCGCCTTCACCGCGGTGTCGAAGTCCGCCGTCTCATAGAGACTATGCAGCTCGTGCTCGTTGGCGAAAATAATATCCACGGTGCCCTTGCGGATCAGCGCCAGAAATTCGGCGCGGTAGCGATCGACGCAGAACGCGTCCGACAGCGTGAGCGCCACGCGCCGGCCGGCCTTGTGCGCGATCGCCGCCGCCTTGACGAAGGCTTCCTTGGCCTGCGGCGGATCCCACAGATAGCCTTCGAGATAGATGAGCGCGGCGCTGGCGATCTTGGCTTCGTCGATGTCGGCGGGATTGAGATCCTGCGCCGCGCCGAGAAACGTGTTCATGGTGCGCTCGCCGTCCGGCGTCACCATGATGTAGCAGCGCGCGGTCGACGGGCCGTCGTCGGCGGGCTTGGTTTCGAAGGCGACGCGGGCGGCGCGGATGTCATGCGCGAAGGCGCGGCCGAGCTCGTCGTCCTTGACCTTGCCGACGAAGGCAGCGTGACCGCCGAAACTTGCCACCCCGACAATGGTATTGGCGGCCGACCCGCCCGAGCTTTCCACCGCCGGCCCCATGGCCTGATAAATCTTTTCAGCGCGGGGCTGATCGATCAGCGCCATGGTGCCCTTGTGCATGCCATGCGCGACCAAAAAATCGTCCTCGGCGCGGGCGATTACGTCGACAATGGCGTTGCCGATGCCGATGACGTCATAACGGGAGGCGGTCATGCGTTACCTCGTGAATACGCGGCGCACTATATCGGGCGAGCGCCCTGCCGCAAGCGCGCCATGACAGCGCGGGTGACGGGCGCGGGCCCGCATGCTTAGAGTGCGGTATCGGGGAATGGTCCATGTCGCTTGCACGCAATGTCGCAACCGTCGGCAGCGCCACGCTGTTTTCGCGCGTGCTCGGCTTTGCGCGCGACATCGGCATCGCCGCCGTGTTCGGCGCCGGCATCCGCGCCGATGCTTTCTTCGTCGTATTCCAACTCGCTAATTTGATCCGCCGCATGCTGGCGGAGGGTGCGCTGAACGCCGCGGTGGTGCCACTCTATCTGCGCGCGCGCGACGAGGGCGGCGAACAGGCGGCGCGCGCCTTCGCCGGCCGGCTAATCGGCACTTTCGCACTGGCCTTGAGCGGCGCGGTCGTCGTCTTCGCCGTCGCCATGCCGGCGATCGTGTTAGGGCTGGCGCCTGGTTTCGTCTTCGGCGGCCCGCGCATGACATCGGCCGTCGAATTTGCCCGGCTGATGCTGCCCTATCTCGCGCTCGCCGGCCCGGTTGCCGTGCTGATGGGCGTGCTCAACGCCAATGGCCGTTTTGCCGCCGCCGCCTATGCCACCACCGTGTTCAACGCCACCATGCTGGCGGCTCTGCTGGTCGTGTTCGCCATCCATGGCGGCGATAGCCAGCCGTCCGGCCGCATCCTCGCCTTCGGCGTGGCGCTTGCCGGCGTTTCGCAATTGGCGCTGGTCGCAACAGCGGTGCGGCTCGGACCGGCGCGGGTGACGCCGCTGTCGGTATCGTTCGGGCCGGAGGTGCGCCGCTTTCTGAAGCTGGCGATCCCCGGCCTGCTCGCCAGCGGCATCCCGCAAATCACAGTCATCGCCGGCGTGATGGTGGCCTCCGCCTCGCGCAGCGCCGTGTCGTGGATCTATTACGCCAACCGGCTGATCGAATTGCCGCTTGGAATTGTCGGCATCGCCGTCGGCACCGTGCTGGTGCCGGCCTTCGCCCATGCCATTCGCAGCGGCGACAAGCGCGAACTCGCGCAGGTCGAATCGCGAGGCATCGAGCTTGCGCTCGGCTTGGCGCTGCCGGCGGCGCTCGCGCTCGTTTCGCTGGCCGAGCCGATCGTGCGCGTGCTGTTCGAGCGTGGCGCCTTCGCTGCCGGCGACACCGCCGCCACCGCCGCCGCGCTCGCCGCCTTCGCGCTCGGCCTGCCCGGCCACGTGCTGGTCAAGACGTTTTCACCGGTGTTCTTTGCCCGCGAAGACACCGCGACGCCGATGCGCGCTGCCTTGTTCGGCTTCGTCATCGCCATCATCGGCAGCCTCGCGCTGATGCCGGCGTTCGGCCATGTCGGCGTCGCCATCGCCATCGCCGCGTCCGGCTGGGCGAGCGCCGGCCTACTGGGCGTGCTGATCGCGCGCCGCATCGGCTTCGGCATCGATGCGCAAGCGCGTTTCCGGCTGCCGCGCATCGCGCTCGCCGCCGCCATCATGGGGCTCCTGGTCGAGACCGCGCACCGTGTGCTGGCGCCCTGGCTCGGCTCTGCCGCGCAAGGCGCCGTCCGTGCCGCCGTGCTGGTGGCCCTGATCGCATTCGGATTGGCCGTCTATGTGGTGCTGCTGCGTGTCCTCAAAGTCACTTCGCCGCGCGATCTGATGCGGGCGGTTAGCGGCGGATTGTGAACCCCTTGCGCCGCGCCTGCCCGGCGTGGCATGGCTCCCGCCTCAAGCGAGAGGACGAGCGATGGCGTTCAAGGAACGCGTTTTTTCCGGCGTGCAGCCGACCGGCAATCTGCACCTCGGCAATTATCTGGGCGCGATCACCAAATTCGTCGCGCTGCAGGAGCGCTATGACTGCATCTATTGCGTGGTCGACCTGCACGCCATCACGGTGTGGCAGGACCCGAGCGAATTGCCGCGCGCCACGCGCGAGGTGACCGCGGCGTTTCTCGCCTGCGGCATCGATCCGAAGAAGCAGATCATTTTCAACCAGAGCCAGGTCGCCGAGCATGCCGAGCTCGCCTGGGTGTTCAATTGCGTCGCGCGCCTGGGCTGGCTCAACCGCATGACCCAGTTCAAGGAAAAGGCCGGCAAGGATCGCGAGAACGTCTCGGTCGGGCTTTACGCCTATCCGAACCTGATGGCGGCCGACATTCTGGTCTACCGCGCCACCCATGTGCCGGTCGGCGAGGATCAGAAGCAGCATCTCGAACTCGCGCGCGACATCGCGCAGAAATTCAATGTCGACTTCGCGCAATCGATCCACGCGCATGGTTATGGCGAGACCTTCTTCCCGCTGCCCGAGCCGATCATCCAGGGGCCGGCGACGCGAGTGATGTCGCTGCGCGACGGCTCCAAGAAAATGTCGAAGTCGGAGCCGTCGGATTATTCGCGCATCAATCTGACCGACGACGCCGACGCCATCGCGCAGAAAATCCGCAAGGCGAAGACCGATCCCGAGCCGCTGCCGAGCGAGGAGAAGGGCCTCGAGCCGCGGCCGGAGGCCGACAACCTGGTCGGCATCTACGCCGCACTCAGCGACTCCAGCAAAGCGACCGTGCTCGGCGAGTTCGGCGGCGCGCAGTTCTCCGCCTTCAAATCTGCACTGGTCGACCTGGCGGTCGCCAAGCTCGGGCCGATCGGCGCCGAGATGAAACGGCTGGTGCAGGATCCGGTCTATATCGATTCAATCCTGGCCGACGGTTCGCAGCGCGCGCAGGCGATCGCCGCCGAGACGATGAAGGCGGTCAAGGATATTGTCGGTTTCGTACGCCGCTAAGGCCGCGTTTTCACTAGCCAATTTTAGCGAGCCCGGCGCCGCTTGTGGCGACCGCGGGCGGCATGCCACCATTTGCGGGTCGTGCGTCCACGACCACGAGCGTGGCCGGGCGCCCTGGGGACGACAATGAGCACCAAGCGCCGCAGCTTCGAGTCCGGCCATAAGCGCAAATATTTGGTCGTCATCGACGACACCGAGGAGTGCGACCGCGCCGTCTATTGGGCGGCCAAGCGCGCCGGCCGCACCAAATCGCAACTGGTCATGCTGCGCGTGATCGACACCGGCGAGCACAACCAGCAATGGCTGGGCGTCGCCGACCTGATGAAGGCCGAGGCGACGGAAGCTGCCAACGCGGCCTTCGCCAAGTTCGCGGCGCGCACCATGGACCTCGCCAGCATCACGCCGGATCGCGTGATCCGCGAAGGCGACCCGGCCGAGGAGATCGTCAAGCTGATCGACGAGGATACCGACATCGGCATCCTGGTACTGGCCGCCGGCACGTCGAACGAAGGCCCCGGCCCGCTGGTTTCCACCCTCGCCAAGTCCGCCGGCACTTTTCCGATCCCGATCGCCATCGTGCCCGGACATCTGAGCGACGAGGACATCGACGCCAGTTCTTAAAGCTCCGCGCCCACGGCCTTTTCGGGCGGTTGACCGCGGCGTGCGGGAGGCCCATTTATCCGCTATAGTTCGTCTGAAGACCCCGGGCCTTGAACCCGTTAGGAGCCGACAATGTTCATCCAGACCGAAGCGACGCCCAATCCGGCGACCCTGAAATTCCTGCCCGGACGGGCCGTGCTCGAAACCGGCACGCTCGACATGCCGGACAAGACCGCCGCGGCACAGTCGCCGCTGGCTGCCGCGCTGTTCGAGATTCCCAATGTCGGCGGCGTCTTTTTCGGCTCCGATTTCATCTCCATCACCAAAAGCGATGGCGAGTGGCAGCAGATCAAGCCGGCGGTCCTCGGCGCCATCATGGAACACTTCATCAGCGGCGCGCCGCTGTTGGCGGACGGGGCAGACTCGGCGGCAGGCGATGCCGATGAATTCTTCGATGCCAAGGACGCCGACACGGTCGCCACCATCAAGGATCTGATCGAGACGCGCGTGCGCCCGGCGGTGGCCGGCGACGGTGGCGACATCACCTTCAAGGGCTACAAGGAAGGCGTCGTGTTTCTCACCATGAAGGGCGCCTGCTCGGGCTGCCCGTCCTCCACCGCGACGCTCCAGCACGGCATCCAGAACCTGCTCAAGCATTTCGTGCCCGACGTGGTCGAAGTGCGGCCGGTGTAGTCAGTCTGTCATGCCCGCGAAGGCGGGCATCCGGTATTCTCCGCGCCGCGATATAACCGTATCGTTTGCGACTACTGGATCACCCGCTCTCGCGGGTGATGCCAGCTCAGGTTAGACCATGCGTGTTCTTGCCATCGATACCGCGCTCGAGGCCTGCTCGGCCGCCGTGCTCGACACCGAGCTCGGCGCGATTTCCGCACATGAGTCGCTGCCCATGGTGCGCGGCCATGCCGAGGCGCTGCTGCCGCTGATCGCGCGGGTGATGGATAGCGCCGGCCTCGAATTCGCCGCGCTCGACCGCATCGCCGTCACCACCGGACCCGGCAGCTTCACCGGTCTGCGTGTCGGCATCGCCGCCGCGCGCGGCATCGCGCTTGCCGCCGGCAAGCCGGCTATCGGCCTGTCGACGCTCGCCGCCTATGCCGCGCCCTTGGTCGCCGCCGACGACACGTTGCCCGTGGTCGTGGCCATCGATGCCCGCCACGATCACGTCTATCTGCAGGTGTTTGGGCCGGGCGGCCGCACCATTGTCGCGCCGCGGGTTGCGTCCTTGCGCGAGGCGCTGCGCACGGCTGCAACCGGCGCGCCACGCCTGATCGGCACCGCGGCCGAGGTGCTGGCGGCAGCCTGGCCGGCCGGCCAACAGGCGCCGCATCTGGTCGACGCACGCCGCGCTCCCGACATCGACTGGGTGGCGCGCCTCGGCGCCGCCGCGCTCGCGACCGGCGCGCCGCCGAAGCCGCTTTACCTGCGCGCCCCCGACGCCCAGCCGCAGATCGCCGCGCAATTGGCGCGCCGGTGATGGGCTTGTTCGCCAACCTGTTCGCGCGCGGCGAGCCGGTATTGTCGGAAGCGACGAGCCGCGACGCCGCGGCGATTGCCGCGCTGCATGCCGCCTCGTTCCGGCGCGGCTGGAGCGAGCAGGAAGTCGAGGGCCTGCTGACGGACCGCCACGTCATCGCCCATCGCGCCATGAATGCAGCGAATATGGCCGCCTTTATCATGTCCCGGCGGGTGGAGGACGAGGCAGAAATCCTCTCGGTCGCCGTCGCCCGCGCGCGGCAAGGCCGCGGGCTGGCGCGCAATCTGCTCACTCTGCATTTGCGCCGGCTGGCGGGCCTGGGCGCGCGCGCCGTGTTCCTGGAAGTCGATGAACACAATACCGCGGCGATCCGGCTTTACGATCGCGCCGGTTTTCGTGAGATATCGCGCCGCCCCAATTACTATCCGGGCGCCGGCGGCAAAGCGGCCGCTGCGCTGGTATTGCGCCGCGATCTGGTTTAACGCGCGCTCAATATGCTATGACAGCGGACAAGAAAGACGACGGGAAACGCCATTGTGAGCACGCCGGACAAAACCATCTCTGACAGGCGCGATATCGAAGCGCTGTGCGCCGAAAAGGGCATGCGGATGACCGAGCAGCGCCGCACCATCGCGCGCGTGCTGGCGGGGTCCGACGATCATCCCGACGTCGAGGAACTGTACCGGCGCTGCGCCAAGGTCGACGACCGCATTTCCATCTCGACCGTCTATCGTACCGTGCGCTTGTTCGAGGATGCCGGCATCATCGAGCGGCACGATTTCCGCGAGGGACGCGCGCGCTACGAAACCGCCACCGAATCCCACCACGACCATCTGATCAATCTGCGCAGCGGCGAGGTGATCGAATTCCGCTCGGACGAAATCGACCGTCTGCAGGCGGAGGTCGCGCGCAAGCTCGGCTACAAGCTGGTCGATCACCGGCTCGAGCTCTACGCCGTGCCGCTCGACGACGACGCCAAAAAGACCTGATGCTGCGCGCCTTGTTCATCGCGGTGGTGTTTTTCACCGTGACGCCGCTGCTCATTTCGCTGCAGTGGCTGCTCGACAAGCTCAAATTGCCCGGCTGGGGTGCGATCGCGGTCGGCTATTACCGCGTGCTGTGCCGGCTGCTGCGCATTCATGTCCGCGTGGTCGGCGAGCCGCTGCGCGACCGCGCCGTGCTGTTCGTGTCCAATCACGTGTCCTGGGTCGACATTCTGGTGATCGGCTCGATCATGCCGGTGGCGTTCGTCGCCAAGCGCGAGGTGGCAAGCTGGCCGCTGGTCGGCGTCACCGCGAAAATGCAGCGCACGGTGTTCGTCGACCGCACGCGCCGCCACCGCACCAGCCAGGCCATCGGCGAAATCGTCAAGCGCTTGACGTCCGGCACACCGGTCGTGCTGTTCGCGGAAGGCACCTCGAGCGACGGCAATCGCGTGCTGCCGTTCCGCTCCGCCTTGCTCGGCGCGGTGGAGGAGGCAGGCGCGCAGGTCGAGCGCGGCATCCTTCTTCAGCCGATGTCGGTCGGCTACACGTGCCTGCATGGCATTCCGATGGGGCGCCAGCATCGCCCGCTGGTCGCCTGGTACGGCGATCTCGACTTCATGCCGCATATCAAAGCGCTCATCGCGCGCGGCGCGGTCGACGCGGTAGTCAGCTACGGCGACGCCGGTCGCGGCCGACGGCACGGCCGACCGCAAGGCGATGACGAAATCGCTGGAAGCCGCGGTGCGGGCGCTCAATGTGGCGACGCTGCGCGGCGGGCAGCGCCCGGCTCCTGCCAACCAAGTCCTAAAACCGTCATGAAATCAATGACATGGATTGAGGGGACAAACCCTGGCCGGACAGGCTAGATTGGCCTTAAAGTTCGAACGCGAGCGGCATGACCATAACGCGCAAAGTCCACGTCAAGTCTTTCGGCTGCCAGATGAACGTCTACGATTCCCATCGTATGGCGGACACTTTGGTGCCGGCCGGTTACGGCGAGACCGCGCAGGCTGCCGACGCCGACCTCGTCATCCTCAACACCTGCAACATCCGCGAAAAGGCGGTCGACAAGCTCTATTCCGAGATCGGCCGCATCCGAGAGATGAAGGAGGAAGCGGCATCGCAAGGCCGCCGTATGCTGATCGCGGTGGCCGGCTGCGTGGCGCAGGCCGAGGGCGAAGAAATCATCCGCCGCGCCGGCGCGGTCGATCTGGTGGTCGGCTCGCAGAACTATCACCGGCTGCCCGCTTTGATCACGCGCGCGCTGGCGGGCGAACGGATCGTCGACACCGAGTTTCCCGCCGACGACAAGTTCGACGAACTCGCCGCGCCTCGCCGCGAGGCGATCGCCAAGCGCGGCATTTCCGCCTTCGTCACGGTGCAGGAAGGCTGCGACAAGTTCTGCACTTTTTGCGTGGTGCCCTATACGCGCGGCGCGGAAGTCTCGCGTCCGGTCGAGAAAATCGTCGTCGAAGTCGAACGCCTGGCGCAGGCGAACGTGCGCGAAGTGACGTTGATCGGGCAGAACGTGAATGCCTATCATGGGCAAGGCCCCGATGGGCGTCCGGCGACGCTCGGCCGATTGCTGCGCCGGCTGGCGCAAGTGCCCGGCATCGCGCGCCTGCGCTACATGACCAGCCATCCATGCGACATGGAAGACGACCTGATCGCCGCCCATGGCGACCTTCCCGCGCTGATGCCATACGTGCATCTGCCGGTGCAGTCCGGCTCCGACCGAATCCTGGCGGCGATGAACCGCCGCCATACGCGGCAGGATTATCTCGCCGTGATTGCTCGCCTGCGCGCCAGCCGCGCCGATCTCGCCTTCACCTCCGATTTCATTGTCGGCTTTCCGGGCGAGACTGAGGACGATTTCCGCGCCACGCTGGCGCTGGTCGAGGAAATCGGCTTCGCAACCGCCTACTCGTTCACATATTCGCCGCGTCCGGGCACGCCGGCAGCCGAAATGGGCGACCAGGTCCCGCCGGGCGAACAGGCCGAACGCCTGCAACGGCTGCAGGCCGTCATTACCCGCCAATGGCGCGCCTTCAACGCGCAATCCCTCGGCCGCACTGTAGAAGTGCTGCTGGAGAAACCGGGCAAGCTCCCTGGGCAACTGGTCGGCCGCACCCCATATCTGCAGGCGGTGCAGGTCATGGCGCCGCGCGCCATGATCGGTTCGCTCGTGCAGGTGACCATCACCGAAATCGGCACGAACACGCTGTTCGGGGCGCTCGCACAAGAACAACACGTCCTCGCCGCAGCAGGAGCTTAAGGAACCCCCTTGCGCACATCGGATCCCGCGATCCCGGCCGCCGCAGCTTCCGAGGAAACTGCCACCACGCAGATCGTGCTCGCGTTCGAGGATAACCGGCTGGCGTCCATCCTGTTCGGGCAATATGGACAAAACCTCGCGCTGATCGAGCGCCGCCTCGGCGTGGTGGCCGAGCAGCGCGGCAACCACGTCACCGTCGACGGCTCGCGCGGCGGCTGCGAACAGGCCCGTCGCGTGCTGGAAGGGCTGTACGAGCACGTCAAACGCGGTCTCGAGCTGACCCAAGGCGACGTCGAGGGCGCCATAAGGCAAGCGATCGCGCAAGGCTCGCTGTTCGACTTCGATCCGGCGAGCGCGCGGGCGGCCTTCGAGGAAATCAATTTGCGCAAGCGCCCGGTGCGCGCGCGCACCGCCGCGCAGGACGCCTATATCCGCGCGCTCAAGCGCCATCATCTGGTATTCGGCACCGGACCTGCCGGCACCGGCAAGACCTGGCTCGCGGTCGCGCAAGCCATCCAGATGTTCGAGCGCAAGGAGGTCGACCGCATCATCCTGTCGCGGCCGGCGGTGGAAGCCGGCGAACGGCTCGGCTTCCTGCCCGGCGACATGCGCGAGAAGGTCGATCCATATTTACGCCCGATCTACGACGCGCTGCACGATTTGATGGACGTGCGCATCGTCGAGCGCGCGCTGGAAAGCGGCGACATCGAGATCGCACCGCTCGCCTTCATGCGCGGGCGCACGCTGTCGAACGCCTGCGTCATTCTCGACGAGGCGCAGAACACCACCTCGATGCAGATGAAGATGTTCCTGACCCGGCTGGGCGAGAACAGCCGCATGATCGTCACCGGGGATCCGAGCCAGGTCGATCTGCCGTCGGGCCAGACCTCCGGGCTGGCCGAAGCGGTGCGGCTGCTCGACGGCATCGAGGGCGTCGGCCACGTCGCCTTCACCCATGAAGACGTGATCCGCCATGAGCTGGTGGCCCGCATCGTGGCAGCCTACGACCGCAAATCCGCGCGCGAGGACAGGAAATGACCAGCGCGCCGCGCCGGCGCGCCGCGCGCCGTCGGTCGACATCCAGGTGCAATCGCCGCTCTGGCAGGCCGAGCCTGCCGCCGAACAGACCGTACGCGAGGCCGTCGCCGCGGCCGCCGCTACGCTCTCAACAGCGGCCGGCGAAGTGGGTATTCTGCTGACCGACGACAAAGCGATTCGTGCGCTCAACAAGCGATGGCGGGATATCGACAAACCGACCAACGTGCTGTCGTTTCCGGCGGCGATAACGAAGGCCAGCATCGGCGGCGAGAAGTTCTTCGGCGATATCGCTATCGCCTACGAGACGCTCAAGCGGGAATGCGACGATGAAGACCGGGTTTTCCTTCATCATCTTGCCCATCTCACGGTGCATGGATTTCTGCACCTCATTGGATACGATCACCAGGTCGATGCAGAAGCCGAAGAGATGGAAGGGATCGAAAGCAAGATCATGGCGCACATGCAGTTGCCCGATCCCCATCTCGCGCGCGATCTAGGCGATTCCTGACCGCCATGCCCGACAGCGACAGCCCAAGTTCGACCAACACCGACGCCGCCTACGAGCCGCGCCATCTGCCGGTGCTGGTGCCGCCGCCGCGCGAAGGCGGCGAGAATTGGTTGGTGCGCGCCTTCCGCGCAATCTTCGGCCGCAAGCCGAACTCACGTGCCGATCTCAAGGACGTGCTCGACGCCATGCCGCCCGGCGAATCCGGCTTCTCGCCGGAAGAAAGCCGGATGCTCAAGAACATCCTCGGCCTGCGCGAGCGCCGGGTCGGCGACGTCATGATTCCGCGCGCCGACATCGTCGCCGTGCAGCAGGACATCAAGATCGGCGAACTGGTGCGCATGTTCGAGGGCGCCGCGCATTCGCGCCTGGTGGTCTATAACGACACGCTCGACGATCCGGTCGGCATGGTGCACATCCGCGACCTCATCGCGTTCATGACCGCGCGCGCGGCGGTCGACCCGGAAAAGAACGCCAGGCGCAAGAAGCCGCTGCCGGCCGGGCTCGATCTCAAGGCGATCGATCTTTCCATGCCGCTATCTTCGGCCAAGATCGTGCGCGAGATCCTGTTCGTGCCGCCGTCGTCGCGGGTGATCGATCTCCTGGCGCGCATGCAGGCGACGCGCATTCATCTGGCGCTGGTGGTCGACGAATATGGCGGCAGCGACGGCCTGGTTTCGATCGAGGATATCGTCGAGCAGATCGTCGGCGAGATCGCCGACGAGCACGACGAGGACGAGACGCCGCACGTGGTGCGTCAAAGCGACGACAGCTTCATCGCCGATGCGCGCGCCCACCTCGAGGACGTGGCGGCGACCATCGGCAACGATTTCGATCCCGGCGATGTGGTCAAGGAAGTCGACACGCTCGGCGGCTATCTGGTGACGCGCGCTGGCCGCCTGCCGGTGCGCGGCGAGTTGATCCCCGGACCAGGACCGTTCGAATTCGAGGTGCTCGACGCCGATCCGCGCCGCATCAAACGCGTGCGCATCACCCGGCTGAAGGAAAAGCGCGAACGCGGGCGCACTGAGCGCAAGCGCGGCGAACCGGATGCGGTGCTGGCCGGCACTACGCCGCCGGTCTTGAGCATCGACGATACGCACGCGCAAACCGATAGCGGATCGTCCGCCGCCGGTTCTTCCGCCGGCACGTCCCGCCCGTGATGATCACCCGCCTCGCCTATGCCGTCGTCCTCGCCTTCGGCTGGCGGCGCGCACTTATCGCCTTTATCGCTGGCCTCGCGTCGGCTTTGGCGCTGGCGCCGATCAATGCCTGGCCGATCCTGTTCCTCACCTTCCCGGTGCTGATCTGGCTGGTGGACGGCTCCGCCGCCGGGCGCTGGAGCGGCACCATGACCGCTGCGGCCGCCGGCTGGTGCTTCGGCTTCGGCTATTTCATCGCCGGACTCTATTGGGTCGGTTACGCCTTCCTGGTCGATGCCAAGACCTTCGGCTGGCTGCTGCCGGTCGCGGTCGCCGGCCTGCCGGCTTATCTCGCGCTTTACACCGGCTTGGGGCTGGCCGCGGCGCGGCTGATCTGGGTGCGCGGGCCGGCGCGCATCTTGGCGCTCGCCGCCACGCTCACCGGCGCCGAATGGCTGCGCGGCCATCTGCTCAGCGGATTTCCCTGGAACACTTTCGGTTACGCGCTTACCGAGCCGCTGGCGCTGGCGCAAAGCGTCTCGCTCACCGGCATCTGGGGCCTCACTTTTCTCTGCATCGCGATCTGCGCCAGCCCGGCCGTGCTGGCGGACGATGTCGCGGATACGCCGCATCCGCGGCGCGCGCCGCTGTTCGGCGTTCTGATCCTGGTGGCGCTTGCGAGCTATGGCAGCGTGCGGCTCTGGCAGCATCCAACCGCCTATGTGAGCGGTGTGAAGCTACGCATCATGCAGCCCAATCTGCAGCAGGACGAGAAGTTCAATTATTCCACCAAGGCGCAGGTCATGGAGCGTTATTTGCGCCTGTCCGACCGCGCCACCGGACCAAACTCGAAAGGCGTGCACGACGCCACGATTTTGATCTGGCCGGAATCGGCGTTCCCGTTTTTCCTGACGCGCGAGCCGGACGCGCTGGCGCAGATCATCGGCTTGCTGAAACCGTCCACGGAATTGATCACCGGCGCCGTGCGTCCCGCGCCGTCCAGTGATGGCGCGCCGCACGCCTATAATTCGGTCTACGTGATCGATCCCGACGGCTCGATCCGCGGCATTTACGACAAGGTGCATCTGGTGCCGTTCGGCGAATACTTGCCGTTCCAACGAATTCTTGAACGGCTCGGCCTGCGGCAACTCACCAAGCAGGTAGGCGGTTTTCTGTCGGGCGACCGCCGGCGCACCTTGGACGTGCCGGGCGCGCCGAAAGTGTTGCCGCTGATCTGCTACGAGGCGATCTTCCCCGGCGCCGCGGTGCCGCGCGACGAGCGGCCGGGTTGGCTCGTCAATGTGACCAATGACGGCTGGTTCGGCATCAGCACGGGGCCCTATCAGCATTTCCAGCAAGCGCGCGTGCTGGCGATCGCCGAAGGCCTGCCGCTGGTGCGCGCGGCCAACACCGGAATTTCCGCGCGTGGTCGATCCGGTCGGCCGCGTCGTCAAGGCATTGCCGCTGGGTTCCGAAGGCGTGCTCGATGCACCGCTGCCAAGCGCTATCGCGCCGACTCCCTATGTGCGCTTTGGCGACGGCGCCTTGATTCTCTTCATGGTGGCTAGCCTGATCATGGTCGTGCGGCGGCGAATGCACGCGTAAATTGCGCTGGACTCAGCTTTGGATTGTGAAAATATTCGACGCTAGGCCCAAGTTGTTCGGCAAATTTGCGGGGCTGCTATTAAAGAAGGCACGGCCACATTTCGACAATGGGAAAGCAATTGAAAAATATAGAGAATTTTTCTTCTTTCCGTCGCTGAAAAGCACGCGATGGTAAATCTCGAGTTGCACTGAAGCTATCTTCTATGACATTACGCTGAACTATAGTCGCATAGGAGACCTTTATGGCCAAGAAGACCCCCAATCCGATCGACAAGCACGTGGGTTCCCGCGTGCGTATGCGCCGGATGATGCTGAGCATGAGCCAGGAAAAGCTCGGGGATGCCCTCGGTCTTACGTTTCAGCAAGTGCAGAAATACGAGAAAGGCACTAATCGCATCGGCGCCAGCCGGTTGCAGGCGATCTCCAATATCCTGCAAGTGCCGGTGTCGTTTTTCTTCGAAGGCGCGCCGAATATGCCGGGCCACTCCGGCATGGGCGAAGCGCCGTCGCCGGCCTATGTGTCGGATTTCCTCGCCACCTCCGACGGCCTTTCGCTGACCAAGTCGTTCATGCGCATCAAAAGCGGCAAATTACGCCGGCGCATCGTCGATCTGGTCGAGCAAATCGCCGGCGACGAGTAGCGCCAGCCCCGGTCCCATCGGCACCGGAATACTGCCCACCGTTGCCCGCATCTTGACGTTATCCGCCACCACTGCAAGAACCAGCCGCGCTTAACGCGGCCGTGATGCCGCGCCACGGGAGGAGTTTCAGCGGTGGCTCATACCAATTTCTTGTTTACCAGCGAGTCGGTTTCCGAAGGTCACCCTGACAAGGTTTGCGACCAGATTTCCGACGCGGTGCTCGACGCGTTTCTGGAAAACGACATCAAGCTCGGCATTTCCGACGACAGCCTGGTGAACACGCGGCTCGGCTGCGAGACGCTCGCCACCACCAACAAGATCGTCATCGCCGGCGAAGGCCGCGGCCAGGCGCCGTTCTTCCACAAACACGGCGACAAGACGGTCGTCGATCGCGAGTTGATCGCGCAGATCGCGCGCGATGTGGTCAAGGATATCGGCTACGACCAGGACGGCTTTTCCTATTACGGCGCCGACGTCGAGGTGCTGCTGCACGGCCAGTCGCCAGATATCGCCATGGGCGTTAACGCCAAGAAGAAAAAAGGCGGCGAGGAAGAGGGCGCCGGCGACCAGGGCATGATGTTCGGCTTCGCCTGCACCGAGAGCGAAGTCTACGAGAAGAACTCGTTCATGCCGGCGCCGATCTATTTCGCGCACAAGATCCTGAAGGTGCTTTCCGACAAGCGGCGCGCCGGCCAATTGTTCGACCTGCAGCCCGACGCCAAGAGCCAGGTGACCGTGCGCTACGTCGACGGCAAGCCGGTCGGCTGCACCAAGGTCGTGGTCTCGACCCAGCACAATGAAAAAAGCCGCAACGGCAAGAAATACACGCCCGGCCTGATCAAGGAGATGATCGGCGACGCGGTCGAGTCCGCGCTGCCGAAGGGCTGGATGCCGCAGCGGCCGTCCGACTTCCTGGTCAACCCGACCGGTAACTTCGTGGTCGGCGGCCCCGACGGCGACTGCGGCCTCACCGGCCGCAAGATCATCGTCGACACTTACGGCGGCTACGCGCCGCACGGCGGCGGCGCCTTCTCCGGCAAGGACCCGACCAAGGTCGACCGCTCGGCCGCTTACGCCGCGCGCTATCTGGCCAAGAACGTGGTGGCCGCCGGCCTCGCCGAGCGCTGCACCATTCAGGTCGCCTATGCGATCGGCGTGGCCGATCCGATGTCGGTGCTGGTGGATACGCATGGCACCGGCAAGGTCGAGGAAAAGAAGCTGGAAAAGGTCCTGCCGCAGCTGTTCCGCCTGACCCCGACCAATATCCGCCGCACCCTCAAGCTCAACCGCCCGATCTACCGGCGCACCGCGGCCTACGGCCATTTCGGCCGCGCGCCGGAAAAGGACGGCGGCTTCTCCTGGGAAAAGACCGACCTCGCCGCGGCGATCAAGAGCGCGGTAAAGTAAGCGCTCTCGTCTCGGCTTGATTTCTCTGCTGTCATGCCCTGCGAAAGCGGGGCATTCAGCATTCCCGGCTGCGCGATTTCGCACGATCAGTGTTTACTGGATCGCCCGCCTGCGCGGTTGACGACACCATGAACGAGCGGCCTAGCAACGATCAGTCCCAGCGCGCCTTCTTCGGCCGGCGCAAAGGGCATCCGCTCAAGCCGCGGCAGGCGGCGTTGTTCGACACGCTGCTGCCGCGCGTCGCGCTCGACCTGGGCCAGCCGGCGCCCGCCGATCTGCGCGCATTGTTCGGCAATGTCGACAATGTGCGCCTCGAAATCGGTTTCGGCGGCGCCGAACATCTGGTCGATCAGGCCAAGACCAGCCCGCAAAGCGGCTTCATCGGCAGCGACGGCTTCGTCAACGCCATCGCCAAGGCGCTTGCCGCTATCGACGAAAACAAGCTCGGCAATATCCGTCTGCATTTCGGCGACGCCAGCGAATTGCTCGACTGGCTGCCGGCGGGTGCACTCACGCGCGTTGACCTGCTCTATCCGGACCCATGGCCGAAGCGGCGGCATTGGAAACGGCGCTTCCTCCAGGACGACAGCCTCAAGCGGCTGGCGCGCATTTTAAAGCCGGGCGGCGAATTGCGCTTTGCGACGGACATTGCCGACTACGCGGCCTACGCGTTGGCGCGCGTACTGCGCTCGACGGATTTCGTCTGGACAGCGGCGACGGCCGCCGATTGGCGAAGACCGTGGCCTGGATTTTTCAGCACCCGCTACGAAGCCAAGGCCAAGCGCGAAGGTCGCGTGCCGGCTTATTTTATTTTTCCGGAAAAGAGCTCGTGAGCTATTCCCCGCTGCCCTGGCGCACTTGCCAGAAGCGCACCACGCGCTGGGCGGTGACCGTGGTCAGCCGTTCGAAATTCTCGCGCGCGGAATCGAGGACCTGGCTCGTCGACTTGGGGCCGGGCCGCGCGCTCATGATCTCCCGCACCGTCCGCCAGCCGAAGCCGGCGGCGCGCGCCAGGATCAGCACAGGATCGGCCCGCTCGCCGCTCATCAGCCGGTCGACCACCTCGATCGGCACCTCGCTTACGGTCGCCAGCGCGGCGATGGTCTCCTCGTATTTGCGGCTCTTGGCGAAGTCGGCGACGTCGGCCTCGGTGAGTTTGCGCTCCTTGTTGAGCGCCTGCACCGTCGCCAGCGCCGCCGTGTAATTGCGCGGTGCAGCCTTGGCGGCGACCTCGCTGGTCACTTTCGCCAGCACACGCCGGATTTCGGCCTGGGTGTCCGGCTTCGCCTGCGCCAGCAGGCGCTGCTGCACGACGGCGCTCGCCTGCATCAGCAACTGCCGGAAAAGCCGCGGCGGGATATCGGTGCGCAGGCCGACTTTCTCGGCCAGCACGCCGTCGCGTTCGGCGCGCTTGACCAAAGTGGTGAACGCATCGTCCGACAAGCGCGCCTTTTTATTGGTGGCGACGCTGCGCACCACCGCGCCGTCGCCGCGCTGCACCAGCACGTCCGCCAGCATCTCGCTGATTCCATTGCGGGTCGCCAGCGCCAGCAAATGCGCCTGGCTCTTGGTCTCGGCGATATATTTAAGATCCGGATCGTCGATGCGCGCCTGCTTGAGCACCGGGCCGGCGACGACGATATTGTCGTTCTTGGCCAGCGTCGTTACCACGCCATGCGGCGCATTCGGCACCGGCGCGAGCCGGCGCGCGAGTTCCGCCAGCGCCTTGACCTCGATTTCCTCGATCAAATAGCCCATGACGTCGTCGAACAGCGCGACGTGCTCGTCTTTGAAGTTCACGGCGCCGTCGAGAAACAGGTTGGTGACCCGGCGCAGCGTCTCGGCCCGCTTTTCGGGCGAGCCATGCTGGACGACCTCTTCCAACTCGGGAAGCAGTGAGGCGGGAACGCTCATTGCAAAAACCTGCCAAACGGCCCGTAGGCGTCGTGTGACGCGAAATTTTACCCATATTTAAGGGTAGATTCTGAAGGAAGGGTTAGCCGCCGAAAACGCCTTCACCCTTGCATGAAGCCCGGAAATCGCTATATTTCCGTCAGTTAAGACACCCTCATAACCGAACGGGTTTTGAGAGTGGGTCCTCCGGGACCCGCTCTTTTTTGTTACTAAAATGGCCACAAGCGAGGCGCGACAGGCGGTTGAAACCGCCACCCAGAGCGGCACGGAACCACGGCTGATCGTCGAGCCGGGGTTGTCTGCCCGCGTCGCGAGCATCGCCGAGCCGGTGATCGAACAGCTCGGCTACCGGCTGGTGCGGGTCAAGGTCTCGGGTTCCGAGGGCTGCACCGTCCAAATCATGGCGGAACGTCCGGACGGGACCATGGCGGTCGAGGACTGCGAGACAATATCGCGCGCCCTGTCGCCGGTGCTCGATCTGGCCGACCCGATCGAGCGCGCCTACCGGCTGGAGATTTCCTCGCCCGGCATCGACCGGCCGCTGGTGCGCAAATCCGATTTCGATCGCTATGCCGGCCATCTGGTCAAGATCGAAACCGAAATCCCGGTCAACGGCCGCAAGCGTTTTCGCGGCCAGTTGCTCGGCACCGAGGGCGAGGCGGCGCGCATTCACGCCGACGACGCGAAAGACGAACCGGAAATTCTGCTCCCGATCGGAGAGATGAGCGACGCCAAGCTGGTGCTCACCGACGAACTGGTGACGCAAGCCTTGCGGCGCGAGAAGGCCGCCAAACGCGAAACGCGCGCGGCGAAACGTGAACAACGACTTCGCAGGCACAAGCCCGGCCAGGCCGGGAATGCCGCTAACCAAGGAGACTGAGCTATGGCAGTGAGCGCCAACCGGCTCGAACTATTGCAGATCGCCGACGCGGTAGCCCGCGAGAAGGCGATCGACCGCGGCATCGTCATCGCCGCCATGGAAGACGCCATCGCCAAGGCGGCGCGCTCGCGCTACGGCGCGGAAACCGACGTGCATGCCGAGATCGAGCCGAAGACCGGCGATCTGCGTCTCACCCGCCACATGCTGGTGGTCGAGGCGGTCGACAACCCATCCAATCAGATCACGCTGGAAGGCGCGCGCAAGCATCATCCGGCAGCCCAGGTGGGCGATACCATTGCCGATCCGCTGCCGCCTTTGGAATACGGCCGCATCGCCGCGCAGTCGGCCAAACAGGTTATCGTGCAGAAAGTAAGAGAGGCCGAACGCGACCGGCAATATGCCGAATACAAGGACCGCATCGGCGAAATCGTCAACGGCGTCGTCAAGCGCGTCGAATACGGCAACGTGGTGGTCGATCTCGGCCGCGGCGAGGCGATCGTGCGGCGCGACGAGATGCTGCCGCGCGAAGTGTTCCGCAACGGCGACCGCATCCGCGCCTATATCTACGACGTGCGGCGCGAGCCGCGTGGGCCGCAGATTTTCCTCTCGCGCACGCATCCGCAATTCACCGCCAAACTGTTCGCGCAGGAAGTGCCGGAAATCTATGACGGCATCGTCGAGGTGAAGGCGGTCGCCCGCGACCCCGGCTCGCGCGCCAAGATCGCCGTGATCTCGCGCGATTCCAGCGTCGACCCGGTCGGCGCCTGCGTCGGCATGCGCGGCTCGCGCGTGCAGGCCGTGGTGAACGAATTGCAGGGCGAGAAGATCGACATCATTCCGTGGTCGCCCGACATCGCCACCTTCGTGGTCAACGCGCTGGCGCCGGCGGAAGTGGCCAAGGTCGTGCTCGACGAAGACAAGGAGCGCATCGAGGTGGTGGTGCCGGACCAGCAGCTTTCGCTCGCCATCGGCCGGCGCGGGCAGAACGTGCGGCTGGCCTCGCAGCTCACCGGTTGGGACATCGACATCCTGACCGAGCAGGAAGAGTCCGAGCGCCGTCACGCCGAGTTCGAGAGCCGCACCAAGATTTTCGTCGAGGCGCTCAATCTCGACGAAGTGGTCGGGCAATTGCTCGCGTCCGAAGGCTTTGGCTCGATCGAGGAACTCGCGATGGTGGATGAAAAGGAAATTGCCGGCATCGAGGGCTTCGACGAAGAGACCGCCAAGGAACTGCAGGACCGCGCTAAGGAATATATCGACAAGCTTGAATCCGAACTCGACGCCAAGCGTGTCGAGCTGGGCGTTGCCGACGAACTCAAGGAAGTCCCCGGCGTCACCACCAAGATGCTGGTCGCGCTCGGCGAGAACGGCGTGAAGACGGTGGAGGATCTCGCCGGCTGCGCCACCGACGATCTGACCGGCTGGACCGAGCGCAAGGACGGCGAGAGCAAGCACGAGCCCGGTTATTTCGACGGCCTCGACGTCTCGCGCGAGGACGCCGAAGCCCTGATCATGCAGGCCCGCGTCAAGGCCGGCTGGGTGACGGAAGCGGAACTCGCGCCGCCGCCCGCGCCGGAAGCCGAGGCGGTGCCGGCCGACGCGGCGGAACCGCAAGCGTAAGGAACAAAACAGCAAGCATGCTGACGATCGCGCAAGACAATGAACTCGACTCCGGAGCGACCCGTATCGCCCCGGGGATGCAGCGTCATTGCGCGCTCACGCGCACGCTCAAGCCGGTGGACGAAATGGTCCGCTTCGTCATCGGGCCCGGCAGCCATACCGTGCCCGACATCAAGCGGAAGCTGCCCGGCCGCGGCCTCTGGATCACCGGCACGCGCGCCGCGATCAACGCGGCGATCAAGGACAATGTGTTCGCCCGTTCCTTCAAGCAGAAGGTGCGGGTCGCCGCCGATTTGGCGGTAACCACCGAGCAGCTCATGGAGCGCAGCGCGCTCGACGCGCTGGCGATCGCCGGCAAAGCGGGCCAGGTGATCACCGGTTTTGCCAAGGTGGAAGCGGCCATCGGCCGCGACGATCTGCTGGCCCTGATCCATGCCGCCGACGCGGCGGCCGACGGAAAGCGCAAGCTGGACGCGGCCTTGCAGCGCAAAAGCCCTGAAAAACAGCAGGAAATCGCGATCATCGGGGAATTAACCGGGGCGCAATTGGATTTGGCATTGAACCGCCCAAATGTGGTACATGCAGCCCTGCTTGCCGGCCCCGTGAGCGATACTTTTCTCGCCCGCGCCAAGCGCTTGGAGCGCTTTCGGACCGGACAATCGCCCGAATTGGTTAGCGCGCATGCGCCGACGGATGGCGCACGAGGACAGAATACGTAATGAGCGAAACGAAGGATCCCGGCGAAAAGAAACTTAGTGTTGGCAAGCTAACGCTTAAGCCACGCACTGAGACGGGCGTAGTGCGCCAGAGTTTCAGTCACGGCCGCAGCAAGCAGGTCGTCGTCGAGAAGGTCAAACGCCGCAGCATCGGTGCAGCGCCCGAGGCCAAGGCCGAGCCCGCCCCGGTTGAGGTGGCCCGCAAGCCGGCCGCCGCCGGCAAACCCGCGCCGGCGCCCGTATCCGCCGAGTTCGCCCAAGACGTCCGGCGTCGTGCTGCGTACCTTGACCGAAGAGGAGCGCGTCGCGCGCGCGCATGCGCTGGCGGATTCGCGCGTACGCGAAGCCGAAGAGCGCAAGATCGCCGAGGAAGAGGCGCGCCGCCGGCAAAGCCGCGAAGTGGTCGACAAGACCGAGCGCGAAGCCGCCGAAGCGCGCAAGCGCGAGGAAGACGAGCGCCACAAGCGCGAAGAGGAAACCAAAAAGAAGGCCGGCGAAGTCGCCAAGAAGCGTCTTGGCGAGGAAGAAGTGAAAAAACCCGCGCCCGGCCGCATGACGCTGGAAGCCGAAGAAGACGACGGGCCGCCGAAGTCGCGCCGTCCCGGCGCCGCGCGTCCGGCCGCAGCACGTCCCGCCGCGCCGCGTGGCGCGCCGGCGAAAGAACGCGGCCGCCTTACTCTGGTCACTGCGTTGCGCGCCGACGAAGTGCGCGAACGCTCTGTCGCTTCATTCCGCCGCCGCACGCAACGGCTCAAGGGCCATGCTTCCGCCGAGCCGAAGGAAAAGCTTGTGCGCGAAGTCACCATCCCCGATGCGATCACGATTTCCGACCTCGCCAACCGCATGTCCGAGCGCGCGGTCGATGTGATCCGCCTGCTGATGCAGCAGGGACAGATGTTGAAGATCAACGACGTAATCGACGCCGACACCGCGCAGCTGATCGCCGAGGAAATGGGCCACAGCGTGCGCCGCGTGTCGGAAGCCGACGTGGAAGAAGGCCTGTTCGACGTGGCCGACGATGCGGCGCATATGACGCCACGCGCGCCGGTGGTCACCGTCATGGGCCATGTCGACCACGGCAAGACCTCGCTGCTCGACTCCATCCGCTCGACCCATGTGACGGCCGGCGAAGCCGGCGGCATCACCCAGCACATCGGCGCCTATCAGGTCATCGCGCCGTCCGGCGCCAAGATCACCTTCATCGACACGCCGGGCCACGCCGCCTTCACCGCCATGCGCGCGCGCGGCGCCAAGGTCACCGACATCGTCGTGCTGGTGGTCGCCGCCGACGACGGCGTGATGCCGCAGACGGTGGAAGCGATCCATCACGCCAAGGCGGCGAAGGTGCCGATCATCGTCGCCATCAACAAGATCGACAAACCCGACTCCAAGCCGGAACGCGTGCGCAACGAACTGCTGCAGCATGAGATCCAGGTCGAATCCTTGGGCGGCGAGGTGGTGGACGTGGAAGTCTCCGCCACCAAGAAGATCAATATCGACAAGCTTTTGGAAATGATCGGCCTGCAGGCCGAAATCCTCGATCTCAAGGCCAATCCGGACCGCCCGGCCGAAGGCACCGTGATCGAAGCCAAGCTCGACCGCGGCCGCGGCCCGGTGGCGACCGTGCTGGTGCAGCGCGGCACGCTGCGCGTCGGCGATCTGGTGGTGGCCGGCGCCGAATGGGGCCGCGTGCGGGCGCTGGTGTCCGATACCGGCGAGCCGATCGAGACCGCCGGTCCGTCGACGCCGGTCGAGGTGCTCGGTTTCTCCGGCACCCCCGATGCCGGCGATCGCCTGGCCGTGGTCGAAAACGAAGGCCGCGCCCGCGAAGTCACCGATTACCGCGCCCGACAGAAGCGCGAGAAGACGGCGGCGCGCGCTACCGGCATGCGCGGCTCGCTCGAGCAGATGATGGCCCAGGCCAAGACCTCGGGCCGCAAGGAATTCCCGCTGGTGATCAAGGCCGACGTGCAGGGCTCGCTGGAAGCGGTCATCGGCTCGCTCGACAAGCTCGGCACCGACGAGGTGGCGGCGCGCGTGCTGCACGCCGGCGTCGGCGGCATTTCCGAGTCCGACGTGACGCTGGCCGAAGCGTCCGGCGTTCCGATCATCGCCTTCAACGTGCGCGCCAACAAGGAAGCGCGCGAGGCGGCCGAGCGCGCCGGCATCGAAATCCGCTACTACAACATCATCTATGACCTCGTCGACGACGTGAAGAAGGCGATGTCCGGCCTGCTGGCGCCGACGCTGCGCGAGACCATGCTGGGCAATGCGCAGATCCTGGAGATCTTCAAAGTCTCCAAGGTCGGCAACATCGCCGGCTGCCGCGTCACCGACGGCACCGTGGAGCGCGGAGCCAATGTGCGGCTGATCCGCGACAACGTGGTGATCCACGAAGGCAAGCTCAGCCAACTCAAACGATTCAAGGACGACGCCAAGGAAGTCAGCGCCGGCATGGAATGCGGCATGGCCTTCGAGAACTACCAGGACATGCGGCAAGGCGACGTGATCGAATGCTACCGGGTGGAGACGATTCAACGCAGCCTCTAAGTCCAATTCTTAGATCTGCGCAAAACGCTCACCTGTAACCACAACCGTCATACCCCGCGCAGGCGGGGTATCCAGCTCTTCCCTTGCAAGGGCTGGATCGTCCGTTTTCGCGGACGACGACCGCAGAGAAATAATTTATGACGCGCAAGAAATCACACCGCGACAACATTACGCCCGGCGGCGGATCGCAGCGCCAGTTGCGAGTCGGCGAACTGGTGCGTCACGCTATGGCCGAGATGCTCACGCGCGGTGACGTGCACGATCCCGTCATCGAGGGGCATCTCATCACCGTGCCGGAAGTGCGCATGACCGCCGACCTGCGGCTCGCCACCATCTACGTCATGCCGCTGGCTGGCCGCGACGCGGAAGAAGTGGTAGCGGCGCTGGAGCGCAACAAGAAATTCCTGCGCGGCGAAATCGCCCATCGCGTCAACCTGAAATTCGCGCCCGATATCCGCTTCCGCGTCGACGAGCGTTTCGCCGAAGCCGAGCGCATCGACAAGCTGCTGCGCTCGCCCGCGGTCAAGCGCGATCTCCAACATGAGGACGACGAGTGAACGAAGAAGATTTGAAGAATCTCGATCTGCCTCTGGCCGAGGAGCCGGCGGCGGCGGCCGCCGCGCCCCGCGTCGAGGGCGCCGGACGGCGCCGCGACAAGCAATTCAAGCGCGACAAACGCGACGTGCATGGCTGGCTGGTGCTCGACAAGCCGGTCGGCATGACCTCGACCCATGCGGTCAGCGTGGTGAAGCGCCTGTTCTCGGCCAAACGCGCCGGCCACGCCGGCACGCTCGATCCGCTCGCCTCCGGGGCGCTGCCGATCGCCATGGGCGAAGCGACCAAAACCGTTCCCTTCGTGATGGATGGCCGCAAGCTTTACCAATTTACCATCCGCTGGGGCGAAGAACGCGACACCGACGACGCCGAGGGCCGCGTCATCGCCTCGAGCGATCAGCGCCCCTCGCCCGACGCCATACGCGCTTTGCTGCCGTCCTATATCGGCACAATCCAGCAGGTGCCGCCGCGCTATTCGGCCATCAAGATCGAGGGCGAACGCGCCTATGACCTCGCCCGCGACGGCGAAACGGTGGAACTGGCCGCCCGCCCGGTCGAGATCACCCGGCTGGAGTTGATCGAGACCCCGGACCCCGACCACGCGGTCCTGCACGCCGAATGTGGCAAGGGAACCTATGTCCGGTCGCTCGCCCGCGATATGGGGCGCGCTTTGGGCTGTTTCGGCCATGTCAGCGCGTTGCGGCGGGTCGCGGTCGGCCCGTTTAGCGAAGAAACCATGATTTTACTGGAACAATTGGAGGCGGTGTGCCATAGAGCCGCGGCCGGCGAGGCTAGCCTCGCCGACGTTCTCATGCCCGTTGAGACCGCGCTGGACGACATCCCGGCGCTGGCCATCAGTCGGGCGGATGCGGCGAGGCTGCAAAGAGGCCAAGCCGTTTTGTTGCGCGGACGGGACGCTCCCAATTTCCGTGGACCGGTTTATGCGACGGTTTCGGGCCAACTGGTGGCCCTTGCCGATCTGGACCACGGCGAAATCGTCCCCAAGCGCGTGTTCAACCTGGCCGGGCTGATTGGCAGCGCCGGCCGAAAGAAAGGATGACCGATGTCGGTAACCACCGGCCGCAAGGCCGAAGTAATCAGTGCATTCGCCAACAAGCCTGGCGATACCGGATCGCCCGAAGTGCAGGTGGCGATTCTGTCCGAACGCATCAATAATCTCACCGAGCATTTCAAGACCCACGTCAAGGACAACCACTCCCGCCGTGGCCTGCTCAAGATGGTGAGCCAGCGCCGCACGCTGCTCGATTATCTGCGGCGTACCAACGAAGCTAGCTACAAGACTTTGATCGAGAAGCTCGGCATCCGCCGATAATTTTGTACCCGCGTGAGGCGCATGCGCGCCCCGCGCGATTAACGTGAAGCGAATGCGTATGACGCATTCGCTGTATTGATCCGGCGGCGATGGCGCTGCCGGCGACAAGCAAGAGCCGATAGTGATCGCCTCTTGCGACAAGGCAAGGTTCGAAACGCCATGGCAGGATCGCCAGACGCTGTCCGCTTCCCGCATTTGACGGTGATGCGCGGCAGTTTCTCGCCGTCTTGCTCATGGCTTTCGGAGCGTGCCGGAAAACCATGAGAGAAAAACGCAATGTTCGATATGCATCGAGTTGAACTCGATTGGGGCGGGCGCAAGCTCGTCCTCGAGACCGGCCGGGTCGCGCGTCAAGCCGACGGCGCCGTGCTCGCCACCTACGGCGAGACCACCGTGCTCGCAACCGCCGTCGCGGCCAAGCAGCCGCGCGAAGGCGTCGACTTCCTGCCGCTCACCGTCGACTACCAGGAAAAATACTACGCCGCGGGCCGCATTCCCGGCGGCTACTTCAAGCGCGAGGGCCGGCCGACCGAAAAGGAAACGCTGGTTTCCCGCCTGATCGACCGCCCGATCCGCCCGCTGTTTGCCGATGGCTGGCGTTGCGAAACGCAAGTCATCGTCACCACGCTGTCGCACGATCTGGAAAACGATCCCGACATCCTGGCGCTGGTGGCCTCCTCGGCAGCGCTGACGCTGTCGGGCGCGCCCTTCATGGGCCCGATCGGCGCCGCGCGCGTCGGCTTCATCAACAACGAATACGTGCTCAACCCGCAGATCGACGAGATGGCCGAAAGCCAGCTCGATCTGGTCGTGGCCGGCACCGCCGACGCGGTGCTGATGGTGGAATCGGAAGCCAAGGAGCTTTCCGAGGACATCATGCTGGGCGCGGTGATGTTCGGCCACCGGCATTTCCAGCCGGTGATCGACGCCATCATCAAGCTCGCGGAAAAGGCGGCGAAGGAGCCGCGCGATCTCGTGACGGTGGACAACGCCGAACTCGAGAAGAAGATCCTCGGCCTGGCCGAGAAGGACCTGCGCGCGGCCTATTCGATCGCCGCCAAGCAGGACCGGCAGAACGCGGTCGCCGACGTCAAGGCCAAGGTGATGGCGCATTACTTCCCGGAAGGCGCCGAGCCGCAATACGACAAGCTGCGCGTTGCCGGCGTGTTCAAGGAACTCGAAGCCAAGATCGTGCGCTGGAACATTCTCGACACCGGCAAGCGCATCGACGGCCGCGATCTCAAGACCGTGCGCAACATCGTCACCGAAGTCGGCCTGCTGCCGCGCACCCACGGATCGGCGCTGTTCACCCGCGGCGAAACCCAGGCGCTGGTGGTTGCCACGCTCGGCACCGGCGAGGACGAGCAGTGGATCGACGCATTGCAGGGCTCTTACAAGGAAAGCTTCCTGCTGCACTATAACTTCCCGCCCTATTCGGTCGGCGAGACCGGCCGCATGGGCGGCACCAAGCGGCGCGAAATCGGCCACGGCAAGCTGGCCTGGCGCGCGCTGCATCCGCTGCTGCCGAAGGCGGAAGAGTTCCCCTACACCATCCGTCTGGTCTCCGAGATCACCGAGTCGAACGGCTCGTCCTCGATGGCCTCGGTGTGCGGCGGCTCGCTCGCGCTGATGGATGCCGGCGTGCCGATCAAGCGGCCGGCCGCGGGCATCGCCATGGGCCTCATCCTCGAGGACAAGCGCTTCGCCGTATCTGTCCGACATCCTCGGCGACGAGGATCACCTCGGCGACATGGACTTCAAGGTGGCCGGCACCGATCAGGGCGTCACATCGCTGCAGATGGACATCAAGATCGCCGGCATCACCGAGGAGATCATGAAGGTCGCGCTCGGCCAGGCCAAAGACGGCCGCATGCACATCCTCGGCGAAATGGCCAAGGCGCTCACCAGCGCCCGCGCCGAACTGGGCGAATACGCCCCGCGCATCGAGATGTTCAAGATCCCGACCGACAAGATCCGCGAAGTGATCGGCACCGGCGGCAAGGTGATCCGCGAGATCGTCGAGAAGACCGGCGCCAAGATCAACATCGAGGACGACGGTTCGGTGAAGGTGGCTTCGGCCGACGGCGAGTCGATCAAGGCGGCGATCAACTGGATCAAGTCGATCGCTTCCGATCCGGAGCCCGGCAAGATCTACGAGGGCACCGTGGTCAAGGTGATGGACTTCGGCGCCTTCGTGAACTTCTTCGGCGCCAAGGACGGCCTCGTGCACATCAGCCAGCTCGCCCAGAGCCGGGTGAACAAGGTCTCCGATGTGGTCAAGGAAGGCGACAAGGTGAAGGTCAAGCTGCTCGGCATGGACGAACGCGGCAAGGTGCGGCTGTCCATGAAGGCGGTCGACCAGGCCACCGGCGAGGACCTCGAGAACAAGGGAAGCGCGCCGCAGCAGGCGGCCGGCGGCGCGGCTGAATAAGCGCCCCGCAGCGAATACAAACGAAAGGGCGGCCTTCGGGCCGCCCTTTTCATTTCGGCGGGCGCGTTTTCGACACGGCCAGCGCGTCGACTATAACTTTACCCAGCGCCGCGAAGTCCTTGCGGCGCGGCGAGGTGCGCCGAAAGGCAAGCCCGATGCTGCGCGTGGGCTCCGGCGCGCTGAACCGCAATAGCTTCACCCGCGCATCGCGCCCTTCCGCTTCCGCCGCAACCTCCGGCAGCAGCGTCACGCCGTAGCCGTTCGCCACCATCTGCATCACGGTGGCGAGCGAGGTGGCGCCGAGACCTGCCGCCGCATCGCGCCGCGGTGCCGCGCAGAACGCCAGCGCCTGGTCGCGCAGGCAGTGGCCTTCCTCCAGCAAAATGAGGCGGCGCTGATCGACGTCCTCGATGCCGACTTGGCCGCGCGCCGGCAGCGCATCCGAGGCCGGCACCGCCAGCAGGAACGCATCGTCGAACAGCGCCAGCGTCTCGACGTCGGCGCCCTCCACCGGCAGCGCCAGCAGCGCGGCGTCGAGTTCGCCGCGGTTGAGCTCCTCGAGCAGCAACTTGGTCTGCGTCTCGCGCACTTCGAGCCGCAATTGCGGATATTTCGCCTGCAGCTTCGGCAGCACGCGCGGCAAAACGTAAGGCGCCAGCGTCGGAATGATGCCGAGCTTGAGCCGCCCCGTGAGCAGGCCGCGATGGCGCGCGAAGTCGACCAGGTCGCGGGTGGCGGCGAGGATCTGTTCGGCGCGCTCGGCCACGTCGAGGCCGGTGTCGGTGAGCGCGATTTCGCCCGGCCGCCGCTCCACCAGTTCGGCGCCGATCTCGCGTTCCAGCTCGCGCACCTGCATGGACAGCGCCGGCTGGGTCACCGCGCAGTCGGCCGCCGCCCGGCCGAAATGCCGGTGACGGGCGAGCGAGGAGAGATAGCGCAACTGGCGCAAGGTGATCATAGCAATAAGATATCCTTATCGATACTACCAATCAATACGATTAGACCTGATGGCCGCCGGCCCTTACAAGCGCCGCAAGCGCGCGCCACGTTTCGTATTATTGCCCCCTTATTTTGGCGCGCAGTCTCAGTGGAGGACACGACTCATGGACGCAAAGACCGACGATAAGAGCGCGGGCAAGTGCCCCGTCATGCACGGACACACGAACCGAGACTGGTGGCCGAGCACGCTGGACGTCCAGGTGCTCCACCACAACTCCGCTTTGTCCGATCCGATGGGCGAGGCGTTCGATTACGCCAAGGAATTCAAGAGCCTCGACCTCAAGGCCGTGATCAAGGACTTGCGCGCCTTGATGACGGACTCGCAACCTTGGTGGCCCGCCGACTTCGGTCACTACGGCGGTTTGTTCATCCGCCTGGCGTGGCACGCGGCGGGTACCTACCGCATCGCCGACGGCCGTGGCGGCGCCGGCACCGGCCAGCAGCGCTTCGCGCCGCTCAACTCGTGGCCGGATAACGCCAACCTCGACAAGGCACGTCGGCTGCTGTGGCCGATCAAGCAGAAATACGGCCGGAAAATCTCCTGGGCCGACCTGCTGGTCCTCGCCGGCAACGTTGCGCTGGAATTGATGGGCTTCAAGACGTTCGGTTTCGCCGGCGGCCGCGCCGACGTCTGGGAGCCCGAAGAGCTCTATTGGGGTCCCGAGGGCACGTGGCTCGGCGACGAACGCTACAGCGGCGAACGCGAGCTTGCGAACCCGCTCGGCGCCGTGCAGATGGGCCTCATCTACGTCAATCCGGAAGGGCCGAACGGCAACCCCGACCCGGTCGCGGCGGCCAAGGACATCCGCGAAACGTTCTTCCGCATGGCAATGAATGACGAGGAGACCGTCGCGCTGATCGCCGGCGGCCACAGCTTCGGCAAAACCCACGGCGCCGGCGATCCGTCGCTGCTCGGACCGGAGCCGGAAGGCGCGGCCATCGAGGATCAGGGCCTCGGCTGGAAGAGCAAGTACGGCACCGGCGTCGGCGCCGACGCCATCACCGGCGGCCCGGAGGTCACCTGGACGCAGACGCCGACCAAGTGGAGCAACCTCTTCTTCAAGAACCTGTTCGAAAACGAATGGGAACTAACGAAGAGCCCGGCCGGCGCGAAACAGTGGAAGGCGAAAGCCGCTGCCGCCGACATCCCGGACGCCTTCGACAAGTCGAAGAAGCATGTGCCGACGATGCTGACGACGGACCTCTCGCTGCGCTTCGACCCAGCCTACGAAAAGATCTCGCGGCGCTTCTACGAGCATCCGGATCAGTTCGCGGACGCGTTTGCGCGCGCCTGGTTCAAGCTGACGCACCGCGACATGGGTCCGCGCGCGCGCTACCTCGGCCCGCTGGTGCCGAAGGAGACGCTGATCTGGCAGGACCCGATCCCGGCTGCCGATCGCAACCGGATCAACGATAAGGACATCGCGGCTCTGAAGCAGAAGATCCTCGCGAGCGGTCTGTCGGTGTCGCAATTGGTCTCGACCGCCTGGGCGTCGGCCTCGACGTTCCGCGGCTCCGACAAGCGCGGCGGCGCCAACGGCGCGCGCATTCGCCTGAGCCCGCAGAAGGATTGGGACGTGAACAATCCGGGCGAGCTGGCGAAGGTGCTCAAGAAGCTCGAGGCAATCCAAAAGGCGTTCAACGCCTCGGCCAAAGGCGGCAAGAAGGTCTCGCTTGCCGACCTGATCGTCCTCGGCGGCAGCGCCGCGGTCGAAAAGGCGGCGAAGGCCGCCGGCGTCAACGTGAAGGTTCCCTTCGCGCCGGGCCGCATGGACGCGTCGCAGGAGCAGACCGACGTCGACAGCTTCGCGCCGCTCGAGCCGCGCGCCGACGGTTTCCGCAACTATAGCGACAGCAAGAAGCTGCAGTTCATGGCGCCTGAAGAGGCGCTGGTGGACCGGGCGCAATTGCTGCGGTTGACGGCGCCGGAGATGACGGTGCTGGTCGGCGGCCTGCGCGTGCTCGGCGCTAACGCCGGCGGGTCCAAGCACGGCGTCTTCACCAAGAAGATCGGGACGCTGACCAACGACTTCTTCGTCAACCTGCTCGATATGAGCACGCAGTGGCAGCCGGCCGGCGACAATGTCTACGAGGGCCGCGACCGCAAGACCAACGCGGTCAAATGGACCGGCACCCGCGTCGACCTGATCTTCGGGTCGCATTCGCAGCTACGCGCTTTCGCGGAAGTCTATGCCTGCGCCGACGCGAAGGAGAAGTTTGCAAAAGACTTCGTGGCGGCCTGGACCAAGGTGATGAACGCCGATCGCTTCGACCTTGCGTGAGCTCAATAGCAATCTCGCGAGCCTGATAGCAGAACGGCCGGGGATTTCCCCGGCCGTTTTTATATTTGCAGCCGCGCAACAAACTCCGCTCATTCCCGCGAAAGCGGGAATCCAGGGCGGCGTGCAATGCGCCAAAGAACTGGATGCCCGCTTTCGCAGGCATGAGCGGAAAACTACGCCCCGCCGTTCTTCCCGTCGACTTCGCCATGGGCACTCTTGAGCGCGTCGGGCATCGGCATGGCGATGACGTTGTAGCCAGAATCGACGAAGTGCACCTCGCCGGTAACGCCGGTCGACAAATCGGACAAAAGGTACAATCCCGCGCCGCCCAGCTCCTCCAGCGTCACGCCGCGGCCGAGCGGGGAATATTTCTGCTGAAACGCGAACATGTAGCGCGCATCGGTGATGCCGGCGCCGGCGAGCGTGCGGATCGGCCCCGCCGAGATGGCGTTGACGCGGATTTTCTGCGGGCCGAGATCGACCGCAAGATAACGCACCGAAGCCTCGAGCCCGGCCTTGGCCACGCCCATGACGTTGTAGTTCGGCATGGCGCGCTCGCCGCCGTTATAGGTCAGCGTCACCATCGAGCCGCCGTTCGGCATCAGCTCGGCCGCGCGCTTGGCGGCCTCGGTAAAGGCGTAGCAGGAGATCACCATGGTGCGGATGAAGTTCTCGCGCGTGGAATCCGCGTAGCGGCCCTTGAGTTCTTCTTTGTTCGAATAGGCGACGGCGTGCACCAGGAAATCGAGCGTGCCCCATTGCTTCTTGATTTCGGCAAACACCGCGTCGACCGAGGCGATGTCCTCGACGTCGCACGGCATCACAAAAGAAGAGCCGGCCTGCTCGGCGAGTGGCTTCACGCGTTTTGCCAGCGCATCGCCCTGATAGGTGAAAGCGAGCTTGGCGCCGTGGTCGCTCAGCATCTTGGCGATGCCCCAGGCGATCGAGTGGTCGTTGGCGACCCCCATCACCAGCCCGCGTTTTCCGTCCATCAATCCCGGCATTTTATCCATCCTACGTCGGCGTCATTCCGGGGCGCGAGCGAAGCGAGCGAACCCGGAATCCAGATCCCAGCAAATGGCTCTGGATTCCGGGTCCGGCGCTATGGCGCCGCCCCGGAATGACAGGAAAAAACTATGCATCCAGCCGCTTGAACACGACCGACGCATTGGTGCCGCCGAAACCGAACGAGTTCGACAGCACGGCGCCGAGCGTCACATTGTCTTTGCGCGCGCGCGCGATCGGCATGTCGGCGAAGGCGGGATCGAGATTCTGGATATTGGCGCTTTCGCAGATGAAGCCATTGTTCATCATCAGCAGCGAATAGATCGCCTCCTGCGCGCCGGCGGCGCCGAGCGAATGGCCGGTCAGCGACTTGGTGGCGGAAATCGGCGGGCACTTGGCGCCGAACACTTCGCGAATCGCCTCGATCTCCTTGAGGTCGCCGATCGGCGTCGCGGTGGCGTGCGGATTGATGTAGTCGATCGGCGCCTTGCAAGTCTCCAGCGCCATCTTCATGCAGCGCTGCGCGCCCTCGCCCGAAGGCGCCACCATGTCGTAACCGTCGGAGGTCGCGCCGTAGCCGGCAACCTCGGCGTAAATCTTGGCGCCGCGCGCCTTGGCGTGTTCGAGCTCTTCCAGCACCAGCACGCCGGCGCCGCCGGCGATGACGAAGCCGTCGCGGTCCACGTCGTAGGCGCGCGAGGCCGTCGCCGGCGTGGCGTTGTACTTGGACGACATTGCGCCCATGGCGTCGAACAGGTTCGACATGGTCCAGCTCAGCTCTTCCGAGCCGCCGGCGAATACCATGTCCTGCTTGCCCCATTGGATCAGCTCGGCGCCGTTGCCGATGCAGTGATTGGACGTGGCGCAGGCCGAGGAGATCGAATAGTTGACGCCCTTGATCTTGAACCAGGTGGCGAGCGTCGCCGACGCCGTCGACGACATCGCCTTCGGCACGGCGAACGGCCCGATGCGCTTGGGCGAACCTTTTTCGCGCGTGATATCGGCCGCCTCGACGATCGTTAAGGTCGAAGGGCCGCCCGATCCCATGACGATGCCGGTGCGCGGATTGGAAATGTCTTTTTCCTCGACGCCGGAATCGCGGATCGCCTGTTCCATGGCGACGTGATTCCACGCCGCGCCTTGACCGAGGAAGCGCATGGCGCGACGGTCCACCGATCCCGTCGGATCGAGCGTCGGCATGCCCTGCACCTGACAGCGGAAACCGCGCTTGGCGAATTCCTCGGCGTGCGTGATGCCGGACTTCGCCTCGCGCAGGCTAGCGAGAACTTCCTGGGTGTTGTTGCCGATGGATGAGACAATGCCCATCCCGGTGACGACGACTCGTCTCATGACCGCATACCCTTAACTGCGCCGCGGAATGCCGATGACTGGTTCATGTGTGGTTGCTTACAGTTGGTCCGCCCCAGGCAACCGCGCAAGACCGCGGACTCTGCTCAAGCGCCGCTCGGTTGCAGCGCCTCGTCCTGCTTGAACAGGCCGACTTTGAGGTCAAAGGCCCGGTAGATCACGTTGCCGTCGGCCGACAGCCAGCCGTCGGCGATGCCGAGCACCAGCTTCGAACGCATCACCCGCTTGAAATCGACGCCGTAGACGACCTTCTTCACGGTCGGCAACACCTGTCCGGAAAACTTGAGTTCGCCCAGACCGAGCGCGCGGCCCTTGCCCGGCGAACCCAGCCAGCCGAGGAAAAAGCCGACCAATTGCCAAAGCGCATCGAGGCCGAGGCAGCCCGGCATCACCGGATCGCCCTTGAAGTGGCAGAGGAAGAACCAGAGGTCCGGCGTCACGTCGAGCTCGGCGCGGATCATGCCCTTGCCGTGCTCGCCGCCCTGCTCGGTGATTTCGGATATGCGGTCGAACATCAACATCGGCGGTAGCGGCAACTGCGCGTTGCCCGGCCCGAACAATTCGCCGCGGCCACAAGCCAGTAGATCTTCGTATTCGAAGCTGTGACGCTTGGTGTCCATTAGCGCTATATCCCCGCTCGGCGGGCCTGCTGTCTGAATTCCCATGCGCGGATTCGTAACACACCGACGCTAACGGGCAAAGATGGCGGAACCGCGCGCCCACGGACATCTTGTGGCCGGAACAGCGCGCTAGCACGGCCGTAGCGCTAATTGCGAAAGAGTTGCATCTAGGCCTGCCAATGCGTATATCTTGAAAATCGTGCGGTTTTTTCGTCTGCCCCGCCGGGGCTGGCGATGGCACTCAAACCACGAGCCAAGTGCGTATCATGGTGTTCCCGTCCGCCAAGCCAAACGTGGCCCCGCCGCCGGCTACCGATCGCTCGGAGCTTACCGGCTGCCCGTGGCATGACGTGAAGGCGATGCTGCGCCAGGTCGGCTTGCGGCCGACGCGCCAGCGCATGGCGCTCGGCTGGCTGCTGTTCGGCAAGGGCGACCGCCATCTCACCGCCGAAATGCTCTACGAAGAGGCAACCCGCGCCAAGGTGCCGGTGTCGCTCGCCACGATCTACAACACGCTGCACCAGTTCACCGAGGTCGGCCTGCTGCGCCCGGTGGCGGCCGACGGCTCGAAGGCTTATTTCGATACCAACACCTCCAGCCATCACCACTTTTTCGTCGAGGAAACGGACGAGTTGCTCGACATACCCGGCGCCGAAGTGGTGGTCGGCAAGACCCCGGTCCCGCCGGAAGGCTTCGAGATCGCCCGCGTCGACGTGGTCGTGCGGTTGCGGCGGAAGCGCTGAGCGCGGTTGTCATGCCCGCGAAGACGGGCATCCAGTAATCACTGACAGACCGGGGCTACTGGATCATCCGCTTTCGCGGATGATGACGGCGGAGTTTGCTACTCCACCTTCTCGTTCGGATAGGCGCCCCACAGCCGTTCCTGGCGGATCCAGCCCTCGAAATTCTTGCCGGCGAACTGGCACCAGGTGCCGTTGCAGGATTTCAACACGCCAAGCACGCCGGATTGCAGGCGGGCGGTTTCGGGCGATTTGGCGTCGGGGCTCTCGTAAAGCGGCACCAGGTCGTTCTTCAAGGTCGGCACCACCACCGCGGTGCGCTTGCCGGACAACAGCGAGTGGTAGACCCAGCCTTCCGCCCCCTCCCAGTCGCGGATGCGCCGCCAGTTCTCGAACTCGGCGGTAATTTCCACCGGCATGCCGGCGCGGGTGTAGACCCAGCGTACGTCCTGGTCCTTGGTGGGGCCGGCGCGCACATTGACCCGGTCCGACTTTAGGCTGACGAAACGCGGGACCGGCAGGCCGCTCACCGAGCCGGTGGCGATGGCAATATCGCTGCCAGCCAGGGCCCGCGGCGCCATGCCGGTCGGGTCCATCACCGTCAACGCGGCCGCGGCCAACGCCGCCCAGCCCAGCCGGCGGAGCACGGCTCCAAAGCTTTGTGTTGTCACTGCCATCTGGTAGGAAAAAGAACGGATTTCGACCCCATGCGCGCGAGCCGCGAGTGTGGGCCAAGCACGGTTAAAGAGGGCTGAACGGCGCCCAAACGGCAGCAGCAAAGGCCGCCGGACGCCCCGGTAACAGGACATGTCGAAGACCAAGAAACCGCTGGTCGTCGTCACCCGCAAGCTGCCCGACAATGTCGAGCTGCGCATGCGGGAACTTTTCGACGCCCGGTTCAATCCCGACGATAAGCCGATGACGCAGGCCCAGCTCGCCGAGGCGGTGAAAACCGCCGACGTGCTGGTGCCGACCGTCACCGACCGCATCGACGCCGCGGTGCTTTCGAAATCGGGCGAACAGCTCAAGCTGATCGCCAATTTCGGCAATGGCGTCGACAATATCGACGTCGCCACCGCCGTGCAGCGCGGGATCACCGTCACCAACACGCCCGGCGTGCTCACCGAGGACACCGCCGACATGACCATGGCGCTGGTGCTGGCGGTGCCGCGGCGGCTGGTGGAAGGCGCCAGCGTGCTGATCTCCGACAAGGATTGGGCCGGCTGGACGCCGACCTGGATGCTGGGCAAGCGCATTTGGGGCAAACGGCTCGGCATCATCGGCATGGGCCGCATCGGCCAGGCGGTGGCGCGTCGCGCCCGCGCCTTCGGCCTGCAGATTCATTACAACAACCGCCGCCGGGTGGCGCCCAAGATCGAGGAAGAGCTCGACGCGACTTATTGGGAGAGCCTCGACCAGATGCTCGCCCGCATGGACATCGTCTCGGTCAACTGCCCGCACACGCCGGCGACCTATCACCTCTTGTCGGCGCGCCGGCTCAAGCTGCTGCGGCCGGAAGCCTATATCGTCAACACTTCGCGCGGCGAAGTGATCGATGAGAACGCGCTCGCGCGCCTGATCGAGTCCGGCGACATTGCCGGCGCCGGCCTCGATGTGTTCGAGCACGAGCCGGCGGTGAACCCGAAGCTGGTCAAGCTCGCGCGCGAGGGCAAGGTCGTGCTGCTGCCGCATATGGGCTCGGCCACGCTCGAAGGCCGCATCGACATGGGCGAGAAGGTCATCATCAACATCAAGACCTTCATGGACGGGCATCGGCCGCCGGATCGAGTCCTGCCGTCGATGTTGTAAAGCTCTTGTCCCGGGCGCAGCGCAGCACGCGGTGGTGCGCTGCAGACCCGGGACCGTCACGACTTCCGAATTTGGAAAGGTCCCGGATCAGCGGTGCACCGCTACGCTGCGCTTCGCGCCGCACCGCATCCGGGACACGCGTCAGTATTTTCCCGTCAGATCCCCGATCGTCGGCTTGTCGCCGCTCAATGGATTGCCCGGGTCCCATGCGTAGCTCAGCGTCTCGAAGCGCATCGAGCGCGCGTCGACCATCAGCAGCCGGCCGACCAGTCCTTCGCCGAAGCCGACGATCTCGCGGATCACTTCCATCGCCATCATCGAACCGAGCACGCCCGGCAGTGCGCCCAAAATGCCGGCCTCCGCGCAGGCCGGCACGGTGCCGGGCGGCGGCGGTTCGGGAAACAGGCACCGGTAGGTCGGATTGCGCGTGCCGTCGGCGCGCCGCTCGTGCGCGCGCAACGTGGTCAGCGAGCCGTCGAAGGTGCCGACCGCGGCCGTGACCAGCGGCTTCTTGGCGAAATAGCAGGCGTCGGAGACGAGATAGCGCGTGGCGAAATTATCCGAGCCGTCGGCGACGATGTCGTATTGCGCGATCAGGTCGAGCGCGTTGCTGGCATCGAGCCGCGTCATGTGCGTTTCGATCTGCACATGCGGATTGAGCCGCGCGATCGCCGCCTCGGCGCCGTCCACCTTGCGGATGCCGATATCGTCGGTCGAATAGATCACCTGCCGCTGCAGATTCGACAGCGACACCGTGTCGTCATCGACCACGCCGATCGCGCCGCAGCCGGCGGCGGCGAGATAAAGCAGCACCGGCGCGCCCAAGCCGCCGGCGCCGATCACCAGCACGCGCGCGGCTTTGAGCTTGGCCTGGCCGGGGCCGCCGACCTCGCGCAACACGATGTGGCGCGCATAACGTTCGAGTTCTTTTGCGTCGAGCATTCAGCAAACCTATGGCCTCGCACGGCTTTCGGCCAGCCTCTTGATGCCTTGCGCGCTCGCCTCGATGGGCTAAGGTGCCGCAAAACGGTGCGTGGGTGGCGTTAAAAACGATGCGTTACGGTCCGTTCCTGGCGATGCTCGCGTTGCTCGTCGGCGCCACGCCGGCGCTGGCGCAGGATTCGCCGGGCATCATCCCCGGCCCGAAACCTGCCGAGGCCAAGCCGGCGCAAAAGCACATCAGGCACAAGGCGGCGGCCAAGGCCAAACCCGCCGAAGCCAAAGCGGCCGAAACCAAAGCGATCAAACACAAGCCGGCCAAAGCGAAGACCGAGGCGGCCAAGCCTGCCGCGCCGAAGCCCGCTGCGCCGAAGGCCGCTACCGTAAAGCCGGCCGCGCCCAAACCGGCAACCGACAAGGCCGTCGCGGCCAAACCTGCCGAGCCGAAAACACCCGCCGCCGAGCCCTCGCCCGACGCACTGTCGGCAGTCCCGCCCGGCGAGCGCCAGAAAATCCAGGCCGCGCTGCTGTGGTCGGGCGATTACATCGGCGGCGACGATCCGATGGCCGCGGCGATCAAGAATTTCCAGAAGCGACACAAGGCCAAGGTCACCGGCGTGCTCACGCCGTCCGAGCGGGCGGACCTGATCGCCGCCGCCAAGCGCTATGAGGACGAATTCGGCTGGAGCGTGGTGGTCGACCCGGCCACCGGCATCCGCATCGGCCTGCCGACCAAACTGGTGCCGCACGCGCGCGACGCCGCCCACGGCACGCGCTGGTCCTCGACCCATGGCGAAGTGCAGGTCGAGACCTTCCGCATCAAGGAGCCGGGGCTCACCCTTGCCGCGCTGTTCGAGCGCGAGAAAAAACAGCCGGCCACGCGCAAGGTCGAGAGCAGCGCGATGCATGACGACACTTTCGTCATCACCGGCATGCAGGGCCTCAAAATATTTTCGGTGCGCGCCAAGATGCGCGACGGCGAAGCGCGCGGCTTCACCATAATGTACGACCAGATGATGGAGACCATCGTCGCGCCGGCGACCGCGGCGATGGTAAGCGCGTTCTCGCCGTTTCCCGAGCGTAGCGCGCCTTATGCCGCGCTGGCGCGCTCGGTGGAATACGGCAACGGGCTGGTGGTGAGCGCGCAGGGCCATATCGTCACCGACCTGAAGCTCACGCAGGGCTGCCAGGTGATCGTCGCCTCGGGCTTTGGCGACGCCGAGCGCGTCGCCGCCGATCCGGACAACGGGCTCGCCCTGCTGCGCGTCTACGGGCAGCGCAAGATTTCGCCGCTCTCGCTGGCGCGCGACGCGCCGAAATCCGGCAAGCCGCACGACCTGACGCTGATCGGCATTCCCGATCCGAAGGAGCAGGACGGCAGCCGCAAGCTCACCGAGGTGAAAGCGCGGCTCGCCGACGGCACGGCGATCGAACTGCGCCAGCCGGTACCGATGGCCGGATTTTCCGGCGCCGCCGCGCTCGACGCACAGGGTCAAGTTCTCGGCATGATGGAAATGGGCAGCGCCGTGCTCGCCAGCGTCGAGGCAACCGCGCCGCCAGTGCGGCTCATCAGCGCCGAGACCATCCGCGGCTTCCTTGAGCGCAACCACGTCGCCGCGGCGACCGCGCCCACCGCCGACGCCAAGGCGTCGGTGGTGCGCATTATTTGCGTGCGGAAGTAATTATTTGTCATGGCCGGGCTTGTCCCGGCCATCATCACTTAGGGACGCATGGTGCCAACCTAAGCGGTAGGATCACTTCGGCTTCAATGCTATAATGGTGATATCTTACTGCACGACGAGGCGCGTCGACAGGTCCAGCCAGCCTGATCGACCAAGAGCACGGCGTGCTCACCTCTCGCTATCGATCTCGGCGATCTCCGCGATACTCATGTTCATCGCCTCCGTGTCTCAAGTCGGCAGTCTCAGTACCGCACCCTTACCCTCATTTGGGTAGACCGCACCTAACATGTAAGCGAGGCGGTGCGCTGTTCTCTCGAGCGCTGGGGCAAGTGCCGCGCTTCTCCCATCTTCTATTTATCTCGTTCTTCGGCCGATACGAGCCTCTCTTCGTACCAGTTCTATCTGTCGTCTGTCTACGCGTTTCGCCTCGATTTCATCCAACTCTCTGCACGCTTTCTTACATCCTCGTCTCACCCTCTCCCTTCTCGTGTGACGTGGGCGAGCGAAGCGTGCGATAACCCATGCCGCGCTTTCACGTCTCCGCGTCTGCTTCGCTATGGTGCGCGGAACTCTTCGTATATCCTTGCGCCAGTCTTCTCGCCACTCACCGGATCACCGGGACAAGCCCGGTGACGATCATCCAGCGATCGCCTGTCGATGACAGTCATCAAGCTTCGATGACTGTCCCGGCGATTCGCCTTTCAGCATACCTTCTTTTCCTTGCGCTTTTCACCTTAACACCCAGTCCCTTTTTATCTGCATATCTACTCCTCCGATCTTCACCGCCTCCGTGCTATTCCACCGTCTTAGATCTCTTCTTTTTTCATAAACCTACTAACTTTCTTACTATCCTTCTTCTTCCTTCCCAAATCCTCTTAACCTATCACTCCTTGAAATCTCTCCCAACTATATCTTAACCTACATCTCTTATCTCCTTCTTTCTCCTCCTTCACCCCCGACACGCGTTCAGGGAGTTATGTTACTTATTCTTCCACTGCGGCTTCCGTTTCTCGACGAAAGCTTTCATGCCTTCCTTCTGATCCTCGGTCGCGAACAGCGAGTGGAACACGCGCCGTTCGAACACCACGCCCTCCGCCAGCGCGCCTTCGAAGGCGCGGTTGATCGCCTCCTTGCCGGCCAGCACCGAGGGCAGCGACATGTTGGCGATGGTGTCGGCCACCTTCATCGCCTCTTCCATCAGGCTCGCCGCCGGCACCACGCGCGCCACCAGCCCGGAGCGCTCGGCCTCGGCGGCGTCCATCATGCGCCCGGTCAAAATCAAGTCCATGGCCTTAGCCTTGCCGACCGCGCGCGTCAGCCGCTGCGTGCCGCCGATGCCGGGAATGACGCCGAGCTTGATTTCGGGCTGGCCGAATTTAGCATTGTCGGCGGCGATGATGATGTCGCAATGCATGGCGAGTTCGCAGCCGCCGCCGAGCGCAAAGCCGGCGACCGCGGCGACGATCGGCTTGCGCGCCTGCGCGGCGCGGTCCCAGGTGCCGGCGAAATTGCCGAGAAACACATCGATGAAACTCTTGTCGGCCATCTCCTTGATGTCGGCGCCGGCCGCGAAGGCCTTGTCGCCGCCGGTTATCAGCAGGCAGCCGATGGCGTCGTCGGCTTCGTATGCGTCGATCGCCTGGCCGAGCTCAATCATGAGCGCCCGGTTGAGCGCGTTGAGCGCCTGCGGACGGTTGAGCCGGATGATGCCGACGCGGCCTTTGCTTTCGACAATGATGTTCTCGTAACTCATGGCTTGCCCTTGCGGTTTGATTTCAAAACTTGATGCCGGCGCGCTGGATGACGTCGCCCCATTTGGCGGAATCGGCCTTGATCGTCGCCGCGAAATCTTCCGGCGTGCCGCCGCCCGGCTCGTCGCCGATCTTGGCGAACTTCTCCTTGAACGAATCCGACTTGATCGCCTGGTTGATCGCGGCATTGAGCTTGTCGACGATCGGACGCGGCACGCCGGCCGGTGCGATCACGCCGGTCCAGGTCGGCGCCAGATAGCCGGGCACCGCCTCGCCGATGGCCGGCAGATCCGGGAACGCCGGCGAGCGCGTGGCGCCGCTGACGCCGAGCGGGTGCACCAGGCCGGCGCGCGCGGAGGGCGCGATCGATTGCAGGCTCTCGAACATGATGTCGACGCGGCCGGCCATCAGGTCCTGGATCGCCAGCGCGCCGCCGCGATAGGGCACGTGCACGATCTTGGTGCCGGTCATGAATTTGAACAATTCGCCGCCGACATGGCCGGGCGAGCCGTTGCTCGACGAGGCGTTGGTCAGCTTGCCGGGATTGGCCTTGGCATAGGCGATCAGTTCCGGGATCGACTTGACCGGCAGCTTGGGCGAGACCGCCAGCAAAAGATGGCCGCGCGTGGTCAGCGCAATCGGCTGGAAGTCGCGCTCGATGTCGTAGGGCAGCTTCTTGACGATATGGCGCGTGATGGCGAGCGCGCCGATCGGCCCCATGCCGAGCGTGTAGCCGTCGGGCGCGGATTTCGCCACCAGATCGAGCCCGAGGGTGAGCGCGCCGCCTGGCCGGTCGTCCACGACCACGAGTTGGCCGAGTTCCTTGGTCAACTCGGCCGCCAGAATGCGCGCGGTGTTATCCGTAGCGCTGCCGGCCGCCTGCGGCACGATCAGCCGGATCGGATGATCGGGATAGCCGGCGGCGGAGGCGGCCGTCAGCGTGCCGATCAGAATGAGTGGGATGAGGGCAACTTTGTGCATGATGTTTTCCCGGCGGGCCATCCTACTTTGTCATGGCCGGGCTTGTCCCGGCCATCTCGCTTAGGAACGCACCGTGCCCACCTAAGCGCGGGTCGCCGGGACAAGCCCGGTGACGACAAATACTATTTCTGACAGCTCGCACAATAAAACGTCGAGCGGCCGCTCTGCACGATGCGTTTGATTTTGCCCTTGCAGTTCGGGCACGGCTCGCCTTCGCGGTCATAGACCCGGAAATTGTGCTGGAAATCGCCGAGCGCGCCGTCGGTGCGGCGATGGTCGCGCAGCGACGAGCCGCCGGCCGCGATGGCGTCCTGGAGTACCGCCTGGATGGCCTCGACCAGCGCCGTCGCGCGCGCGTTCGGCCGGCCGTTGCGGTCGGCAATCGTCGAAGCCTGCCGTTTCGGCGACAGCCGCGCGCGGTAGAGCGCCTCGCAGACATAGATGTTGCCGAGGCCCGCGACGACGCGTTGATCGAGCAGCGCCGCCTTCAGCGACGTCTTCTTGCCGGCGCAGGCCGTCGCCAACATGGCGGCATCGAATTCATTGCCCAAGGGCTCCGGCCCGAGCCCGCGCAGCAGCGGCTCGCTGTCGAGCTTGGCGCGCGCCACCAGCTTCATCGAGCCGAAGCGGCGCGGATCGTTGAAGGTCACCGTTGCGCCGTTCGACATGTGAAACACCACATGGTCGTGCGCGGTGCTCTTCGATTTCTCGTGGTAATAGACGCCCGGTCTGGCGTCCTTGCCGACGCGGAACGAGCCCGACATGCCGAGATGCATGATCAGCACCTCGCCGGACGACAGATCGGCCAGCAGATACTTCGCCCGCCGGCCGAGGCCCTCGACCGTCCGCCCGGTCAGCCGCTTTTCGAAGTCCTTGGCGATGGGCCAGCGCAGGCGGCGGTCGCGCACCTCGACCTTGGCCAGGCTCGCGCCTTCCATGGCGGGCGCCAGGCCGCGGCGCACGGTTTCGACTTCGGGAAGTTCGGGCATGGTTAATCTCAGGTCGTGTCCCGGATGCGGCGCAGCACGAAGCTAAGCGAAGTGTTGCGCCGTGATCCGGGACCGTTCCACGCTCGGCGGTCGGAAAGGTCCCGGGTCTGCAGCGCAGCACTGCGTGCCGCGCTGCGCCCGGGACAAGCCACTCACACATAGCGCCCCCCGCGCCGCCGCGCTATGGTCCTGCCCGCAAAGGATTATTCCTATGGCCGCGAGGCGCGAAGACACCCATTTCGGCGAAAAGACCGTGCCGCTGGCCGAAAAGCAGGGGCTGGTGGACGACGTGTTCCATTCGGTCGCGCGCCGCTACGACCTGATGAACGACCTGATGTCGGGCGGCCTGCACCGGGCCTGGAAGGACGCGCTGGTCTCCGCGGTGCATCCGCCCAAGTCGGACCGCGGCTTCGCGCTGCTCGATCTCGCCGGCGGCACCGGCGACGTCGCCTTCCGCGTGGTGGAGGCTGGCGGCGAAGGCGTGCGCGTCACCGTCTGCGACATCAATGCCGACATGCTGGCCGTCGGGCGCGAGCGCGCCGTTGAGCGCGGCCACGACCAGGCGGTCACCTTCGAGCAGGGCAACGCCGAGGAGCTGCCCTATGCCGACCGCAGCTTCGATTGCGTCACCATCGCCTTCGGCATCCGCAACGTGCCGCGCATCGAGCGCGCGCTCAGCGAAGCCTATCGCGTGCTCAAGATCGGCGGCCGTTTTCTCTGCCTGGAATTTTCCGCCGTCAACGTGCCCGGCATCGACGCACTGTACGAGCTTTATTCCTTCAATGTGATCCCGCGCATCGGCGCGGCGGTGACCGGCGACCGCGAGGCCTATCAGTATCTGGTGGAGTCGATCCGCAAATTTCCCAAGCCGCCGGTCTTCGCCCGCATGATCGAGACCGCCGGCTTCCGCCGCGTTTCGGTGACGACCATGACCGCCGGCGTGGTGGCGCTGCATTCGGGTTGGAAGTTGTGATCGCCGCCCTCTCCCATCTCACCCGCCTGGCGCACACCGGTTTCGTGTTCGCGCGCGAAGGCGTGTTCGCGCTGGTCGATACGCGGACGCTGCCTTTGCCGGCCAAGACCGCCATCGCGCTCGCCCGCCTGATCGAGCGGCCGAGCGCCAAAGACGGCTCCAGCCGGCTCGCCGCCGCGCTCACCAAGCTCGGGCCGACTTACGTCAAGCTCGGCCAGTTCATGGCCACCCGGCCCGACGTGGTCGGCAAGCAAATCGCGCGCGATCTCGAAAGCCTGCAGGACAAGATGGCGCCGTTCCCGCAAGCCGAGGCGGAATCGGTCGTCGCCGCCGCTTTCGGCAAGCCGCTGGAAGACGTCTATGCGAGCTTCGGGCCCGCCGTCGCCGCCGCCTCGATCGCGCAAGTTCATCGGGCGGAAGTGCACCGCGCCGAGATCGACGCCGACGGCGCGCGCAAGCCGGTGGCGGTGAAAATCTTGCGGCCCGGCGTCGAGCGCCGCTTCAAGGCTGATCTCGACGCCTTCTTCTACGTGGCGCGCAAGGCGGAAAGCCTGTCGCTCGAGGCGCAGCGGCTGCGCCCGGTCGAGGCGGTGGCGACGCTCGCCCGCTCGGTGACCATGGAAATGGATTTCCGCCTGGAGGCGGCCGCGCTCTCCGAGATGGCGGAGAACACGCGCGACGACAAGGACTTCCGCGTGCCCTCGGTGGACTGGGACCGCACCGCGCGCGAGGTGCTGACGCTCGAATGGATCGACGGCACGCCGCTCAACGACCGCGCCGCGCTCGAAGCCAAGGGCTACGACCTGCCGGCACTCGGCCGCAATGTGATCCAGAGCTTTCTGCGCCATGCCTTGCGCGACGGCTTCTTCCACGCCGACATGCATCCCGGCAATCTGTTCATCGACGCCGACGGCAAACTGGTCGCGGTCGACTTCGGCATCATGGGCCGGCTCGGGCCGAAGGAGCGCCGCTTTCTGGCCGAGATCCTGTTCGGCTTCATCACCCGCGACTATCACCACACCGCGCAGATCCATTTCGACGCCGGCTACGTGCCGCGCACCCATTCGGTGGAGAGCTTCGCGCAGGCAATTCGCGCCATCGGCGAGCCGATCCATAACCGCACCGCCGAAGACATCTCGATGGCCAAGCTGTTGATGCTGCTGTTCGAGGTCACCGGCCTGTTCGACATGCGCACGCGGCCGGAATTGCTGCTGCTGCAGAAAACCATGGTGGTGGTGGAAGGCGTCGCGCGCACGCTCGATCCCAAACTCGACATGTGGACCGTGGCCGATCCGGTCGTGCGCGAATGGATCGAGCGCAATCTCGGGCCTGCCGGCCGGCTGGAAGACGTCGCGCAGGGCGCCGGCGAGATTGGCCGGTTCGCGGCGCAGGTGCCGTCGCTGCTCACCCGCGCCGCCACATTGATCGATCAGTTCGACGACATCACGCGCGACGGCCTGGTGCTGTCGCCGGAGACGGTGGAAGCCATCGGCCGCGCCGAGCAGCGCCGCAGCCGCTGGACCGCGGTGGCGCTGTGGGCAATCGTCGCGCTATTGGCCGCGGTGGTGTGGCGGTTGATCTGAAGCCACTGTCATGCCGGCGCGTGGATTTTCGCCGTGCGTCCACGGCAAGCGGGGACTCAGAGTCCGTCGTAGGAGGTTGAACTGGATCCCCGCTTTCGCGGGGATGAACGGATTGGGTCAGACCGCGCGCCACAATCTCTGCCAGCTTGTCGATGCTCTGCGTCCAGCCCGCCTCCATGCCGGCGAGCATTTGCGCCGCGATCGGCACCAGGCCGACCATGTGCGACTTCACCGTCAGGGTAGTCTTGCCGTCCCGTTCGCTCAGCGTGACGATGGTCTCGCCTTCCATCAGGCGATTGCCGTCTTTGTCGACCGGAATATTGCTGAACACCAGCCGCTCGGGCTTAACCACCTCGCGGAACGCGCCCTTCATCGGATAGTCGTTGCCGTCCGGGCCGTGCATGACGATGCGCAAGGCACCACCGACGCGCAGGTCCCATTCCGGCACCGAACTGGTGAAGCCGCGCGGGCCGAACCACTGCGCCAGCATTTTGGGATCGGTCCAGGCCTGCCACACCAATTCGCGCGGCGCGTCGAACACGCGGGTAATGACGACTGTGCCTTCGCCGAATTTGGTCGTCTCTGCGAGCATTTCGTCCTCCGTCAATGGCTCTCAGCCACGGCTTTCAGATTGGCGAGACCGAGCTCGAAATCGCCGCCAACCATTTTGTCCATGTTGAAGAACATGTGCATGATCTTGGCGAGATAAGGCACGCCGCCGGACATCGCCCAGGTTACCTTGGTGGCGTCGCCCTGCGGCTCGAGCGTGAACACGACATTGTTGTGCGCCGCGAACGGTCGCGCCATGTCGAGATCGATCAGCACCTTGGACGGCGGCGCGGTATCGGTGATGGTGATGCGGCCGCTGCCGACCTGCCCGTTGCCGTCCCACTCGTAGACAGCGCCCTTGCCGGCGGAAGTGGCGCCGAAGGTGCGCTTCATCTGCGGGTCTTTGTTCTCGTAGGGCGACCACTTCGTCCAGGCGCGGAAATCGTCGATCAGCGGGAAGATCTTGTCCGGCGGCGCCTTGATGCTGGCGCTGCGCGCGACACGGAACGTGTCCGGCTTGGTGGCGGCAAAGACGAGCACGCCGACGATCAGAACGCCGATACAGCCGGCGAGGATCAGGACAACTTTCAACATTGGGTTCTCCCTTGGTCGCGGGCGCGTTCGCCCGAAGAGGCGGCCGCTTATGCGGCCTGCCCTTGATAGGCGCGCTCGATTGCAGCGATATCGAGCTTCTTCATTTTCATGAAGGCGTTCATGACGCGCGCCGCTTTCGCCCTGTCGGAATCCATCAGCCACTTCGGCAGCGCCGACGGAAACACCTGCCAGGACACGCCGAATTTGTCCTTCAGCCAGCCGCAGGGGCCGGGCTCGCCGCCGCCTTCGGTCAGCTTGCTCCAGAAGTAGTCGATCTCATCCTGATTATCGCAGGCGACCTGGAACGAGATCGCCTCGTCGAACTTGAATTGCGGGCCGCCGTTGAGCGCGGTGAAGGGCTGGCCGTTGATCTCGAAGGCCGCGACCATCACTGAGCCGGCCGGCTTGCCGTGCACCTCCTGCCCGGCCTCGGGAAAACGACTGACCTCGGTGATCTTCGAATTCTTGAAGATCGAGCAATAGAACTTTGCCGCCTCCTCGGCCTGCGTGTCGAACCACAGGCACGGCGTGATGCGTTTTGCGGAAACTTGCATGGGTAAACTCCTCGTACGCCGCTAGAGATCGATGAAGGTCTTGAAGCCGCCGAAAATCATCCGCTTGCCGTCGAACGGCCAGGATTTGGGGTTCATAAACGCCGCGTTCCGCTTGTCGCTCATGATCTTTTTCATGGCGCGGTCGCGTGCGGCGCGAGTCTTGTAGACGACCGAGGCAAAGACCACGGTCTCGCTCGCTTTGCGTTTTACGGCGCGCGGGAATGACGTCCACTTACCCATCTTGACGTCGTCGGCGACGCTTTCGGTGTATGCCAGCGCGCCGTGCTCGCGGAACACTTTGCCGATCTTCTTCGCCATGGCGCGGTACGCCGCGAATTTCTTTTTCGGCACGGGGACAATGAATCCATCGACGTAAACCATCGCCAGGCTCCTTGATCGTTTCGGTTTCGATCAGGCGGCCGTCGCCAGATAGGCGGCGAGCTGATCCATGGTGCCGCCCCAGCCTTGCGTCATGCTGTCGTGCATGGCGTCGAAGGTCTTCTGCTCTTCCTCCGTGGCGTCGAGCGTGCGCCAGGTCACGGTGAACTTGGTCTTGCCGCCGGGCGCGTCCTCGAAGCTGAAGGTCGAGAGCATAGAAAGCGGCCAAGTCGCGCTAGCCGGGATGGCGAGTGATGCCGCCATTTTCGTCGGAGAACGAATTGATGAAGACAAGTTTCTCTTGCGGCACGATCTCGCGATACTTGAACAGGCCCCACATGGCCGCGCCGTTCGGCGCCTGCATGCCATAGTGGTAGGAGCCGCCGACGCGCAGATCCATCTTGGAGGAGAGCACGGTGAAGCCCTTCGGGCCCCACCAATGCTTCATGCGCTCCGGATCGGTGAAACACTGCCACAGCAGTGCGCGCGGCGCGTCGAACACACGCGACATGACAAATTCAGTCCCGGCCATCACGCATCTCCCTGTCTAGCTGGTCACGCTCACTTCGGCTTGATCACCATCCAGTGCACGCCGAAGCGGTCGCGCACCATGCCAAAGCTCGAGGCGAAGAAGGTCGGGCCGACCGGCATGACGACTTGCCCGCCGTCGGACAGCGCATCGAACATTGTCTTGGCGTCTGTGTCGCTCTTGGCGTCGACGGACAGCGCAAAACCGTCGAAGGCCGGCTTGCCGCTATTGCGGCCGTCGGAAGCCATCACGGACGTGTCGCCGATCTTCATGCAGGAGTGCATCACCTTGTTCTCGTTGCCCGGCGAACACATCGACTTGTCGGGCGCGTCCTTCCAGCGCATCAGCATCTCGACCTGGGCACCGAGCGTTTTCTTGTAGAACTCGATCGCCTCGTCGGCGCGGCCTTCGAAGAACAAATAGGGCTGAACTTGCATGGGTCTTCTCCACAGATTGAACTTGACAAATACGTTGATATCAACATAATTGACTTATGTCAACCCACCGCGAATTGCCGCAAGGCTCGCCCCGGGAACTTTCGCGCGAAGCCACCCATCACGTGCGCGACACCTGCCTGTGTCTGCACGTGCAGCGGGCGGCGCGCGCGCTGGCGCGGCGCTTCGACGAAGCGCTGCGGCCGCTCGACCTCACGCAAGGCCAGTTCTCGCTGCTGACCTCGCTCAACCGCCCGGAACCGCCGAGCATCGGCAGCGTCGCGGCGTTGCTCGCCATGGACCGCACGACGCTGACCGCCAATCTCAAGCCGCTGGAGCGGCGCGGTTTGGTGAAAATCGCGGTCGACAAGGAGGACAAACGCGGCCGCCGCCTGATCATCACCGCCTCCGGCCGCGCGCTGGTGCGCAAGGCCTATCCGGTGTGGGAACGCGAGCATGCGGAAACCGAACGGCTGCTCACCGGCGTCAGCCCCGACAACCTGCGCAACGCTTTGCGCGCGCTGGCGTGAGTTGCGCATTCACGCGCTCCCTGCTTTCGCTCTAGCCGCCACGAACTCAGCCAGCCGCGCCATGGTCTGGGCCAGGCCCTTGTCGGCGCCGTATTCCTTGATGACGCGGTCGCGTTCTTCGACCGACGGGAACACGCCATGCCAGATCAGCCGCGTCTTGCCGCCAAGATCCTCGAAGGTCAGCGTCTGCTTGAACTGCACCGGCTCGACGTCGCTGCCGCCGGGATGGTGATAAGCGATGCGCTCGGGCCACACGATCTCGTCGAAGGTAATGCGGTTCTGGTAATCGCGACCATCGGGTCCATGCATCACGTGGCGCCATTCGCCGCCGGGACGAAAATCAAAGGCGCTGGTGGTCGTGGTGAAACCGTCCGGGCCCCACCATTGCGCCAGATGCCGCGGATCGCTGAAAGCCGAAAACACCAGTTCACGCGGCGCATCGAACACGCGCGTGCCGATGATGGAACGCGGATCGCGATCGAGGTCGATGCTATTTGTCACGCTCACGCTTCTCTCCCTTGGTTTGCAACACCTTCAGGTAATCGTCGAGGCGATCGAGCCGCTCTTCCCAGAGCCGGCGATATTCGGAGAGCCAGTCGTCGACCGGCTTGAGCGCGGCCGCCTCGAGCTTGCAGGGACGCCACTGCGCCTCACGCGAACGCGCGATCAGCCCGGCGTGTTCCAGCACCTTGAGATGCTTGGAGACGGCGGGGCCGCTCATCTTGAATGGCTTGGCGAGTTCGCTCACCGTGGTCTCGCCCAGCGCGAGCCGGGCCAGAATGGCGCGCCGTGTCGGATCGGCGAGAGCGGCGAAGGTGGCGCTTAAGCGGTCGGTGGCCATGGACGTATTGAACCATTCGGTTAAATAACTTTCAGGTTAAATACACAAGAGGTCGTCACCAGTCAAGCGCCTTGCCGAATTGGATTTTGATTGCACTGATTGCAGTGCCATCAATGCTATGCTAAGTCCATAGCTTAATGCGGGATTTCCCATGGCATCCCTCACCGTCAGACAGCTCGACGAGCGGTTGAAGAAGCTCTTGCGCCTGCGCGCCGCCAGGAGCGGCCGCTCGGTCGAAGACGAGGTGCGCACCATCCTGCGCGCCGCGGCCGAGGAGACCGGCACCGAGGTGCTGGAGAGTTTCACGCCGCCCTCAGAATCGCCGCGCCGCGTCGTCAGCGCGCCCGCCACCAAGCGCGCGTTGCTGATCATCGGCGGCGGCATTGCCGCCTACAAATCGCTCGATCTCATTCGCCGCCTGAAGGAGCGCGGCATCGCCGTGCGCTGCATTTTGACCAAAGCCGCCGAGCATTTCGTCACGCCGCTGTCGGCAGGCGCCATCGTCGGCGAGCGCGTCTTCACCGACCTGTTCGACGCATCGAGCGAATTCGACGTCGGCCACATCCGCCTCGCGCGCGACACCGATCTCGTCATCGTCGCACCGGCCACCGCCGACTTGATGGCGAAAATGGCCGGCGGTCACGCCGACGATCTCGCCACCGCGGTATTGCTCGCGACCGGCACGAAGATTCTCTTGGCGCCGGCGATGAACCCGTACATGTGGGGCAACAAGGCGACGCAGCGCAATCTCGCCCAACTCGTGGCCGACGGCTGCGTGCTGGCCGGCCCGAATGAAGGCGAGATGGCGGAAGCGGGTGAACGCGGGCTCGGCCGCATGGCCGAGCCGTTGGAGATCGCCGCCGCAGCGGAGACATTGCTCGCCGCGCAAGCCGCGCAGCCGCTTAAAGGCAAGCACGTGCTGGTGACGTCCGGCCCGACGCATGAGCCGATCGATCCGGTGCGCTATATCGCCAACCGCTCCTCCGGCAAGCAAGGTCACGCCATCGCCGCAGCGGCTGCGCGCGCCGGCGCCGAGGTGACGCTGGTTAGCGGCCCGGTCAATCTGCCCGATCCGCCCGGCGTCACCGTGCTGCATGTCGAATCCGCGCGCGACATGCTGCGCGCCGTCGAAAACGCGCTGCCGGCCGATGTGGCGATTTTCGCCGCCGCGGTCGCCGACTGGCGCGTCGCTAATGCCGGCGAGCAGAAGATCAAGAAACAAGCCGGCCAGCCAACGCCGGAACTGGCGCTCACGGAAAATCCCGACATCCTTTCGACCATCGCGCACCGCAAGACGCAGCGGCCGCAACTGGTGATCGGCTTTGCCGCCGAAACCGAAAACGTCGCCGCCAACGCCAAGGCGAAACTCGCGCGCAAAGGCTGCGACTGGATTCTCGCCAACGACGTCTCCCCGGCGACCGGCATCATGGGCGGCGACCGCAACACCATCGAGCTCGTCACCGCGCAGGGCATCGAGCCCTGGCCGCCGCAATCGAAAGAAGACGTGGCCGCGATGCTGATCGCACGCATCGCGCAGGAGCTCGAGAAAAAATGAGCGGACATTTGTCACCGCGGACATTCCGGGACAACGCGAGGCGGTGGCCCCGGAATCCAGGTACCAATTCCGTGCAAGCTTCTGGTTTCCGACTTCGCGTGTTACGCACGCGTCCCGCACTGACGGATCGAGGTATGCGCGCATGGAAGTAATCGACGTCACCGTCACCCGCCTGCCGCACGGCATGGATCTGCCGCTGCCGGCCTACCAGAGCGCGCTCGCCGCCGGCCTCGATCTGATCGCGGCAGTGCCGCTCGATGCGCCGCTGATGCTCGCGCCCGGCGGGCGTGCGCTGGTGCCGACCGGCATCGCCATCGCGCTGCCGCCCGGCCACGAGGCGCAGGTGCGTCCGCGCTCGGGCCTTGCCGTCAAATACGGGCTGACCGTGCTCAATGCGCCCGGCACCATCGACGCCGATTACCGCGGGGAAGTGCAGGTGCTGCTGGCGAATTTCGGCGGCGAAGCGGTGGCAATTCCGCGCGGCATGCGGATCGCCCAATTGGTGGTCGCAACCGTGGCGCGCGCGGAGTTGCGCGAGATTTCCTCGCTCGGTGAAACGGTGCGCGGAACTGGCGGTTTCGGCTCTACCGGAGGTTGAATTTCCCAGAATACGTTTTCGGCTAGACGGATGGCGACCTGTAGCCTATTACCGCTGAACCTCGTTTCGACTGGTGCCATTCATGCCGCTAGTGTCCCGCAAGGGCATTCTTGCCATTGCTGCCGTGATCGACATAGCGATCAACGCCCACAGCCGGCCCGTCTCGGCCAAGGCGCTGGCGGAACGCCATAAGCTTCCGCCACGTCATCTCGAACCGGTTCTGCAGGCGCTCGTGCGCGACGGCATCCTGCGCGGCGTGCGCGGGCCGCACGGCGGCTACGAACTTGCGCGCGACCACGGCCGCATCAGCGCCGAGGACATTCTGCGCGCCGCCGACGCGGTCGAGGATGGCGACGATCCGATACTGCCCAATTCGGCGCTGGCCAATCACGTGGTGAAGCCGGCGCTGATCGAAGCCGAGCGTACGTTTGCGTCGGCGCTCGCTGCCATCAGCGTCGAGTCCATGGCGAAGCGGGCCGACGCGTTGAAATAACGCAACTGCGCGGCCAATCCGACTCCCGTTCACGATCTGGACTCTTACGGCATGACTCCCCACAGGGGTAAAGTCCGGCGATTCGCGCGCGGCGCGGCGGCCGCCGCTCGCTTTCCTGGGGCAGGTCTGAATGCCGGAGACAATCCGGACGGCGAACGAGAGGCTGCGTTCTCGTCCGCGACGGGGCGGATTCCTCGTCGCCTCCGCTTTTGTGGCGCTTTGCAGCACGCCGGCGCAGGCCGGCGTGAATGCCTCCTTTAGCCTCGCCGACGGCCTTGTCCGCGCCGTCACCGAGGTAAGTCACGAGCAGGTCGCCGCCCTCACGCTGACGCTCACTTTGGTCTGCTTCGCGGTGCTCGCCACCATCGTACTGTTGCGCACGCGCAAAGCCGCGGCCGTCAATGAAAGCGCGGCGCACGATGAGAATTTGGCGCTGCGCGCCGAAATCGACCGGCTCAAGACGCTGCTGCTGTCGCAGCCGCAAGTCTTGGCGGCTTGGGCGGCGGGCGCCGACGAGCCGGAAATTTTCGGCGACACCAGCATCGTCGTGCCCGGTTCGGTGCCCGAGCGCGTGCTCGCCTTCGGCAGCTGGCTGGAGCCGGCGGCCGCGCAACGCATGCAGCACGCGGTCGACCGGCTGCGCAACGACGGCAGCGGTTTCGTCATGACGCTCACCACCACCGCCGGCCATCCGCTCGAGGCGGAAGGGCGCGCGGTGGCGGGGCGCGCCGTGCTCCGCCTGCGCGACGTCAGCGGCATCGAGAGCGAACTCATGGATCTCGCCGCCCGCCACGACCGAGTGATGGGCGACGTCGAGACCATGAAGTCGCTGCTCAATGCGCTGCCCGCCCCGGTATGGGCGCGCGACCGGAATGGTCGGCTGAGCTTCGTGAATGCGGCCTACGCCAAGGCGGTGGAAGCCGAGGATGCGGGCGACGCGGTGACGCGCGCGCTTGAACTGCTCGACCGCCCGGCGCGCGAAAGCCTCGCCCGCGCGCGCGCCGAAGGCGCGCCCGGGTCCAAACGGCTGCCGGCCATCGTCGCCGGCGAGCGCCGCATCTTCGACGTGGTGGACGCGCCGAGCGGCGCCGGTTCCGCCGGCATGGCCATCGACGCCACCGAGGTCGAGGCCATGCGCGCCGATCTCGCGCGCATGATCGAGGCGCACCGCCGCGTGCTCGATCAGCTCGCCACCGGGGTGGCGATCTTCAACGTCGACCGCAAGCTGATCTTCTACAACGCCGCGTTCCGCTCGCTGTTCGAACTCGACGCCGCCATGCTCGACCAGATGCCGACCGACGGCTCCGTGCTCGACACGCTGCGCGCCAACCGCAAGCTGCCCGAGGAGCAGGATTACCGGGCTTGGAAGCAGCAGCTTTACGAGGCCTATCGCGCGATCGAGCCGCGCGAGCATATGTGGCACCTGCCGGACGGCCGCGCGCTGCGCGTCGTCACCGCGCCCAATCCGGAGGGCGGCGTCACGTATCTGTACGACGACGTCACCGAACGCCTTGCCATGCACCGCCGCTACGACGCGCTGATCAAGGTGCAGAGCGAGACGCTCGATCACCTCGCCGAAGCGGTCGCGGTGTTCGGCTCGGACGGCCGCGTGCGGCTGCACAATCCGGCGTTCCAGCGCCTGTGGAAGCTCGCGCCCGAGGCGCTCGACCAGCATCCGCATATCGAAGCGGTGACCGCCTGGGCGCAGGCGATGCACGACGACAACACGGTATGGCGAAACTTGCGCGCCGCGGTAACGGCGATCGACAACCGCGAGCCGATCGTGGCGCGCATCGAACGGCGCGACGGCGTCATGATCGACATGACCACCATGCCGTTGCCGGACGGCGCCACGCTGGTCACCTTCCAGGACGTCACCGACACGGTCAACGTCGAACGCGCGCTGATCGAGAAGAACGAGGCGCTGGAAGCCGCCGACGCCATCAAGATCGATTTCGTGCACCACGTCTCTTACGAATTGCGCTCGCCGCTCACCAACATCATCGGTTTCGCGCATTTCCTCAGCGATCCGACCTTCGGGCCGCTCACCGACAAACAGCGCGAATATCTCGGCTACATCACCGCCTCGACCAACGCGCTGCTCGCGCTCATCAATAACATCCTCGATCTCGCCACCATCGACGCCGGCGCCATGTCGCTCAACCTTTCCGACGTCGACATCCGCGCCACCATGGAGGAGGCGGCCGAAGGCGTACAGGACCGGCTCAAGAAGGACGGCATCACGCTCGCCATTGACGCCGCGCCCGGCATCGGCAGCTTCAGCGCCGACGAGCGGCGCCTGCGCCAAGTGCTGTTCGACCTGTTGTCCAACGCCGTCGGTTTCTCGCCGCCGGGCGAGACCGTCACGCTCGCCGCCGAGCGGCGGCCGGACGCGGTGGTGTTCACGGTCACCGACCACGGCCCCGGCATTCCGCCCGAGTCGATGGACAAGGTGTTCGACTGGTTCGAGACCGACTCGATGGGTTCGCAGCACCGCGGCACCGGCCTCGGCCTCTCGCTGGTGCGCTCCTTCGTCGAACTGCACGGCGGCTCGGTGTCGATCGATTCCACCCTCGGCAAGGGCACCACGGTCACCTGCGTGTTCCCGACCGTGCAGAAAGCCGAGCGGACCGCCGCATAAAAAAACCCGCCCGGCTTAATGCCAGGCGGGTCTTCCGCGTCAGCTCTATTGTGCGCTCATGCGCGCCGAAGCCGGATGGCCCGGCACCTTGAAGCGCTTGCCGGTGTCGGTGACCGTCGTCCCGCGCACCCGCAGGATCGAGAAATCCTTGTCCATATAATTGCCGACATAGATATAACGGCCGTCGGGCGTGATGCCGACGGCTTCCGGCAAGCCGCCGACCTCGATGTCTTTCAGCTTCGTCACCTTCTTGCCATGCACGCGCAGGATCGTCGCCGCACCGTGCGGATGATAGAAGAACTCCTTGTTGTTCTTGTTGGAGCCGAGCGCGACGATGGCAGCGGCGATATTGCCCTTCGGGCTGATCACCAGCCCTTCGGGACTGTCCGGCACCGTGACGTGATCGATGACGCGCGGCGGCTTCGCCGTCAGGTCGATGACGCTCACCGTATCGACATTGCCGTCGGACGAACCGGAATTGCCGTTGTCCGCCGTCAAGGCGATGCCGCCGTTGTCCGCCACGACGACGTTGTAAGGATAAATTCCGACCGGCAGGTCGACCTTGCTGTAGGTCACTTTGTCGCCGGCGACGTCGAGCAGCGCGATCTTGTTGTTCGCGCTCTTGGTCGCCAGAGCGCGCTTGCCGTCCGGCGTGAAGACCACGTGCGTGACCTCCTCGCCCATCTGGATCGTATCGATCACCTTCACGTCGGTGCCCTTAATGGACAGGACCGAGATGGTTTTGTCGCCGCGGTTGGCGACCAGCGCCAGCGTTCCCGCCGGATTGATGCTCAGGCCGGATGGTTGCTTGCCGGCGGTGATGGTCGCGGCGAGTTTTGGCGGCTTCGCCTTGAGATCGATGACGTAGATCTTGTCGTCCGGCACGGATTTCAATTTGTCGCCGTCCTTGACGACATTTATCGAGTTGGCGACCAAAGCGATCGAGCCGTTCGGCGCGATGTCGAGATTGACCGGCGGCCCGACGATCGAATTCTTGAGCGGAAGCGTGGCGACGATCTTCGGACTTAGCGGCTTTGCCAAGTCGACGATCAACACCGAATCCTTGCCTGGCGGCGACAGCACCCCCTTGCCGTTATCGAACGCTATCTTTTCGTCGTTGCCGACGAGCATGAATGGCGCCGCTTGCGCACTCATCGCGCTGAAAGCGAAACCCGCCGCCGCAACGCATAGGCTTATTGCACCGCGTGAGATCATGGCTTCCTCCCGACATGTTTTGCCGCCGGTTGGCCCGGCGATTTGCTGCTGAAGGCGGCAAGTCTAGCCAATGCGGGCCGCCCCGTCCCGCCCATCGTGGCGTCC
>CAVVNY010000008.1:0-500906 GCA_963749625.1 uncultured Alphaproteobacteria bacterium | reverse complement strand
GATGCTGCAGGCGCCGGAGTGTTTAGCCGGAAAAGCCTCCGCGAATGGGCCGGCTTATCGACAGACATGAGTTTCACCCCGAGCAATGCGATGCGCCGTTCTGCCTCGGCCTGGGTCAAGTTGTGCGTGAACAAGCCGAGCAATTGCAGGTCGTCCGCAAGCTGCTTAAGCCGCTCTGCTTGTGCGGTGGTCATCGGCATCTCTCGGACGAGCGTTTTCGGCGCGACTAACTGCCAATAAATTCGGTACCCTTTGGCTTCCACAGCCCCACGATACTTCTCAGGGATCTGGTCGTATGCCCTAATTTCTTCGATGACATTCCAATCTTCACTTGCCCCATAGCCAACAGGCCCTTCCTGAAGTGGCCGAGCTTCGTCACGATAAAGATAGCGATTTTGGTCGGTTTTGTGCCGGCTGCGTGTGAGCTTTGTCATGGCCTTTCGTACCATCGCACTTTGAACGCGGCCATTGCTAGCTCACGCGTTTGTGCATAACTGGTGTCATGTGTGCTTTGCGGCATGAGCACTGTGATAGTCCCAAACCAGGGCGATTTACGGCTAGCCGCGTGCGTCCATATGATGCGGCCGATGTGGTGGTGGCCGGACGGCACCTACCGCGCTGCTGATGCCTTCTTCGACCGATAAGCATCTTGCCTGCGCCGTTCATCCGCAACGTCCCTACAGGGGCCACAACGCAACCCCCTGTTTATCGAGCAGTTGCAATCAATGCAGGTCTTAGTGATTGCCTTGGCGCGGCGAGTGTCGCTGCAAAGAGAGGAGTCAGAATTAATGAAGCCTTGGCGGCAGGTCATGCGTTCCGCTTCCAGCAATAGCGACGAATATAAAATACCAACTCTTTAGATGCTGTTGGCGTCTGAAAGGCCGGCTAGCCTACGCTATCCGGCTGCAGGCGAATTAGAAAGAGCCCCGACCAGTTTGCCCAAAGGCCGAGGCTCCCAATTGCGCGACTCAAAACCAGAAACGCGAAAGCAACATAGGTTAAATTGTTTACAGAAGACTAAAACTCGCCAACCGAGGCTAGCAGCGCGGAATCCGAAGAAGGCTATCGCCGCAGGCTGGACAGGCTCGCCGGACCCGATCGCAAATAGCTTCCGCTTGTAGGCGGGCCGAGTTGATACAAAGTGGCCCTGGCCTTTTATACGTCAGGGAGACGTACTGACCAGGGCCGTGTCGGGAGGCAACCCAACACCCTTGCGAGCTAAAACTTAGAGCCGTTCTGTTCGGTCTGCAAGCGGGTGTCTGGTATGGTGCAGCGCGGCTTACGCGCTGGATCGCGTGATTGGGGCCCGCGCGTTTCCTTCGTTCCAGTTTGGCATCACGTCCGCGCCACGCTGACAGCATTTCAGGCAGCGCATTAGGCCACCAAGGTCGGGCACAAAGGCGTCATCGCTCTGCCCATCGACATTCACGATTGCCTCGTGTCGGCAATTGACATTCGAGCAATGGACAACCAGCGACCGCACGCCATTTGCGCGCATGTTGCCGAGGGTCATGGGTGTCGGTGCCGGTTGAGAAACGGTGAAAAAAGCCTCTTAAATTTTGCAGCCTCTGTGACCGCCATCACAGTGTCACAACGCACCCTGGCCTACACATCAAGTCACCCCGGTGCCCTTTCGCTCCCCAGCAGAAAGTCCGGCAGCCCCGGCCTGGTCCCCGCCACACCCACCAGGTCGGGGCACTATTCATTTCAGTCAGTCACCAAACTGCCCAGGTTAAGCCTACGGCAGAATCGGATTTGTGACGATGGCTATCACGAATACACCGGCAAGGATGCCAACGAGCGCGTAACCGGCACAATCGCATGCGCGGCGCGATACGGCCTCAATCATATTTGCGTACATGATGCAGATGCCTCCGCTATGGACCCGCAAGGCGATATTCCGCATTTCAACGACGATTAGCTTCAATGAATTAAATCAAGCGGTGAAATAATAATTCAAAACTGCGGCAAAATACGGTTCAAAACTGCGCCCAATTTACCAGCTACCCACTTTGAAAGTCACGGCTTATGCTCCCGCGCCGCCTTAAACGCCACCATCGCCGCCTCCCGGCTCGCCGCAGAGCCGCGATCGTGAATGCCGTTTGGCACGCGGCCTGTGATCGTCCAAAACCAACGCCGATCTTCCGGTGCGGAGTGTGTCCATAGGATGAGGCCGATGTGCTGCACTCCGTCGAACACGTCGTAGTCGTCGGCGCTCCATGCGCCGATGGCGCGAGACTTGTAGGCTTGTTTCAGGATGAGCATGGGGGCTTCGTTCGTGCACGCCCTTGGTGCCGATGCTTATTTTTTCGAACCCCCAATCTCGTCAACGAGATTTACGATGTTTCGCCGCAGCTTTGCGTTTTTGATCTGCATAATGGTTTTCGTGAGCGCAAGTCCATCCGCCGCGGCGAGAACGCGGAAACGTAGTCTGGTGAGGGAGTTTTGCCACACAGCTTGGTTTGCCCAGGTGCGTCTTTAAAAAAAACGTGACGGGCACTTCCAGAATGTTTGCCGTCTGCTGCAAGCGGCTTGATCCCATTCGGTTCGTGCCCTTTTCGTATTTCTGCACTTGCTGAAACGTGAGGCCAAGGGCGTCCCCGAGCTTTTCTTGGCTCATGCCGCGCATCAACCGGCGCATTCGAACGCGGCTTCCAACTTGCACATCAACAGATTTTGGGACTTTCTTGGTAATGGCTGGCGATGACATTCTAACTCTCCCCCAATGCATAAAGTCCTTGTTTGATAATAGCTTGGGCAAGGGGCTTGGGCCACGGTTAGGGCTAACGATTAGGGTGAATTTGAGTGTTCGAATGTACTGGTTGGGATCTCCTGAAATTAGCGCGGGATGCGAAAGAGCCCGTCGCAAATTGCTCGCTCAATACGGGCGCTAAAGAACGCACAAAGGCTAGGCTTGTTGCTCGCCGTTCGCGTTCTGCCAGGGCGGAGCGCTTGCGATGCGGCAGTAGCGCAGTTCGGCGTCGACTATTCGGGCAACACAGTGCCCCATCTGCCATTTTCCCAATGCGACCGTGACCACTGTGAATGCAAGTATGTTCCTATCGGCAATGACAAATTGCGCCGGCAGTATTCAACTGAAAAGTCGTCCAAGTCGCCTCACTAATCGATGCGTCGTCGTCATCCGACCAGGGGCCGCCGGAGTGCTGCCTTGAGGTGCGTTTGAGGGTGAGCATCGCATTTAAGCCTATTTAATAAACTTACTTTGTGGATTAGGATTGTCGCGGTCATAGCCGCTGGCTAAAGGTCTGCGCGTTAAAATCAAAAACACAAAAACTTGAATGATATCGGAGAAAGAGATCCCGCGGTAACGCACCGCTCCTAATGCTTGGAGGTTCATTGTTCAAAATATCAAAAATTTTAGTGCCGGTATTTCTTTCAATAATAATTACAAACGCTGCCAATGCAAAACACCGGCACGCATACCATCCGCGAGCCAGAATAGTTCACTCACAAATTCTCTGTAATGAGCGTGGGTGTTCGAGGCAGGTCAACGCGGACCGAGCCACAGTTTCGAAAATAATCGACGCCAACGGCAATGTCATCGGGCGCAGGCCTGCTGGATGCCCGCATGCTTTCTGTGGCTGCGAAGCATCGTTGTATTTGTTCGGGACCATCCGAGCTGAACTCAATTTGGCTTCCAATTGGATTAAGAAATTTCCGCACACCTCACCCAGACCAGGAATGGCAGCGGTACGAAACCATCATGTGATGGTGTTGATCAGCCATGCCGGTGGAAGCAATTGGCTGGTACATGACGGCAACTCCGGTGGTGGTTTGACGCGCGACCATGTGCGGTCGATCAGCGGATACGTTATTGTCGACCCGCAAGGCTCTCGTATGGCGACGCGGCAGAAAGAATAGCGAATGCCACCGAGAGCATCTTGCTATCTGCGTGTGGACCGCCCGACCGAGGGCGACTTGATTGGACAGCAAGGCCGGACGGATAGAATTGACCGATCACCTCGTGAAGTCAGCCACCACGGGCGGCCGCAAGTCGTCAATATTCATGGACGATAAGGTGATTGGGTTCGCCATCTGGAGCCTGAGCAAGAGCCAGAAATGACCCGTGGCTTACGCCGTGTCGTCGAACTTACTGACAAAGATTCCGTCGCAAATTCCGCCCCGGTAGACGCATCGTGTCATCGCGCCGCTATTAGGAACTGCTTTGCGGCGGCATTGAACTCTGAGGCAGCTTCGATATTGATGGAATGGCCACCATCCAAGTCGACCGGCCCTTCGCGCGACGGCATCGCTAACCCTTTGGACCATCACTTAGGAAAACTGGCGCTCAGAGTTGGACCGGAGGTTTGCCGTAAAAGTGCGTTTGGCCTTATGGGAACGGTTATGGGAACGCTATGGGCACAAGCACATTGACTAAGCGCTCGGTTATTGAATCTAAATAAGGAAATGGCGCGCCAGTTGGAATAAAACTGCGAACCCCTATGTCATTGTAATTTCGTTATAAAATCAAGCCCGCCTGCGCGCCCTTAATGCCAGTTTCGCACAATTGGGTTGGGCGGTCCACATTAGGCATGAAAAGCAGCCACCTACCGCCGTGGCGGCGTATTGCATGGTCAACTCACGCGGCAAACTGCCGTGGGCGCGGCCCGGGATATCGATCAGCGCGTGGTCGGCAATGCAGACTGAGGTCCATCTGTGGGGGCTGAATGCAGGCAATCGAGCGGCGCGCGCTAACACAGCAAAGCGCGAAGCTTGCGGACGGTATCTCCTTGGGATACTAAAGTCTTGCAATACGTATCCCAATGGGATACGTTGCGCCCATGATCAGGCACTTCAAGGGGAAATTTGCCGAGCCGATCCTTCAGGGCCGCATGGTCCCCAAGGGTTTCCCGGCAAATCTCGCCAAGGTAGCTCGCCGAAAACTGATTATGCTGGACTCTGCCGCCTTTCTTGAGGCCTTGAACTCGCCGCCCGGCAACCGTCTTGAAGCTCTTAAGGGCGACTTGGCGGGTAAGCACTCGATTCGCATCAATGATCAATGGCGGGTCGTATTTAGGTGGACCGATGTTGGTCCCGAAGACGTGGAGATAATCGACTATCACTAGCCAGACCGGCCGAATGTGGCCACCGAATAGGAGTTCGCAAATGGCAAAGAAACTTCCGCCGGTTCATCCCGGCGAAATCCTGCGGGAAGAATTTCTCGTGCCGCTTAAGCTGACACCTTACGCGGTCGCGGCCGCGCTGAACGTGCCGCGTACGCGGATCGAACGTATTGCGCGCGAAGAAAAGCCCGTTACGGCCGACACCGCGCTACGGCTCGGCAAGTTCTTTAAGACCGGCGCTGCGTTCTGGATGAATATTCAGGCACGCTTCGATCTCGAAACTGCCGAAGACACGCTCGCGCCGCAGATCAAGAAGATTGCGTCTTACGAGGCGGCGTGAGAGCGATGCTCTCAGCAGACAGCACAGATGACGGTGGCCGGAGCTTGCGATTGAAAGTGCGCCGTCTACCGCCAGTGGAACCGACGATTTAGCGTGCCGATCGGCGTCGAGACCCCTGTGTGTACCGAAAACCTCATCAGCATTGATTAACTGACGGAATCACCTAACGTTAGACGATAATGTGCGCCCTGCTCTGCTTCGTAATGGCCATCTTGGCCTTGCCGTTCAAGTCGAAGAGCCGACTTGAAGCCGAGAACGCGGCGCTCCGACATCAGTTGATCGTTCTGCGGCGCAAGGTGCATGGTCGCGTTCGGCTCACGAACAACGACCGCTGGTTCTTTATACAGCTATATCGCTGGTTTCCATCGATCCTGCAGATTCTCACAATCATCAAGCCAGAGACGCTCGTGCGTTGGCATCGGGCCGGCTTTCGCCGCTATTGGCGGTGGAAATCGCGTCCCCTCGGAGGACGACCGCAGATCGAGGATGACCTACGCGCTCTAATTCGGCGGATGAGTATAGAGAACCCGCTTTGGGGAGCGCCCCGCATCCATGGCGAGCTGATCAAGCTCGGCTTTTCCGTCGCGCAATCGAGCGTCGCCAAATATATGGTCAGGCGGCGCGGACCGCCAAGTCAGGGATGGCGCACTTTTCTGCGTAACCACGCGCCGGACATCGCTGCCATGGATTTGTTCGTTGTTCCGACCATCAGCTTCGATCTGCTGTATGCCTTCGTCGTCGTCCAACTGGATCGCAGGGAGCTGGTTTGGATCAACGTCACGACAAATCCGACGGCGGAATGGATCGCACGCCAGCTAACCGAGGCATTCCCCTGGAATGAAGCACCGCGTTACCTCATCCGCGATCGGGATCAGATTTATGGCACCGCTGTCACACGTCGACTTCGCGCTATGGGCATCCGGGACAAACCTATAGCGCCGGCCTCGCCTTGGCAGAATGGCTTTGCCGAACGGCTGATCGGATCGATCCGGCGCGAATGCGTGGATCATTTGATCGTCATTGGCGAGGCGCATCTGCGCCGCATCCTGCGAACCTATGCTCGCTATTACAACGACATCAGAACACATCGGTCATTGGATAAAGATGCGCCGGTCTCTCGCCCAGTTCAGCGCACCGGAACCATCGGGTCACACGCGCTTCTCGGCGGGCTCCACCAACATTACGTTCGGGTTTAGGTTCTCGGTACACACAGGTCGGAATAAAACTGCGAACGCATATGCGATTGAAATAAAGCTACAATTTTGAGCGCATGCAGGTGCTTTTTTGAGGAACACGGCAGATACTTCTATCTCCGGCTTCAAGGTGACCTAGCATCGATACGGACCATCAGCTCCTGCCGAGTTGCGGCATCAGGTGCTGAGTGTTACCGCGATAGATGAGCGCGAGATCCTCCGCACTGAACTCACAGCCGGCAAGGCCCTTGACGTGGTCGCCGGCGGTTCTGAAGGGAAAATCCGTACCAAAGAGGATTTTCTTTGCCGAGACGAGTTTGGCCAGAGGTTTCATGGCCATGGGATGCGCTGACTGTGCGGTGTCGTAATAGAATGATTGCAGGGCTTTCAGGACACCTCCCGGCACTTTGCCTTGGACGCCTTTGTTCAGCCCCAGAACCTGGTCCAAGCGAGGATAGGCAACGAACCGCTGGTAAATGAACGGCATTGTCCCACCGGCGTGCGAGAAAATATAGCGAATGTCGGGAAAGCGTGCCGCCGTTCCGGAAAACAGCAAATTTGCGATCGCTCGTGTCGTATCGGTTGAAAGTTCGACAACCGAGTAGTGTATGTCTGGCAGCACGTTGCGGCAGCAATTCGCGACCGTCGGATGGGTGTATACAATCGCCTTTCGCCGATTGAGCTCCTCCATCACGGGCGTCAATGACTCATCTCCGAGCCACTTATCGCCGAAACTGGTCATGATCCCGACGCCATCCGCCTTCAACAGATCGAAGGCGTATTCGATCTCCTTCAAACTATCATCGACGTTTGGCAGCGGCAGCGAGGCGAAAAGGCCGAACCGTCCGGGGAAATCAGCCTTCAACCTGGCGCCGTAATCGTTGCACACCCGCGCGAGCTGCCTGGCTTCCTCGCGATCGCCGAACCAGACGCCTGGGGTCGTTATAGAGGTCACTGAGAGCGCTACACCTGCCCGATCCATGTCTTCGATGGAGCGCGCAGGCGTCCAATCGAGCATCGGTCGTTCGCCCAATTGATGCTTGATGAGCGCGGAAACAAAGTCGGGCGGCGAGACATGGTGATGCACGTCGATGATACCCGACGTTCCGCCGCCTAAAGGTTGCGCCGACGCACCGCTATCGAGCCCCGGCGCAAGCACACTTGCGGCCGCCGATGCGCCTAGCGACAAGACAGAACGTCTTGTCATGCCCTCCTTCGAACAACACCGATCTTCCGCCATGCGATCCTCACTTGCGATGCCGCTGCGGATCGCCGGCGGCGGACAAGAACCGCCGCCCGCGCGACCGCGAACGGTCAGGCTGCGAGCTTGATTTCTTTGCTGCCGATCACTGGCAGACCCAGGCTCTTCAGGAGCTGGTACAGCGTGTCGACTTCATGCTGCTTTGGCTTGGGCATCGGCGAGCGCATGAACGGATTTGGGATCAGCCCGCGCAGCCAGGTCGCCGTCTTGTAGCGGATGTGCAGGCGACCCATGTCGGCGACGTATTCGTGCAGCTGAACGAGGCCGCCGTCCCAGATCCGGCGTGCCTTGTCGATGTCTTTCGCGTCCCATGCCTCCAGGTGATCAAGCATCGGTTCGAGCGCGAAATTCCAGAAGCCCGACAGCGTGCCGTCGAACATCCCCGTCGCCTTGTACTCATGAAACCGCGACGCGAGCGCGCCCATCACCGCGACATGATGATTGAGCCCGCGGAGGCCGTTGGCAATCAACCGGAAGCCGTCATACATGTACGTCATCTTCCAGCCCACGACGTTGGGCACCTCGCGGCAAATGCGCAGCGTCGCTTCGAGCGGCAGGCCCGGATAGAAGGGCGGCTTTGCGCCTCCCACGGGATGTGTGACGATGGGGAGATCCACCGCGCGGTCCTGCGCGATGATCTGGTCGAGCCAAATCTCCGGATAATTGTCGGCATCCCAGCAGGAAGTGACATCCTGAGCACCGCCGGGCGGCGTCACGAAGATGCCATTGACGCCGAGCGATTTACAGTCGCGTGCAGTTTCGACCGTCTCGTCTGTCGTGATCGCCCAGGTGCCGGCGAGAATCGGCACCTTGCCATTCACCTCTTCCATTGCAATTTCTAGAACGCGGCGTTTCTCCTGCCGTGTGAGATAGAAGATCTCACCGGCCTCCGGATTGATGCACAGGCCGCCGCCCATGCGCACGAATTTCTCGTTTTTCAAGAAGTACTGCAGGAAACTGCGATAGGCGGCCTCATCGACCTTCATTTGTCGATCGAAGGGCAGCAGCACGGCGACGTACAGGTGATCGCCGACATTCTTGGGGTGGGCTTTCATAGGCATCTCCAAGGTTCGATTTCTTCTTCTATCTGCGAATTCTCAATCAAGCGATTTGGCGTCGATCAGCACGAAAGCAACCACGCAAGGTGCGTTCGAGCGGTTCGCCCAAGCATGATTGGTTCCGCGCTGGATAAGCATGTCGCCGGCCGTCATCTTGGTTTCGGCCTCGTCCATCACCGCCCAGATTTCTCCCGACAGCACGATGGCGTAGTCGATCGAGCGCGTACGATGCATATGCGCGTGCCGTACCGGCCCGCCGGTATGCGCAGCCTTGGCCGTCTCGTCGATGGCGACGGAGCCGCCCATCGCGGCCGCCTTGGCCGCCCATGCCTTATCGGGAGGGAACTGCACGACTCGGAACACGCTGCCGTTCACCGGCGGTGCCACCTGAGTAGGTACGCTGCACGGATCCTTGCTGGTTCCGACTCCGTTGTCAGCCGGCGTGGAGGCCGTCTTCCAGAAATCGGTTACCGCGAAATTCGGCTGATCCATGATCGGCATCACATGTGGTGATAGTTCGTCGGACAGGATCACCGAGCGACCTTGGGCATCATGACCCGTGATGATGCGCCGGAAGCGCTTAATCTCCGGTCCAGGTTTCACCGGTGTGACTTGGCGAGCTTCGCTCATAGGTAACTCCAAATGAGAACCTTATTGCGGGATGACGGGCAGCAGCAGATGCGAGGGCCTCCGCGCATCGTGGTAGATCTTGTGCAGCGTTGTGCGGCTGCTGCAGATGTGGTTCGGCACATATTCGGCATTCGTCGCACCGCCGACACCGGTGGGCGTGTCCGCGCTCATGATTTCCAGGCAGATGCGGTGGCCGCGCCGGAACAGGTTGGCTGTCGCCATAATCTCGATTGCATAGTTCTCGACCGCCCCAGGCGTCACCTTCTTCTGCGCCGTGCGGGTGAGCGGATGCCAGGGCCTCCACGACTTGGAGCGGCGGGGATCGAGCGCGCGGTGCGAGGCTTTCAGCCAGCCGCGTGTCACCTCGCGTTCGGGCAGATCCTGCGCAATTTCGCGCTCGCCTTCGCGCACCGTACGCACAGAGACGTCCGGTCCGACATCCTTCAGGCTGACGATCCAGTTGGTGTCGTCCTGGTCGATCTCGGCAAACAGGTTCAGGACTGCGGGCCCGGCAATCAGAAGGTCCTGCGGCAGCGGATCACTCAAATAGCGCAGCTTCTGGATTGTGTTCGTCTGCGTCGGCGGCATCTGCACGAACGCGTCCGGCGGCATCTCGTCGTCGGCGCTCGATGGCGTGAACGCCGCGGTCTGCAGACGTTCCCAGCTATTGAGATAGAACTTTGTCCATTCAGTTTCCGGCAAAGGCCAGTCGCTGCCGGAGCGCCATTCGTTGGCGCCCATGACCCAATAACGCACCGGCGGCTCGTCCATGATGCCGGTATCGATATTCTTGAGCCAGTGATCGTGCCAGCGCAGGATCTCGCTGTGCAACGAATGGAAGGGCCGCTCCAAATGCGCGGGGCCTGTGAAGGTCAGTTTCTTCGGCCCGCGCAGCCGCTCGAAATAGTTCTGCGCGCCATTAAGGTGAGTTTTGTAAGTGTAGGCATACCAACCGGCGCCGGTATAGCTCGGCACCTTGATCTGTTCGAGCGCCTGCTCGGCCGCTTCGACCGCCGCCTCCTTATCGTAAGGATCGATCAGCAATTCGAAATACGGCGGCATGTGCTGACCCTTTTGGGTCAGCACATTGAATACATGCGGATACATCCGGTAATCGGGGTTCTGCATAGCCTCGCGCCACAGCGCTTCCCGCTCGCCCGGCAATTCGCCCGGCTTCCCTTTGTTCTGGTGCAAAGCGGCGAAGTGCATGATCAGGTAACGGAAGAAATGGAGCACGCCGCCAGGATATTCCTCGCGGAAACTGCCCAACGTGCCGAGCGCGCCGCGCGGATCGAATGGAAAAATCGCCTTCAGGTGCGGCGGATTCTGTTTGGCGACATGGAATTGCTCCGCGCCGAAGCCGGAAATACCGACCATGCCAACGTTGCCGTCACACCACGGCTGTTGTGCAATCCACTCGATAAGGTCGTAGCTGTCCCACTGGCGGCTTCCACCGCCATCGGATTTGAAGATGCCACGCGGCGAACCAATGACGTGAATATAGCCGCGCGAGACAAAGAACTTGGTGTCGCCTGCCTCCAACAGGCCCGCCCACAGCGAGGACCACGCCGGCTGGGGCGGCAGAGATGCGGCGACGTCCGGTCCCTGCAGGTCCTTATTGTAAATCGAGAACGCGAGCAGCACAGGAAACTTCTCGGTCGAGTCCGGACGATAGATATCGATCGAAAGGTTGACGCCGTCGCGCATCGGCACCGCGACATCCTTTTCGGCAATCATCCGCTCATAAGTGGGTGGCCGATCATAGTCTCCTGGAATGCGGTCACCCGCAGTCGGTAGCGTCACCCGCGTGCGATCTAGCATGACTAGGCCTTTCCGATTCATCTATGGCAGCACGATCTTCTTCGGATCGAGTTGGGTGCGGTATAGCTTCAGTTCCTTTCCGACATTCAGAAAGAAGGTGAGATCTTCTGGTCGCGCTTTGTTGTTGAAAGTCGGAAAGCTCGGAGAGTTGTAGCCGATATATTTTTTCTCGATGACCTTGGCCTCTTGAGGATTCTTTCTGATGAAGTCCAAACCCTCGTCGATCGACAGGCGGAAGCCCTTCACGGCATCGGGATTCTTCTTCGCCCAGTCACCGCTCGCCAGCCAGGCGCTGACCAGCACGTCGGGATTGACCTCGGCGAAATATTCGGCCGCGAGATACCCAATCTTGGTGGCGATAATGCGCGTGCGCAGCGGATCGACGATGCAGACGTAATCGACGCTCCCGCTCTTCAGCATGTCGGGCAGTTGCGGCAGAGGGCCCTCCACCACTTTCACCTTGTCGAGAGACACGTGATTGTTGAGTAGCCACTTGCGGAACATCACGTCGATGACGCTATTGATGCCCGGGACACCGACAGTCTTCCCGATCAGATCGGCAGGTTTTGCGTATTTGATATCGCTACGGGCCATCAAGCTTATGAATGGATGCTCCTTTGTATGGCGGGCGGCACCGGCGACCAGCACGAGATCGAGACCGCCGTCGTCGGCCTGCAGCACGACAGGGATGGTCGTCATGCCGATTTGGATGCTGCCGGAGACGACCGCGGATGGAATATTGCTGACGACCGGAATCTTGACTAACGTTGCATCGATATTGTGCTTGGCGAAGATGCCTTGCTCCTTCGCGACATATGCGGCGAGAAAGTCGGTGGCTGGCGGATAGCCGATGGCGACTTTGGTCGGCTCCGCGACGGCCAACGCCGGCAGACCGAAGATCAGCAAGGATGCGAACGTCAAAACAGTCCGAAGCGCCCTCATTTAACCCTCCCATTGTTATGTAATACGAAGATTGCGCCAGCGCAGCACGCGCCATTCCAAGAACTGAATCAGATGATTGGCGGCAAAGCCCAGCAGGGCCAGCATGATCAGCCCGGCATAGATATCTGCGCTCCGATAGAAACGCTGCGCTGAAAAAATGTCCCAGCCCAGGCCCGGCAGCGATGACTGCATCTCGGTCACCACCGCAAGAATGAGCGCGATGGCGAGGCTGACGCGCAGTCCGGCGACGATATCGGGCAGCGCGGACGGGAAAGCGATCTTGCGAAGAAACTCGCGGCGGCCGAAGCCGAGCACCTGCGACACGTTGATTAGTTCCGGAGAGATCGACGAGAAACCATGGACACTCGCGAGCAGAACGGGCCATATCGCGCCGAAGGCGATGACGGCAACCGACATTTTGTTCGATAACCCAAGAAACAAAATGGCGACCGGGATAACGGCAGACGCCGGCAACGGACGAATGAATTCTAGGGTCGGATCGAGAAGTTCGCGCGCAAACCGCGACGTGCCGATCGCTGCGCCGAGCACAATGCCGATAACTGAGGCAAGCAGCCATCCAACAATCATGCGCAAACTGGTCGCCGCGAGCGGCAACCAGAGCGAGCCGTCGGCGAGGCGCTGTCGAAGCACCGTAAGCGCACGCAGCGGCGACGGGAAGAAGATAGGTGAAACGAGATGCGCGTCGGCGACCAACTGCCAAGCCGCCAGCAGCGATAGCGCAAAGCCTAGCGCGGCCAGCGTGATTGGGTCGAAGAGCCGCCTCATAGCGGCCTCCAGATGGCCGCTGGGCCGCGACCTATATGGCTCAGCGCTAGGTTCAACACGTAGCCCAAGAGGCAGAGCCAGACGAGTTGCGCCCACATCAGGCCGATCTGCAGCGACTGTTCGGCTAGGATAAGATTATAGCCGAGGCCGCGCGGATTGAGCACGATTTCGACGGTGACCGCGACCACCAGCGAGATGGCGGCTGAAACGCGCAGGCCGACGTTGATCCGCTCGAAGGCCGCAGGCAGCACGATTTTGGTCATCCGCTTCCAGAGCGGCAATTCCAGAACTGCAGCAATTTCAAGCAGTCGCCCTTCGACTGCACGGACCGCTGCGATCGTGACGATAAGGATCGGCCAGACGCATGCATATGCAACGACGCTCGCTTCCAATCCGACGCCGAAGCCAAACATCATCAGGGCGAGCGGCATGAAAGCGATAGCGGGGATGGGTCGCAGAGCTTCGACTGTCGGTCCAACGATGCGTTCTGCCGTCGGCAAGAGACCGAGGATCGTCCCCACCGCGATCCCGACAACGGCGGCAATCGCCAGCCCAAGCAGCGCCGTTTCGCAAGTTTGCAGCGTGGCGAGCAGCAAGGAGCCGTCGCGCAGGGCAGCGTATCCGGCCACAACAATATCCGAGGGGCGCGAGAGCGATTCCAGTGTCAGCAGCCCAGTCCGGCTTGAGGCTTCCCAGATGACGAGAAAAGAAGCTGGGATGATTGCTCCGAGGAACAGGCGTCTCATCAGCCCTCCCCTTTACTCTGAGGAGCAAGCTGGGAACGTTCGTGCATCAGCAATTCGAACAGGCGATGCCGGTAAGCGAGAAAGCGGGAATCCTCTCGGGTAGTGAGCTGATTGCGCGGCCGCTGCAGTTCAATTTCCATGCTCTCTATGACTCTGGCCGGTGAACCACCGAGCACGACGACGCGATCGCCAAGGTAAATCGCCTCTTCGAGGTCGTGTGTGATGAAAACGGTTGCGATGCGCTTGTCGGCCACAAGCTGCAGGATCTCGTCCTGCAGGGTCTGCCGGGTCATCGCGTCGAGCGCACCGAAGGGCTCGTCCATAAGCAACAGTTTCGGGTCCTGCGCGAGACACCGTGCGATCTGCACGCGTTGCTGCATTCCGCCTGACAGTTGGCTCGGAAACTGATCTTTTGCCTGGCTCAAGCCCATTCTGCTGACCAGTTCGTCGATAATGGCACCCTGCTCTGCGGCGGGGACATTCCGCGCTTCCAGGCTGAGCGCCACGTTGCCGCGCACGGTGCGCCAGGGCAGCAGCGCCTTTGAATAATCCTGAAAAATGATCGCCCTATCGCGCGACGGTCCGGAGATCTCGGCGCCTTCGAATAGAACCTTGCCCCCTGTCGGACTCGCAAGGCCTGCGAGAACGCGAAGCAGCGTTGTCTTGCCCGATCCGGAGGAGCCGACGATGCAAAGAAATTCGCCTTTCCGGACATCGAGATCAATCGCGTCAAGGATTGTCCGTGGGCCGAAACGCACGGCGAGTTTGGACACGGACAGCGCCGGTAGACCGGCCAGAGCCGGACACGCAGCGACAATGCCATTGCGCACTGCCTGCACCTTTGGCCCCTCCCGGCCGACTGGCCCCCCAAGGACGATCTGGGAGCTTTCTTTTTTATCCGAACATGTTCATAGTTGAACAGGTTCACTATTCTGTCAAGCCGACTCGTCGCTGAAGCGGCGCCGGGCGGCGGAGAAGGACGAATGACCGACGTGATGCTCGCTTCAGGTGACGGCTTGCGCGTGCGCAACAAGCTAGACAAGCTGCGGCGCATCAAGAATGCAGCGCAAAGCCTCTTTATTGCGAAAGGTTTTGACGACACGACGATGCGCGAGATCGCGGTGCGCGCGGGTGTCGGACTCGGCACGATCTTCCTCTACGCCAAGAATAAGCGCGATCTACTATTTCTGACCATCAACGAAGGATTGGAAAAGGTCACAAATGAAGCCGAGAACGCCGTCGACCCGAAAGAGCCGCTGATCGATAACCTGCTCGCGGTCGCCAAACTGCATTACCGATTCTTCGGACGGCAGCCCGCAATATCTCGGCTAGTTCTTCGCGAGATGATCTTTTATGATTCCGGCGCGCAAGCGCCGCCGTTTCATAAGACGCGAGACCGGCTGATCCGGCTGTTCGGCCGTACGACCGAACATGGCGATTGCGAACGGCGAAATCGCACCAAGCGAACCGGCGCTGTTCGCCGGCTGGACGCTCTTCTGCATTTTCCAGGTTGAGTTGCGTCGGTGGCTTGCGAGCGACGTGACCCATCTCCGCGCCGGCTTGAGCGAACTTGAGCGCGCATTTCGCATGCTTATAGTCGGCTTTGGCCTAGCCCCAGAACGGCGCGCGCGTCGGCTTGCCAATAGCCCTCAGCGGCGATGAAATCCTGCGTCAGCGTAGCGAAGGCCGCTCACGGCACATTACGTCATTTCGCGGCACTGCAACATTTTGCAGGCTATTGGAGTGCGTGCGGGCGGCTTAGACGTCCTCAATCCTGAACTGCGGTCGCCGGAGCGGATGCCATGCACTCTGCGCGCGGCGTCCGAACGCAAACCGACTTATGGGAACGTTTATGGGCACGCTATGGGAACGAGCGCAGTGTACTGACGCTCGGTTGTTGAATTTTCAGCGAGGAAATGGCGCGCCCGAACGAGATTCGAACTCGCTGACCCCCAAATTCGTAGTCTGGTGCTCTATCCAGCTGAGCTACGGGCGCCGATGCCGCGGCAGGTAAATCGGACCCGCGGAACCGGGGGGATAGCTATCGCCTTGGGGCTTCATTGGCAAGGGTTGCCGGCCTGGCCGCTTGTGATGTCTGACGATCCTTAATTTGTCGTCAAAGGCCGTCGGGTGCGATTTTACGCGCCGGTCAGGCCAGCGCCCGCTCGCCGCGCCGGGAATTGAGATCGACCGCGCGGTCGGGGATCGTGATGCAGAAGGTGGCGCCGATGGTTCCCGGTACCAGGCGGATGTCGCCGCCATGGGCACGCACCAATTCGGCGGCAATGGCCAGGCCCAGCCCAGTGCCGCCGGCCCGTGTTGAGCCCTGAAAGGCCTGGAACATATGGGTCCGCGCCCTTTCCGACACCCCCGGCCCGGTATCCGACACCTCGATCACCACCACGCTGCCCTCGCGCCGTCCGGTAATGCGGATTTGGTCGCGGGCCGGATCGCGCCCGCCGCGCGCTTCCAGCGCCTGCACCGCGTTGCGCGCCACATTGACCAGACACGCGGAACAGTTGATCGTGATCGGCCTCCACGGTCAGCCCGCGTTCCACCGCGACGATCCAGCGGATCGGCACGTCGAGGCCGAGGCCAAGCGCCTCATGCACCTCCTCGATCAGCGGTTCGACTTCGATCGTCTTGCGCTCGGGCGGCGGCTCCTGCGCGGCGCCGTAGGAGAGCGTGGACTGGCAGAACGCGATCGCGCGCTCGAGCGCGCGCATCAGCTTGGGCGCGAAGCGCTGCACCTTGGGGTCCGGCAGCGTCGACAATTGATCGGAGAACAATTGCGCCGACGCCAATAGATTGCGCAGGTCGTGATTGATCTTCGACACCGCCAGCCCGAGCGCCGCCAGCCGGTTCTTCTGATGCAGCATGGACGCGAGCTCGCGCTGCATGGCGGCGAGCTCGACTTCGGCGGTGCCGATCTCATCGCCGCGGCCGGATTCGGCAATGATGCGTGCCGGATTTTCCGGGTCGGCGCGGAACGTGACCATGTTCGCGGTGATCCGTCCCATCGGCCGCACCAGCATGTAATGCAGCGCGAAGAACACCAGCATGGCGGTGACGCCGGAGATCACCAGCGACAGCATCAGGATGTTGACGGAGAAGGTCAGCATCGCCTTGCGCAGCGGCGCCTCGTCGAGAACGATCTCGATGAATTGGCCTTCCGCCATCGGCGCCGGCCCGACCAGCCGCAAGACATCGGTGGGCTTGGAGAACAGCATGGTGTCGAACGCGTCCATGATGGCGTGCCACCACGGCACGTTGCGCATGTCGATGTCCTGCTCGATCTGCGACGGCACATTGTTGGCGGCCAGCAGACGGCGCTGGGTGCCCATCTTCATCGCCACCGCGCGCGCGCCGATGCTCATCAGGATTTGCTTGGCCAGGCTCTCCGGCACCATGCCGCTCGGCGCGGCATCGAGCACCAGCGCGGCGGTGTGCGCGGCAGCCAAGCGGTCGTTGAGCCAGTTGAGCCGGAAATTGGCGATTGAGGGCACGTAAATTAGAATTTCCGCCACCATCACGAACAAGACGGTGAGGAACAGCAGCTTGCCGGACAGGCCTATACGGGCAGTCCGCGCCGGGCGCGGTGCCGTCGGCGCAACAGGCTCGCTCGTTGGTTCGGTTTGCGGTTCCAAAAGGGCCTCAACCGAAGATTCGCAACCAAGCTATGATGCGCCGCACCCATGGGCTCGTCAAACTTGGCGTGAAAAAGTCGACGGCCGCGCGTTTGCCGATTTCCGACAGCGTCGGATACGGCAATACAATGCCGGTGAGGCTGCGGACATTGAGCCCCTGCGCGATCGCCAAAGTCCACATCGCGATCAATTCTCCGGCCTGCGCGCCGACGATAGTGGCGCCTAATATGTTACCTTTCCGCGTCGTAATGACTTTAATGTGACCATGCGTCTCGCGCTCGGCCTGGGCGCGGTCGTTGTCGTGATAGGACCAGCGCAAGATGCGGAATTTGAGCTTGCGCGCGCGCGCCTGCGCCTCGGTCAATCCGGTCTGCGCGAGTTCCGGCTCAGTATAGATCGCCCACGGCACCGCGTCGTTGTTAACCTTGACCCGCAAGCGGAACAGCGCGTTCCGGATTACCAGGCCGGCGTGGTAATTGGCGGCGTGGGTGAACTGCAGTTGTCCCGCCGCGACGTCGCCGATTGCATAGACGCGCCGGTTGCTGGTCTTGAGTTTTTTGTTCACCTGGATGCCGGCGCGGTCATTTTTGATGCCGGCTGCCTCGAGTTCGAGCCCGTCGGTGGTCGGCTTGCGGCCGGCGGCGACCAGCAGCGAGCGGCCCTCGACGGTTTCTTCGCCGCTTGAGCCCTCGAATGTCACCGCCACGCTGCCGTTCGCATGCTTGACGCGCACGACCTTGACGCCGCTGCGGATGACAACGCCCTCGCGCTCGAGCTGGTCGAGCACGATGGCGGCGCATTCCGGATCGTCCTTGGCGAGCGGCGCCGCCGCTTCCAGCACCGTCACCGCGCTGCCGAGCCGGCGAAAAGCTTGCGCCATTTCCAGGCCGATTGGGCCGGCGCCGATGATAATGAGGCGGTCGGGCATTTCCTTGAGAGAAAAAACGCTTTCGTTGGTGAGATAAGGACCCTCGTCGAGCCCCGGAATCGGCGGCAGCGACGGTGTCGACCCGGTCGCGATCACGAAACGGCGCGCGCGAACTTCATAATCGTCGCCGACGACGACGGTCCTGCGATCCTTGAATTTGGCCTGGCCCTTGATCACCCGCACGCCCAGCCCGGCGAAACGCTCGGCCGAGTTGATTGGCGCGATCGCTCCGATCACGCGTTGCACGTGATCCTGCACCTTGCCGAAATCGATATCGACACTCGAGGCGGTCACGCCGAATGGCGCGCCGCTGCGCATCGCCGCTGCGCGCTTGGCTGCCGCCAGCAAGGCCTTCGACGGCACGCAGCCGGTGTTGAGGCAATCGCCGCCCATCTTGTGCCGCTCGATCAGCACCACTGGCACGCCGAAGGCAGCCGCAGCCGCTGCGACCGATAAGCCGCCGGAGCCGCCGCCGATCACGCAAATGTCGGGGTTAAGTGTTTCCGCCATACCGTTGAAGCCCTTGCCCGCGTCAATATCTTAAAAAATTACATGGTCGCACGCGAGCGCGCGCGCAGTCTTTTCACCACCACCGGCACCAGGGCAAGCAGGCCGAGCGCGACCAGCGCGCCGATCAGTTGCGGCGTCAGCACGTCTTTGGCGTCGAATATCATATGGCAATCGTTCCTGCCGGCGGCGAGGCAATCGCCGTTCGCGGCCTGTTGCGCGGCGATGACGCTGTCGAGCCCGGTGCCCGCCAAGGCAAAGACCAACGCTCCCGGAATGACGCCGAGCGCGGTCGCCGCGACGAAGGGCGCCAGCCGCACCCCGGCGAAGGCCGGCACCAGATTAACCAGGAAGAACGGAAAAGCCGGCACCAGCCGCAGAAACAGCAGATAGCTGAAGGCGTCGTCGCGGAAGCCGCGCGCAAGTTGCGCGGCACGCGGGCCAGCCCGCCGCAGCAACGGTTCGCCGAGCGCGCTGCGCGCTATCAGAAATATGAGCGTCGCCCCTATGGTCGCCCCGATCACAGCCGCCGAGGCGCCGACCGCAAGGCCGAACAGAAAGCCGCCGGCCACCGTCAGAAACACCGCCCCCGGCACCGACAGGGCGACGGCGATCGTATACAGCGCAATATAAACGAACACGGCCAGGGCCCGGTGCGCGTTAACGAAGGCGCCGATCGCCATGCGGTGCCTGACCAGCGCCTCGAGCGAGATTCCGCCTCGTCCGACCGCGAAATAGGCGGCTCCGGCGAGCAGGATGACCACGATCAGTGGCAGCAGCCGGCGGGCCAGGCTGGGCGGTTGGTCGGCGGACGGCGGTATCGCGGACATCCGCGCTATATACACGTAGATCGCCCAAGCTGTGGCCGCTGCAGGCCAATCTCACCGCCTTGTGAGCCTTTGTGACAGGGGCGCACTTGGGCGCAAACGGCCCGCCGCCCATGGCTCGGGATCGCATTGACGCGCCTCAGCCCCTCCCTTATAAGCCGCGCAAATCGCGTGCCGATCCGTACCGTTACGGGTTTTCATGGCCGATCCTGGGGGCAACCGTGATGCTCCCATCGCCACGGCGCGACCACCGGAGAACTTATCGTGAAGCGGACCTATCAACCGAGCAAGCTTGTACGCAAGCGCCGTCACGGTTTCCGCACGCGCATGGCCACCAAAGGCGGGCGCAAGGTGCTTTCGGCGCGGCGCTCGCGCGGGCGCAAGCGGCTTTCCGCCTGACGGCGGGCAAACCAAGCCGCGCGCATTGCTTCCATGGAACGACTGAGGCAACGGGCGGATTTTCTGGCTGCGGCGACCGGCATCAGGGCCACTGCCACCGCTTTCGTGCTGCAGACGCGCAAGCGGGTCGATGACGGACCGGCGCGGTTTGGCTTCACCGTGTCGAAAAAGGTCGGCAACGCGGTCGAGCGAAATCGGGTGCGCCGCCGCCTGCGGGATATTGTGCGGGTCGCCGGGTCAAACCGGATACGAACCGGACATGATTATGTGCTAATTGGCCGGCGCGCGGCGCTCAAGGTTCCGTTCGCGCGGATCGCCGAAGACTTCGACGGGGCGTTGCGGCGAGTTCATGCGGGGCGCAACGACAAAACGGCAATTGGATGACCGATAGTAAAAACACCATTCTCGCCATCGCGCTGTCGGCCCTGGTGCTGATCGCCTGGCAGTTCTTCTTCGCCATGCCGCAAGAAAAGGCGAGGCAGGAGAAACTGCAGGCGGAGCAGCTCGCGCAAAAGCAGCAGATGCAGACGCAAGTGCAGCCGAAGCAGTCCGGGCAGCCGTCGACCATACCGGCGCAGCCAGGACAGGCGCAGGTGCCCGGCCAAACCGCACAGGCCCCCGCTGCGGTCGCGCCCAATCGCGACGCCGCACTGGCGGCGTCCCCGCGCGTCCCGATCGCCACGGACAGCCTGCAGGGCTCGATCGACCTCAAAGGAGGACGCATCGACGATCTGGCGCTCATCAAGTTTCGCGAGACGGTCGATCCGAAGTCGCCGCCGATCGTACTGCTGTCGCCGTCGGGCAGCCCCGATCCGTTCTACGCCGAATTTGGCTGGACCAACGCCGCCGGCGCCAACGTAAAGGTCCCCACATCGGACACGGTGTGGACGCAATCGGGTTCCGGCGCACTCAGCGTCAGCCATCCGGTGACGCTGACCTACGACAACGGTCAGGGGCTCGAATTCCGCCGCACTATCGCGGTCGACGACAAATATCTGTTCACGATCAAGGACGAGGTGGTGAACAAAAGCGACAAGGCGGTCTCGCTATTCCCGTTCGCGCTGATCTCGCGCCATGGCACGCCGAAGACGCTCGGCTACTACATCCTGCACGAAGGCTTGATCGGCAAGTTCGGCGACGAGAGCTCGAAGGAAGTCACTTACAAGACGATCGAAGAAAAGAAGATCAACACCTTCAATGCCACCAATGCCTGGCTGGGCATTACCGACAAATACTGGGCGGCCGTGCTGCTGCCGAAAACCGACGCGCATGTGATCGCCAATTTCCGGGCCGACAAGCTGGGCACGCTCGAGACCTATCAAACCGACTATTTGCTCGACGCGCGCAATATCGCGCCGGGCGCGACCGGAACGGCTGACGCACGGCTGTTCGCGGGCGCCAAGGAAGTCCGGGTCGTCAACGACTACGAAAAGCAACTCAACCTCAATCACTTCGATCTGCTGATCGACTGGGGCTGGTTCTACTTCATCACCAAGCCGCTGTTCTCCTTGATCGACTACATCTACCACCTGGTCGGCAATTTCGGCGTCGCCATTCTGATCGTCACCGTGCTGATCAAGGCGGCCTTCTTCCCGCTCGCCAATAAATCCTATGCCTCGATGGCGAAGATGAAGGCGGTGCAGCCGCAGATGGCCGCGCTGCGCGCGCGCTATCCGGACGACAAAGCCAAGCAGCAGCAAGAGCTGATGGCGCTGTACAAGAAAGAGAAGATCAATCCTCTGGCCGGCTGCCTGCCGATCGCGATCCAGATCCCGGTGTTCTTCTCGCTCTACAAGGTGCTGTTCGTCACCATCGAAATGCGGCACGCGCCGTTCTTCGGCTGGATCCACGACCTGTCGGCGCCGGATCCGACCAACGTCTTCACGCTTTTCGGCCTTATTCCATTCGATCCGACGCAGGTCCCCGTCATCGGCCACTTCCTGCATCTCGGCGCCTGGGCGATCATCATGGGCATCACCATGTGGGCGCAGATGAAGCTCAATCCGGCGCCGCCGGATCCGACGCAGGCGATGATCTTCAACTGGATGCCGCTGATCTTCACCTTCATGCTGGCGACTTTCCCGGCCGGCCTGGTGATTTACTGGGCCTGGAACAACTCGCTGTCGGTCGTGCAGCAGAGCATCATCATGCGCAAACACGGCGCCAAGATCGAGTTGATCGACAATATCAAGGCGTTGTTCGTGAAGAAGAAGCCGCAGCAATAGCCGAACAACGTCTTCTTCTGACGCTCTTCCGACAAGACGTTCTGGATCGCCGGGTATTCCCCGGCGATTTCATTTAGAGTACCCGGGATGGAAAAATTTACCGCGAGCGAGATCGAAGCCGGCCGGCGCCTGTTCGCCGGCGAATGGCAATTTGCCGCCGCCGCCGGGTCGGCCGTCTCGCTGCCGAAGATGCGCGGCACCGAGATCGCGCTGGCCGGCCGTTCCAATGTCGGCAAGTCGAGCCTGCTCAACGCGCTCACCGGACGCAAAAACCTGGCGCGCATTTCGCGCACCCCCGGCCGCACCCAGGAACTGATCTTCTTCAACGGCGGCGGTCCCTCTCACCGTGGTGGACATGCCCGGCTACGGCTACGCCGCCGCCGCCAAGACCAAGATCGCGGCCTGGACCGACCTGATCCACGCCTACCTGCTCGGCCGCGCCAACCTCGCCCGCATCTACGTGCTGGTGGACGCCCGCCACGGCCTCAAGGATACCGACGATCAGGTGTTCGAGGCGCTCGGCCGCGCCGCCGTCAGCCACCAGGTCGTGCTCACCAAATCCGACACGGTGAAGCCGGCCGAGCTTGCCCAACGCATCGCCGAGGTCGAGGCGGCGCTCGCGAAGCGCCCGGCGGCCTATCCGAGCGTGCTGGTCACTTCGTCACACGATGGCGCCGGCATGCCCGAACTGCGCGCCGCGATCGCACGGCTTCTCGCCGAGCGGTCGTCACGCTGACGGACGCGCCGGCTTGGCGTAGGATGGCGGCATGACACAGATCCTAATCGCACTCGCCGGTTTGATGGGCGCCATCGGCATCATGCTCACGGCGGCGGGCGCGCACGGCAAGACCGGCGTCGGCCTCGACAGCGCCGGCTATCTTTTGTTGATCCATGCCGTGGCCGTGCTCGCCGGCGTCGTGGCGGTGCGGCAGGGCCTCGTGCTGCGCCCGCTCGGCACCGTCGTCGTCTGCGGATTTATCCTCGGCTCCGCGCTGTTTGCCGCCGACGTCGCCGCGCGCGCCTATCTCGGCGGGCGGCTGTTTCCCTTCGCCGCGCCGACCGGCGGCATGATCATGATCGTCAGTTGGCTGGGCCTGATCGCGGCGGCGCTCGCCACCCTGCGCGCCGGCTGATCGCTTTCACGACTATTTACACGCCCCTGGCGCGCGCCTGAGCAGGAAGGCGTGGTTCTCCGCGTTCGCCGGGCTGAAATACAGAAACGGGCCGGCGTCGTAGGGGGCCGGGACGAGTTCGAGCCGCTCGCGGATCGTGACCAGCACGTCGTCTCCGCGCGCCTCGATTTGAAACGAGCCGGGATCGTCGCCGCCCATGCGGCAGTCCTCGTGCACGCCGTCGCGCTTGGATTTGCAGGTGTCCGCCTCGGCGGCCGACAGCGAACCGCCGCACAACAGGCCGCCGCCGGCGGCTTCACAGGCGCCGAGCGAGTCGAAGCTCTGCTTGCGGCCGCGTACCCAGACCTTGAGGGCGCCGTCGGCTATATGCGTTTTGCTGGTCTGCGTCGCGGGCGCCGCCGGCGCGACCGACAGCGTCAGCCGCACGGCAAGCTGGCCCTTGTGCGCCGAAAGATGCGCCGCGTCATAGACCCGCTGGTAGCAGCCCTCTAACGGCGGCGCGGCGCTGGCGAGGGGCGCCGCCAGGACGATGCCGGCAACCAAGAGAAAATATCGCGCGCGCATAAGTTTTTTCATCGCCCCACACCGATTGACGGCGGCGCAGCGGGCCAGCAGATTGCGGTTCCGGCGCGCGGCCTTAAAAAAACGACCCTAGCGCCACGGCGACGCGCCCACAAACCGGCAAGGCTTTCATGCAAACGAATTCACGGTTGCTTCCGGCGCTCGCCGCCATCGGGCTGCTCGCCGGCGCGTCCTCTCTGGCGGACGCCATCGCGCAGGAGCCCGCGCCCGCCGCCGCTTCGACGCCGGCAATGCTGGCCGAGGTGCGCCACACCTTCACGCTGCACGGTCAGCCGATTCCGCCGGAGATCTTCCGCGATTTCGGCGACGGCAACATCGCCGATTCGGGCAGCATCTGGGTCACCGTCGATATCGAAGCCGCGATCGGCAGCAACCTCTACTTCGACACGATCAAAAAAGAGCACGGCTGGGTCAGCCAGGCCAAAACCAACCAGAGCCTGAACGGCAGCGAGGAGACCGCCTACAAATACGTCGGCGCGACCGGCAACGGGCTGCTGGTGGCGATCGCCAGCTATAACGGCGGCGGCTCCGGCACCTTCTATACGTTGCACATTCTGGACCTGGCGGCGGGGCAAGGCTTCGACTCGGACGGCAAGATTTACCGGCGCATCAATCTCACCGTCGTCCGCAGCGTCATTCTGGGGGACCGTTGGGACGGCGATGTGACGATTGCAAAAAATTCGCTCCGCATCCGCACGAAGCGCCTTGGACCGGTGGACAGCGGCGCCCCGTCGGTCCAGACCATCGAGGCGGTGAGGCCCAAGACGCTTTTGTGACCGAAAGGCGCCGCGGACGCATTGTCGGACGAGGGCCGCATCGGCTAGAACCCTGCGGCGTTAAACGGAAATCCAAGCCGATGGCCAAAGCCCCCAAGATCGATCCGCAGACGCAGGCGCGCATCCTGGTCGAGGCGCTGCCGCATATGCAGCGCTATGACGAGGAGATCGTCGTGGTGAAATACGGCGGCCACGCCATGGGCCAGGAGCAGACCGCGCGCGACTTCGCCAATGATATCGTGCTGCTCGAGCAGACCGCGATCAATCCGGTGGTGGTGCACGGCGGCGGGCCGCAGATCGCGGCCATGCTCAAGAAGCTCGGCATCAAGTCGGAATTCGTCGACGGCTTGCGGGTCACCGACCAGTCGACGGTCGAGATCGTCGAGATGGTGCTGGCCGGCTCGATCAACAAGCAGATCGTCGGCTACATCAACGCCGCCGGCGGCAAGGCGATCGGGCTATGCGGCAAGGACGGCAACATGGTCACCGCGCGCAAGGTGACGCGCACCGTGGTCGATCCGGATTCCAACATTGAAAAGGTGGTCGATCTCGGCTTCGTCGGCGAACCGGAAAAGGTCGACCTCACCGTGCTCAACCACGTGCTCGGCAAGGAGATGATCCCGGTGCTGGCGCCGGTGGCGACCGCCGAAGGCGGCGGCACCTTCAACGTCAATGCCGACACGTTTGCCGGCGCCATTGCCGGCGCGCTCAAGGCCAAGCGCCTGTTGCTGCTCACCGACGTGCCCGGCGTGCTCGACAAGGACAAGAACCTGATCTCCGAACTGTCGGTGGCCGACGCGCGCCGGCTGATCGCCGACGGCACCATTTCCGGCGGCATGATCCCCAAGGTCGAGACCTGCATCTATGCGCTCGACCAGGGCGTCGAGGGCGTGGTCATCATGGACGGCAAGACGCCGCACGCCGTTCTGCTCGAACTGCTCACCGACCACGGCGTCGGCACGCTGATGCATCGCTGAGCGAAACTTGCATCCGTGGCAGTTTGTTGTGAGAGGCCGCCGCCACCGGCAGCCTTTTGCTTTTGCGCCCCGGACGGATCTTTGTGAGAAAAGGCTTTTTTATGATTGGAACTATTCAGTAGCTGGCGCGTCTGCATAGGCGGGACAACCGAATATCCCAGCCGGCATGGGGCAAAGCGCCGCCACGACGACTGGGGCGCTGGTAGGCTCCCCTTTTCCTGAGAGATCATCACGATGACCAAAACATTCAGAACGGCATCGTACGTCACCGGCGCGTTAGCATCCGGATTAGCGAGTTTGTCCGCGAATGCTCAGGGCTATGGCCCCGGCGGAATGATGGGCGGCGGCAACGGCGGCAATGGATGGGGAATGGGTTACGGCTACGGTTGGGGAATGGGCGGGTTCGGCGGGATCGGATTTCTTGTGCTGGTATTGGGAATCATCGGTATCGGCGTACTCGCGCTGCGTCGCCGCAATCCTTGATCGCGCCGCCGCATCGTCCAACCTCCTCAAGAAATGCAAGATGAGCGCAGTCGAGATTACATATTTCTCGGACGTCTTGTGCGTGTGGGCCTATATCGCGCAAGCGCGCGTCGATGCAGTCAAAGAAAAATTCGGCGACGCCGTTGCGATCGAACATCGATTCTGCTCCGTGTTCGGCGATACCGCCCGCAAGATCCCCGTGGCTTGGAAAGACAAAGGCGGATACGAGGGCTTCAACGCGCATCTGCGAGAGGTGGCGGAGAGGTTTCCTCATATTGAGGTTCACCCCGATATCTGGCTGACGACGCGCCCTTCGACGTCGGCGAGCGCGCATCTGTTCATGAAGGCGGTTCAGCAGTGCGAGCGAGAATCCGGAAGGGCGATAAGCCAATCCGCGGCGGGCATTTCCGATCAAGTGATGTGGGCATTTCGCTGTGCATTCTTCCGGGATTGCCGCGACATTTCCCGCTGGGATATCCAATGCGAGATCGCCAAGACGCTCGGCGCCGATATCGACGCAATTGAAGAACGCATCCACAACGGCAGCCGCATTCGCCCGCCTGGCTGCGGACTAGCCAAGACGCAGACAAGATGCGAATCGAAGGCAGCCCGAGCTTCGTCCTCAACGAGGGGCGTCAGAAGCTTTATGGAAATATCGGGTTCCGTTTGTTAGACGCGAACATTCAAGAAATCTTACGCGCGCCTCGCAGCGACGAAGCAAGCTGGTGTTGACCCCCTCTTTGGCTCGCCGACGGCGAGTATGCATCTATGCGCTCGACCACGGCGTCGGCACGCTGATGTGTCGTTTAGGAAAAACACCGGCCGCCGCGTTTGGCGGCCGGCGTCAGGCGCCGCGCTGGGCGATCAGCACATAGTGCTCGGGCGTTTGCCGCCGAAAATCGATCACCGCCAGGCCGGCCTGTTTGCACCAACCCTCGATCTGCTCCGGCGACAACCGGTGGTCTTGCGGCGGCCCGCTGGTGCAGGGGCCCTGCGGATGGAATTCGCCGATCACCACCGGCGCGCCGGGGGGAACGCAGCGCGCGACGTTGCGCAGGACGCCGGCCGGATCGTCGGCGTGGTGCAGCACCATCGTGATCAGGGCGCAATCCGCCGGCACGCTGGCGGGATCGATCGTGGCCGCGTCGCCGACGATGCGCCTGATCTGGGCGACGCCGCGCTCGTTCTGCAGGCGCTCAAGATAGACCAGCGCCTCGGCGGAGCGGTCGAGCGCGTAGACGACGCCCTTTTCGCCCACCCGTTCGGCGAGCGCGAAGCTGACATAGCCGGGTCCGGCGCCGATTTCGAGCACGCGATCGCCGGCTTTCAGATGCAGCGCCTCCAGCCAGTCGCCGACGAGCCCGGCGCGCAGCTCCTGCCGCGCATAGACCTGCTGCCAAGTCAGATGGCTGAGGTCCTTCTGGAATGGCTTGTCCATGGTGGTTCCCTTTAGGGCCGAGGCGCCGGGCCCCGCTTTGGCGGGGACGAACGGATATCCGTGTTCTAGCATCCCCGCCATGATTCGCGGTTCGAACTGCATCCTTGCAGCGGCCGGCGCAACACTCGTGACGCTGGCGGCAAGCGCGGCGCACGCCGAACTCACTTTGTGCAACCGCACCAGCTATCGCGTCGAAACCGCGATCGGGCTGGAAAAGCGCGCCAACGTCGCGACCCGCGGCTGGTTCCGCATCGATCCCGGCGCCTGCCGCAAAGTGGTGGACGGCGCGCTCGACGCCGACATGGTCTATGTGCATGCGCGCACGCCGCCGGTCTACGGCAGCGCGCCGATGCCGCAAGCGGGCCACGCCGAACTGTGCATCCGCGACGGCGACTTCGAGATCGCCAACGCGCGCGGTTGCCCGGTCGCCCAGCAGGCGCGCTTCACCGCGGCGCAGCCGTCCGATACGCCGCAAGGGCCGACGGTCAATCTGGCGGAGGAAGCCGACTACGACGACGCGCAGGCGCGGCTTGCCGGCATCCAGCGGCTGCTGACCATCGCCGGCTACGAGGCCACTCCGATCGACGGCGTCGCCGGCGCCAAGACGCAAGGCGCGCTGACGAAGTTCTTGAACGACCGCAAGCTGCCGCCCGACGCGGCGGGCAAGCCCGATTTTTTCGACGTCCTGCTGAAAGTTGCCGCCAATCCGCAAGGCATCGGCTTCTCCTGGTGCAACGACACCCAATATACCGTGATGGCCTCGCTCGGCGTGGTCGAGATGGGCGCGATCGTCACCCGCGGCTGGTATCGGGTGGCGGCCGGGCAATGCCTGCGGCCGGACCTGCGCGGCGATCCGCATAGGCTCTACAGCTATGCCGAGGCGGTCGACGGCAACGGCCGCACCGTCATGCGCGGCGAGACGCCGCTTTCCTGGGGCGGCAATGTCGCGCTATGCACGCGCGACGGCAAATTCGAACTCGCCGACCACAAGGACTGCGCGGCGCGCGGCTTGAATTCGGCCAACTTTGCCGTCATCGATATCGGCGCTCAGCCGTCGGCCACCGTGCGCTTCAAGGAACCGTAACCCAGTGCCGCAAGCTAACCGTTCCACGCCGCGCGGCTTCGGCCAGGTCGACACTTGGGTGTTCGATCTCGACAACACGCTCTATCCGCATCATCTGCTGTGGCAGCAGGTCGACGACCGCATTCGCGCCTACGTGGCGGAATTCCTAAAAGTTTCGAAGGACGAGGCCTTCCGCGTGCAGAAGGACTATTACAAGCGCTACGGCACCACCATGCGCGGACTGATGACCGAGCACGGGCTCGATCCGGACGACTATCTGGAATACGTGCATCAGATCGACCACTCGCCGCTCGAGCCCAACCCGGCGCTCGGCGCCGCGCTGGAGAAATTGCCGGGCCGCAAGCTCATCCTCACCAACGGCACCCGCAAGCACGCCGACGCGGTGATGCGGCGGCTGGAGATCCACCAGCATTTCGAGGATGTGTTCGACATCGTCGCCGCCGAACTCGAGCCCAAGCCAGCGCAGAAAACCTATGAGCGTTTCCTGGCGCGCCACGATGTCGATGCGGCCAAGGCCGCCATGTTCGAGGATCTCGCCCGCAATCTGGAAGCGCCGCACGCGCTCGGCATGACCACGGTGCTGGTGGTGCCGCAGGGCACGCGTGAAGTCTTCCGCGAAGATTGGGAACTGGAGGGGCGCGGCGAGCTGCATGTCGACTATCTGACCGACGATCTCGCCGGGTTTCTGGAGCAAATCCTCAAGGCCCCGCGCCCGGCTTGACATCCCCTGCCCGGCCCCCGACAAACCGCAGCCTAACGCAGCGCCGGGAAATCTCATGTCCAACGACAAACTTGCCAAAACCATCGACGACGCCTTCGAAGGCCGCGACAAGATCGGCCCCAAGACCAAGGGCGCCGTGCGCAAGGCGGTCGATACCGCGCTTGGCCTGCTCGACGGCGGTGAGGCGCGCGTCGCCGAGAAGCGTGCCGATGGCGGCTGGCAGGTCAATCAGTGGCTGAAGAAAGCCGTGCTGCTGTCGTTCCGGCTCAACGACATGAGCGTCATCCCCGGCGGCCCCGGCAAGGCGGTATGGTGGGACAAGGTCGATTCCAAGTTCAAGGGCTGGACGCCGGCGCGCTTCCGCAAAGCCGGCTTCCGCGCCGTGCCCGGCTGCGTCGTGCGCCGCTCGGCCTATATCGCGCCCGGCGTGGTGCTGATGCCGTCCTTCGTCAATCTCGGCGCCTACGTGGATTCAGGCACCATGGTCGACACCTGGGCGACCGTCGGTTCTTGCGCGCAGATCGGCAAGAACTGCCATTTGTCGGGCGGCGTCGGCATCGGCGGCGTGCTCGAGCCGCTGCAGGCGGGCCCCGTGGTGATCGAGGACAATTGCTTCATCGGCGCCCGCTCCGAAGTGGTCGAAGGCGTGATCGTGCGCGAGGGCGCGGTGCTCGGCATGGGCGTCTATATCGGGCTGTCCACCAAGATCGTCGACCGCGAAAGCGGGAGAATTTATCAGGGCGAGGTGCCGCCCTATTCGGTGGTGGTCTCCGGCACGATGCCCGGCAAGCCGCTTCCGAACGGCGAGCCGGGGCCGAACCTCTATTGCGCGGTCATCGTCAAGCGCGTCGACGAGCGTACGCGCTCGAAGACCAGCATCAACGAGCTCTTGCGGGATTGATCGTTTCTAGGCGAGGCTGGACTTCACCGCCGTCAATTCGTGGGGGACGACATGACAGAACTTCCGCCCGGCATCCCGGCGGCCGGCCCGCAACAAGCCGGCCTGTCGCGCGATACCCGCGCTTTGATGCTGTTCGAGGCCAACAAGAAGACCGCGCTGGTCGCCTATCTGTTGTGGTTTTTTGTCGGCATTTTCGGCGGCCATAATTTCTATCTCAAGCGCACCGGCGTCGCGGTGACGCAGCTCATCTTGTCGATCACGCTTGTCGGGCTGCTGATCACCGGGGTCTGGGTGCTGGTCGACGCCTTCCTGATTCCGGGCTGGGTGCGCAACCAGAACAATCTGCTGGCGCTGCAACTCGGAGCCTGAGTTTCCCGACCATGACCGCCGACCCCGTCGCCATTGCCCGCGATCTGTTGCGCTGCCGCTCGGTGACCCCGGCGGAAGGCGGCGCGCTGCAATTTCTCGAACATACGTTGAAGGCGGCGGGCTTCACCGTGCACCGCATGACCTTCACGAGCCGGGCGCCGACGACGTGGAAAACCTCTATGCCCGCATCGGCACGGCGGCGCCGCATCTGACTTTCGCCGGCCATACCGACGTGGTGCCGCCCGGCGACGAGAAAGCCTGGACGCATCCGCCCTTCGCCGGCGAAGTGGCGGGCAGCGAGCTTTACGGCCGCGGCGCGGTCGACATGAAGGGCGGCATCGCCTGCGCACTCGCCGCCGTGCTCGATCACCTGGCGGCTAATGGCGGCAAACCGAAAGGCTCGATCTCGTTCCTGATCACCGGCGACGAGGAAGGCATCGCGGTCAACGGCACGCCCAAGCTTTTGCAATGGGCGGCCGAGCGCGGCGAAAAATTCGATCACTGCATTCTGGGCGAGCCGAGCAACGTCGATGCGCTCGGCGACACGATCAAGATCGGCCGCCGCGGCTCGCTCAACGGCCATCTGATCGTCAGCGGCAAACAGGGCCATGTCGCCTATCCGGACCGCGCCGATAACCCGGTGCGCGGCATCGTCAAGCTGGTCGACGGCCCTCAAGGCGGAGCCGCTCGACACTGGCAGCGAAATTTTCCCGCCATCGCATCTCGAATTCGCTTCAGTTGACGTCGGCAACAAGACCGTCAATCTCATTCCCGGCGAAGCGCGCGCGCGATTCAATATCCGCTTCAACGATTTGCATACGCTCAGATTCGCTGAAAGGCGCTGCTGCGAGCGCGCGCCGCAAAAGCCTGCCGGCGGCAAAATAAAATTCGCGTTTCACCTGGGAGCCGTCGAATGCCGGCGTCTTCGTCGACCAAGCCGGGGCCGTTCACCGACCTCGTGGTCGACGCGATCGCCAAAGTCACCGGCCGCAAGCCGGAACTCTCCACCAGTGGCGGCACCTCCGATGCGCGTTTCATCACGGCGTTTTGCCCGGTGGTGGAATTCGGCCTGGTCGGGCAGACCATGCATGCGATCGACGAGCGCGTGCCGGTCGCCGATCTCACTGCGTTGACCGCGATTTACCGGATGATTGTCGATAAGTATTTTGCGTAGCCGCCGCTGTCGACCCCGCGAAGGCGGGGACCCATAATCAGTAAACGATCGGTGGGCTGCGGAGTATGGGTCCCGGGCCTCGCTCGCTTAGCTCGCTCGCCCGGGACGACGGAAAATTCAATAATCCACCTTCATCAAATAAAGCCCGTCCGGCGGCGACACCTGGCCACAGGCGGTGCGGTCGCGCGCGGCGAGCGCGCGCGAAAGATCGTCCGGGCTCCATTTGCCCTCGCCCGCCATCACCAGCGAGCCGACCATCGAGCGTACCTGGCTGTGCAGGAACGAACGCGCCGACGCGCGCACGATCACGTCGTCGCCCTGGCGCTCGACGTCGAGCCTATCAAGCGTCTTCAGCGGCGACTTGGCCTGGCATTCGGTGGAGCGGAAGGTGGTGAAATCGTGTTTGCCGACCAGCCGCTGCGCCGCCAAGTGCATGGCGGCGGCATCGAGCGGGCGCGGCACCCGCCAGGCGTAACCGGCGTCGAACGTCAGATCGGCGCGGCGGTTGATGATGCGGTAGAGGTAATGGCGTTTGATGGCCGAGGTGCGGGCATTGAAGCCCTCCGTCACCCGCTCCGCGGCAAGGATCGCCACCGGATGCGGGCGCAGGTGCGCATTGAGCGCGTCGCGAACGGTATCGGTTTCCCAATCCTTGGTTAAATCTACGTGAGCGACCTGGCCGCGCGCATGCACGCCGGCATCGGTTCGCCCGGCCCCCTGCACCGGGGTCTTTTCGCCCGATAAAGCCTCGATTGCCGCGGTCAGGACCCCCTGGACGGTGGGCTGATCGGCCTGGATTTGCCAGCCGGCGAAAGGGGTACCGTCATACTCGATGGTCAGCTTGAAACGGGGCACGTTTGATTCACCTCAAATCCGCCGAGGGCGGGTTACCTATACTGGCTGTTGAATATGAGGGGCGTCTTTCCATGAAGCGCGAATTTAAGCGGCAAATCGTCGATCTGCTCAATGAGCACCGTATCATGACGATCGCCACCAACCGGGCCGACGGCTGGCCGCAGGCTACGGTGGTGGGCTACTGCAATGACGGTATGGTCATTTACTGCATGATCTCCCGCGACAGCCAGAAATTCACCAATATCATGCGCGATCCGCGGATTTCGCTGGCCATCGCCAGGGACTACCCGCAACCGCTGCAGATCAAGGGCCTGTCGATGGCGGCCACCGCCACCGTGGTTTCCGACTCGGGCGAGATCGACCATGCGTCGCAGATTCTGCTGCACCGCTATCCCGAATACAAAGTCATGCCGCGCCCCGACCCCAAAGCGGTGCCGACGATCCGGCTGACGCCGGAGATCGTCTCCGTGCTCGACTACTCCAAGGGCTTTGCGCACAGCGATCTAGTTCGCGTGACCGAGGGCGATCTGGCCGAATTCATCGAGGCGCGCCGCCACCATTGGGCGGGCTTTCACGCGGCCTAGCGCGCGCATCATCGAAGCTGCGCGCCTACTTGCAGCGGCGTGCCGCGCAGGAAATCGTCCGCACTCATCGGCTGCTTGCCGGCGCGCTGCACTTGCGTGAGCCGCACCGCGCCGCCGCCGCAAGCGACGGTGAGATGCTCGTCGAGCACCGTGCCGGGCGCGGCATTTGACGCGATTTGGCCCTCGCCCTTGGTCGAGCGCAGCGCCTTGACGCGCACGCCGCCGAGTTCGAACCAGGCGCCGGGAAACGGCGACAGGCCGCGGATGTGGTCGTGCACCTCGCGCCCCGGCTTCGTCCAATCGATACGGGTTTCGTCCTTGGCAATCTTGGCCGCATAAGTGACGCCCGCCTCCGGCTGCGACTTGAGCGACAGCGCGCCGCGCTCGGCGGCGGCCAGCGCGCGCGGCATCAACTCAGCGCCAAGCTGAGCCAGCGCATCGTGCAATTCGCCGGCCGTCATGTCCGCGCCGATCGCAATGCGCTCCGCCATGACCATGGCGCCGGTGTCGAGCCCCTCGTCCATCTGCATGATGGTGACGCCGCTTTCCGTATCGCCGGCCATGATGGCGCGGTTGATCGGCGCCGCGCCGCGCCAGCGCGGCAGCAACGAGGCATGCACGTTGAAGCAGCCGAGCCGCGGCGCTTCCAGGATCGGCTTCGGCAGGATCAGGCCATAGGCGACGACCACCGCCGCATCGGCCTTATGCGCGCGGAATTCGGCTTGCGCCGCTTCGTCCTTCAACGTCTTCGGCGTCGCGACCTTCAGCCCGAGTTCGCGCGCTGCGCGCTCGACCGGCGTCGGCACCAGATCAAGTCCGCGCCGTCCGCCGGGCTTGGCCGCGCGCGTATAGACCGCCACGATGTCGTGCCCGGCGGCCATGAGCGCTTGCAGCGTCGGCACCGCGAAATCGGGCGTGCCCATGAAGATCAGGCGCAGCGGCATGCAACACCGTCTTGTTCAGGGCGCCCCTGCGCCGGGATTAGCCGATATGGTGCGAAGGCTCTTTGTCGTCGGACAGCGGCTTGACCGGCTCGCCCTTCTTTGCCGCCTTCTTGAACCGCTTCATCACCATGTCGCGCTTGAGCTTGGAAATATAGTCGATGAACAGCACGCCGTTGGTGTGGTCGATCTCGTGCTGCAGGCAGGTGGCGAGCAGGCCGGTGGCCTCGATCTCGTGCGGCTTGCCGTCGAGGTCGAGATATTTCACGCGCACCGCCGCCGGGCGTTCGACCTCCTCGTAATATTCCGGGATCGACAGGCAGCCTTCCTCGTAGGTCGACCGCTCGTCCGCCTTCCAGCTGATTTCCGGATTGATGAAGACCTGCGGCGCCGGCGGGTCATCCTTCTTGGCGAGGTCCATGGTGACCACGCGCTGCGCCACGCCGATCTGGATGGCCGCAAGCCCGATGCCGGGCGCCGCATACATGGTCTCGAACATGTCGTCGACCAGCGCCCGGATCGACTTGTCGACCGCCTTCACCGGCTCGGATTTCAGCCGCAGCCGCTTGTCGGGAAGGATGAGGATGTCACGGGTCGCCATGCGCGCGATGTAAGGGCAAGGCGCGGCGCGGTCAATGCAGCCTTTTCCCTTGAGCCACGGGCGTTCCCGCCCTACCGTTCGCCCTTCGTTCGCATGGGCGGACGAATCACGGTAGAAGCAGCGCATGCTGGAAACCCTCCTTGTCGTTCTCGCCCTGGTCATTGTCGGTGGCGTCATCGCCATCATCGTGCTGCAGCTACGCAAGCAGCCGCCCGCCGCCGACCCCGCGGCCGAGCAGCGGCTGACCGAACTCAATGCCCGGCTCGATGCCATGGGCAGCTGGCTGCAAAATTCGCATTCGCAATTGCAGCACACGGTGAACACGCGGCTCGATGCGGTGACGCAGAACCTCGGCGAGTCGATGAAGACCTCGACCAAGAACACCACCGATCATCTGCAGCAGCTGCACGCGCGGCTCGCCGTCATTGACAGCGCGCAGAAGAACATCACCGATCTGGCCTCGACGGTGACGTCGTTGCAAAAGGTTTTCGACAACAAACAGCGCCGCGGCGCCTTCGGCCAAGGGCGCATGGAGGCGATCGTCGCCGACGGGCTGCCGCAGGGCGCCTACGAATTCCAGTTCACGCTGTCCAATAATTCTCGGCCCGACTGCTGCATCCACATGCCGGACAAGCGCCATCTCATCATCGACGCCAAGTTTCCGCTGGAGGCGACGACCGCGCTGGAAAACGCCAAGACCGACGACGAACGGCTGCAGGCCACGCGCCAGCTGCGCCAGAATCTCGGCAAGCACATCGATGACATTGCCGGCAAATATCTGATCAAAGGCGAGACGCAAGACGTCGCCTTCATGTTCATCCCGTCGGAGTTGATGTTCGCCGAACTCTACGATGAATTCGACGACGTCTTGCAGAAGGGCTACCGCTCCGGCGTCATCATCGTGTCGCCGTCGCTGCTGATGCTGGCGATTCAAGTGGTTCAGCAGATTCAGAAAGACGCCCGCATGCGCGAAGCGGCCGACAAGATTCTGACGGAAGTCGGCTTGCTGATCGAAGACGTGCAGCGCATGCGCGATCGCGTCGAAAATCTGGACAAGCATTTCGGTCAGGCCAACGCCGACATCAAGCAGATCGTCATTTCCGCCGACAAGATCCTCAGCCGCGGCGAGAAAATTCAGGACGTCGAATTCAGCGAGGATACGCCGGGCGCCGACGTCATCCCGGCGCCGCTCCGCAAGCTTGGGGCGGGCGAATAACGCATGAGCGTGCCGTCCGATAGCGCGTCGCGGCCCTCCTTCCTGGACGCGCTGGCTGTCTATCTCAAGCCGCGCGTGCTGATCGTGCTGTTCCTCGGCTTCTCGTCCGGGCTGCCGCTAGCGCTGTCGGGCACGACGCTGTTGGTGTGGATGCGCGAGTCGGGCGTCGATCTCGGCACCATCGGCCTGTTCGCGCTGGTCGGCACGCCCTACACCGTGAAATTCCTCTGGGCGCCGCTGACCGACGCGCTCGACGTGCCGCTGCTCGGGCGCTGGCTCGGCCGGCGGCGCGGCTGGCTGGTGTTCACGCAAATCCTGCTGATGGCGGCGATCGTGTTTCTCGGCTCGACCGATCCGGCCGCAGCGCCGGCGCTGGTCGCGCTCGGCGCGCTGCTGGTCGCGACCGCCTCGGCGACGCAAGACATCGTGGTCGACGCCTTCCGGGTCGAGAGCCTGCCGGAAAACGAGCAGGCCGCCGGCATGGCGTCTTACGTGGCGGCCTATCGCATCGGCATGCTGGTCTCGACCGCCGGCGCGCTGTTCCTGGTGAGCGGCATTCAGGACTACGGCTTCGACAAGCAGGCGGCCTGGCATTGGGGTTATGCGGCGATGGCCGTGCTGGTGCTGATCGGCACCGTCACGGCGCTCCTCGCCACCGAGCCGGAACGCTCGCGCGCGGCGGAGGCGAGCCATGCCCGGCAAACGCCGCTGGCGCGCGTGGCGGAAGCCGCGGTCGGTGCCTTCAAGGACTTTCTCAGCTACGAATTCGCCTTCGTCATGCTCGCCTTCGTGGTGCTGTTCAAGTTCACCGACGCGCTCTCCGGCGCCATGACCGCGCCGTTCGTGATCGATCTGGGGTTCACCCGCAACGAATACGCCGCGATCGTGAAGGGCGTCGGCTTGGCGGCGCTGCTCGCCGGCGGCTTTGCCGGCGGTTTCATCGCGCGCGCGTTGCCGCTCGCACCAAGCCTGTGGATCGGCGCCATTCTGCAGGCGTCGGCCAATCTAGGCTTCTGCTGGGTCGCGTTCTCCGGCCACAGCCTCACCGCGCTGACCGTCGCCATCACGCTGGAGAATTTCACCAGCGCCATCGGCACGGTGATGTTCGTCGCGTACCTTTCGGCGCTCTGCCAGAACCCGCTGCATACGGCGACGCAATACGCGCTGCTCACGGCGCTGGCCGCGGTCGGGCGCACCTATCTGTCGTCGGGCGCCGGCTTCATCGCCGAATTGACCGGCTGGGTCTGGTTTTTCGTGATCTGCGCGCTGGCCGGCCTGCCCAGCCTCGTGCTGCTCGCCTGGCTGCAGCGCAAGGGCCATTTCAAGCGGCTGGAGCCGAAGAAGGCGTAATCAGCGGCGCGGGAAAATCCGCCAGCGGCGCTCGCCGGCGAAGGAGCGGCCGTCGCATTTTTCCTTGAAGTAATATTCCTTCAGCTTGAACTCGCTGCCGGTCCAGTTCCAGGTCGCCATGGAGCCGCAATCGCCGAGGCCGCGGCCCTTGTAGAACATACTGATGGTCTTGCCGTTCGGATCGAAATCGGCTTCCGAGAGGCTCATGGCCGGCGCAAATTTCTTGCCGTTCCATTCCTGGAAGGTCATCAGCTGCGCCGTACCGGCGTTATCCATGACATAAACGATGCTGCCGGATTGATAGGCCGCCTGCCAACAACTGACGATGAACAGCTTCTGGCCGCCGCCGAGATCGAAAGCGTCGGGCGCCTTGGCCGCGTCCTCGATCGGCACGCTGCATTCGGCCTTCTTGAGGCCGTCCTCGATCGCCGCATGCGGCAGCGCGCCGTCCGTCACTTGCGCCAACGCCGCGCTTGGCAGGGAGATCGAAACGATGGCCGCGATCAATGAACGGGTTTTTCCCATCAGCGGCTACCCGGGAAATGCCACTGGCTGAGGACCGCGTCGCCGATATGCCAGGCGGTTTCCGAGCAGAAAAACTGTATCGGCCACCACCGTGACTTTCTTGCCGAGCAGCCGGTCAAGCTGAGTCTTCTTGGCCTTATCATCCATCACGAGGATATGGAAAGTCACCGGCGGGTTTTTCGGATCGCAGAACTCATCGGCTTCGGCGAGTTTGCGCGGATGATCCACGGTGATCTGGTAGACTTTGATCCATGTGCCGTTGGGATGTTGGTGCTGGAAGAAGCGCAGCCGCCCGCTGATCGTATCGCCGGGCTTGAGCGTTTCCTGCGCCAGCGCCGGCGCTGTCAGCATAAAAGCGAGCAGCGCGAGGATAACGCTGCGCATCAGAACAGCGTCCTTTGCTTGATCGCCGCCGACAGCGTGCCCTCGTCGAGATAATCGAGTTCGCCGCCGACCGGCACGCCGTGCGCCAGCCGCGTCACCTTGACGCCGGCCTCGTGCAACAGCTCGGTGATGTAATGCGCGGTGGTCTGGCCGTCGACCGTGGCGTTGAGCGCCAGGATCAGTTCCTTCACCTGCGGCTCATGCGCGCGCGAAATCAGCGCGTCGATGCTCAAGTCCTGCGGGCCGACGCCGTCGAGCGGCGACAGCGTGCCGCCGAGAACGTGATAGCGGCCGTTGACCGCGTGCGCGCGCTCGAGCGCCCACAGGTCGGCGACGTCGGCCACCACCACGATGATCGACGGGTCGCGCTTCTCGTCGGTGCACACGGTGCAGGGGTTTTGGGTGTCGATATTGCCGCAGGTCTTGCAGATAACGATCTTCTCCATCGCGGTCTGCAAGGCGGAGGCCAAGGGCGCCATCAGCAATTCGCGCTTCTTGATGAGATGCAGCGCGGCGCGGCGCGCCGAGCGCGGCCCCAGGCCGGGCAGCCGCGCCAGCAACTGGATCAGGCGCTCGATTTCGGGTCCGGCGACAGCGGTGGGCATTAAGTGAGGTTCATCCCCGGCGGCAGCGGCAGGCCGCCGGTCAGGCCTTTCATCTTTTCCTGCATGACGGCTTCGGCCTTGCGCCGCGCATCGGCATGCGCCGCCACCAGCAGATCCTCGAGGATTTCCTTTTCCGACGGCTTCATCAAAGAATCGTCGACCTTGACGCCCTTGAGATCGCCCTTGGCGGTGAGCCGCACGCTCACCATGCCGCCGCCTGAGGTGCCCTCGACCTCGATCAAGTCGAGTTCGGCTTGCAACGCCTGCATCTTGGATTGCAGTTGCGCCGCCTGTTTCATCAAGCCCATGAAGTCGGCCATGGATTAGTCCTCTTCGTCGGGGCTGGCGTCAGGCATGTCGTCGGCGGCCTCGGCAGCGGGCGCGTTCTGCGTCACACCCACGACCTTGGCGCCGGGAAAGCGGTTGAGCACCGCCTGCACCAGCGGATCGCTTTGCACGCCGCGCTCGAGCTCCGCCTGCCGCTCTTCCATCTGCGCGCGCACGGTCGCGCTGCCCTGCTCCTGCGACACCACCACCATCCAGCGCTTGCCGGTCCAGGCGGCGAGCTTGCGCTGCAGGTCGTGCACGAAGGTCCGCGGCGCGCTCGGTTCGAGCGCAATCTCGAGCTGACCGTCCTCGCAACGCACCAGCCGCACGTCGCGTTCCAGCGCCATCTTCATCGAGATGTCGCGCTTCTCCTGCACCAGCGCAATCAACGCCTCGAACGAACCGATGGTCAAAGTCGGCGCGGCCGCGGCCGGCTCGTTGCTCTCGGCCGCCGGATTCTCGGACGGCCGCGGCGACACCGCCGCCGAGGAACGGGTCGAGCCGCGCGGAGCATCGTAGCGCGGCGCGAAACTCTGCGTGGGCGCCTGCGCCGCAGCCGCGCCGCCATTGCCGTTGCCTTGCGGGCGCGCCGGCGCAGCACTGCCCTCCTCGCTGAGCGAACGGACGACTTCGTCCGGCGTCGGCAGATCCGCGGCATAGGCAATGCGCACCAGCACCATCTCGGCGGCGGCGACCGGACGGCCGGAAGCCTGCACCTCGCCGACGCCCTTGAGCAGCATCTGCCAGGTGCGCGACAGCACGCGCATCGACAGGTCCTTGGCGAAGGCGCGGCCGCGCACGCGCTCGGCCTCCGACAGCGACACGTCGTCGGCGACGGTAGGCACCACCTTCACGCGGGTGACGAAATGAGTAAATTCGGCGAGATCGCTCAACACCACGCCGGGATCGGCGCCGATATCGTATTGCTCGCGCAGCTCCTTGAGCGCGCCGGCGACGTCGCCCTTCATCAGCGCCTCGAACAGGTCGACGATGCGCACGCGGTCGGCGAGGCCGAGCATCTGCCGCACGTCTTCCGCCCGCACGGGGCCCGCCGCATGCGCGATGGCCTGATCGAACAGCGAGAGCGAATCGCGCACCGAGCCTTCCGCCGCGCGCGCGATCAGCGCCAGCGCCGCCGGTTCGACCTCGATCGTCTCCTTGCCGGCGATGCCTTCGAGATGCTTGACCAAAAGCGCGGCGTCGACGCGGCGCAGATCGAAGCGCTGACAGCGCGACAGCACCGTCACCGGCACTTTGCGGATTTCGGTGGTGGCGAAGATGAACTTGGCGTGCGGCGGCGGCTCTTCCAGCGTCTTGAGCAGCGCGTTGAACGCCGCGCCGGAGAGCATGTGCACTTCGTCGAGGATGTAGACCTTGTAGCGCGCCGACACCGGCGCGTAGCGGATGGCGTCGTTGATCTGGCGCACGTCCTCGACGGAATTGTGCGAGGCGGCGTCCATTTCCAGGACGTCGATGTGGCGGCTCTCGATGATGGCCTGGCAGTGCACGCCCATCACCGGCATGCGGATGGTAGGCTGAGTGATCGAGCCGTCCGGCAATTCGTAATTGAGCGCGCGCGCCAGAATGCGCGCGGTCGTGGTCTTGCCGACGCCGCGCACGCCGGTGAGGATCCAGGCTTGCGGAATGCGCCCGCTCTCGAACGCGTTCGAGACGGTGCGCACCATGGCGTCCTGGCCGATCAGGTCGTCGAAGCTGGCCGGGCGGTATTTGCGCGCCAGCACGCGATAGCCGGCACCCTCCGGCGCCTCGCCGGGGCCTTGGTCGGAGGGTTTCACGGTTTCGCTCATCGTGCCATCCGACTGGCGGCCGCGCTGGCTCGCGCTGATCATCGCGGAAAATGGGTGGGAGGCTGACGAGCGACCCGATCCGTGCTCGTTAGGGCTGCTTCCTTCCGGACCTGACCCGGTTGGCGAGTGGCTCGTCCACCGCCAACCTCCCGGGGACTTATATCGGGCCAAAGGGAGCGGAAAGCAAGCTGAGGGGGCCCGGTCGTCCCCGCGAAAGCGGGGACCCATACGCCGTGCCTTATCGGATAGACTGCGGAGTATGGGTCCCGGCTCGCGCGCCCTGAAGGGCGCTTGGCCGGAACGACAGAAGAGAAAAATGACCAATTCATCCTGGTCCCTCCACCCGCAGCTCGCACAGGACACGGTTCCTGTCGGCGACTTGCCGCTCTCGCGCGTGCTGTTGGCCAACGACGCCAATTACCCGTGGCTGATTCTGGTGCCGCGGCGGCCGGGGCTGGTCGAACTCATCGACCTGGAGGAAGCACGCGCAGGTCCAACTGCTCGGCGAGATCGGCGCCGCCGCGCGCGCGCTCAAAACCGTGACCGAATGCGAGAAGCTCAATATCGCGGCGCTCGGTAACATGGTGGCGCAATTGCACGTGCATGTGATCGGACGGCGGCACGGCGACGCAGCCTGGCCGAAGCCGGTGTGGGGTGCTGCGCCCGCCGCCGTTTACCTTCCCGCGATCCGCGACGGGCTGATCGGCGCGATGCGGCGCGTCTTGCAAATTGCGCCCATCGCCGGTTAAGCGGCGCGCAATGACAATTCTGTGACGCATTGCACAAATCGACTCGCCGTGCGAGTTTCCGCGCCGCATGTCCCCTCGCCCCGATCTCGGCCCCAAACCACGCCTTGGCTACACGCAAAGCCGCATCGAGCGCGCCGCCGAGCGGCGTGGCGACAATGCCGGCATGGCGCGGCTGGCGGCGCAGGCGAGCGCCGGCGCCTACGTGATCGGCGGCGACTGGATCGCCATGAAAAAAGGCGCGCCGCTCAACGATCCGCTGTTCACGATTGCCGAAGCGCGCGCGCTGGCGCCCGAAACCGTGACGGTTTTCCTCGGCCTGTTGGATGGCGCCGGCCGCTTCGGCTACGGCATTGCGCCGGCGGCGGCGGACGCGCTCAAGGTGCGCGACGACTTGCTCGTCACGGATCTGCGCTCGATCGCGGTGCAGGGACTGGTCGAGCCCGACCATCTGCCGCCGATCGCCGAGGCCAAGGCGGTGCTGCACTGGCACCTGCGCCACCGCTTCTGCCCGAATTGCGGCGCGCCGACGCAAGTGGTGCAAGCCGGCTGGCGGCGCGATTGCCCGCAATGCAAAGCCGAACATTTTCCGCGCACCGATCCGGTGGTGATCATGCTGGCGACCGAGGGCGACAACTGCCTGCTCGGCCGCAGTCCGCGCTTCGGGCCGACCATGTGGTCGTGCCTCGCCGGCTTCATGGAGCCGGGCGAAGCGATCGAGGACGCCGTGCGCCGGGAAACGCGCGAGGAAGCCGGCATTATTTGCGGCCGGGTGACCTATTTCCACTCGCAGCCCTGGCCGTTTCCCTCGACGCTGATGATCGGCTGCCATGCCGAGGCCTTGACCCGCGAAATTGTCGTGGATCATGAGGAACTCGAAGACGCGCGGTGGTTTACCAAGGCGGAGGTCGCGACCATGCTGGTGCGCCGGCACCCGGAAGGCTTGACCACGCCGCCGCCGGTGGCGATCGCGCATCACATCATCCGCGCCTGGGTGGAGGACGAGATCGGCTTTGCCTGACGCCGCGCAAAAACAAGTCCCGCGAATTTTGTGCGCCGGCGGCGCCGTGCAGGACATTGTGATGCGGGTGGACAAATTCCCCGATGCCGGCTCCAAGGTGCAGGCGTCCGACTTCCTCATCACCAGCGGCGGCCAGTCCGGCAATGCCGCCGTCGCGATCGCCCGCCTCGGCGGCAAGGTGACGTTCGCCGGCCCGCTTGGCGGCGGCGATGACGAAGTCGCCGACCGCATTGTCGGCATTCTCGTGCGCGAGCACATCGACTGCAGCGGCGCGCTGCGCGTGCCCGGCGCGCTTTCTTCCGTTTCATTGATCTTGGTCGACGCCAAGGGCGAGAAAATGATCGCCACCCGCCGCAACCAGGGTCTGAAAGAGGTGACCCCAACCGATGCGGAGGCGGCGGTTGCCGAGGCCGACGCGGTGCTGCTCGACATCCACTATCCGAATTTCGTCACGCCGATCTGCGAAGCGGCGCAGAAGCGCGGCATTCCGCGCGTGCTCGATCTCGACCGCGCCGTGGCGCCCGACGATCGTCTGCTCGCTGCCAGCTCGCATGTGATCGCCTCGGCCGAGGCGCTGCGTGGCACCACCGGCTTCACCGATTTCGCCGCCGGCTTGCGCAAGCTCGGCGAGCGTTACCGCGGCTTTCTCGCGGTCACCGACGGACCCGACGGCGTCTATTGGCTCGACGGCGGCGCGATCCGCCATATGCCGGCCTTCACCGTCGCAGCCGTCGACACGCTCGGCGCCGGCGACGTATTCCACGGCGCCTTCACCTTCCGTTTGGTGGAAACCGGCGACGTGCTCGAAAGCATGCGCTTCGGCGCGGCGGCCGCGGCGATCAAATGCACGCGCTTCGGCGGCTTGATGGGCGCGGCGACGCGGACCGAGGTGGACGCTTTCCTGAAGCTGCGCGGCTGAGGCAGCTATTTCTTCGCCGGACAGGGCGCGCCGCAGGGCGCGCAGGCGCCGGCGAAATCCTCCGGCGAAACCGCCCGCCCGCTCGACGGGCTGATCAGGTGGTTGCCGACAATCGCCAGCCAGCCCGAGCACGACAACGAGCATATAAACCTTGCGCATCGGCGCTATTCCCGCGACAGGCCGAACAGCGGCCGCAGGCGAATACCGATCAGGCAGCCGGGCAGCGCGGCGGCGAACCAGACCCAGCCGTGCAGCGAGCCCGAGGCGACGCCGCCGACAAAGGCGCCGATATTGCAGCCGAAGCCGAGCCGCGCGCCCCAGCCCATCAGCAGACCGCCGATACCGGCGGCCAGCAGCGATTTCAGCGGCGGCCAGGCCGTCGCTGCGAACGGCTTGCTGGCGGCCGCCGCCGCCATGGCGCCGAACAGCATGCCGAAATCGGTGAGGCTCGAAGTGTCGGACAAGACCGACTCGGCCAGCGCATGCTTGGGCCCCGGCCATTGCCAGAACGCGGAATGCGAAAAATCGAAGCCGAGCGCGGCAGCAGCCTTGGCGCCCCATACCGTGTAGCCGAAGGTCACGCTCCAGGGATGGCCGCCGGCGATGAACACGGCGACGCATAAAAGTCCGATGGCGATGCCGCCGAGCACATAAGTTCGCGACGGCATGAAATTGGCGCCGCGCCGCTTGGCGACGGCGGCAATCGCGACCGCCGCGAGCGCGATGCTGGCGAGCGTCGCCGCCAGTCCGCCCCAGGGGCCGAGATAGTCGGACGCCAGCACCGGATTAATGCCGCCGAGCGCCAGAAACGACGGCAGCGACAGGCTGCCGAAGACGCTGCCGACGACAAAGAACAACAACGCGATCAGCATGCGCCCCGAGCCGCCGCCGGCCGTATAGAGCGTGCCGGAGCCGCAGCCGTTGGCGAGCTGCATGCCGATGCCGAAGGTGAAGGCGCCGACGATCAGCGAGGGTCCGAGCGGCGCGATGGCGCCGCCGAAATCATGCCTGAGCGCGGCGGCCGGCACGACCGCGACCGCGCAGATGGCGATCACGATCAGCCCGCCGATGAGGCCGCCCGCCTCGCCACGCGTCAGGAAGCGCCGCCACGATGCGGTGTAGCTGAACTCCGCCTTCAGGAAAGCGATGCCGAGGCCGAAGCCGCCGAGGATCAGCGCCGCCGACGCGGCCTGGCCGTCGAGCAGCACCAGCGCGACCAGCACCGCGGTCGCGATCAATGCGAGACCGAGAAAGAGGCGGTCGATGCCGAGCGCGGCGCCCGCATTGGGCGCCGCTATTGTTGCCGTCGTCATGGAAGTCGCCGTAATGGAACCGTTACGAACCGAGACCGAGCTTCTTTTTCAAGTCGTCCCATTTGGTGCGTGCGGATGCAATAGGGCGGCTGGCATTGCTGGTCCACTCCACCATCGAACCGGCATAGAGCCGCGCGTTGTTGCGGCCGAGCAATTCGTGCAGCACGAACCAGTCGGTCGCGGCCCAGTGGCCGGTGTTGCAATAGGTGATCGCCGCGCCCGCCGGCACTTCGCTGGCGATGGCGGCAAGCTCCGCCTTCGGCTTCAGCCGGTTGGCGGCGGAGTCGTAGAAATGCGCGCTGTCGATGTCGAGCGCGCCGGGGATGTGACCATAGGCCTGCGCCGCGGGCGCCTTCTCCTTGCCGAGGAAGAACGAGACCGGACGCGCATCGATCAAAGCAGCGCCGCCGCTCTTTTCGATTTTCTCGACGTCGCTGGCGAGCGCCAGAATGCCGTTGTCGATATTGGCGGTGAAGATCGCCGGCGATGGCGCGTGCGCGCCCTTGTCGAGCGCATAGCCCGCCGCCTTCCAGGCGGCCAGGCCGCCGTCGAGGATCGAGACATTGCCGACGCCGGCATATTTCAGCGTCCAATACGTGCGCGCGGCGGAGCCGAAATCGAGCACGTTCACGCCGGCCGGCACCACGACCACATGGCTGGTTTCGTCGATGCCGAGATCGCCGATCAGTTTTTCCAGCTCGGCCGTGGTCGGCACCATGAACGGCACATTGTTGCGCGTGACGCGCCAGCCCGCCTTGTCGTAATCGCTATGCACGGCGCCCGGGATATGGCCGAGCGCGAAGGTCTCCGGCTTGCTGCCGTCGATGGCCGAGCGGATGTCGAGCACCACCAGATTTGCATCGTGCAGATGGCTGTTGAGCCAGGCCAGGCTGACCAGCGGCTGCGCGTCGGCGGCTGCGGCGGGCGCGGCCGGCACGAAGGCGAGCGCCAAAGCGAACGAAAGACCGGCGGCGAACCGGCGCAGCGTTGCGGGGAGTGCGGCAGAGAAGAATTTTGTCATGTCCGTAGATCCGGTCGAATTGGCGTTGCGGAGGGCAGCGATAGATTGCGCTTGAAATAGAATATTTTTCTCTGTAAATACAGATGTCAGGCTAAAATAAGAAGATTATTCCATATAATACCGCCGGCTTAGGCCAGCGGTTCCAAGTTTTGAAGGAAACAGAGAATGGACGCCATCGACCGCAAGATCCTCGCCGTGGTGCAAGAGGACGCCTCGCTCTCGGTCGCCGAGATCGGCCAGCGCGTCGGCCTGTCGTCGACGCCGTGCTGGAAGCGATTGCAGCGGCTGGAAGCCGACGGCGTGATCATGCGCCGCGTGGCGCTGATCGATCCGGAAAAGATCGGGCTCGGCATCACGGTGTTCGTGTCGATCGAGACCGGCGACCATTCGCAGGACTGGCTCAAGCGCTTCGCCGAGACCGTGAGCGCGATGCCGGAGGTGATGGAGTTCTACCGCATGGCCGGCGACGTCGACTACATGCTGCGCGTGGTCGTGCACGACATGCAGAGCTATGACGGCTTCTACAAGAAGCTGATCGCGACCGTGCCGCTCAAGAACGTCACCTCGCGCTTCGCCATGGAGCGGATCAAATCGACCACCGCGCTGCCGATCGTCGAGGCCCGCTAAACCACGGCCGCCATCACGTACAGGCGATCCCGTTGTAGACCGGCGTGGTAATGCGCGGGCTCATATACATATGATCCGACAACGTGAGCGTACCACTGATAGTGTAACCCACGATGGGCGTATAGGCGTAAGCTACCTCACTATAGATCAACTGTGTGTTGGGTATATCGAGCGCCGGTGGAACGGTAAACGACCCAGTCTTTACCGTGCCGCTTTGAGCGACGCTCCATTTCACGGTTGCGTTCTTGTTCGCGTCAATGCTCAGGCACGTCACCGTCATCGTGAGATTAGCGGCATTATAGGGCGCCATGATTGCGCCCGATGCATTGAAAATATTCGTCATGTCGGCAGGAAGGAGGGTTGTCGCCTGCGCGGTCAGATTGGCGAGCGTTCCGGCAATCAGACTGACCTTACGGTCGGCCGCCACGCCATCCGAAATCTCGGCACAGCCGAGATAAAGCCCGATCATCACCGGCGCGATGAAGGCAAATTCGACCGCCGAAACGCCGCGCCGGTCGCGCCCGAAGCGCCGAATTTTCCGCGGCAGCGATGAAGTCATCCCCGTCATGACGCCTTGCCTCATCAATAGGGCTCGTTACGGAATACCGATGTCGCCACCAGCAGGCGGCTGCCGTTGCCCAGATTGGCCAGGTTGTTGCCAAGCAACGATACGTAGATTGGCCATTGGTAATACAACGTCACAACCACGATGTCGCCCGGCCCGCCTGGAGTCCAACCCAGCTTTGAGGAGTCGAACTGGCCGTTGGTGATCGGCGAAGCCGTATTGACGGCGGCGAAGCTGCTGTAGGTCTTGACGTCGACGTAAAGGCTGGCCGCGCAGTCGAATAGTCCACCGGAGAGATCATTGCACACTTGCGTCTTGAAATCGGCTTGGCTGAATCCCGCCGTCTGCGCCTGCCCGGTCATGATCAGCCGGCCGGCTTCGCTGACCGCGGCCTCCAGCGTTTGCCCGGCGAAAAACACCAATGCCGTCTCCAGGATCGCGAAGAGCAGCGCCAAAAACGGTAACGCGACCAGGGCGAACTCGACGGCGGCGGCGCCTTCTTGCTGGCGCACAAAACGGCGCGCCACGCGCGCCGGCAACAGCCGGCAGATGCGGGTAACAATCCTGCTTCGAATTCGCTCACGCATGGCAACCTTCGAAACTGTTGAAAGGTGCCGAAACACCGTGGGAACTCATACCAAACCCGCGTTGTTGAAGTGTTGCGCGGATGGGATAGTAGCGCCGGTTCCCGTTAAGCGACCGTTAACCATGATCGCGCCGGAACCGCCGCGCTGGAGCGGCAAACAACCGCGGTTCAGTGCGCGCCGGTTGTTGCCTGGCCATTGCGGGCGCCGCTCTCGGCCAATGCGGCGTTGAAATAGCCCGGCGAGTCGCCGAGCGTTATGCGGCGTTCGCAATCCGGCCCGCAGGTGTACGTCTCGCGCTCGACACCTCTATAGACCACGACCAAATCGCTGCCGGGGGCGCCGAGCACCTGCACGGTCTTTTCCATCAGCACTTTGCCGCCACGGTCGAGCGCCAGCAAATTGGTCGAGCCGTAGCCTTTGCCGGTAATGACCAGAATGCCGCCGCTTTGCAGCGCGGCGTCGGCGATCATCGGATTTCCAATGACGATGGTGGCGACTTTCTCTGGCAGCTTCATCACCTGCGCCTGATCGACATTGACGGTCAGGCTGTCGGCTTGCGCCGCCGGGATGCCGAGCGTGGCCGCGAAGACGATCGTCCAGGCCCAAACGCGGATAACTCGCCTCAGACGCCCAAAATCGGCCAACATCGATCTCTCCAGCACGCTAAACGCTACACATCACGAGACCCGCCACAACCGCGGCCGGCCGTTATTAAGATTTGACTGCAAATAGGTGAACGAAGTGCAAAGGCGCCAGCTCAGCGCTGGAACGGATAGAGCATCTGGGCGGCAAAGCTTTCCGGGAAGCTCTGGTCGTCGATGCCGTAGGCATCCGGCAGCTGATTCTCCGGCATGTAGAAGGTGCCGAACAACAGGTCCCAGATCGGAAACGTGCCGGCGAAATTGCTCGAGCCGCCGCGCCAGAGCGCGGTGTGATGCCAGCGGTGAAACACCGGACCGGCAATCACGTATTTGAACGGCCCCAGCGTCCAGTTCAGATTGGCATGCACGAAGGCCGATGAAGCGGTCGTGAACGGGCCAACCCACAGCATCACATTCGGCGAAATGCCGGCGAGCAGCAGGGCGACATCGACCAGAACGGTGCCGAACAGAATATTGACCGGGTGGAAACGCGCCGCCGAGATCCAGTCGAGATCCTCGGACGAATGGTGGACCGCGTGGTATTTCCACATCGCGGCGCCATGATAAAGGCGGTGGAACCAGTACAGCAGGAAATCCGACACCACCAGGAAGGTGAGCGCTTGCGCCCAAAGCGGCATGACGGCGAGCGGGCCGAAACCGTTATCGTAGAACTTGATCAGCGCATCAGTGCCGTGAATATTGTAAATATACGCGGCGCCCATCACCATCAGGCCGATGCGCACGAAGCGCGCGCCGAGCGGGATCAGGAACCAATAGCAGACGTCGGTGGCGATTTCGCGCTTTCGCCACCACGGATGGCCGGGATTGCAGGCCGACCAGTGCGTCAACAGCGCGAACACGATGCCGAAGCCGATAGAGATCGGAACGAGTTTGAGAACGGTCGCGCCTGCGACGAGCAGGACGGAATACAGTTCGGCGAGCATTATTTTTGCCTGGCTGACGTTTGAAACCGGTCAACTCGGTATCCGCCCGCGCAGTTAAGATCGGGTTTATGGCGCCTCGCGCCGATAACGGTAAGCCAGGGCGCCGGCGGTACCGCCAAAGGTGACAGCCCGCGACAACGGTTCCCGGCCAATATTGGCCGAACCGGTCCAAAGTGGTTCACACGGGTAAACGGCCAAAAATATGAAGTATTTACGACAGGCCCTTCAGTATATTTGGACGATGACTAAACTATATCAATTGCATATACTTCATAAACGATTTATTAACCATGATATTCTTCAGTAAATAAGTTATTAACTAAAGCGTATATCCACATGAATACCCTATATTTCTTCAGTTGTATTAACCCGCATGCAAGACCTCGTTGGTACGGTGCGGCATGGTTCGGAAGAGGCCGGAGGTAATCTGGTCTCCTGGATCAGCTCAGACAGCCACGTGGATCTTAGGAGCTACCCAAATGAAAAACCTCTTCGTGCGTTTCGTGAAGAACGAATCCGGCGCGACCGCCATCGAGTACGGCCTCATCGCGGCCGGCATCTCGGTTGCGATCATCGCAGTCGTCAACGGCCTTGGCACCACGCTGAACGCCAAGTTCACCAGCATTTCGACCCAGCTCAAGTAATTGAGCGCGTCGTCGCTGCAAGTAAGGGCTCCGGTCAATTGCCGGAGCCTTTTCGTTTTTGGCGGCCGGGTTTACCGGCATTAAAGACTTCGAACCGCAAGCTTGTGCGACGCGGCTCGACGCCAGGCAGGCGATTCGCGCGCAAGGACGATGATCATGGTGACCGACGTTATCAGGCTTTTGCTGTTCCCTGCCCTGATGGCGTTCGCCGCGTCGAGCGATCTCCTGACGATGACCATCTCGAATCGGCTTTCGCTGGCGCTTGCCGGCTGCTTTTTTGTGCTCACAATCATCACCGGTATGAGCTTGCCTGCCATCGGCATGCATCTGGCGGCTGCCGCGCTGGTGCTGACGATTTCCTTCGGCTTTTTTGCGATGGGCTGGATCGGCGGCGGCGACGCCAAACTGGCGGCCGCCACGGCGCTTTGGTTCGGTTTCGACTATCTGCTGGACTATCTGGTCTACGCATCGCTATTCGGCGGCGTGCTAACGCTGGTCCTGATCCAGTTTCGCCGTCTGCCGTTGCCCGGCCCGCTCGCCCGCCAAACCTGGATTCTCCGACTGCATGAAACCGGCGGCGGCGTGCCCTATGGCATTGCGCTCGCCGCCGCAGCGCTCGCCGTTTATCCGAAAACCGGCTGGATGCCCGCGTTCGGCATTTGAATTCCGTAGCCGCGGCGCACCCGAAAAGCACGAACCGGCTCTCGGTAAGATCATGCGCCCTGAAAAGCCGGCGCAATACAATATTAACTCGATTTAGATACCGCTGCTTAACCATACCTTGACCTTTAGCTGTTGAAATCCGGTGCAGGCGGTCGCACTGGCCGCCATGTCGATTACGCGGCCGACCCGGCCGTCATGTCACGGTGAGAGTGAAGCGTATGAAAGCCGCGCGTCTCGTTGTACTGACCGTCGCCGTCGCTGCGGGTGGCATTGCCGCCCTGCTGGCTGGCCGTTCGGAAAAATCGCCGCAGGTCAAGAACGCACCGACGCCCCAATTGGCCACGGTCGATGTCCTTGTCGCAAAATCCGATATTTCTATGGGTCAAACCGTTTCGCCCGGCGACGTGCGATGGCAGGAATGGCCCGCCGCCGCCGCTGGCGGAAATTTCATTCGCAAAACCGATCGGCCGAATGCCATCGAAAAGCTGTCCGGATCGATCGCGCGTTACCCGTTCGTTAACGGCGAACCGATTCGTCAAGCCAAGCTCGTCGACGCCAAAGGTTCCGGCTTCATGGCTGCGATTCTGCCGTCCGGCATGCGCGCCATCTCAACACAGATTTCGCCGGAGACCAGCGCCGGCGGCTTTATCCTGCCGAACGACCACGTCGACGTCATCCTGACGCGCCGCAAAACCGACGTCGACAAGGCGTCGGGAGGCGATACGCACAGCAGCGAAATCATTCTCACCAATGTTCGCGTGCTGGCGATTGACCAGAACGTGCAGGAAAAAGACGGACAAAAGGTCGTGATCGGCAAGACCGCGACACTCGAATTGACGCCGGGGCAAACCGAAACGCTGGCGGTTTCACAGCAGCTCGGCACGCTTTCGCTGGCGCTGCGCAGTATCACTGACGCGGCGAGCGATGCACCGGAATCCGAAGACAAAATGGACAAGCACCGCACCGGCGTGAACATCGTCCGCTTTGGCATCGGCACGATGACGGCACCGAAATGATCGAGCGAGGGGAACCGGGGACATGGCGATAACGACTTCAATTCGCGCTGCCGCGTTGACGGCAATCGTTATAGGCGCAGGCCTGACGCCAACGGCTGCGGCCGACAGGCACGTGCCGGTCGTTCAAGTCGCGGCAAGCGAGACGACCTCGCGCTTCATTCCGCTCGGCATCGGCAAGTCGGTCGCCATCGACCTGCCGGCCGACATCAAGGATGTCCTGGTCGCCGATCCAAAAATCGCCAACGCTGTTATCCGTTCCTCGCGCCGCGTCTATATGATCGGCGTCGCGGTCGGACAAACCAACATATTCTTCTTCGACGCCAACGGCAGGCAGATCGCCGGCTTCGATATCGCCGTGACACGCGATCTCAACGGCGTGCGCGCCGCGCTCAAGCAAGCGATGCCGGACGCCGACATCCACATCGAAGGCGTCGGCGACGGCGTCATGCTGTCCGGCAGTGCGACCAACGCCGCCGAAGCGCAGCAGGCCTTTGATCTGGCCTCGCGGCTGGTCGGCGACGGCGCCAAGGTGGTCAACGGCATCTCAGTCCGCGGACGCGACCAGGTCATGCTCAAGGTGACGGTGGCCGAAGTGCGCCGCGACGTCATCAAGCAACTCGGCATCGACCTTTCCGGCACCTTCAGCTACGGCGCCGCGGTGGTGAATCTCAACACGCAAAATCCATTCTCCGCCTCCGGCCAGACTCTCAGCGACAGCGCATTCTCCGGCAAATGGAATAGCGTCAGCGCGACGCTGCGGGCGATGGACCGCGCCGGCGTGTTGCGCACGCTGGCTGAGCCGAACCTGACCGCAATCTCCGGCGAGACCGCAAGTTTCGTCGCCGGCGGCACATTCCCGGTTCCCAGCGGACTGCAGTGCAGCCCCCCGCCGGTCGTGCAATGCCAAACATCAGTCGACTTCAAGAAGTTTGGCGTGAGCCTCGTCTTTACGCCGGTTGTGCTGTCGGAAGGCCGTATCAGCCTCAAAGTGATGACCGAAGTATCCGATCTGTCGACCGATAACGCTGTGACTCTGGTGCAGGGCAGCCAGACGCTGACCATCCCTTCGATCAGCACCCGCCGCGCCGAAACCACGGTAGAAATTCCGTCCGGCGGCTCATTGGCCTTGGCCGGCATGATCCAGCAGAAAACCAAGCAGCAAATAAACGGCGTGCCCGGCCTGATGCAGTTACCGGTCCTCGGCACCCTGTTTAGGAGTCGTGATTTTATCAACAACCAGACCGAGTTGATGGTGCTGGTGACGCCCTACATCGTGCGCGCGGTGTCACAGAAGCAGCTATCGCGTCCCGACGACGGCTTCTCCGATCCCAACGATCAGTCGACCGCGCTACTGGGCCGTCTGAACAAAATCTACGGCGGCAACAGCAAGGGCGAGCCGCCGCCGAGCGACTACCACGGCAAATACGGTTTCATTCTCGATTGAGCGGCATGAGGAGACGATCGATGACAGGCTTTCTCACAACGGTCGTCAGACGACGCGGCGCATCGGCGCTGCGCGCGCTGGCGGTCGTCGGTCTCGCCACCTCATTGGCCGGCTGTTACACGCAACGCGTCGCGCAAAAGGAAGCCTATCCCGACGATTATCACGAACGCCATCCGATCACCCTGAAGGAAGGCGAGCGTACCGTCGAAATCTTCGTCGGCCGAAATCGTGGCGGGCTTAACCCGATCCAACGCGCCGACGTAGCGTCGTTCGCACAACTTTGGCGGCGCGAAGCAACCAGCGGCATCATTATAGACGTTCCGCACGGCCGGCTCACCGACCGCGCCGCCGCCGATTCGCTGCGCGAGGTGGAATCCATATTCGCCGCGTCCGGCGTGCCGCGCAACGCGATCTATGTGCGCCGATATAGTGCGGCGGGCTCCACGCTCGCCAGCATCAAGATTAATTATGCCAAGCTTGTCGCGACCGCCGGCCCATGCGGGCTGTGGCCGCATGATCTCGGCGTCGGCCCGGATGAAAACTATCTTGAAAACCGTCCGTATTGGAATCTCGGCTGCGCCAGCCAGCGCAATCTTGCCGCCATGGTCGATAATCCGGCCGATCTCGTGCAGCCGCGCGGTGAAATAGCGGCCTATGCGCCGCGCCGCTCGGTGGCGATCGAACACTACCGCAAGGGTGAGATTTCTTCCGCCACCGCCCCACCCGATTACGACAAAAACAAACTCAGCGATCTGGGCAAATGATGAAACACGCGTCCAAAATGATAGTTGCAGAGGGCGACCCGAAGGGGGTCTCGACCGACAGTGCCGCCGACGAACATATCGCGCCGGCGCCGCGGATCTCGATCCAGGCCTTCTGCGAGACGGTCGAAACCGCCGCCGCCGTGCAGGCGGCCGGTGAAGACCGCCGGCTCGGCAAAGCGCATGTGAAAATCCAGATGGGCGGCGTCGCCGCCGCCGCCGAAGCCTATCGCGGTTCGCCGACGCCGAACGTCATCATGATCGAATCGGAAAATCATTCCGACGAGATCCTGCATGGGCTCGATCAACTCGCCGAGGTCTGCGATGCCGGCACGCGGGTGATCGTGATCGGCCGTGTCAACGACGTGACGCTCTATCGCGAGCTGACGCGGCGCGGCGTGAGCGAATATTTGATCGCACCGGTCGGCACCATCGACGTCGTGCGCGCGATCTGCGGGCTGTTCTCGTCGCCCGACGCCAAACCGGTCGGCCGCATCATCGCCGTGGTTGGCGCCAAGGGCGGCGTCGGCGCGTCCACCATCGCGCATAACATCGGCTGGGCCATCGCCCGCGATCTGTCCCTCGATTCGGTCGTGACCGATCTCGACCTTGCTTTCGGCACCGCCGGTCTCGACTACAATCAGGACCCGCCGCAAGGCATCGCCGACGCGGTGTTCTCACCCGACCGCGTCGACTCAGCCTTCGTCGACCGCCTGCTGTCCAAATGCACCGAGCATCTGAGCCTTTTGGCCGCGCCGGCAACGCTCGACCGGGTCTACGATTTCGGCGCCGACGCGTTCGATCCGATTCTCGATTCGCTGCGCGGCACGATCCCCTGCGTCGTGCTCGACGTTCCGCACATTTGGTCCGGCTGGACCAAGCGGCTCTTGGTCAGCGCCGACGAAATTCTGTTGGTTGCCGGCCCTGACCTTGCCAACCTGCGCAATGCCAAGAACATGGTCGATCTGCTGCGCGCCGCGCGGCCGAACGATCATCGTCCATATTACTGCCTCAACCAGGTCGGCGTGCCGAAACGGCCGGAAATCACGCCGGCGGATTTCGCCAAGGCGCTGGAAGACCAGCCGCTCGCGGTGATCCCGTTTGAACCGCAGATTTTTGGCACGGCCGCCAACAACGGCCAGATGATTGCCGAGGTATCGTCGAACCACAAAACGGCAGAAATATTCCGCCAATTCGCCCAGGCGCTGACGGGACGCACCGAAGCGAAACGACCCCGTGGCGGGCTGCTGTCACCCCTGCTCGCCAAGCTGATGAAGCGATAGAGCGTAACCTGTTCGGAGACCTTTCTCGTGTTCGGTAGGCGTAGTGGAACTTCAGAAGCGCGCGCTCCGGTCCAGGTGGCGCCGGACGCTGCACCGTCAGTGCAACCGGGGACGGTGCCGAAGCCAACCGCCGGCGCCATCGATGGAAACCGGCCGCGCGCCGATTCCATCGGACGGGCTCGGGGCGCCGCTGATCTCGACGCCTGCCACCACCCGCACAGCTTCGACCGTCATCATGCCTGCGGTCGATTCGCGCCGTTCGGAAACCTATTACGAGGTCAAGGGCATCATCTTCGGCGCGCTGATTGAGGCGATCGACCTGGCGCAACTCGCGCGCCTCGATGCCGACAGCGCGCGCGAGGAAATCCGCGACATCGTCAACGAGATCATCGCGATCAAGAACATCGTGATGTCGATCTCCGAGCAGGAAGAACTGCTCGACGATATCTGCAACGACGTGCTCGGTTTCGGCCCACTCGAGCCACTGCTCTCGCGCGACGATATCTCCGACATCATGGTGAACGGCTCCGGCACGGTCTACATCGAAGTCAAGGGCAAGATCCAGCGGACCGGCATCCGCTTCCGCGACAATCAGCAGCTGCTCAATATCTGCCAACGCATCGTCAGTCAGATCGGCCGCCGCGTCGACGAATCCTCGCCAATCTGCGATGCGCGCTTGCCGGACGGCTCGCGCGTCAACGCCATCGTGCCGCCACTGGCGATCGACGGCCCGGCGCTCACCATCCGCAAATTCAAAAAGGACAAGTTGACGCTCGACCAGCTGGTCAAATTCGGCACGATTACCGAGCAGGGTGCCGAAATCCTGCGTATCGTCGGCCGCAGCCGGGTCAATACCCTGGTGTCCGGTGGCACCGGTTCCGGCAAAACCACGCTGCTCAACTGCCTCACGCAATTCATCGAAGACGATGAGCGCATCATCACCTGCGAAGACGCCGCCGAATTGCAGCTGCAGCAGCCGCACGTCGTGCGTCTGGAAACACGGCCCCCCAACCTGGAAGGCGAAGGCCAGGTCACCATGCGCGACTTGGTGCGCAACTGCCTGCGCATGCGGCCGGAACGCATCATCGTCGGCGAAGTGCGCGGACCCGAGGCTTTCGACCTGCTGCAGGCCATGAACACCGGCCACGACGGCTCGATGGGCACGCTACATGCCAACAACCCGCGCGAGGCGCTCTCGCGCTTGGAATCGATGATCACCATGGGCGGTTTCTCGCTGCCCTCGCGCACCATTCGCGAAATGATTACCGCCTCGGTCGACGTCGTCATCCAGGCCGCCCGCCTGCGCGACGGCACGCGTAAAATCACCCACATCACCGAAGTAATGGGGATGGAAGGCGACGTCATCATCACCCAGGACCTGTTCGTGTACGAAATGACCGGCGAGGACGCGCAAGGCAACATCCTAGGCCGCCATCGTTCGACCGGCATCGGCCGGCCGCGGTTCTGGGACCGCGCCCGCTACTACGGCGAAGAAAAGCGCCTGGCAGCCGCGCTCGACGCCGCCGAAGCCGTCAACACCGCCATGCGAGCCTGAACGTCATGGAAACGATCGCCCTGTTTTTTCTGGCGTCCGTTGCCGTGGGCGGCGTGGCCTGGGTTTTCGTCTATCCGATCCTGTCCGGCGAGCGGCAGGCCGAAGCCCGCGTGGCCAATGTCGCCAAGGCGGAACCGGCGGCGCGCGCCACACGCGGGCCGCAAAAATCCCGGCGCGATGTCGTCGAAAATACGCTTAAGGAACTCGACGAGCGCCACAAGAAGACCAAAAGCGCCCCGCTTTTCATCCGCATCGCGCAGGCCGGTTTGTCCTGGTCGAAGCAGCAATTCTTCATCGTTTCGGCCTGTATCGGCGCCGGGATGTTCCTGCTCGGCCTGTTCAGCGGCGGCGGCCTCGTGGTCGCCGGCCTGCTTGGCGTTGCCGGCACTTTCGGTCTGCCGCGCTGGATGTTGTCCTATTTGAAGAAGCGGCGGGAGGCGAAATTTCTTCATGCTTTCCCGGACGCGGTCGACATCATCGTGCGCGGCGTGAAGGCCGGCTTGCCGCTGCTCGACTGCCTGAAGATGATCACGATCGAGGCGCCGGAGCCGGTCAATTCCGAATTCCGCGCGATCGTCGAAACCCAGGCCATCGGCATGCCGCTGGGCGACGCCTGCGGCAAGCTTTACGAGCATATGCCGGTGCCGGAAGCGAACTTCTTCGGCATCGTCGTTTCGATCCAGCAGAGATCCGGCGGCAATCTCGCGGAAGCGCTCGGCAACCTTTCGCGCGTACTGCGCGACCGTAAAAAAATGAAGGCAAAAATCCAGGCGATGTCGCAGGAAGCCAAGGCTTCCGCCTCCATCATTGGCGCGCTGCCAGTCGCGGTGATGACGATGGTCTACATCACGAGCCCTAACTACATCTCGCTGTTGTGGACCGAGCCGCTCGGCCGCGTGATGCTCGCCGCTTCCGTCGTGTGGATGTCGATGGGCATACTGGTCATGAAGAAAATGATCAATTTCGATTTCTAACGCACGGCCCCGAAAGGCGGATACCGGTTTTCGGGAAAATCGTTCGCTTCGTGAAGGTGCAGGGTACCGATGCTTCAGCTGTTGATCGACTCGATTAATGTGAAGACCATGACGATGGTGAGCGCCGCCATCGCCGCGATCGCTACCGTCCTCACGCTGGCGATGCCGCTGGTGTTTGCCGATCCGCTCGACAAGCGCATGAAGGCGGTCGCCCTCGAACGCGAGAAGATCCGACAGCGCGAACGCGAGCGCATGGCGCAGTCGCAACAGAAGGTCAACCTGCGCCCGTCGGCGAAACAATCCGTTCAGGCGATCGTCGAACGCTTCAACCTGAAAAAGTGGGTCGGGCAGGAAGAGGCGCGGCTCAAGCTGATCCAGGCCGGCTATCGCGGCCAGGCGCCCTACATCACCTATCTGTTCTTCCGCATGGTGACCCCTGCCGCGAGCGCCCTGTTCGCCGCGGTCTATCTATTCGTCATTCTCGATTTCCATCAGCCGGCCATGGTCAAGCTCGGCATGTGTATTGCCGCGGCCTATATCGGCATGCACGCGCCGCTGATGTTCCTCAAGAACCGGATCGCGCACCGCCAGCTCTCGATCAAGCGCGCGTTTCCCGACACGCTCGACCTGCTGCTGATCTGCGTGGAATCCGGCATGTCGATCGAAGCCGCGTTCAAAAAAGTGAGCGACGAAGTCGGCACGCAATCGGTGGCGCTGGCCGAGGAACTCACGCTCACCACCGCCGAACTGTCCTATCTGCCGGATCGCCGTCAGGCTTATGAGAACCTGGCCAAGCGCACCGACCTGGAGGGCGTGAAATCGGTTTGTATGGCCCTGCAGCAGGCCGAGCGTTACGGCACGCCGCTCGCCAACATGCTGCGCGTGATGGCACAGGAAAATCGCGACATGCGCATGGCGGAAGCCGAAAAGAAGGCCGCCGGCCTGCCGCCGAAGCTGACGGTGCCGATGATCGTGTTCTTCCTGCCGGTATTGTTCATCGTGATTCTTGGCCCGGCCGCCATCAAGGTCATGGCACTGCGCTGACGCCGCTCACGCGGCGATCGCGCCATTCACAAGACGGCTGGCGTTGAGGGTCGCGCTCAGGTCCCGGTGTCGGGCGGGGGCACGAAGGGCCGCGTGCCCTTTTTCGCCCAGCCGCTGCGCTGCGCGAGCATCTGCCGCAGATAGCTGACATTGGCGGCGGCCTGATCCGCCGGTAGATCGGCGCGCGCGATCGTCTCGGCTTCGGCAAAGCGGCCTTGCAGCCCGACCACCAGCGCGAGGTTCTGCCGTACCTTGGGCGCCGCATTGGGCCGCGCTACGGCCCGCCGCAGGGTGGCCTCGGCGCGTTTCAAGTCCTTGGTCAGCGCGTAGGACAGACCGAGATTGGACAAGACTGACGGGTCGTCCGGCGCGATCTTGAGCGCGGCCGAATAGTGCCGCTGCGCCTCGGCGTGGCGGCCAAGCTGATCGAGCACGGCACCTTGCGCGTTGAGGATGCGCCAGTCGGGATTCTCCGGGGTATGCGCCCGGCCCAGAACATCGAGCGCCTGGCCGTAATCGCCCGCATCGGCCAGCGCACGGCCATAGGCGCCGAGCAGCGGCATGCTGTGCGGATTGCGGATCGCGGCCTGTTGCAGGACGGCGACCGCCTGGGCGTCTTGTTCGGTGGCGCGTAGCGCCCGGGCATAGGCTATGGCCGCATCGGCGTCGTTGGGATTTTGGCGGTAGCGGGCGCCCCAGGTTTCGAGCGAATTGCGCCAATCGGCATCGGTGCGCGGCGCAGCGGGTGCGCCGATCGAGCCGGTAACGTCGTCGCCGGTGGTCTTGCAGCCGGCCACCGACAGGGCGAGCACCGCCGCGAGGGCGGCGGAGGCAAATAGGCGGGCGGCTAGGGCCGGTCTAGGCATGCTCCGAGCAATAAAACGTTAACCCTAACGAGTGGTTAACTTGTATTCTCGCCGAGCCACCGGATTTATGATCGCGGCATGGATTTGAGCCTCTCCAGGGACGAAATAGCCCTCCAGGCGCGCGCCCGCGCCTTCGCGCAGGGCGTCGTGCGGCCGCGCGCGGCGGCCATCGACCGCGACGAGCAATACCCCTGGGACATCGTAAAGGCGCTGGCCGAGGCCGGTTTCCTCGGCATGACCCTGCCCAAGGCGCTGGGCGGCCAGGAGCGCTGCTTCCTCGACGCCGTGCTGGTGATCGAGGAAATGGCCAAGGCCTGCACGGTCACCGCGCGCATCGTGGTCGAGACCAACATGGGCGCGATTTCGACCGTGATGGCCTATGGCAGCGAGGCGCAGAAAAAGCTCGCGGCGCGCCTGGTGCTGGAGGGCGACAAGCCGGCGATCTGCATCACCGAGCCGGACGCCGGCTCCGACGCCACCGCCATGAGCACGCGCGCCGATAGACGCGGCGACATTTACGTGATCAACGGGAAAAAACACTGGATCACCGGCGCCGGCGTATCGCGCCTGCATCTGATCTTCGCGCGCGTGTTCGACGAGGCCGGCAAGGAACTGGGCTTCGGCGGCTTCCTCGCGGTGCGCGACGAAAGCAAGGGACTGCGCGTGACGCGGCGCGAGCAGACCATGGGCCTGCGCGGCATGCCGGAGGGCGAGCTCGCGTTCGAGAATCTCGAGGTGCCCGAGAGCATGGCGGTGCTGCCGCCGTCCGGGTTCCGCCGCGGCTTTGCCGACCTGATGAACGCCTATAACAGCCAGCGCGTCGGCGCCGGCACGGTCGCCATGGGCATTGCCGCCGGCGCACTCGACCACGCGCTGGAATGGGCGAAATCGCGCGAGCAGTTCGGCCGCAAGATCGGCGAATTTCAGGGCCTGCAATGGATGCTGGCCGACATGCAGACCCAGCTCACCGCGGCGCGGCTGATGCTCTACGCCGCCGCGCGCTCGCGCGGACCGGACGGCAGCGCCTTTCCCGATCCGATGCTGGCGGCGCAGGCGAAGATCTTCGCGTCCGAAAGCGCCATCAAAATCGTCAATGACGCGCTGCAATTTTTCGGCGCGCGCGGCTATTCGCGCGACCTGCCGCTCGAACGCATGGCGCGCGACGTGCGCATGTTCACCATCGGCGGCGGCACCGCGCAGGTGCTGCGCACGCTGGTCGCCGCCAAGATGCTGGGCTGGAAGCTGCCGCAGACGCGCGACGGCTACAGCCCGAAACCACCCATCCCGCCTTCCTTGCGCGACGCCGCGGAGTAGACATGCATCCACTGTTCGTTAAAGCCGAAGACGGGCCGACGATCCCGATCCTGTTCGTCAACGCCGCCACATTCGACGCCACCGTTCAGAAGATCGACGACCGCGAGCAGGTCTACGTCCGCGCCACCGGCTATGAGCCCAAGCCCGGCCGCCATCTCGTCGTGCCAAAATCCGACGGCACGCTGGCCGGCGTATTGTTCGGCATCGAAGCCGCCGATGCGCCGGTGAAAGACCTGTTCCGGCCGGGGCAGCTCGTCACCCTGCTGCCGCCCGGCAGCTATCGCTTCGCCAACGCACCGCACGATGCGCGGCTGGCGGCGCTCGCCTTCGCGCTCGGCGACTATCAATTCACCCGCTACCGCAAGGCGGAGCCGCGCAACGTGCGGCTGGTGGTCCCCGACGGCGTCGACGGCGACGACCTCACCCGCATCATCGGCGGCGTGACCCTGGCGCGCGATCTCATCAACACGCCGTCGAACGACATGGGCCCGGCCGAGTTGGAAGACGCCGCGCGCGCGCTCGCGACAGGTGCATGGCGCCAATGTGCAAGTCACTATCGGCGAGGCCTTGACGAAAAATTTCCCGCTGGTTGCCGCGGTCGGCGCCGGCTCGGTGCGCGAGCCGCGGCTGATCGACATGACGTGGGGCAGCGTCACCGACCCCAAGATCACGCTGGTCGGCAAGGGCGTGTGCTTCGACACCGGCGGCCTCGACATCAAGCCCGACACCGGCATGCTCAACATGAAGAAGGACATGGCCGGCGGCGCCACCGCCTTGGCGCTGGCGCACATGATCATGGCGCGCAAACTCCATGTGCGGCTGCGCGTGCTCATTCCGGCGGTAGAGAATTCCATTTCGGGAACGAGTTTTCGGCCGCGCGACATCTACACGTCGCGCAAAGGGATCACCGTCGAGATCGGCAATACCGACGCGGAGGGGCGGCTGGTGCTCGCCGACGCGCTCACCCTCGCCGACGAGGACAAGCCGGCGCTGATCGCCGATTTTGCCACGCTGACCGGCGCCGCGCGCGTCGCGCTCGGGCCCGACGTGCCGGCGGCCTTCACCGACGACGATGCGCTCGCCGACGAGATCGCCCGTTTCGGGGCCTCCGAGAGCGATCCTGTGTGGCGCATGCCGCTGTGGCGGCCCTACGAGGCCATGCTCGATTCCAAGGTGGCCGACACCAACAATGTCAGCACCGGCGGCCAGGGCGGCGCCATCACCGCGGCGCTGTTCCTGCGCAAGTTCGTGGCGGCCAAATCCTGGCTGCATCTCGACATCTTCGCCTGGTCGCCGGCGGCCAAGCCCGGCCGGCCGGAAGGCGCCGAACTGCAGACGGCGCGCGCGCTTTATGCGCTGCTGTGCGCGCGTTACTCCTAAACGATGGTCGCGCTCGACCCCCGCATCCATCCGTTCCGCCCCGAGATCGCAGCGGACTATCTCAAGGGCCAGGTCGAGGCCGCGCGCTTTGTCGAAGGCGTGCGCCACGAGGTCGTCGAGCCGATCGCAGGCTTACGGCGGGCGGCCTCGCATGACGCAAGGCTCGACACGCAGGCACTGCTCGGCGAGCGGATGATCGTCTATGAGACGACCGAGGAAGGCTGGGCCTGGGGCCAGCTCGAAACCGACGGCTATGTCGGCTGGCTGTCGGCCAATGCGCTCGGCGCGCCCGGCGCCGCGCCGACGCATAAGGTGTCGGCACCGCGCACGCTCGGCTTTCCCGGGCCGGACATCAAATTGACGCCGGCCGTGGCGCTGCCGATGGGCGCACGCGTGACCATCGTGCGGCAGGACGAGCGTTTCGCCGTCACCGCCAATGGCTGGCATCTGCCGGCCGCGCATCTGGCGCCGCTCAAGGCGCGGCAGCCGGATTTTGTGGCGGTGGCCGAAGAATTTCTGCACGCGCCTTATTTGTGGGGCGGCAAGACCTCGCTCGGCATCGACTGCTCCGGGCTTGTGCAAGTGGCCCTGCAGGCAGCAGGCATCGCCTGCCCGCGCGACAGCGACATGCAGGAACTGGCGCTCGGCAGATTATCGTCGCTCGCCGAGCTGCGCCGCGGCGACCTCGTATTCTGGAAAGGCCACGTCGCCATCGTCCGCGATAGCGAGACTTTGCTGCACGCCAATGCGCATGCCATGGCGGTGGCGATCGAGCCGGCGGCCGCCGCCATCGCCCGCATCAAGGCGGCGGGCAGCGAAATCACCAGCGTGAAACGCCTTTAGCGCGCGGCGCGCAGGATTTCAGCCACGCGCGTGCGGTTGAGCGCCAGCCATAACAGCCCGACGACCAGCGGACCGTTGCGCATGGTGCCCTCGTTGAAGGCCGCGAGCGCCGTGTCGATCGGCACCCGCATCACGCGGATATATTCGCCCGCGGTCGGGTGCGTGCGTTCCGGCACCTGCGAGGCATCGACTGAGGCTACAAAAAACGTCACCTCCTCGTCGGTCAGTCCCGGCGTCGGCAAATAGCTGAACAGCTCGACCAGCGCCATCGGCGCAACGCCGATTTCCTCCAGGCACTCGCGTCGCGCGGTTTCCGCGAGCTGCTCGCCAGGCTCGACGCGTCCGGCCACGATTTCCATCAGCTCGCCCTTGCCATTGGCCAGATGCGCCGCCGGCCGGAACTGGCGGATCATCACAATCTCGCCGCGCTCCAAATCGAGCGGCAGGATTGCGATGACTTTGCCGGCGCGCACGACGTCGCGCAGTTGTTCCCCGGCCGGCAGGGTCACGCGGAAACGCTGGTAGTCGAAAAAGCCCTTTGCCGGATGCTCGGGCGCCGACAGTTCGGCCTGTGCGACACGGTCGGCGAGTTCAGCCTTGTCCATCGCTCAACACACGACTTTGCCGCAGGCGCGCACCGCGGCGATCACGCCTTGCAACGGCTTCAGTCCGGGGTGACCGACAATGGCGACGCCGTCGATGACGTAAGCCGGCGTCGCCGCGAGGCCCGCCTCGCCGCCGAACGTCGCGTTGTCACGCAGGATGTTGAGCGTCGCCTCGGTGTTGGCAATGCTCGCCAGCTTCGCGGGATCGAGCCCCATGTCCTTGGCGGCGGCGAGCACCTTCGGCGCGTCGATGACGCCGCGGTTGGCGTAGATGCGCTTGTGAAAGTCGAGGAATTGATCCGGCGTCATCATTTTCGAGGCGCCGATCTCGATCAGCGCGCCGCGCACCGATTGCACCGACAGCACCGCATAGGGCACGAAGACCAGCTTGAGCTTCTTGTCGGCGCGCACCAGCGCATCGATATCGGCGGCGGCCTCGCGGCAATAGGGGCAATTGAGGTCGTAGAATTGCAGCAGCGTCACGTCGCCGTTGAGATTGCCGACGGGAACCTTGCCGGGCAATTTGTCGAGCCGCGCGGACAAGGCCGCGCTGAGATCGAAATTGGCGATCGTGTCGCCGTCAGTAGCCTTGATCGGGTATTTTGCCGGCGGCATCTGCGCCATCGCCGCGGCAGCGAACGCGCAGATCACGCCGGCAATCGCGAGCGAGAGCAAACGTTTCATTGCGCCACGACGCCTTCCGGCGCCGTCTCCAGATTGAATGCCGCAGCCAGCAGCGCGCGCGTATAGTCGCTTTTCGGCGCCTTGAACAGTTCGGCCGCCGCGCCCTCCTCCACCACCTTGCCGTTGCGCAGCACCAGCAGCCGGCTCGCCAAGGCCGCCACCACGCGCAGGTCGTGCGAGATGAACAGATAGGTGAGATCGCGTTTCTTCTGCAGGTCGCGCAACAGATCGACCATCTGCGACTGGATCAGCATGTCGAGCGCGCTGGTCGGCTCGTCGAGCACGATGAAGGTCGGCTCCAGCACCAGCGCGCGCGCCAGCGCGATGCGCTGGCGCTGGCCGCCGGAGAATTCGTGCGGATAGCGGTCGCGGGTATCGGCATCGAGCCCGACATCGGTGAGCGCGGCCACCACGCGGCGCGTGCGCTCCGCGGCCGAGAGCTGCGGATGATGCACCCACAGGCCCTCCTCGATGATGTCGGACACCGACATGCGCGGACTAAGCGAGCCGTAAGGGTCCTGGAACACGATCTGCATGTCGCGGCGATAGGGCCGCATCTGCTTGAACTTGAGACCCTGGATGGTGTGCCCCATGAACACGACCGGGCCGTCGGACGAGATCAGCCGCAGGATGGCGAGGCCGAGCGTGGTCTTGCCCGAGCCCGACTCGCCCACGACGCCGAGCGTCTCGCCCTTGCGCACTTCCAGGCTGATGCCGTCCACCGCCTTGATGTGGCCGACGATCTTGCGCAGCACGCCGCGCTTGATCGGAAACCACACTTTCAGGTCCTTGGTCGAAACGACCACCGGCGCCTGCGGCCGCGGCGGCGCCGGATCGGGCTTTGGCTCGGCGGCGAGCAGCGCGCGCGTATAGGGGTGTTCGGGTGCGGTGAAGACGCGCTCGACCGGCCCATGCTCGACGATCTTGCCGGCGTTCATGACGCAGACCCGGTCGGCGAGCTTGCGCACGATGCCGAGGTCGTGGGTGATGAACAGCATCGACATGCCGAGCCGCGTCTGCGTGTCCTTGAGCAGCTTGAGGATTTGCGCCTGCACCGTGACGTCGAGCGCGGTGGTCGGCTCGTCGGCGATCAAAAGGTCCGGCTCGTTGGCGAGCGCCATGGCGATCATCACGCGTTGACGCTGCCCGCCGGAAAGCTGGTGCGGATAGCTGTCCAACCGCCCCTGCGGATCGGGAATGCCGACCTGATCGAGCAATTCGAGGATGCGGGCGCGCGCCTTCTCGCCCCCAAGACCCTGATGAATCAGAAGAATTTCTCTGATTTGCTTCTCGATCGTGTGCAGCGGATTGAGCGACGTCATCGGCTCCTGGAAGATGATGGTGATGTCGTTGCCGCGCACGTGGCGGATCTCGTTCTCCGGCATGGTCAGCAGTTCACGGCCCTTGAACACGACCGAGCCGGACGGGTGGTGCGCCGCCGGATAAGGCAAGAGCTTCATCACCGACAGCGCGGTGACCGACTTGCCGGAGCCGCTTTCGCCGACCAGCGCCACCGTCTCGCCCTTGCCGATGTCGAACGACACGCGGTCGACCGCCAGCACTTCGCGCGCGCCCTGGCCGAAGGCGACCGAGAGATCGCGGATGGAGAGAAGCTTTTCGGATGGCGCGCTCATCGGAACGTCTTTCGCGGATCGAAGGCGTCGCGCACCGCCTCGCCGATGAAGATCAACAGCGACAGCATGATGGCGATCGAGAAAAACCCGGTGAGGCCGAGCCACGGCGCCTGCACATTGGCCTTGCCCTGGCTCAACAATTCGCCGAGCGAGGGCGAGCCGGGCGGCAGGCCGAAGCCGAGGAAGTCGAGCGCGGTCAGCGTCATCACCGACGACGACAGAATGAACGGCAGGAACGTCATGGTCGCCACCATGGCGTTCGGCAAGAGATGGCGGAAGATGATCACGGCGTTCGACACGCCGAGCGCGCGCGCCGCCTGGATATATTCGAAATTGCGGCCGCGCAGGAATTCCGCGCGCACCAGTCCGACCAGCGACACCCAGGAGAACAAGAGCAGGATGCCGAGCAGCACGAAGAAGCCCGGCACCAGCACCGAGGAAATGATCAACAGCAGATAGAGCGACGGGATCGACGTCCAGATTTCGATGAAGCGCTGGAACAGCAAGTCGACCCAGCCGCCGAAATAACCCTGCACCGCGCCGGCGGCGACGCCGATCATCGAGGAGATGATGGTCAGGCACAGGCCGAACAGCACCGAGATGCGGAAACCGTAGATCAGCCGCGCCAGCACGTCGCGGCCGCCGTCGTCGGTGCCGAGCCAGTTCGCTTCGAGTTCGCCGCATTTGGCGAAATTGTGCGTGGCGGCGAACTCGCAATCCTTCTGTGTCAGCATCCAGGTCGGCTTGGACGGGAACGGCGACGGCGGCTTGCTCACCTGCGTATTGTAGGAGAAGCGAACGAGCGGCCAGAGCACGGTGCCGCCCTCCTTCTTGATCAGACCCATCAAATAGTCGTCGCGATAATCGGCGGCGGTGCCGAACAGATTGGGGTCGGGCGTCTTGGCAAAGGCCGTGTCGGGATAGGTCACCACCGCCGGAAAATACGAATGGCCGTTGACGTGGATGTAGATCGGCTTGTCGTTGGCGATGAATTCCGCGAACAGCGAGATCAGGAACAGCGCCAGGAACAGCCACAACGACCAATAGCCGCGCCGGTTGACCTTGAAGTTCTCCCAGCGCCGCTTGTTGAGCGGCGACAGCGTGAAGCGGAATATCCACGGCTGCAGGCTGCCGGCCGGCGTGTCGACCGCGCTTTCCGAATAATCCTGGCCGGCCTTGGCGTCCACCTCAGACCTCCCGCGTCTCGAAATCGATGCGCGGGTCGATCCACGTATACGTGAGATCGGAGATCAGGTTCACCACCACGCCGATGAGCGCGAAGATGTAGAGCGTGGCGAACACCACCGGATAGTCGCGGTTGAGCACGCTCTCGAAGCCGAGCAGGCCGAGCCCATCGAGCGAGAAGATCGTTTCGATCAGCAGCGAGCCGGTGAAGAAGGCGTGCACGAAGGCGCCGGGAAAGCCGGCGATCACGATCAGCATGGCGTTGCGGAAGATGTGGCCGTACAGCACCTGGTTGCGCGTGCATCCTTTGGCGCGCGCGGTGAGCACGTATTGCTTGCGGATCTCTTCCAGGAACGAGTTCTTGGTCAACAGCGTCATGGTGGCGAAGGCCGACAGCGCCATCGAGATGATCGGCAGCGTCAAATGCCAGAAATAATCGCCGATCTTGGCGTACCACGGCAATTGCCAGAAGTTCTCCGACACCAGTCCGCGCAGCGGAAACAAGTCGAAGAACGAGCCGCCGGCGAACAGGATGATCAGCAGGATCGCGAACAGGAAGCCGGGAATGGCATAGCCGATGATGATCACGCTCGAGGTCCACACGTCGAAGCGCGAGCCGGCGTCGACCGCCTTGCGGATGCCGAGCGGGATCGAGATCAGATAGGTGAGCAGCGTCATCCAGATGCCGAGCGAGATCGAGACCGGCAGCTTCTCCTTGATCAGCTGCAACACGCTGACGTCGCGGAAATAGCTCTTGCCGAAATCGAAACGGATATAGTTCCACAGCATCAGGCCGAAGCGCTCGTAAGCCGGCTTGTCGAAGCCGAACTGTTTTTCCAGCTTCTTGATGAATTCCGGATCGAGCCCTTGCGCGCCGCGGTATTTGGAGGAAACGGCGTCGACGCCCGAGCCGCCCTGCGCCAGGCCGCGGCTGCCGAAGTCGCCCGAGGGCGAGCCGGAAATGCGCGAAGTCGCGCCGGTGTCGGCGCCGGTGAGCTTGGCGATCACCTGCTCGACCGGCCCGCCGGGCGCGAACTGCACCACGACAAACGCGACCAGCATGATGCCGAACATGGTCGGGATCATGAACAGCAGGCGGCGAACGATGTAGGCGGTCATGAGTCTCTCAGTAGGTCATTCCGGCGCGCCGCGAAAGCGGCGGAACCGACGGGATAACAGCTTCGCCTAACCCTTTTGTTCCAGCTTCGCCGCCTTGGCCTTGTCATACCACCAAGTCTCCGGAATGCCCCGGAAATAGCGCGGTCTTGTCGCCGGCCAGGCGAACTCGTCCCAATAGGCGATCCGGTGCGCCGGCAGATACCAGTGCGGGATCCAATAGCGGCCGGAGCGGAACACGCGGTCGAGCGCCCGGCAGGCAACGGTCAACGCGTCGCGCGAGCCGGCCGCGATGATGTGGTCGATCATCGCGTCGATTGCCGGATCGGCGATGCCGGCATGATTTTGCGAGCCTTTGAGCGAGGCCGCCTGCGACGACAAATAAGTGCGCAGCGAATCGCCCGGCGTCGAGGAAAAGCCCAACCGGTCGACGGTGATGTCGAAATCGAAGTCGTCAACCCGCCTGCGATATTGCACGGGGTCAACCAGGCGCAGGCTGGCCTCGATCCCGAGCGTTCCGAGATTCTTGATGTAGGCCAGATGATGCGGCTGCAGGCCCGGCTCGTCGTCGAGGAATTCGATGGTGATCGGCTTGCCGCCCGGCAGCACCCGCCGGCCGTTCACGACGGCAAAGCCCGCCTCGGTGAGCAGTTGGGAGGCGCGGCGCAGCCAGCGGAGATCGCGGCCGCTGCCGTCGGTCACCGGCGGCACGTAAGGCTCGCCGAACACGTCGTCCGGCACCTTGCCGCGAAACGGCTCGAGCAGGGCGAGTTCGGCCGCGTCCGGCTTTCCGGTCGCCATCAACGGCGAGTTCGGGAACAGCGACACCGTGCGCCGATAGGCGCCGTACATGATGTACTTGTTAGTGTATTCGAAATCGAAGGCGTCGATCAGCGCTTCGCGCAAACGGCGGTCCTTGAATTTCTCGCGCCGGGTGTTGATGAACCAGCCTTGCGCGCCCGACAGCGTCGCGTCCGGTATCTGTTCGCGCTTGACGCGGCCATCCTTGAACGCGGGAAAATCGTAGCGCGTCGCCCAGGTGCGCGAGGTGAATTCCTCGCGGAACAGATAATTCTTGGCGGTGAAGCCGACAAAACCGACCTCGCGGTCGCGGTAATATTCATAGCGGACCGTGTCGAAATTATTCACGCCGCGCGCCACCGGCAGATCGGCGCCCCACCAGTCCTTCACCCGCTCGAACTCGATGAAATGCCCGACGTCGAGGCGGCCGACTTTGTACGGCCCGCTGCCGAGCGGGATGTCGAGCGTCGATTGGTCGAATTCATGCTTGGCGTAATAGGCTTTGGAGAAAATCGGCAGACCGGCCACCAGCAGCGGCACGTCGCGCGCGCGCTTCTCCGCAAAGCGCACCACCACGGTGCGCTCGTCCACCGCCTCGGCGCCTTTGCACTCGCGCAGCGACTGGGTGATGATCGGATGGCCCTTGTCTTTCAGCGTATTCAGCGACCACGCCACGTCGTGCGCGGTGAGCGGCGTGCCGTCGTGGAACTTGGCTTCGGTGCGCAAGGCGAAACGGTAGGTCAGACCGCCATCGGAAATCCGCACGCTTTTCGCCGCCAGCCCGTACATTGCATCGGGCTCGTCGCCGGAACGCACCATGAGCGCGGCGAAGGTTAAGTCCATGCCGAAGGCGCCGGTGCCTTTGAGAATGTAGGCGTTAAGCGAATCGAAGGTGAGGAACGAGCCGTTGTAGCCGCGGCTCGACACCGCCTCCGAATAGGCGCCGCCCTTGGGCGCGGCCGGATCGACGTATTTGAAGTTCGGAAAATCCGCCGGATAGGCGAGATCGCCGAAGGCAGACATGCCGTGGCGTTCGCCTTCCTGCGCCGCGGCCGGCGACGCCAATTTCGCGGCGGCGATCGCGCCGGCCGACAAGACGAGGGCGTGCCGGCGTGTGATCAAGACCGCTGCGGCACCTTGGCCGCCTTTGCCGCGTCCCACCACCAGATGGCCGGGAACGCCGACGCCCCATATTTCGGCATGGTCTCGGGATGGCTGAAGCGATCCCAGCGCGCGGTCCGCTCGAACGGATAGCTCCATTGCGGCACGACGTAGAAATTCCACAACAGCACGCGATCGAGCGCCCGGGTGGCCGCGACCAGGTCTTCGCGCGTGGTGGCGAAGATCAGGCGCTCGATCAATTTGTCGACCGCCGGATTCTTGATGCCGATCAGGTTGCGCGAGCCGGGCTGGTCGGCGGATTGCGAACTCCAGAAGCCGCGCTGCTCGTTGCCGGGCGACAACGACTCGCCCCAGGACGCGATGATGATGTCATAGTCCCATTGCCGCAGCCGGTTGACATATTGCGAGCTGTCGACGGTGCGCACCGACACCGCGATGCCCAAGCGCTCCAAGGACGGCTTGTAAAACAAAGCGACACGCTCGAAGGCCGGCTGACTGACCAGCAATTCCACCGACAGCGGTTCGTTTGTCTTGGTGTTGAACAGCTTGGTGTCGCGAATCTCGTAGCCGGCCTCGCGCAGCAGCGCCAAAGCCGCGCGCAGATTGTTGCGCAACGCCTGCTGATTGCCGCCGACCGGATTGGTGTAAGGCTTGGTGAAAAGATCGGCGGGAACTTCGGCGCGCACGGTTTCGAGAATCTCCAGCTCCTTGCCGGAGGGAATGCCGGACGACGCCAGTTCGGTGCCGTAAAAATAGCTGTCGATCCGCTTATACTGTCCGAAGAAAAGCTGCTTGTTCATTTCCTCGAAGTCGAGCGCGAAATTGAACGCGCGGCGCAGGCGCGCGTCCTTGAACTTGTCGCGCCGGATGTTGAAGGCGAAGGCCTGCATCACGCCGATGCTGCGGATCGGGAATTCTTCCTTCAAAACCTTCTTTTCGCGCAAAGCCGGGAAATCGTAGGCGGTCGCCCAATCCTTGGCGCTGTTCTCGGCGCGCCAATCGACCCGGTCGCCCTTGAACGCTTCGAGCGCGACCGTGGAATCGCGGAAATATTCGTAGCGGAAGGTTTGAAAATTATACGTGCCGATTTTGACGTTGAGGTTTTTGCCCCAGTAGTCGGCGACCTTCTCGTAAACGATGGTGCGGCCGGGCGCGAATTCCTTGACGCGATAGGGTCCGGAGCCGAGCGGCGGCTCGAGCGTGGTCTGCGTCACGTCGCGCTTCTTGCCGGACTTGTCGGTGCCCTCCCACCAGTGCTTCGGCAGCACCGGCAGTTGGCCGACGATCTGCGGCAGTTCGCGGTTGCCGGGAGCGTCGAAGGTGAAGGTCACTTCGCGTTCGCCGGTCTGCTCCGTCTTGGTGACATGACGGAAATAGGCGCCGTAAAAGGGACTGTTCGCCTTGAACGCATTGAACGAAAAGATGACGTCGTCGGGCGTCACCGGCTTGCCGTCTTGCCAGCGCGCCTCGGCGCGCAGCCGATAGCTGACGGAAGACCGGTCGTCCGGGTAGCTGACCGCTTCCGCCAACAGTCCGTAATCCGAGGACACCTCGTCAAAGGCCGACGTGGTCAAGGTCTCGACATACAGTTCGGTGCCGTCGACGAGGGAGCCTTTCACGCCCTGCACGACGGTATTGAAATTGTCGAAGGTGCCGACCGAGATCTGCCGCACCATGCCGCCCTGCGGCGCCGCCGGATTGACGTAGTCGAAATGCTTGAAGCCGGCTGGATAATGCGGCTCGCCGAACAGCGAAAGGCCGTGCTTCCATTGCTTCGGGGTTTGGCTCGCTTGCGCCGCCGCCGGCTGCACCAGCGCTTCCGCGCCCAGTCCGCCCAAAGCGGGCGCGGCGAGCGCGGCGGCGGTGCTGCGCAGAACGGAACGGCGGGTCAATTTCATGGCAATTCTCCGGCGCGCCACGCGCGTCCCCCTGCAATCGCGGGCGATTATGTCGGTTTTTCGGTCCGCCACCAGCGGCCTCACGCCGCGCCCTTCAACGAAACGGCCGGGCGTAAGGCCCGGCCGCATCAGATCGACGCTAGCGCCGCAACTACTTGGCCGGCGCGGGTGCCGCTGGCGCCGCGGCTTTCGGAGCCTCGGCCGGCTTGGCGGCCGCGGGCGCCGGAGCGGCCTCTGCCGCCTTCGGCAGCGGCTCCGGGTTGTCCGCCAAAGTGTGCAGGTAATCGATCACGTCGGCGCGCTGGGTCTCGCGCGACAATCCCGCGAAGGTCATGGCAGTGCCGGGGATATAGCCCTGCGGGTGGGTCAGGAACTTGTTGAGCTCGTCATAGGTCCAGGTGCCGCCCTTGGCCTTCATAGCCGCCGAATAGTTGAAGCCGGGGTGCGAGCCGCGCGCGCGGCCGACGATGCCATACAGATTGGGGCCAACCCGGTTCGGGCCGCCCTTGTCGAAGGTGTGGCAGGCCTGGCACTGCTTGGCGATGGTCTGGCCCTTTTCGACCGACGCCGAGGCCAGCAGCGTTTCGATCGGCTGTTCTGGCGCCTTGGCGGCGGGCTTTTCGGCGCCGCCCGGCTCCTTGGCCGCGATGGCGTAGCCGGGCTTCGCCGGCTTTTCCGGCGCGAAAATCGCGCCAGCCGCGATATTGAGCGCGAGCAGGACCAGGCAGGTGCCGAGGATGGCGCCGAGGACCTTGTTGAGTTCGAAGGAATTCATCGAAAAAAGGCTCCCGAGGGGGGCGCAAACCGGCAGGTGGACACATGTACCGCCAAGGGCTCGGCGGCGGCGGACAGATACCGTTTTGCCCCAGGTCTGGCAACCCGTATAAGCGCCGCAGCCCACTCAACATTCGTTCAGGTCCGGCCCGCTGACACCGCTAGCCAACCCGATGCCCGGCACCCTCATCCTCATCCCGGCCCGCATGGCCTCCACCCGCCTGCCCGGCAAGCCCTTGGCCGATATCGGCGGACTGCCGATGATCGTGCAGGTGCTGCGCCGCGCGCAGGCCGCGAAAATCGGCGAGGCCGTGGTGGCGACCGATTCCGAGGCGGTGGCGGCGGCGGTGGAAAAGTCGGGCGGCCGCGCGCTCATGACGCGGGCCGACCACCTGTCGGGCTCCGACCGCATCTATGAGGCGCTGGAGGCGCTCGACCCCGAGCGCCGCATCGGCGTGGTGGTGAACGTGCAGGGCGACCTGCCCACTATCGACCCCGCCGATATCCGCGCCACGCTCGGCCCGCTGTCCGATCCCGCGGTCGATATCGCGACGCTCGCGGCGGTCATCGCCGATCCGGCCGAGCGCACCAATCCGAACGTGGTCAAGGCGATCGGCTCGGTTGTCGCGCCCGGCCGCCTGCGCGCCGATGACCTTCACGCGCGCCGACGCGATCGGGCCCGGGCCGCACTATCACCACATCGGGCTTTACGCCTACCGGCGCGCGGCGCTGGAGCGGTTCGTCAAACTGCCGCCCTCCGCCAACGAGCTGCGCGAGAAGCTCGAGCAGTTGCGCGCGCTCGATGCCGGCATGCGCATCGATGTGGTCGTGGTCAACAGCGTCCCGCTCGGCGTCGATACGCCGGAAGAACTGGCCAAAGCGCGCCAAATGCTCGCCGGTTGACTAAGGCACAAAGGTCTGCGTACGGATCGGGGCTTAAGGCAGGTATTCATGGCCAAGAAAAAGATCATTTACCAGGGCGAACCGGGCGCGAATTCGCATATCGCCTGCCGCGACGCCTATCCGGATCACGAGCCGGTGCCCTGCCCGACCTTCGAGGATTGCTTCTCCGCGCTCACCGGCGGCGACGTCGATCTCGGCATGATCCCGATCGAGAATTCGATCGCTGGCCGCGTCGCCGATATCCATCATCTGATGCCGAATTCCGGCTTGCACATCATCGCCGAATGGTTCCTGCCGATCCGCAATCAGTTGATGGCGCCGAAGGGCGCCAGCCTGAAGACCATCAAGTCGGTGGAGAGCCACGTGATGGCGCTCGGGCAATGCCGCGGCATGATCCGCGAGCTCAAGCTAAAGCCGATCGTCGCCGCCGACACCGCCGGCTCCGCGCGTGAAGTATCCGAAAGCAAGGACGTCACCCGCGCGGCCATCGCCTCGCGGCTGGCCGCCGAGATCTACGGCCTGAATATCCTGAAAGAGAACGTCGAGGACGAATCGCATTCGACCACGCGCTTCGTCGTGCTCTCGCGCGACAAGAAATGGGCCGAGCCCGGCAAGGGCAAAGTCGTCACCACCTTCGTGTTCCGCGTGCGCAATCTGCCGGCCGCGCTGTACAAGGCGCTCGGCGGCTTCGCCACCAACGGCGTGAACATGACCAAGCTCGAGAGCTACATGGTCGGCGGCAATTTCTTCGCCACGCAATTCTATGCCGACGTCGAGGGCCACCCCGACGACCGCGCGCTGGTGTTCGCGCTCGAGGAACTCGCCTTCTTCTCGAAGGAACTGATCGTGCTCGGCGTCTATCCGGCGCACCCGTACCGCGACACGTTCAAGGAAGAGAAAGACAACGACTGAGCGCGCGCACGCTCCGTCACTTCTTTTCCGGTTTCGGTTTCTTCAACTCCGCCAGCTCTTGCTGAAGTTTCGCCAGCGCCGCCTTGAGCGCGGCGATTTCGGCCTTATGCGCGGCGAGCTCGCGGTTCGCATCGGCAAATTTCGCGTGCATGTCGCGCGTTTGCTTGGCCAGCGCCTGCTGAAGGAATTCGGCATTGCTTTGCAGACAACTGGTGCGCCGCTCCATCGTCTTTTCGGCGGTGCATATTTCGAGGCCGCGGATGTCCTGAGCCATCGCCGGCGCGGCGATCGCGAGGCCTGCCAGCAGGGCCAAAAGGCGGGGCGTCATGGCGGCAGCCTATATGAGTCGCAAGAGCGCGAGATGGCGACAAGCGGGGCCACGGGGTTTCCCGATACCGCCTCGTGTGCCTATGATGGCGCTGTCTCAAACAGCTGGGGGGACGCCATGAAAACCACCATACGCTTGCTCGCTTTCTGCGCCGGGCTGCTTATCGCCACCAGCGCCGGCGCCGCGGGCAAATATCCCGATCATCCGGTGCGCATCGTGGTCGGCTTTGCCGCTGGCGGCCCGACCGATGTGATCGCCCGCATCGTCGCGGAAAAACTGTCGGCTGCCCTTGGCCAGCAATTCTTCGTCGAAGACAAACCCGGCGCCGGCAGCAATATCGCCAGCGCCGAAGTCGCCAAGGCGGCGCCCGACGGCTACACGCTCACCGTGGTGAGCACCGGCTTCATGGTCAATATGAGCCTGTACGCCCACGTGCCCTATGACGCGGTCAAGGACTTCGCGCCGATCACCATGGTGGCCTATTCGCCCAACGTGATCGTCGTCAATCCGTCGGTGCCCGCCAAGACCGTCAAGGAGTTGATCGCGCTGATCAAGGCCAACCCAGGCAAATACAGTTTCGCCGGGCCCGGCATCGGCTCGACGCCGCATCTGTCGGGCGAATTGTTCAAGCAGAAATTCGGCCTCGAAATGGTGCACGTCCCGTATCCGGGCGCGGCGCCGGCGATCACCTCGACCATCGGCGGCCACACGCCGATCGCCTTTACGGCGCTGCCGCCGGCACTGGCCAATGTGCAAAGCGGCAAATTGCGTGCGCTCGCCGTGCTCGCCGTCAAGCGCAGCAAGGAAATCCCCGACGTGCCGACCATGCAGGAGGCCGGCTATAGCGGCCAGGAGGCCGACACTCTCACCGGCGTGCTGGCGCCGGCCGGCACGCCGAAGGAGATCATCGATCTCTTGCACAAAGAGATCGCCAAGGCGGTGGCCCAGAAGGACGTCGCCGACCATCTGATGAAGCTCGGCTTCGTGCCGGTGGCGAACAAGCCGGAAGAATTCGGCGCGCGCATCAAGAGCGAGATCGCGAAGTGGGGCAAGGTCGTGCACGATGCGCATCTGCGCATCGAGTAACCAGTAAGGCGACGGACCATGCAGCGTAAAGTGATGATCGCCTGCGCGGTGACCGGCTCGGCGGATACGCCGGGCCGCAATCCCGCCGTGCCGGTGACGCCGGCGCAGATCGCCGCCTCGGCGATCGACGCCGCCAAGGCGGGCGCGGCCATCGTGCATATCCACGTGCGCGATCCGCAGACGACCAAGCCGAGCATGGACGGAGCGCTCTATCGCGAAGTGGTGGAGCGTATCCGCGCCAGCGGCACCGACGTGCTGATCAATCTCACCACCGGCCCCGGCGCGCGCTTCATCCCCGGCGCCGACGAGCCGCTGAAAGCCGCGCCCGGCAGCACGCTGGCGCTGCCGGCCGCGCGCGTGCGCCATGTGGTCGAGCTCAAGCCGGAAATCTGCAGCCTCGACATGGGCAGCATGAACATGGGCGGCCAGGTTTTCGTCAACACGCCGGCCCATCTCGAGGCCATGGCAACGGAAATCCGCGACGCCGGCGTCACGCCCGAACTCGAAGTGTTCGAGGCCGGCCATTTGATGCTCGCCAGACGGTTGATCGAGACCGGTCACGTCAAGCCGCCCGGCCTGTTCCAGATCTGCCTCGGGATTTCCTGGGGCCAGCCCGCCACCTCGGAGGCGGTCAGCTACATGCGCAGCCTGCTGCCGGGCGGCTGCGTCTGGTTCGCCTTCGGCATTTCGCTCTACCAATTCCCCATCGCCGCGCAGACCGTGCTGCTCGGCGGCCATGTTCGGGTCGGGCTGGAGGACAACCTCTACCTGGAGAAGGGCAAGCTCACGCCGAGCAACGCCGCATTGGTGGAGAAGGCAGCAAAGATCATTGAGATCTTGGGCGATCAGGTCGCCACGCCCGCGGACGCCCGGCAGATCCTCGGACTGCGCGCCTAGCTACTCCGCCGCCTGTTTCGCCGGCGGCCGCATGCTCTCGACGCCGTCGGCCGCGGTCGCCGAGATCGTCGTGCGCACCATCAAGCGCGCCTCCTGCGCCGGCCACGGCCTGCCGCGATGCATGGTGGCGCGGTTGTCCCACATCACGACGTCGCCGTTCTTCCACGCATGCACATAGCTCGTGCCGGGCGCGGTCGCGGCCGCCATCAGGTCGTCGATCAGCTTTTTGCCCGCCGCAGGCTCCATGCCTTCGACCGCGTAAGCGTGCGAGGCAAGATAGAGCGCGCTGCGCCCATTCACCGGATTTTTCCACACCATGCGCCAGCATACCGGCGGCAGCGCCGCGCGCTCCTCCGGGCTGGCAAGACCGGGCGCGATCTGGCCGCGCGAATGCGCGTAATCGTGCCAGGCAAACGAATTCGACAGCTTCTCGCGCTGCGCCGGATCGAGCCGTTCGAAGGCCAGCCGCGTCGAGACGAATTCGGTTTCGCCGCCATGCGCCGGCACGATGCGCGCCGACAAGATCGACGTCAGCGCCGGCACGCTCTTGAACGAACTATCGGTGTGCCAAAGCTGGTTCGCCTTGTTGCGCAAGGCGAAGCGATGGTCCGGCGGCACAACTTTGCCGTCCTCGCCGATGGTGGTCAGGGTGATGAAATGGGTGCCGGTGCCGAGCGAGCCGACCTTGGTCACTTCGGGCGGTCCGAAGCGGCGCGAAAAAGCGAGTTGACCCTCGTCGGTCACCTCCTGGCCGCGGAACACCAGGACCGAATGGTCCTCGAAGGCCGCGCGCGCCGCCGCATAGGCGTCGTCGTTAGCGGCAATATCGGCAAGCGTGACGCCGCGCAATTCGGCGGCAAAACCTGGACCGAGCGGGATTACGTCCATCGGCAAGTCCTCCCTGATTTTATTATTTTTTTCTATTTTCCTCCAAAACGAACCGGCAGGCAAGGAAGCGAAATCATGCCAATCTTGTCCCGGGGATGCGCGTCTTCTACACAGCCAAGAACGACAAAGTTGCCAGGGGGAAACGATGAGCGAGACGACGGGTAAGGTTGCTTTGGTCACCGGCGCCGCGCGCGGCATCGGGCTCGCGACCGCCAAGCGATTCCTCGCCGACGGCTGGCGCGTGGCGCTGCTCGATATCGACGGCGACAATCTGCAGCGCACCATGGCGGCGATCGGCAAGCCCCACACCACGCTGGCGCTCACCTGCGACGTGGCCGATCCGCCCGGTGTGGCGCGCGCCTTCGAAATCGCCGCCGCGCAATTCGGCCGCCTCGACGCTTTGGTCAACAATGCCGGCATCGCCATCTTCAAGCCGATCCTCGACGTCTCTTACGAGGACTGGTCGCGCGTGCTGGCGGTCAATCTCACCGGGCCGTTTTTGTGCGCGCAGGCGGCGGCGCCGCTGATGCGCGATACCGGCGGCGGCGCCATCGTCAACATCACCTCGATTTCGGGCCTGCGCGCCTCGACGCTGCGCACCGCCTACGGCACCAGCAAGGCCGGGCTCGCGCACTTGACCCAGCAGCAGGCGGTCGAATTCGCGCCGCTGAACATCCGCGTCAATGCGGTGGCGCCCGGGCCGGTCGACACCGCCATGGCGAAGGCGGTGCATACGCCGGACATCCGCGCCGCCTATCACGACGCCATCCCGCTCAACCGCTACGGCCTTGAAACCGAACTCGCCGAGGCGATCTTCTTTTTGTGCAGCGAGCGCGCCAGCTACATCACCGGGCAGACGATTGCCGTCGACGGCGGCTTCGAAGCGACCGGCATCGGCCTGCCGTCGCTGCGCGCGACGGGGAAGAACGGCTAAGGAGCTTTTTGCTCGACAGTGATTGCGCTACAAGCGCGGGCTTGCGGCACGGCCGCACCAATCAAAAAACGGAGGAAGAAAATGCGCATCGTCGACCTGAGCCGCGAGCTCTATCACCGCACTCCGAGCTATCCGGGCCAGCCTCCCATCATCCACGGCGTCTGGAAGACGCACGACGAAGCCTTCGCCGATTCCGGCAACGTGCAAGGCAACAGCGTCATGTATTTCTCCATGCCCGACCACGGCGGCACGCATATCGACGCGCCGCGGCACTTCGGCAAGAGCGGCACGCCGATCAACGAATACCCGCTGGAAAACTGCATCGTGCAGGGCATCTGCATCGACCTGCGCCACATCGCGCCGAAAGCGGAGATCACGCCTGCCGATCTCGAGGCGGCGGTCAAGAAAGCCGGCGTGCCGATTCCGGAGAAAGGCACGGTGCTGCTCTGCACCGGCCATCACGAGCGCACGTTCCCGAGCAAGGCCTATGCGACCGACAATCCGGGCGTGAACGTCGCAGCGACCGAATGGCTGGCCAAACAGGGCATCGTGCATTTCGGCATCGATTCGATGCGGCCGGGACCGGAAGGCGACGTGAATTCGCTGGTGCATAAGGTCTGTCTCGAACTCGACATCACGCACATCGAGAGCCTGTGCAATCTCGAAAGCCTGCTCGGGCAGGGCGAATTCCAGTTCATCGGCTTGCCGCTGAAATGGCGCGGCGGCACCGGCTCGCCGATCCGGGCGGTGGCGGTGTTTGAGGATTAGGCGCTGGCTTTGTTATTCCGACCGAGCGCGAGCCCGATCGGCGTCATTGATGCTCGTGTTCGTAGCGTTCGACAAAACGCGGCGACAGCTTGCGCAGCCGCTCGAGATCGACGCGGCCGGAACGCGTGATGTAGCTCATGGCGAATTCGGCCGGCGCCAGTTCCATATGTTCGGTGAAATTTTCGTACCAGGCCGCGCTGGCATTGGCGCCGGCGACCAGCTTGTCCACGATCGGGCGCCGTGCCGCCTCGAAGGCCGGCAGCGCGGCACTGACGTCATCGCCATGCGCGGCCAATGCCTTGTCGAGTGCGATGGCGTCCTCCATGGCGAGCCGCGTGCCCGAGCCGATGGAAAAATGCGCGGTGTGCAGTGCGTCGCCGATCAGCACGTATTTGCCGTGGTGCCAGCGCGCGTTGCGCACCAGCGGAAACCGCCGCCAGATCGAATTGTTGGAAATCAGCGGATGGCCGCCGAGCGCGTCGGCGAATATTTTCTGGCACAGGCTGCGCGATTCCGATTCTTCCAGGCGCTCGAAACCGGCGCGCGCGAAACTCGCCTCGTCCGTTTCGACGATGAAGGTGCTTCGCCCCGGCGCGTAGCGGTAGTGATGCGCGTTGAAATCGCCGATCGGCGTGTGGCGGAAGGTATGCGTCAGCGTATCGTAACGCTGGCTGGTGCCGAACCAGGCGAAATAGTTGCTGCGGTACCCGACGCTGGCGCCGAATTCATCCGCAAACGTGCGCCGCACCAGCGAATGGACGCCGTCGGCGCCGATCACCAGATCGGCGCCGGCGAATTCATCGAGCGAGGTCAGCGGGCGGGAGAATTGCGGCTCGATGCCGACGGAGCGCACGCGCTGTTGCAGCAATTGCAGCAGCTTCAGCCGGCCGATGGCCGCGAAGCCGATGCCGTCGATGACGACGCGCTCGTTTCGGTGCACGAGCGTCATATCGTCCCAGGATTCCATCTGCGGCGCGATCGCCGCGAACGTATCGGGATCGTCGTCGCGCAGGAACTCGAGCGCGCGGTCGGAAAACACCACGCCGAAGCCGAAGGTGGCGTCGGCCGGATTCTGCTCGACGATCGTGACGTCGGCGTCGGGACGCCGGCGCTTGAGCAGATATCCGAGATAAAGTCCGGCCGGTCCGGCCCCGAGAATGGCAATGCGCATGGGCAGCTTGTACCGCAAGGCCCGGCGGCCGTGCTAGCATTGCCGCCAATCATTCTAACCAGAGAGTTGCGCCATGATGCAAACCACCCTCGCCCTTGCGGTTCACGTTCTCGGCGCCGTGGTCTGGGTCGGCGGCATGTTCGCCGCCTATGTCTGCCTGCGCCCGGCAGCCGGCGCGCTGGAGCCGCCGCAGCGGCTGGCGCTATGGCGGCGTTTCTTCGCCAAATTCTTCCCCTGGGTTTGGGTGTCGCTGTTGCTCCTGCTCGGCAGCGGCTACTGGATGCTGTTGACGACCTTCGGCGGCTTTAAAGGCGCGCCGCTCTACATCCATCTGATGCAAGGCATCGGCTGGCTGATGGTCCTGCTGTTCCTCTGGCTGTTCCACGGCCCGTGGCTCAAGTTCAAACGCGCCGTCGACGCCAAGGACTGGCCGGCCGCCGGCGCGCAAATCGAACTCATCCGTCAGGTCATCATGGTGAACCTGCCGCTCGGCCTGATCGTGGTGGTGATCGGCGGCACCGGGCGATACTGGGGGTTTTAGCATTCACTCCGTCACCCTGAGGTGCGAGCCGCGAAGCGGCGAGCCTCGAAGGGTGACGGGCACGCGAACTTAAATCGTCTGATTGTATTCGCCCACTTCCGGGTGCGTGCGCAGCACGCCATCGACCGCCTTGAACATCTCGCGCATGCGCGCTTCCGACGCCGGGCTTTCCACCACCACCACCAGTTCCGGCTTGTTCGACGACGCGCGCACCAGGCCCCAGGTGCCGTCCTCGACCGTGACGCGCACGCCGTTGACGGTGACCAGGTCGTGGATGGCTTGCCCGGCGAACTTGTCGCCCCTTTTCTTGGCGGCCTCGAAATGCTTCACCACTGCGTCGACCACGCCGTATTTTCTCTCGTCGTCGCAATGCGGCGACATGGTCGGCGAACCCCAGGTCTTGGGCAGCGCGTCCTTGAGCTGCGACATCTTTTTATCGGGGTTGCGGTCGAGCATGTCGCAGATGGCGAGCGCCGAGACGAAGCCGTCGTCATAGCCGCGGCCGAACGGCTTGTTGAAGAAGTAGTGGCCCGACTTCTCGAAGCCGGCCAGCGCGCCCAGCTCGTGCGTGCGGCGCTTCATGTAGGAGTGGCCGGTCTTCCAATAGTCGGCCTTGACGCCGTTCTTCAGCAGCACGGGATCGGTGGCATAGAGGCCGGTCGACTTCACGTCGACCACGAAGGTCGCGCCAGGATGCAGGCTCGACATATCGCGCGCCAGCATCACGCCCACTTTGTCGGCGAAGATCTCCTCGCCGGTGTCGTCGACGACGCCGCACCGGTCACCGTCGCCGTCGAAACCGAGACCGACGTCGGCCTTGTGCTCGAGCACGGCATCGCGCATGGCGTGCAGCATCTCGAGGTCTTCCGGATTCGGATTGTATTTCGGGAAGGTGTAGTCGAGATCGGTATCGAGCGGCACGACCTCGCAGCCGATTGCATCGAGAATGCGCTGGGCAAAAGCGCCGGCGGTGCCGTTGCCGCAGGCCGCGACCACTTTGAGCTTGCGCTTGATCTTTGGCCGCTGGGTGAGGTCGGCGATATACCGGTCGGGGAAATTCTCCACGAACACGTAAGAGCCGCCGCCCTTGAGATCGAACTTGGCGCCGAGCACGATTTCCTTCAGCCGCGTCATCTCGTCGGGGCCGAAGGTCAGCGGCCGGTTGGCCCCCATCTTCACGCCGGTCCAGCCATTGTCGTTGTGCGAGGCGGTGACCATGGCGACGCAGGGCACGTCGAGCTCGAACTGCGCGAAATAGGCCATCGGCGTGATGGCGAGCCCGATGTCGTGCACCTTGCAGCCGGCCGCCAGCAGCCCGGTGACCAGCGCCAGCTTCACGGAAGCCGAATAGCTGCGGTAGTCGTGGCCGGTGACGATTTCCGGCTTGACGCCCATCTCGCGGATCAGCGTGCCCAGCCCCATGCCGAGCGCTTGCACGCCCATCAAATTGATCTCCTTTTCCAACAGCCAGCGCGCGTCGTATTCGCGGAAGCCGGTCGGCTTCACCAGTGGCGACGACTCATAGGCGTAGGTATTGGGCGTGAGCGCGGATTTCGGCGTCGGAAACATCAAAGCCTCGAATTTGGGCGCGTGAACATTCATGTGCATACCTCAACGCCGTGAACCGGCAAAGCGATCCGGCTAAATTCTCGCGTATTGCGGGGTAAACTACTGCTCCAGCAGCATACGGCCGTCGGCATATTCGTAGCGCCGCAGCCGCGACAGGAACGAGACGCCGAGCAGGTTGGTCGGCAGCACCTCGTCGGGCAGCACCAGCGCCGGCACGTCGAAAACGGTGATGTCGCCGACTTCGATGCGCTCGAGCTTGGCGGGCGCCGCCTTGATCCGGCCGTTGGCGGTGGAGACGATCGCGGTGTAGTCGCGCGGCATCGGGTGCAGGCCGACATTGGAGGCGTCGGTCTCGCGCAGGATCACCAGCGAGGCGCCGGTGTCGATCATGAAGCCGATATGCCTGCCATCGACACGGGCATCGACGCGGAAATGGCCGTCGCGGCCGCTGGTCAATTCCATCTTGTGCTGACCGGCGGAAGTCTGCGTCGGCTGGTCGACGACCTGGACCGCTGCGGCCTGCGGCGCGGGGGCTTCCACCACCGCCTTGTCGGCGTAGCGGGCGACAAAGCTGCCGGCGACCAGCATGACGAAGGCGGCAATGAGGATCTGACGCATGACAAGGCCCGATGGTTGCGCGCGAGAGTCACATGCGCCTGCCAAAGGCCGCCTTAACGCAGTGTTGTAAACTGCCGCGTGTTTTTTTGGATGGTGAGCGGACGGTTAAACGGACACGTGCAATTTTACGTGCCGCGCGGCTTGGCGCGGCGGGTCGGCGGCGCTGCGAGCGGATCGTCCGGCCAGGGATGGCGCGGATAGCGGCCGCGCATCTCCGTTTTCACGTCGGCATAGCTGCCGCGCCAGAAACCGGGCAAATCGCGCGTCACCTGCACCGGCCGGTGCGCCGGCGACAACAGCTCGATCACCAGCGGCACGCGGCCGCCGGCAATCGCCGGATGTTTGGCAAGGCCAAACAATTCCTGCACGCGGATCGATACCGTCGGGCCCTGCTCGGCCTCATAATCGATCGGCACAGATGAGCCGGACGGCGCGGTGAAATGGGTCGGCGCTTCGGCATCGAGCCGCTTGCGCAGCGCCCACGGCACCAATGCATCGAGCGCGGCCGAAAGATCGTCGGCGCCGATCTGCGACAATGCGGTCTTGCCGGGAAGGAACGGCGCCAGCCATTCGGCCGCCGCGCGCGCCAGCGCGCCGTCGGAGAGATCGGGCCATTCGTCGCCTTCCGCCTGGCGCAGGAATTGCACGCGATCGCGCAATTGCAGTTGCGCCTTGCTCCAGGGCAGTCTGCCGATGCCGATACTCGCGATTCCCTCGGCCAAAAGTTTCGCGCTCTCGGCTGTCGGCTCGACCGCTTTGGTTTGCTCGGCCAGCACCAGCGCGCCGAGCCGGCGGCTCCGCCGCGCGCGCAACGAGGCGGAAGCGGCATCGAAACTCACCGCCTCGCGGTCTTCGATGTTGCCGGCAAAGCGTGCCTCGATTTCATCGGGCGCGATCGGCGCCGCCAGGATGATGCGGCTCGCCGCCGCGGCGCCGGTCAATTCCGCCACTGCCAGGAACGGTTCGCGCGCCAGCGCCGACGCCGGCATCGACTTTGCCGCCGCGGCCATTGGCGAGCAGGAACGCGCCGCTGCCGCCGCCGCGGCTCTTGGCGATGCGGTCGGGATAGGCAAGCGCGAGCAAAGAGCCGGGCGATTGATCGCCGCCCGTTTCGTTGCCGCCCACCAGATCGCCCCACCTCCGCACCATCGCGCGCGCGTCCTCGGCGCGGCGCGAGCGGTCGCGGCGGAATTGATCGAGCCGATGGCGCAGATCGGGATCGTCGCCGCCGAGCCCGCGCTCGGTGAGCACCGCGGCAATCGCCGCCGCTTCTGCGCCGGCGCCTTCCGCGGCGGCATCGACCACCATGCGCGCCAGCCGCGGCGGCAATGGCAGCCTGCGCAGCTTGCGGCCTTCCTCGGTGATGCGGCCTTGCGCATCGATGGCGCCGAGTTCGCTAAGCAAGGCCTTGGCTTCGCTGAGCGCGGCCGCCGGCGGCGGGTCGAGAAAGGCGAGCTTGGTGGGATCGCTTACGCCCCATTGCGCCAGATCGAGCACGAAGGATGAGAGATCGGCCGACAGGATTTCCGGCCGCGTATAAGGTTCGAGCGCGCCGGTCTGCGGTTCGTCCCACAGCCGGTAGCAGACGCCCGGCTCGGTGCGGCCGGCGCGGCCGCGGCGCTGGTCGGCGGCGGCGCGCGACACCCGCACGGTTTCCAGCCGTGTGAGGCCGACATCCGGCTCGTAGCGCGGCACGCGCGACAGACCGCTGTCGATGACGACGCGCACGCCCTCGATGGTGAGCGAGGTTTCCGCGATCGAGGTCGCCAGCACCACCTTGCGCCGCCCGGCCGGCGCCGGCGATATGGCGCGGTCCTGCTCGCGCGCATCGAGGGCGCCGAAGAGCGCGACGATATCGACGTTCGGATCGGTGACGCGTTCCTTGAGCAGCGTTTCGGTGCGGCGGATTTCGGCGGCGCCCGGCAGGAACACCAGCGCCGAGCCCGTATCGGCGCGCAAGCGCGCGCTGCACGGCGTCGGCCACCTGGCTTTCGATGCGCGCGCGCGGATCGCGGCCGAGATAGCGTGTCTCGACCGCAAAGGCGCGGCCTTCACTTTCCACCACCGGCGCCGGCGCCAGCAGCGCCGCCACGCGGGCGCCGTCGAGCGTCGCCGACATCACCAGGATTTTCAGATCCTCGCGCAGGCCCTGCTGCGCCTCGCGCGCCAGCGCCAGCCCGAGATCGGCATCCAAGCGACCGCTCGTGGAATTCGTCGAACAGAACGGCGGCAATGCCTTCGAGCGATGGATCGTCGAGCACCAGCCGCGTGAACACGCCCTCGGTGATCACTTCGATGCGCGTGCGCTTGGAAACCTTGGAGCCGAAGCGCACGCGTAAGCCCACAATGTCGCCGACCGGCTCGCCGAGCGTCGAGGCCATGCGGGCGGCGGCGGCGCGCGCCGCCAGCCGGCGCGGCTCCAACACCAGGATTTTCTTATCCTTCGCCCACGCCTCGTCGAGCAGCACCAGCGGCACCCGCGTGGTCTTGCCGGCGCCGGGCGGCGCCACCAGCACGGCGGCATTGTTCGCCGCGAGCGCGGCGGTCAGCCGCGGCAGCGCGTCGTCGATCGGAAGCGGTGTATCGAATTTTTGCATATGTGACGTCGTCACCCGCAATTCGGATGGAGAAACTCGGATAGCGATTTGGAAATAGTCTGCCTGCCCCGCGCGCAAAGCGCGGGGCCAATCAACGTCTGTTGGTGGCGACGTCGATCATTTCTTCGCCCGCCCGACGCTCTCATAGGTAAAGCCGTGGCGCGCGACTTCGTCCGGCCGGTAGATGTTGCGCAGATCGACCAGCACCGGGCGTTCCATCACGGTCTTGAGCCGCGCGAAATCGAGCGCGCGGAACTGCTCCCATTCGGTCACGATCACCAGCGCCGAAGCGCCCTCGGCGCAATCGTAGGCGTCCTTGCAGAAGGCGACATTGGCCATCAGCGGCTTGGCCTGCTCCATGCCGGTCGGATCGTAGGCGCGCACCTTGGCGCCCATGTCCTGCAGCGCGGTGATCAGCGGGATCGACGGCGACTCGCGCATGTCGTCGGTGTTCGGCTTGAAGGTTAAGCCCAGCACGGCAATCGTCTTGCCGCGCAATTCGCCGCCGAGCGCGTGCGCAACCTTGCGCGCCATGGCGCGCTTGCGCGCGTCGTTGACCGCCACCACCGCCTCGATGATGCGCAGCGGCGCATCGTGGTCCTGCCCGGTCTTGAGCAGCGCCACCGTATCCTTGGGAAAACACGAGCCGCCGAAGCCGGGGCCCGCGTGCAGAAACTTCGAGCCGATGCGGTTGTCGAGGCCGATGCCGCGCGCGATCTCCTGCACGTCGGCGCCGACTTTTTCGGCGAGATCGGCGATCTCGTTGATGAAGGTGATCTTGGTGGCGAGGAAGGCGTTGGCGGCGTATTTGATCAGCTCGGCGGTGCGCCGGTCGGTGAACAGGATCGGCGAACGGTTGAGATAGAGCGGGCGATAAAGCTCGGTCATCACGTCGCGCGCGCGCTTATCGTCGCTGCCGACCACGATGCGGTCGGGATGCTTGAAGTCCTGGATGGCGGCGCCTTCGCGCAGGAATTCCGGGTTCGACACCACCGCGAATTCGGCGTCGGCGCGCGCTTCGCGGATGATGCGTTCGACCTCGTCGCCGGTGCCGACCGGCACGGTCGATTTGGTGATCACCACGGTGAAGCCGTCGAGCGCGGCGGCGATCTCGCGCGCGGCGTCGTAGACAAAGCTCAGGTCGGCATGGCCGTCGCCGCGCCGCGACGGCGTGCCGACGGCGATGAACACCGCGTCGGCGGCTTTCACCGCGGCGGGCAGATCGCTGGTGAATTTGAGCCGGCCGGCGCGCGTATTGGCGGCGACCAGGTCGTTGAGCCCCGGCTCGTAGATCGGCACCTCGCCACGCGTCAGCGCGGCGATTTTTCCGGCGTCCTTGTCGACGCAGGTCACGTCGTGGCCGAAATCGGCAAAGCAGGCCCCGGAAACGAGGCCGACATAGCCGGTGCCGATCATGGCAACGCGCATGGAATTCTCTTGCGTAGACGCTTGTTCAAGCCACCCAGGGCCGGCGGTCTCATAGCAGAGGCCGCCCGAGGTGGCGAGTGCCGGCATTTTCTGTGGCCGAGTCGTGCGACAGATTGATTAACGCGCCGTCCGGGGCCACATTCGGCCATGCCGACCAGCGCAAAACCCAAGCCGCAAGACCAAATCCAAAGCCGCCGCGCCCGTGCCATCATAACCCGGCGGCGCGCCCGCTCAAGAAGGGCGACCACCTGTTTCTGGTGGACGGCTCCGGCTACATCTTCCGCGCCTATCACGCGCTGCCGCCGCTCACCCGCAAATCGGACGGCCTGCAGGTCAATGCCGTGCTCGGCTTCTGCAACATGCTGTGGAAGCTGTTGGCCGAGATGAAGGACGACAAGCCGACCCATCTCGCGGTCGTGTTCGACAAGTCGGAGAAGACGTTCCGCACCGGATTTCTATCCCGACTACAAGGCGCACCGGCCGGACGCGCCGGAAGACCTCATTCCGCAGTTTCCGCTCATCCGCGAGGCGGTGCACGCCTTCGAAATCCCCTGCCTGGAGCAGGCCGGCTTCGAGGCCGACGACCTGATCGCCACCTACGCGCGGCTCGCCTGCGAGGCCAAGGCGACCACCACCATCGTCTCCTCCGACAAGGACCTGATGCAGTTGGTCGGCAACGGCGTCACCATGTACGACACCATGAAGGACCGCCGCATCGGCCGCGCCGAGGTAATGGAGAAATTCGGCGTCGGACCGGAGAAGGTGATCGAGGTGCAGGCGCTGATCGGCGATTCTTCCGACAACGTGCCCGGCGTGCCCGGCATCGGCGTCAAGACCGCGGCGCAATTGATCGGCGAATACGGCGACCTCGAAACGCTGCTCAAGCGCGCGAGCGAGATCAAACAGGAAAAGCGAAGGCAAAGTCTGATCGACAATGCCGAGATCGCGCGCATATCGAAGCGGCTAGTGACGCTCGACCAGAACGTGCCGCTCGACGTGCCGGTCGACCAGCTCGCCGTGCACGAACCTGACTACAAGCATCTGATCGCCTTTCTCAAGGCGATGGAGTTCAACACCATCACGCGGCGCGTCGCCGAAAAGGCCGAGATCGACGCCTCGCAGGTCGAGGCTGACGCGAAACTGGTATCGGGCGCGCCGGCGAAAGCCGCGCCAAGTGCGCCGGCCGGGAATACCGGCGATTTGTTTGCATCCGCTCCGCAAGCCAAGCCCGCCGCCAAGAGCGAAGCAAACGGCGCCCTCACTCCGATCTCGCTCGCCGCCGCGCGCGCGGAAGCCGCGCGCAAACAGAAAGTCGACCGCTCAAAGTACGAATGCGTGCGCACGCTGGCGCGCCTGAAAGAATGGATCGCGCGCGCGCATGAAGTAGGCGTGGTGGCGGTCGACACCGAGACCACCAGCCTCGACGCCATGCAGGCGGGCCTGTGCGGCTTCTCGCTGGCGCTGTCGCCAAACGAAGCCTGCTACGTGCCGCTCGCGCACAAGAAGGACGGCGGCGGCGACGGGCTGTTCGATGCCGGGCTGGCTGCCGACCAGATCAAGGAAGAGGACGCGCTGAAAGTTCTCAAGCCGCTGCTCGAGGACAAGAGCATCCTCAAGATCGCGCAGAACATGAAATACGATTGGCTGGTGTTCGCCCAGCGCGGCATCGAGATCCAGGGCTACGACGACACCATGCTGATCTCCTACGTGCTCGACGCCGGCAAAGGCGGCCACGGCATGGACGACCTCTCCGAGAAATGGCTCGACCACAAAACCATTCACTTCGCCGATGTCGCCGGCTCCGGCAAATCGCAGGTGAGCTTCGACTGCGTCGCCATCGACAAGGCGACCGAATACGCCGCCGAGGACGCCGATGTGACGCTGCGGCTGTGGAACGCGCTCAAGCCGCGGCTCGCCGCCGAGCGCGTCACCACTGTGTACGAAACGCTGGAGCGGGCCATGCCCTCCGTGCTGGCGCGCATGGAGCGGCGCGGCATTTCCATCGACCGCCAGGTGCTGTCGCGGCTGTCCGGCGAATTCGCCCAGAAGCAGGGCGCGCTGGAAGACGAGATCAAGCAAGCTGGCCGGCGAGCCGCTTAATCCCGGCTCGCCCAAGCAGCTCGGCGACATTCTGTTTGGGAAAATGGGCCTGCCCGGCGGCACCAAGACGAAAACCGGCCAATGGTCGACCGGTGCGCGCGAGCTAGAAGACCTCGCCGAGCAGGGCCACGCGCTGCCGCGCAAGATTCTCGACTGGCGGCAGGTGTCGAAGCTGCGCTCGACCTATACCGAGGCGCTGCCGACTTACGTCAACGCCGACGACCCATCGCGTGCACACATCCTACGCGCTCGCCGCCACCTCGACCGGACGGTTGTCGTCGTCGGAGCCGAATTTGCAGAACATCCCGGTGCGCACCGAGGAAGGCCGCAAGATCAGGCAGCGCCTTCGTCGCTTCGCCCGGGCATGAAGCTCGTCTCCGCCGATTATTCGCAGATCGAGCTGCGCCTGTTGTCCGAAGTCGCCGAGGTGCCGGCGCTACGCAAGGCGTTCCAGGACGGCGTTGACATCCACGCCATGACCGCGTCGGAAATGTTCGGCGTGCCGGTCAAGGACATGCCGAGCGAAGTGCGCCGGCGCGCCAAGGCGATCAATTTCGGCATCATCTACGGCATCTCGGCCTTCGGCCTTGCCGCGCAGCTCGGCATCGACAAGAACGAGGCCGGCGCCTACATCAAGAAATATTTCGAGCGCTTCCCCGGCATCCGCGACTACATGGACGAGACGCGCGAGTTCTGCCGCGCCAACGGCTACGTGCTCACGCTGTTCGGGCGCAAGTGCCACTACCCCGACATCAAGGCGTCAAACGCGTCGATCCGCTCGTTCAACGAGCGCGCCGCGATCAACGCGCGCCTGCAAGGCTCGGCCGCCGACATCATCCGCCGCGCCATGATGCGCATGGAGGGCGAACTCGCCAAGGCCAAGCTCAGCGCGCAGATGCTTCTACAGGTGCACGACGAGCTGATCTTCGAGGTGCCGGACGGCGAAGTGGCCAAGACCATGCCGGTGGTCAAACGCGTGATGGAAGACGCGCCGCACCCGGCGGTCTCGCTGCACGTGCCGCTGCAGGTCGACGCCCGCGCCGCCGACAATTGGGACGAGGCGCATTAACGGGCTCGTGCCCCAGATCGCGGTGCAGCACGAAGTGATGCACCGCTGATCCGGGGCCTTTCCAACCTCTGATTCTGTAAAGGTCCCGGTTCTGCAGCGCACCGCAAGCGCGCTGCGCTGCGCCCGGGACACGACCTCAATGCTTCGTCGCCGGCTGGTGATGCTTCTCGAGAAACACCAGCGTCCGCTCGCGCGCGGCTTTGGTCGCGGCTTCGTTGTAGGGCGGCCGCACCTCGTTGGCGAAGGCGTGACCCGCTTCGTAAATATACGTTTCGGCCGACGGAAACGCCTTGCGCACCTGGTCGATGATTTCCGGCGTCGAATTGGGATCGGTCTTGGCGAAGTGGAACAGCAGCGCGCATTTCGGCTTCAGGTCGAGATAAGTCGGCAGCCGCGTGCCGTAGAAGGCGATCGCGCCGCGCAGATCGAGCTCGGCCGCCGCGCGCACGATGACGCCGCCGCCCCAGCAGAAGCCGAGCACCGACACGCCGCGATTGCTCTGCACGCGCGCCACCGCGGCGCCGACGTCGAGCATCACCTTGTCGAGCGGCAGGCCGTAGGCGAGGTCCCTGCCCTTGTCCGGCTCGCTGAACGGGATCACCGTGCCGGGCGCGACGCGGTCGTAGACGCAGGGGAAGATCGTGTCGTAGCCGTCGCGCGCGTAGGCGCGCACCACGCCTTTGAGCTGGTCGGTCAGGCCGAAAATTTCCTGCAAAATGACCAGGCCGCCTTTGCTGGTGCCCTTGGGCGCGGCGTGAAAGGCCTCGAAAACATGGCCGTCGGCCGCCGTCAGCTTGATCGTCTCTTCGATAATTTCAGTCGGCATTATTGGGCTTTCCCTGTGGTTGTCGGAATGTCCGTTCGGATCGTTGACGCGAAACGCTCAGCGCGGCGCCTGCTCTAGCATCGGCTTCATCACCTTATAAAGCTCGTTTTTCGCCTCGAAGCCGATGCCCGGCACGTCCGGCATGGTGACGCGGCTGTCCTTGACCGCGCAATTGTCGGCAAAGCCGCCGAACGGCGCGAACACCTGCGGATAGGATTCGTTGCCGCCCAGCCCCAGGCCCACCGCGATATTCAACGCGAACTGGTGCCCGCCATGCGGCACGCAGCGCCGGCGCGACCAGCCGTGCGCGGCCAGCATGTCGAGCGTGCGCAGATATTCGACCAGTCCGTAGGACAGCGCCGGATCGAACTGCAGCCAGTCGCGGTCGGGCCGCAGGCCGCCGTGGCGGATGAGATTGCGCGCGTCCTGCATGGAGAACAGATTTTCGCCGGTGGCGAGCGGCGGCCGGTAGCGCGTGGCCAGCGCCGCGTGCAGCAAATAGTCGAGCGGATCGAGCGGCTCCTCGTACCAGCGCAGATTATATGGCGCGATCGCGTCGCCGCAGGCGAGCGCCTCGTCGAGATCGTAGCGGCCATTGACGTCGACGCAGAGGTTCTCGCCCTTGCCGCCGACCACTTTGAGCGCCGCTTCGATGCGCTTGATGTCGTCTTTGAGCGGCACGCCGCCGATCTTCATCTTCACGCATGAATAGCCGAGGTCGAGATAGCGCTTCATCTCGTCCTGCAGACCTTGGATGTCCTTGTCGGGATAGTAATAGCCGCCGGCGGCATAGACCCAGGCGGCCTTGTCGGCTTGCCCGTTGTTGTAGCGGTCGGCGAGCAGCCGCCACAGCGGCACGCCTTCCGCCTTGGCGAGCGCGTCCCACAGCGCCATGTCGAGCACGCCGACCGCGACCGAGCGCTCGCCGTGTCCGCCCGGCTTTTCGTTGCGCATCATGACGTCCCAGCATTTCGCCGGATCGAGCAGCCCGCGCGCGTCGACGATCTCGTCCGGCTTGGCGGCTTTCAGCCGTGGAATGAAGCGCTCGCGCAACAGCCCTTGCGGCGCATAGCGGCCGTTCGAATTGAAGCCGAAGCCGACCACCGGCTTGCCGTCGCGCACCGCGTCGGTGTGGATGGCGACCACGCTCGCCGTCATCTGCGAGAAGTCGATATAGGCGTTGCGGATGGCGGAGGAGATCGGGACGACGATGTCGGTGATGCCGGTAATGCGCATGGGGAACTCTCGGCGTGCGAAATTCTGAGCCTTCCCATACCGAAGCAAATTCAACTTGTCATGGCTCTCCTCTGGCCGGGCTTGTCCCGGCCATCCCGCTTCGGTAGGCACAGGGCTCCCCCAAGCGGGATGCCCGGCACAAGGCCGGGCATGACAGCAAAAAGCAAAGCCATGCTCCGACGCCTTGCGGCCGCAGTTGCTGTGATTCTCATGCCCACCGCCGCCCACGCCGCGCCGGCGCTCGACGGCGCGATGGGCTGGCCAATTTGGGCTGGTATTGGGCGCTGCCCTTCGCCGGCATTCTCCTGAGCATCGCCACCGGCCCGCTGCTGTTTGCGAAATTCTGGCACGCCCATTACGGCAAGATCGCCGCTTTGTGGGCGTTGCTGACGCTGGCGCCGATCGCGCTTGCGTCCGGCGCGCCGGCCGCGCTGGCCGCCTTCGTGCACGCGGTGCTCGCGGAATATATGAGCTTCATCATCCTGTTGTTCGCGCTCTATGTCGTGGCCGGCGGCATCCTGATCACCGGCACCTTGCGCGGCAGCCCGCTGGTGAACGCCGGCATTCTGGTGCTCGGCACCGCGATGGCGAGCATCGTCGGCACCACCGGGGCCGCCATGATCCTGGTGCGGCCGCTGATCCGCGCCAACGCCGCGCGCAAGAACAACGCCCACGTCGTGATCTTCTTCATCTTCCTCGTCGCCAATATCGGCGGCGCGCTGTCGCCGCTGGGCGACCCGCCGCTGTTCGTCGGCTTCCTGCGCGGCGTCGATTTCTTCTGGACCACCACCCATCTTGCCTATGAGACGGCCATCGTCGCCGTGCTGGTGCTCGGCATCTTCCTCGCGCTCGACGTCTGGCTGGCGCGCGGCGAGGTGAAAGCCGCGCCCTCCCCGCCGAGCCGCTGCGCCTGCGCGGGTTGATCAACCTGCCGCTGATCGCCTGCATCATCGGCGCCATCCTGCTCTCCGCCGCCTGGAAGCCGGGCGTCGAGATCGACGTCTATGGCACGCATGTCGCCTTGCAGAATCTCGTGCGCGACGGCGCGCTCGTCGTGATCGCGCTCGCCTCGCTTTGGCTCACGCCGGAAGAGCACCGCAAGGCCAACGATTTCACCTGGGAGCCGATCGCCGAGGTGGCCAAGCTGTTCGCCGGCATCTTCGTCTGCATCATCCCGGTGCTGGCGATGCTGGAGGCCGGCCACGACGGGCCGTTCGGCTGGCTGCTCGACGGCGGTCACCGCGCAAGATGGCAGCCCACACGAGGTGGCCTATTTCTGGCTCACCGGACTTCTGTCGGCCTTCCTCGACAACGCGCCGACCTATCTCGTGTTCTTCCAGCTCGCCGGCGGCGACGCCGCCGTACTGATGGGCAAGCTGTCGGCCACGCTCGCCGCCATCTCCATGGGCGCGGTCTACATGGGCGCGCTCACTTATATCGGCAACGCGCCCAATTTCATGGTCTATGCCATCGCCAACGAACGCGGCGTGAAAATGCCGAGCTTCTTCGGCTACATGCTGTGGTCGTTCGCCGTGCTGCTGCCGGTGCTCGGCCTGCTTACTTTCTTGTCCGTCGGCTCGCCTTGACCTTGCGCTTTACCGTCGCCTTGCCGCGCTTTGCTCCGGCAGACTTGGCTGCCTTGGCCGGCAACACCGCAATCGCCTCGATCTCGAACAACGCGCCCGGCCGCGCCAATTGCGAAATGGCCACGGTGGTGCTCGCCGGCGGCGCGGCCGTATTGAGGAACTCGTCGCGCACCTCGCGGAAAATTCCCATGTGCGACATGTCCGTGAGGTAGTTGTTGATCTTCACCACGTCCTTGAAGCCGGCGCCGGCCGATTCCAGCGCGAGCCTGAGATTCTGGAACGCTTGGAACGCCTGCGCGCGAAAATCGCCGGGGCCGCCGACCAATTTGTTGTCCAGATCGAGGCCGAGTTGGCCGGCGATGAAGATCAGCCGGTTCGGCCCGGTCGCCTCGACCACATAGGTGTAGCCCGGCGGCTTGGCCAAGGTCTTCGGATTGCTGAAGCGGACATTGCTCGCCATTGGGAACCTCCTCTGCTTTCTATTCCATCAATCCCAGGCGCTGCCCCAGCCACTTGGTGGTCGGCGCCTGAATTAGGATCGTCATCAAAATTGCGATGAAAGTGACCGACGCAATCACCGGCGCGCCCGGCGCCTTCATGCCGAGCAACAGGCCGGCAAGCGCGGCCGGAATGACGCCGGTCTCGCGCGTCCAGCACATGAATAGCATCTCGTTGAAGCTCCACTTGGCGCGCCGGTCGGGCAGCGCGCAGGCGAACACCGTTACCGGCCGCGCCACGAACATCAGGATCAGCACGACAATGACACCGCCCGCCCAGTACTGGGCCATCAGGCCGAAATCGACCTGCGAACCGAGCAGGATGAAGATAAACAGCCGCATGATGAACGCAGTGGTCATCACATAGTCGTCGAGCTTTTGCGCCTCGCCCGGCTCCATCGTGAAGCCGAACGAGTCCTTGTTGCCGATCATGATGCCGAACACGAACACGGCCATGAAGCCACTGCGCCTGCAAGCCGTCAGCGGCGAAATAGGCGCCGATCACCGCGACCAGCGTCACCACCGGCGCATATTGCGAAAGGAACGCCCAGCGTTCGTGCGCGATCAGCAGCGCGGCGAAATATCCGAACAGGGCGCCGGCGACGATGCCCACAGCCGATTGCTTGAACAGTTCGAACAACGACGCGCCGAGCGAAAATTCGCCGGTGCCCATGGCGACGGCCAACACGCCGAAGGTGACGATGGCGCCCATGGCGTCGTTGAACGCCGATTCGCTCATCACCGTCTGCGCGACGCGGTCGCGGATTTTGACCTGGCGGAAAATCGGCACCAGCGTCGCCGGATCGGTCGAGGCAAGCGCCGCGCCGAGCAACAGCGCCACGATCCAGGGCAAGCCGAGGGCAACATGCGCGGCAAAGCCAGTAATCGCCGCCGTGATCAGCACGCCGATCGTCGCGATCACCACGATGGTGATCCACACGCGCTTCAGGATGTTGAGACGCAGCGACGCGCCGCCGTCGAACAGGATGTAGCTCGCGCCGAACAGCAGGATGATCTGGTAAAGCGCCGAATCCGCCTTGATGTCGATCAGCCCCAGTGCTTGCGGGCCGATGGCGATGCCGACGATCAAGAATATCGCGACGTCGGGAATCTTGCACTTCTGCGCCACAAAGCCGGTGACGGTGCCGATGGCCAGGATCAGGCCGCCGGACAGCAAAGTATGTTTGGCGATTTCGATGGCCGACGACGGTTCCACGAATTCCCCCCAATCCGGCCTCGGCTAGTGATTTATGCCTGGTCCGGCACGCGGATGCTGCACGACACCCCGTGAAATGACAAGGCGCTCACGCCGGTGCTGCTGCAACCTTCCGCGCGCCCAAGCGTTGATCAGTGCGGCTTCGCGGCATCTTGCGCGAAGCGCGATCAACCACAGGGGCTTGCGATGGCCACCCGCGCGAGCGCGCTTTTGCGCGCGTCGATAGGCATATTTGCCGCTGGCCTGCTGACACTGGCAACGCCGGCGTCGGCGCAGGGCTTGTTCGAATTCCTGTTCGGCGGCCTCCACGCAGCGCGCACCGGCCGAGGCGCAGTCCTATGCCGAGCCGAACGACTTCTTCCGGGCGCCTGAGCGGTCGCGCGAGCGCGCCGAGAGCGGCCCGGCGAGCGCCTACTGCGTGCGCACCAGCGACGGCTTTTACTTCCCGGTGCAGGCGCATGCCGGCATCAGCGCGGCGCAGGCGTGCCATGCCTTCTGTCCGGCCAGCCACACGCGGCTTTATTCCGGCAGCGGCATCGATCACGCCGTCGCCTCCGACGGCAGCCGCTATGCCGAGCTCGACACCGCGTTCCTCTATCGCAAGCAGTTGGTTGCCGGCAGCACCTGCAATGGCCGCGATCGCTTCGGACTGGCGCATGTCGACGTCAACACCGATCCGACGCTGCGCCCCGGCGACATCGTCGCGACCAAAGGCGGCCTGGTTGCGGTCACGGCCGTGAAAAACCAGGTGGCGGATTTCGCGCCGCTCGGCAGCGACCGCGCCATCCCCACGAGCACGCGTGAGAAACTCGCCGGGGTGAAAATCATGCCGACCAGCCGGGACGCCTCGCGCGCGACGCCGATGGCGTTGAGCGAGAATGCGCGCAGTGACGACAATCGCCGCGCTCAGCTTTCGAGATAGCCGGCGACTTCCTCGCCCAGCGACAGCGAACTGGTCAGCCCCGGCGACTCGATGCCGAACAGTTGCACCAGTCCCGGCAAGCCGTGCTGCGCCGGCGCATCGATCAGGAAATCCGCCTGCGGCTCCTTCGGCCCGGTGAGCTTGGGCCGGATACCGGAATAGTCCGGCGCCAGCGACCCCTCCGGCAGGCCGGGCCAATAGGTGCGGATGCGCTCATAGAACAAATTCGCGCGCGTCGGATCGACGTCGTAATTCTCGTGCTCGACCCATTCCACGTCCGGCCCGAACCGCATGCGGCCGGCAAGATCGAGCGTCACGTGCACGCCGAGCCCGCCGACGATCGGCGTCGGATAGATCAGCCGCGTGAACGCCGGCTTGCCGGCGTAAGTGAAATAATTGCCTTTGCCCAGGATCAGCCGCGGCACGCGCGCGGCCGGATAGTCGCGCATGGAGCGCGCCACGGCTTGCGCACCGAGCCCGGCGCAATTGACCACGGCGTCGAAAGCGAATTCGACGCCGTCGCCGCCGAACAAGACGTGCCATTGCCCGTTCTTGCGCAGCGCGCCTTTGACCGGCGTATTCAAGGCGATGGCGCCGCCCAGATCCTCGAGGTCGCCGCGCAGCGCCAGCATGTAAGCGTGGCCGTCGATGATGCCGGTTTCCGGCGAGTGCAGCGCGCCGATGCAGAAAAGCTCCGGCTCCATGGCGCGCGCCGCGTTGGCGCCGAGCATTTCCAGGCCTTCGACTTCGTTGATGTGGCCTTGCTTCTCGATCGCCAGGATTTTTTCCAGCTCCGCCTCGTTGGTGGCGACGACCAGCTTGCCGCATTTGCGGTGCGGCACGCCGTGCGAGGCGCAGAATTCGTACAGCATGCGCCGTCCGCGCACGCAGTGGCGGCCGCGCAGCGTGCCGGTCGGGTAATACATGCCGCCATGGATGACCTCGCTGTTGCGCGAGGAAATGCCGGTGCCGATGGCGTTCGCCGCCTCGGCCACCACCACCTCGTGGCCCTTGCGCGCGGCCGCGCGCGCCACCGCCAGACCGACCACGCCGGCTCCGATTACCAGGACTTGCATAGGGGGGATTGTCTCGACGGCTGTGGCAGCAAGGAATTCAAGGAACTGCCATTAAACCATGATTTGCACAAGAATCGCTTTTAACAGTTTTACGCATTGCACCTTGACCGGGCGCGCGGCTCAGGCACATTCGCGCTCGAATCCTCGAAAAAGGCGGAATGAAACGATGCGCAAAACGGCGTTGAAATGGCTGGCTGTCGCATTCTGCGCCGTATTGGCGGGACCCGCGCTTGCCGCCGCCTGCCACAATACCGGCAGCTACGAGACCTGGCTCTCGGCCTTCAAGAAGGAAGCCGCCGCGCAGGGCATCTCGCAGCGCGTGATCGCCGAAGCCTCGCCCTCGCTGACTTTCGATCCGGCCATCATCCGCCGCGACCACGGCCAGTCGGTATTCCAGCAGACCTTCCTGCAATTCGCCGACCGCATGGTGGGCGGCGCCCGCATCCCCAACGGGCTCGCCCAGATCAAGAAGCACGCCGCGACCTTCGCCGCGGTGGAAAAGAAATACGGCGTGCCGGCGCCGGTACTCACCGCCTTCTGGGGCCTGGAGAGCGACTTCGGCGGCAATTTCGGCAACTACAAAATCCTCAGCGCGCTGGCGACGCTCGCCTATGACTGCCGCCGCCCGGAATTCTTCCGCCAGCAACTGCTCGACGCCCTGCGCATCATCGAGCGCGGCGACCAGCGCGTCGACGAAATGATCGGCGACTGGGCCGGCGAATTCGGCGGCCTGCAGTTCACCGCCTCGGATTATCTGAAGAACGCGGTCGACTTCGATGGCGACGGCCGCCGCGACCTGATCCACAGCATTCCCGACACGCTCGCTTCCGGCGCCAATTTTCTGGTCAGCCTCGGCTGGCATCGCGGCGAACCCTGGCTGCAGGAAGTGCGCGTGCCGCAAAACCTGCCGTGGCAGGAGGCGGACCTGACCATCACGCATCCGCGCTCGCAGTGGGTGGCCTGGGGCGTCAAGGCCGCGCACGGTCCGGCATTGCCGGCCGACGATATGATGGCGTCGATGATCCTGCCGATGGGCCGGCACGGACCGGCGTTTCTCGCCTACCGGAATTTCCAGGCCTTCCTCGGCTGGAATTCGGCCTACGTCTATTCGACCACGGTCGCCTATTTCGCCACGCGGCTCGCCGGCGCGCCCGCCTTCGATCACGCCGGCGCCAAGAATGTCGTGCCGCTGACCACGCCGCAGGTCATGGACTTGCAGCGCCTGTTGATCAAGAACGGCTACGAGGGCGTCGGCGACGTCGACGGCAAAGTCGGCTCCGGCACACGCGCCGCCGTCAAGAAGGCGCAGGTGAAGCTCGGGCTGCCGGCGGATTCCTATCCGACCGTGGAATTGATCGAGCGCCTGGGCGGTACTCGCATGGGCGGCGCCACCCGCTAGCGCGGCAAAAGCGCCGTTAGCGGCGCCCGATCTCCGTTCACGACATCGCAACGCACCGCAGGTTTGGCGGCGGCCGCGCGTTTATTGGTACGGAAGCATCTGAATGTTGCAGCGCGCATTTGCGCGCGTCGCAAATTGCGCTTTGCAGCATTGCAAAACATTCACGTGCGATCACAACTGCGCGAAAAACCATCGGGATTTGAACCCCCGGCCCACTTCCGCAGTTGACGGATCGCCTGCGCATCCGGGTGCTGTGGAGGACGGATCATGAGAAAACTGGCAGGAAAACTGGCGGTCGCGCTGGCGGTGGCGGTTATCGCCATGCCGCTGACGGCCTACGCGCAACTTGGCGGCGGCGCACAACCCCGCGGTGGCGGAGGTGGCGGCGGCGGCCCTGCTCATGTCGGTGGCGGTGGCGGCGGCCCTGTTCATGTCGGCGGCGGCGGACGATCCTTCGGCGGATTTTCCGCGGCACGGCCGGCGATGCGCTCCTTTAGCCCGCATGTCGGCGGACGGACTTTTACCTCGCATGCCGGCACGCGAACTTTTGTCGGGCGATCGCCGCAATTCAGGACGGTGCACCGCGGCACGACGTTCAGCCGCTCGGTCCAGGGCACGCAACGCCTGCACACGCTAACGCAGTCAAACACCAACCTGCGCACGCTGCGGCGCACCACCGGTGTGAACACCAACGCGCTCCGCCGCAACGGCACCCCGCGATCACGCCGCTGGCGGCGCAGCAAGGCCGCTTCGGCTCGCGTTTCGCGGGGCGGGCGGGCAATCGTTTCGCCAATGTCGCCGCGCACCGGGCCTGGCGGCGCGGTCTGCGCGCCGGATTCGTGCCGTGGTACGGCCCGGTGTTCTGGCCCTATGCCTATTCCGACATTTTCGATTACGCGTTCTGGCCCGACGGCTATGACGACGGCTACTGGGACTATGCCTATGACGATTTCGTCGACGGCCTGTTCTGGGGCGAATATGGGCCGCCGGAAATTTACGCCTATGCGCGGCCGGCCGGCCCGCGCGTGAGCTATGCCGGCGTGCAGGAGCTGTGCAAGCAGCCCGGCACCGGCATCACGGCCTGGCCGTTCGCGGAGATCCAGCGCAAGGTCGGTTTGAGCGACGAGCAGAAGCAGTTGCTCGGCGACATGCGCAAAGCCGCGGCGGACGCCGCCGCGACGTTCAAGGCGTCATGCCCCGCGGAAAACGCTTTCCCGCTGACGCCGCCGGGACGGCTGACCGCGATGACCGGGCGGCTGCAAGCGACGCTCGACGCCGTCAAGGTCGTGCGGCCCGCGCTCGACAAGTTCTACAATTCGCTGAGCGACGAGCAGAAAGAGCGCTTCAACGCGCTCGGCCCCAAGCGCGTTGCGGACAATGCCGAGACCGCCGCGGCTCTGCCGCATGACAGCAAGAGCTGCTCGGAGGCAAAACCCGGCCTCGCCAATCTGCCGATCGAGAAGATCGACGAGGTGGTGAAACCGACCGGCGCGCAGGAAGACGGCCTCAAGCAGTTGCAGGACGCGACCGGCAAGGCGGTCTCGCTGCTGCAAGCGGCTTGTCCGGAAGACACGCCGCTCACCCCGCCCGGACGGCTGGCGGCGATGGAAAAACGTCTGCAAGCGATGATCGACGCGGCGAGCGCCGTGAAGCCCGCGCTCGACGGCTTCTATGCGTCGCTCTCCAACGAGCAGAAGGCGCGCTTCGACCGTATCGGCCGGCAACTGGCGGAGAGCAACGGCTGATCGACCGGCGCATGAAATGAAAAGGGGCGGCCCGCAAGGCCGCCATCAGGCCGTCCAATTCCCCGGCTTTGGCCGCGCCGATCAACGCATCGACGAGCGCCGCCAGCTTGTCCCTGGACGCGACGGCGATGCCGGCTTTGCCCTTTTCAAACTCGATCGGCTTGGTGCCGTAGTAGACCGACATGACGATGTTTCCGCCGGCGTCGGCGCGCCACCAGGGCCGGACCCGCTGTTGCTTCTCGACCTGGCGGCGCTCGTCGCCCTTGCCGGCCCAGCGCTGGACGGTTCGGACGTAGGAGGGGTTCGCCAGCAGCTGCTTCTGCTCCTCCAGCCGGCCGACGAGCTTGGCCCGGCGGTTGGCGACGGGGTCGTGGGAACGCGCGGGAACGCCGGTGAAGGTGAGGTTTTTGAGGATCGGCATGACTATCTCCCATGGTTAGTGGAGATAGGAATATAATCAGTATGCCGAAATTAGTACATGGCTGAGATTTAAACCTAGAAGCGCCTACGGCTTGCGCCGCACATGCTGGTATTTGCCACCGAACTCGATCGCAAAATATCCTGCGGTTTTTAGGCTCGTAAAATACCAACGAAGATAGTCGCGGCTCTCCTCGCGCCGACCACGACCGAGACAGGGTTTAATGCCTCGCACCTCGTGAAAATGATGCATGGCGTCCAATTGAGCGCCGAGGCCACCGGGCGGCACGGCAATCTCCACAATGTGCGGAAAATTCCGCTCATTTGGTTTCGTAGCAACATGGCCTACGGAACGTGGCATCGCGCTGCAAAATAGTACTTCCAGCGATTCGCGTCATCGTCCAAACGCAAAGGCCGCCGAGCGTCCTCAGCGGCCTCGCATCCCTCCTTCGACTGTTTTGCGCTGCCGCGGAGGCAAACAACAGCAAAAGGCCGATGCTCGCTTCGCCGTAAGGCACACTGTACAGCTATCGGCTGTTCGGAAATTGATGCAGTATGTTTTGACGCTCAAATTCAAGCGATCACCTAAATTTTTTTGTGGATCCGTTGGGGCCCTTCAGTGCGAGGCATCCGTTCCATACTGTACTCGATCTTCGCCTTAATCCTGGCGGCGCTTCAAATTCATCCCGTATCCGCCCAGATCCGCGTGCAAGGGACGGCGGAAAATATTCGGCTGGAAGCGCGCGATGCGTCGGTCGGAGAGGTACTGGCAGTTCTGCAAGGGCACTTCGATTTGCACTATCGAGGCGCCGATTTGCGTCGCCACGTCACAGGGACCTTTAAGGGGTCGTTGCGCGATATCCTAAAGCACGTTCTCGACGGCTACGATTATGTGGTTGGCCCCATCGGGAGCAATATGGAGGTTATCGTGCTCGGCACCGGAACGCCGGGTCAGGCTGTGGCACCAGTACCGTTTGTGCATCACAGGTCAGATTAGACTGGGCCCGGTCTCTACGCTTTTGCGCAAGATTCCACCGGCGAAGCAATTAGAACTTCGCCGAAGAAGTATCGATACCCTAACCGATCAATGGTGGTCGCTGCGCTTGTCGTCGCGGTCGGCCAGCTTTTTGAACATGTCGTCGTTCGGGCTTTTGAAGACCACGATGCAGCCGTTCGCGTCAACGCCGCCCATTGAACTGCAGACCGTGCTGACGCCAGCAGAATCGGCTTTCGTAATGCGACGACGTGCCAAAAGCCGTCCGCACTGCAACTGTAAATCGGGACAATTCACATTTCTGCGCTGCGTTTAATCGCCGGCAGCTTTCGACATATGTGTATCGCTGGCGCTTCTTCTCATTGTCATAACCCAGTCATCGATTTGCAACGCGCGGTCCACAGCATGCCTAGTGGTGAAAACAAACGCTGGAGGACGACAACTATGACATTCAACAAGATTGCCCTTGGCCTTTTGGCCGGCGTAGCTATTAGTGCGACCGCGCAAGCGACTGACATCGACCATGTGTTACTAATCAGTGTGGACGGACTGCATGCCCTGGACGTGGCACACTACGTCGAAAGCCATCCCAAATCAGCGCTGGCTGAATTGGCCAGTCACGGCGTCACATACAGCAACGCCCGCACGCCATCGCTGTCGGATTCCTTCCCCGGTCTGCTTGCATTGGTGACTGGCGGGTCGCCGATCTCTCACGGACTGTTTTACGACGTGAGCTATGATCGCACGCTGTACGATCCAAGTAATCTTTCGTGCGTAGGCGCGGCAGGCAATATGATGGTATTCGACGAGAGTATCGACCAATACGGACCCGGAAATGTCTCGTTGAATGTCATCGATCCGACCAAGTTGCCTCGTCGGCGCCCGGTGAATGGCGGATGCGTTCCGGTGTTTCCACACGATGCCATTCGCACTAACACAATCTTTGAAGTAGTTAAGCTCAAAGGTGGCCACACTGCCTGGGCGGACAAGCATCCCGCTTACGACCTCGTCAATGGACCATCGGGCAAAGGCGTGGAAGATCTCTACACGCCAGAAATTACGAACGTAAACGGATTTGATGCCACCGTGAGTGTGGACTGCACGGTTGCCAACGACCAGAAAAAGGTCGCCGCCATTATCAATGAAATAAATGGCTTCAAACATGATGGCTCCGCCGGCGGTGGCGTCCCCACTGTGTTTGGAATGAACTTCCAGGCAGTGAGCGTTGGTCAAAAGTTGGCTCACGACAATAGCGATGGTAGCTGCCCGCAAAGCACTCACACCGGCCAGGCGGGCGGCTATACCGACGGCTCAGGAACGCCGAGCGCGGTCCTCGCCTTTGGTCTACAAAAAACCGATGAAGCCCTGGGCAGCATGATTGCGGCGCTCAAACAGCGGCACATCTATAATTCCACTCTCTTCATCGTCAGCGCCAAGCACGGCCAGTCACCGATCAACCCGGCCAAGGTCAATAAGCCGGGTCATTTCGCGGACCTCGTCGCTGCTTTGCCAGATGGCGGGACCAATCCAGCGGCCCTCGCCATTGTGAATGCGGGAGCATGTTCTAGCGGCCCCTGCGGCTTCGTGCAGGATGACGACATCGCGCTGATCTGGCTGCAGGATCAAAGCCAAACACAAGCGGTGATCGACTATCTGAACACCAACGCTAAGGCGCTGTTCATAGATGAAGTGCTTGGCGGCGATGAGCTGAAACTAAAGTTCAATGACCCAACCAAAGACAGCCGCACTCCCGACATTATTGTTCAGCCGCAATACGGGACGATTACACCGGTTCAAGCAAGAAGAACGCCGAGCACGGTGGAATGAGCATCGGTGACACCAATGTCGCCCTGCTTGTTTCCAACCCGGCATTGGCAGCGCTGTATTGAAACCCCAGTCATCACGTCGCAGGTTGCGCCAACGATCTTGAAAGCGCTCAAAATCGAGCCTGATGCGCTGAACTCCGTGCGCATCGAGCGTACCAGCATCCTGCCGGGGTTGTGGACTAGTCAAAATCAAGGCGAATAAGTCATTGCCGCGTTTCTGAGCGCCGAAGGGGCTCCGCATTTCAGCGGGGCCCCTTTGTCAAGTATAGCGTTTCGCGGTAGCTCGATTAAACTTCAAAATCTGGAGGCAAGCAATCGCTGGCCATGAATTTCACATCTTTGGGACCACCAATGAAAATATTTGGCACCTGGTCGCCAAGTTAATTCGTTTTGATTGATGCATGGCTGCTGTCTGCTTTCCGAAATCGCGAGAAACTTAGGGTAACTTATCGAAATGAATTATTCTGGACAGAAAAAATAATTTTTAGAAATATTGACCCAGGAGCCTATTTTCGACGTAGCCGAATGTTCGCTTTCTGGAGTGAAGCGGTCTAAACGAAATTTCTGAGGAACGCGAAGATCACAAGTGTCTAAAGTGCAGAATTCGGGTCGGAATTCTTGCCGGCGAGTTCGACGACCTGGAGCAAGCCGTGGGTCATTTCTGGCACATCCTCAGGCGCCAAATGGCGGTACTGATCCGCCTTCGCAAGTAGAAATGCGTTGATGTTGCAATCGACAATACCCTTGTCGTAAGGTGAGCCGTTTTTGAAGGCGGCAAATATTGTGCAGAGATTTCCTGCAACGAAGGTAACGAGCTCGTAGCCCATAGGGGCGCAAACAGCCTCTAACTGCAAAGCGTTACGATACGCGCGCTCTAGCGAACTATCGTCGCTGGGATCGCTTTCAAAAATCAGGATCGCTGCCGTGAGGTCGTCCAGTTCCCTCTCGAGCCAGTCGCAAAAACCGGATTTCAACTCGTTGATCTTTGCCTGCGCTTGCGCGACGGCCTGTTCCCGCGGCACTCCTCCCGGCCGCCGTGCCATTTGTTCGAAACGGGTGTTAGCGGAGAAGATGCGAACTTCCGGATCGCGGGCTTCAGGCATTATGCGACTCAGATTGGGCTGCCTTGAAAAGACTGTCGATGTCGTCCTGTACAAGGGCGGGCCCGACTTCCTCTGCGACCTTGGCGGCCTTGTCGGCTTTGCGGCGTCCGACGCCGCCCGGATAGCCTTCGATCTTGAAGCGGCGGTCCGGTCCGAAATAGGTCGGGCAGTCGACGAAAGAACGTGAATGGAAGGCGATCCAGCAGAGCCTGTCGTAAAGGATATTTGGCGACATCAGCTTTGCCACAACCATGTTGGCACCGGCGTCGCGGGACTCTTTGACGATCTGCTCACTGGTTTCGTTGCACATCAGCAAGAGCGGCACGGTGCGATTTTCGTTGTTCGCGTTGCGGCGGATCATCTGCGCCACTTTGAGCCAATTGTGCGGACGTATCAGCGTGTCGACGAGTAGAATGTCGATTTTCTGGCTGGAAAGAATACGGATCAAGTCCGTCAAATCCTCGACCTCGACCAACTTGTTGGCCCCAAAGCTACGCAATATTCCACAGATGGCGCGACGCCAGTACGAACTAGGGTCGGCCACGACGATTACCAAATTCCGCAGATTGACAGACCGATTCTTCACGCCGAGCCCTGCGAAAGTGCCATCCAATGTGGACAAGGCGGGCGGTGTCGTCGGTCTGATCCAGGGCGCCGCCAAGCGCTTTATGGTGCAGCACGCGACCGACGAATGACGCGGGCGCGTCCTAACAGGTGCCGCTTGCTTGGCGCGGATAAAGCCAACTCGGTCGTGCATGGTTTGTAGTTTTTAACCAAGGCCGCTTCGATTGAGCTTTGCGGTACCATGTTCAAGGATCTGCGCTAAATCACGGTTAAAAATGAGCGCGCTCTAGAATAACAATCTACCATAACAATTCAAAATGCCATTCGTTCGTTGCGGCCAGGCCTCGCTGATTTCCCGTAATCACGACATTGCTCAGTGACCGTTGACGCTCGCGCGGCTCCGCCAATGCGGTCGCCCGAAGGCCTGCCGAGCAAATGAGGTGTGTTTTTAGTGGGCTCGCCGTTTGCTGTGTCGGATCGTCGGCCCAATCCCGGATAATAATCTAGATTGATATTATTTAGCTATACACGACTTGAATAACGCGAATAGATATTTCCGTAAACAATTCGCGCGCTAGCTCTTTCCTGTTTGGTCGAGGCCATCAAATAAACTGCAGCGGCATTTTCGTTGTGAAAAATGCGGGGGGCAGAAAATTGATCATTTCGACTACCGGAAAACGCGGTAAAGAAACGCGTCACGCCGGCAAAATGGAAATCCCAAGCTTAGAGTTTCCCACAAACAATTCCTCGCTGAAAATCCAAATATCAGCCACGTCGCGACCGATGAACGCTGCTGATGCATCGCGCGTCAATAACGAAGACGGTCCGTCTGATCACACGGCAGCGTGCACCGGCTGTCCCGCTTGCCAATTGAGTCTGTGCGAGGGGATCGAGCAACAATTCGTGCATGTTGATTCACTTGCCCGCATGCTGCCGTCGAGTATTCAGCGTATTCCGGAACGGCAAACGATTTTCCATCATAATGAATGGTCGGAATTCATTCCCTTTATCTGCAGCGGCTGGGCCGCAACTTCGGTCGGGCTGGTGGACGGCCGCCGGCAGACCCTGTCATTCCTGTTGCCGGGCGACACGTTGTCGATGGCTTGCCTATTTGAACCGATGTCCGGCCGCACTGTGGAGGCGATCACCGACGTCGAATATCGTAAATTCAAGCGCAGCGAGCTCAAGGCAATCTTGTTCACACACCCCCATCTCATGGATAAGATCTCAAAGATCTGGTCGGATGAGCGCAACCAGTTCGACCAAATGGCGCTCGATCTCGGCCGTCGTACGGCCGAAGAGCGGGTGGCCCGGCTTGTCGTCAACCTCGCAGATAGGCTCGCCAAACGCGGCATGCGCGACGGCGACACTATGGAATTCCCGTTGCGTCAGCGCCACATCGCGGATGCGACCGGACTTACGCCAGTCCACGTCAACAAAGTGGTAAGTAAGTTTCAGCGGGCGGGCCTTTTCGATATCCGCGACCGCACGCTTACCATCCTCGACGAGGTCGAATTGTCCCGCGCCGCCGAGTGGCATTAGCGGCGCTGGTTTTATCGGTCAACTCTATTAAGAGAACTTTCAGCGAAAAGGACCTATCCGATTGTACCGATGCAAATTTTGAGCAAATTAGCCGAGCGTGGCTTGACCGATCTGCTGGGATCGTTTGAATGCCCCCACCGTAGCCCTCTAAAGAGTTATATTGGCAGTCGGACGAGTTCAATTTCATTTATATTCCGAATAAATCGCAGGCTGTCCGGTAAATTCAGGCACCCGCCATATTGGATCGAATCCAATTTGTTAATCTATCATATCAATCCAAATCTAGCAGCAACCAAAGCCTCTGTTTACGATGCATACGTAAATTCAATTTCGAGAATGGCACTCGTGTGAAAGCAATAACGCATTCAATAAAATCATTAGCTAGACAAATCGATCTAGCCAGAGGGAGCTGGAAATTATGATCTTTAAAAATATCGTTGTTGGAATCCTCGCGGCGGGCTTCGTATTCGCAGCGTCGATGATGCTGCCATCCGCAGCAAATGCGCAAGCAGATTCCAAGGTAACCAAAGCTATGGCGCTGATGAAGTCAAGCGCGGCAAAATTAGGTGCACCCAAGGTCGAAGGAACGGATGTCGTCGCTGGCAAGACGGTTCCAGCGTTGTTTTTCGGTGCGACCAAAATAAATAACAATTTCACCTTGGTCGACAACGTCGTGAAGGCAATCGGCGGTTCATCTACGTTCTTTGTCAAGAGCGGAGACGAGTATGTCCGCGTGTCGACCAACGTGAAAAAAGATGACGGCTCGCGTGCCATCGGAACCATTCTTGATCCTAAGGGCAAGGCGATCGCGGCGATAAACAAAAATGAAGCCTTCTACGGCGACGTAACCATCCTCGGTAAGATGTACGTCACAGGCTACGAACCGATCCACGACGCGACAAATAAAATCATTGGAATTTACTACGTCGGCTATCTGAAATAGCGAACGGCCGCTGATGACGGACGGCCGTAATGATTACTTTCCGGACGGCGGCTGGCCGCCCTCGCTTAAATTGCGTCGCATCTAGCCAGCGAACCGTTTGAGTTCTCTCGGCTTTCGACCGACGAGGGCTAGCATCACACCGCTTATTTCCGGAGTGCCCATATATGTCATTTCTCACCAATCTGAACTCCAATTTTAAAATTGGAATCCGCATCTACGCCGGATTTGCCGTTGTTCTCATTCTGCTATCGGCGATGGCCGCGCGTGGGTATTTTAGCCTCACGGGTACCAGCGCGACCTTCGAGCAATATGCCGCTATTTCCGGCAATACTCTGAGCGTGGCGGAAGCCGATCGCGCAATCGTCAGCCTGCGCCGCAACCTTCGGGAATATATCCGCACGAACAGCAAAGAATCGGTCAATCGTATCCACGAAGTGGGAAAGCATGCCCGCGAGATTCTCGGGACATTGGCGACGACAGCTTATGCCGCAGAGCAGCGGGAGCAAGCCAAGCACATCCTCGCTTCTCTCGATCAATTCATGGCAAATTTCGAGCTCATCGCAAAAAGTCAAACTGAGCTTAACCATGCCCTGAACGATTTGATGAATCCGCTAGGCGTAAAGCTCAGCGCAAAACTTGCGGACATCATTAAAAGCGCGATGGACGATGCCGACATGTCGGGTGCGGCAAATGCGGGTATAGCTCAGCAGCAGCTCATGCAGGCTCGTCTCGGCGTCGCCGAATTTCTCCAGACTAACGACACAAAATTGGTTGCCGCGAGTGAGCGGCAATTCGCAATTCTTCTAGAGGGACTGAAGCGGCTTAATGAAGTAACCAATGACGATGCGCGCCAGAAGAAAGCCGCCGAAGTAGCCAAGGAGACGCCGGGCTTTATATCCGCGTTCCGCGCGGCAGTTAAAGTTATTGCAGAACGCGCGCGCTTGGTCGACGACGTCAATGCCAAACTCGCCACCGAAATGACCAAGACCATGGACGCAGATGAAGACGGCAGCAGCTCAAGGGCCTCGCTGTGCTGAAACAATCCGCCGACATTGGCATCGCATCGTCAATCATGTTCAGTCTTACGATGGCTGGAATAGCGCTCGCGCTGGGCATGGTCATTCGCCTGGTTTATCGGTCGCGGCGTCACCAGGCCGATCATGGCGCTGACCAACACCATGGACGCGCTCGCCGGCGGTAATCTCGACGTCGAGGTTCCGGGCACCGATCGCCGCGACGAGCTCGGTCTGATGGCGAAATCCGTTCTCACTTTTAAGGAAGAGGGACAGGCCAACATTCGCCTCCAGGCGGAGGCCGTTGAAAAGGATCAGCAGGCAGTTACCGCACGCGCGGCTGCGACCGCCAAGGTGATGGATGAATTTGACGCTGCGGTTGGCGGCATCGTCCAGGCCGCGATGGCCGGCGATTTCTCGCAGCGCGTGCCACTTGAGGGCAAAGACGGCGTGATTCTCCACCTCGCCAGCGCCATGAACGCGATGTGCGAAAATATCAGCAAGGTGATGGATGATCTCGCCGGCATGCTCGCGGCGCTCGCCGAGGGCAACCTGACCTGCCGCATCAATGCTGACTACCAGGGCATTTTCGGCATCTTGAAAGAAAACGCCAACACCACTGCCGACCGCATTATTCGAAACGATCTCCGAGATCAAAAGGCGGCGACTGAGGTGGCCAATGCGTCGGCCGAGATCTCGACCAGCACCACCGACCTGTCGCAGCGCACCGAGGAGCAGGCGGCGAGCCTGGAGCAGACCTCCGCCTCGATGGAGGAGATCGCCGGCGACCGTGAAGAAGAACGCCGAGAACGCGCAGCAGGCCAATCAGCCTCGGCCGGCGGCGACGCGCGACGTCGCCGACCGCGGCGGCCAGGTGGTGGCCAAGGCGGTCGACGCCATGGCCAAGATCGAGGATTCCTCGCGCAAGATCTCCGACATCATCGGCGTCATCGACGAGATCGCCCGCCAGACCAACCTCTTGCGCTCAACGCCGCGGTCGAAGCGGCGCGCGCCGGCGAAGCCGGCCGCGGCTTCGCGGTGGTGGCCTCCGAAGTGCGCAGCCTGGCGCAGCGCTCCTCGCAGGCCGCCAAGGACATCAAGGACCTGATCACCAACATCGAACGTCAGGTGCAAGGAGGGCGTCGAGCTGGTCAACCGGGCCGGCACCTCGCTCACCGAGATCGTCGAATCGATCAAGAAGGTGGCCGACATCGTCGCCGACATCGCCAATGCCAGCAATGAGCAGGCGAGCGGCATCGACCAGGTCAACAAGGCGCTCACCCAGATGGACGAGGTGACGCAGCAGAACTCGGCGCTGGTCGAGGAGAACGCCGCCACCGCCAAGACGCTGGAGCATCAGGCCAAGGCGATGGACGAGCGGGTCGCCTTCTTCAAGCTCGACGACCACCGCCGAGGAACGGCAGGCCGCCCAGCCTGCCGCCGCGCGCGCCCAGCGTCCGGCACGCCGCGGCGCCATCGCGCGGTCCGGCTGCCAAGCAACAACCCGTCGCGGCGCCCAAGCGCGCTGCCGCGAGCAACACCGGCGGACCGGTCCGGCGCATGCAGACCGCGCTCGCCACCGCCATCAAGAGCGAGCCGGAGTGGAAAGAGTTCTAGAAATTTAGAATGTTTAGGTTGGTGGCAGACCTAAAATCTGCAAACGATAGCTTTAGCACTTAGCTTGGCACCATCGCTCGCCGACCCATCGCCGCTATCGAAGTTTTTTGGAAAGAAAAATTCGTTTCGTAATCCTTGGAGTGGCTCGAGATTTTTCAAGTCGCAAATTCAAATGGCGCCTTAAACGCTGTCGCGCCGGCGTTAGCGGCAGTCAGCGGTGACATCCCGCAAGGCCGCCCTTTTTGATGACCGGCTTTGGATTTTTCGTTAAGAACATTGCCGCATGCCCTTTGCGTTTTCCGGCAAGTTCCAATTGCGAATTGAAAACTGTGCATTGAACCGATCATGAGCAGCAACGACGCGCCGCTTTGCCCCCCGCCCGATCCCAATCCGCATGCGCCAAGTTTCGCGGTACCGGAAGGGGCCACCGATTGTCACGCCCATGTCTTCGGCCCGGCGTCGCGCTATCCCTACCAGGACAACCGTTCCTATACGCCGCCGGACGCGCCGCTTAGCCAGCTTCGCGCCATGCACAAGGCGCTCGGCATCGAGCGGCTGGTCGTCGTGGCGGCGAGCGTGCACGGCACCAACAACAATCCCGTGCTCGACGCGATAGCGGCCGAGCCGAAGAATTTGCGCGGCATCGCGACCGTCGGCGCCGACATCGGCGACAAGGAACTGGCGCGGCTCCATGATGGCGGCATCCGCGGCATCCGGGTCAACCTGGTCGACAAAGGCGGCAATCCGTTCGGCTCACTCGACGCGCTTGGCGGGATAGCGGAGCGCATTCGCGATCTCGGCTTTCACATCGAATTACTCGTTCACGTCGAAAGCTTCCCGGAGCTGCGCGCGCTGGCCAAGCGCATTTGCGTTCCGTTGTCGGTCGGCCATATCGGCTACACCAAAGTCGCGGCCGGCGGCGTCGATCATCCGGGCTATCAGGAATTCCTCGCCTTGCTGCGCGACGGCTATTTCTGGGTCAAGCTGACCGGCCCTTCCCGCATCAGCGCGCTCGACCGCGTTCCCTATTCCGACGTTACGGCCATGGCCAAGGCGGCGATCGCGGCGGGGCCGGATCGCGTCGTTTGGGGATCGGACTGGCCGCACGTAATGCAGGTAAAGCCGATGCCGAACGACGGCGATCTCCTCGATGCGCTCGCGCAATGGGCGCCCGACGCGGCGCTTCGCCGGCGTATTCTGGTCGACAACCCCGCGCGCCTGTATGGATTTGGCTGACGGGATTCAACGTCGGCGCTTCCAAATAAAAAAGGCGGCCGCAACGGCCGCCTCTTTTCATTCATATGCGCGGGAAGTTTACTCCGCCGCGATGCGCACCTCCGGCGCCGCCGCCTTGATGTCGGCGGTGACGTGATCTTCGTACTTGGCGAAATTCTTCTGGAACATGCCGACCAGCGCGCGCGCGGTCTTGTCGAACTCGGCCTTGTCCTTCCAGGTCTTGAACGGATTGAGCAGATGCGGCTCGACGCCGGCGACCGAGGTCGGCACCGAGAAGCCGAAATAGGGATCGGTGCGGAAGTCGGCGTCCTTGAGCGATCCATTGAGCGCCGCGGTCAACAGCGTGCGCGTCGCCTTGATCGGCATGCGGCGGCCTTCGCCGTATTTGCCGCCGGTCCAGCCGGAGTTCACTAGCCAGACGTCGGCCTTGTACTTGTTGATGTAGTCGCGCAGCAGGTTGGCGTAGACCGACGGATGACGCGGCAGGAACGGCGCGCCGAAGCAGGTGGAGAATTCCGGCTCGACGCCGACGAGCCCCTTCTCGGTGCCGGCGACCTTGGCGGTATAGCCGGAGAGGAAGTGGTACATCGCCTGCGTCGGCGTGAGCTTGGCGATCGGCGGCATCACGCCATAGGCGTCCGCGGTCAGGAAGATGATGTTCTTCGGGTGCCCTGCGCGTCCAGAGCGCGACGCGTTCGGTATGAAGTCGAGCGGATAGGCCGAGCGGGTATTTTCGGTCTTGGAGCCGTCGTCGTAATCGGGAACGCGCGTCTCGGGATCGAACACCACATTCTCCAGCACCGCGCCGAAGCGGTTGGTGGCGTCCCAGATCATCGGCTCGGCTTCTTGCGCTGAGCTTGATGCACTTGGCGTAGCAGCCGCCCTCGAAATTGAAGATGCCGTCCGGGCCCCAGCCGTGCTCGTCGTCGCCGATCAGGATGCGCTTGGGGTCTGCCGACAAGGTCGTCTTGCCGGTGCCGGAGAGGCCGAAGAACAGCGCGCTCTCGCCTTCGTGGCTGACGTTGGCCGAGCAATGCATCGGCATGACGTTCTCGGCCGGCAGATAGAAATTGAGCGTTGTGAACACCGACTTCTTCATCTCGCCGGCGTAGGAACTGCCGCAAATCAGCACGATCTTGCGGGTGAAATCGATCGCCACCATGGTGTCGGAGCCTTCGCGGCCGCCGTGACGCTTGGCGTCGGGGCGGAACGACGGCAGGTCGACGATGGTGAGCTCAGGCACGAATTTGGCGAGGTCGGCGCGCTCCGGGCGGATCAGCAGCTGGCGGATGAACAGCGAGTGCCAGGCATATTCGGTGAACACGCGCGTCTTGATCTGGTACTTCGGATCGGCGCCGCCATAGAGGTCCTGCGCGAACAGCGTCTTGCCCTTCACATGCGCCTGGAAGTCGGCAAGCAGCGCGTCGAAATTTTCGCGCGTCATCTTGCGGTTGCCGTCCCACCACAGGGAGTCGCGCGTGAGATCGTCGACAACGGTGTGCTTGTCTTTCGGCGAGCGGCCGGTGTGATGGCCGGTAAAGGCGCCGAGCGCGCCGCCCGCGACAACCGAAGCCTCGCCGGCACGGAGCGAGTGCTCGTAGAGCGGCGCTTCCGTCAGATTCCAATGGATCGCGGCCAGATCTTTTAAGCCGAACTTATCGGCGCCATAGGCACCGTTCCGCACACCCGTTTCTTGCACGCGATATCCTCCCAAACCGGCGGGCCGCTCCGACAACCCTCGACGGGGCCATTGAGCGGTCTTGCTACCCTACAACCTTAGTATAGCCCCTCGTCTAAAGGCGCGCGACCATAGTCACGAACAATCTGAAAGCCAAGGCTAAATCCCATGCAGGGGAAGCAATCGTCATTGCGCTGCATCAATAGGTTAAGCCGATGCCGGGAAGGAAACCGCGTTGATGTCTCGGCCATCACGCGGCCGGCGGATTCCGCCAGTCCGATGGCAGCCGGCCGCTGCATTAACCACGGCCGCAGGTCTCAGCGCGCCCGCGCTTCATCGGCGAGCTGCTTGAGCGTCGCGCGCAGTTGGCCCGGTCCGGTGACGCGCTGCGGAAAAAACAGCCGTAACGCCATGCTTCCCTTCTGCAATTCGAGCCCTTCGGGATCGATGCCGGCGCAAGCCCAGCCGCCGTCGGGCGCGCCGAGCAATTTGGTGGCGTAGAGCCGGCAAGCCTCGGCGTGGTCGGCGTTCATATGCGCAATGGCGTCGGCTTCCGTTTCGACCAGCGCCGCGGCATCGGCGACATCGGTCAGCACCTCACTCGCGGTGAGATCGGCGGCGCGGGCGAAGCCGCCGTTAAGATGCGCCGAGACGACAGCCATGCGCCAGAACGCAAAGTCGCCGAAGCCGGCATAGAGCTCGGACTTCGGATGGCGCGCGAGGAACCGTCGGCGAATGCGCGGATCGTCGGCGCTGTCGCGCGCGACCGGTACAAAATTACCCAGCACGGTGAGGCGGGGATGCGTCAGCGCATCGCCTTTGCCGGTCTCGGCCAGCAGCAGCGAGGCGCGGCCGTCAACTTCGAGGTTGGCGGTATGGGTGGCGAGCCGCGATACCAGGATCAGCGGCGCGCCGTCGCTGTCGGTTGCGACATTGACCAGCGAGGCGAACGGGTGACCGCTGTTGCGGTCGAGCGTCGCCAGCGTACCGGCGCGGGTGGCGCGCAACAGCGTCTTGGCCACCTCCTGCGGCTTGAAATCCGCCGGCGGCTGCGCGTTTTCCGGTATGCGGCCCGGCATGGCGCCCGGCAGTGGCGGTGTGGCAGTGGCCTTGCTCATGACGGACCCTCGTCTCACGGGTTAACGATATCGGCTCGGGGGCGCAATCTGCCGCCAAATGGCCTTGAATTCGCTACCGAATCACATAGTTGTTGCAAAGAGGCCACATTTCAGACCCTGTTTATGGGCTTCAAAACATGCGGGAACGTCATGCCTGGCGACGCATAAAGAGGGGCTCATGCCAACCATCGCTCTCGTCGACGACGACCGCAACATCCTGACCTCCGTTTCGATGGCGCTCGAAGCGGAAGGCTACCGCATCATGACCTATACCGACGGCGCCTCCGCGCTCGACGGTTTCAAGACCTCGCCGCCCGATCTCGCCATTCTCGACATCAAGATGCCGCGCATGGACGGCATGGAGACGCTGCGCCGGCTGCGCCAGAAGAGCGACATTCCGGTGATCTTCCTCACCTCCAAGGACGAGGAGATCGACGAGATGTTCGGCCTCAAGATGGGGGCCGACGACTTCATCCGCAAACCGTTTTCGCAGCGCCTGCTGGTCGAACGCGTCAAGGCGGTGTTGCGCCGCGCCTCGCCGAAGGATGCCGCGGCGCCGAAGGAAAATGACGCCAAGGCATTGGAGCGCGGCTTGCTGCGTATGGATCCGGAACGCCATACCTGCACCTGGAAGAACGACCCGGTCACGCTGACGGTCACCGAATTCCTCATCCTGCAGGCGCTCGCCACCCGGCCCGGCGTGGTGAAAAGCCGCAACGCGCTGATGGACGCGGCCTATGACGACCAGGTCTATGTCGACGACCGCACCATCGACAGCCACATCAAGCGGCTGCGCAAGAAGTTCAAGGTCGTCGACGACGACTTCGAGATGATCGAGACGCTGTACGGCGTCGGTTACCGTTTCAAGGAAACATGACGCATCTTTAATGCCGTGCCGGTCCCGGCGGACTGACACGGCATCCCGGCGTGCGGTAAAATCACGGCGCGTGCGCATGACGCAGAAAAGCGGGTACCGGCTTTCGGATAAGATCATGCGCCGGTAAAAAGGCCCACGATCAACCCGGCTGGATTGAACGACGTGCTCGATCGGACCGCCGAAATTCTCGCGCAGAACGCCGAGGCCGAAAGGCGCGGCGAAGAGACGCCGCGCCCCGAGCGCAAGCGCTTCGACGCGATCCGTCGGCCGCTGCGCTCGGTCTGGCAGTTTTTCGTTTCGCAGAGTTTCTCCAGCCTCACCCGCCGCATCGTCTTCCTCAATCTCACCGGCCTGGTCGCGCTGGTGGTCGGCGTGCTCTATCTCTCGCAATTCCGCGCCGGCCTGATCGACGCGCGCGTGCAGAGCCTGCTGGTGCAGAGCGAGATCATCGCCGGCGCCATCGCCGCTTCGGCGACGGTGGAAAGCGACGCCGTCACCATCGATCCCGAACGGCTGCTGGAATTGCAGGCGGGCGAAAGCTACGGACCGTCCGACGAGGCGCAATCCGGCATCGAATTTCCGATCAACCCGGAGCGGGTGGCGCCGGTGCTGCGCCGCCTGGTGTCGCCGACCAAGACGCGGGCGCGCATCTATGACCGCGACGGCGTGCTGATCCTCGACAGCCGCAATCTCTACGGCCGCGGCGACGTGTTGCGTTTCGACCTGCCGCCGCCGGATACCGAGCAGCCCGGCCTGATCGAGCGCGCCTTCATCGCCATGCGCCGCTGGTTCGGGCGCGGCGACCTGCCGCTCTACAAGGAACTCGGACCGGAGAACGGCAAGGGCTATCCGGAGGTGCAACAGGCGCTCGGCGGGCTGCATGCCAGCATGGTGCGGGTCAACGACCGCGGCGAGGTCATCGTCTCGGTCGCGGTGCCGGTGCAGCGGTTCCGCGCCGTGCGCGGCGCGCTGATGCTGTCCACGCAGGGCGCCGACATCGACGACATGGTGGAGGCCGAGCGGCTCGCCATCGTCAAGGTGTTCCTGGTCGCGGCCGGCGTCATGGTGGTGCTCTCCATGCTGCTCGCCGGCACCATCGCCGGCCCGGTGCGGCGGCTCGCCGACGGCGCCGAGCGCGTGCGCCGGCGTATCCGCAGCCGTGTCGAAATCCCCGATTTCACCCGCCGGCGCGACGAGATCGGCGAACTGTCGGGCGCGCTGCGCGAAATGACCAACGCGCTCTATACCCGCATCGAGGCGATCGAAAGCTTCGCCGCCGACGTGGCGCACGAATTGAAGAACCCGCTCACTTCCCTGCGCTCGGCGGTCGAAACGCTGCCGATGGTGAAGAGCGAAGACAGCCGCAAGCGCCTATTCGCGATCATCCATCACGACATCAAGCGGCTCGACCGCCTGATTTCGGACATCTCCGACGCCAGCCGGCTCGATGCCGAATTGCAGCGCCAGGAAGCGGGCATTGTCGATCTCGGCAAACTGCTGGGCGGACTGGTGACCACCGCCAACGAACTGAATACCGACGACGTCAAGGTGACGCTCACGTTCGAGGGCGCCAACAAAGCGCAATTCAATGTGCCGGGTCACGACTCGCGCCTCGGCCAGGTGGTCAGCAATCTTATCGACAATGCGCGCTCGTTCTCGCCGCCCGGCGGCACCGTGCGCATCGTTGTGCGCCGGCTCAAGAATGAGGTCGAGATCGTGGTCGACGACGACGGCCCCGGCATCCCGTCCGACGCCTTGGAAAAGATCTTCGAGCGCTTCTACACCGACCGGCCCAACCAGAGTTTCGGCCAGAACTCGGGCCTCGGCCTGTCGATCTCCAAGCAGATCCTCGAAGCCCATGGCGGCAGCATCCATGCCGCGAACCGCACCAGCGTCGCCGCGGCCGGCCACGCGGACCAAGAGCCGCGCGTGCTCGGCGCCCGCTTCGTGGTGCGGCTGCCGGCAACGTGACCGACATTTCCACCATCCACGCCTCCGCCGCGCTGATCGGTTCGAAAGCGGTGCTGATCCGCGGTCCGGCCGGCGCTGGCAAATCGCAATTGGTCTGGGATCTGCTGCAGGCGGCAACGCAAGGCGCCCTGCCTTTCGCCCGGCTAGTCGGCGACGACCGCGTTCACGTCGCGGCACATGTCGGCCGGCTGCTGGTGCGGCCGGCCCCCGCGCTCGCCGGCATGCTCGAAATCCGCGGCCTCGGTATCCGGCGCCTGCCCCATGAGCCGGTAGCGGCGGTCGCCCTGGTGGTGGATTTGGCGGCCGCGGACGCCGCCCGGCATCCGCCACAGGAGGCCGCAAAGGCCGTCATTGACGGGGTTTCCCTGCCGCGGCTTGCGGTCGCACCCGGTATGCCCGCCCTGGGATTGGTATTGGCGTGGTTCAAAGCTTTCCCCGCCAGCAATTGACCTCAGGCCTGCATCTGGGCTAACCCCGCCTCCCGCGTCCGGTGGAAATAATTAACTATAACGGGCCTAGAATCGCCTCCGCCGAAAACGGTCACTACAGAGCCCCCCTTTGGCATCACCTTTTCGCAGTGCAGCAGAGCGCTTATATAGCGAGGCAAGCCCTTGCAACGGGCCTTCGAATGAGCCTCAATGCGCGCCCATTCGTGCGGTGCAACGTAGCGCCCGCGAGGAGTTCGGGATGATCGGCCTCGTATTAGTAACCCACGGGCGGCTCGCCATCGAGTTCCGCTCAGCGCTGGAGCACGTCGTTGGCCCCCAGCGCCAGATCGAGGCGGTCACCATCGGCCCCGACGACGACGTCGAGCAGTGCCGCAAGAACATTGTCGACGCGGTCAAGCGGGTCGATAGCGGCGAAGGGGTCGCCATCCTCACCGACATGTTCGGCGGCACGCCCTCCAACCTCGCTATTTCCGTGATGAGCCAGCCCAAGGTCGAAGTGCTGGCCGGCATCAATCTGCCGATGCTGATCAAGCTCGCCAAAGTGCGCGAGACCTGCCCGCTCGAACAGGCGGTCACTGCCGCGCAGGAAGCCGGGCGCAAATATTGCACCATCGCCAGCCGGGTCCTCACCGGTAAATGAACGGCCCGGTGCAAGCGGACGGCGACCTCCCTCAGGACAGCTCCGCCGCCGTCGTGCGCGAGATCGGGATCGTCAACAAAAAGGGCCTGCACGCCCGCGCCTCGGCCAAATTCGTGCAAACCGCCGAACAATTCGACGCAGCCATCACCGTGACGCGCGGCCACGAAAGCGTCGGCGGCACCTCGATCATGGGCCTGATGATGCTGGCAGCGGGACCCGGCGTCAGCATCACCATCCAGGCGACCGGCAGGGACGCGGCCATAGCGGTGGACGCGCTGTGCGCGCTCGTCGCCAACCGCTTCGGCGAAGAAGATTAGCGGCGAACGCCGGCCCTCCCCTCAAAGGCGGGCGGTTAAAGCGGACATAAAGAAATCTTTATATATGCGTTGCGGCCCCGGCCACGGCCTGTTATAGGCTCGCCCAATCCACCCCTTTTCCCCCGCGCATAGGACCGTCATGACCGCATCCGCCAAGCCGAAGCCCAAAGCCGGCGACTACGTCGTCAAGGACATCTCGCTCGCGCCCTGGGGCCGCAACGAGATCAGCCTCGCCGAAACGGAAATGCCCGGGCTGATGGCGACACGCGAGGAATACGGCCCGACGCAGCCGCTGCGCGGCGCCCGCATCGCCGGCTCGCTGCATATGACGATCCAGACCGCGGTGCTGATCGAGACGCTGACCGCGCTCGGCGCCGACGTGCGCTGGGCCTCGTGCAACATCTATTCGACGCAGGACCACGCCGCCGCGGCGATCGCGCAAGCCGGCACGCCGGTGTTCGCGGTCAAGGGCGAGAGCCTCGTCGACTACTGGGACTACACGCACCGCATCTTCGAATGGCACGACGGCGGCTTCCCCAACATGATCCTCGACGACGGCGGCGACGCCACGCTGCTGTTGCATCTCGGCATGCAGGCCGAGAGCAATCCGGCGGTGCTCGGTCATCCCGGCAACGAGGAAGAGGAAGTCCTGTTCGCCGCCATCAAGAAGCGGATCAAGGATCAGCCCGGCTGGTACACCAAACTCGCCAAGGAAGTGCGCGGCGTCACCGAGGAGACCACCACCGGCGTGCACCGGCTCTATCAGATGGCCAAGGAAGGCCGCCTGCTGTTCCCGGCGATCAACGTCAACGACAGCGTCACCAAGTCGAAATTCGACAATCTCTATGGCTGCCGCGAATCGCTGGTCGACGGCATCCGCCGCGGCACCGACGTGATGATGTCGGGCAAAGTGGCGATGGTCGCCGGCTTCGGCGATGTCGGCAAAGGCTCGGCCGCCAGCTTACGCCAGGCCGGCTGCCGCGTGCTCGTTTCCGAAGTCGATCCGATCTGCGCGCTGCAGGCGGCGATGGAAGGCTACGAGGTCACCACCATGGAAGACGCGGCGCCGCGCGCCGACATCTTCGTCACCTGCACCGGCAATGTCGACGTGATCACGCTCGACCACATGCGCAAGATGAAGGACCGCGCCGTGGTCTGCAACATCGGCCACTTCGACAGCGAGATCCAGGTCTCGTCGTTGCGTAACCTCAAATGGAACAACATCAAGCCGCAGGTCGACGAGATCGCCTTCCCCGACGGCCACCGCATCATTCTTCTTTCGGAAGGCCGCCTGGTGAATCTCGGCAACGCCATGGGCCATCCGAGCTTCGTGATGTCGTCGTCCTTCACCAACCAGACGCTGGCGCAGATCGAGCTGTGGACCAACCCCGGCAAATACGAGAACAAGGTCTACACGCTGCCCAAGCACTTGGACGAAAAAGTCGCGCGGCTGCATCTCGACAAGATCGGCGTGAAGCTGTCCAAGCTCACCGACAAGCAGGCGACTTATATCGGCGTGCCCCAGGAAGGCCCGTTCAAGAGCGACCATTACCGATATTGAGCGGTTTCGTGCCCCGGATGCGGCGCAGCACGAAGTGATGCGCCGCTGATCCGGGGCCGTTCCAAATTCAAAATTTGCAAAGGTCCCGGGTCTGCAGCGCACCGTTCCGCTTCGCTACACGCTGCGCTGCGCCCGGGACAAGCCTCTTAGTGCGGCGGCACGATGTAGATCGTGTAGCGCTGCGGCTTGCCGGAAAATCCGAGAAAATTGCGCACGATCTCGGTCTCGATGCGCCGCCCGCCAGCGGTTTGCGCGCTCGCTTTGTTGCGGCAGCCGGCGTCCTCGGCAAAACACACGATCGCCAGTCCGCTGCGCGCGAGGCCGGCGGCGTCCGCTTGCGGCATGTCGGGCAGCGCGCGCGGCCGGTCCGCCGCGTAAGTGATGACGCCGTCCGCGAGATCGCCGGCACCGCCGACAAGTTTCAATGGCAATGGCGTCGTCTCATGCCAAACGCGCTCGACCTCGCCCGCCAGCAGATTGGCTTGCGCCGCGGCGGGCTGCGGTCCGTTGCGCTGCGCGATGACGGCAATGACCGGCGAAGCGATCAGCATGACGAATGGGATCGCGGCCGCAGCCGTGAGAATACGGCACGTATCGATCTCGCGCAGGGTGATCGCCGGAGACGACAGCAGCAGGACCGGCAGCAGCGTCCAGGCCGACATCGACCACAGCGAGGTGATTTCGGTGCCGCTCACCAGCGCGGCGGCGGCGGGAAGCAGCAAAGGACCCCAAAACGCCACCGCAACCAGCCGGCGTTCGGTGTCGGCCGGCCACAGCATGTCGGCGACAATCGCCCAATTCGGCCGCGCTGCAATTAGCATCACGATCACGGGGATCGCCACATAGCCGAACGAGCCGGCCAGATAGCCGAGCGCGGCGAGCGCGGTCGGGCCAAACGATTTGTCGCCGTGCACCTGCATCGCATAGGCGAACGGCTCGAAGTGGTGCTGGTAAAGCCAGGCCAGATGCGGCGCCATCACGGCCAGACCGACGGCAACCGTGATCCAGGGCGCTGCTGAGCGGAAATAGCCGGTACGGCGCTTGTCGATCAGGGCGGCGACGACCAAGCCGGCCAGCAGAAACACCGACCAGTATTTGCCCAGCATGCAGGCGGCGGCGCCGGCGCCGGCGAGCGCGGCGTAAAGCGCGCTGCGCGTCGTGTACGAGCGCAGAAACCACCACGTGGTTGCCGCCCAGGCCGGCAGCAGCACGGTGTTCACGTTGAACTTCAACGCATGAAAATTGAAGAACGGCACCAGCATCAGCAGCGCCAGGCCGGCGATGCGTTTCTCGATGGTGAGATAATCGGCCGTGAGCCGCCAGACGATCCATAGCGCGGCGCTCGGCATCAGCATCGCCAGCAGGTAATAGGACCACTCGGCGAGCGGAAACACGCCGAACCATAGCCACGCGATCGCCGCCGCGAGCGGCGGGTGCTTGTAGCCCCAGGCCAGATCGCGCGACCAGGCGATCACCTCGGTCATGTCCGGGTGCAGGCCCTGGCTCGACTTGGCGATGGTGCCGTAGAGCGCCCACAGCGCCGTGTAGAGCGCAAGCGACACCAGCACGGCGCGCTCGCGCCGCGCCGGATCGTTGAGTGCCGCGTGCAGGCGGTCGATGGGCTTGAGCAAGCGCATAGGCAGGCTCTATGGCATGCAAAAGCGGTATTCGTCCACGCGCAGCCTTTTCTTCACCTCTCCCATAGGGAGAGGTCGGATCGCCAGCGTAAAGCGATCCGGGTGAGGGATTACGGCCTATCGAGAGTCAGGAACCCGCTCACCCCAACCCTCTCCCCAACGGGGAGAGGGAGTTCACCGTGCCCGCGGCGATGTTGCTTGAAGCCCGCGACCCCGAGTGTTATCTCGCCGCCATGACGGCTGCCCCAATCAACAATATCCGCAATTTCTCCATCGTCGCGCATATCGACCACGGCAAATCCACCCTGGCCGACCGCCTGATCCAGCTCACCGGCGGGCTCGAATTGCGCGAAATGAAGGAGCAGGTGCTCGATTCCATGGACATCGAGCGCGAGCGCGGCATCACGATCAAGGCGCAGACCGTGCGGCTCAATTACCGGGCGCGCGACGGCAAGGACTACATCCTCAACCTGATCGACACCCCCGGCCACGTCGACTTCGCCTACGAGGTCAACCGCTCGCTCGCCGCCTGCGAGGGCTCGCTCTTGGTGGTCGACGCCAGCCAGGGCGTCGAGGCGCAGACGCTTGCCAACGTCTACCACGCCATCGACGCCGGCCATGAAATCGTGCCGGTGCTCAACAAGGTCGACCTGCCCGCGGCCGAGCCGGAAGCGGTCAAGAAACAGATCGAGGACGTGATCGGCCTCGACGCCTCGGACGCCATCATGATCTCGGCCAAGACCGGCGAGAACGTGCCCGAGGTGCTCGAAGCCATCGTCACCCGCCTGCCGCCGCCCAAGGGCGACCGCGACGCGCCGCTCAAGGCGCTCTTGGTCGACAGCTGGTATGACGTCTATCTCGGCGTGGTGGTGCTGGTGCGCGTGGTCGACGGCGTGCTCAAGAAGGGCCAGCGCATCCGCATGATCGGCATCGCCGCGCATTACGAGGTCGACCGCGTCGGCGTGTTCAAGCCCAAGCTGACGACCGTCGACGAACTCGGCCCCGGCGAGATCGGCATGCTCACCGCCTCGATCAAGGAAGTGGCCGACACGCGCGTCGGCGACACCATCACCGATGAGCGCAATCCGGTGGACGAGCCGCTGCCCGGCTTCCGCCCGGCGATCCCGGTGGTGTTCTGCGGCATGTTCCCGGTCGACGCCGCGCAGTTCGAAGACCTGCGCGCGGCCATGGGCCGGCTGCGGCTTAACGACGCCAGCTTCACCTACGAGATGGAGACGAGCGCCGCGCTCGGTTTCGGTTTCCGCTGCGGCTTCCTCGGCCTCTTGCATCTGGAGATCATCCAGGAGCGCCTGGCGCGCGAGTTCAATCTCGATCTGATCGCGACCGCGCCGTCGGTGATCTACAAGATGAAATTGCGCAACGGCAAGGAAATCGAGATCCACAATCCGGTCGACATGCCGGACCCGACGCAGATCTTGTCCATGGAAGAGCCGTGGATCGAGGCGACGATTTTGACGCCGGACGAATATCTCGGCTCGGTGCTGAAACTCTGCCAGGACCGCCGCGGCAGCCAGAAGGAGCTCACCTACGTCGGCAACCGCGCCATGGTGAAATACGACCTGCCGCTCAACGAGGTGGTGTTCGATTTCTACGACCGGCTGAAATCGGTGTCGCGCGGCTACGCCTCGTTCGACTATCACCTCACCGACTACAAGGAAGCCGACCTGGTCAAGCTGCAGATGCTGGTCAACAGCGATCCGGTCGATGCGCTGTCCATGCTGGTGCATCGCACCCGCGCCGAGCAGCGCGGCCGCGCCATGGCGGAGAAGCTGAAAGAACTGATTCCGCCGCACATGTTCGTGGTGCCGATCCAGGCCGCGATCGGCGGCAAGATCATCGCGCGCGAAACCGTGCGCGCCTTCCGCAAGGACGTGACCGCGAAATGCTACGGCGGCGACGCCACGCGCAAACGCAAGCTGCTCGACAAGCAGAAGGAAGGCAAAAAGAAGATGCGGCAGTTCGGCAAGGTCGACATTCCGCAGGAAGCGTTTATCGCGGCGTTGAAGGTGGACACCTGATCGCGGCGATAAATGGCCGGTCGTCCCCGCGCCGGCGGGGACCCAGTAAACACCGACAGGTCCGTGATTACTGGATGCCCGCTTTCGCGGGCATGACAGCCGCAAAAAACTTATCCCCGCTCTCCAAACCGCCCTTATATTCATCCCGCCTTGTTCGCAGACGGCGTCATCTCGAGTGACGTCGCGACGAAGAGCAAGGCGCGGTGCGCCGACAATGCGCACCGCGAGTGGAGCGCCGGGAGGCGCAGCGCCCGGGCGGCAGGCCTCGCAAACCAGCCGCATGAGGCGCACGCCGCGGGGCGGGATTCGCAACCCCGTCCCGTTCCGGCGCAGGCAGGCCGATCGCAAGGGCTTTGCCTATGGGGCCTCGCAAGCCCCTGGCGCCTCCCGGCGCTCCATTCCCCTTTCGGGGAAAGGAAAAAGGGAAGCCGGCGTGTCCCGCGCCGTAAAGAATAGGGACGGCGGAGCATTGCCTTTCTTATCCCTCCCCTGAAAGGGGAGGGCGGCGAGCGAAGCGAGCCGGGTGGGGTTCTCGTAAAACAGCCCCCACCCGCCGCTCGCGATGCTCGCGGCTGCCCTCCCCCGCAAGCGGGGGAGGGATAAGAAAAATCGCTACCGCATATTCTCCCAGCGCTGACGCGCGAGGTCGGCATCGCCCGCGCCCGGCGGTGCGTTGAAGCTATCCTCGACGCTGCGGCGCGCCGCCGGCTCGGGCCGCTCGCCGGTCACCACGATGGTGGTGTCGTCGACATGCTCCTTCACCAGCGCGAACAGCAGCGCGGCGTTGTCGGGATGCAGGCGGATGCAGCCGTGCGAGGCCGGCCGGCCGAGATGCGAGATCTCGTAGGAGCCGTGGATGGCGTAGCCGCCGTCGAAGAAGATCGAATAGGGCATCGGCGACCAGTCGTATTTGCGCGAGAACCATTTGCGCGCCAGCCGCTGCGGCTTGTAGGTGCCGTTGGGCGTGCGGTAGCCCATGCGCGCGGTCGACACCGGCCATTCGTAGCGGGCGAACGCCGTCGACCGTGACCGACAAGGCGCTGCGCCGTTTTGTCCACGGTCACGACGATGCCGGCCTTGGCGGGCGCAAGGCCGCCGAACAGCACGGCGACGACGGCAAGGCAATGGCAACGGCAAAACGCGGCATCGTGCGAGTCTCCCGAAGGCGAATTGCGGCATCATCTTGGCAAGATTTTTTGAATTTCACGTAAAATCATGTGGTTTTGGTTACCATCCGGGCCGCGCCGGTTTTTCCCGGCAATTAACCTGACAAGCGCAGGCAAAATCGCTAAATCGAAAGCATCATGACCGTCCGCTTCGCCGCCGCCTTTGCCTTGTCGCTCGCCTTTGCCGGCGCTTTCGCCGGCAGCGCCTTTGCGCAGACGCGGGCGAACGCCGCGCCCGCCGTCGCGGTGCCTGTGCCGCCGGCAAAGCCGGCGATCGACGAGAAAAAAATGCCGGCGAAGGTTTTGTTCTCGAAAGCGAAGCTGCCGAGCCTCGGCCACGCCATGGCGATCGGCTACTACCCGCGCGGCTGTCTGCAAGGCGGCGTCGAACTGCCGGTCGACGGCCCGAACTGGCAGGTGATGCGGCTGTCGCGCAACCGCAATTGGGGCCATCCCGAATTGGTGAAATTCCTCGAGCGCTTCGCGCCGCTCGCCGCCAAGGCGACCGGCTGGAAGGGCATCCTGGTCGGCGACATGGCGCAGCCGCGCGGCGGCCCGCTGCCGTTCGGCCATGCGAGCCATCAGATCGGGCTCGACGTCGACATCTGGTTCATGCCGATGCCGAACCACGAATTGAGCAAGAAAGAGCGCGAGGAAATTTCCGCCAACGACCTGGTCGCGCCCGACAGACTGCACGTCAACCCGAAGTCCTGGACGCCGGCCGACGCCGCCTTCATCAAGACCGCGGCGGAGCAGCCGGAGGTCGAGCGCGTTTTCGTCAATGCCGCGATCAAGAAGGAATTGTGCCGCGTCGAGGACAAGCATCATTACACATGGATGGAGAAGGTGCGGCCCTGGTACGGCCATGCCGACCACATCCACGTGCGGCTGAAATGTCCGGCCGATTCGCCGAACTGCCGCAAGCAGGAGCCGGTGCCGGCCGGCGACGGCTGCGCCGCCAAGGACCTGGCCTTCTGGTTCAAGGACTCGGTGCTGCACCCGAAGCCCGGTCCGCCGCCGAAAGTGCCGCCGAAGCCGCTGACCCTCGCCGACCTGCCGGCGGCCTGCAAAAACGTGATCGACGCGCCGGCCAATCCCAAGGCCGCGGAACGCTGATCGATCAATCCCGGTGATCGAAACATCGTGAACATTCGTGCCGCTGAATGTTCCCGGCACGCGGCGATGGCGCTACACTGTCCGCCATGGCCGACGACATCGAAACCCTGCGCGAACTGGAAAAGAAGATCCTCTGGCTCGCCAGCTGGACCATCCACAACGCCAATCATCTGCGCGAAAATTCAGCGACGGCCTGAAGGTCGGCGGCCATCAGGCCTCGTCGGCCTCGCTCGCCACCATCATGACGGCGCTCTACCTCGACGTGCTCAAGCCCGCCGACCGCGTCGCGGTGAAGCCGCATGCTTCGCCGATCTTCCACGCCATTCAATATTTGCTCGGCAAGCAGACGCGTGAGCGGCTGGAAATGTTCCGCGGTTACAAGGGCGCGCAGAGCTATCCGTCGCGCACCAAGGACGCCGACGATGTCGATTTCTCCACCGGCTCGGTCGGCCTCGGCGTGGCGCAGACGCTGTTCTCCTCGCTGGTGCAGGATTACGTGCGCGCGCATGGCTGGGGCACCGAGCCGGCCGGAAGGCCGCATGGTGGCGCTGGTCGGCGACGCCGAGCTCGACGAAGGCAATATCTTCGAAGCGCTGCTGGAAGGCTGGAAGCAGGGCCTGCGCAATTGCTGGTGGATCATCGACTACAACCGGCAGAGCCTCGACGCGGTGGTGCGCGAGGGGCTGTGGGAGCGCTACGAACAGCTGTTCAAGAATTTCGGCTGGGACGTGGTGATCCTGAAATACGGCTCGCTGCAGCAGGCCGCGTTCAAGGAGCCGGGCGGCGAGCGGCTGCGGCAGTGGATCGACCGTTGCCCCAATCCGCTTTATTCGGCGCTGGTGTTCGCCGGCGGCGCCGCCTGGCGCAAGCGGCTCAACGACGAGATCGGCGATCAGGGCGACGTCAGCCGGCTGATCGAAAAGCGCTCCGACGACGAACTCGCCGCGCTGATGAACAATCTCGGCGGCCACGATCTGCCGTCGGTGCTGGAGGCGTTCCATGCCGCCACCGGCGACAAGCCGACCTGCTTCATCTGTTACACGGTCAAGGGCTTCGGCCTGCCGATGGCCGGCCACAAGGACAATCACGCCGGCCTAATGACGCCGGCGCAGATGGAGGCGTTCCGCCAGGCGATGGCGGTGCGGCCCGGCCACGAATGGGACAAGTTCGAAGGCCTCGCGCTGCCGGCGGAGAAATTGCAGAAATTCCTCGACCGCGTGCCGTTCGCCGCCGGCAAGGCGCGGCGCTTGAGCGCGCCGGCGATCGACGTGCCGGAAACGCTGCCGGTTGCCATGCAGCCGGTGATGGCGACGCAGACCGGCTTCGGCGCGCTGCTCAACGAGATCGGCCGCGGCGACAGCGACTTCGCGCAGCGCATCGTCACCACCTCGCCGGATGTCACCGTCTCCACCAATCTCGGGCCCTGGGTGAACCGGCGCGGCCTGTTCGCGCGCCAGGCCATGGCCGACACCTTCAAGAGCGAGCGCATTCCGTCGACGTTCAATTGGGAATTCTCGCCCAAGGGCCAGCACATCGAGCTCGGCATCGCCGAGAACAATCTGTTCATCCTGCTGTCGGCGCTTGGCCTGTCGCACAGCATCAACGGCGAGCGCCTGCTGCCGATCGGCACGCTATACGACCCCTTCATCGCGCGCGGGCTCGATGCGCTCAACTATGCCTGCTACCAGGATGCGCGCTTCATTGTGGCGGCGACGCCGTCGGGCATCACGCTCGCCGGCGAAGGCGGCGCGCACCAATCCATCGCCGAGCCGTTGATCGGGCTGGCGCAAGACGGCCTTGCCGCCTTCGAGCCGGCTTTTGTCGACGAGCTGGCGGTCATTCTGCGCTGGGCCTTCGCCTATGTGCAGAAGGATGGCGACGCGGCGCCATCCGAACGCAACTGGTTGCGCGACGAAACCGGCGGTTCGGTCTATTTGCGCCTGTCGACTCGGCCGGTCGAACAGATCGAACGAAAAATGACGGACGTACTGGCGCAGCAGATCGTCGACGGCGCCTATTGGCTGCGCAAACCGGGCCCGAACGCGCAGGTGATCGTGGCCTATACCGGCGCCATCGCGCCGGAAGCGATCGAGGCGGTCGGCCTGATGGGCGAGGACCGCCGTGACGTTGGCCTGCTCGCCGTCACGTCGGCCGACCGGCTCAATGCCGGCTGGACCGCGGCGCAACGCGCGCGCGAACGCGGGCTGGTGCACGCCCGCTCGCATATCGAGCGGCTGCTTGCCGACGTGCCGCCGCATTGCGGCATCGTCAGCGTGCTCGACGGCCATCCGGCGACGCTGGCCTGGCTCGGCGCGGTCGCCGGCCATCGCACGCGCCCGCTCGGCGTCGAGCATTTCGGCCAGACCGGTTCGCTATCCGACCTCTACCGGCACTACGGCATCGACGCCAACGCGATTGTCGCCGCCGCCCAGGCCATCGCGCCGGGCAGGCCGATCCGGCACTTGAAGGCGCTGCCGTAAATTACATGCGGCCCATCGAGCTGATCATGCCGACGCCCAAGACCGCGCCGACGATGCCGAAGACGACGAGATAGACCACGAAGACGCAGACGATGACCGCGATCGTATAGATGATCGCCTTGCTTTCCGGCGGCTTCATCAGCGCTCCGATGCCGGTGTGCAGCAGATAAATGCTGTACAGCCCGAGGATGCTGAGCACGCCGAGGAACGGAATGATGTGGAATACGCCGGCAACCCAGGCGGCGGTCGGCGCGTAGGCCGAGACCTTCATCGCGTTGTCGAGGTTTTTTTGCCCGTCGAAGACGCCGGCCAGGTAGTCGATGACGTAGGCCATCACAAAGACGCCGACCAATCCGAGTACGTAGGCGACGATCGCGTGCAGCAATCCGGCCACGATTCCGACGTGGAACGGCCCGTAGCCGATAACGACGCCGCCGATGAACGTGCACACCGGCGGAATCGCGGAGACGATGCAGACATAGTTCGGGAACAGATAACCGGCGTCGCCCGGCTCACCGGCGATCACCGGCCATTCGGACTTCGGCTGCAACAGAATTGCCTTGACGCGTTCGACGAGATTCATCGCACCCCTCCTTTGATCCTCGTGTTGACGTTCAATGCGGTCGATCCTCCAAAATCATGGCGGCGCCTTTTTCCGCGATCATCATGGTCGGCGAATTGGTGTTGCCGGACGTTATCGACGGCATCACTGAAGCGTCCGCCACGCGCAAACCGTCGATACCGATGACGCGCAGCCGCGCGTCAACCACCGCGTTCGGATCGTCGGCGCGGCCCATGCGGGCGGTGCCCACGGGATGGAAAATGGTGGTGCCGATATCGCCAGCCGCCTTGACCAAACCGGCTTCGTCGTCGTCGCGCACCTGCGGACCCGGCAAATACTCGGCCGGCGAATATTTTTGCAGCGCCGGCTGCGCCACGATCTTGCGGGTGATGCGGATCGCATCGGCGGCAACGCGGCGGTCTTCCGGCGTTGCCAGATAATTCGGGTGGATCGCCGGCGGCACCGCCGGGTCCGCCGACTTCAGCGTAAGCGCGCCGCGGCTGGTCGGCTGCACATTGGTGACGCTGGCGGTGAAAGCCGGGAACGGATGCAGCGGATCGCCGAACTTGTCGAGCGACAGCGGCTGGATGTGATACTGCAGATTGGCGCGATCTTGCGTGGCGTCCGATTTGGTGAAGGCGCCGAGCTGCGACGGCGCCATGGTCAAAGGCCCGCGCCGGAACAAGGCGTAATTGACGCCCATCCAGGCGCGCGCCAGCAGCGACGAATACATCTCGTTCAGCGTCGTGATGCCGGTCACCTTGTAGATCATGCGCAGTTGCAGGTGGTCGTGCAGGTTGGCGCCCATCCCCGGCTTGTCGAGCACCACGCGGAATGCCGAATTGCGCAAGCTGCGCCGCGGGTCCGACGCCCGACAGCATCATGATCTGCGGCGAGCCGAGCGAGCCTGCCGCCATAATGACCTCGCCGCGGCAACGCGCCGAACGCGTGACGCCGTCCTGCCGCCAGCGCACGCCGGCGCAGCGTTTGCCCTCGAATATCAGCCCTTCGACCAGACAGCCGGTCTCCAGCCGCAAATTCTGCCGGTTCAGCACCGGTTTGAGGAAGCCGCGCGCCGCCGACCAGCGCCGTCCGCGCTTCTGGTTGACGTGGAAATAGCAGGAACCTTCGTTGTCGCCGGTGTTGAAATCGTCGACTGGCCGGATGCCGTATTGCGCCGCCGCTTCGCGCCAGACGTCGATGATGTCCCAGCGCAGGCGCGGAAATTCGACGCGCCATTCGCCGCCGACGCCGTGATGGGCGTTGGCGCCGAGAAAACTGTCTTCGTGCTTCTTGAAATAAGGCAGCACGTCGTCCCACGACCAGCCGGGTAGTCCGAGCTGGCGCCAGTGATCGTAATCGCCGGCCTGGCCGCGCATGTAGACCATGGCGTTGATCGCCGAGGAGCCGCCGATCACCTTGCCGCGCGGGTAATTGAGGCTGCGGCCGTTGAGGCCGGGCTCGGGCTCGGTCTTGAACATCCAGTCCGAGCGCGGATTGCCGATAGCGAACAGATAGCCGACCGGAATGTGGAACCAGATCCAGTTGTCGCGGCCGCCGGCTTCCAGCAGCAGCACGCGGTTTTTCGGATCGGCCGACAGCCGATTGGCCAGCACGCAGCCGGCCGAACCGGCGCCCACCACGATGTAGTCGAACTCGCCCTCGATGGGCGTCACGTCCACCATTGCCGTTTCCTCGCCCTGCCGGAGCGGATTTTACCCAGCCCGGCGAGACTTACTAGGCTTCGCCGGACCTGCGGCCACAGGCGGACGGTGTATGATGGCGCGATGTTCCCGCCCGAACGCATCGTCTGCCTGACCGAGGAAACCGTCGAGACGCTCTATCTCCTCGGCGAGGAGCGCCGTATCGTCGGCGTCTCCGGCTATGCGGTGCGACCCGCCCAAGTACGCAAGGAGAAGCCGCGCGTTTCCGCCTTCATCTCCGCCGACGTGCCGAAAATCCTGGCGCTCAAGCCCGATCTGGTGCTGACCTTCTCCGACCTGCAAGCCGACATCGTCGCCGACCTGGTTCGCGCCAATGTCGCGGTGCACGCCTTCAACCAGCGCGACGTCGCCGGCATTTTCGACATGATCCGCACGCTCGGCGCGCTGGTCGGCGCGGCGGAGAAAGCCGACGCGCTCGCCCGTATGTTGGCCGCGCGCGTCGATGCGGTGCACGAGCGCAGCCTTCGCCTGCCGCGCCGCCCACGCGTCTATTTCGAGGAATGGGACGAGCCGATGATCTCCGGCCTCGGCTGGGTGTCGGAACTGATCGAGGCTGCCGGCGGCGTCGAGGTGTTCCCGCAACTCGCCGTGCGCAAGAACGCCAAGGACCGCATCGTGTCGGCGGCGCAAGTGATCGCGGCCGCGCCCGACATCATCATCGGCTCCTGGTGCGGCAAGAAATTCGTGCCGGGCAAGGTCGCGGCCCGGCCGGGCTTTGGAGAGGTTCCCGCCGTCGCCACCGGCTGGCTGCACGAGATCAAATCGACGCTGATCCTGCAGCCGGGGCCGGCGGCGCTCACCGACGGGCTCGACCGGCTGGCCGCAATCATCGCCGAATGGGCTGAAAACCCGGCGCCGCAGGCCCCAAAATAGCCCGGCGTGGGTGCGTGAATTCGGCCCGCAATCGTGCTAAGAGTCGCGGCCGCGCAGCAGAGGATATGACAGCGATGAAGCCGAACAAAGCCCGCACCGACCTGTTGATGGATCTGGGACTGGTGGCCTTCCTCATCGCATTGGACGTGGTGGCAAGGCTGGTGCCGCATGCGCCGGGCTTCGTGCCGATCGCCGCCAGCGCGTTGTTCGCCGGACGCGTGCTGCGCATCCCGGCGCTTGCGCCCGTGGTACCGGTCGCCGCCATGGTGCTCAGCGCCCTGGCGCTTGGTCCCGACGATTGGCGGGTTGCGCTCGTCGGCACCGTGGCGATTTCGCTGCCGGCCTTTGCCGGCATCCTATCGCGGCGCTGGCCCGGCATTCCGGCGACAGCCGCCGTCATGGTGGCCTGCTCGCTCATCTTCTTTGCGGTTTCGAATTTGGCGTATTGGGTCTTCAGCGGGACATACAGCCTCGACTTCGCGGGCCTGACCCAGTGCTACGTCGCCGCGCTGCCGTTCCTGCAAAATACGGTGGCAGGCGATCTGTTCTGGACCGCGGTGCTGTTCGGCGCCGCCTGGGCCATCCAGAACGGCGCAATGCTGGCGGGCCGCGCGCGCTAGAACTCTAAATTTTGCGCGTGATCTTATCCGAAAACCGGTGCCCACTTTTCGGGATCACGCGCTATCCGATCCACTTCTGAATACGGTTCCAGCGTGCCTTGAGCCGGCCGGCGATATCGGCCGGCTCTTCCGGCTCGGCCAGCCGCAAGCCGACGGTGGCGACGCGGCCATTGCCGACTTTGTGCGCCAACAGCGCAATCGGTCCGAGCTGGACGATGTCGCCGGTCTTGGCCGCACGGCCGAGATGCTGGCTGAAGAAATCGGCCAGCGCCAATTCCATATGATCGGCGGCGACCTGCAGGCCATAAATTTCGGCCAGCGCGCCCAGCGTGGCGTCGCCCGACACGAAGAAATCGCCGAGCAGCCGCGGATCGGGCGCGGCCGGCGGCGGCATTTTAACGAAGAAGCGGTCGAGCGCCTGCGCCTTTTCCGGCGGCGCCAGCAGGTAGACGTAATCGCCCTCACGCACCGGATGGGCTTCCGCCGGCGTCAGAATTTCCTCGTTGCGCACGACCAGTGTCGGCCGTGCCCAGTTCGGGATCAGCCCGCGGCGCAGGAACGGACTGTTGGCCGGCACCGGATAGCCAACGATTTCGCGCGTCAACTGGCCAGGCAGATCGAGCTCGACACGGCGCGGCAGCGGATCGCTGCGCGCGAACGACATGTCGAGCTTGCGGGCGGCGAAGGCCACGGTCCAGCCCTGGATCAATAGCGACGACAGCACGACCACGAAGGCGACGTCGAAGAAAAGATAGGCGGCCGGCAAACCAACCAGCAGCGGAATGGAGGCGAGAAAGATAGCCACCGCGCCGCGCAACCCGACCCAGGATACGAACAGTTTCTCGCGCCACTGAAAGCCGAAGGGGGCCAGACACAGGAACACCGCGGCCGGCCGCGCAATGAGCATCAGGAACAGCGCGATCGCGATGGCGCCAAAGATGCTGCTGCCCATGCGTTGTGGCCATACCAGCAGGCCGAGCAGCACGAACATCACGATCTGCGCCAGCCAAGTTACCGCATCGAGAAAGACGACGACGGAATTATGCGCGCGCGTCTGCCGGTTGCCGACGACAAGTCCAGCCAGATAGACCGCGAGGAAGCCGGACGAATGCACCAGATTGGCGGATGCGAAGACCACCACCGCGCTCACCGCCACGAACGGCGCGTGCAGGCCCTGCGGCAACGCAAGGCGGTTGAGCACCAGCGTGATGATCCGCCCGCCCGCAACGCCGATGATGCAGCCGAGCACGGTATCGCGCAGGAAGGTGATCAACGCGTGCGACCAGCTCTGGTCGCCGGCCAATAGGAACTCGACCAGCAGCAAGGTGAGAAACACCGCGAAGGGATCGTTGGTGCCGGATTCGACCTCCAGCGTCGCGCGCACGCGCGGGCGCAGGCGCAAGCCGCGCGAATTGATCAGCAGGAACACCGCCGCCGCGTCGGTCGAGGCCACCACCGCGCCGACCAGCAGGGCCTGCAGCCAGCCGATGCCGAGCGCCAGTTTGGCGACCGGTGCGGTCAGCAAGGTGGTGATCAGGACGCCGGCGGTCGCCAGCGTCGCTGCCGGCGCCAGCACGTTGCGGAAGGTGGCGAGCCGCGTGCGCAGGCCGCCGTCGAACAGGATCAGCGCCAGCGCGATCGAGCCGACCAGGTAGGCGGCGCCGACATTGTCGAACTTCAGGCCGCCCGGGCCGCCCTCGCCGGCCAGCACGCCGAGCAGCAGAAACACCAGCAGCAACGGCGCGCCGAAGCGCAAGGCGACCAGGCTCGACAGAATGCCGGCCAGCACCAGCAGGCTGCCAAGCAAAATGGCGATGCTGACAATATCGAGCGAGGCCATGCTTGAGCGAATCTCCTGCCGCTATAGGAGGGTTTCGCGCAGGCGAGAGCAATGAAATTTGTCATGGCCGGGCTTGTCCCGGCCATCCCGCTTAGGGGTGTCGTGCCATCCTAAGCGGGATCACCGGGTCTCGCGCCTTCGGCGCGGCCCGGTGATGACAGGTCTAGAAGTTCACCTTATCTCCGCCCTTGAGCGAAAGAATCTCGCGCGCCTCGTCCGAGGAGGCGATCTCCAGCCCGAGGCCTTCGAGAATCTTGCGCACTTGGGTTACCTGCTGGGCGTTGGATTCGGCCAGCTTGCCGGCGCCGATCCAGAGCGAATCCTCCATGCCGACGCGTACGTTGCCGCCGATGGCCGCCGCGATGGCCGCGACCCGCATCTGACTCTGCCCGGCGCCAAGCACCGACCAGTGATAATTGTCACCGAGCAGACGGTCGGCGGTGCGCTTCATCATCATGACGTCTTCCGGGTGCGGCCCGATGCCGCCCAGGATGCCGAACACCGACTGCACGAACACCGGCGCCTTGATCAGGCCGCGATCGAGGAAGTGCCGCAGCGTGTAGAGATGGCCGATGTCGTAACACTCGACCTCGAAGCGGGTGTTGTTCTCGGCGCAGGTGGTCAGAATATATTCGATGTCGGCGAAGGTGTTCTTGAACATGCCGCCGCGCGAGCGTTCCAGATACGGCTCTTCCCAGGCGTGTTTGAACTTGCCCTTGAAGCGCGGGATCATCGGATAGAGCCCGAAATTCATCGTGCCCATGTTGAGCGAGGCGACTTCCGGCTTGAAGGTCGCGGCCGGACGCACCCGCTCCTCGGCGGTCATGGTCGGGGCGCCGCCGGTGGTGATGTTCACCACCACGTTGGAGCGCTGCTTGATCACCTTGAGGAACGGCGCGAAGGCCTCCGGCGACTGGTCGGGGCTGCCGTCCTTGGGATTGCGTGCATGCAGGTGGACGATGGCAGCCCCCGCCTCGGCCGCACCGATCGCCGCGTCGGCGATCTCTTCGGCCGTGACCGGCAAATGCGGCGACATCGAAGGCGTGTGAATCGAGCCGGTTACGGCACAGGTAATGATGACTTTGCGCGATTTCGCCATGAGCTTTCCATCCCGGTAAAGTGAGGCTTTTGATTTGACGATTGGACTAGAGCGCCGATCCTAGAGTATCAGCCGTATCCAAGTCACCCTGTTCACTTGCGCATGACCTATTCTAAAAACGGGTCCCACCCCGGATCATATTCGGATCATGCGCCGGAGCCGTCGCCGTGGACCAAAAGGCACAACCTGCGGCGGCACGAACTTCCGGTATCCTGATCGGGGTGCTGTGCGGCACCGGCGCCGCGCTCGGCTGGGCCGCTGGTTTCGTCGCGGCCAAGCACGGCATCACCGTGGGGTTCTCGGCTGCCGATCTCGCTTTGCATCGATTCCTATGGTCCGGGCTGCTGCTGATGCCGCTCATATTGCGCGACGGCATCGCGGATCTCGGCGGCATCGGCTGGGGCCGCGGCCTGGTGATGAGCGTGCTGTCCGGCCCGCCGCAGGCGATGATCGCCTATACCGGCTTCATGCTGGTGCCGCTCGGCCACGGCACCACCATCCAGCCCGCCTGCGCGGCGCTGTCCGGGCTGATTCTCGCCACTCTAGTGCTGGGCGAACGCCCGACCGGGCAGCGCGTGCTCGGCGGCGCGACGATCATCGCCGGCCTCATGGTGTTCGGCATCGAATCGATTACCACCATCGGCAGCCATGGCGTCGGCGGCGACCTTTTGTTCGCTACCGCCGGCCTGTTCTGGGCGACCTTCGGCATTCTGCTGCGTTCCTGGCGGGTGTCGGGGACGCGTGCTGTGGCGGTCGTCGGCGCGCTGTCGGTCGTGGTGTTCGCGCCGCTGTACGTGGTGTTTGCCGGCTACGACAGTCTGCTGCAGATGGGTTGGTACGAGAACCTGTTGCAGGTCGTGGTGCAGGGCATCCTCGCCGGCATGTTGCCGATCTATCTGTTCGCGCGCGCGGTGATCTTGCTCGGCGCCGGACGCGCGGCGACGTTTCCGGCGCTGGTGCCGGGTTTCTCGATGATCATCGGCTATCTCGCGCTTGGCGTAGTGCCGAGCATCGCGCAAGTGATCGGCCTGGTGATCGTGGTGATCGGCTTCCGCTTTACGATGCGATAGTTCGTCTATTCCGGCCCGGCGTACTTGCCCGCTGTCTCCGGGAACATGTTCTTGATGATCTTGAACTTCGAGATGTCGACCGTCGCGTCCATGTGCATGAAGATGACGGCGTCGCGCAGCACCTTCTCGATGCCGAAATCGAGCATGATGCCGTTGCCGCCATGCAGTTCGACCGCGTGCTGGGCGACCTTCATGATTTCTTCCGAGGCGAACATCTTGGCCATGTTGACCAGCGTCTCCGCCGCCGGCGCGTTGTCGTCCACGGCTGCCGCGGCGCGGTCGAGCAGCGCGCGCACCGCCTCGATCTTGGTCGCCATGTCGGCGAGCCGCAGCGCCACCGCCTGATGCTTGATCAGGATGCGGCCGCCCTGCACGTAGTTCTGCACGTATTCGGCGGTGGCTTCGAAAGCGCGCACGCCGACGCCGAGATTCTTCGCCGCCTGGATGATCTTGCCGGGCCGGAAATAGACGCCGGCCGAGCCCATCGCCGAGTCCTGCACCAGCAACTGGTCGTCCGGGATGAACATGTCCTCGAACACCATCTCGCCGTTGTTCATGAAGCGGCAGCCGAGCGTCTCGTTGCAGCGCGCGACCGTGAAGCCCTTGGTCTCGCGCGGCACCAGGAACGACGACGTGCCCTGCAACATGCCGACCTTCGGATTGGTGTTGGCATAGACGACGTAGAGTGAGGCGTCGTAGCCGTTGGAGATGAATTGCTTGCGGCCGTTGATTACCCAGCCGCCATTGGTTTTCACGGCCTTCGTCTGCATCGCCGCTTCCGGCACGTTGTAAGGCAGCCAGCGGTCGGAGGCGCCGCGCGGCTCGGTCAGGCAGTGCGCCATCAAAAATTGCGGCTCGGCGACCAGGCGCTTGAACCAGTGCTCCTGGTGATGCTTGGGCGCGAACTGGCGCAAGAGCACCGAGACCTTCCAGTTCTGCACCAGTTTGTCGGCGAGGCCTGAATCGCCGCGCGCGATTTCCTCGGCGACGAGCGCGAAGGTGCGCACTTCGGTGCCCTTTTCGAGCTCGACCCCGCCGTATTCTTCCGGCACGCCCAAAGTACGGATGCCGACCTTCTCGGCGCCCTCCAGGATGCTCAACGGCAGCCGTTCCTCCGGCACCATCGACCATTCCTTCTGCCAATTCTTCTTGATGTAAGGCAGCACCATATCGTCGACGAAGTCGTGGCAGCTCTGCCGCATCATCTTTTGTTCTTCGGACAAACCCCGGTCGTACATGTGCATAACCCCTGACTGCCGGCCACGGCGGATGCCGGGCGCGGGCCCGATCTGATATTGGTCCGGATCTCGGGCAAATTCCAAGGGCCTCGCTTTAGGTGGGCTCGACCGGAGCACGCAATGGGCGACGTCCAGCAGGTGGCCGGCACCATCAGCGACACTCTGCAAACGATCGGCCGGGAATTCAGCTCGCTCCGGCTGCTGAGTCAGCTCGGCCTGGTCGTGCTTGCCGCAGTGATCGGCACGCTGGCCGCCACCTTGATCCGCCGCCGCATCAACCTCAATGCGCTGACGCTGGGCTGGCCGCCGTTCCTGCAAACGGTGGCGCGGCTGTTGCTGGCCAATCTCGGCACCATTATTTTCGTGCTAGTCGTGGCCATCATGCAGGCGGCAGCCGCCGGGCTGAACTTCCCTGGCCGGCTTTATTTGCTCGGCAGCGCCTTCTCGCTTGCCACCGCCTGGGTGGTGATCGCGCTGGTCGCCGGGCTGATCCGAAATCAGTTCGTCTACCGGCTCGTGGCCGTGTCGGCATGGACCATCGCCGCGCTCAGCATCCTCGGCCTGCTGCAGCCGACCATGGCGGCGCTCGATTCGATCGCGATCGTGATCGGCGGCCTGCGCGTCACGCCGCTTTTGGTGATCAAGACTTCGGTCCTGCTGATGCTCACGCTGTGGGCGGCGAATGCGGCCAGCGACTTCCTCGACCGGCGCGTGCGCGCGAGCGCCGATTTGACGCCGTCGATCCAGGTGCTGATCGGCAAGCTGATCCGCTTGCTGCTCATCACCTTCGCCATCCTGATCGCGCTGTCGACCGTCGGCATCGATTTTACCGCACTCGCGTTCTTTTCCGGCGCTGTCGGCGTCGGCCTCGGCTTCGGCTTGCAGAAGATCGTCTCCAATCTGGTGAGCGGAATCATTCTACTTGCGGACAAGTCGATCAAGCCGGGCGACGTGATCACAGTCGGCGACAGCTTCGGCTGGGTCAGTTCCATGGGCGCGCGCTACACCTCGATCGTCACTCGCGACGGCCGCGAGTTTCTCATCCCCAACGAGGATTTCGTCACCCAGCGGGTGATCAACTGGTCCTTTTCCAACGACGAGGTGCGGCTCGACGTGCCGTTCGGCGTCTCCTATGCGAGCGACCCGCACCAGGTTTGCGAACTGGCAATCGAGGCGGCCAAATCGGTGGCGCGCGTGCTGGTGTCGCCGGCGCCGGTCTGCCATCTCAAGGCTTTCGGCGATTCCTCGCTGAATTTCATCCTGCGCTTCTGGATTCGCGATCCCGTCGACGGCATCACCAATGTGAGCGGCAAGGTGCTGCTGGCGCTGTGGGATACGTTCAAACGCGAAGGGATCGAAATCCCCTATCCGGTGCGCGATGTGCGCATCACGCAGACTGCGATCGAGACACGCGACAAGAAGAAGGCAAAGTCGGCCAGAACCTGAGCGGGAGACAGGGTATGCAAGTCGGAATGATCGGCGTCGGCCGCATGGGCCGCGCAATGGCGCGCAACCTGCTCAAGGCCGGCCATAGGCTTCATGTTTTTGACACGGCAAAAGAGCCGCTGCGCGAGCTGGAAACGGAAGGCGCGACCGTCGCCGCCAGCGCGAAAGAGGCCTTTCAAGGCGACGCCGTGATCTCGATGTTGCCGAACGACGAGGCCATGCGCGCGGTCTTCGTCGACGGCAACGTGCTGCCCGAGGCAGGCAGCGCAACCATCCATGTCAATATGGCCACCGCTTCCGTCGCCTGCGCGCAGGAGCTCACCGCGCTGCATCGTCAGCGCGGCGTTCCCTATGTGGCGGCGACCGTGTGGGGACGCCCGGACATGGCGGCGGCGGCAAAGCTCTCCATCGCGGTGGCGGGCAACGCCAAGGCGATCGAGCGCGTGCAGCCGTTGCTCGACGCGGTCGGCCAGCGCTCGACCCGCGTCGGCGACGAGCCGGTCAACGCCAACGTCGCCAAGATCGCCGGCAATCTCATGGTCGCCGCCGCTATCGAGGCCATGGCGGAAGCGGCCGCTTTGGTGCGCGGCTACAAGATGCCGGCGAAGGAATTCCTCGACATCGTCAACACCGCGCTGTTCGACGTGCCGGTCTATCGCGGCTATGCCGATTTGATTGCCAGCGGCCGCTACGAGCCGCCCGGCTTCGATCTCATCCTCGGCATGAAAGACGTCCGCCTGGCGCTCGCGGCCGGCGAGAAGGCCAATGTGCCGCTGCCCTTCGCCAGCGTGTTGCGCGACAGCTTTATCGACGCCATCGCGCACGGCGACGCCAACAAGGATTGGGCCGCGATCGCCAAGGTGGCGGCGAGAAGGGCGGGATTGGAAGACTGACTACGCCGCTTTGCGGCTCGCCAGAAACTCACCCATGCGGCCGAGCGCCTTGAGGATATTCTCGGTCGAGTTGGCGTAAGAGAGCGCGCACGTAGCCCTCGCCCAGAATGCCGAAGTCCGGCCCGCCGATAATGGCAACGCCGGCGTCGTCGAGCAGCGCCGAGGCCAGCGCCTTCGCCTTCCAGCCGGTGCGCTTGATATTGGGGAACGCATAGAACGCGCCCTTCGGCGTCGCGCAGGACACGCCGGGCAATTTGTTCAAGCCCTCGACCACGACTTTGCGGCGTTTGTCGAATTCGGCGACCATCTTCCACACTTCGTCCTGCGGGCCTTTCAGCGCCGCCAGCCCGGCAAATTGCGCGGACGCATTGACGCAGGAATGCAGGTTGACCGCGAGCTTGCGCGCATAGTCATAGAGCTTGCCCGGCCACACCGCATAGCCGAGCCGCCAGCCGGTCATGGCATAGGTCTTCGACCAGCCGTTGAGCAGGATCAGCCGGTCGCGGATTGACGGATAAGTGAGCAGGCAGACATGCGTCTCGCCATCATAGACCATGTGATCGTAGATCTCGTCCGACATGATGGCGACGTCCGGCCACTTCTCCAGCCCGGCGACCAGCTTGTCGACTTCCGCCTTGCCGGTGACGCCGCCGGTCGGGTTGGCCGGCGAATTGAGGATCAACAGCCGAGTCTTCGGCGTGATCAGCTTGAGCGTCTCCTCGGCCGAGAAGGCAAATCCGTTCTCCTCGCGGATCGGCACCGGCACGGGCTTCGCCCCGGTGAACTCGATCATCGAGCGGTAAATCGGGAAGCCGGGATCGGGATATAGGATCTCGACGCCCGGCTCGCCGAACATCAGGATCGACATGAACATGGTCGGCTTGCCGCCCGGCATGATCATGACGCTTTCGGGCGAGACCTCGACATTAAATCGCTTGTGCAGGTCGGCGGCCACCGCTTCGCGTAAAGGAGGGATGCCGGTCGCCGGCGTGTAGCCGTGATGGCCCTCGCGCAACGCCTTGACCGCCGCCTCGACAATGAAATCCGGTGTGCGGAAGTCCGGCTGGCCGATACCGAGATTGATGATGTCGCGGCCTTGCGCAATCAAGGCATTGGCGCGGGCGAGCACCGCAAAGGCGTTTTCCTCGCCGATGCGGTCGAAAGCCGCAATGGTTTTCAGCATGAATTCACTCCCCGGCAGTGGCTGCGCGAGCCCGATTTTGCGCGCAGTTCACCCGATCGGGGACGGAAAATCAAATTTACCGCCGTCGCGAAAATTCAGGGTTCGCCGCCGTAGTGGGCGCCGAGATCGCGCTGAATCTGGGAGCGGATGAACGGATCGGGATCGTCGCCGAGATAGTCGTTAGCGTTATAGATGGGCCCGGCCGGAAACAGGTTGGTGCCGCGGTAGCCGGATTTTGTGGTGACGGCAGCGGCATGCGCCGCCACATGCCGCTTGTGCTTGCGCACCTTGGCCGCATCGGCCGGTGCAGCGGCGGTAAGGATCAAGGCGAGACCGATGCCGGATACAATCAGCTTAACGGGAAGCGACGCCATGGATGCACCCTTTCATCGCGTAGGTGGGCACTGCCTTACTCTGCTGGCCGGGCGAAACAAGGGCGCATGCACGCCAGTTCGATCACAACCCGGTGTCGGAATATTCGCCGCCCATAGGTGTTAAACGCGGCCTTGGGTGGCATCCTTGGCCGGCTGTCGCAATTCCCAAGCGGACCGCAATCCGGCTTACAGACGCCCGATTGCAAATGCCTTTCCGTTCGGCGCATGCTCGCGCCAAAATTGCCGAGGCGGTAGGGACGGTCATGGGCATTCGGGCGGCAAACCGGGACTACGAACGCTGGCTCGCGGCTCAGCTCAAGGGCGACGTCGTCGACGGCGATCTCGGCCGCAAACAGAAAAAGATGGCCGATAGCGCCTTCTCCTTCCTGCGCGCCACCTATTGGCGCTGGGCCGAAACCATCCTCGAGGTTTGCCCCGATCTCGCCAAAGCGCCGGCCGTGCTGGCGGTCGGCGACATCCATCTGGAAAATTTTGGCACCTGGCGCGACGCCGAAGGCCGCCTGATCTGGGGCGTCAACGACTACGACGAAGCCGCCGAGATGCCCTACCTCCTCGATCCGCTCCGGCTGGCGACCAGCGCGGCATTGGCGACGACGCCGGACCAGATTTCGCTCAAGGCTATTTGCGCGAACATCCTCGAGGGCTACGCGCACGGGCTCGAAGCGCCGGAAGCCTTCGTGCTCGACCGCCAGCACATGTGGCTGCGCACGCGCTTTGTGGTCGGTGAGGCTGAGCGCGCTATGTTCTGGCAGAAGATCGAAAACCAGCATCGCGACACCCTGGCGAAAAAGCAGCCCGAACAGCCGGCAGGGCGTTGGCGCAAGCTGTTCGCCGGCGCGCTGCCGGACCCATCGATCAAGCTGACCTATTGGCGGCGCACCGCGGGCACCGGCAGCCTCGGCCGCCCGCGCTGGCTCGGTTATGCCCTCTGGCGCGGCGGTCCGCTGCTGCGCGAGGGAAAGGCGCTGGTCCCCTCGGGGTGGACGCGCGCCCATGGCGGCGGCGCAGGCCTGCGCCTCAACGATATCGCGCTCGGCAAATTCCGCGCGCCCGATCCGTGGTATGCGGCGAGCGGAAACCTGCTGATGCGGCGGTTGTCGCCGAACAACCGCAAGATCAATGTCGAGGACCGGCGCGACGCCGCCCGCCTGCTGCATCCCGATCTGCTCTGGGCCATGGGCCGCGAGCTTGCCGCCGTCCATCTCGGCACCGGCGACCGCCGCGACGCGCTGCGCAAGGATCTGGAAAAGCGCAAGCGGCGCTGGTTTCGCACGCAGGTCGAAGCGGCGGCGCAATTCGTTGCCGGCGAATACACAGAGTGGGAAAAGTCCGCTAAATAGCTCGCCCTGCCTGCTGCCCTACCGCGAGAACCTCGAATGACCCCCGCCGATAAACGCCGCGCGTTTCGCGCCCTGCACCAGAGCGGCTGTTTTGTCATCCCCAATCCTTGGAATGTCGGCACCGCCCGCTATCTGCAGGGGCTCGGCTTCAAAGCGCTGGCGACCACCTCATCGGGCTTCGCCCATTCGCAAGGTTACGCCGACGGGGCGCAATCCTGCGACCAGGTTCTCGCTCATTTCGCCGAGATCGCCGCAGCCACCGACGTGCCGGTCAACGCCGATTTTGAGAACGGCTTTGCCGACGACCTTGGCCGGCTGGCCGAAAACGTGACGCGCTGCATCGCGACCGGCGTCGCCGGTCTGTCGATCGAGGATGCAACGGGCGACTCAAACCGGCCGCTCTACGATTTCGACGTCGCGCTGGCACGCGTGAAGGCCGCGCGCGCGGCCATCGACAGAGCTGGCGGCGACGTTGTGTTCACCGCCCGCACCGAGGGCTTCATCCGCGGCCGGCCGGACCTGGACGAGACGATCCGCCGGCTGAAGGCCTTCGCCGATGCCGGCGCCGATTGCCTTTATTCGCCGGGCATCAAAACCCGCGCGCAGATCGAGGCGACCGTCAAAGCGGTCGCGCCGAAGCCGATCAATTTTCTCAACAGCGGCGCCTTCGGTTTCACCGTCAAAGACCTCGCCGACATGGGCGTGCGCCGCATCAGCGTCGGCGGCACGCTGGCGCGCGTCGCCATGGATGCTTTCATCAAAGCAGCGGCCGAAATCGCCCAGGACGGCAAGTTCGACAGCTTCGCCGGCGTGATCTCGAACGCCGAACTCAACGAATTCTTCAGCAGCACGAAACCATCAACGAAATGACCCACTCGCAGCCACATCCGCAAACCGGCCAGCCGGTCGGTGTGCCGGTTGACGGCAAGTCGGCTGCGCGCCCCGGCCCCGTAACGCTTGCGGGCCGCTACGGCCGTCTCGAAAAGCTGAAGGTCGGGCACGCCGCGGACTTGTGGGCGGCTTTTGCCGGACACGACCGCATATGGACCTACATGCCGAGCTACGGACCGTTTGCCGGCGCCGCGGCATTTTCGGAATGGGTGGCCGCACGCGCGACACTGGATGATCCTTACGCCTACGCCGTCGTCGACGGCACCGGCCGCGCCGCCGGCATAATCACCTTGATGGCAATTCGCCCGGAACATCGCGTTATCGAGGTCGGTCATGTGGTCTATTCGCCGGCGCTGCAGCGCACGCCGCTCGCCACCGAGGCGCAATATCTGCTGGCGCGCTACGTGTTCGAAACACTCGGCTACCGGCGTTATGAATGGAAATGCGACGCGCTCAACGCCGCCTCGCGGCGGGCGGCGCTGCGCTACGGCTTTGCCTTCGAGGGCATTTTCCGCCAGCACATGATCGGCAAGGGCCGCAACCGCGACACCGCCTGGTACGCGATGCTCGACGGCGAATGGCCGGCGCGCAAAGCCGCTTTCGAGCGTTGGCTGGCGCCCGACAACTTCGCACCCGACGGCCGGCAGACGTCGAGCCTGAGCGCGCTGAACGGCGTTACGGAATGAACGCTCCCATTCCGACCGGCTCCAGTCTGGTGCAACAACGGCCCTTCGTGCTGTTCTGGATCGCGCGGCTTTGCTCGACCATGGGCTACCAGATGCTGGCCCTGACCATCGGCTGGCAGGTCTACGAGCTCACCAACAGCGCCTTCGACCTCGGCCTGGTCGGGCTGATCCAATTCGTGCCGGCGGTCGTGCTCACGCTGCTGATCGGCCACGCCGCGGACCGCTACGATCGCCGGCTGATCGTACGCGCCGCGCAATGCATTCATGTCCTCGCCGCGGTCATGATCACCGCGGCCTTGCTGGCCGGCGTGCTGAACCGCGACCTGCTGTTCGGCGCGGTATTCCTGATCGGCTGCGCGCGCGCCTTCGAATTGCCGACCGCGCATTCGCTGGTGCCGGCGCTGGTGCCGGCGCCGATGATCGCACGCGCGGTGGCGGCCTGGACCTCGGCCAACCAGGTCGCGGTGATTTGCGGGCCGGCCTTGGGCGGCCTGATCTATACCATCAGTCCGAAACTGGTCGGCGCGCTCTGCATCGTGTTCTTCTCCGCCTCCATCACGCTCATCTCGTTCGTGCGCGCCAAAGGACCGGCGGCCGAGCGCGAGCCGCCCACTTTCGCTTCGGTGCTGGCCGGCCTTGAATACATCCGCACGCGGCGCCGGCTGCTCGGCGTCATCACGCTCGACCTGTTCGTGGTGCTGCTCGGCGGCGTCACCGCGCTGCTGCCGATCTATGCCCGCGACATTCTCAGCGTCGGACCGATCGGCCTCGGCCTGCTGCGTTCGGCGCCGGCTGCCGGCGCGCTGATCACCTCGATCGTCCTGTCGCATTATCCGGTCGAGCGATATATCGGGATCAAGATGTTCGCCGTGGTCGCGATCTACGGCCTGGCCACCATCACCTTCGGACTGTCGACCTGGTTCCCGCTCTCGCTGCTGGTGCTGGCCGCGCTCGGCGCGTCCGACGCGCTGAGCGTCGTGATCCGCTTTTCCCTGGTGCAGATCGAAACGCCCGACGATAAGCGCGGGCGCGTGAGCGCGATCAATTACCTGTTCGTCGGCTCGTCGAATACGCTGGGCGAATTCGAATCCGGCACGGTCGCCGCCTGGCTCGGCCCGGTATCGTCGGTGCTGATCGGCGGCGTCGGCTCGCTGCTGATCGCCGGCATTTGGATGCTATTATTCCCCGACCTGCGCCGCATCGACCGCTTCGAGCCGGCGGATGCAAAAGAGACGAGGACGTAAATGCAAATATTGATTACCGGCGCGGCGGGGATGATCGGCCGCAAGCTCACCGCGCGGCTGGCCAAGGATGGCAGCCTCAACGGCCAGACCATCGACCGGCTGACGCTGATCGACGTGGTCGCGCCGGAAAAGCCAACCGGATTCGGTGGCGCCGCCACCGCGACGACCGCCGATCTGTCGGCCGCCGGCGCCGCGGCAAAAGCGGTGGCCGACCGCCCGGACGTGATCTTCCATCTGGCCGGCGTGGTGTCGGGCGAGGCGGAAACCGATTTCGAAAAAGGCTATCGCGTCAATCTCGACGGCACCCGCGCGCTGCTGGAAGCGATCCGCGCTATGGGCGATGGCTACAAGCCCAAACTCGTTTTCACCTCGTCGATCGCGGTGTTCGGCGCGCCGTTTCCGGAAGCGATCGCCGACGATTTCCATCTCACGCCGCTCACCTCCTACGGCACGCAGAAGGCGATCTGCGAATTGCTGCTCGCCGACTACACGCGGCGCGGCATTCTGGAAGGCGTCGGCATAAGACTGCCGTCGATCGTGGTGCGGCCGGGCAAGCCGAACAAGGCGGCTTCCGGTTTCTTCTCCGGCATCATCCGCGAGCCGCTCAACGGCCAGGAGGCGATCCTGCCGGTCGCCGACAGCGTGCTGCATTGGCACGCCAGCCCGCGATCGGCGGTCGGTTTCCTCATCCACGCGGCCGGCCTGACGCGGGCGCAATTGGGCAACCGCATCAATCTCACCATGCCGGGGGTGTGCTGCACAGTCGGCGAGCAGATTGCCGCTTTGCGCCGCATTGCCGGCGACCCGGTCGCCGCGCGCATCCGCCGCGCGCCGGATGAGCTGGTCGAACGGATCGTCGCCGGCTGGCCCAGTCGCTTCGACGCACGGCGTAGCGTCGCGCTCGGCTTCAAAGTCGAGGCGACGTTCGACGACATCATCCGCGCCCATATCGAGGACGAATTGGGGGGCAGGATCGCCTAGAGCTTGCTGGCACGGGCCGTAATCCTTACATTAGCGACCATGACCTACGTCGACGCCGCCGTCGCCCCTCTCCGCAAGACCGGCCAGATCAAGATCCACGGCCCCGCCGCCTTCGAAGGCATGCGCAAGGCCGGGCAATTGGTCGCGCGCTGTCTCGACATGCTGGTCGAGCATGTCGGGCCGGGCGTGGCGACCGATAAGATCGACAAGTTGGTATTCGACTACGCGATGGATCACGGCGCCCTGCCGGCGACGCTGATGTACCGTGGCTACAAGAAATCGACCTGCACCTCGCTCAACCACGTGGTCTGCCACGGCATTCCCGGCGACAAGGCGCTCAAGGACGGCGACATCATCAATATCGACGTGACGCTGATCCTCGACGGCTGGCACGGCGATTCCAGCCGCATGTTCGCTATCGGAGAAATTCCGCGCCGCGCCGAACGGCTGATCGAGGTGACGCACGAGGCCATGATGCGCGGCATCGCCACCATCCGGCCCGGCTCGACCACCGGCGACATCGGCGCCGCGATCCAAAGCTACGTCGAAGCCCAGCACATGAGCGTGGTGCGCGACTTCTGCGGCCACGGTCTCGGCCGCCTGTTCCACGACGAGCCCAACATCGTCCATGTCGGGCGCCCGGGCGAAGGCATCGTGCTCAAGCCCGGCATGTTCTTCACCGTGGAGCCGATGATCAATCTCGGCCGGCCGCACGTGAAGGTGCTGTCCGACGGCTGGACCGCGGTGACGCGCGACCGCTCGCTGTCGGCCCAGTTCGAGCACACGGTGGGCGTGACCGACACCGGCGTCGAGGTTTTCACTTTTTCCCCGGCCGGACTGCACAAGCCGCCTTATACGCGCTGACCGCGCCCTGTTCGTCCCACCCGATTAACACGCCTAAACTCTCCCTCGTGGATTGCGCGCGGCTGAACTACAATCATGCCGGTAACGGCGTAGCGTGGGCATTCATGGCGGTAAAGGGTAGCGGCAGCGAGGGGAAGACCGGCCTTTTCGAGGCTTCCCCGCATTATCACGGCCATCGCGAACGGCTACGCGGACGCTTTCGCGAGGCCGGCGCCGAGGCGGTCAGCGACTACGAGCTACTGGAACTGGTGCTGTTCCGCGCCATTCCGCAGCGCGACGTCAAACCGCTGGCAAAGGAGTTGATCACCAAATTCGGCTCCTTCGCCGAGGTGGTGGCCGCGCCGGCGGCCCGGCTCGCCGAGGTCAAAGGCATGGGTGACGCCGCCATCACCGAACTCAAAATCGTGCACGCCGCCGCCAGCCGGCTGGCGCGCGGCCAGGTCAAAAAGCGCCCCGTTCTGTCATCCTGGTCGAGCGTGCTCGATTATTGCCGCACGGCGATGGCCTTCGCCGACAAGGAGCAATTCCGCGTGCTGTTCCTCGGCAAGCGCAACCAGCTCATCGCCGACGAATTGCAGCAGGTCGGCACCGTCGACCACACGCCGGTCTATCCGCGCGAGGTGGTCAAGCGCGCGCTCGAACTATCGGCGACCGCGCTGATCCTGGTGCACAATCATCCCTCGGGCGACCCGACGCCGTCGCGCGCCGACATCCAGATGACGCAGGCGATTGTCGACGTGGCAAAACCGCTCGGCATTTCCGTGCACGACCACATCATCGTCGGCAAGGAAGGGCATGCGAGCTTCAAGGGGCTGCGGTTGATCTAGGCCGCCGGCGCGAGATTGCGGGCATCCGGCTCGACCAGCCAGCGCGCGATTCTCGGCCAGCAGTCGTTGAGAATCGTCCGTCCCATGAACAAGCCGCCGTGGGTGCAGGACGCCATCGCCTTGCGCATGGCGTGCGCCGCGGTGCCCACCAAACGCTCGACCGCGAACAACTGCGCCGGCGCGACCAGTTCGTCCTCGTGCGCCGCCAGCAGGTAAATCGGCGTTCGCACCGTCGCCAGATCGATCCGCTCGCCCAAGGCGACAAACTTTCCAGCCGCGATCTCGTTTCCCTTAAACAGCTTCTCGATCACCTCGAGGTAATAGGTGCCCGGCAGATCGACGGTCCACGCGTACCAATCGCGGAAGGTCGCTTCCAGCGCGGCGAAGGCGGGCGAGCCCACCGGTTCCGGGGTTTGCATTATTCGATGAATGTCGTTGGCGCCGATCGTTTCCTGCCCCCAGAACTTTTGCACCTTGCGGCCAAGCACGCGTCCGTCGCCCAGCTTCACCAGTTCATGGAACAGCGCCAAAGGACTGCCGCCGGCGAGCGCCGACAACGCGGATTGCCCGGCGGCGATATCGACCGGCGCGCCGGCCAGCACCAGTTTGCGCACCTTGGCGGGGAACCGCGCGGCATAGAGCAGCGACAGCCAGCCGCCCTGACAAAGCCCGACCAGGTCGACCGTGCCGCCGAGCCGGTCGACCAGCACGTTGAGCGCCGCGAGATAGTCGTCGATGCCGAGATAGCGCATCTCGACGGTCGCCGACCGCCAATCGGTCACGAACAGCCGGTGCAGGCCGGCCTCGCGCAAGGCCACGACCAGGCTATGGCCGGGAGCGACATCGGCAACGGCCGCGCCGTGCAACGCGAATGGCGCGCATAGCAACGTGGCGACGCCGTCCTGGACGGTGCTGAAGTCGCGCAAGCGGACGCTATTCAATTCAAGCGCGATCGTGTTCGGCGTGGCCCATGCCGGCTCACGCGCGGCGGGACTATCTTCCGCACCCATTCCGAGGTTGATAAAATGCTTGGCCAGCGACGCGGCAAAATCGCTTGCCGAGGCTGCGGCAAATGCCGGCCACATGAAGGCGAGACGCGGATCTGACGGTCCCGTTGGCTCGTACATGTTAAAAATGTTTCACAAAAATGAAACATACGCGTTGTTCTAGGTCAAACGCGCCGGCAAAATCGGCATTCGTATTGAAATACAGAAGCTTCGCGGCTCGATCGCCGCGGCGCTCTCACTGTTGCAGCACGTAATTGCCGGGCGCGTCGGCGATCGGGGCATAATCCGCCGCGCCCATTGCGGGCGGATCGACCGGCTCGCCCGAGCGCGCATCGAGCCAGGCGACCCATTCCGGCCACCAGGAACCGTCCTTGCGCGGCGCTTGCGCCAGGAAGGCATCCGGATCGATGTAGCGGTCGTCCGCCTTGCGGGTCATCACCTGGAACCCGCGATGATCGTGGCCGGGCTCCGACACGATGCCGGCATTATGGCCGCCGGTCGTAAGCAGATAAGTCACGTCGGCATCGGTGAGAAAATTGATCTTGTAGGTGGAGCGCCAAGGCGCAACGTGATCGCGCACGGTACCGACCGAGAAGATCGGCGCACGAATATCGGTGAGCGCGATCGGCTTGTCGGCCACCATATAGCGCCCCTCGGCCAGATCGTTGTTGAGGAACAGCCGCCGCAGATATTCCGAATGCATGCGATAGGGCATGCGCGTGGCGTCGGCGTTCCACGCCATGAGGTCGATCATGGGCGCGCGTTCGCCCATCAAATACTCGCGCACCATGCGCGACCAGATCAGGTCGCTGGAGCCCAGCATCTGGAAGGCGCCCGCCATCTGCTTGGCGTCGAGGAAACCCTGCTCCCACATCATGTCCTCGAGGAAGGCGACCTGACTCTCGTTGATGAACAGCATCAACTCGCCTGCCTCGGTGAAGTCGGTCTGCGCCGCCAGCAGCGTGACCGATTTCAGGCGGTCGTCGCCGTCGCGCGCCATGGCCGAAGCAGCGATCGACAGCAGCGTACCGCCCAGACAGTAGCCGACGGAATGGACTTTCTGCTCCGGCACGATGGCGCGGATCGCATCGAGCGCCGCCATGACGCCGAGCGTGCGATAGTCGTCGAGGCCGAGATCGCGATCGTCCGGAGCCGGATTCTTCCATGAAATCATGAAAACCGTGAAGCCCTGCTCGGTCAGGTACTTCACCAGCGAATTATGCGGCGACAGATCGAGGATGTAATATTTCATGATCCAGGCCGGAACGATGAGAACCGGCTCCGGGCGAACCTTGCCGGTCGCGGGCGCGTATTGGATCAGCTCGATCAATCGATTGCGGTAAACGACCTTGCCGGGGGTGACTGCCAAATTGCAGCCGACCACGAAATTCTCGGTGCCGACAGGTTTCTTGCCGCTGATCGCGCGCTCCCAATCTTCCGCTAAATTGCGCAGGCCGGCCACCAGATTCATGCCGCCTTTGCTGACGGTCTGCCGCAGTACTTCCGGATTGGTCGTCAGAAAATTCGAGGGCGAGACCATGTCGAGAATTTGGCGCGAGACGAACTCCACCATCTCTTCGTGATGCTTGGTGACGCCACGGATGCCTGTCGTCGCGTTGTGCCACCATTGCTGCTGCAGCAGAAAAGCCTGCGCCATGAAATTGAATGGCGCCTTCTGCCAATCTTCGCCGTCGAACCGGCGATCCTGCGGCAGCGGTTCGATGCAGCACGGCGCCTTGCCGCCTTCCGCCACGGAGCGGATCGCATAATTCGCTAAACGCATCGACTTTCGCGCCGCCTTGTCGACGAGTTGCATCCGTTTGCCGGGTGAAACGGCAAGATGGGTCGCCCAATCGAAATAGGCCTTGGCGAGCGCCGCCGGCGACAGGCCAAGCGTGAAACGCGCGATGGTGGCGTGCAGCGAGCGATCGACGATATCGGCGACGGCGGTTACGGCGTAGGAATCGCGCCCATCGATCTCCTCAGGCGGAGCAATCGCGCCAGACTTCGGAACCAGACGCAATGCCGCTTTTTCGGCGGCCAGCTTCACCTCAACGGGCGTATCGGTATTGCCGGGGACTGCAATCGTCATAGCGCACCTGTTGTTCTTGTTTGCGCTTTGCGTTCTTTCGGGAAGGTATAGAACTCCCGAATTTTGGCGGAAATCTAACGGCTTTATTGCAACGCACAATGATCTGGATCAATCGGTAATATGGTCCTGATCGATCAGGAGTGAGCCGGCTGCCGGTGCGATTATTCGCGTACCAGTGTGATGGCGTCGGCGCTTTCCGGGACGCGCCGCCAGCTCTTGGCGTCGACCTCCTCAAAGCGCCATGGAGTGCCGCGCGCCGGCACCAGCATCAGCTCGTCGCGGTCGATCCGCCATAGCGTCAAGTTCAAGCGCGCGATGGCCGGCTCGCAACCCGGCTTGACCGTCAGCGCCAGACCGTCCTGAGCGGCGGTCGTCGCCAGGGTCACGTGGCACAACGGCTTGCCGCTGCCACGCATGATCGCCCAGTCGCCGGCCACCTGCTCGGGCGGCTTCGGCGGCGGCCCGGCCGCAGCGGGATTCTGCAGGAACAGCACGCCGACGCCGGGTGTCGGCGCCTCGTAGATGCCGTCCTCGACCTCGCTGAATTCCACCAGCGATTTGCCCTGTGCGTTGAGCAAATGCAGCAGATCGTTTTCCGGATAATCCCAGCCGACGATATCGCTCACCAGCGGAAACAGGTTGCCGCAGTTCTTGTCGAACTCGGCCTTGAAACCGACCGGGGCGGGATCGCTTTTGAGGGTCACCGTGCAAATCTTGTCGCGGTCGGCGTTGGAGAATTCCCAGGTGCCGACCACCGCCTTGGCGGATTCGCCGAGGGTCGCGGATCGCGGGGCCGGCGTCTGCGCCGACGCTGCACCGGAGAGCCCGAGCATGACGAAACAGATGAGGGCAGCACGTGTCATGCCGGCAATCCTAGGAATCCGCCCGTCCCCGCGAAAGCGGGGACCCAGGAGAGTAACTTACAAAGATTTTGACGGCGAATCTGTGTTCCCGCTTGCGCGGGAACGAGCTGGCGCAGGGCCGCGCGCCTAGCGTTTCGGCGGATACGGCGTTTCCGGCACCGGCGTGAGCGGCGGCTTACCCGCCGCCCAGGCCAGGATGTTGTCGACCACGAGCTGATCCATGGCCGCGCGCGTCACCTCGGTCGAGGAACCGAGATGCGGGAACAGTACGATGTGATCCATCTCCAGCAGTTCTTTCGGTACCTGCGGTTCCTTGGCGAACACGTCGAGGCCGGCGGAATAGATGGTGCGGTTTTTCAGCGCCTCGATCAAAGCCGGCTCGTCCACCACCGAGCCGCGCGCCATGTTGATGAGGATGCCGTTCGGCCCGAGCGCCTTGAGCACGTCGGCATTGATCATGTTGGCGGTGGCGGCGCCGCCCGGCACGATCACCATCAGCGTGTCGACGTCGTGCGCCATATCGAGAAGCTTGGGATAGTACTTGTAGCTCACGCCCTTCTGCGGATTGCGGCTGTGATAGACCACCGGCACGCCGAAGGCCTCCAGCCGGCGCGCGATCGCCTTGCCGATGCGGCCCATGCCGACCATGCCGACGGTGCGATTGCGCAGCGTGGCCTTGGTGAGCGGGTATTGCTTCTCGGTCCATTTGCCGGCGCGCAGAAAACGCTCGGACTGCGGAAACTCGCGCACCGTGCAAAGCAGCAGGCCGAGCGCGGTGTCGGCGACCTCTTCGTTGAGCACTTCCGGCGTATTGGTGACGATGATGCCGTGTTCACCGGCCCATTTGGCGTCGATGTGATCATACCCGACGCCGAAGCTCGAAATCTGCTCCAGCTTGGGAAAGCGCTGCATGAAAGCGGCGTCGACCTTGTTCGCGGTATAGGCGACCGCAAAGGCGCGGATCTTGTCGCCAATCGCCTTTATGAAGGCGTCCCGATCCTTGGCCTCAAGCAGGTAGTGCAGCGTGACTTTGGGATCGAGGCCGCCGACCAGAACGGGCTTGCGGGCCCCGATCAGCAACACATCCGGCTTTTCGCCAGCCATAGTCGCTCTCCTGTTACACCAAGGCGGTGACCGGCTTTTCGACGAAGCTCTTGAAGGCAGCGAGCAATTCGGCGCCGAGCGCGCCGTCCACCACGCGATGATCGCAGGACAGTGTGACGGTCATCTGGCTGATGAATTTGACGCCGCCGTCTTCGGTTTCGACCGGTGCCCGGCGCGTCGCGCCCACCGCCAGGATGGTTGAGTGCGGCGGATTGATGATGGCCGAGAACTCGCGCACGCCGTACATGCCCAAATTCGAGATCGCGCTGGCACCGCCTTGATAATCGTGCGGCTTGAGCTTGCGGGCGCGGGCGCGCTCCGCCAGATCGCGCATTTCCGCCGAGATCGCGGTGAGCGATTTGACCTCGGCATTGCGGATCACCGGCGTGATCAGACCGCCGTCGATCGCCACCGCAATGCCGATGTCGGCATGCGCAAAGCGCAAAACGCGGTCCGCAGCCCACACCGCATTGGCGGCAGGAACGCGCTGCAGCGCCGCCGCCCAGGCCTTGATGATGAAATCGTTGAGCGAAAGCTTGAAGGCGGGCTGGCCGTCCTCGCTCTTCGGCGCGGCGGCGTTCGCCTCCTCGCGCATGGCGATCAGCCGGCCGACGTCCATATCGGCGGTCAGATAGAAATGCGGGATGGTCTGTTTGGCCTCGACCAGACGCTTGGCGATGGTCGCGCGCATCCCGTCGAGCGGCACTTCCTCGTAGGCGATGCCCTCGTACAGCGCCTTGACCTGCGCGGCGCTGGCGCCGGTGGCCATCGCGGGCGCGGCGCTCGGCGCCGCCTTCTCGACGTCGGCGGCAACGATGCGGCCGTGCGGGCCGGAGCCGCTGACGCGCGCGAGATCGATACCGCGTTCGGAGGCCAACCGGCGCGCCAGCGGCGTGATGAAGGTCCCGCCGGACAGCTTCGCCGGCCCAAAATTACGTTCGGGCGAGTGCACTTCGTGGAAAGGGTCGAGTGGCGTCGTACGCGGTTTCGGCGCGGCCTGCATTGCGGCCACCGGAGCGGCGGCGCGCGGCGGAGCCGGGGCCTTGGCCGGCGCGACAGCGGGCGCCGCACTTGGCGCTTCGCCGGCGCCGGCGATCACCGCCACTACGGCGCCGACCTTGGCCACCTCGCCGACCTGGAAGCGGACCTCGCTCAGCGTGCCGCCGAACGTCGCCGGCACTTCCATCGAGGTCTTGTCGGTCTCGATTTCAAACAGGTTGTCGCCCGGCTTGACGGCGTCGCCGGCCGACTTGAACCATTTCACGATCTTACCCTCGGCGACCGTTTCGCCGAGCTGCGGCATTAGAACGTCCACGCGATTCCCCTAAACTGCCCGAAGCGGCCTACCACGTCACCGACACATATTGCGTCTCGAGGAATTCCTTCATTCCTTCCGACGCGCCTTCGCGGCCGAGGCCGGATTGCTTGACGCCGCCGAACGGCGCCGCCGGATCGGAGACCAGGCCGCGATTGAGGCCGATCATGCCGAAGTCGAGTTTCTCGGATACGCGCATGCCGCGGCTGAGATCCTTCGTATAAAGATAAGCGACAAGACCGTATTCGGTGTCGTTGGCGCGCCTGATCGCTTCGTCCTCGCTCTTGAACGTCTGGATCGAAGCGACAGGCCCGAAGATTTCCTCGTTCAGCATCTTGGCGTCGTTGGAGACATTGGTGAGCACGGTCGCCGGATAGAAGAAGCCCGGCCCGTCCGGCGTCTTGCCGCCGACCAGAACCTTGGCGCCCTTGCCGACCGCATCGTCGACCAGCTCGATCACCTTGTCGCGGCCTTCCTTGTTGACCAGCGGGCCGAGATTGATGCCGTCGTCGAGGCCGTTGCCCATTTTCAGCGAGGTCATTTTGTCCGTGAGCTTCTTGGCGAATTCGTCGTGCACCTTTTCGTGCACATAGAAGCGGTTGGCCGCCGTGCAGGCCTCGCCCATGTTGCGCATCTTGGCGATCATCGCGCCTTCGATCGCCGCGTCGATGTCGGCATCCTCGAACACCAGGAACGGCGCATTGCCGCCAAGTTCCATCGACGGCTTGAGCACCTGATCGGCGGCTTCGTGCAGCAGCTTGCGCCCGACTTCGGTCGAGCCGGTAAACGACAACACGCGCACGCGCGGGTCATGCAGCATGGCGCTCACCACCGGACCGGAGCGGCGCGACGGCACCACATTGACCACGCCGGCGGGCACGCCCGCCTCCTCCAAGACCGGCATCAATGCCAGCATGGTAAGCGGCGTATCGGAGGCCGGCTTGAGCACCACCGGGCAGCCGGCGGCAAGCGCCGGGCCGATCTTGCGGGTGGCCATGGCGGCTGGGAAATTCCACGGCGTCACCAGCACGGCAACGCCGGCCGGCTTGTGTTGCGCGACGATGCGCGCGCCGGAGGCCGGCGCCATCGAGATGTGACCGATGTTGCGCACGGCTTCTTCGGCATACCAGCGGAAGAACTCGGCGGCATAAGCGACTTCGCCACGAGAATCCGACAGCGCCTTGCCGTTCTCCAGCGTGATCAATTTGGCGAAGCGTTCGGCATCGCGCATGATCAGTTCGTGGCACTTGCGCAGGATTTCCGCGCGCTCGCGCGGCTTGCGTTTGGCCCAGCCTTCGAAAGCGGCCTGCGCGGCATCGACCGCGGCCTTGGCGTCGTCCACCGTGGCGCTGGCGACCGAGGCGATCTTGCGCTCGGTGGCCGGATCGATCACGTCGAAACGGGCGCCATCGGACGATTTGCGCCATTTGCCGCCGATCCACAGATCGGTCGGGACATCGGCGAGAAGATTTTCGTACATGGTGACTCTCCACTTGCTCCGTTCATTCCCGCGCAAGCGGGAATCCAGTTCGGCCCCTGGGTCCCCGCTTTCGCGCGGACGAACGGGAAACTAACTTCCGAGCGATTTCCGCACCGTATCCGCGATGCGATCCGCCGACGGCAGCACGGCGTCTTCCAGAATATCCGCAGCCGGCAGCGGGATATGCGGCGTGGTAATCCGCACCGGCGGCCCGTCGAGGTCGTAGAAGGCCTCGTCCGCCACGATCGACACGATCTCGGCGCCCCAGCCGCACAGCCGCGGGTTTTCCTCGACCGTGAACAGCCGGTGCGTCTTGGCGACCGAACCGAGAATGGTCTGGGTATCGAGCGGCACCAGCGAGCGCACATCGACAACTTCCGCGTCGATGCCGTGTTCCGCCTTGAGCTTCTCGGCCGCTTCCAGCGCGCGCGGCACCATCAGCGCCAGCGCGATAATGGTGGCGTCCTTGCCGGGGCGTACGATCTTGGCGGTGCCGAGGGTGTCGACGATTTCGCCGTCCGGCACCTCGCCTTTGGTCGCGTAAAGCGATTTGTGCTCGAGGAAGATGACCGGATCGGGATCGCGCACCGCCGCCGCCAACAGGCCGATGACGTCGAGCGGCGTCGACGGCGCCACCACCTTGAGGCCCGGGATCATCATGCACCAGTTCTCGACGCTCTGGGAGTGCTGCGCGCCGAAGCGCGAGCCCGCACCGTTGCCGGTGCGCACCACCAGTGGGCATTTGACCTGGCCGTTCGACATGTAACGGCTCTTGGGGAACTCGTTGGCGATGTAGTCGAAACAGACCGCGAAGAAGTCAGAGAACATGATCTCCGCGATCGGCTTCAGGCCGGTCATCGCCGCGCCCATGGCGGCGCCCATGATGGCCTGCTCGGAAATCGGCGTGTCGCGCACGCGCAGCGGCCCGAACTGCTCGAACAGGCCCACGGTCGCCTTGAACACGCCGCCGGCCTTGGCCACGTCCTCGCCGAGGAACACCACGTCCGGATCGCGCGCCATTTCCTGCGCGATGCCGCGGATGACGGCGTCGCGATAAGTCAGTTCCGCCATGCCCAACCTCCATCAGCGTAAACGTCGGTGGTGATGATATCGAGCGGCGGGTTAGGCGCGGCTTTGCAGGCCTCGGTAGCGTCGTCGACAACTTTGCGCACTTGGCTATCGATCTCGTTAATCACTTTTTCGGCGACACCGAATTGCAGCAATCGCTCGCGATAGATCTTGATCGGATCGCGCAGCTTCCAGCGGTCGAGTTCACCCTCGGGCCGGTATTTCGCGGGATCCGCACGCGAATGACCGCTGTGCCGGTAGGTCATGCATTCGATCAGCGACGGGCCTTTGCCGGCGCGCGCTTTGTCAAAAGCCGTCTGCGCGGTGCGGTAGACCGCGTCGGCGTCGTTGCCGTCGACGATGATGCGCTCGAGCCCGTAAGCCGACGCGCGGTCGGCGGCCGGATGCTCGACCGCCGTCACGTCGGCGATCGGCGTGTATTCCATATAGAGGTTGTTCTCGCAGACGAAGACCACCGGCAGCTTCCAGATCGCGGCGAAATTGAGCGCCTCGTGGAACGCGCCGATATTGGTGGTGCCGTCGCCGAAGAAGCAGACCGAAACGTCCTTGGCGCCCTTGTATTGCGCGCGCCAGGCGGCGCCACACGCTATGGGAAGATGTGCGCCGATGATGGCGTAGGAGCCCATCACGCCGTGATCGACCGAGGTCAAATGCATCGAGCCGCCTTTGCCGCGCATCAGGCCGTTGTCGCGCTGCATCAGTTCGCCCAACACCTTTTCCACCGACACGCCACGCGCCAGCGTATGGGCGTGGCCGCGATAGGTGCAGAAGCTGAGGTCGCCCTTGACCATCGCCCCGGCAAAGCCGGCCGCCACCGCCTCCTGCCCGAGCGATAGATGGCTGGTGCCCTTGACCAGGTTCTGCAGGAACAGGTCGAAGGCGCGCTGCTCCGCCTCACGGATGGTCACCTGCGTCCGGTACAGCTCCAGCCGCTTGGCCTCGCCGATATCGTCGTTCAAGCCCGAGCCGGCCGGTGCCGGCGCCCGGTCCTTTACTGTCGCCATGAATGATCCTCGAAGGGTCGAAATCCAAATTATTGTTTTCGCACGATCTTTCCCGAAAAACGGTATCCATTTCTCGGGATCATGCGCAGGGTGGCGGAACTTAGCCCCGATACCGAAGGCGTCGCAACTCTCCAATACCACTTCCGTCATTCCGAGGCCGGCCGAAGGCCGGAACTATTCAAGTGGGCCTTCGATCACCCCTTCGCTGGTGGTGGTCTTGCCCAACTTGCGCTCCCTATACAACAAGTAGAGGCCGGAGCTGATGACGACAGCGGCCCCCGCCATGGTCCAGCCGTTCGGCACGTGGTCGAACACCAGATAGCCGAGGATCACTACCCAGATAAGCTGGGTGTAGACGAACGGCGAGAGCACCGCGGCCGGCGCCAACCGGTGGCCCGAAATCAGCAAGAAGTGCCCAGCGCTGCCGAGCACGCCGGTTCCCACCAGCATGAGGGCAATCACCCAACTCTTCGGCGTGGTCCAGACAAATGGGAGCACCGGCAGCATTACCAGCGCGCCGACGAAGTTCGCGTAGAACAATGAGGTCTGGTTGGAATCGACGCGCGACACGATTCGCGTGATCACCGCGTAGAGGCCGTAGCAGACGGTCGCCGCCAGCGAGAACAGCGCGGCCGGGTGCATGCCGCCAAACCCGGGCCGCGTGATCAGCAGCACGCCGCAGAAGCCGACGCAAATCGCCGACCAGCGCCGCCAGCCGAGCCATTCGCCCAGCATCGGCCCCGAGGCGATGGCGACGATGAACGGAAAGGTGAAGATGATCGACAAGACCTCGTCGAGCTGCAGCCAACGCAGCGCCAGGAAGTTAAGCGCCGTCGAGAAGACCAGCAGAAGCGAGCGTACAATCTGCAGCTTCAGCCGTTTGGTGCGCAGCAGGCCGATATGCGTCAGCGGATTGGAGACGATCAAAGTCAGCACAAAAGCGCTGGCGTAGCGCATCCCGGCGATCTGCAGGCTGTCCATATCGGCATTAAGATACTTCGCCGTCGTGTCGAGGCAGGCGAACATCGCCACCGCGCCGCACATCAGAGCGATGCCGGTCAGCCGCTGGCGGCGATGGTGCGCGAGGTCGGTCATTCATGCTTCATTGTCGTCATTTCATAATCGATAACACGGCACCCTGGCGAGGGCCGTAACCGATCGGGCAGCAATGATAAACTCACCATTGAAAACGGGCACGAATTGATCTAGCAATATCGGCGTGGGGCCTACGGCGGTCGCCCCGCGCTTCCCTTAAGGCTTGCGAGCCCAAGCACCGTCTCCTTCGTTCACGGAGGGGACCGATGTTGTTTGTGGCTAGCGATCTCACCCGACACTCTGCACGGTCAAGACGCTTCGCGCGCCGCCGATCGCCAATATGTAAATTCGGGGTCTCCGCGCCTCCCCGTCAGATGACCTCCATCCAAGCGCTGCGCCGCTTTCGCTTTGGGAGCGACTGCTATGGATGGACTGAATTTAGCGCTTTTTCTCGCCGCCACCTTTTTCGGCGGACTAACCAGCGGCCTGACCGGCTTCGCCGCAGGACTTGTTGTCTCCGGCGTGTGGCTGCACATCATTACGCCAATGCAGACGGCGGTGCTGATCGCCGCCTACGGCGTCGTCAATCAGGCCTATGGAGTTTGGAAAGTGCGCCACGCGCTGAAGTGGCGCCACGTGCTGCCGTTCGTGATCGGCGGTGCGGTCGGCGTTCCGCTCGGCGCTTATCTGCTCACCTACACTAATCCGGCATATTTGCGGATCGGCGTCGGCGTCCTGCTGGTCGCTTACGCCACCTACAACCTCGCAAAACCGACATTCACGCCGATCACGTCCAACGCGGCGGCCAATCTCGGCATCGGCGTCTTGAACGGGCTGCTCGGCGGCTTGACCGGCCTCGGCGGCGTCATCAGCACGATCTGGGTTCAACTCGGCGGCGGGCCCAAAGATGCACAACGCGCCGTCTTCCAGCCCGTGCTGTTCATGACGATGGTGATGACGACGCTGACGTTTGCCGCCTCCGGTCATCTGTTCAACGATGGCGTCCTTAAATTCTTCCTGCTTGGCTTGCCGGTCTTACTGCTCGGATTGTGGGCAGGCGTCTTCCTCTACGGAAAGCTCGACGATGTCGCGTTCCGCAAGGTCATCCTGTCTTGCTGCTCGCCTCGGGATTGTCGCTTGTTCTGCCCGCATTCTGGCGCTGACGGCTTGCCGGCGATGATCCACTGAGTTAAGTTTTTTCTGTGGGGCCAGCGACGGTCGCCCCGCTCCCTTGAAGGCTTGCGAGCCCAAGCACCGTCTCCTTCGTTTACGGAGGGGACCCATGCTGTCTCCAAGCTATTCGATCTCGGCTCACGATCTCTGGAATGCGATGGCGACACCAAGCGCGCCGCAAGTCGTCGACGTGCGCCGCCGCGACGTGTTCGGGCCATCGCCGCAGCTCTTGCCAGGCGCGCTCTGGCGCGATGCCGGCCAAACACAAACATGGTCGGCCGAATTCGGCCGCACCCGGCCGATCGTCATTGCCTGCAAGGCCGGGCACGAAATGAGCCAGATGGCGGTCGCGCAACTGCGCGCCGACGGCTTCGATGCGCGCGTGCTGGAAGGCGGCTACGAAGCCTGGGCGAACGCCGGCTTGCCGTTGGTCGCCAAAGCCGAGCTCGACCGGCTGACGCCGACGCGCCCCGGTCTTTGGGTGACGCGGCGGCGGCCGAAGATCGACCGCGTCGCCTGCCCTTGGCTGATCCGGCGCTTCCTCGACCCGCAGGCGCGCATTCTCTACGTCGACCCCGAAGAGGCCGTGAACGTCGCGCGCGAAAGCGGCGGCGTGCCCTTCGACATCAAGGACGTCGAATTGAGCCACGACGGCGGGCGCTGCACCTTCGACACCATGCTCAAGCTGTTCGGGCTGGAAGGCGAGCCGTCGCTAGCGCGTCTTGGCCTTGATCGTGCGCGGCGCCGACACCGCGCGGCCCGACCTCGCGCCGGAAGCGGCCGGGCTGCATGCGGTTTCGCTCGGACTTTCGGCGCTTGCCGGCGACGACGATCATGGCCTGCTCGAACGCGGTTTCATGGTCTACGATGCGCTGTTCGCCTGGCTGCGCTTTGCCGCCGAGGAACGCCACAACTGGCCCGCGAAGGCGGCTTGACATGCAGTGACGACGATCGAAACTGCATGCGCCCGACTTTCGGCGAGGCGCTTCATGGTCTGGCTGAAGATCGGCTGCCTGTCGATTTCGGCGGGCCGGCCGGCCAGATCGCGCATGATGCATCGGATCGTGGTCGACGAGAAAAAATGGATCGACGAGCCGCGCTTCCTGCACGCGCTCAATTTCTCCATGTTGCTGCCGGGACCGGAGGCGACGCAACTCGCGACCTATGTCGGCTGGCTGCTGCATGGCGTGCGCGGCGGGCTTGCCGCCGGCATCCTGTTCGTGCTGCCGGGCGCGCTGGTGATGCTCGGCCTGAGCCTGCTCTACGCCTACGGGCGCGGCTTAGGTCGCGATCGACGGCGCGCTGTTCGGCATCAAGGCCGCCGTGCTGGTGATCGTGTTCGAGGCGCTCATCCGGATCGGGCAAGCGCGCGCTGAAGATCGTCAGTTGCTGGTTTCGCTCGCGGCGCTCGGCATTTATCGGCGATCTTCTTCTTTGCCGTCGCCGTTTCCGCTGATCGTGCTGCCGCCGCGCTCGTCGGCTTTCTGATCGCCCAGCGCGCGCCCGATCAGCTCGGCCTGTCCATAAGGCGCCTGGTCGCCGTGGCTATGCGCGGCAATCGCTGGCGGCAATTCGCGCTCGCGTTCGGCGATCGGCCTCGTGTTCGTGGTGGGCGCCGGTCGCGCTCGCCGCGCTCGTGCTCGGCCCGCAACCATGTGCTGGTCGCCATCGGCTTATTTTTCTCCAAGCTCGCGGTGGTGACCTTCGGCGGCGCCTACGCGGTGCTCGCCTATATGGCGCAGCAGGCGGTCGAGACGCACGGCTGGATGACGGCGCCGGAAATGGTCGACGGCCTCGGTCTCGCCGAGACGACGCCCGGCCCGCTGATCCTGGTGACGCAATTCGTCGGCTTCCTGGCCGCGTTCCGCGAGGCGGCGCCGTTCACGCCGCTGGTCGCCGGGCTGCTCGGCGCGGCGCTGACCACCTGGGTGACGTTCGTGCCGTCGATGCTGTGGATCTTCGCCGGCGCGCCGTTCATCGAGGAACTGCGCGGCAACCGGCGGCTGGCCGGCGCGCTCGCGGCCATCACCGCGGCGGTGGTCGGCGTCATCCTCAACCTGTCGGTCTGGTTCGCGCTGCACGTGCTGTTCGGCACGCGTCACCGAACAGCATTGGGGCGCGTTGCGCTGGTTCGCTTTCGACCCGCGCGCGCTCGACGCCCATGCCGCCATTCTCGCCGTCACCGCCGGCCTATTGGCGTTCCGTTTCCACCGCAGCCTGATCGAAGTCATCGTCGTCATGGCGCTGCTCGGGATCGTCACGCAATATTCTTTTTAATTGCGCAGGATCTTGTCAGAAAACCGGTTCCCACTTTTCGGGATCATAAGCTAACGTTCGCGTTTCACCGCGCTTTCGTGCCAGCGGCGCAATGCCAGATGCGAAAGTCCCGACAGCACAAAGAAGATGACGACGCCGGCGGCCGACAACAGCAGCAGCGCCGCGAACATGCGCGGGATGTTGAGCCGATAGCCGGATTCGGCGATGCGATAGGCGAGCCCCGAGCCGGCGCCGGCCGAGCCGGCGGCGATCTCGGCCACCACCGCACCGATCAGCGACAGGCCGCCGGCGATGCGCAGGCCGGCGAGCATCTGCGGCAGCGCCGACGGCAGCTTCAGATTCCACAACACCTGCCAGCGCGACGCCTTGTAGAGATCGAACAGCGCGATGAGATTGTGGTCGACCGAGCTCAAGCCCAGCGTGGTGTTGGCGAGCACCGGGAAGAATGCCACGATCCAGGCGCAGGCCAGCACCGCCAGAGGCTGCGGCAGATAGATCAGCAAGAGCGGCGCGATGGCAACGACCGGCGTCACCTGCAAGATCACGGCGTAGGGATAGAGCGAGTACTCGATCAGCCGCGATTGGCTGAACAGGATCGCCAGACCGATGCCGCCAACCGCGGCGAGCACAAAGCCCTCAAAGGTGGTGGTGAGCGTCACCAGCAGCGAATGCCACAACAGGCCGCCGTCAGCGATCAATGTGCCGAGCACCAGGCCCGGACCCGGCAAGACGTAAGGTGGAATGGCGAAGACTTGCACCACCGCATGCCAAGCCGCGACGACCAGCACCAGCACGAAAACCGGCAGCACGGTGCGCAGCGCACGCTCGCTCATGGCGCGCCTCCCATCGCCTGGCCGAGCGCTTCGGAGACGGTGCGGCAATAGCCGGCATAGTCGGCCGAGGTGCGGAAGCGCTCGTCGCGAGGATAAGGCGCGGGGATCGCGATGTCGGCGAACACGCGGCCCGGGCGCGGCGTCATCACCACGATGCGCTGCGACAGATAGACCGACTCGAACACCGAGTGGGTGACGAAGATCACCGTGCGGCGCAGCGTCTGCCACAGCGCCAGCAGATCGTTGTTGAGCTTGAAGCGGGTGATCTCGTCGAGCGCGGCAAATGGTTCGTCCATCAGCAGACAGTTGCGGCTCGGTGGCCAGCGCACGCGCGATCGAGGCGCGCATCTTCATGCCGCCGGACAGTTCGCGCGGGTAGCTTTGCGCAAAGTCGGCGAGCCCGACATGCTCGAGCGCCTGGCGCGCGGCGGCGCGCAATTGCGTTTCGTCCGTGTGCGCGAGCTTGAGCGGCAGTTGCACATTGGCCTCGACGTCCGCCCAGGGCATCAAAGTCGGCTCCTGGAACACGAAGCCGATCTTGCCCTCGCCGCTCGGCCACTCGACGGTGCCAGCGCTGGGCGCGCTCAAGCCGGCGACGATGCGCAGCGCGGTCGACTTGCCGCAGCCAGACGGACCGAGCAGCGACACGAATTCGCCGTCGCGCACATTAAGCGTGAGACCGCCGAGCGCGACGGTGCCGCTGTCGAACGTCTTGCCGACGTCGCGCAGCGAGACGATGGCCGAAGCAGAACTCATTTTGGCCTGAGGTCGACGCCGACGCCCTTGTTGACGAACTGTAACGTATAGGAGCGCTTGTAATCGAGGCCGGGCTTCACCACGCCGGCATGCACCATCTTGTCGTAGAAACTCTGCCAGCGCGCGTCCGTCATGGCGCCGATGCCGAGCTTGAGCGCGTCGCCGGAATCGACGATGCCGTCCTGCCGCATCTGCGCGATGGAAAAGGTGAGCTGGTCGTCGGTCATTTCCGGATTTTGCTGCTTGATGAGCGCATTGCCCGGACGCGCATCGCCGTAGAGATAATGGTACCAGCCGATGGCCGAGGCATCGACGAAACGCCGCACCAGATCGGGCCGCTTGGCGACCAGATCGCGCCGCGTCTCGATCAGCGTCGAATAGCTGTTGAAGCCGTGATCGGCGAGCAGGAACACCGCCGGCTTGAAATGCGCCTGCTTCTCGATGGCATAGGGCTCCGAGGTGACGTAGCCCTCCATGGCCGAACTTTTGTCGCCGAGGAACGGCTGCGCGTTGAAGGTATAAGGCTTCACCTTCGACTCGTCGAAACCGAAGTCCGCCTTTAGCCACTGGAAATAAGTGACCATGCCCTCCTTGGAGACGAACAACGTGTGCGTCTTCAGGTCGGCGAGCTTGTCGACGCCCGGATGCGCGATCAGCACCTGCGGGTCCTTCTGGAAACTCGCCGCCACCGCCACGGTCGGGATGTTGTGCTCGACCGCGTCGAAGCTTTGCAGCGAATTGGCGCTCATGAAGAAATCGAGCTTGCCGACCGGCAGCAGGATGCGGTTGTTCACGTTCGGCCCGCCGGGCACGATGGTCACGTCGAGCCCGTATTTCCGGTACGTGCCGTCGGCCAGCGCCTGGTAGAAGCCGCCGTGCTCGGCCTCCGCCACCCAATTGGTGCCGAAGCGGATCTTGTCGAGCGGTTGCGCCTGGGCCGCCCCAAGGGCGGCGGCAAAGCCCAATAAAATTGCGGTCAATCTCATCATCGGCGCACTTTCCCATTGCCGGGGCCAATCGGGCAAGCGCCGTCTCGAAAGCTCTTTGAACCTATTTTGGGGGCCGCGCGACCCATGATCACGCGGCCAATGACGGCCGCTCCAAATCAAACGTATGGAGACCCGCCATGACCAAGTCCAAGACCATCGCCGCCGCGATTGCCGCACTCACGCTCGCCACCACTTTCACCGCCATTGGCGGCCAGGCCCAGGCCGCCCCGCATTTCGGTCATCACGGCTGGGGCCTCGGCGCCGGCATCGTCGCCGGTACGCTGATCGGCGCCGCCGCAGCGTCCAACGCCTATTACGACGGCTACACCGAATGCCACTACGTCCGCCGCTATGACCGCTGGGGCAATCTGTACCGCGTAAAGGTTTGCGACGTCGCCCCGTACTAATCACCGATTACGGTCGGCGCCGGCCCCCCGTCCACCCTTGCGCCGATCGCTAAGACCCGCCCGGCATGTCCCCGTCCGGGCGGGTCGCTTCTTTGCCGCCGCTTCGTGGCTATCTACTGCTGCGAATTCTGGTCGCGCACGCCCCACTGCAGGGTCATGCGCACGCCGAGAACGAGCGCATCGGGAATCCGTTGTCCGCTCGCCGAATTCGGATCGCTGGCGCCGCCGCCAGGATGCATGACGTATTGCACGTCCGGCTGCACCGTCCAGCCGCGCGCGACCTGGGCGGAATAGGTCGCCTCCAACACCGCTTCGTAGCTGCGCACCGCCGTCGGCGTGCCGAAGCTCACCGTATCCTGGTCGAAGCCGCGCGCGGCCGAGGATATCCGGGCATAGCTGAGCCCGACGGAAATGCTGTCGTCCGGCCGCGCCGCCCAGAACCCGCTGACATTGACGCCGCCGTCGGCGCTGAAGTCGACAGTATTGCGATCCGACTGCGTCGCGTGCATGCGGCCGTAGCCCGCGATGCCTTTCTCGCCTTTGGCATCGAACGGCACCAGCATCTGCTCGAGCACGACATAAGGCGCGAAGGCGCCGCGATGCTGCGCCGGCATTCCGTTGCTCGCAGGATCCGCCAGCGCCACGCCATTGGTATCGAAGCGGGGGTCGCTGAAATCGCCGGTGTGCATCCAGGCGCCGAGCTTGAGTGTGCCGGGCCGGCTCGGATCGAATTGATAGGAATATTGCAACTCGCCCATCAGCAGCGGCGAATCGCGCAGGCGGAAATTCAGGCCGTGCGGATCGAGATTTTGCGGATCCTCCACGCCGGGGCCCGCGGCATTGCCGTCGAACATGGCAAGCAGCAAGGTCCACTGATCGGAGAATTTTGCGCGGGCGCGGACGCCGAGCGCGCTCAACGGGAAGGCCGGGCCGCCAGCGGGAAGGTCGACGCTCGAGATCGGCGGCCAGCCGAAAGCGGCGTTGAGCAAACTGCCGGCATATTTGCTGTTGTCGAACTCAACGTCGGCGCCGAACTGGCCGAATCGCAGCGCGACATTTCCGAAGTTTTTCTCGATCCACAGCTCATAGAGGCGCGTGTGATTGATCGCCTCGATATTGCTCACCGTCATCAGGTTGCCGAGATATTCGCGCGAAAGTCCGTCGCCGTGATTGTTGATGACGTTGGCGTGGAATTTCGTGCCCGACCAGCCGAACAGCTTTTCCAGGTCGGCATCGACACCGAAATCGAGGCGGCCGTCGTAGATCGCGCCGCGCCGGATGCCGCCCGACCCATTGCCGAGCACCTCGCCGGTGTAAGAAAGGCTCGGCCGGATGCCATAGGGCTTGAGCGCGTCGTCCAATTGCCGTAACGGGCCGGCCGGAAACGGCGCGCGCGCGCCGTATTCATCTTCCTCGGCGCACGCGGGTCTGCTGCCGAAGAAAGCGACCGTAATGATAATTGCTAAGAGGGCGGCGCGCAGCGAAAAACCTTTGCTGCCCCGCAACACCGAATTTGGCCCGGATTTCACACGCCAATGACGAATCATCGCTACCGCCCGGAACCGACCATAACTTCTGACCGGTCGGTCGCAACCCATTATTGGCGGTATTAGCGGCAACGGGCACGCGGCGCGACAATCGCCCGCTTGCGCAAGCCGCGCAGTTTTGCATTTATAATCAGAACAATAACGACCGCTGCCACAGCCCGACTGCATAAAGGCCGGCGGAACCATAATATCTACGGAGGAAACACATGCGGCTTTCAAAAGCCTTGCTCACATTCGCCTTTGCGACCGCGCTGGCGGGAACCGCCGCCGCGCAGACCGAAATCAAGTTCGGCCATGTCGGCGCGCCCGGATCGCTGTTCGCGCAATCCGCCGAACTGTTCGCCGCCCGCGCCAACGCCAAGCTCGGCAACAAGGCCAAGGTCGTGGTCTACGGCTCCAGCCAGCTCGGCAGCGATGGCGAGCTGCTCAAGAAACTCAAGCTCGGCACCGTCGATCTGGCGCTGCCGTCCACGGTCATGACCTCGGTCGCGCCCGAGTTCGGCGTGTTCGAGATGCCCTATCTGGTGGTGGACCGCGGCCATGCCGCGCGCATCGCCGACGCGGTGGTCCGCCCGATCCTCGGGCCGATCGCGGATAAGGCCGGCTACCACATTCTCGGCGTTTGGGAGAACGGCTACCGCGAGATCACCAACAACAAGCGGCCGATCGTGAAACCCGCCGACCTGGAAGGCATCAAGCTGCGCGTGCCGGGCGGCGTCTGGCGCGTGAAAATGTTCAAGGCCTATGGCGCGAGTCCCTCGCCCATGGAACTGAAAGAAGTGTTCGTCGCGCTGCAGACCGGCGTGATGGACGGCGAGGAAAATCCGCTCACGCAGATCTATTCGCAGAAATTCCAAGAGGTGCAGAAATATCTGTCGATGACCGGCCATGTTTACACGCCGGCCTTTCTCACCGCCGGCGCAAGCTTTGCGCGGCTGCCGCCCGACGTGCAGAAAATCCTCGCCGATACCGCCAAGGAGGTGGAGCCGGATATCCTCAAGCTCGCCGCCAAGCTTGACGAAGAGCTGATCGGCAAGATGAAGGCGTCCGGCATCAAGGTGAACGAGGCCGACAAGGCAGCCTTCATCGCCGCCAGCAAGGGCGTCTATGACGAGTTCTCCAAGGAAGTCCCGGCCGGCAAGATGCTGATCGACAAGTCGCTCAGCTTGGCGAAGGGATCGTAAACAAGAATTATGCGCCGGGTCCTCAAGGGCCCGGCGTTGCATTACTAGCCTCGCGCACTCCCTGAGCCGGCACCGTTATGAATTCCGCAACGCTCTACCGCCTTTACGATCGCCTGCTTGAAGGGATCGCGGCCGCGCTTATGGCCGGGGTAACTTTGATCATCGTCGCCGGCTTCGTGTTCCGCTGGATCGGCTATTCGCTGGTCTGGTACGACGAAGTGGGCAGCATTTCACTATGCTGGCTGACCTACTATGCCGGCGCGCTGGCCGCGCTGCGTGGCGCTCATATCGGATTTCCCGGCCTGGTCAACGCGCTGCCCCCGGCATGGCGGGTCGCCGCGACGTTACTCGCCTCCGCCATCACCATTTTCTTTTTTGGCCTGCTCGCGGTGACGGGCATCGCGGTGGAGCGCGTGCTCAAAGGCGACACGCTGGTATCGCTGCCGGACGTTTCGTTGCAATTGACGCAATCGGTGATCCCGATCGCCTCAGTGCTGTTCGTCATCGCCGAGCTGATCCGCCTGCCCGCCGCGTTGCGCGAGGCGCGGCGGGGGCCGCTGATTGATCATGAAATCAAGGAAGCGCTCGAGTTGGCCGGCATCGACTTGTCGAAATCCGCCGAAGAGGCGCGCCCGTCATGACCATCGGCCTGATGCTCATCGGAATGTTCGCGCTGGTGCTGATCAATGTGCCGGTGGCGGTCGCGCTCGCCGTGGTCGCAGTCGCTGCGATCTGGATCGCGCAGGGCGCCTATATGCTGCCGAACGTGGCGCTGGTGATGTTCCAGGGCGCCACCGATTTTCCGCTGCTGGCGGTGCCGCTGTTCATTTTCGCCGGCGGCATCATGAATGCGTCCACCATCTCGCGCCGCCTGATCAATCTGGCGACCGCCATGCTCGGCTTCATCCGCGGCGGCTTGGCGATGGTGACGGTCGGCGCCTCGATGTTCTTCGCCGAGATTTCCGGCTCGGCGGTGGCCGGCGTCGCCGCGCTCGGCACCTTGCTGATCCCGGCCATGAAGTCGCGCGGTTACAGCAAGGAATTCGCCGCGGCCATCTCGTCCTCGTCCGCCAGCTTGGCCATCATCATCCCGCCCTCGATCCCGATGATCCTGTACGCCGCCATGGCGGAGGAATTGGTGGTGAAGATGTTCGTCGCCGGATTCATTCCGGGCATTCTCGGCGGGCTGTCGCTGATGGCGATGTGTTATTATTACGCTTGGAAACACGACTTCCCAGTCGAGCAGCGCTTCTCGCTCGCCAAACTGATACTGGCGTTCAAGGAAGCCGCCTGGGCGCTCAGCCTGCCGGTGATCATCCTGGGCGGCATATTCGGCGGTTTCGTCACCGCCACCGAGGGCGCCGCGCTCGCCGTGGTGGCCGCGCTGTTCATCTCCGTGTTCATCTACCGCGACATCAATTTCAAATCGTTCTACCGCGCGCTGGTGGATTCGGCTTTGCAGACCGCGGTGGTGATGCTGCTGGTGGCGGCATCCGCGCTGGTCGGCGTGTTCCTGACCGAAAGCCAGCTGCCGCAGACGCTGGCCAAGTCGATCGTCGGCATCACCCGCAACCCCTACTTGGTGCTGCTGCTGCTCAACGTGTTCTTCTTGATCTTGGGGATGTTCCTGCACTCGGCCGCGGCGATCATCCTCACCGTGCCGATCGTGATGCCGCTGGTGCATCAGGTCGGCATCGACCCGATCCATTTCGGGCTGGTGCTCACGCTCAACCTCGCCATCGGCCAACAGACGCCGCCGGTCGCCTCGGTGCTGATCGCGGCCTGCTCGATCGCCAAGTCCGACATATGGGCAACCACCAAAGCCAATCTCGGCTTCATCGCCGTGCTGATCGGCGTGCTGATGCTGTGCAGCTACGTGCCGTGGTTCTCGCTGGTGCTGATCCGGCTGTTCTACGGCGGCTAGACTTTTTGTTTGAGCATGATCTTTTCCGAAAACCGGTTTCCACTTTTCGGGATCATGCTCTCGCCGCATCCACGCTCATCGCCAGCACGCGCGCGACATGCAGCGTGTCGCGATCGGTGCCGTCATGGATCTGATGCCGGCACGAAGTGCCGTCGGCGACGATCAGCGCGTCGGCCGGCGCCTTGCGCACCGCCGGCAGCAACGACAGTTCGCCCATCTTGAGCGAGACGTCGATGGTTTCGGCGTCGTAGCCGAACGAGCCAGCCATGCCGCAGCAGCTCGACTCGATTGTCTGCACGTCGAGCCCCGGAACCAGCTTGAGCACGCTCTCGACCGCGCCCATGGCGTCGAAGGCCTTCTGGTGGCAATGGCCGTGCAACAGCGCCTTTTTCGGCAGCGGCCCGAGCGGCAAGTTCAGCCGGCCTTCCTTCTGCTCGCGGGCGAGGAATTCCTCCAGCAGCAGCGCCTGAGCGGTGAGCGCCTGCGCCGCGTCGCTTTTGATGAGCGCCGGCAACTCGTCACGGAAGCTGAGCAGGCAGCTCGGCTCGAGCCCGATCACCGGCACGCCGCGCATGACGTAAGGCGCGAGTGCCGCCAGCGTGCGCTCCATCTCGTGACGCGCCGCGTCCACGGCGCCGATCGAGAGAAACGTGCGCCCGCAGCAGAGCGGACGATCGTCGCCGTCCGCCGGCATGGCCGCATGGACGCGATAACCGCCGGCCACCAGCACGCTCAGCGCCGCGTCGAGATTTTCGCGCTCGAAGTAGCGGTTGAAGGTGTCGGCGAACAGCACGACCTCGCGCACCGGCTCGCCTTCCGGCGCGGCCTTGTAGGCCCAGTCGGAGCGGTCGCAGTAAACATCCTTGCGCCATTGCGGCAGGCTGCGCCGCCCGGAAAAGCCCGCGACCATCTCCGACGCTTTGCGCAGAGCCGGAATGCGGTCGCGCAGATTGGCAAGCCAGGAAAACCGCGCGGCATAGGGCGCGTAATGCGGCAGATAGCCGACCAGCCGGTCGTGCAGGCGCAGGCCGTGTTTGGCCAGGCGCGCCGCCTTCACCTCGATCTTCATGCGCGCCATATCGACGCCAGTCGGACATTCGCGCCGGCACGCCTTGCACGAGACGCACAGCTTGAGCGTTTCGGCCATCTCGTCGGAAGCGAGCGCATCGGGTCCGAGCTGGCCGGTGACGGCGAGCCGCAGCGTATTGGCGCGCCCGCGCGTGACGTCGCGTTCGTCGCGGGTGGCGCGATAGCTCGGGCACATGACGCCGCCGGCGAGTTTGCGGCAGGCGCCATTGTTGTTGCACATCTCGATCGCGCCCTGGAATCCGTTGCCGGCGCCGGTATAGGCCGACCAGTCGAGATGGGTCTTGATGTCTTCGCCGCGATAACCGGGCGGATAGCGGAACAGACTGCGGTCGTCGAACTTGGGCGGCCGCACGACCTTGCCGGGATTGTAGAGCCCTTGCGGGTCGAAGCGGTCCTTCACCTCCTCGAAGGCGCGCGCCAGCCGCGAACCGAACATCGGCTCGTTGAATTCCGACCGCACCAGCCCGTCGCCGTGCTCGCCGGAATGCGAGCCCTTGTATTCGCGCACCATGGCGAAGGCCTCTTCGGCGATCGCGCGCATGGCATGCACGTCCTTCTCCAGCCGCAGATTGAGCACCGGGCGCACATGCAGGCAGCCGGAGCCGGCATGCGCGTACCAGGTGCCGCGCGTGCCGTGCTTTTCGAAGATCTCGGTGAGCCGGCTGGTGTAGTCGGCGAGATGCTCGAGCGGCACCGCGCAGTCCTCGACGAAGGAGACCGGTTTGCCCTGCTCCTTCATCGACATCATGATGTTGAGGCCGGAGGTGCGCAGTTCGGTGATGGCCGCCTGCAGGTCGGGATTGAGCACCTCGACCATGCCGCCCCATCGATCGCCGCTCTTGTCCCAGGAAAAGCCGAGATCGCCGATCATATGTTTGAGCTTGCGCAGCCGGCGCAGGTTTTCCTCGTGATCGGCCTCGCCGAATTCGACCAGCAAAATTGCCGCCGGCTCCCCGCGTACGAACTTCTCCAGCGTCGGCCGGAAGATCGCGATCTCGCGCGCCAGCTCGATCATGGTGCGGTCGATCAGTTCGACCGCGATCGGCAGCAGGTGCACGATGTGCTGGGCGGCGTTCATCGCCTCGCGGAAGCTGCCGAAATGGCAGGCGCCGACCGCGCGGCGGCCGAGCAGCGGCGACAGTTTCAATTCGATGCGCGTGGAAAAGCCGAGCGTGCCTTCGGAGCCGACCAGCACATGCGCGAGATTGATGTCGTTCTTTCCGGGCACCAAGCGCGTCGAGATTGTAGCCGCCGACGCGGCGCTGCACCTTGGGGAAGCGCGCGGCGACTTCGTCGGCTTCGCGCGCACCGATCGCCAACAGATCCCTGGCGAGCGGCCGTAAAGGAGCCGGCACGTCATCGAGGCTGCCGCCGATACGGCCGAAATGCGCCAGCGTGCCGTCGGCCAGCACGGCTTCGATCGCCAGCACGTTGTCGCGCATGGTGCCGTAGCGCAGCGAGCGGCCGCCGCAGGAATTGTTGCCGGCCATGCCGCCGATGGTGGCGCGCGAGGCGGTCGAGATGTCGACCGGGAACCACAGCCCGTGCGGCTTGAGCTGGCGGTTGAGATCGTCGAGCACCAGGCCGGGCTCGACCGTGCAGCGCGCGCCCTTGATGTCGAGATCGAGGATGCGGGTGAGGTATTTGGAACAGTCCACCACCAGCGCTTCGCCGACCGTCTGGCCGGCCTGCGAGGTGCCGCCGCCGCGCGCCAGCACGCTGACCCCCTCCGCGCGGGCAATGCCTATCGCCCGTTCGGCTTCTTCTATCGTGCGCGGGGCGACCACGCCGACCGGCGTGATCTGGTAATGGGAGGCGTCGGTGGCGTAACGGCCGCGGCTGAAGCGGTCGAACTGCACGTCCCCGCTCAATTCGGCCTTCAGCCGCCGTTCCAGGCCGGGCCTTACGACCGCCACGGCGGCTTTCCTTTTTGGGCTTGGTTCAGCCTATGCATGGACGGCTTGTTTGTTGTGCGGAAAACCGCTTGACCGCAATGTTGCATTCATAGTTCAACGCCACAAGCGCCGCTCCCTTGCCGGGACCGGTCCATGGTTAAGCCACGAAAATCCTTGAAAAGCTGCGGTTTAGGAGCGAATGCCAATGGCTAAGAATTCATCGCGCGCGGTGGGACGTCATTTTCTGCACATTCCGGGGCCGACGGCGCTGCCCGACCGCGTGTTGCGGGCGATGGACACCCCCATCATCGACCACCGTGGGCCGGAATTCGCCAAGCTGACCAAGAAGTGCCTGGAAGGCATCAAGACCATCTTCAAGACCACCAATCCGGTGATCATCTACACCGCGACCGGCACCGGCGCCTGGGAAGCCGCCTTGGTCAATACGCTGTCGCCCGGCGACAAGGTGCTGATGGTGGAGACCGGCCAGTTCGCTTCGCTGTGGAAGAAGATGGCGGAGAAGATCGGCCTCAAGCCCGAATTCATCGCCACCGACTGGCGCAACGGCGCCGATCCGAAGGCGATCGAAGCCCGCCTGCGCGAGGACAAGGCCAAAGAGATCAAGGCGGTCTGCGTCCTGCATAACGAAACCTCGACCGGCGCGCTGACCCCGGTCGCGGATATCCGCAAGGCGATCGACGCGGCTGGGCATCCGGCGCTGTTCTTGGTCGACACCATCTCCTCGCTCGCCTCGACCGACTACCGGCATGACGAATGGGGCGTCGACGTCTCCGTCGGCGGCGCGCAGAAGGGCCTGATGCTGCCGCCCGGCATGTCGTTCAACGCGGTGAGCGACAAGGCGCTGGCGCCGAACAAGACCGCCAAGCTGCCGAAGTCGTTCTTCGCCTGGGACGAGATGCTGACCATGAACAAAGTCGGCTTCTTCCCCTACACGCCGGCGACGCAAATGCTGCAGGGCCTGAGCGTCGGCATCGACATGCTGCACGAGGAAGGGCTCGACAACGTGTTCGCCCGTCACGACCGGCTGGCGGAAGCCACCCGCCGCGCGGTGAAGGCCTGGGGACTGGAAAACCTCAACAAGAACGCCGCCCAGTATTCGCCGACGATCACCGCCATCCTGCTGCCGGAAGGCCACGACGCCGACAAGTTCCGCGCGCTGGCGCTGGAGAACTTCAACATCTCCTACGGCGCGAGCTTCGGCGCTTTTGCCGGCAAGTATTTCCGCATCGGTCATCTCGGCGACGTCAACGACACCATGATGATCGGCGCGCTGGGCGCCACCGAAATGGCGCTGGCGCTCGCGGGCATTCCGCACAAAAAGGGCGGCACGCAGGCGGCGCTGGATTATCTGGTTTCGGCCCATTCGGGTGCGGCCAAGCAGGCGGCGGAATAATTCTCCGCAGCATTGCCAAGATGTTGAATGGCCGGGCTTGTCCCGGCCATTTTGTTTTGGAATTGGCTACGCCGCCCGTATCCAATCATTCATCGCCAGCACGCGGGCGACGAAATCGGCAATCACTTTTAGCGTCGCCTGCGGCGCTTCGCGTTGCGGCACGTGCTTGGCGCCGGGCAATAGCGCGACCTCGACCGGGCAGTAGCACTCCCGTTGCGCGATCTCGATCTGCTTGACCGTACCGTACTCGTCGTCCTCGCCCTGCACGATCAGCATGGGCACGCGGATATAGGCGAGGAATTCGGTGAGGTCCCATTTGAGGAAATCGCCCTTGAGCCAAACGTCGGTCCAACCGTGCACGGTCGCGTCGGCGTCGGCGTGCCAGCGGCCAAGCCGCGCGCGCAATTCGGTTGTATCGTAGGCCTGCCGGACGATGCCGATCGAAGCGATCGTCACGTCCTCGACGACGAAATGCGGCGCGATCAGCACCAGCCCGCCTATCCGGTGATCCTGATGACTGCCGCCGTAGATCGCGGCAATGGAGCCGCCATCGCTGTGGCCGACCAGCAAGCCGCGCTGGAAACCGATCAGGTCGAGAATTTGCGGCAGCATTTCCTGCGCTTCGGCGTGCATGAACGTCAACGGGCGCGGCAGCGTTGCCGGGCTCGACTGGCCATAGCCGGCGCGCGAATAGACGAACACGCCACAGCCGGTCGCGGCCGAAAGCTTTTCGGGGAAATCCTCCCACATGCCGACGCAGCCGAGACCCTGATGCAGCAGTACCAGCGTCGGCGCCGTATCCGGCCGCGGCCCGATCATGCGGTATTCGAGGCGTTGGGAGTCGAGTTGCAGGAAGCCGGAGTCGGCTAAAGGCGCTTGTGTCATGGTCTTTCGGTGTCATCGCCCGCGAAAGCGAGCATGACAGCTACAGATCTCCCTCCGCCCTGAGCTTGAAGCGCTGGATCTTGCCGGTTGCAGTCTTCGGCAGCTCCGTGCGGAACTCGATCCAGCGCGGATATTTGTAAGGCGCCAGCTTCTGCTTGACGTGCTCCTGCAGCGCGCGGACCAGTTCTTCGCTCGCCTTGTCGGGCAATTTGAGCACGACATAGGCTTTGGGTTTGACCAGCTTCTGCTCGTCGCCCCAGCCGATCACGGCGGCTTCCAGCACGTCGGGATGCGAGGACAGTGCGGCCTCGACCTCGAACGGCGAGACATAGATGCCCGACACTTTCAGCATGTCGTCGGCGCGTCCGCAGCAGACGTAATAGCCGTCGGCGTCCTCGATGTATTTGTCGCCCGAGCGGGTCCATTCGCCCTGGAAGGTCGAGCGCGACTTCTCGCGGTTGTTCCAGTACATGATCGCGCTGGTCGGCCCGCGCGCATAAAGCTCGCCCATCTCGCCCTGCTTGACCGGCTCGCCGTCCTCGCCGATCAGCTTGATCTCATAGCCGGGCACCGGCTTGCCGGTGGTGCCGTATTTGGTCTCGCCCGGCTTGTTGGTCAGATAGATGTGCAGCATCTCGGTGGTGCCGAGCCCGTCGGAAATCTCCACGCCGTAGCGTTCCTTCCAGGTGCGCGCGATTTCCTCCGGCAGCGCCTCGCCGGCGGAAATGCAGCGGCGGATTTTCACCTCGGAGCGCTTCGGCATGTTCGGGCTGTTCAGAAACGCGGCGTAAAAAGTCGGCACCGCGAAGAACACCGTGACCGGATATTCGCGCAACAGCGCGGCGACGCCGTCGGGCGTCGGCCGGTCGCCCAAAAGCACGGTGGTGGCGCCGACCGACAGCGGGAAGGTCATGGCGTTGCCGAGGCCGTAGGCGAAGAACAGCTTGGCCACCGAATAGCAGACGTCGCTTTCCTTCAGGCCGGCGACCGGCGTGCCGTAGAGATCGGCGGTCAGCTTCAGGCTGCCATGCACATGCACCGCGCCCTTCGGCTTGCCGGTCGAGCCCGAGGTGTAGAGCCAGAACGCCATGTCGTCGCTTGTGGTCGGCGCGGTGTAATCTTCCGGCTCGTCGGCGCCGATGACGTCGTCGAACAGCCGGTAGCCGTGCGGATTGGCGCCGGAGACGATGACGTGCTCGAGATCTGGGCAATCCTTGATCAGCTTCTCGAATTTCGGGAACAGCGCCTCCGACACCACCAGACATTTCGCCCGGCTGTCGGCCAGCATGAAGCGGTAGTCGTCCTCGGTGAGCAGCGTGTTGACCGGCACGGCAATGACGCCGGCTTTCAGGCAGCCGAGAAACGAGATCGGCCAGTCCACGGTGTCGAGCAGCGCCAGCAGCACGCGCTCTTCGCGGTGGATGCCCAGGCCGCGCAGCGCCGCGCCGAAACGCGCCACCCGGTCGGCAAGCTGCCGATAGGTCAGCGTGTGCCGGCCGTCGATGTAAGCCGGCTTTTCCGCGCGGCCGGCAGCGAGATTGCGTTGCAGGACATCGGCGGCGAAGTTGTAATCGCGTGGGACTTGGCCCACGAGCGCGGCCGCGCTGTCGGCCGCAGCTGCCTCGACGGCTGTCATTGCTTTTACTCCCCGGACAATGCGTATTATGCGCCCCAGCGCGCTGGCTGCAAAGCGAACTATATTTCCAAACCGCCACCGGGAGTTACGCCTCATGATCTTCAGCCGAGACCGCATTCTTACCACCCATGTCGGCAGCCTGCCGCGCAACGAGAAGCTGTCGGACCTGCTGGTACGCCAGGAGGCGGGCGAAAAATTCGACGCCGCCGAAATGGCCGCGGAAATGGACAAAGCGGTGCGCCATGTCGTCGAGAAGCAGGCTTCGGCCGGCATCGATATCGGCAATGACGGCGAGCAGCAGCGTGTCGGTTTCCAGACCTACGTGCCGCAGCGCATGGCCGGTTTTGCCGGCGTGTCGAAGCGGCGGCGCGGACGCGAATTCGAGGAATTCCCCGAACTGGTCGAACAGCTCAAGCGGCGCTTCCCGCATGTCAGCAAGCAGCAGAACGCGCCGGAATGCCAAAGCGAATTGAAATATCTCGACCTCAAGCCGATCGAAAACGAGATCGCGCGTTTCAAGAAGATTTCCGAGGGCAAATTCGCCGAGCAGTTCATGACGGCGCCCTCGCCCGGCATCATTTCGTCCACCATGCTCGATGCGTTCTACGGCTCGCAGGACAAATATCTCAGCGCGCTGTCGCGCGAGATGAAGAACGAATATCAGGCGATCCATAAAGCCGGCCTGCTGTTGCAGATCGACGCGCCCGACCTCGCCATGGATCGCACCATGATGTACCGCGATTTGACGGACGGCGATTTCGTCAAGGCGGTGGAGCGCCACGTGCAGGCGATCAACGACGGCATCGCCGGCATTCCGCGCGATCGCGTGCGGCTGCATGTTTGTTACGGCAATTGGGAAGGCCCGCATATTCACGACGTGCCGCTCGCCAAGATCCTGCCGGCGCTCTACCAGGCCAATGTCGGCGCGCTGTCGATCGAGTTCTCCAATCCGCGCCACGCGCACGAATACGAGGCGCTCAAGAAGCATCCGCTGCCGAAGGACATGCTGCTGATCCCCGGCGTGGTGGAGACCACCAGCAATTTCGTCGAGCATCCGGAAGTGGTGGCGCGCCGCATCGAGGACGCGGTGGCTGCTGTCGGCGAGCGTGAGCGCGTGATCGCCTCGACCGATTGCGGCTTCGGCACTTTCACCAACCGCGAATGGGTGATCGAGCCGGCGGTTTGGCTCAAGCTGCGCGCCATCCGCGAGGGCGCCGATATTGCGTCGCGCAGGCTGTGGGGAAGGAAGGTGGCGTGACTTTCTCTTCCCTCTCCCCGCATGGCGGTGAATGGGAAGCAAGCTCATCGCCCCTTTCTTTACGGCGCGGGGTACGCCGGTTTCCCTTTTTCCTTTCCCCAAGGGGGAATGGAGCGCCGGGAGGGCGCCAGGGGCGTTGGCGCAACGCCCCTTGGCGGGTTTGGCGCAACCCGCCGCGCGTCTGGCGAGACGCGCGAGCCCTTTGGCGAAGGGCCCGGCGCCTCCGGGCGCTCCATCCGCGATGCGCATTGTCGGCGCACCGCGTCCGGCCCGACCGCAAGACGCCTCATGAAGCGCCCTTTTGGCCAGTCAGACATACGGACTATAATCCTATTTTGAGCCATGTCAACAATCGCCACCCGCCGGCGGGGATATGTTGCCGGCTTCGCAAAGGGCCGACAGCGCCGTCCGCATTGCCTATAATGCGGCCATCCACTAATGCACCTGACGACGCCGGATACGGCCAGCCAGCCAATTCGATTAAGGGAGAGCACCCATGGACGAGAGAACGCGCGACCCGCTGAAGATCACGGCCGAAGACATCAACCCGCGCTACAACTGGGGCCGCCACCTGCCGGTGCTCGGCACCATGGGCGTCGATTTCGAGGAGCGCGTCGATTACCGGCGCATGCACCGCTACCGGCTCGCCCGCGCCCAGGCCGCGCTCGAGAAGAGCGACCTCGGCGCCCTGCTGCTGTTCGACGACAACAACATCCGCTACGTCACCTCGACCAAGATCGGCGAATGGGCGCGCGACAAGCTCTCGCGCTGGGCGCTGCTGGTGCGCGGCGGCGATCCGATCCTGTGGGACTTCGGCTCGGCCGCCGTCCATCACAAGCTCTATTCGCCCTGGCTCAAGCCGGAGAACTGCAAGGCCGGCCTGGTCGGCCTGCGCGGCACCGTCGATCCCGCCTTCGGCCTGATGAAGCGCCATGCCGAAGAGATGGCCTCGATCCTCAAGGCCGCCGGCGTCGCCAAGATGCCGATCGGCGTCGACATCATCGAGCCGCCGATGATTTTCGAACTGGAAAAAGCCGGACTGAAGATCAAGGACGGCCAGCAGGTGATGCTGAGCGCGCGCGAGGTGAAGTCGTCCGACGAGATCGCGCTGTTGAACCGCGCCGCGGCGATGGTCGACGGCGCCTATGACCTGATCAACAACATGCTGCGTCCGGGCGTGCGCGAGAACGACGTGGTCGCCGAGGTCAACAAGTTCCTCTACACGCACGGCTCCGACGACGTGGAAGCGGTCAACGCCATCTCCGGCGAGCGCTGCAGCCCGCATCCGCACAACTTCACCGACCGCATGATCCGCCCCGGCGATCAGGCGTTCTTCGACATCCTGCAGAGCTTCATGGGCTATCGCACCTGCTACTACCGCACCTTCAACGTCGGCCGCGCCACGCCGGCGCAGCACGACGCCTACAAGAGGGCGCGCGAGTGGCTCGACAACGCCATCGCCCGCATCAAGCCCGGCGCCTCGACCGCGCATATCTGCGAGGTGTTCCCGAAGGCGGAAGAGTTCGGCTTCCCGGACGAGATGTCGGCCTTCGGCCTGCAATTCGCGCACGGCCTCGGCCTCAATCTGCACGAGCGGCCGATCATCTCGCGGGTCGTGTCGATGGATCACCCGACCGAGATCGTCGAAGGCATGGTGTTCGCGATCGAGACCTATTGCCCGGCGACCGACGGCTATTCGGCGGCGCGCATCGAGGAAGAGGTCGTGGTCGACAACAAGGGCTGCCGCCTGATCTCGCTGTTCCCGGCCGAGGAATTGCCGATCGCGAACAGGTATTGAGACTGTAGGCTCATGGTCAGGAGCACGGCAAAGCCGCGCGTCTCGAACCATGAGGCCGCCCTATCCTTCGAGACGGGCGCCTCGCGCCCTGCCACAGGATGAGGGCGGATCAAGGCTTCCTTTATGACTGCCGAAAATAGCCACGCCGCGCCGGCGCAGAACGGCTTGCCCAAAAGCGCCGGCAGCGCGATCTGGCGCGGGTTTCGCGGGCGCTGCCCGGCCTGCGGCGAAGGCCGCATGTTCCGCGCCTTCGTCAAGGTGAACGACGCCTGCCCGCACTGCGGCGAGGAGCTCTATCATCACCGCGCCGACGATTTTCCGGCCTATCTGGTGATCGTCATCGTCGGTCACATCCTGGTGCCGATCATCGTGGCGGTGGAAACCGAAATCGCACCGGCCATTTGGATCAGCATGATGCTGTGGCCCTCGCTCGCGCTGGTAATGACGCTCAGCCTGCTGCAGCCGGTCAAAGGCGCCGTCGTCGCCATCCAGTGGTATGGCGGCATGCACGGCTTCGAAGCGGCGAAGAAGGCGCGCGCCCTCGCCGCCGCGAAAGCCGGCTAGCGTTCGATCTCAGCTTTTTTCTGGCGCCCCGCCCATGTCCTTAGGCGCCATCATGTCCTTCTGCGCCAGGAACGCCGCTGGCAGCGCGACGCTCATGGAATCCACCATCGAGGTCGGCATCAAGATGGTGGCGCCGCGCTCCTTGGTGGTCTCGTAGATGATATTCATGGCGCGCAGATGCATTGCGGCGGCGTTGCTGCCGTAGGTGTTGGCCGCATCGACGAATTTCTGCGCGATCGCGGCCTCGGCGGAGCCGAGGATCACGCGCGCTTCCTTTTCGCGCTCGGCCTGCGCCTGGCGCGACATGGCGTCCTGCAGGCCGACCGGAATGGCGACGTCGCGGATCTCGACCGAGTTGACCGAAATGCCCCACTCGGCGGTCTTTTCCGCGATCTCCTTGCGCAGCACTTCGTCGGCCGTCTTGCGGTCGGACAGCAATTCCGTGAGGTGCGACGAGCCGATCATCTCGCGCAGCGAGGTCTGCGCCACCCGGTCGATCGCCAGGCGATAGTCGGTAATGTTGAGCGCGGCGCTTTGCGCGTCGTGCACATGCCAGAAGATGACGGCATCGACATTGACCGGCACCGTGTCGCGGGTGAGCGCCTGCTCGGCGTTGAATTGCGTGGTCTGGATGCGCTCGTCGATGACGGCGGCGATGGCGTCGACCACCGGAATGATCATGAACAGGCCGGGCCCCTTCACGCTCGACAGCTTGCCGGCGCGCAGGATGACGAAGCGCTCCCAGTTGTTGGCCATCTTGAGCGCGAACAGAACGAACACGGCGACGAGGCCGACGCCGATGCCGGGCAACTCCAAATGGGCCAGGAACAAAAGCGCGCCGACGATGGCGAGCACGATGGTGATGAGCGAGGTAATGGGATTCATGGCGAGGACTCCGTGATGCGGCAGCGGCCGAAACGGGGGGCGCCGTCGGCGACGGCGCCGTCCCTCAGGGACATACTACCTCAATCCGCAGCAACAAGGCGGCGCTTGCCGCCTCGCCGATAAACTCAGTCGGCGGCGGCTTTGCCGCGCAGCACGGTCAGCCGCCGCTCCAGCTCGCGCTTGAGCTGATAGTCGGGATGGCCGAAGGACTTGTCGCGCGTCGCGAGGAACTGGCGCTGCTCGCGCCGCAGCCGCGCGATGCCGGCGCGATCGAGCTTGCTCATCGCGGCCTTGTAGGCGTCGTCGATCTGGCGGTCGAGCCGGATCAGATCGGGGTCCGAGCAGATCGCCTTTTCGACCGCGCGCTTGGCGCTGTCGCAATCGAAGGTCGGCAGCATGGACTTGCTGGCGACCGAATCGCGGCGGTCGCGTTCCTGGCGGACGACCAGCGAGATTCTCGGCCGCCGAGTCGAAGCGCGGGTTGACGCGCAGCGCCTGCTCGTAATTCTCGATGGCGCGGTCGAGGTCGCCCTTCTTGCGGAACGCGGCGCCGCGGTTGTTATAGGCGAGATAGAAGCCGGGATTGAGCTTGAGCGCGCGGTCGTAATCGGCGATGGCGCGGTCGAGATCGCCCTTGAACTGGTAGGAGTCGCCGCGGTTGGTGAGGAAATTCGCCTTCGGCGCGATGCGGATCGCTTCGTTATAGTCGGCAATGGCGCGGTCGAAGTCGCCGTTCTTCTGATAGGACAGGCCGCGATTGTCGAAATATTCCGGCACGGTCGGATCGAGCTTGATCGCCTCGCTCTCGTCGGCGAGCGCCCGCTCGTCCATGCCGAGTTTTTTGTAGGCGGCGCCGCGGTTGGTATAGGCGCGCGCGTGCTTGGGATTGAGCTTGATCGATTCGTCGTAATCCTTGATCGCGGCCTGGTAATCCTCCTTGAAATAATTGGCGACGCCGCGATCCATGTAGGCTTGCGCGTATTTCGGATCGAGCCGCAGGGCTTCGTTGTAGTCCTCGATGGCGCGGTCGTATTGCCGGTTGTTGTTGAACACATTGCCGCGGTAGTCGAAGGCCTTCGCGTCGCTGGGATCGAGCCGCACCGCCGTGTTGGCGTCGCTGAGTGCGCGGTCGAGCCGGCCGGACGTGCGATTGGCGTTCGAGCGCTCGCGGAAGGCGCGGGCGTTTTTCGGATCAAGCGCGACGGCGCGATCGAGATCGTCCAAGGCAGCCTTCATCTTGTTGACGTACCAATAGGCGGCGCCGCGGTTGACCAGGGCGGCGGCCTGATCCTGCGGCTTGTCCTTGGCGGCGTCGATCAAGGCGGTGCAGGCGGCGATGCGCTGCTCCGGCGAGAAGGCGCTGTCGTCAGCGGCCGCGCAGATCTCGGCATTGGCGTTGGATTGCGCCTGGACCGGCGCCGCGATGGCGGCGAGCAGGCAGGCGGTGGCGAGCAACGGCATCGAGCAGCGCATAAGAGCCCCCTTGGCAGACATAGGTCAGCGGCGGTCAAAGGCGCCGCTTTCCTTGGTCGCATCCGGACGGCAATAGGTTCAGGCGGGCGCCGCCGCTTTTTCCTTCAAATGCGGGAAGCGCTCGCTCAGCAAAGAGCCGTGGTAGTAGGTCGGCTTGAAGGCCGGATGCGCGCGGATGTTGTCGAACCAGGTGACGATGCGCGGCAGGTCCTGCCAGCCCGGCATGCCGAGGTCGTCCATGCGCACCAGCGCCGGCATCACCGCCACGTCGGCGAGCGAGATGTTCTTGCCGAGCAGCCACGGCCCGCCGCTCGCCTCGATCTGCGCATCCATGCGCTCGTAGGTGCGGCGCAGGCGCGTCAATGCGGCGTCCATCTCGGCTTGCGGAAAGCCGGTCTGCCCCATGGCCATCATGAACTCGCGGCGCAGCGGCTTGGATTCCGCCATGGCCACGAATTCCTCGCGGCTCATCTTCTGGAAGCTGGGCAGGAAGGCGAGATTGAAGGTCGGCACCCGCACGGCGGCGGCCGGCATTTCGTCGATGAAATGCATCAGCGCGCGCATGCGGGCGCGCTCGACCGGGGTTTCCGGCGTGAAACTGTGCTGCGGCGCGACCTCGTCGAGATATTCGGTGATGACCGTGGAATCGATCACGATCGCGCCATCGTGGTCGAGGGTGGGCACCACCCCATTCGGATTGAGCTTGAGGTAGTCGGGCTTGAGCTGGTCGCCCGCCAGAAGATTGAGTTTCACCTCGTCAAAGGGAATTTTTTTGCCGTTGAACACAAAGCGAACACGCTGGCTGCAGGTCGATTGCGGCGCGTTGTAGAGCTTGAAGGCCATCGTTCATTTCCTCCGGGTCGTTTCGGCCAGTTTGTCACTATCGCGCACGATCCGGCAACGCCGTTCACGCGCTTGTGCGCGGCGCGTTGTCCGTGTCCTTGGCCAGCGCCGCGCGCAGCTTGGCGAGCCGCTCCTGATGGCCCTCGGCGTCGCCATAGTCATCGAACAGCGCATAGCGCGCATGGGTGCCGATAACGCGGCGCGCGTGCTTGATCGGGCACCAATACTGCTCGGTGCGCGCGGCGATCTCGCGCGTGAAGGCGATGATGCCGTTGGCGTAGGAGCAATAGGCGCAATTGAGCTTTTCCAGCACGTTGAGATAGGCGAGATGGTGACGGTCGAACACGACGTAATCGGCGCGTTTGATCTTGGCGATGCCGTAGATCGGAAAGCACACGGCCTGATAAAGGCTGACGAATATATCGAGCAGCACAAACGGAATAATCCCGGCGTAAATCACCGGCGCTGTCAGCACCACCAGTGGATTGGCGCCGAACAAATAAGGCAGCAGCTTCTGGCGCAGTTCGCGATGGCGGCGCAGCAGCTCTTTCTCGAACGCGATACGGCCGTGCTCGAGGCCGATGCGCAGTTCGGCGCGGCGTTTGGCGAGTTCGGCGTCGAGCTCGCTTTCAAGTGTGCGGATTTTTTCGATGAGCTCGCTGATCTGCGGCGTCATGGTGTCGCTCCTTCGAGCTCACATAATTGGAAAACATGCATAGCACTGCCGGACGAAGCGCATTGGGCAGGCAGCAGCCTGCCCACCGGTGAATTTATGGGCAATTTACTTGAGATAAACGGTCGAGACAGCTTGAGTGGATTCGTGCGCAGCCGCCGTTTTCCTCCCTTATGGCTATAACGGCGGCGTGAATCCTCCACCTTATGCACACAGGGCCCCTGCGAAGGGGCCCTTTTTTTATGTGCGGGTTTTTGATTTGGTCCCGGGCGAGCCAACGAGTCCGCGCGAAGCGCAGCCCGATGATAAACTCCGCGAGGCCCGGGACAAAGTAACCCGGTTTCACGGGAATTGAAAAACCGAGTTTACGGGGTCCCCGCCTTCGCGGGGACGACAGCCGAACTACTCCAGCCCCGTCCCGACGTTTTTGTTTTCCGGCTCGAGCTTCATGCCGGCGGCGAGTGCCATGGTTTCGGCCAGCGCGGCGAAATCCTTCCGCAGATATTCTTCCGGATTCTTCTGCAGCATGGCGGCGCCGAAATGCGTCTGCAACACTTCGCGCGTCGCCGCGGTGACCGGCATCGGTACGTCCCATTCGCGGCCGAGTTCGAGGCCGAGATCGAGATCCTTGCGCAACAGTTCCGGCGTGAAAGTCGTGGTCCAGTCGAGATTGACCAGCGCCGGCGTCTTGTAGGCGGTGAACATCGAGCCCATGACGCCGTTGTTCATGAAAGCAAGGAAGGCGTGGCGCGGCACACCCATCTTGTTGGCGAGCAGCGTGATCTCGATCAGGTTCTCGATCACCACGCCGAGCATGACATTGTGCGCGATCTTGCAGATGCGCGCGAGTTCGCCGTCGCCGACATAGGAGACGCCGCGCGGCGCGAACACCTCGATCAGCGGCATGGCGATCTTGGCGTCGGCTTCCGGTCCGGACACCACCGAGGACAGCTTGCCGGACTTGATCACCTTGGCGTTGCCGGAGACGGGAGCTGCGATCAAGCTCACGCCCTTCTCGGCCAGAGCCTTGCGGATCTCGGCGGATTCATCGACCGAGATCGACGAGCAATCGACCAGCATTTTCGGCTTCTTGGCGCCCGAGAGCAGGCCGTCCTTGCCGAACACGACTTCCTTGACGTCCTTGCCGGTCGATACGATGGCGAACACCACCTCGCAATCGGCGAGCTCGATCGGCTTGTCGACGATCTTGGCGCCCTTGGCGGCGAGCGGTTCGGCCTTGGCGCGGGTGCGGTTCCACACCGACACCTGGTGGCCGGCCTTGAGCAGACGCTCCACCATCGGCGTGCCCATGCGGCCGACCCCGATCCAGCCGATTTTTTGTGCAGTGTTCGACATCCTCAAAACTCCCGTTGAATTGGCGCCGCGCGCGAGCGGACTTCGGCCGGGGCTTTAGCCGTTTTGCCACGAATTCGCCAGGGCTCAACCGCTGGGCGGATATGTCCCGGCACCCATGCTTGTGGTCGCCGTTCAAAGCGCACTATTCTACCGAAACGGGTCAAAGGCCGGCAAAACGAGGCCAGACCGCAAAGGCTCGGGAGGAGCGCCGGCGCGAATGCAGGATGCCGTCACCACCATAGACGTGGCGGGCGCGCCCGAGCGCCCGGCGAGCGCCGGCGGCGCGCGCTGGCGACTGATCGCACGCAACGCATTTCCGTTCCTGGTGGTCGGCTCGATCTGGGAGATCGTCGCCTGGGCGGGCGTATTCCCGCACCGCCTTTTTCCCACGCTGGAGGAAGTGGCGCTGTCCTTCGTCCAGCTCACGGTATCCGGCATCCTGCCGCATCACGCTATCGAGACCGTGATCCGCCTGCTCTCCGGCTTCACGCTGGCCGCCGTGTTCGGCGTCAGCATCGGCGTGCTGATGGGCCGCTCGCGGCGGGCCGAGGACATCTTCCTGCCGCTGGTGTCGATCTGCGCGCCCATCCCCGGCCTCGCCTATGCGCCTCTATTCCTGCTCTGGTTCGGGCTCGGCAATTTCTCCGCCGTACTGCTGGTCGGCTTCGTGTCGGCGTTTCCGGTCATCTTCAACAGCTGGACCGGCGTGAAGGCGGTGAAGGAAATTTGGGTGCGCTCGGCGCAATCCATGGGCGCCGACGACCGGCGGCTGTTCAGCCACGTGATCCTGCCGGGCGCGCTGCCCTATATCCTCACCGGCTTAAGGCTCGGGCTGGCGCAGGCCTGGCGCATCCTGGTGGCGGTGGAAATGCTCGCCGCGGTGCCGTGGGGCCTCGGCTGGATGATCTTCGGCGCACGCGAATTCCTCAATACCGACGTCATGATGGCCGGCATCGCGGTGATCGCCATCATCGGTCTGGCGCTGGAAAAATTCGTGTTCGAGAAAATCGAGCACTACACGGTCGTGCGCTGGGGGATGATCACCGCATGACCGAAAACGGCCAACGCATTCGCTCGATCGTGCGGGCCGCCATCACACTGGCGGTGGCCGCGGCGCTGTATGAAGCGGCGGCGCGCAGCGGCTATTTCGCGCCGGCGCTGATGCCGACGCTGCCGGCCATCGCGCGCACTTTGTTCGCGATGATCGCCGACGGCAGCATCATCGAGCACGCCGCCTTCACCATGTACCGGGTGATGTTCGGCTTCTTCCTGGCGGTGCTGGTCGGGCTGCCGCTCGGCATCCTGATGGCGCGCGTCCAGCGGGTGGAGAACTTCTTCCTGCCGCTGGTGAGCGCGCTGATGCCGATCCCGTCCTTCGCGCTGGTACCGCTGTTCATGCTGTGGTTCGGCATCGGCAACACCACCACGGTGCTGATCGTGTTCTATGCCGCCACCTTCCCGATGCTGTTCAACACCTGGTCGGGGGTACGCTCGGTCAATCCGATCTGGCTGCGCGCGGCAGGCGCCATGGGCGCCGACGAGAATAAAATGTTCTGGAAGGTGATCATCCCCGGCGCCTCGCCCTTCATCATCACCGGCATGCGGCAGGCTTTCTTGCGCTGCTGGATCGCAGTGGTGGGCGCCGAGATGATCGCCGCGTCCGACTGGGGACTGGGCTGGGTGATCTTCGACGCCAAGGAATTCCTCAACACCGATGTCATGCTGGCGTCGCTCGTCGTCATCGGCGCCATCGGCTTCCTGTTCGAGCGCCTGGTGTTCGGCTCGATCGAGCGCGCCACGATCCTGCGCTGGGGCATGACGCGCATGGCAAAGGGTTAATGCGGATGAGTGAAGTTGTCGCGAGCGGGCCGGTTCTTTGCAGCGTTGACGAGCGCGGCGTCGCGCGCGTCACGCTCAATCGTCCGGAGGTCTACAACGCCTATAACGGCGACATGATCGCCGGGCTGCTCAAGATCTACGACTTGCTCGCCGGCAAGCCGCTGCGCGCGGTGGTGATTACCGGCAACGGACGCAATTTCATCGCCGGCGCCGACATCAATTGGCTCGATGCGGTGCGCCGCTCCTCGCCCGAAGACAATTTGCGCGCCTCGCGCATGACCGCGGAAGCGGTGCAACGGCTCAATCTGCTGCCGGTGCCCACCGTCGCGCTGGTGCAAGGCGCCTGTTACGGCGGCGGCACCGGCATTATTGCGGCCTGCGACGTCGTGATCGCCGCCGACAATACTCATTTCTCGATCGCCGAGGTGCGCATCGGCGTCGCCGGCACCATCATCATCCCGCAGCTCAACGACGCCATCAGCCTGCGCCAGGTGCGGCGCTACGCGCTGACCGGCGAACGCTTCGACGCCAAGGAAGCCCATCGCATCGGACTGGTGCACGAGATCGTGCCGCTCGACGGGCTGGAAGCGGCCGGCGAGCGCATCCTCAACGAGCTCCTGACCAACGGACCGGAAGCCGTTGCGGCGACCAAGATCTGGGCGCTCAAATCGGCCTGGAGCCATCTCGACGATCCTGCATTCGCCGCGCTGATCGAGGCCCACTCCGCCAAGCGCCAGACGGACGAGGCGGCGGAAGGATTTTCGGCGTTCCTGCAAAAGCGCCCGGCGAGCTACAACGCCGCCCGAAAAACAAAAGGCTAAAGGCGGAAACGAAGAATGCTCCCGATCGAAATTCGCGACGTGACGCTGACCTACGACACGCCCGGCGGCAAAGTGCCGGGTGTCAAGGACGTCAGCTTCAACATCGACGCCTCCGAGTTCCTCTGCATCGTCGGCCCGTCCGGCTGCGGCAAGTCAACCTTGCTCAACATGATCGCCGGGTTCCTGACGCCGGCCGCGGGCGAGATCCGCATCGGCGGCAAGACGGTCACCGGCCACGGCATGGACCGCGGCGTTGTGTTCCAGGATTTCGCCCAGTTGTTCCCGTGGCGCACCGCGCTCGGCAATGTCTCGTTCGGGCTGGAAATGAAGGGCGTACCCAAGGCGGAACGCGAGAGCATCGCGCGCGAGCAATTGCGCCTGGTGAAATTGGAGAAATTCACCAACTCCTTCCCGCACCATCTGTCCGGCGGCATGCAGCAGCGGGTCGCCATCGCCCGCGCGCTGGCGTACAATCCGGCGGTGCTGCTGATGGACGAACCGTTCGCGGCGCTCGATGCGCTGACGCGCGACGACATGCAGCGATTGCTGGCGGAGGTGTGGCGGGAAACCCGCAAGACCGTCATCTATGTCACGCACAATGTCGCGGAAGCGGTCTATCTGGCGGACCGCGTGGTAGTGATGACGTCGCACCCCGGGACGGTGAAAGCCGTGATCAAGATTCCGCTGGCGCGCCCGCGCGATCCGCTCAGCGTCGAATTCGTCGAATGCCAGAAGGAATTGTTGCGCTATCTCGGGCACGACGCGAGCCCGGACGAAACGGAAAAAGCGGCCGCCAACGGCCGGTAAAGATGACTAAGGGAGGATGAGCATGACACTTCTGCAGAAAGGCATCACCCGCCGCCATGCGCTGGCGGCGACCGGCGCCGGCGTGCTGGCGGCGGGACTGGGCGTGCGCGGCGCCAGCGCCGCGATGGAGACGGTGCGGCAGGGCTACCAGACCAACATGTGGGGCATGCCGACCTATTACCTGATGCGCTCGGGTTATCTCGAGAAGCACGGCATCAAGTTCGAGGAATTCGCGGTGCCGTCGGGCAACCTCACCATGCAGCAGATGGTGGCGCGGCAGGTCGACATGGGCACCTATGCCGGCCCCTCGCTCGTCATCGGCAACGACAAAGGCGGCCTGGTCGCCATTGCCATGATCGAATATGTCGGCAAAACCGCGCGCGTGATGGCGCGCAAGGACCTCGGCATCACCAAGGTCGAGCAGTTGCGCGGCAAGAAGGTCGCCAACCAGACCGGCTCGTCCACCGGCAACATTTTCGTCGACCAGATCGCGGCCGGCGCCGGGTTGCACAAGGGCGACTACCAGGAAATCCGCATGAACGTGAACGACATGGTGGCCGCCATGGCCGCCAAGACCGTGGACGCCATGGTCAATGTCGAGCCGTACAACGCCATCGCGGAAGCCGACGGCATGGCCAATACCCTGGTGGACTTCTACTCGTTCGACAAACTGCCGGTGTTCATGGCGGCCACGCCGGAATTCATTGCGAAGAGCCCGCAAACCGTCGTCGCCTATCTCAAGGCCTGGCTCGACGTCGAGAAGGACTTCAAGAACAATCCGAAGAAGGTCGCCGACACGATCTATTCGTTCTACACCTCGAAGGGCTACAAGATGGCGCCCGAGACCTTCGCCAAGGCGATCGCGCGCGTCGAGGTCAATCCCGGCTGGCCGGCCGACATCAAGCCCTATATGCAGAAGCAGGCCGAAATCCTGCTCGCGGCCAAGAAGATCAAGGCCATTCCCGACTGGAGCAAGGCCTTGCGCGAGGAATTCCTCAAGCAGGCCAGCGCCTAGCGAAAGCGCCGGTCGCGCGACCCGTCATTTCCCCTCCCCACACAAGCCCTTGCGCGTGGCGGGGAGGGAGCGATATTGCGATGCGCGCTGGAACGAATACCACCTGCGTGCAAAAGTCATTTGACTCTTCGACTGCTCCCCGCCTCACTCCGCCCACACGCCCCACCCCGTCCGCATCGTGGACACGACGCGAACTGACCCTCCCCGCCGAAGCGCCGCGGAGGCAAATTAAAGAAAATGGAGACGCCAATGGCCGCCGCAAGCAATCCGCTCACCCAGACCGGAGAGCCGATCACCTGGAATTTCAAGCTGCTCGCCCACAACGACCTCGGCGGCTTCGGCGGCATGGGCGAAGGCATGTCGATCACCATCGCCAAGGACGGCCGCCGCATCATCTGGCTGGCGCATGAGAGCGCGCCGAAGAATTTCACCGGCGTCGACGTCTCCGATCCGCGCAATCCGAAGGTGGTGGTGCAGACCGACCTGCCCTTTGCCCATATGCGCTCGAATTCGCTGGAATGCTCCGCCAACAACCTGATGGCGGTGGCCTATCAGACGCAGAAGACCGGCCAGCAGAAAGCCGGACTGGAACTGTTCGACGTCTCGGTGCCGGAAAACCCGCGCTCGGTCTCGTTCTTCGACTGCTCGGGCCCGACCTCGCGCGGCGTGCATCAACTGTGGTTCTGCGACGGCGAATTCGTGCACATGGCTTCCGGCGCGCCCGACTTCAAGCCGAGCAACCCGCTCGACGACCAGTTCTACCGCTGCATCGACGTGCGCGATCCGGCGAAGCCGAAGGAAATCGGCCGCTGGTGGATGCCCGGCACGTCGGCGACCGACAACGTCGCGCCGCCGCCGCGCCATCCGCTCGACAAAGGATATCGCGCGCACAACACCAACGTCTATCAGTCGCATCCGGACCGGATGTATCTCTGCTACATCGACGGCGGCATGTTCGTGATGGACATCAAGGACAAGGCCAATCCGAAGGTGATCTCGCACTGGACCAATTCGCCGCCCTATACCGGCTTCATGCACACCGCGGTGCCGCTGTTCGACCGCAACCTGATGCTGGTGACCGACGAATTGACCGAGAACGCGGGCAAGGACTGGCCGAAGCTGATCTGGATGCTCGACATGCGCGACGAAACGCATCCCGTTTCGATCGCCACCTGCCCGCTGCCGCCGGCCGACGCCTACAAGGACCGCGGCGGCCGCTTCGGCGCGCACAACATCCACGAGAACGTGGAACTGCCGACGGCGTGGCACTCCGACCAGATCGTGCTCGGCACCTTCTTCAACGGCGGTTTGCGGGCTTACGACATTTCCAACCCGTACCAGCCGCACGAGATCGCGGCCTTCGTGCCGCCGGCACCGAAAGGCTCGCCGGTCGGCGCCATCCAGCTCAACGACGTGTTCGTCGACGAGCGCGGCATCGTCTACACGCAGGACCGCTTCTCCGGCGGGCTTTATGTGCTGGAGATGGATTTCTGAGAGCTTGTCGTCGCCGGGCTTGTCCCGGCGACCCCGATTAGGAAGGCACATTCGTTCCAATAGCGGGATCACCGGGTCACGCCGCTTCGCGGCGGCCCGGTGATGACAATTTGTAGTATAGTCGCGCCATGAACGAACTCTTCCCCTCCCCTGCCGCCGGGATGTTCGGCCGCCGGCTCAAGCGCGAGCGCGGCCATCGCATTCCGGTGACCGTGGTCACCGGCTTTCTCGGCGCGGGCAAGACCACGCTGCTGCGCCGCTTTCTGGCGACGCCGGAGGGGCAAGGCACCGCCGTGGTGGTCAACGAGTTCGGCGCCACCGGCATCGACGACGCGCTGGTGCGCTCGTCGACCGACGAGACCGTGCTGCTCGGCAATGGCTGCCTGTGCTGCATCACGCGCACCGATCTGCAGCAGGCCTTGCGCCGCATGGTGATCGAGCGCGAGCGCGGCGAATTGCCGGCCTTCAAGCGCATCGTGATCGAGACCTCGGGGCTGGCCGATCCCTCGCCGATCCTGCAGACCTTTGCCACCGACCGCGCGCTCGGCGAGGTGTTCCACATCGAGGCGGTAGTGACGGTGGTCGACGCCGAGGCCGGCGGCGACACGCTGAGCTGGTCGTCGGAGGCGCGCCGGCAGGCGATCCTGGCCGACCGGCTGGTGATCACCAAGACCGATATCGCCGGCGAAGGCGCCGCCGAGACGCTCACCGCGCAATTGCGCGCGCTCAATCCGGGCGCGGAGATCCTCGAAGCGGTGAACGGCGAACTCGATCCCAGCCGGCTGACCGAGCCGGCGGACGATGCGCGTAACGCCTTCGTGGCCGAAGCCGCGCATTCGGACGGCATCGGCAGTTTCGTGATTACGCAAGACGAGCCGATGCCGTGGCCGGCTTTTGCCAAGGCCATGGACACGCTGATGGCGCTACGCGGGCCCGACCTCCTACGCGTCAAGGGCTTCCTCAATGTGGCAGGCTGCCAGGGCCCGGTGGTGGTGCAATTCGTGCAGCACCTCGCGCATCCGCCGGTCGAGCTCAACGCCTGGCCGGACGGCAACCGCCAGAGCCGCGTGGTGTTCATCACCCGGAATATTTCGGAACAGCAGGTGCGCGACCTATTCGCGGCGCTGCGCGCGCTGGTCTGATTACTCCCGATCCCTGCCGCTGATCTCCGCCTGCCAGGGCGCGACCTTGTGTTCGACCCAGCCGATCAGCCCGTTCAGGCCGATCGCCATCACCATCAAAATGATGATCGGCACGAACATGGTGGCGGTGTCGAAATTATTGGCGGAATTGATGATCACCGCGCCCAGTCCCGAGATGGTGGTGAAGAATTCCGCGATCACCATGGCCACCACCGCGCGGCCGACTGCCAGGCGGATGCCGGCCATGATGTAGGGCAGCGTAGCGGGCAGCACGATGCGGCGCAGGATGACGAAATTGGGCGCCACGAACGACTTGCCGACCTCGATCAGCGTCTTCGGCACCGCGTTGACGCCGAGCCAGGTGTTGATGCAGATCGGGAACAGCGACATCAGGAACACCACCGCGACCTTGACCTTGAAGCCGAGCCCCAGCCACAGGATCAACAGCGGCACCAGCGCGACCAGCGGCATGGCGTAGCCGGCGGTGATGTAGATGCCGAGCGCGGCCTCCGCCGTGCGGAAACGGCCGATGACGAGGCCAAGCGGGATGCCGATGACGATGGCGAGCCCATAGCCGACGAAGAAGGGTTGCAGGCTCTCCGACAACGCCGACCACAATTGCCCGGTGCGCAACAGCTCCCAGAACGCCACCGCGATCGCCGACGGATAGGAGCCGAACACCGGATTGACGTCGCGGCCGAAAATCTCCCACAGCACCAACAGGCAGGCGACCGAGCTGAGCGTGATCGCCCAGCGCGGCAGCGGGCGGCGTTCCGCGGGTTCCGATTGCGGCGGCACGGCCGTCTTGTTCTGGCTATCGGCAATGTCGACCATGATTTTCAATGCACCGTGGGTACTTCGTGCAGCATGCGCCAGATTTTGTAGCGGGTGTCGTTGAACTCCGGCAACCCGCGCACGATGCTCAGATCGGCGCGCGGACGCGCCAGCGGCACGTCGACGATCTCCTGCACGCGGCCGTGGGTCATGACCACGATGCGGTCGGCGATCAGCACCGCCTCGTCGAGATCGTGCGTCACGAACAGGACGGTCTTCTTGGTGCGGGCGTGGATTTCCAATAGCTCGGCCTGCAACGACTCGCGCGTCTGCGCGTCGAGCGCGCCGAACGGCTCGTCCATCAGCAGCACGGATGGATCGATGGCGAGCGCGCGGGCGATGCCGACGCGCTGCTTCATGCCGCCGGAGAGCTGATGCGGGCGGCGGTTCTGCGAATCCTTCAAGCCCACCAGATCGAGATATTTTTTCGCCGTGTCGCGCAACGGCTGCCCGCGCATGCCCTTCATCTCCAGCCCGAACATGACGTTCTGTATGGCGGAGAGCCACGGCAGCAGTTCGGCGTGCTGGAACACCATGCCGCGGTCGTAGCCGCAGCCGTGCACTTCGCGGCCGTCGACCGTGACGCGGCCGCCGTTCGCCGAATCGAGCCCCATGGCGACCCGCAAGGCCGTGGTCTTGCCGCAGCCGGAGGGCCCGATCAGCGCCACCACCTCGCCGTCGCGCACCGTGAAGCTGACGCGGTCGAGCGCCTGCACTTGATGCAATTCGCCGTCGACGCGCAAACTGAAGCGCTTGGACACGTCGACGAAACTTACCTCACCCATACGATGCGCTCCGCGCTGCGGCTTCAGTGGCTGGCGTTGACGAGCTTCAGCGCCTTCTCGCGATATTCCGGCGCGCTGATCTTGGCGAGCGGGATTGCCGCCTTCAGCTTGCCGGCCTTGATCAATTGCTCCTGCATCCAGTTGCAGCTTCTCCGCCGGGATCGGCAGATCCGGATCGATGGCGTGATGCGCGACCGCGTCGTCGTAGACGAAGGCCGGACGCGGATCGTCGGGCTTGGCGTGGATGATTTCCTGCGTCAGCGCGACCGTCTCGGCCTTGTGCGACAGCGCATAACGCAAGGCCTGCATTTCCGCCGCCAGGAAGTGCACGGCGTCGTCGCCGCGCTCGGCCAGCACCTTGCCGCTGGTCATCAGGCAGACGCGCAGGAAATTCGGCACCGCGTCGCGGCCGGCGATCAGCAAATGCAGCGTCTTCGGCATGGCCGGCTGGTATTCGTTGGACACCACGGCGCCCTCGACCACGCCGCCGGCCAGCGCCTGATAGCGCTCGCGGTCGCCGCCGACCGCGGCGAGCTTCACCTGGTCGGCGGTGATGCCGTATTTCGCCAGCGCGGAACGCGCCAGCAGGTCCGGCATCGTATTCGGCGACGACACCGCGATCGACTTGCCCTTGAGGTCCGCCACGCTGTGGATGTCGTCGCGCACATAGATGCCGTGCGGCACCACCACCCAGTGACAGCCGATGATCTTGACGTCGGCGCCGCGCGCGGCGGCGGCGAAGGCGCCCTGCGGGCCGCCTTCGAAACTGTCGACCTCGCCGGCGATCAGCGCCTTGAGGCCGATCTGGTCGTCCTTCACCTGCAGCAGGTCGAGCTTGAGGCCCTGTTTTTCGGCAAAGCCGTGCTTGGCCGACATCATGAAGAAGCCGGCGTCGGCCTTGGCGTTGAGCAGAGCGTGTTTCCACGGCTTGCCTTGCGCGGCGGCCGGTTGCGGCAGAAGGCCGATGGTTGCGGCGGCCATGACGGCGGCAAACGCGACGGTCCTGGCGCGGGAAATGGTCATAATGCGGTTCCTCCATTTGCCACGGGCCTTTTGCACGGCCCTTTGGCGTTCCTTGCCGGCGACTTTAACATCAATTTGATGCCGAAGTCCGTTCCCAAGGCCAGTGTGCGGGACTAGGCTCGCCGCCGCAAGCGCCGGTCAACGGCGCGCTCGCGGGAACCCGCGGCCGGGCAGCGTGAAACAAACCGCATGCCCGAACACTCAGGGAGCGACACGCATGACCCAAAAGTTCACCCTCAATGTCAACGGCAAGACCCATACGGTCGACGCCGACCCCGACATGCCGCTGCTGTACGCCTTGCGCGACGATGTCGGCCTGAACAATCCGCATTTCGGCTGCGGGCTGGCGCAATGCGGCGCCTGCACCGTGCATATCGACGGCCAGGCCACCCGCTCCTGCGTCACGCCGCTGTCGGCGGTGGGCAAGGGCAAGATCATGACGCTGGCCGGCCTCGGCACGCCCGAACACCCGCACCCGCTGCAGACCGCTTACGTCGAGGAGCAAGTGCCGCAATGCGGCTACTGCATTAACGGCTGGATCATGACCGCCGCCGAATTCCTGGCGAAAAAGAAGAAGCCGAGCGAAGCCGAGATCAAGGACGCCCTCTCCGGCCTCAAGTGCCGCTGCGGCACGCACATCAGCATTCTCAAGGCGGTCAAGCGCGCCGCCGCGATGATGGGTTGAGGGAGAGCGTCATGACAAAATTTGAAAAGACGTCGTCGTTTTCCCGCCGCTCGCTGCTGCTCGGCGGCGGTGCGCTGGTCGTTTCGGTCGGCGCCGCCGTTTCGCTCGACACCCTGCTGTCGATCAACGCGGCTTACGCGCAAGGCGCCAAGCCGCCGCTCACGCCCGATCAATTGTCGTCCTATATCGCGGTCAATGCCGACGGCAGCGTGATGGCCTATTTCGGCAAGATGGACATGGGCCACGGGCTGCACGTCGCCATCGGCCAGATCGTGGCCGAGGAACTCGACGTGCCGTTCAAGGCCGTCAAGGTCATCATGGGCGACACCGCGACTTCGGTGAACCAAGGCGGCGCTTCCGGCTCGACCGGCATCCAGCTCGGCGGCAAGCAGATGCGCATGGCGGCGGCGGAAGCGCGCCGCGTATTGGTCGAGATGGCGGCGGGACTACTGTCGGTTCCAGCCGACAAACTTTCCGTCCATGACGGGCGTGGTGAGCGCGAGCGACGACAAGGCAAAGCGCGTCACTTATGCGCAAATGCTGGGTGGAAAATATTTCAACGTCCAACTCGCCTGGAACAAGCAATTCGGCAACGGCCTCTACGCGCCCGGCAAGGCGCAGCCGAAGAAACCGAGCGAGCATAAAATCGTCGGCCAGCCGATCAAACGCGAAGACGTGGCGCCCAAGGTGTTCGCGCAAGAGGACTTCGTCACCGACGTGAAGGTGCCGGGCATGGTGCACGGCCGCATGATCCGCCCGGCCATGGCCGGCGCCGTGCCGGTGAAGGTGGACGACAGCGCGCTCAAGTCGATCCCCGGCGCCAAGGTGGTCTGGGACAAAGGCTTCCTCGGCGTCGTCGCCGACAAGGAATGGGGCGCCATCCAGGCGGCGGAAAAACTGAAAGTGGAATGGTCCACCGTGCAGCCGCCGTTCCCGGATCAGGCCAAGCTCTACGAGCACATCCGCAAGGCGCCGGTGCGGGCTTCAAAAATCGAGAAGCAGAACGGCAATGTCGAGGAGGCGTTCAAGAGCGCCGCGAAGATCATCGAGGCGGACTACGAATGGCCGTTCCAGTCGCATGCCAGCATGGGGCCGGCCTGCGCGCTGGTCGAGATCAAGGACGGCAATGTCACCTGCTGGAGCGGGACGCAGAAATCCCACTTCGTGCAGCAGGGGCTGGCGCTCACGCTCGGTGTGCCGGTCGACAAGGTGCGCGTGATCTGGGCGATGGGGCCCGGCTCCTACGGCCGCAACGACGCCGACGACGCCGCCATGGATGCCGCGGTGCTGGCCAAAGCCGTCGGCAAGCCGGTGCGGCTGCAATACATGCGCGACCAAGGCACCGGCTGGGACCCGAAGGGCCCGGCCTCGACGCACAAGGCGCGCGCGGCGCTCGACGCGTCGGGCAAGGTCATCGGCCTACGAGTTCTCCAGCAAAGGCTTCTCGCGGGTGGACGTGAACACCAATGGCGGCCATCCGTGGGACACGCTGGCCGGCCAAACGCAGGGCGTGGCGCTGAAATCCGGCGACGGATTCGGCGTGCCGGCGGAATCCTACGCCTTCGACAACAAGAAATTGTCGTGGGAAACGATCCCGCCGCTGCTCGACCGTTCGTCGCCGCTGCGCACGTCGCATTTGCGCGATCCGGTCGGCCCGCAGATCCATTTCGCCAGTGAATCCTTCATCGACGAGGTGGCGGCGGCGGTCGGCGCCGACGCCATCGAGTTCCGCCTGCGTCACATCAAGGAGCCGCGTGACGTCGCCGTCATCAAGGCGGCGGCGGCGAAAGCGAAATGGGACACGCGGCCCTCGCCGCGCAAGGACCAGACCGGCAACAAGGTGTCGGGCCGCGGCATTGCCTATGCGCAGCGCAACGGCACGCGGGTGGCGGTGATTGCGGAAGTCGACGTCGACCGCTCAACCGGCAAGATCTGGGCGCGCAAGTTCACCGTCGCGCACGATTGCGGGCAGATCATCAACCCGGACGGGCTGGTGAAATGCATCGAGGGCAACATCGTGCAGGGGGTCAGCCGCACGCTGTGGGAGGAAGTGACCTTCGACCACAAGAACGTGACCAGCGTCGATTGGATCAGCTATCCGATCCTCGACATCACCGAGACGCCGGGCGAGGTGAACGTCGTGCTGATCAACCACCCGGAGATCCCGCCGTCCGGCGCCGGCGAGCCGTCGATCCGCCCGGTGGCGGCGGCGATCGCCAATGCCATCTACGACGCGACCGGCGTGCGCATCCGGCGCGTGCCGTTCTCGCCGGACCGGGTGAAGGCGGCGATGAGCTGATTGATTAACTGTCGTCCCGGGCGACCGAGCGAAAGCGAGGGAGGCCCGGGACCCATACTCCGCAGTCTATCGATAGGCTGCGGCGTATGGGTCCCCGCCTGCGCGGGGACGACACCAAGAACACCCGCCGCGGCCGCCATTCCGCATCGGCGCGGAATGGCGTAAACAGCCTCTCCATGTCCGGTCCCATCAAACCTCTCGACGACGCGCTGGCGCCCGTGACCGACGGTTGCCTGCTGGTGGTGCCGCGCGAGGTTTCCGGCGTGCCGATGGAAGCGACGCGCGCGCTGATCCGGCGCGGCGTCAAACGGCTGCATCTGGTGGCGCTGCCGACCTCCAGCCTGCAGGCGGACCTGCTGATCGGCGCCGGTTGCGTGGCGACGTTGGAGACCAGCGCCGTCAGCCTCGGCGAGTTCGGCCCGGCGCCGCGCTTTAGCGCCGCCGTCACCTCGGGCGCGATCAAGATGATGGACGCCACCTGCCCGGCGCTGCATGCGGCCTTGCAGGCGGCGGAAAAGGGCGTGCCGTTCATGCCGCTGCGCGGGCTGATCGGCTCGGACGTCCTGAAATATCGCGACGACTGGAAGGTGATCGATTCGCCGTTCGGCAATGCCGATCCGATCGTGCTGCTGCCGGCGATCAAGCCGGACGTCGCGCTGCTGCATGCGCCGATGGCCGACCGCTTCGGCAATGTCTGGATCGGACGCCAGCGCGAACTGACCACCATGGCGCATGCGGCGGAAAGGACGATCGTCACCGTGGAGAAAATTCACGATGGCAATCTGCTCGACGATCCGGTCCTGGCCGCCGGCACGCTGCCGGGCTTTTATGTGGAGAGCATCGCGGTGGCCGAGCGCGGCTGCTGGCCGCTGCCGCTGCCCGATCATTACGCCGCCGACGCCGAGCATCTGGCTTTGTACGCGAAGATGGCGGCGACGGCGGAGGGTTTCGCGGAATATCTGGACAAGTATGTGTATGCGAAGAAAGCGGCGTAGCGACAGTCTGTGAGAGACTGGCGTGAACGCGACCTTCCGCTCCGAGGAACTGCTCGCCGACGTGATCGCGCGGCTGATCGGCGACGTGCGCCATGTCGCCGTCGGCAATGCCTCGCCGATCCCGGCAACCGCGGCGCTCTTGGCGCGCGAACGCGGGCACGGGCGGCCCTATGTGTCGCTGCTCGGCAGCCCCCGGCACACGTTCTGGACCGACGGCGGGCGCGAATTGTTCGACTGCGCCGGGCAAGGCCGCATCGATGTGTTCTTCCTCTCCGGCGGGCAGATCGACGGCCAGGGCAACATCAATCTGGTCGAGATCGGCGAACACGCGCATCCGAAAGTGCGTTTCCCCGGCTCGTACGGCTCGGCCTATCTCTATTACGTGGTGCCGAAGGTGATCCTGTTCCGCACCGAGCATTCGCGCCGCACGCTGGTGCCGCAGGTCGATTTCATCAGCGCACCGGGCGCGAGCGAGCCGAACGTCTTCCGCCCGGGCGGACCGATCGCGCTGGTCACCAACCGCTGCCTGTTCTCGTTCGCGAACGGACGCTTTACGCTGGCCAGCGTGCATCCCGGCCACACGGTCGCGGAGGTGATCGAGCACACCGGCTTCGATTTCGACCGGCCTGCCGCCGTGCCGGAAACGCCGGCGCCCTCGCCCGATACGCTCAAGCTGATGCGCGAGGTGGTGGCGCCGCAGCTTGCCGAAGTCTATCCGCAGTTCGCCGCGCAGGTTTTTGGCATCGGCCAAGCGGCCCTTACAAGCTAAAACATATAGTGATTGCAATGGCCTAGCTGATATTCCACATTGCCGGCGGCAGCCCCTTTGGGCGCGCTCCGGTTTGGCATAGTGTGCGCCCGCGCGGCCGTCCGGCCGCACGCCATCACAATGCAAAAATAAAGAGGAATACGTCCGGTGAAACGAGTTGAAGCTGCGGTGATCGGGGTCGGCTGGGTCGGCGGCACGCGCGCGGAAACGCTGGCGCGCACCGCACTGGTCGACAAGCTGCACCTGTGCGAAATCCGGCCCGACCGGCTGGCCGAGGTGAAGGCGCTGTGGAAGCCGGCGACGGCGACGCTCGACTACAACGACATCATCAACAATCCGAACATCTCGGTGGTCTACGTCTCGACCACGCCGGAGACCAACCACTATCCGATCTGCCGCGACTGCCTGAAGGCCGGCAAGAACGTGATGCTGGAAAAGCCGATTTCGCTCGAATTGTGGGAAGCCGACGAACTGATCCAGCTCGCCAAGCGCAACAATCTCAAATTCACCATCGGTTATTCGCAGCGCTTCAATCCGAAGATCGCCTACGCCAAGAAAAAGATCACCGACGGCACGCTCGGCAACGTGGTCTCGGTGCTGGTCAGCCGCAATTTGTCGCGCAGCCTCGGCAAGAAGATCGCCGGCCGCGTGCGGCTGTCGCCGGTGGTGATGGAATCGACGCACGACCTCGATTTCGTGTTCTGGCTGCTGGAGCCGGCCAAGCCGGTGCGCGTCTACAGTCAGGGCGCCTACGGCTACATGAAGCCGGTCAACGGTTCGCATGACGTGATGTTCACCACCGTGACCATGGACAACGGCGTGGTGGTGATGATCGGCGGCGGCTGGAACTTCCCGCCGAGCTATCCGAACTACTGCTCGACCTGGATTGAGATCACCGGCACCGAAGGCGCGCTGGTGCTCGACGACACCCAGCGCGACAACTGGCTCAATACCATGAGCAACGGCCAGGTGTTCCCGATGTCGACCATGCCGGGTGAGCAGGTCGGCGAAGTGTTCGCCGGCGGCATGGGCCCGGAGACCATCCACTTCCTGGAAGCCTGCATTCGCGACACGCCGGTCATGGTGACGCCGGAAAGCGCGCGCCGGGTGATGGAAACCTACAGCGCCGCCGATCTGTCGGCCTACCGCAACGAGCCGGTCGACCTGCCGCTGACCAACGAGACGATTTCGGGCATAGCGGAATTCAAGGAAAAGAACCGGTCAGGAGCCAATCCGCAATGAAGAAGTCTGCCAAGGGTATCGGCCTCGCCATCATCGGCGGCGGCCGCGTCGGTCTATTCCGCGGCGAGGTGGCGGCGCGCCATCCGTCGGTCGAGTGGATCGGGCTGGCCGAAAAGAACCCCAACCGCGCCGGCGAAGTCGCACCCAAGATCAGCGCCGATTTCGTGACGCAGAGCCACGTCGAACTGCTCAAGCGGCCGGAAGTGACCTGCGCCATCATCGCCACCGACGAGCACCTGCACGTCGATCCGATCATGGTCGCGCTCGAGCGCGGCCTGCCGTTGCTGATCGAGAAGCCGCTGGCGACGCGGCTCGACGAATCCTTGCGCGTGCTCAAGGCGATCCAGGAGGCCAAGGTCGACGCCGTGGTCGGCTATACGCAGCGTTTCCGCCGCCGCTGGCTGGGGGCCAAGGAAAAGTGCCGTACCGGCGCGCTCGGCGACGTGACCCTGGTCACCTCGCGCGCTTTCATGAACCGGCTGGTGGCGATCGACAACTACAAGCGCACCGACGATCCCTCGACCATCTCGCCGATGGTGATCTCCGGCACGCATGCGCTCGACATCTGCATGTGGTGCCTGGACGGCAAGAAGCCGGTCGAGGTCTATGCGCGCTCGATCGACAAGGTGCTGGGCCCGCTCTACCAAGGCATCGATGCCACCGCCGGCATGATCATGTTCGACGACGGCACGGTCTATCACCTCAATATTTCCTGGGCGCTGCCGGTCAACTGGCCGGCCGCGGTCTATTCGCTCGAAGTCGGCATCGTCGGCACCACCGGCGTGCTCACCATCGACGACACCCACCGCGACATCGTGCTGGCGGTCGCCAAACCGCAGTCGGAAGGTTACAACCCCGACACCTCGCGGCTGGTGGATTTCATGGGCAGTTATCCGCCCGGCGACATGGCGCTCGGCGAACTGCGCGGGCCGATGGCGTTGGAAACCGACTCGTGGCTCAACCGCATCTCGATGGGCCTGCCGACCGCGGCGGCGACGGTGGAAGAAGCGCACCGCAACCTGATGCTCACCAAGGCGCTCGATCTGTCGGCCAAGCGGAAAGCACCGGTGAAACTGCCGCTCGATGCGGATGATTTCAAGGCGGTAGCGTAATCGATTTCCCCAGATCCGAGCCAAGGCCGCCCACCGGGGCGGCCTTGTTGTTTTCGAACGGTCCGATACGCGGACATAGCGGTTGCCAGCGCGGCGGCAACGGTGAAACAATCCGACCCAAGGGAAGACGAAAAAGACAGACGCTGGAGGAAGCGATGATATCGCACGCACGCGCCATGCTGCTTTGCCTGATGGCGCTACTCCCCGTGACGACAAAAGCGGTGGCCGAGAGCGCCGCCAAGTATCCGACCAAGCCGATCCACATCATCGTGCCGTTCGCGCCGGGCGGCGCCTCCGATTTCGCCATCCGGCTCATTCAGCCCGGCCTGCAGCAGGCGCTCGGCCAACAGCTCGTGATCGACAACCGGACCGGCGCCGCCGGCAATGTCGGCATGGAAGTCGCGGCGCGCGCGGCGCCCGACGGCTACACCTTGTTCCTGGGCAATATCGGCACCATCGCGATCAATCCGCATTTCTTCCCCGAACTCACGGTGAAGCCGGAACGCGATTTCATCCCGATATCGCTGGCCGCCGAGACGCCCGGGATCGTGGTCGCCAGCGAAAGATTTCCGCCGAAATCGCTGACGGAGATGATCGCCTATGGCAGGGCTAACCCCGGCAAGATCAATTATGCCGCGGCCGGCGTCAGCACGCTCAATACCCTGGCGATGGAGCAGTTCCGCCACCGGCTCGGCTTGCAGATGACGCAGGTGCCCTACAAAGGCGGCGCCGGCCCGGCAATCATCGATCTTCTGGCCGGCAATGTGGACGTGATGTTCGTCACGCTGTCGTCGGCGGCGCAGTTCGTGAAGGCCGGCAAACTGAAGGGCTTTGCCGTGACCACAAAGGAACGGGTGGAGACGCTGCCCGAGGTGCCGACCGTGGTCGAACTGGGCTTCCCGGAGGACGTCAGCGGCTCCTGGCAGGGACTGTTTGCGGTCGCCGGCACGCCGGCGCCGATCGTCGCCAAGCTGCACGCCGCCGTGCTCAAGGCGATGGCCGATCCGGAGGTGCGCAAGCACATGATCGCCGCCAGCATGGTGCCGACCTCGAGCCCGACGCCAGAGAGCTTCAAGCAGTTCGTCGCCGCCGAATCGGCGAAATGGCAGCAGGTGGTGGAGCAGATCAAGGCCGCAGAAAAAAGCAAAAACGGCCACTGAAGCCAACGCTTCCCCGCCAGCCGCGCTCGCATTGAACCTTTTGCGCGGCTGCATCGACGAATAGCCACTGCCGGAATGAATCAGAGCCGTTCAGCGGGGGCATTGCCATGTTCAAATCATCGCGGCGCACGGCCGTCCTTGCCGCGCTCGTCACCCTTGTGCTCGGTCTCGCGGGATGCTTCGGCCAGGAGCCGGCGCAACGCAAGGCGTTCATCGAATTCCTGCAAAACCGCATCATCAACAAACCGGGCCTGCACATTCCGATCATGTCGGATCAGGACGTCGCCAATTTCGGCCCCTATGCCGACCAATACCGCATCATGAACGGGTTTCATCACCGCCTGAACGCGGCGATCGCCACGGATTTCGCGCGCGCCATGCAGATCGGCAGTCCGCGTTCGCTCGATGAACTGGTGCAACATCGCGCCATGCTGCCGGTCGTCCGGCAAGGCATCACCAAGATGAGAACCGCGATCGACAAGGCGCTCGCCGAGGCGGATGCCGCGCACATGGCGCTGAAGCAACCGCCGGATTTGAAAGCCGTCTACGACGAGGCCTACGACCACATGGTGACCAAGCCGGCGAATGTCTTTCGCGAAATCATTCCGATCATGGAGAGCGGCTTGCCGGTCATCGAGAAGCTCGCGGCATTCCTCGACGAGCATCGCTCGGCTATCGAATACCGCGGCGGCATGCCGGTCACGCGCGACGCCAGCCTGCGGGCGCAACTCGACGCGCTCATGCAGGAAGGCGCGAAGGTTGCGGAAGCCTCGGCCGAAGGCAAACGCAAGTTGCGCGAGATGGCGGAAGGCAAATAGGTTTTAGGAGCGCGTGGCCGCCCGCTGAGCGCGGTTCAGGCCGCCGCCGTCCGGCCAAAGCGCGTGCCGCGCGAGCGTTTGCCGTGGAAATCGATGACTTGCCGGGCGGTCACCGCCTTCAGATTGGAGAATATGCCGAGGCACTGATCGAGTTCGCCCGGTGAAATCCCGCGCGCGCCCGCACGCATGCGCAAGATGGCCTTGGCCGTCGACCAGGACAATCCGATCGCCTTGATCACGACCAGCACGGCCTCCGGCCGGTCCTGGTCCATCGCCCGGTCGACTTCCGCAACCGGGACATCGCACAGAACGGCGAGCGCGACCGTCGCTTCCTCAAATTTGTTTGCGGCCGCAAAGGCCTCCACGTCGGCTTCGCCAAGCCGGCCGGCTGAATGCAGCGCCTCGATATGCGCGATGGCCGCCGAATAGTCGTGCGACAGGGTGCTGGTCTTATCCAGAATCTCGGTTGCCGCTTCGGCGACGGCGGATTGAATCGTGGCTGCCAGCGCCGGATTCGCGGCCTCAAGCTTGACCTGTACGGCATGCGAGGCCCTGACCAGTAGCCGCACCAAATGCTCGCGCGGTATGTCGGGCCGCAAGGCCACGCGGGTCGTCAGTTCGTCGTCGCCGTGCGACCGGCTGACCAGGGTCTTGTAGCCGCGGTCGGAAAATCGCGCCGCCGGATTGGCCGCGGTGCTGTGCACCACGGGCTTGTCGCCGCGCTCGATCAGGACGTCGGTGACCGCTTCGTCGAGCGAACTGCGCCGCGAGATGGCGAGCAGATGCTGCTGGCTTTTGCTGCGGGCGGTCGCCACCAGCATCTCGCTGTCGAGATGCTGGGATTGTTCGAGCATCGGGCCGGCAACGTCGATCTCATCGTCGGACGCCAACATGCGGCTGATCGCCGACGGCGCGCGCGGCGCTTTCGCCAAGCGGTTGGCCAACGCGGTCCGCGCCGACAATTCGATGATCGAGGCGATGCGGACGAAGACATCGTCGAACAGCTCGATCTGGTTCGGTGAATGCCTGGCCGAGCCGGCGACGAAAACATCGGTAATGCGATGGAGTATCTCGGCGCGGCGTTCGGCCGTCCCGTGGGCGACAGCCTCATCGAGTTTTTCGAACAATTTCGAGAAGTTCATGCAGGCAGCCCGCGAACGCTTAAGGGGAAATGTCGTCAGCGGCGCCGAAATTACCTACGAAAAATGGGAGGGCCCTTAAGGCAATCCGCGACAGCGGAACAATTTTGACAATGGTTCATTAATTAATAATCGAAACACCGGGCCCGCCGCGCCGGAGCCCGCTACTACCCGCTTTCCTTGCTTCCAAGCGCGCTTTAGCCGCGCCGCCAGCGGCTTGATCGCAAGCTCGGCGGCGAGCTTGTCGAGTTGCACCAGCAATTCCGGCGCCAGTGCGAGACCATTGGCGAGCCGGTCGGCTCGCCGCTGGGCGCGCTGCTCGCCCGGCAGCCGCACGGCCTCGCCCGGCAGCGTCTTGGACGTGCGCAAGCTGCGGATGTGGCGATCGACTTCCGCCTTGAACTGGTCGAGCGGCAGGAAGCGGCTGGGGTCGAGCGCCAGCACAAATTGGCCGGTATTGGTGACCCGGTCCGGCTCGGCGTTGAAGTCGACGCAATCGCGCCCGAACAACGCGCCGTTGAGTGTGCCGGCCAGCATGCCGAGGATCAGCGCCAGGCCGGCGCCCTTGTAGCCGCCCATCGGCAGCAGCAACGCCGCGCCGCTTTTTTGCGGATCGATGACCGCTTCGCCGGTCTTCGGGTCGATCATCCAATCGGCATGCAGCGGACGATTGAGCAGTTTGTGATTCTTGATGGTGCCGTAGGACACGACCGAGGTCGCGATATCGAGCACCAATGGCGGCTCTTCGCCGGCGGGAATCGCGATCGCCAGCGGATTGGTGCCGAGCAGCGGTTCGGCGCCGCCGGCGAGCGGCATATGATTGGCGTTGGCGACCGCCGAATAGATGCCGATCATGTCGGCTTTCAACGGCAGCGCCGCATAGACCCCGGCGGCTCCCGCATGGCCCGAACGCCGGCAGCCAACCCAGGCCACGCCGCATTCGCGCGCGAGCTCGATGGCGGTCTCCGCCACGCGCGCGACCACCAGATGTCCCATGCCGTCATCGCCGTCGACCACCGCGGTCGCCGGCGCGCTGCGCGTGACGGTGATGTTGGGGCGCACATTGGTCGAGCCCAATTTCAGCCGCTGCACATATTGCGGCAGGCGGAACACGCCATGCGCGTCGGCGCCGATGAGATCGGCCTCCAGCATCAGTTCGGCGATCTTGGCGGCGTCGGCCGCCGGCACGCCGGCTTTCAGCATGGCATCTACGATCAGACCGGTGACGGCCGCGGTCGGGATGCGGCCTGTCTTGGGCGACGCCTGCACGTTCACGGCTACTTCCCCGCCAACATCTTTTCGGCGTTGCCGTTCAGGATCGCGTCCTTGTCGGCGTCGGAGATTTTCAACGACCGCACATGCGCGACGCAATCCATCATCGCCATGTCGTAAGGATAGTCGCTGCCGAGCATGACGCGATCGCTGCCGACCAGGCCGATCATGGCTTCCAGCGTCTGTGCGGAATGCAGGATGGTGTCGTAGTTGAAACGCTTGGCGATGCCCTTCGGCTGCGCCGGCACGTTCTTCTTCGGCTCAGGCCGCACCTTCCAGCCGTGCTCCCAGCGCGCCGCCTGATAGGGCGTGAAGCCGCCGCCATGCGCCAGCATGATCTTCAGCTTGGGATGGCGGTCCATCACGCCGCCGAAGATCAGGCAGGCGGCGGCGATGGTGGTGTCGAGCGGATTGCCGATCAGGTTGCCGAGATAATAGGACTTCAGCCGGTCGGCGCCGGCGACGTTGTTGGGATGGATGAACATGAAGGCGCCGAGTTCTTCCGCCGTCGCCCACAGCGGCTCGAAGCTCGGATCGTCCAGGTTCTTGCCGAGCACGTTGGAGGCGAACATCGAGCCCTTGAGGCCGAGCTTGGTCATGGAACGCTTGAGTTCGTCGGCCGCGCGCTTGGGGTCCTGCATCGGCAGCGTGGCGATGCCCATGAAGCGAGTGGGATGGGCGGCGATGTGCTTGGCCATCTGGTCGTTCTGGATCGCCGACAATACGGCGCCCAGCGCTGGCTCCTGGCCATAGAGATAGGTCTGCGGCGTGGCGGAAAGCACGTGCACGTCGACCCCGGTTGCGTCCATGTCTTTGAGCCGGCGAGGAATGTCGAAGCCGCCGGTCGGGAACGGCCGGTACACCACGCCGGCGACATCGAATGCCGCATTCTCGGCATCGTCGGGCGTGATCGTAACCTTGACGCCCGCCTTGGTCAGCAACGCTGCGGTTTCCAGGGTGCAGATATGGGTATGGGTGTCGATGGTGCGCACTTTGCTCATTTCGTCCTCTGAAAACTGCAGGAAGGCCGCGGGTAAGACGCGCCTCAGTGCCGCAGGCGCGCAGCCGATGCAAGCCCCTGTCGAAGGCCGCTCATTCCGCTATAAACGGGGTCCCTAAATGCAAGACAGATGGACCTCCATGAGCGCCACCAGCCCTGCCCGCAGCAAACATGAACCCCGCGTCGAGGACGACGCCCTGGTGCGCGGCAATGGCCGCTTCATGGACGACCCACGGCTGCCGAACCAGGCCTATGCCGCCTTTGTGCGCTCGCCGCATGCCCATGCCCGCGTGCTGGCGGTCCACGCCGATGAAGCGCGCAAGGCCAAGGGCGTGCTGGCGGTGCTCACTGCCGCGGACATCCAGGCGGCCGGCGTTGGCGGCATTTCGCGCCACCCGCCGGTGGTCGGCCGCGGCGGCGCCAAGATGGTGATGCCATTCCGCCCCGCGCTGGCCGGCGGCACGGCGATGCATGCCGGCGATGCGGTGGCCATGGTGGTGGCGGAAACGCGCGCCGCCGCGCAGGACGCCGCCGAGCAGGTCGCGGTCGACTACGAGGAATTGCCGGCGGTCGTCGACCTCGAAACGGCAATGAAAGCCACGACGCAGCTTTATCCGGACGCGCCCGGCAATCTCTGCGTCGACTGGCCGGGCCCGGTGGCCAGCGAGCAGAACGAGCGCGAGACCGCCGAAATCATCGCCAAGGCGCCGCATGTCGCGCGCGTCAGCGTCAGCCACCAGCGCCTGGTGGTGGCCTCGATGGAGACGCGCGGCGCGACCGGCGTCTACGACAAGGAGAACGACAGCTACACGCTGCGCGCCTGCTCGCAGAGCGCCGACGGCTTGCGCGGTCAGGCAGCCTCCATCATGGGCGTGCCGAACGAAAAACTGCGGGTGATCACCGAAGATGTCGGCGGCGCCTTCGGCATGAAGACGACGGTTTATCCGGAATACGTCGCGGTGATGGTGGCCGCGCGCAAGGTCGGGCGGCCGGTGCATTGGCAGTCGACGCGTTCGGAAGCCTTCATGAGCGACTGCCAGGCGCGCGACGCGGTAACGCATGTCGAACTCGCGCTCGACGACAAGGGCAAGTTCTTAGGCTTACGCGTGCGGCATCTGTGCAACCAGGGCGCCTATATCGCCAACGCCGGCGTCAACATCAACACCAACAATTTCGCGCGTTGCCTGCCCGGCATGTACCGGATCGCGAAAGTCGACGTCGGCGTCGCCTGTTATTTCTCCAACAAGGTGCCGATCGCGCCGTATCGCGGCGCCGGACGCCCGGAGGCGAATTACGCGCTCGAGCGGGCGGTCGAGGAAGCCGCGCGCATCATTGGCATGGATCCGGTGCGGCTGCGCAAAAAGAACCTGATCCCAGCGTCGGCCATGCCGTTCAAGACCCCGATCAACACCTACGACAGCGGCGATTTCCCCGGTATCGTCGACAAGGCGCTCGCGCTCGCCGATTTCGACAATTTCAACAAGCGCAAGCGCGAATCGGCCAAGCGCAAGAAACTGCGCGGCATCGGCATATCCTGCATGCTGGAGCACGCCGGCGCGCTACCGACTGAGATGGCTTCGGTCGCCTTTCCCGGCAGCGATAAGTTGATCCTCGGTTTGAACGTGCAATCGACCGGGCAAAGCCATGCCACGGTGTTCGGCCGGCTGCTGGCGCACAAGCTCGGCATCGATCCGGCCAAAATCGAGCACCACCACGGCGACACCAATCTGGACCTGACCGGCGGCGCCTCGGTCGGTTCGCGCTCGGCCATGTGTGCCGGCAACGCCATTGTTCATGTCGCCGACGTGATGCTGGCGAAAGGAAAGAAAGTTGCCTCGTCCGCGCTGGAAGCATCGGAGAGCGACCTGCAATATCGCAACGGCAGTTTCGAGGTGGTCGGCACCGACCGCAAGATTTCGTTGTTCGAGACAGCCAAGCGCGCCAAGGACATGGGCGAAAGCCTCGACACCAAGGACAAGGCCGACACGCCGCTCACCTTTCCGAACGGCTGCCACATCGCCGAGGTGGAGATCGATCCCGACACCGGCTTTGTCGATCTCGTGACCTATACCGCGGTGGACGACTGCGGCAATCCACTCGACACCACGATCGTCGAGGGCCAGGTGCACGGCAGTATCGCGCAGGGGCTCGGTCAGGCGCTGACCGAAAACGCGGTCTACGATTCAAACGGGCAATTGGTGAGTGGTTCGTTCATGGACTACGGCATGCCGCGCGCCCACCACATGCCAGTCGAGCTGCGCGAGGCGCTGCATCCGGTGCCGGCCACCACCAATCCGCTCGGCGTCAAGGGCACCGGCGAGGCCGGCACCACGGCCTCGATCGCGGCGGTGATGAACGCGATCGCGCATGCGATCCCGAACGGCGCCGCCGATCACATGGACATGCCGGCGACGCCGGCCAAGGTGTGGGACGCCTGCCGCAGGGCGATGGCGAAATAAGAAGCCGATTTAGCGGAATGCCCGATCGGTAGCGATCAGAAGGCGGCGGGGACCGCCGGGGTGCGCAATTGCGGTGACCGGCGCAAGCTTTCGAGGGCGTCGCTGGCTTGCCGGTGCAGCGCCGTGAAATCGATTTCGGCCACTGCCGCGGGCTGTTCGGCGATCACGGGCCGCTCCGCCACCGCGGTAAGACTGACCCCTCCGGCTATCAAGACTAGCGCTATTGCAACGTTCTGCGGTTTCATCGGCAAGCCCTTCTGGCTCATTGCGCCACAATAAGCACAAACTTATTGAAGGCGCGCCAAAGCGCTCGCCGCAATTCGGCTATGTCCGTTCAGTCTTCGGTAACGAATCCGGACGCGTCAGGCGGTCGGCACCAGCGAATAGTGCGGGTCGGCGGCCAGGCATTCGGCCTGCGGCAGGCCCAGTTCCTTGCGCACCATGTTGGTGCCAAGCACCAGCGACACGATCTTGTAGTAGGCGTGGCGGCGGCTCATGCCCTCGCGCCCCATGCCGCAGTCGGACGAGATGATCAACCGCTCGGCCGGAATATATTTGAGCGCGCGGCGGATATGGTCGGCGATCTCCTCCGGCTTCTCGACCTGCAGCGAATGATGGTCGATGACGCCGATGGCGATTTTCTTGTCCGAAGAGATGATCTTGCCGAAGGCCTCCAGGTCCATGCCGCCGGCGCTGACGGACTCGAAGGTGATGACGTCGGCGTCGACCTTGTTCAGTGTCTCCAACGCGTCCTTGTAGCTCTGCACTTCCTTGAACATGCGCTGCTGCGACGGGTTGCCCCAGCAGGTGTGGCACCACACCTCGGTCTTGTCGCGCAGGCCTTTCACGGTGCGATTGAATACTTCGACGCTGAAGTTCGGATTGATCACCTCGTCGACGACCTTGCGGATCGCCAACATATGAATCTGCGGCTCCTCGAACTGGATCACCTGGCAGCCGGCATTGGCGAGCTCGGTAAGTTCCGCATTGAGCGCGTCGGAGATCGCGAGAATGCGGTCCTTAATCGACTTGTAGTGCTTATCCTGCACGGCGAAGGCGACCAGCTCGGGACCAATGGTGCCGAATTTGACCGGCTTCTTGGTCATGCGCTGCGCGACCTTCCACATCGCGGCGTATTGCAGGTCGCCGCGCGTGACCGGAGCGGCGATGCCGGGCATCACGCGCGCTTCCAGATAATCGTGCAAAATATGGCCGGGCGGGAACATGAGACCGCCCTTGCCGGCCGGCGTCGGCTGCGGATTTTTGTCGAAGCCGCCCATATGGCGCGGCGGATAATTGGTCCAGCTCTGGCCGCCGACGTCGCTATCGAAATGCGCGTCGCCGTCGGTGACGATGTCGAGGCCGGCCATTTCCTGCTCGTGCAGATAGATGCCGACCGTATCGACATATTGCTCGCGGAACTGGTTGTTCACCATCGCGTCGAGGAAGCTGCGCATGCCGAGGTTCTGCGTGTACCAGCTCGGCCGCGGCAGCGAGCCGGTGATGGTGGTCGGCATAACGATGTTTTTGGTGGCGCGAAGCATAGTTTCCCCCGGATGATGTTCTGCGGCACTCGGCCGTTCCCGGCATTGTTAAACCGCCGGGCGCGCAAAGGGAACTGACAAAACCCCTATTCCGTCTGTCCCATTGCGGCGGCCACATTGCCCACCCGTGTTGGGCAGAAAATGTCTGCTATAATACCACCATGAGCAAGAACACCGACGCCTACATCATCCGGCCCAACCCGCAGGACCCGCGGCTGACCGAACGCGTCACCGGCATCGACCAGACCGGCGCCAAGATCGAGACTTCGGTCACGGTCGAGCGTGCGTTGACGATCTTCCTAAACAGCCAGGAAATCGTCACCGCCATGACCATCGGAGACTACCCGGAATATTTGGCGGTCGGCTATCTGCTCAACCAGAACATGCTGCTGCCCGACGACGTGGTCACCGGCGTCGATTACGACGAGGAGCTCAGCGTCGTGGTGGTGCGCACCAAGCGCAAGACCAATTACGAGAAGAAGCTCAAAAAGAAAGTTCAGACCTCCGGCTGCGCGCAGGGCACCGTGTTCGGCGACCTGATGGAAGCGCTGGAGAACGTCTCGCTGCCGAAGGCGAAGCTGCGTACGTCGTGGCTTTACGCGCTGACCAACAAGATCAACACCACGCCCTCGCTTTATCTGGAAGCCGGCGCCATTCATGGCTGCGTGCTGGCGAAGGAAGACCGGCCGCTGGTTTATATGGAAGACGTCGGCCGCCACAACGCGGTCGACAAGATCGCCGGCTGGATGTTCAAGGAGAAAGTCAAAGCCGCCGACAAGATTTTCTACACCACCGGGCGGCTCACCTCGGAAATGGTGATCAAGTGCGTGCGCATGGGGATCCCGATCCTGATCTCGCGCTCGGGCTTCACCGCCTGGGGCGTCGAACTGGCGCGCAAGGCGAACCTGACGCTGATCGGGCGCGCGCGGGGAAAACGCTTCGTCGCGCTCGCCGGCGAGGACCGTATCGTGTTCGACCAGGACTTGGCCTTTGTCGAGGAGGAAAGTTCCAAGCACCGCCGCAAGGCAGCCGTGCATGATGAATGAGCAGCGTTACGTGTCCCTGACGCGGTGCAGCGCGATAGCGGTGCACCGCAGATCCGGGACCCAGTTCGCTTCAATATTTAACCGGGATCCGGTCTGCAGTGCACCACGCCGCAGTCGCGTTTACGCGGCTTGCGACTATTAATTAAATGCCGCAAGTCGAATATATCCGACTTGCGGTGTGCTGCGCTGCGCCCGGGAAAAGTAGATAAACATGACCACTCCCATCCCCCCCACCTTCGGCCTGGTGCTCGCCGGCGGCCTCGCACGCCGCATGGGCGGCGGCGACAAGGCGCGCATCGCGATCGGCGGCGTGTCGATCCTCGACCGCGTGCTGGCGACCCTATCGGGGCAATGCACCGGCATGATCATCAACGCCAACGGCGACCCCCAGCGCTTTGCCGATACGGAGTTGACCGTCGTGCCCGACAACGTGCCGGACTATCCCGGACCGCTCGCCGGCATACTGGCCGGGCTCGATTGGCTGGCGGAGCAGAACAACGGCATCGCGTGGATGCTGAGCGTGCCGGGCGACTGCCCGTTTCTGCCCGACGACCTGGTGGAGCGCCTGCACCAGGCTCGCAGGGACGCCGGCGTGCCGCTGGCCTGCGCCCGGTCCGGCGAATGGCGCCATCCGGTGGTGGGCCTATGGCCGCTGGCGTTGCGCGCAAGCCTGCGCAAGGCCTTGATCGAGGAGGGCCTGCGCAAGATCGAGGTCTGGACGGCGCGGCATGGTGTCGCCGTCGCCGACTGGCCGGCCGAACCGGTCGATCCGTTCCTCAACGTCAACACGCCCGAGGACGCCGAGCGCGCCGAGCGCATTGCGCTGCAACATCAAGGCCTTTGATTTATTAGACCTTGCCGGCGCTCGTTCCGGTTCCATATCTGCTATAGTTGTGCTTATGGGGCGTCGGGCGGAGGAGCCAATTCCATGAAAACATTCATCATCGCCTGCGTGGCGGCGGTCGTCATCGCATTGGTCTGCGGCGTCGTGCTCAATACCGTGCAGGAGCCGGTCGACAAGGCCTTCACCAGCGCGTCGAGCGTGCGGCTCGGGGCCTGAGCAACCCTATCATCAGCCGATGAGCGCCGCGTAGGACAGGAAGCCGACGCGGGCGCCCGGCTCGATCGCCGTCACGTCTTCGGGAAATTCCAACAAACCGTCGGTCTCGGTCAGCGACGTCAGGATGCCGGCGCCGTCCTGCGGATGCTTGACCGCTTCGAGTTCGCCGTCGCTCGCGCGCCGCAGCGCCACCCGCACATATTCGCGGCGGTCTTTCTTTTTCTTGTAGGCGAAAGCGGCGCGCACCGGCAGCGGCACCAGGCTTTGCGGCCGCGCGCCGGCCAGCCGCCGCAATAGCGGCTTCACCACCCGCACGAAAGTCACGAACACCGCCACCGGATTGCCCGGCAGTCCGACGAAAGCGGCGGCGCTATTGGCGGCGTAATCTTTGCGCGGGGCGGCGCGGATCACCCCCATGGCGACCGGCCGGCCCGGCTTGATGGCGACGCGCCAGAACACCAGGCTGCCGATGCGCTCGATCGCGCCGCGCACATGGTCGGCTTCGCCGGTGGAGACGCCACCGGACGTGATGACCAGATCGTGCCAGGCGGCCGCCTTGGCCAGCGCGCGCGCCAGCGCCTCGGGATCGTCGGCCAGAATGCCGAGATCGGTCACTACGGCGCCGAGCCGCTCCAGCAATTCGCTCAAGAGATAGCGGTTGGCGTCGTAGATCGCCGCCCCGCCGCGCGGCGCGCCCGGTTCCACCACCTCGTCGCCGGTGGAAAAGATCGCGACCTTGAGTCGGCGGCGCACCTCGATCTCGGTGATGCCGAGCGCGGCGGCGAGCGCGATGTGCTGCGGCTCCAGCACGGTGCCGGCCGGCAGCGCCACCCGGCCGGCGGCCACGTCCTCACCCGCCAGCCTGCGGTTGGCGCCGAACTTCAAACCCTGCGGCAGGATCACGTGATCGCCGTCCACCGTCACGTCTTCCTGCATGAACACGGTGTCGGCGCCCGCCGGCATGGCCGCGCCGGTGAAAATGCGGATGGCCTGGCCCGGCTTGAGCGCGATGTCCGCGCGCGCGCCGGCGGTCAGCCGACCGGCGACGGCAAGCCTGGTGTCGCCGTCGCCGCGCAAATCGGCGTGGCGCACGGCATAACCGTCGACCGCCGAATTATCGAACGGCGGCAGGTCGGCCGGCGCCATCACGTCGGCGGCGGCGACGCGGCCGCGCGCGCCGCGCAAGCCGACCCGTTCGGTCTCCGCCACCGGCGCCACGCGCTCGCAGATCAGCCGCTCCATGTCCTCTAGCGGCAGCAGCGGACCGGAAAACGCGAAGCAGTCGTCGGTCAGTTGCGCCATTAGACGCCTTGCGTTGCGGGAGCGGAACCGATCGGCACCGCGTGCTTGAGCAAAAGATCGGCGATCGCCTCGATGTCGTTGAGATCGACCACCGGGACGCGCGCGGCCGGCACCGCGCTGTCGGAGGCGACCGCGACGATGTGCGGGTCTTCCGGGTGGATCAGCGGCTTGCCGTTGGCGATGCGATGGATCTCGAGCTTGGGGAAAGCGTCGCGCTTGAAGCCCTCCACCAGCACCAGATCGACCGGCGACATCTTGCCGACCAAAGCGGCCATGTCCCATTCCGGCTGCTCACGCAGCTCGTGCAGAATGGCCCAGCGCTTTGCCGATGAGATGATCACCTCGGTGGCGCCGGCGGTGCGATGGAAAAAGCTGTCCTTGCCGGGCTGGTCGAGGTCGAACCCGTGATGGGCGTGCTTGAGCGTGGATACGCTGATACCGCGCGCGATGAGGCGCGGGATAAGCTTCTTGATCAAAGTGGTTTTGCCCGACCCACTCCAGCCGGCGAGACCGATGATGCGCATGGCCCCCTTATAGCAAAACGCCCGGCCGCAAGGCCGGGCGTTTTTATCACCGATCGGGGATGCCCATTACTCGGCCGGCCGCATCGCCTGGCCCTGGGCGGCGCCCGACTGCTTTTCCTCTTCGTACCAGATGCTATGGCGCTCCTTGGCCCAATTGACGTCCACATGGCCGTCGGCCATCGCCTCGAAGGCCCCTTCCACGCCGATGGTGCCCATATAGATATGGACGAACATGGCGGAGACATAGAGCACCGCGACCGCGCTATGCACGATCTCGGCCAGTTCCATGTTGGCGACGGTCGTGCCGTAGAACGGAAACAGCAGCACAAAGCCGCTAGCGATAACCAAGCCGCCGCCGATCGTCGAGATCCAGAAGATCAGTTTTTCGCCGCCGTTGAACTTTTCGGCGGGCGGCTCTTTGCCGCCAAACATGCCGCCGCCATTCTTGAACCAGACGAAGTCATTGTAGCTCGGCAGATTGCGCGCCACCCAGATCAGGAACATCAGCACAACGCCGGTCGTGAAGGCGAAGCTGAGATAGTTGTGCGAGAATTTCGCCCATTCCGACCATTCGCTGAACGCCGACGGCCCCAGCCACGGCAAGATCAGGCTGCGGCCGAAGCTGATGTTGAGGCCGGTGATCGCCAGGATGACGAAGGTGACGGCGGTCAGCCAATGCACGAAGCGCTCGAAGACGTTGAAACGCATGATGGTGCGTCCCGAGCGTCCCTCCTCAATGCGCATGGTGCCGTGCCACATATAGTACAAGGTAAGCAGCGCCAGCATGCCGAAGATGGCGATGCCGCCGATCCACTTCAGCGTGACGGCGTGGTATTCGCGCCAGGCGCGGCCGGCCGGATGCTCGAGCGAATAAGACTTCACGTCCGGAATGGTGCCGCGGCCCTGGATCACCTTGAACTGCTGGAGCAGTTGCTGCTCCTTCACCGCGTCGGCGGTCGGGTTGACCGAACTCGGCTGCTGCGCGGCGGCCGGCATTGCCGTCGCCACGACAAAGACGAGCGCCAGCGCGCCGGCGATCAAGCGCAGATGTGCCAAAATTTTCGCCATAGTGCTTCTCCCAAAATCCAAGTCTTCAGCGGCGAAGCCGGCGGTGCGGGACATCCCGCGCCGCCGCGGAGCAATCAGGTCGCGATCGACTCGCGATAGGCGGTCTGCCAGCCCCAGGCGCCGGAGCCGTAGCCCCGCTTGGCGACGCGTTCCTTGTAAATCTGGGCGATGACGTCGCTGTCGCCAGCGAGCAGCGACTTGGTCGAGCACATCTCGGCGCACAGCGGCAGCTTGCCTTCGGCGAGGCGGTTGGCGCCGTATTTCTCGTATTCTTCCTTGGTGTTGTCGGCTTCCGGGCCGCCGGCGCAGAAGGTGCACTTGTCCATCTTGCCGCGCGAACCGAAGTTGCCGACCTTCGGATATTGCGGCGCGCCGAACGGGCAGGCGTAGAAACAATAGCCGCAGCCGATGCAGAGGTCCTTGGAGTGCAGCACCACCGCATCGGCCGTGGTGTAGAAGCAGTTCACCGGGCAGACCGCCGCGCAAGGCGCGTCGGTGCAATGCATGCAGGCCATGGAGACCGAGCGCTCGCCGGGCTTGCCATCATTGAGCGTGACGACGCGCCGGCGGTTGATGCCCCAGGGCACCTCGTGCTCGTTCTTGCAGGCGGTGACGCAGGCGTTGCACTCGATGCAACGATCGGCGTCGCAGAGGAATTTCATTCGAGCCATGGTCCCGCCTCCTATGCCGCTCTGATCTGACAAAGAGTGACTTTGGGTTCTTGCATGCCCGTCGCCGGGTCATAGCCGTAAGTCGTGATCGTGTTCGCGCTTTCGCCGAGCACGATCGGGATCGGCGCCCTGCGGATACTTGCTGCGCAGATCCTCGCCCTCGTACCAGCCGCCGAAGTGGAACGGCATCCAGGCGACGCCCTTGCCGACCCGTTCGGTGACCAGCGCCTTCATCTTGGCCTTGGCGCTGTTCTCGGCGCCGGTGACCCAGACCCAGCCGCCGTCCTTGATGCCGCGCTCGGCGGCATCGGAAGTGTTGATCTCGATGAACATGTCCTGCTGCAACTCCGCCAGCCATTTGTTGGAGCGGGTTTCTTCGCCGCCGCCCTCGTATTCGACCAGCCGGCCGGAGGAGAGGATGAGCGGGAACTGCTTGGCCAGTCCCTTGTCCACCGCAGCCTTCTGGACGGTGAAGCCGATATTCGGCAGCCGGAATTTCACGGCGTCCGGATAGGTCGGATACTTCGCCACCAGATCGATGCGCGGTGAGTAGATCGGCTCGCGGTGCGTCGGCACCGGATCGGGCAGATCCCAGGCCAGCGCGCGCGCCTTGCCGTTGCCGTAGGGGATGACGTTGTGTTTTACGCAGATGCGCTGGATGCCGCCGGACAGGTCGGTCGACCAGGCCACGTCGCCGCCGATCTTCTGAATGGTGGCGAGTTCGTCGGGCGTGAGCTCGGTATCCCAGCCGAGCTTCTTGAGCACGCTCAAGGTGAACTGCGGATAGCCGTCCTTGATCTCCGAATCCTTGGAATAGGTCTCGGACAAGAGCGATACGCCGTTGCGCTCGACACCGAAGCGGGCTCGGAAGGTGCCGCCGCCGTCCTGGATGCTCTTGGTGGTGTCGTAGAGCAACGGTGTGCCCGGATGCTTGATTTCCGGCTTGCCCCAGCACGGCCACGGCAGGCCGTAATAGTCGCCGCCGACTTCAGGCGTATCCTTGGGCGCGCGCATGGTGACCAGGTCGAACGCGGCCTGGTGCTTCATATGCGCCTTCAGCCGCTCCGGCGACTGGCCGCAATAGCCGGTCGAGAAGCTGCCGCGGTTCATTTCACGCAACACGTCCTCGGGCGGGACTTTGGTGCCTTCGACCTTGATGTTCTTGAACATCTTGTCTTCGAAGCCGAACTTCTTGGCCAGAAGATAGACAACCTCGCTGTCGTCTTTCGATTCGAAGATCGGCGGCACGATCTGCTCGCCCCATTGGATCGAGCGGTTGGAGGCGACACGCGAACCGGACGTCTCGAACTGGGTGCAGATCGGCAGCAGATAGGTGTTGTCTTTGCGCCCGGCATTGGCCGAAAGCGACGCCCAGGTGGTGGGATGCGGATCGGCCACCACCAGGAGGTCGAGCGCGGCCATGCCCTTGGTCGATTCGGGGATACGGGTGATGGAGTTACTGGCGTGGCCGAACACCATCATCGCCTTGACGTTATCGCTTTGGCCGACCTTGTCCTTCGGCAGCAGCACCGCGTCGAACCAGCGGGTGAGCGGGATGCCGGGGGTCTCCATCATTTTCTTGGGCTGCTTGGGATCGAACTGCCCCTGGATCCAGTTGTAGTCGACCTCCCAGACGCGGCTCCAATGCTTCCAGGCGCCTTCGACCAGGCCGTAGTAGAACGGCAGCGTCACCACATCGAGACCGATGTCGGTAGCGCCCTGCACGTTGTCATGGCCGCGGAAGATGTTGGCGCCTGTGCCGGGCGCGCCGACATTGCCGGTGGCGAGCAGCGCGATGCAGCTCGCCCGCACGTTGGCGGTGCCGACCGTGTGCTGGGTCTGCCCCATGCACCAGATCAGCGTCGAAGGCTTTTGCGTCGCGAACATCTTGGCGACGCGCTCGAGCTGCGCGCCGGGCACGCCGGAAATGTTCTCGACGACTTCCGGCGTATATTTCTCGATTTCCTTGCGCGCCTCGTCCATGCCGTAGACGCGCTGTTTGATGAACTCCTTGTCTTCCCAGCCGTTCTTGAACACGTGCCAGAGCATGCCCCAGAGCACCGGGATGTCGGTGCCCGGTCGGATGCGGACATATTCGGTGGCGTGCGCGGCGGTGCGCGTCAGGCGCGGATCGATGACGATGAAGTTCGCCTTGTTGAGCTCCTTGCCTTCGAGCAGATGCTGCAGCGACACCGGATGCGCTTCCGCCGGATTGCCGCCCATGATGAGCAAGGTCTTGGCGTTGCGGATATCGTTGAAACTGTTGGTCATCGCGCCGTAGCCCCAGGTATTGGCCACGCCGGTCACCGTCGTCGAATGGCAGATGCGCGCCTGGTGGTCCTGGTTGTTGGTGCCCCAGAACGCCGCCAGTTTGCGGAAGAGATACGTGCCTTCGTTGGAGAATTTGGCAGAGCCCAGCCAGTACACGGCGTCGGGTCCCGACTTCTCGCGAATTTGCTTGAGCTTGTCGCCGATTTCGTTGATGGCCTGGTCCCACTTGATGCGGGTCCACTGGCCGTTGACCATCTTCATCGGGTATTTCAGGCGGCGTTCGCCCATCACCAGTTCGCGCACCGAGGCGCCCTTGGCGCAATGCGAACCGCGGTTGATCGGACTATCCCAGCTCGGCTCCTGGCCGATCCACACGCCGTTGGAAACTTCCGCCGTGACGGTACAGCCGACCGCGCAGTGCGTGCACAGGCTCTTGCGGATGGTGACCGTTGCGCCCTTGGCGGGCGGCGGACCGGCCTTGGCCTTTTGCACGCTGGCGAGCGGCAAAGCGCCGAGCGCGGCGAGACCGCCGGCGGCAAGACCCGACCGGCGCAGGAAGGTGCGGCGATCGAGGCCGCGGTCATTCTGGCTGGCGAGGGCGGCGAGCGAACCTTGGCGCGCCTTACGTTCTGTCCGTTTGATCAGCACGGCTTGCCTCCCTCACTTCGGATAGCTGTTGACGCGGTAATAGGTTTTCACCTCGGGAGAATCGGCCTTGTAGCGGGCCTTTCGCTTTTCATCGTTGCTCTCCGAGTCGGCTTTCGCTTCGGTCACAAGGGCGGCGGGCGCTACCGCGACACCGGCGCCGGCACCGAGCGCGCGCAGGAAATTGCGGCGTGCCAGATTGGCTTTAGGTTCCGTTTTCATCGCCAGTCCTCCTTGAAGACCTAGTTTTCACAGGCGCGGGGGCATCAGCTCGTTAACGCGTAAGCCTCCGATTCGATTTCGATGAACACGCGGCCGAGCGCACCGACGCGCCGGTAGAAGTCCGCGCCCTCGGCGCGCTCGAGATCCAGGAAAAAACGGCCAAGCCAGGGCGCCAGATGCTTTTCGAACAATTGGCGGTCGGCGTCCGCTGGCGCCGGGAATTGGCCGCCGGCGATGCCGGACATGATCTCGCACAGGATGGCGGCGTGATCTTCCGATTCGTATTGGCCCTCGGCGCGCTCAATACCAAGGCGGCTAAGATCTTCGCGCAGCCGCGCCAGCGGGCGCTCGTGCAGGAAGCCGGCGATGTAATAGGAACCGTAGGGCATCAACTCGCCGCGGCCGATGCCGATGAACAAGTTGAAGAATTCGCGCTCGATTTTTTCGGCGTCGGCGCCGCTGGCCGAATCGGCGAGGCCGAGATGGGCCAAGCCCAGCGGCGTCGGATCGCCGCGCAGCGTGGCCAGCCGCGCAAGAAATGCGGCATCCGGCGCCCGCGTCAGCAGGGCCGCCAGCAGCGCATATTCCTGCGCACGCGCCAGATCGACCTCGTCGACAGAGGTCAGCTCGTTATTCTCGTCGTAAAGATCGGGCCGCAGGATCGCGCGCGCAACGCCGGTCACCGCTTCGACCGTAAGCACACGCTCGGCGGGAATGCGCGACCAATTCGATACCGACGGCTGAGAAATGCCAATGCGGCGCGCAAGCTCGGTGACGCCACCGGCAGCGCGAATTGCTTCCTGCAGACCGCGGTCTGGCATTGTGCCTTTTTTGCCCTTTTTGTTTCCCTGGCCGGTTCGTTATCGTTTTATTGTCTCGAACCGCTCGAAAAGAGCCGCTTCAGAATAAATTAAGGCTATCGCCGCATGGAACTGAGGGTCAATAGCCGAAGGCTATAAGTCCTATCATTATTTCGGGAGCGCGCCGCCGTGCCCACGTTGGCGTGACGGTGGAAAGTCTTCCCGATTGTCGGAATTATTTTGCAACGCACCATTATTTTCGTTGCGCTGCACGGAGTCTTTCTCCGGCCGTGCGACATCTTGCGTTGGCGCCAGATGATCTTGCGACAATTGTTGCGTTGGTTCCGAACCAACGATTTGCGGCGGATTTTGTTCGGAATCGCCCTGCGTGGCCGCACTTTGCTGCGGCGGCGTGACCTCGACCGGCACCGGGCCGCCGATCGCCTGCGCCAGCAGACGGCCGATGTTCTCGCCCACCGGCATCGGCCCAAAGCCGGGCACGCCATGCGGATCGTTGAAGTCCCACGGGTTCTCGACCAGCCCGATGAAGTCGCGGATCGCCGGATCGGCGGACCAGGCGCGACGAAGCGCCGCACGCGCGAGGTCCGGCGGAACGCCGGGTTTGAGAAACGCGCGGATGTCGGATTCCGCCGAGATCGATTCGATCGGCGGCAGGCTGGCAGGATCGAACGGAACTTCGGCACCCGGCTCTTTCGCTTCGGTGGCAGGTGACGGTGCGGGCACAGCGTCTTTCGCCTCGGGCTGCGCGGTCTCGTCCGTCGCTTCGCGCTTGCGCCGCGACCACCGATCAAGAAATTTTTCCGGCTCGTTCATGTTGGCTCTCCGTCGCGCACCGGCGTGCGCCGCCCGAGCGCTTCCGGATCGGCGCGATCGCGCTTTCGTTTCGTGAACGGCTGCTCGACGTGGTGCTCGGCGACAAAGGCCGCAACGAGGCGCTGGATCGCCTCCGGCATCGGTACCTGCTCGATCAAATCGGTCGCCGTTTCGGTCAGGCTTTCGCCTTCGGCCGGATCGGCGGTCACCACCGCGACCGAAAAGGGCGGGTCGCCGTCCGCGGCACGCAGCGACACCCACAAAGCGGGCGTGCCGGATTCCAGGTTGCTGCGATAATAGGTCGTCTCCGTGCGATACAATTCAATCTCGGCAGTGCCGGCGAAAAACGTCGCCCGCGCGCCGTCGTCGGAAAGCTTGGTCCACGGCGCGGTCTCCGGCGCGCCGGCAAGCACGCTCACTGGACGCCAGGCGAATTCGCTCCATTGCGTGACGCCTTTGGTGCGCTCGACCACGACGCCGACCGCGATGGTTTGCAGCGGGGGTGCGATGCTCATCCGACCGCCTCCAGATGCCTGATCGGCAATCCGGTCACCAGATTCTGCGGCTTCATGCGGATGATCTTGTCGCCCGTCATGGCCAGGATCAGATAGACCGGCTCGCCTTTAACCTTGTCCAGCATGATCGACGGATCGCGGAAGGTGAGCGCGAACAACCCCACTACCTTCGACATTGCTGCCTCGTCGATGTCCGCTTCGTTCCACAGCATATCGCCGATCTTGGTGGCGTCGGCATCAAGCCCGACGTACCAGGTGAGCGGCGCCTCGCGCAGTTCGGTCAACGGCTCGATCGTCACCTCGACGCCGAGCACATGCGCGATCCAGCGCCGCATCGCCTCAGCCAGCGCTACCAGCCCGGCGCGCCCACCGGTCAAATCGAGCGCCATGTCGAACTGGTCGCTGCGCGCCCAATAGCTCTCGGCGTTGTCGTCGTTGATAATGTCGATCCCGGCTTCGGCTGGAATGCCCAGCATCGAGACCAGCGGCGTCACCGGCGAGGTATTGACGCCGCCGATAGTCTCCTCATCGGCCGCCAGCAGGGCGTTGTCGTGCAAGGTCACGCGCTGGGTGCGGAAGAACAGCTCGGCCGCACGCACCACGCGCGCGTCCGTCACGCCGTCGAGCGCGTTGCGCAGGATCACGTGCACCAGCTGATTGACGAACAAAGGCGGCGTGTTGCCGAGGCCATTGCGCACCAGATCGGCATAGGCGGCTTCCAGCGTCTTATGGCGAAGGAGATGGTCGCGGAAGGCGATCAGAATTTGCCAGTTCTCGCGCGCGTCGGCGTCCGCGACGGCCGCGATGTCGGAGGCGGCGACCGGCATATGCGGATCGGCGAGCAGCGCTGAATGCAGCGTGCGCTCGACCGCGCAGGCTTCCGGCGGCGGGATCAATTCCGGCCGCGCCAGATAAAGCTTGAGGAACTCGTCGGTCACCTTGAGCCCACCGCCCTCGTCGCGGTCGAGCAGATGATGGCCGCAGGAGAGCCAGAAGTCGTTCATTTGCGCTCCCGCTCGGCCATGCCGACCAGATCGACGGCCTCAATCGGCTGCTCGTCCTCGCCCTCGACCTCGAGGAAGGAGAACGCGCGCGCCGGCTTTTGCCCCGCGCGCGGGCGCAGTGTGCGGAAGGTCTCGCGCACCTCGCCGTCAGCGAAGCTGCGATGCACCGCCACCAGCGTATCTTGCGGCTGGCTGCAGAGCGATTCGGCGAAGGCGACTTCCTCTTCCGCCGCGGCGACCGCATCCGCAATAGTTGGCGCGCCGAAATCCGCCACCAGATGTTTCGCCAGCGCGTCGACGGCGGCCAGCCGGTCGTCATCGCTCGCCTCGACGATCTGCACCAGCGTCGACCAGCCAAGCGACGACAGCCCAAGAAAGCCGCCGCGGAACGCCGAGCGCGCCTTGCCTACCAACGCCGCCGGGTCGCTATTCCAGAACACGAAGGCGCCGGACACCGCCCATTCACCCGGCTCGGCCGCCTTCTCGAACACGAAAGTGTCCGACGGATCGAGCCGTATGGTGCGCAACAGCTTCACGCGCGCGGTCCTTTCGCCACCGGATCGAACCAAGCGGGCTCAGCCAGCCGCGCCAGCAGCGGCTGGCGCTCGACTTGCGTCTTGCCCATGCGGCGGATCAAGAGATTGCCGTTGTCGTCGATGTCGCGGCGGACGCCCTGCTCGGCCGGCAGCCGCTCCAGATAGCTGCGCGCCACTGCGCCGAAACCGTGCTCCTGCCAAGCGTCGACGGCGAGCATGAAGTGGCGCGCGAAACTTTCCACCACCTGATCGGACATGGCGTCGGAAAAGCCTTCCTCCTCCAGCGCGGTGACCAGCGGATTGAGGCCCGGCTCGGAACCAGTCATCGACACCGTGCGGATCATGGCGCCGAACACCAGCCACGGCGGCGTTTCGTCCTCGGGTACGTCTTTCGGCCAGGCCAGACGGCCGCCGCCCACGATGCCGCGATTGACCAAAATCGTATCCGGCCAGTCGATGGCGATGGCGGTTTCTGGTTGCGCGTGCGCGGTGAGCGCGTCGGCCAGCGCCGCCATGCCGGCATAAAGCGCGCGCCGCGCCAGGGCCAGCGGCTCATCCGGCTCCAGCACGACGGCGAATTCGGCGAGATCGAAGCGCCCGACATAGACCAGCGTGCCGGCGCCTTGTTCGGGCGCGACCGATATTGCATGTGCGAAGGCGTCGCCCAACTCACGCAAGCGCACCAGCGTGAACGGCGGCGGCAGCAACAGTTCCGGCGTCAGCGGGTTTGCCCGCGTATCCAGGGGCATTGGCTGTGACTTTCTCAATTATCTACTTATAGTTATACCCTCAGGGGGTCTCGAGGCCCAGTCCCGCAGCCGCGAGGAATTAAGAGCGAAAGAGGCTACAAGCGGCCTTTCGCACATCGAATGCGGGGACAGACGAAAAGGTAAGTCAGCCGGATGGCCGAACGGCCGCGTAATATCCTGATCTGTTCCTGCGAAGGCACGATACCGCTCGATGGCGAGGCGGTGGCGCGCGTCTGCCGCGGCGCGAAAGTCGTCGAAGGCCGGCAGCTTTGCCGCGCCGAGCTTGAACGCTTCCGCAAACTGGCGACGGGCGACACGCCGCTCACCGTGGCCTGCACGCAGGAAGCGCCGCTGTTCGAGGAGGTTGCCGGCGAGATCAAGGACGCGGCCGAACTAAGCTTCGTCAATATCCGCGAGACCGCTGGCTGGTCGACGGCCGCCAAAACGGCCGGCCCGAAAATGGCGGCGCTGATCGCGGCGAGCCTCGAGCCTACGCCGGAGGCCGCGTTCGTTCCACTGACCAGCGACGGCGTAACGCTGATTTACGGCAAGGACGAACAGGCGATCGACGCCGCCAATCTGCTGAAAGAACATCTCGACGTCACCGTGCTGATCAAGCCGCCCGGCGGCGTGTCGCCGCTGCGGGCGACCGAATTCCCGGTGGTTAAGGGCGTCATCCGGCAGGCCAAGGGCTATCTCGGCGCTTTCGAACTGACGGTGGACGATTATGCCGCGCCCAATCCATCGTCGCGCGGGGAACTGACGTTTGGGCCGGCGCGCAACGGCGCGACGTCGCGCTGCGACATCGTGCTCGACCTGACGGGCGGCGCGTCGCTGTTTCCCGCTGCCGACCTGCGCGACGGCTATTTGCGCGCCGATCCGGGCGATCCGGCGGCGGTGCTGCGCGCCGTGCTCAAGGCGCGCGATCTCACCGGCACCTTCGACAAGCCGCGCTACATCAATTTCACCGAGGATCTGTGCGCACATTCGCGCTCCAAGATCGTCGGCTGCCGCCGCTGCCTCGATCTGTGTCCGACCGGCGCCATTGCGCCGAACGGCGATCATGTGGCGATCGATGCGGCTGTTTGCGCCGGCTGCGGTCAATGCGCGGCCGCCTGCCCGACCGGCGCCGCGGCCTATGCGCTGCCGCCGTCAGACGCGCTGCTGCGCCGATTGCGTGCGCTGCTCGGCGCCTACCGCGCAGCCGGCGGCACGCAAGCCGTGCTGCTGTTCCACGACGCCGAGCACGGCGGCGAATTGATCGACGCGCTGGCGCGGCACGGCGACGGCCTGCCCGCGAATGTGTTGCCGGTGCAGGTTAATGAAGTGACGCAGGTCGGACTGGAATCGATCGCCGCGTCGTTCGCCTATGGCGCATCGGCGGTCCGCTTCCTCATTCGCGCCAAGCCGCGTCACGACGTTGCCGGCCTCGCCAAGACCATCGCGCTGGCCGAGCCGATCCTCGCCGGTCTCGGTTTTGCCGGCGCGCGCGCCGCAACCATCGAGACCGACGATCCGGACGCGCTCGATACCGCTTTGCGCGCCATTCCCGCCATGGATGCTGCCGCCAAGCCCGCCACTTTCGCGGCCGCAGGACTGAAGCGCGACGTGGTGCGCCACGCTCTGCGCGAGCTGCATGCGGCGGCCCCCGCGCCGGTCGATATCGTCACGCTGCCGCAGGATGCGCCGTTCGGCACCGTCGAAGTGAATGTCGAGGGCTGCACGCTGTGCCTCTCTTGTGTCTCGACTTGCCCGACCGGCGCGCTGTCGGACGATCCCGAGCGGCCGATGCTGCGCTTCGCGGAAGATGCCTGCGTGCAATGCGGACTGTGCAAGGCGACCTGTCCGGAAAAGGTGATCTCGCTCAAGCCGCAGATCAATTTCCTGAGCCCCACCGCGGCAAGCCGCATCATCAAGCAGGAAGAACCGTTCGCCTGCATCCGCTGCGGCAAGCCGTTCGGCGTCAAGAGTTCGGTCGAGCGCGTGGCCGCCAAGCTCGAAGGCACGCACTGGATGTTCAAGGACTCGAAGAAGCGGCTCGACGTCATCAAGATGTGCGCCGATTGCCGGGTGGCGGCGATGACGGAAGAAAATTTCGATCCCTTCGCCGGACCCAAGCGCCCGGCCGTGCGCACTACCGACGATTATCTGCGCGAGCGCGACCTGGAACAGCTCAAGCGAGAATACGAAGAAAAACAAAAACCCTGATCGACCGGACCCGGGTGGCGGGCACCCTATTTCTTCGTTGCCTTCGCCAGGAACTCCACCAGCGCCTTGCGATCTTCCGGCGACCCGATCTTCTGTTCCGGCATCTTGGTGCCGGGCGTGTAGGTCATCGGACCGACCTCGAACATTTTCGCCACCGTCTCGGGAGTCCACACGATATTCATGCGCTTGAGCGCATCCGAATATCGGTAGCCCGGCAGCGTCGCGATCTTGCGGCCGAAAATGCCGTGCAGGCTCGGCCCCGCTTTGTTGCCTTCGCCGGGCGACAGTGTGTGGCAGGCAACGCACGCCCGAAACACCTGCGCCCCGGGCTCGCCGGCATATTGCTTCAGCGGATCGTCCGCCGCGCCGATCACCACGCTGCCGATCGGCTCGCCGGAGACAGCGTCCCAGCGGCGGATGACGCGATCGGCGCCGCCAGTCAGCAAAGTGCGGCTGTCGGGAAAGAACGCCACCGACCACACCGGCAGTCCGGGCCCGACCAGCGTGCGCGCGAGCTTGCGCGTCTTGCGCTCGATTACCGCCACCGAGCCGCGGATGCCGGCGGCGGCGACCAGTCTGCCGTCGGGCGAAAGCGCGAGCGCGATGATCGGCGTTGGCGAGGCCTGCACGTCGCCGCGCAGGTCGCCCTGCGGCGACAGGAAATAGACCTTGCCGTCGGCGCCGGCCGCGACGATCTCGCCATCGGGCGCGACGGCCACGGAATTGAGCGGCGTCGGCAGGTTATGCACGCTCGCGCCGCCGTCGCTCAGGCGCCAGACGCGCAGGCTGGCGTCGTAGCCGGCGCTCACCAGGTCGCGGCCGTCCGGTGAAAACGCGACGCCGTTGACGTTCTGCGCATTGCCTTCCAGCACGCGCGGCGCGCCGCCGCCAAGCGGCCACAGCCGCACGCTGTGATCCCATGACGCCGAGGCGAGCCGCTTGCCGTCCGGCGATACGGCCAGGCCGGCGATCGGGCCGCTATGGCCGTCGAGCACATGATCGGGCTCCGGCTTGCCTTGCGTCCAGATCGCGATACGCGCATCGGCGCCGGCGGTGACGATGCGGCCGTCCTTGAGCCAGGCGACGGCATTCACCGCGTTGTCGTGGAAGCGCATCACCTGCTCGGCGACGTTGCGCGTCAGCGACCAGCGGATCGCCGAGGTGTCGAAGCTGCCGGAGACGGCCTCCGTGCCGTCAGGCGAGATCGCCAGCGCCCGCACCGGCCCGCCATGACCACGCAATTGCGCGTACGCGACGTCGAGCGCCGCGCCGAAGATGAGCGGCAGGAGCAGCAACGCGATGCAGCTGCGTTCGATGTGAGATTTCATGACGCCGCTCCGGTACGCGCACGGCATGACCGAGAACTTAGCCGTCCGCGGGGCGCATGCCGAGTGCGCGGATGCGTTCTCGTGTCGCAGGGTCGTGCAAGGCCGCGAGGAAGGCTTTCACGGCGGGCCGCTCTCTGTGGCTCTCAACCAGCAGGAAATCGTAATGTTCCGGCGACAGCGGCAGGAAGCCGAGACCATAGAGCTTGGCCACCGGCTCGATGGCCACGCCCCAATCGGCGCGCGCTTGCGCGATCGCGGCCGCGACCGCGTTGTGCGACTTCGGCTGGTTGGCGTAGCCGGGCGGCCGCGCGCCATAAAGCAGCTTCTCGATCAGCACGCGGGTGCCGGCGCCGGCGTTGCGGTTGACCATCAGCGCGGAAGGATCGGCGAGGATCGTGGCCAGCGCTTCTTGCGCCGTGTGCCCCTCGAAGCGCTTGTCGCCGGGGCGGAACAGCATCCCTTGCATGCGCCGCCAGCCCGGCACCAGCGTCAGGCCGGGCGTCACCAGATGCACGTTATAGAGCCCGCTCTCCTGGTCGATCAGATGGACCGGCGCGATATCGCACTCGCCGCGGCTCGCTGCCGCCACCCCGCCGAGACTGCCGACCGCCAGCGTGCGCGCGGAAAAGCCGCGCTCGGCCAGCGTGCCGACGACCACGTCGAGCGCCACGTCGTGGCTGCCCATGATGACCAGGTCGGGCGCCTTCGCGGCGCTGCCGATCAGCGTCACGTCCGCCATGCTGCCGGCATCGAACGACGACGCCAGCGCGTCGATCTCGAGGAAACCGTCGGCCTGCGAAAAGCTGGTGACCGAGCCGGAACCTTTGCCGGTCGGAAAAGCGATGGCGCCCTCGTCGCTCTCGATCAGCGACACCAGCACGAATTCCTTGCGGCCGAGTTCGGAGGCAATGCGCACCGGTACGCGCGCGGTTATTTTTTTCGCGGCTTCCGGCGGCAGACCGGCGCGGGCGCGGATCAGCGGCGCGACGAAAGCGTGGAAGGTGAAAATCGCCGAAGTCGGGAAACCGGGCAGCACCACGATCGGCTTGTCGCCGATCACGCCGAGACAGAGCGGCTTGCCGGGCTTGAGCGCGACACCGTGCACCAGGATGCCGGGCGCGCCCAGCCGCGATACCACGCGGTGCGACAGATCGCCGGTGCCCTTCGAGGTGCCGCCCGAGAGCACGACAATGTCGCTTTGCGCCAGCGCCTGACGGACGACTTTTTCCAGCGCCGCCTCGTCGTCGGGAAAGGCGCCCAGGCTAAGCGGTTCGCCGCCGGCTTCCGTGACGGCCGCCGCGATGATCGCGCCGTTGCTGTCGAAGACGGCGGCCGGTTTGAGCGGGTCGCCGGGCGCGACCAGTTCATCGCCGGTCGATAGCACCGCAACCTTCGGCCGCCGCACCACGTCCACTTGCGCCAGGCCGCAGGCCGCCAGCATGCCGATCTCGCGCGAGCCGATGCGCGTGCCGCGCCGCAGCAGCGTCTCGCCGCGCGCGATGTCGGAGCCGGCGTAAGAGATGAATTGCCCGGGCGCGGCGGCGCGGCGCAGCTCGATGCTCGGTGCGCCTTCGCGGACAAGCTCGGTCTGCTCGATCATCACCACGGCGTCGGCGCCGCGTGGAATCACGCCGCCGGTCGCGATCGTGGTGGCGGTGCCGGGCGCAACCTCAAGTGCCGGCGCGTCGCCGCAGGCGATCACCTCGGCATTGAGCCGGAAAATTTTCGGGTTGCCGTCGCCGGCGCCGACCGTATCGGCCGCACGCAAGGCAAAGCCGTCCACATTGGAGCGGTCGAACGGCGGCGCATCGACCGCCGCCACCATGTCGTGCGCCAGCACGCGCGTGAGCGCGAGCGCCAACGGCACGGTCTCGGCCGCGAGCGGCGAAAGATCGAGATGCCGCTCGAAGCGCAAGCGCGCCTCATCCGCCGACACCACGTCGAGGAACTGCTCCTGGCGCGCGGCCGCCCGCACGCGCGCAAGCAATTCGGCCTCGGCGTCCGACCGCGCCTTGCGAGGTCTCACTCATGTTACGATTCTCATGGCCACGGCCTGAACTCAACCTGCGAACCAGCGGCATAGCCTTCGCTGTCGGCCGGCACCAGAATCCATCCGTCGGAACGCGCCAGCGCCGACAGCGGCAGATATTTCGTCGCCAGCGGCTCAACGCCGCCGCCGGCCCGGCGCACCGGAACGACTTCGGCAAGGCCGATGGTAGAGGTGACTTTGCGTGTGAGCGCGGCCTTTGTCCCTGCTTCGCTTTCGCCGCCGCCGGCGAGCCGCGCCAGCAGGCGCCGGCCGACCACGAGCCAAACGCTCAACGCCGCGTCGAGCCGTCCCGGCAGCAGCAGCACCGGGCGCGCTCCGGCAAACCCGAGCGCGGCGGTCTCGCCGGGCGTCAGCGCCATGCCGTGCACGGCGAGCCGGCCGTCGCGCGCCAACGTCCGCACGCTGGCGTCGTTGCGGCCGCTGCCAGTGCCGCCGACGATCACCACGGCGTCGTCCTTGCCGTCGCGCAGCGCGCGATCGATATTCTTGCCGTCATCAATGTGCGCGATACCGCCCCCGCGTTCGACGTCGCGCACGATAACACGTGCGACGGTGGCGATAATGTGGTCGTCACGCGCCGGCACGATCGACAGGCGCGGTTCACGCACGCTGACGCGCGCAATGCCGGCAATGGTGAAGGCGGCTTGCTGGATCGCGGTAATGCGCTCGCCGGCACAACGCAGCGGCAGGCCCGGATCGCTGTCGCCACCCGCCGGTAATACGCCGTCGCCGGGATTGACGGTAACGAGCGCCTCGGCGCGGCCGGCGGTCATCGCCACCGCGTCGAGTGGCGCCACGCTGTCGGTACGGGGCGGCATCGGCTGCCCGGCCTCGACCCGCTGCGGTTGGCGCATCAGCAGGACCGGCGCATAACCGCCGGCGCCCACGGTGTCCTCGGCGGCGAGCGCCCAGCCGTCGTGCAGCGCCATGGCCACTTCCGGACGCCGCGGCGCCACCGCGTCGGCGGCAAGCGTACGGCCGGCGGCGGCGGTTACATCGAGCATTCGCGCGGCGACCGGCTTCACGCCAGAATCGATGGTGGCCAGCACCTCGGCGAGCGGCGTCAGTTGGGTAATCGTCTGTATTGGGTCGGACGCCGCAGCCATTTTCCCGCGCTTGACCTTGGGGAGCCTAGAATATTCATTCTACCCCAAGTAAGCGTCGGACACAGCAGGCGGACCGGACTTAAACCATGGCGGAAAAGACGATGAATCTGCGCGGCCTGAAATGCCCGCTGCCGGCGCTGCGGGTGCGCAAGATGCTGTCGGGCCTGCAAAGCGGCGACCTGATCGTCGCCGAATGCACCGATCCGCTGACCACGATCGACATTCCCAATCTGCTGCGGCAGACCGGCGATACGCTGGAAGGCAAAGCGGAAGCCGGCGGCGTGCTCAGCTTCCGCATCCGCAAGAAATAACGGCCAGCGGCTACTCCGCGGCGACCGAACTCTCGGCCCGGCGCTGCGCCTCGCCCGAGGCGGCGAAGGTGCTGGCGAAGCTCTCGATGTCGGCGACGGTGACGCCTTTGACCGCGTTGCCCTGGCGGCGGTTGTATTCGACGGTTTCGAGCTCGGTCCAGAAGGTGTCGTTGAGCCGGTTGATCATGTTGAACATTGCCGACGCCGTCGTGATCTCGACGATCTCGGCGTCGCTGAACAGACGCTTCATGGTTTCCCACAGCGCCTTGTCGCTTTTCGCCGTGTTGCGCGTCACCGCCTCGGCCCAGGCGATGGTCGCCTTTTCGCGCTCGTCGAACAGCGGGCTGGTCTTCCAGTCGTCGCCCTTCATCGCCTCGAGCTGCGCCTCGCTGACGCCAAGCGCCTGCCCGTAGATCGACGTGTGGGTCGCACAGTAGTTGCAGGCGTTGGTCATCGACGTCTTGATGGTGGCTAGATTGCGCAGCTTGACGTCCGACACCGCGCCCACATTGGGCTGGCGCACGGCGGCGACGAAACCGATGAACCAGCGCGCCAGATAGGGCGTATGCGCCGACAGAATGCGCAAGAGATTGGATGAGCGGCCGAGCAGCTTGGCCGAGCCGGCGAGCGTGTCCTTGGCGACGCCGGTGGCGTCGGCATCCGATAGTCCAGACAGGCGCTGTGTCATAGTCCGTTTCCTTCCCTGACGTTATTTGTTGTGCGCGACCGTAGTCGCTTTCCGCCGCCGCCGGAAGCGCCGTTGCGCAGAGCTGCCTCACGCGACGCGCAGGACCGCCCTTCCCGTCACCTGTCCGCGCTCTACCAGCTCGTGCAAGGCTTCGGCTTCTTGCAATGGCCGGATGTCGGTGACCAGCGGCCACACTTCGCCGCGCGCCACCAGATCGCACGCTTCCAGAATTTCGGCGCGCGTGACGTAGCGGCTGCCGAGGATCGCCTGTTCCTTGGTCAGCATGTCGTGCGCCGGAGCCTGGAACGGCTGGGCGGCGCCGCCCAGAATGACCAGGCGGCCGCGGCGGCCGAGCGCCTTAACGCCCGCCTCCAGCGTCGCCGTGGTGCAAACGTAATCGATCGCCACGTCGACGCCGTTGCCGTGGGTGAGATCGCGCAGCGCCTCGACCACGTCGCCGTCGCGCGGATTGAGCACCTCGTCGGCGCCGGCCTTGCGGCAGGCGTCGAACTTGTCCGCGGCGACGTCGACCGCGATGACGCGCGCGCGCGCCCATTTCGCCATCATCACCTGATGGATGCCGACGCCGCCGCCGGCGCCGAACACCGCGACCGTCTCGCCGGCCTTGATCGAAGCGCGGCGCAGCACTTTATAGGGAGTGGCCAACGCGTCGGTGATGACGCCCATTTCCGCCGGATGCGTTTTGTAGTCGAGTCCTTCGGGATATTTGATGAAGATGTGCGCCGGCAGCTTGATGTATTCGGCATAGCCGCCGTCGCATTCCAGCCCGACATTGCCGCCGCTGTGCTCGCACAGCGGCTCGAGCTGGGAGCGGCAGTAACGGCAATGACCGCAGTTGAGATAGAAATACGCGGTGACGCCGTCGCCCGGCTTCAGCCCGGTAACGCCGGCGCCCACTTGCACGATTTCACCGGTGATCTCGTGCCCGATGATGCGCGGAAAATCGATTTTGCGCCGGCCAGCCTTGGCGTGCTGGATCGTGAGCCCGGCGCCGCAGGTGATGACACGGGCGACCGCCTCGCCCGGACCGGCAACCGGATCGGGCACCTGCACCATTTCGAACGGGGTGTTCGGTCCCCGCAAAACCATCGCTTTCATGCATTGCCCCTCATCGCCAACCCAAGCATTTTAATTGCGCATGATCTTATCCGAAAACCGGTTCCCACTTTTCGGGATCATGCGCTTGTCATGACAACTCGATTGGCCGACATTGGCAAGACGCATCGCAATGTCGGGGCAACAATGATCAATGCAGCCATGGTGGGTCTCGGCCGTTGGGGCCAGACCGTTCTCGGTTCAATTCAAGGCAAAAGCAGCCGCCTGCGCATCGTGCACGGCGTGACCAAGGAGCCCGAACTTGCGCGCGAGCTGGCCGCCAAGCATGGCTTCCGGTTGTCCACCGACCTGAAAGACGCCATCGCCGACCCCGAAGTGCAAGCCATTCTGCTGGCGACGCCGCATTCGCTGCATGTCGAGCAGGTGCGCATGGTGGCGGCCGCCGGCAAGCCGGTCTGGTGCGAGAAGCCGCTGGCTTTGACCCGTGCGGAAGCCGAGCGCGCGGTCGCCGCGGTCAAGGCCGCCGGCGTCCCGCTCGGCACCGGCAACAACAAGCGCTGCTTCGCCTCCATGCGCGAGCTCAAGCGCGTGGTGGACTCCGGCGAGATCGGCAAGGTTTTCCATATCGAAGGGCACTTCTCCAACGAGCATTCGACGCGCGTGTCCGGCGGCTGGCGCGACGATCCAAGTGAATCGCCGGGCGCCGGCATGACCGGCGCGGGCCTGCACGTGCTCGATGCCTTCATCAATCTCGTCGGGCCGATCTCTTACGTCGACGCGCGCTGCATCTCGAAGAAAGCGCCGCCCGATCCGCGCGACGTAGTCGCCGCGCTGGTGGAGTTCGAAAGCGGCGCCACCGGCCTGATGGCGACGGTGCGCGCCACACCGGTCTATTGGCGCTGCGCCGTGTTCGGCACCGACGGCATGGCCGAAGCGCGCGGCGAGGATACGTTGATCGTCGGCAAGATCGGCGGGCCGACGGAAGAGCGGAAATTGGAGCACGTCGATTCGCTGCGCGTGCTTTTGGAAGCCTTCGCCGATGCTATCGAGGGCAAGGCGCCGTTTCCGGTGCGGCCGGATCAGATGCTGAACCTGATCGGCGCCTTCGAGGCGGTGATCACCTCGCTCGAGAAGGGTGTGCCGGTGAAATTATAGGTTCGCTGCGTGTCCCGCGGGCGCGGCGCAGCGTGAAGCGGAACGGTGCGCCGCAGAACCGGAACCCCGGTTTTCCTTAGCAAGCTGGGCCCCGGATCAGCAGCGCACCACGTCGCTTTCGCTCGTACTGCGCTGCATCCGGGGCACCCAAGCCCTACGCCGCCAACCGGCGCGCCACCTTCATGCGCGAGACGCTGTCGCCGGCGAGGTGGTTCCAGATGAAGGCGTCGCGCACCAGTTTGTCGGTATGGTGATCCATGTGGCAGCCGTCGGCGCCGCGCACCTCCATGTAGAGCTCGGACACCTCGTTCACCACGTCGCAGGAATAGTTCATCGCCAATCCGGCGTTGTGCGAGTGGATTTTAAGGTCGTGCTCCCAAGCCACCCGCATCACGAACGAGCGTAGCGCCTCGGTCAGCATGAACATCTTGTTGACCTGCAACTGCACGTTCTGCTGCGCCCACAGCGGCTGGCCGCCTTGCTTGGCGGTCTTGGCGAATTTGATCGCGGTCGCACAGGCGTCGTCGCAGATGCCCAACCCATTGGCGGCAAGTTCGAGATCGCCGAACAGATCGCCGCCGGTAGTGTCGCCGCCGCCGCCGCCGGCCTTCTTGACCGCGCCGCCAACCTCGCCGACCACATTGGCGTGCGGCACGCGCGCGTTCTCGAAGATCATCTCGCCGTTCTGGTAGAAGCGCCAGCCGCTCTTGTTGAACACCTTGCCGATGCGGAAGCCGGGCGTGTCGGACGGCACCAGGAACAATGTGGTGCCCTGCTTGGGCGGTACCGTCGCGTCGGTACGCGCGTCGATGAAGAACAGCTTGCCGACCGGCGCGTTGGCGATGAAGGCCTTCTCGCCGTTGAGGATCCACTCGTCGCCCTTGCGCTCGGCGCGCAGCTTGATGCCGGTCTTCGGGTCATCCTGCGGCATGCGGTTGTCCGAGCCGGCGCTCGGCTCGGTGATGCCCTTGCCGAGCACCCAGCCGTCGTCGGCGACGAAGCCCGGCAGGAAGCGCTGCTTCTGCTCCTCGGTGCAGGAGGCCGAAATCAAGTGGCTCCATTTCCAGTTCTGGCTGAAGGCCTTGGAAATGGCGCTGTCGGCCTTGGCGAGTTCGGTCATCACCAGCGCCTGCGTCACGAAGTCGGTGCCGTGGCCGCCCCATTCCTTCGGCACCGCCATGGTGCGGAAGCCGAGCTTGGAGCCCTTCTTGATGATGTCCCAGTCCCAGGTCTCGCGCGGCTTGGAAATGGTGTCGCGTTCGAGCGAGATCGGGCGGATCTCCTCGTCGGCGAATTTGCGCGCCGCCATCTGCCAGGAGCGCTGTTCGTTGCTCAGATTGAAATCCATGGAAGCATCCTCACCTGAAACGTGTTGTTATTCGCCGGCCAGCGCCATCGCGCGCTGGCCCGGGCGCCGGTAGCCGGCGATCTCTTCCGCAACGCGCAGCCGGGCGTCGCTATTTCCGTCACCCGAGTGCTGACAGACGCGAGCGTCGTGGATGTATTTCGTCAACGGCATGTCGCGCATCACGCCCATGGCGCCGAAGACTTCGGCCGAATCCTTGGCGGCTTTCATCACCGCCTCGGAAGTGAACACCTGCGCGATGGTCGTGAGCGGCAGGTCGGACAGGCTGCGGTCGGCGACCGCTTCCGGATGATCGGAGGCCCAGGCGGCCTGCCAGACGGCGCCGCGCGCCACTTCCAGCCGGATCGCGACCTCGGCCAGTTTGGTGGCGATCGCCTGATGCTCGATGAGCGGGCGGCCGCCCTGCACGCGCAGATGGGCGTAGTCGAGCGCGGCCTCGTAGGCGGCGCGGCCGACGCCGAGATTGAGCGCTTGCGCCAGCGGAATGCCGCGCCCGGCCGCAGCGGCGCCGGTCAGCAGCGCCAGCGCGTCGTCGCCGAGCAGATTGCCGGCCGGCACCTTGCAGTCCTTGAAGGTGACTTCGCCGCAACTGCCGTGTTGCCAGGCATTTTCATGGGCGCGCACGCTCAGGCCCGGCGCATCCGCCGGCACCAGCAGCACGCTCGCCGCCGGCCGCCCCGGAATTTGCACCAGCACCGCGAACAGTCCGGCGACCGGCGCATTGGCGACGCAATCTTTTACGCCGTTGACGATGAAGTCGTTGCCGGACTTCGCCGCGGTGGTCTTCACCGCCACCTCGGTGTCCGCGGGGCGGTGATAGTTCACGCCGAGCCGCGTATCGCTGCCCGGTTCGCGGCCGGCGAAAGCGAGATGATAGCGGTCGCCGCCCATGAATTTCGGCAGCAAGGCATCGCGCTGCGCGTCGTTCATGCACTGATCGAACAGCACATGCGCAAGCCGCGAGCTTTCCGACAACACGGCGGCAAGGTCGGCGTCGCCGGCCGCCAGTTCCTCGGTGACGATGCACGAGGTGAGCGCATCGGCGCCGGCGCCGCCGCGCTCTTCCGACAACGCCAGGCTGCGCAGGCCCATCTGCGAGGCCTGGTCGAGCAGGTCGACCAGCAGGCTGCGGTCGCACTGGTCGAGCCGGTCGGACTTGAGCGCGACCGGCTTGATCTCGCGCGTGACGAAATCGCGCACCGTGTCGCGGATTTCCAACTGTTCGGGGCTGAGTTGAAGACTGTACATGACGTTTCCTGGCTTATGTTTTGTGCCGCGTTATTGCAGGACGGCCGCCGCGATGGCGTCGCCCATTTCCCGGGTGCTGGCTTTGCCGCCCAGGTCGGTGGTCAAATGTTTGGCTTCGGTGACGACCCTGTCGATCGCCGCCTGCATGTAGCCGGCGGCGGCGGTCGCTTTTGGTTCGTTATGCTTGCGGCCGAGCCAGGCCATCAGCATCTGGCCCGACGCGATCATGGCGTAAGGATTGGCGATGCCGCGGCCGGCGATGTCGGGCGCCGAGCCGTGCGTTGCCTGCGCCATCGCCTGTTTCTCGCCGACGCAGAGACCGGGCGCCAGGCCGAGCCCGCCGACCAGGCCGGCGCCGATGTCGGTGAGGATGTCGCCGAATTGGTTGGTGGTCACCACCACGTCGTATTGCTGCGGCGCCATCACCAGCTTCATCGAGATGGTGTCGATCATCGCTTCTTCGAATTTCACGTCGGGAAATTCGCGCGCGACCTTGCGGCATTCCTCGGCGAACATGCCGCAGGCGAGCCGATAGACCGGCTCCTTGTGCGCGGCGGTCACCTTCTTGCGCGGCCGCGTACGCGCGATCTCGAAAGCTTCGCGCGCCACCCGGTTGGAGCCCTTGCGCGTGATCACGCGCATGGCGACGGTGATGTCGTCGTTTGGCCGGAATTCCGGCCCGCCGGCCACCACCGTCTCCGAATAGAGCATTCCTTCGGAGATTTCGCGCAAAAAGACGATGTCGACGTCCTTATGGATCGACTTCACGCTCGGATAAGAGCGCGACGGGCGGACGGCGGCGAACAATTCGTATTTCTTGCGCACCGGCGGCATGACCCAGGTCGCGTCGTTGCGCGGATAGGCGGCGTGCCCGATCGGGCCCATGATCCAGCCGTCGAGTTTCCACAGCGCCGCCTCGGTCGACGGCGGCAGCGTGTCGCCTTCCAGCTCATGGCCTGCCTTGCCAATAGGCAACGGCTGCCAGTCGATGGCGAGGCCGGACCGCGATGCCGCGGCTTTCATCACCTTGACGGTCTCCGGCACGACTTCAAGACCGATGTCGTCGCCAAGCAGAATTCCGATTTTCAAGCTGGTGTCTCCCCGGAAAGGCACCGCGAGGAATTGCCGAAATCGACCGCGGGTGCGCTTTAAGGCCGCACTTTTCGCACTGTTTAATCGACCCCGCAACGGCTCCCGGCGCAACGCTCGCTTGCGTCCGGGGCGACACATGGCTCGCGTTCACATCGTGGACAACCGGCGACCGCCAATACGGAAATTGCCTTTGCCGGGCCAATTGCGGTTAAATGGGCAACCGGTCCTACCCATACACCGTAAGAGTGCAGGGAAGCCGGCAATAAAAAAGATTTTCGACGCCGGCCAGTGGCCGGCAAATCGAATCCAGGGGGCGCGCCATTGGGAGGACGACATGGGCTCACGCCACACGGCACGGGCGTTTTCTAAATTTGCGCTGCTTGCGGCGCCACTCACCGCGGCGGCGCTGATTGCCGCCACCACTCTCGTCTATGCTGACGATTTGACGCCGCAGGAAAAGGCGCTGGTCGAGGCCGCGCGCAAGGAAGGCGCGGTCACGGTTCTAAATCCGCAATTCAGCGACTCGACCGGTCAGTTGCTCGGTGAAGGCTTCATCAAGCGCTACAACCTCGGATCGAATTTCAAGTTCAACAATCTGCGCAAAGGCACCGGCGCCACCGTGGCGCAGACCCGGCAGGAGATTCAGGCCGGCAAGCATACCGTCGATATCCTCATTGTCAGCGCGCCGGGCTTCTTCGACGAAGCCGCCAAGCGCGGCGCCTTCGAGAAGCTCGACAGCGGTTACTGGAAAAATCACGAAGAAGGCGTCAAGGCGGCCGGCCAGTACTCCAATTATCCTTACGTCGTGGTGCCCTTCGCCTACACGTTCCAGCCGATATGGAACTCGTCCTGCCCCGGCATGGAGCACTTCAGCGCGACGTCCTATGCCGACGTGCTCAAGCCCGAGCTCAAAGGCAAGACCATCGCTTCCGATCTGACCAAGAGCTTCACCTACGACAACACCGCGCTCGCGCTCGAAGAGCAGGGCATGAAGCTCGATGATCTGTGGACCAAGCTGAAGGCCACCGATCCGCTGATCGAATTCCGCACCGAGCCGAAGATGCAGATGGTCGTCTCCTGCCAGCGGCCGCTCGACATGTGGAACCTGACCGGCCGCGTCTATCAGGACGTCTTGAAGAAGCCCGACCTGCTCAAGGTGCTGCGCTGGGGCACTTATAAGGAAGGCCAGGTCATGCTCGGCAACCAGGCCGCGGTGATCAAGGGCGCGCCGCATCCGAACGCCGCCAAGTTGTTCATCGAATATCTGCTGAGCAAGCCGGGCACCGACGTCTTCGTCGTCGGCGAGATGATGTATTCCTTCATGAAGGATTACACGCCTCCACCCGAGGCGCAGAAATATCTCTTCGACATGAAGAAGACGAAACTGATCGGCTTGAAGGACTGGGTCGCCTCGCAAGCGAAGTTCAAGCAATTGCGGTCCGACTGGCAGGCGAAGTTCCAGTAACAACGCCACCCGCGCGCCGGAGGGTCCCGCTGCAAAGCGGCACCCTCCCCGCGCGAGCTGACCCGATTTAAAGCGCGTAGAACGGACAGTGCGATGAGCACGCAAACGCTAGCGGAAACCGCAGTGCCGCAGCCGGCCACCAGCCGCTGGCGCAGCCTGATTACGCAAGAGTCGGTCGCCACTTTGGTGGTGAGCGTAATCGTGGCGGCGGCGGTGATCCTGCCGCTGCTAGTGCTGGTGGTCTCGAGTTTCCGGGTGCTCGACTCGGGCGGCTTCGACACCACCTGGGGCCTCGACAATTACCGCACGCTCTATACCGACCGAGTGATCCCCAAAGCCTTTCTCAACACGCTGGCGATCAGCGCCGGCTCGACCGTGCTGGCGACATTTTTCGGCGTATCGCTCGCCTGGATCAACGCCCGCACAAACTGCCCGGGCCGCGACCGCCTCGAACCGTTCAATCTTATCCCGTTCTTCCTCAGTCCCTTCGTCGGCGCCATCGCCTGGCATAATCTCGCCGGCGGCAAGACCGGGCTGCTCAACAGCTGGGCGCACGATTATCTCGGCGTGCAAGGCAACCTGCTCAATGTCGACAATCTGCTCGGCGTGGTCTGGGTGACCGGATTGTTTTTCGCGCCGCTGGTCTATCTCTTTGTCGTCGGCTCGTTGCGCCGCATGGATCCCTCGCTCGAGGATTCCGCGCGCACCACGGGCGCCGGCCTTATTCGCACCGCCACGACCATCACGCTGCCGCTGGTCGCGCCCGGCATCTTGTCCGGCATGATCATCGTGTTCGTCACCAGCGCCGGTGAATTCGGCGTGCCGTTCAAACTGAGTGCGCCCTATGGCTGGCAGACGCTCACCACGCAGATCTTCTCCAAGGCGGTGGGCGACGACGCCAATCTCTATCTCGGTGCGGCCATGAGCATGGCGCTCGGCATCATCACGGTACTGCTGATCTGGATTCAGCAGCGCTACATCGCGCCGCGATCCTTCACCACCGTGACCGGCAAGGGCTTCCGCCCCAACGTCATCGATCTCGGGCGCTGGAAATGGGCCGCTTTCGCCTTCAACATGACGTTCCTGCTAGTCGCCGTGGTGCTTCCGATCCTCTGTCTTTTGGTGGTGAGCCTGCATCCAGTCTGGCAGGCGCGCATCATCCCGCACGATCTGACGCTGCACAATTATGTGCGCACGCTCGACTTCTGGGCGCCGGATCACATTTCCGCTGCGACCAACGGCATCGTCAACAGCTTCATCCTCGCCTTCATCGGCGCGACGATTGCCATGATCCTGTCGCTGGTGGTGAGCTACATGATCCACCGCACCAAGGGCGTCGGCGCGCGGCTGCTCGATTTCTTGTGCGTCGTCCCGGTCGGCTTCCCCGGCATCGTTTTGGCGATGGGCGTGCTGGTCACCTACATCAAGACGCCGATTTACGCGACGCTGTGGATCATCCTGCTCGGCTACATCACGCGCTTTTTCCCCTACGGCCAACGCAACATATCTTCGGTGATGCTGGCGATTTCGGAGGAGCTCGACCAAAGCTCGCGCATGTCAGGCGCGTCGTGGTTCACGACGCTGCGGCGCATCACCATTCCCCTGCTCAAGCCCGGCATTTTCGCCGGTTGGGTGCTGCTGTTCATCATCTTCCTGCGCGAACTGTCGATCTCCATCATTCTTTATTCGTCCGGCACCGAGACGCTGTCGGTCGGCGTCTACTATCTGACCAATTACGAAAACGAGACGCTCACCTCCGCGTTATCGATGGCGCAGACCGTCGTACTGCTGGTCTGCGTCTATATCTTCCGGCGCGTCGCCGGGCGTGAGGCGTTAACGGCGTGAGCGGCGCAATGGAAAACAACAACGCGGCCGGCCACTACGTCGAGGTCGAGGGCCTGGTGAAACTGTTCGGCAACGATCGCGCCGTGGACGATGTGTCGTTCACCGTGCCGAAGGGCAAGTTTCTGACGCTGCTCGGCCCCTCCGGCTGCGGCAAGACCACCACGCTGATGAGTATCGCCGGCCTGCACACCATCGACGCCGGGAAAATCAGCGTCGGCGGCATCGTCTACACAGCGCCCGCCGCGGGCCTGTTTCTGGCGCCGGAAAAACGCGACATCGGCATGGTGTTCCAGAGCTACGCCATCTGGCCGCATATGACGGTGGCCGAGAACGTCGCCTATCCGCTGGAAATCCGCAAAGTCGCGCGCGAGGAAATCGATACCCGCGTCGCCGACGTACTGAAGCTGGTGGGCTTGGGTACGATGGCGGGGAAGCTCGCGACCCAGCTCTCGGGCGGCCAGCAGCAGCGCGCGGCGCTGGCGCGCGCCATCGTGTCGCGGCCGCGCCTGCTCTTGTTCGACGAACCATTGTCCAATCTCGACCTCAAGCTGCGCGAACAGATGCGGCTCGAACTCAAGCGCATCCAGCATGAAGTCGGCATCACCTCGATCTACGTCACGCACGACCAGTCCGAAGCGCTGGTGATGAGCGACGACATCATCGTCATGAGCAAGGGCCGCATCCAGCAGCAGGGCGGCCCGCGCGAAATCTACGCGCGGCCGGTCAACGCCTATGTCAGCAACTTCATCGGCGTCGCCAATCTGCTGAAGGGGCGCGTGACCGCGGTCACCGCACCCGGCCGCGGCGAGGTCGAGGTCGCCGCCGGCGGCCGCACCGCACAGTTGTCCTGTTTGCTTGGCGCCGGCATGGCGGCGGGCGCCGAGGCGGTGATCTCGGTGCGGCCGGAGAACGTCGAGGCCACGCGCCAGAACGGCGGCGGGCCGAGCCTGGAAGGCGAAGTGATCCAGGCCATCTTCCTCGGCAACTGCGTCGACTGCCGCGTGCGCTGGGGCGAGTTCGAATGGAAAGTCCTGGCGCATCCGCGCAGTGGGCTCAAAGCCGGCGAAAAGGTCTATCTGCGGCTCGATCCCGAACACACATTGGCGGTGCTGCCATGAGCGCCATGGTCGAGCTCGAGCATCTGCGCAAGAATTTCGGCGCCGAGTTGGCGGTCAACGACGTCAACCTCCGCGTCAAGCAAGGCGAATTCGTCACGCTGCTCGGGCCCTCCGGTTGCGGCAAGACCACGACGCTGCGCTGCATCGCCGGACTGGAGCGTCCGGACGGCGGCGAAATCCGCATCGGCGGCGACGTGGTCGCGGCGCCCGAGCGCGGTATCTATCTCAATCCGGAAGACCGCAATATCGGCATGGTGTTCCAGAGCTACGCGGTATGGCCGCACATGACCGTGTTCGACAACGTCGCCTATGGTCTGCGCGTGCGGCGCACGTCCGCTGCCGTGATCAAGCAACGCACGACGAAAGCGCTCGAACTGGTCGGGCTGCCGCATCTCGCCGACCGCTATGCCACCAAGCTATCCGGCGGCCAGCGCCAACGCGTCGCGCTCGCCCGCGCCATCGTCTACGAGCCGCGCGTGATCCTGTTCGACGAACCGCTGTCCAATCTCGACGCCAAGCTGCGCGAACAGATGCGGGTCGAGCTGGTGCGGCTGCAGAAGGAGGTCGGCATCACCTCGATTTATGTCACGCACGACCAGTCCGAGGCGCTGGTGATGAGCGACCGCGTGGTGGTGATGAACAACGGCGTGATCCAGCAGATCGGCGATCCGCAGACGATCTATGCGCGGCCGGCCAATACCTTCGTCGCCAATTTCATCGGCGTCGCCAACCTGATGCAGGGTATTCTGCTCGGCCGCAGCGGCGAATTCTGCGACGTGGAAATCGCGCTCGGCGAAGGCCGCGCGCCGTTGCGCGTGCAGGCCGCCGGCGGCGAAAACGCCGTCGCCGGGCAGCAGGTCACGCTGAGTCTGCGGCCGGAAGACATCGCCATCCATTTCGAGCGGCCGCCGGTCGCCACCGGCAATCTGTTCGAGGGCGAGGTGGTGGATACCGTCTATCTCGGCAGCCTTCTGGAATGCCGGGTCAAGGTCGGACGCTACGAGGTCGGCATTCAGATCGACCACTACGAACAAATTGCGCCGCAGCAGAAAATCTATCTGTCGTTCAGCCCCGATCACGGGCTGTGCCTGACCGAATAGGGAATCTTATTTGCGCATGATCTTATCCGAAAACCGGTTCCCACTTTTCGGGAACATGCGCTAGTTCGCCGTGAGCCCGCCATCCACGGCCAGCGTCTGGCCGGTAATCGACGAGGCGCCGGGGCTGGCGAGGAAAATCACGGCGGCGGCGACTTCCTCGGGCGTGATGAAGCGGCCGGTCGGAATGCGGCTGAGCATGCGCTCGCGCGTCGCGTCGTCGTACATCGCCGCACGCGAGGGCGTCAGCACGGTGGCCGGCGCAATCGTATTGACCCGGATGTTTTGTGCGACCCATTCGATCGCCAGCATGCGCGCCATCTGGATCAGCCCGCCCTTGGAAATTCCGTAGATCGTGCGGCCGGCGAAGCCGGTCATGCCATGGGTCGAAGCGATGCTGACGATGCAGCCGGGCCGTTTGCGGGCGATGCAATGCGCGGCATAGGTCCGCGACATGAAGTAGGCGCCCTTGAGGTTGGTGTTGACGACTTCGTCCCACTCCGCCCAGGTCACCTCTACCGCGGGCTTGACCAGCGTGCAGCCGGCATTGTTGACCAGCACGTCGATGTCGCCCAAAGCGCCGGCAGCCTTGGCAAAGGCCTGCGTGATATCGCTCTCGACGCGCAGATCGAGCTTCACCGGCACCACCTTGCGCCCCTGCATGGCCGGCTCGCGCTGCAACGCCTCGAGCCGCGCGGTATCGCGGCTGGTGACCGCGATATCATAGCCCGCTTGCGCCAGACCGCAGGCGATGGCGTAACCGAGACCGGTCGAGGCGCCGGTGACGAAGGCGGTGGGGCTAGCCGGTGATGTCATCGAGTGCGATCCATTTCTGTTGGGCGGCGCTGCGATAGCATGCTTCCGCCAGCTGCACATCCCGAATGCCGGCGGCAAAATTGCAGACCAGCGGTGTGCCGGTAACGACGTGGCGCAGGAAATTCTCCCAGCCGACCCGGTAGGGATTGGTGTAGGACGCCGCGCCGGCAACCTCCGTCCACTGCCCGCGATAGTCGGCGCCGATATCCGTGTCGGGATTGAAGCGCCGGATGGTGGGCGTGTCGGCCGCACTTTGCGTCCAGCAGCGATGCAGGCCGGCGAGCGCCGAGCCGCCGGTGCCGTCGATCTGCAACGTCACCAGATCGTCGCGCCGCACGCGTGTCGCCCAGGAACAAATGATTGTGCCGACCGCGCCGCTCGCCAGTTCGGCGAGCGTGACCGAACTGTCGTCGACGTCCACTGCAAAGCGATTGCCGTCTTCGTCCACGCGCTGCGGGATCGCGGTCTTCGCCGCGGTCACGACGCGAACGATCGGCCCGAGGATGCCCTCGATCACGTAGCGCCAGTGCGGCACCATATCGCTGGTCAGCCCGCCGCCGCCGCTCTTGCGGTAATTCCAGCTCGGCCGCTGGCTCTCGCGTTCGGCGCCGTCGAACACCCACCAGCCGAAATCGAGCCGAAAGCCGGTGACCTGGCCGAAGAAACCGCTCTGGGCGAGCGCCAAAAGTTTCTGCAAGCCGGGCAAATTGATCTTGTCCTCGACCGCGCCGGCTTTCAGCCCGCGCGCCTGCGCCGCCTGTAATAGAGAAAGGCCCTCGGCCACCGACGGCGCCACCGGCTTCTCGCTGTAGATGTGCTTGCCGGCGGCGATCGCCTTGCTCAGCGCCGACACGCGCTGCTTGGTGGCCGCCGCGTCGAAGAACACCGCAAAATCCGGCTTGGCCAGCGCCGCGTCGAGATCGCTCGACCAGTCCTCGATGGCGTAGGTCTGCGCCAGGCCGGCGAGCGCTTGGCGGTCGCGGCCAAGCAACAGCAGGCGCGGCACGATGCGGTCGCCGCCAACCGGCAATCCGCCCTCGGCGCGGATCGGCGCCAGCGCGTTGGCCAGATGCTGCGTCGCACCGATCCGCCCGGTGGCGCCGTTGAGGATGATGCCGATTTCCTTGACCGCCATGGCCCCCGTCACCCGTCATGGCCGCACAAGGCCGGGCATGACAGAGTATGATGGAACCGCTCAGGCCCACGCAACCCGGGAATGCACGTGCCCCGCCACATCGTCTGCCTCACCTTCGATTTCGACACCCAGTCCGGCTTCATCGCCCGCGGCATGACCACGCCGACGCCGCTGTCGCGCGGCGAGTTCGGCGCCATGGCGTCGCAGCGCATCCTCGGCTTCCTCAAATCGCGCGGCATCAAGGCGACCTGGTTCGTGCCCGGCTTCACCATCGAAAGCTGGCCGCGCGAATGCGAGGCGGTGGTGAAGGCCGGCCACGAGATCGGTCATCACAGCTGGGCGCATATTCCGCCGGCGAACCAGAGCCGCGACGAGGAGGAAGCCGATCTGGTGCGCGCCAATGACGCGATCGCACGGCTGACCGGGCGCAAGGCGCGCGGCTACCGTTCGCCGTCCTGGGACCTGAGCGAGCACACGATCGATCTGCTGCTCAGCACGGCTTCGCCTACGACTCGAGCCTGATGGGCGCCGACTACCTTCCCTATCGCGCGCGGCGCGGCGACGTCGCCAAGCTTGGCGAGCCGTTCCATTTCGGCGAGCCGACGGCGCTGATCGAGATGCCGATCAGTTGGTCGCTCGACGACTTTCCGCATTTCGAATTCATGCGTACGCCGTCCACCGTCCTGCCCGGCCTGCAGCCGGCGCGCGCGGTGATGGAAAGCTGGCTCGACGAATTCCTCTACATGCGGAAGGCGGTCGACTGGGGCGTGCTCACCTATACCATGCACCCCTTCGTGATCGGCCGCGGCTACCGCATGCTGGCGCTCGAAGGCCTGGTCGACCGGCTCGCCAACGAAGGCGCGGTGTTCATGACCCTGGAAGAGGCAGCAGCCGAGGCGGCGGCGGGCCTTTCGCGCTAAATCGAAATCGGTCGAGTTTGAATCGGAGCGTGCGGCAATCGCAGCCTAATCAAACGGCAGGATTCGCACGGCCCGCTTCTCCTTGCGCCGGAACCGGCCGCGTGCTCCTTTTCGCACTGGGCCGCAACGACGGTTGTCTGTTCCGGGGGAGCGCATGAGCGACCTGACGCGCAAGGCACTCAATATCGAGGATCTGCGCCGTATGGCGCGCCGGCGCCTGACCAAGGCGGTGTTCGAGTTCTGCGACCGCGGCAGCGAGGACGAGATCGCCATGCGCGACAACCGCGCCGCGCTCGACCGCATAAAACTGCTGCCGCGGGTGCTCACCGACGTCTCCGGCCGCGACCCGGGCATCACGCTTTTCGGCAAAAAGCACGCGCTGCCGTTGCTGATCGGCCCGACCGGAATTGCCGGCTGGGTCTGGTACCGCGCCGAGATCGCTCTGGCGCGCGCCGCGGCGGCTGCCGGCATCCCCTTTACGTTGGCGAGCACGTCGAGCACCGCGATGGAGCGCGTGCTGGCCGAGGGCGGCGGCACCCAGTGGTACCAGCTCTATGTCTGGCGCGACGCCGAGGCCGCGCTGGTTACCGTGGCGCGGGCACGCGACGCCGGCTTCGAGGCGCTGGTCCTCACCGTCGACTCGCCGACCTACAACAACCGCGAGTTCGATATCCGCAACGGCGCCAACTTTCCGCCGCGGGTCACGCTGCGGAGCGCAATCGACAGCGTCAGCCATCCGCGCTGGCTGTTCGGTACGATCGGCCGCTACCTTCTTGCGGAAGGGCGTCTGCCGCGCTTTCCCAACATCTATTTTCCGCCCGAGGCCGCCGCCGAGAAGGACTATACGGCCGGCAAAGTGGCCGGCTTCATGAGCCGCAACGATAAACTCGATTGGGATTTTCTGCGCCGATTGCGCGATCTCTGGCCGCGGCCGCTGATCGTCAAAGGCATCCTGCACCCCGACGATGCGGTGAAGGCCGCCGCGTGCGGCGCCGACGGCATTATCGTCTCGAACCATGCCGGCAACGTGCTGGACGCCGCGGCCATTCCGATCGAGATGCTGCCGCACATCGCCGCGGCGGCCGGCAACAGGCTCAAGATCATCGTCGATTCGGGCTTCCGGCGGGGCAGCGACGTCCTCAAGGGTCTGGCGCTCGGTGCCGACGCGGTGGCGATCGGACGCGCGACGCTGTACGGCGTCGGTGCAGCGGGTGAGCCAGGAGCACGCCGCGCGATCGCCATTTTCGATGCCGAGATACGCCGCACCATGGCCAATCTCGGCGTGCGCGATATCGCTTCGCTCGGCCGCGACAATATCGTCCTGCCGGGACAGATGCCGTCGTTCGGCGCGCCGGAAGGCGGTCCTTCCGTTTCAGGCGCAAACGAAACGCGCCCGCTCACCGTCATCCAACGCTAATGCTATTGATGATGGCGCTTCGCGGCCTTTCAGACCCAAGCCCCGAATGGTCGCTACTGGACCAACAACGGACAAAGATCCGTCCGGGGTCTGGATTGCTAGGCCGTCAATGACCCAGGCTGTGTGAAAACGCCTTCGATGATATGATTCTTCCGTGATTTGGCGGGAGGATTCGATGACGCGCTTTGTCGTTGGCGATGAGCGTAGTCAGAGCACGTTGTTTCCCGAGCGGTTAGATGACTATTTGGGCGAGGACAATCCGGTCCGGGCGGTCGATGTCTCATCAAGGCCAACCATGTGCAGCGTGTTCTTACCAGTATCGATCCCGATTGCGCGGATAACTGCGGCGTCTTTCTTGTAGGGCATGGTGTGTGCTCCTCGTGCTCTTCAAAACCCCGAAACCACCTCTATGGCTCGTTCGGGGCAGGAGCACGGCCGGTCCATCCCATTCGCTGCGTTCGCCGCACTGCAGCGACGACTGTCGCTATCGGGGGCATAGCCGACAGACGCCCGACCGGACGCTGAATTGCTAGGGCGTGAATGATCCACCAGCAACATCGGCCGCACTCAAAGGCCCTCTATTAATTACTGCCGGTAGATTTTATGCGGCATTGCCCAACCTAAAGCGCGAAGCGTAGCCGATCCCGGCGCGGACCGCTGCGCAATTCGGTTCGTGAACCTTTTCCGGCGGCCGCCGACCAATGGCTATCGCAACCTACTTACCCAGGAGAGAGCCATGTCCCGCAAGATCATCCTCAGTCTCGCCGCCGTCGCCACGCTTGCCGGCGCGGCTCTTATGTCGAATAGCGCCGATGCCATGATGCGCAGCGGAGGCCGCGGTGGCTTCAGCTCAGTCGGCCATGTCAATCACTTCAGCCGTATCGGCCGGATTGGCCGCATTGGCCACCGCGAGTGGCACTTTCACCGCCACTTCGTCCGCTGGCACCACCACATCTGGGTGCGGCCGGTCGGTTACGCGGTCGGCGAAGTCGACGCCGCCGTTGCGCCGGGTCCCTGCACCTGCCTGACCAAGAACTACACGCCGGAAGGCATGGTCGTGTTCCAGGATCTGTGCACCAAGGAAATGGCGAGCGCGCTGGTCGACGGTACTTCCGATCAAGCGGCGGCCGAGCAGGCTCCCGCGAGCTACGCCGGCAAGACCTATCAGGATTACCTGAAGGCCAACCCGCAACTCGCCAAGCCCGAGACCAAGCAGAACTGATCCCGCACTGCACACGAACCATACAGGCCGCCCCGCGGAAAACCCGCGCGGGCGGCCTCATGGGTGCAAGAGCGTCATGAACAGCAAATAGTCCACGCAAAATGGATTAGAAAAGTAGATATCGGCCCATGAAAGCCGCGGTCTGCGCCATCGCGTCGATGTTGGCGGCCACGTTGGCGGAGACACTTTGTCTTCGCCTGCCGGGATCGTCGAAGTCGTGTGTCGCATCAGGATAGGTGGCAATCGCGATGTCGCTGCCGGACCGGCGGCTTCGGTCGACCAGAGCCTCGCATTGTCTCGGTGATACCTCTTCGTCCGAAATGCCTATCAGTATCCGAACCGGAGCATAAGCGCTGTAGCCATCGCGGAACTGGCCATCGAGTCCGCAGCCGGGATAGAAGGCAACCGCGGCGCGGAAGCCGGCACTCACGGGAAGGCCAATCCAACTCAACGTGCTGGTCGCCATCGTCGCCAGGGTAGCGCTTCCGCCATTCGACCAGCCCTGAAGGCCGATCCTGTTGCGATCGATCTCGGCCGTTCGGTTCGCCAGGTATCTCAGCGCCCCGTAGGCGTCGAGCGGGCGAACCGTTACCTCGTTGATGTCAGCCGGTCGGTTGGCATGGGTACCGGCCGCAAATCCTGCGGCCGCGCCGCGCGGACCGAAGCTGTCAACCACCAGGGCGAAGCAGCCTCGTCGGGACCAGAATCGGGCCCACTTGACGTGACGCTTCGATAGCGTGGCAACATTGAATTGGCCGCGTGCCAAGGACGAATAAGGTCCGCTCCGTCCGTGCAGCAAAATGACGGCGGGGCGCGGACCCGGCGTCGAATGGAGCGGCCCGAACAGATAACCAACCAGAGTCGTCCGGCCGTCCAGGCTTGGGAACGAGACTGTTTCCGCCGCTTCCATAGCATCGGCTAGGCATCTCGCCGAAGGTATCGTGAGCGCCAGACTGGCGGCCCCAAGCCCGAACACCGCGGATCGCCTGTTCATTTGACCACCGGACTTCAGATATCGCCCTTCCGGTTATACAAGTCGGCGTACCGCCTGTCTGCAAATGGCACCGGCCGTTGCACGAAGAGCGATGACCTCGGTACCTCGTGGCACACCCATTAGGTCTTTCTGATCAACTCAACTCCCATCAGGTAACCAGAAGGACCAGCTTAAGAAGGATTCGCCATTTCAGCCGACGCCGCCACGCCGCTGCACTTCTTCGATGAAATCCTTTGCTTCTTTCAAACTGACCGCAGTGGCTTCACGGTAGCGTTTGATTGCTTCTAGTTTGTTGCCGCTTCGCACCGCGTCCACGACCGCAGGCGGAAGGTTCGCGTAGGGATCAAATTCAACACCGGAATGCTTCAATAAGAGATCAAGTTTTGCGCCCGCGCTGGATAGTTTCGCAATCCGCTGTTCGAGCTGCGTCAGGCGCGCGCCCAGCAAAACGACGACGAGCATCACGCATACAATTAATACGGCGATCAAAGCAATTTGCTCGCTCATGCAGTCTCCTCTAAGTCGTGAGTTCTTTGACGATTCCCGGAGCAGTTTGAACACCGGCGTTGTACTGGTCTTGGTGGAAGACAGACGCGAGGTAGGAACGCCAATGCCAAATCATATCACCGTTGTGACAGCAAGGAAATTTGAGCAGGTCCCATTGAAACTCCGAACGGCCGCGGCCATCGCAGCCGCTTGATGGAGCACTTTATCGGATTTTGGAAGGACTGGCGCGTCGCGGTCTCTCTGTTAGCGGCGTTGGTCGCTTCACTTCGCGTCGTTCGCCGCGACGCACCATTTCCGGTCGCTAACGGACTAACAACGGACATGGATCGGCGCTGGTGCTGGGCTGGCGATGACGCGATTGACCCACAGCGGACAAACAGCCTTCCCGCCGGGATTAGGTGTGATTACTGGCCATCACGAAGTATGGGGTCAAGTCCTTTAGCTTTGAGTATCGGGGCTGCTGTAGGCGTAGTCAAAGCGTTGACGAGAGCTATAGCGGCTTCTCGATGCTTGCAGCCAGTACTGATACCCGCTGAAAAAACCGTGTAATGCTGAAGTTCCGGCGGAAACGGGCCGACGAATTCCGTGCCTTGCACTGGTAATAATTCGCTGATTTGCTGCACAGCCATTTCCACCTCACCCCGTGCGACAAACTCCGCAACGCGGCCACTTGGCCCTAGCGTGATCTTGCCACGCATGTCGTCAGTGAGGCCCAGACGGTCCAACAGCTTTTGAAAATAGATACCGCTCGTACCTTCGGTGGAGCGCACGAGCGATTTTGTGGACAGAAGTGCGCGTTTAAAACCATCGATTGTGCTGATGTCGGGTTTGGGCGCTCCCTTGCGCACTGCCACGCCGAGCCCTGAACGGCCGAGATCACCGGTGGTGTCGATTATAATTTTGCCCTCTTTAACGAGATTATTGATTGCTTTCTTGCTAACAATGGCAACATCAAATGCGGCGCCGCCGTCGATCTGGCGCTTCACGACATTGGCTGGGTCGTAACTGATTGACAACTTGTGGCCAGTTGCACACTCAAACGGCGGGCCTAGATCGTTCAGCACTTCCAATGCGGCGTGCGTGCTCAGAACTTTGATGTCAGCCATTTCAGTATGATCGCCTGAGATAGCACTATTTGACTGCTCAATCTAAATTCAATCCGATCGCCGTAATCGGCGCGTGCCATCGTTCAATCTCGCTTGCGAGGAATTTTCCGAGATAATCCGGTGATCTTCGAGCCGGCTCCACAAGATCGATCGCCAGTGCTTTTAGCTGCTTCTCCACAGCCGGCGTGTCCATCGCGGCGACGGCGGCGTCGTGCAGTTTTTTTACAATCCCGGCGGCGTGCCCTTGGGCAGGAAGAAGGCATTCCAAACTGAAGCCTCGAAATCCTTGAGGCCCTGCTCATCCGCGGTAGCCACACTCGGCAAAATCGGAGAGCGTTGGCGCGACAGGATTGCGATCGCTTTCACCTGCTTACCATTGATGTGTGAGATAGCAGCCGATGCGATCGGACATTGATAGTCGATGCGGCCGCCGATCAAGTCCTGCATTGCTTGCGTTCCGCCACGGTAAGGAACATGGGCGACATTGATCCCGATCGCTGCATTGAGGAGCACGCAAGCAAAATGGATGGTTGACCCCGCTCCGGCCGAGCCGAATTGCATCTTTGCTTGATTGACTTTGGCGTAGGCAATGAATTCTTGCAGATTGTTGGCCGGGAAGTCCTTGCGCACGATTAGCACGATGGGCTGCTCAGTGAGCAGAACAGCAGGCACGAAGTCCGTCAATGAATTGTAGCTTGCCTTCTTATGGAGGGTTTGGCTTTGCGCAAAATTTCCAGTGTTTCCAAGGACGAATTGATAGCCATCAGGTGCGGCTTGAGCGATACGGTGAGCGCCAATCATGCCGCCAGCGCCCGTAACGTTTTCGACGATCACTTGTTGACCAATAAGTTCGGACATGCGCCGCGCAAAGATCCGCCCGAGCATGTCGGTAGATCCACCTGCCGCGAACGGCACGACCATTGTCAGTTGGCGGGTAGGCCAATCCTGCGCCGCGGCCGGCGTGAAGGCGAATGCGCTCACCGCAAGGCCGATAGCACTCAAATCACTCAGCAAGGCTGGTCTGCGCATGGTAGGCCCCCATCTCTGGCCGTGATTGAAAATTGGAATGGAAGGATAACGTAATGTCAGTCAAACAAAGTAATGCTATTATTCAATGATATCATGTCGGATTCGATATTAGGGGGGTGCATGGACGAGATCGGACGCATCGAGCGTCGCCTCAAGCTGCACGACGTGCGCGTTCTCATTACGGTCGTTCAGGCTGGCAGCATGGGTAAGGCGGCGGCGCAGCTCGGAACGTCACAGCCCGCCGTTTCAAGATCGATTTCGGATCTTGAGCATGCTTTGGGCGTGCAGCTTTTGGATCGCAGTCCGCGCGGGGTCAAATTGACTGCCTACGGCCGTGCATTCGTCAACCGCGGTGTCGCCGTCTTCGATGAGCTCCGGCAAGGCATAAACGATATCGAATTTCTTACCGATCCGACCGCGGGTGAGCTACGGATCGGGGCTTCGCTCGTTATTGCATCTGGTTTTGTCGCCGCCGTCATCGACCGACTTTCACGGCGGCATCCGCGTATCTTGTTTCATGTATTGGCGGGTGAGGCAGGGACCACCTACCGCGCGCTCGAGGAGCGAAAGATCGATTTGCTGATTGCGCGAATCTTTGCGCCGATCGTCGAGGAGCACATGTGCGTCGAAGCTATCTACGACGAACCTCACGTCGTGGTGGCCGGAGAGAAGAATTTATGGGCCCGGCGGCGCAAGGTCGCATTGGCCGATTTGATGAATGAGCCTTGGACACTGCCGCCGCTCGACACGGTGTATGGCGCGCTCTATGTCGAAGCGTTTCGCGCAGCCGGGCTCGCCGTTCCGAGCGCAACGGTCATTACCTATACCAATCCTGTGCGTCAGGCGCTGGTCGCAAGGGGACGGTTTTTGACCATAGTGCCGGAATCAGTTGTGGTATTCGTGCGCGAGAAGCCGGCACTGAAAGCCTTACCGGTCGATTTGCCGACCATGCGCAAACCTATCGGAATTATTACCTTGAAGAACCGGACCATCAGCCCGCTAGCGCAACTATTCATAAAAAACGCGCGGGAGCTTGCAAAACCCCTGGCAAGTGCGACGTAGGCATACGCTTGTTGAGGCTGACCGAATGTCTGCTTTGGCACGTTGCGTCATTCGCCGCGCCGCACCATTTTTGATCGCTCCTGGAGTAATAACGGACAAACGACGGCGCTGGGGCTGATTTGCTAGGGCGTGAATGACCCACAACGGACTTGAGCGGGTGAGTATTGGAGGCCACACGTCATTGAGCGGGCGGCTCTAGGCCCTTAGCTTTTAGGACCGCAACGGCTTCCGGCGCGAGCAGAAATTTTATGAAGGCCTTAGCCGCGTCTGTCTCGTGGGCGGCACTGCCAATCCCGGCGACCAAAGCGACTGAATATTGCAGTTCGGTTGGAAATGAAGCGACTAGTTCTACTCCCGGCGCAGCCAGAAGATTGCTCGTAAAGCTAAATCCAAGTTCGGCATCGCCACTCGCGACGGCCTGCCATACAAGAGTGACTGTCTTCTGCGGCTTGATCTTCGCTTTCATGATCTCGGCAATGCCAAGGGCTTCAAAGTCCTTAGCGATTTGCCTGCCTGTCAACTCATTCGCGGCATAGGCTACCGATTTTGCAGCGACCATCGCATGTTTGAACGCATCGACCGAACCGACATCGGGCTTTGTGGCACCTGCGCGACTCCAACGCTCAGCCCGGTGCGGGCCACGGGCGTCCGGGAGTCGGCGGCGATCTTTCCGTCTTTGATCGCATCATCCAACACGTGCGACGGAACGATTGCCAGATCGAATTCGCCCGCCTGAATATTTTTCTTCTGCGCGGCTTCCAAACCGTATTGAAACGTTAGCTTGTGCCCAGTCGCGCCTTCAAACTTCGGGCCAACCACTTTGAACACAGCGGATAGCCCGGGGCTGGTTACGACGCGAATCTCAGCAGCCTTAGCCGCGGTGCCCTGAATGCAGAGTGCCAAAGCGGCTAATAACGAATAAACCTTCATCACTTCCCCCACCGAATAAAAACCGATGACGCCCAAAATAATACTAGCATCCTTCGAGACTTTAGGCTCTTGGCCCGTCCGCGTATGGCACAACGCTGCATTCGTTGCGCTGCAAAAAGTTTGGTCGCTTCTCTAATCGGCCGTTCTGGGTCAAGCACTTTCAGACTTTCCACCACTGCAGTGTCGATGTCACTCGCGGGCTCGTGCTTCTCTTCGGAATCGGCACCAAGGCCCTTGTATGGGGCTTTTTTAGTCAAGAAATTTAAGCAGTGCAGTGCATCTTTTACTTCGTCAGTTTCTTTGTTCGATCTGAAAGTCTGTTTCTTCGTCCCGACCGTGGCTTCGCTCACGCCAGCGCGCGCAGGAGCTGTCAAGGTTGGCCGTCGTACCAACTTTGCGGCATACTTCAGCCTTGCCAGGCCACACCTTGACGGCTTCGAGCACGATGGCACCGCTTGGTGCGGTCGGGATGACGATCAGAGGGGAGCCCGCTTTCGGGCGCGGTTCAATCGCGCCACAACCTTGTATCCGGTAGGTCCAAGGACCCGAACCATGATGCAGTCATGCGCATCGGCAGCGAAGCTCCGAAGCGGCGGACCCATTCTTCCAGTCGGCATGAAAGCCAAGGGACATGCCGGGATTCCGCCACCTCGAACCGTCATCGGCGCCCCGTCACAAGCGGACGGACGAGGCCGAAACTGTCGGGGTGCCTTCAGCGTCCTCCATTCATTGTGCCGGACGCAAAACAACGCCGTCCGGTACAACGCCCTCCCGCACAAGCCGCCACAGGGCGATCAGTAGCTTGCGCGCCAAGGCCACGATCATGGGCTTTCGAGTACCGCGAGCGTTCTCGGTGCGGGCTCGAAACCACCGCGTCAAGGCGCTGTCCTTCTGGTGCAAAAGGAACCGCCACGCCAATTGAATCATGCCTCGTCGGACTCGAGCATTGCCGGAACGGGCCAGCCCTTTCTCCCGGCGTTTCCTCCCGCTCTCGTCGGGCGAGCCAGTGAGGCCGGCATAACGCGCTACGGCCCGTCGGTCGCGCATGTTTCGCGACAACACCTCGTGCACCAGCATGTCGGCCGTCTCTATGCCGACCCCCATCACGCGCGCCAATAGGCGCACCATGGCGTGCGGTCCATCACTAGGCGCTTGTTCGATACGTTCCAGGCGCGCTTCCTCGATCTGCCGGATCTGATCACTGACGAGCCGTCGGCGCTCCATGTCGCGACGCAGCTCAGCCAACGTGTTGGGCGGGATTGGCTCGCCCTCAGGTGTGCGCAAGCCGTCAAGGCGTCGCGGCGGCCCTTTTCAGCTTAGGATTGAAGCCGCGGATGCCGAGCCGAACCAATGCCGCCTTCATTCGGTTGACGATCCGACTTCGCTCTCCGATGAGGCTGTCACGCTCGCGATTGGGCCGCTTGGCATCCTCGTCCTTTATTGTCGGGATCTCGACCATCTTGCAGTGATCCCGCTCGCCGCGCAGCCAGCCGAGAAAGGACCGTTTGAGCAGCTCGGTGTCGAGACGATCAGTCTTGGCGCGCCGGTGCTCGCGCGATACCGCCATGCTCGATGCGTGGATGACGTAGGCCTCGATGCCGCGCGCGCTTGCAGCCAGCGCGCCAGCCAGAAGCCGTCACGGCCAGCCTCGAAGGCGACTGCAATGCGTTCGATCCTGCGTCCTGCTCTCTCCGCTTCCTCCCGCCATCGATGCAGCAGCTTCAGCAATGCGCTCTCGTCGACCGCGAGCTTCTTCAACGGCTGGCGCTCGACGCCAGGCACGATACCGGCAACGAGCCAGCTCGACAGGCTCATCTCGATGACCGCGATCAGCGTGCCGTCCGGTTCGAGGGCGGTGAGGGATCGGCTCAGGTCGTTCAACTTCTGCATGGGGCGCTCCATCGGTTCACATCAGCGACGATGGATGCAATATCCTCGCCGCCGCCCCATAGCATCTTCCATCATGGGATTCGAAGACGAGGCGGAACAATCTTTTGGGCGGCCTTGCCGTCCGAATGACGGCAGGTCCAAGCGGACATGCGAATTCACCTCATCCATCGTCCCGCGAGGGACATCATTCCACCGCTCGGTGGGCTCGGGTTTTCTCCTATCGGATCTCATCTTGCACGGTTGTCATGCGCGCCGCGGTCTGTTCTCGGGTCCATCGGAACTCAGTGCCGTCAACCCAGATGCGGTGCATGATTACGGCTAACCGACGGGCGAGAGCCACGATTGCCTTCTTCGATCTCATTCGCGTCAAGGCCCTAGAAGGCCGATAGTGCCACCAGATCACGGATGTGACGGTCAGACCGTTTCTCCATCTCCTCACTCCAACTCGCAGACCTCGGCAGGGATTACAGATTTCTGATGTTCGACGTTAGCGATCCACTTTCGCCTCCCTCGGTAGAGCTCATTCTGTTCAATTACGCTGCTGCGGGTTCAACGCGCGTTTCGTAACTGCGTCCTTGAACCAAGACGGTCAAAGCGATCCGTGCCAGCTTATTGGCGAGCGCGATTACCAGAACATTGCGATGCAGGCGCCGCGCCGCAGACGTGAGCCAGGGTCCGAAGCTATGCTTCGCCCAGCTCGCCGGGTGGAGCAGAATAGCGCGGGCGCCTTGTACGAAGAGCGTTCGCAGATAGCGATTTCCGCGCTTCGTGATGCGGCCAAGGATGGTGCGATCACCGGTCGACATCTGCTTCGGCACCAGGCCAAGCCATGCGGCAAAGTCCCGCCCTTTTGCAAAGGCAGTTCCGTTGCCGATCGCAGCAACTGTCGCGCTGGCAATGATCGGGCCGATGCCCGGAACAGTCATCAACTGCCCACAGCTCACGTCGGCGCGTGCCAAGCCCTCGATCTCATCGGTTACCCTTTCGATGCGCTCGTCGAGATATTCCCAGTCGTCGACAATCTCCCCGATAATCCTCACCATTCGGGGCGATAGCACATCGGTGCGCGTGGCCAGTATCTGCGGTAGCTGTTGCCGCAGGAAGCGACGTCCCTGCCGCACTGGAATGCCGTGTTCCAGAAGAAAGCCACGAATCTGATTGATCACAGCTGTCCGATCCCTGATCAGGCGAGAACGCACGCGGTGCAGCGCCTGCAGGTCCATTTGGCCGTCGGTCTTTATCGGCACGCAGCGCGTCGAAGGGCGCTGCACAGCTTCCGCAACCGCCTGGGCGTCCCGGAAGTCGTTCTTGTGGCCTTGCCGGAACGGCCTGGCATAGGCCGGCGGCACCTGTTTGACCTCGTGACCGAGCGCAACCAGCTCACGGGACATGTAGTGCGTGGCCATGCCGGCTTCGATCCCGATCAGGCATGGCGGCATGTTCACAAGTCGTGCGGTAATTCTGTTCCGGGAGACCTTTTCGCGCAGAACGATCGCGCCCTTCTCATCAAGGCCAACCATGTGCAGCGTGTTTTTGCCAGTATCGATCCCAATTGCGCGGACAACTACGACGTCTTTCTTGCTAGGCATGGCTTGTGCTCCTCGTGCTCTTCAAAACCCCGAAACCACCTCTATGGCTCGTTCGGGGCAGGAGCACGGCCGGTCCATCCCATTCGCTGCATTCGCTGCGCTGCTAAAAGTTTGGTCGCTATTGGATGTACAGCGGACTTTTCAGGCCATCCAACGCTCGTTCTTGAGTGCGCGCCCTAGCGCCCCGCCGCGTAGCCCTGCATGCCGCGCGGATTGGCGGCGGCGCGGCGGCGCTTGCCCAGGCGCGAGGCGGCCGTCAGCCGGCCTTCCGACCAGGCCGGCCCGACCTCGACCTCGTGGCCGCGCGCGCGCAGTTCCTTGACCGTTGCCTCGGGCACGCGCTGCTCGACCACCATCACGCCGGGGCGCGCCATGCGCGGCCAGAACGACGACGGGAAATGTTCGGAATGCCACGCCGGCGCGTCGATCGCCTCCTGCAAATTCATGTTGGCATGCACGTGGCGCAGAAACATCTGCGTGATCCACTGGTCCTGCTGATCGCCGCCCGGTGAGCCCCAGGCGAGATAGGGCTCGCCGTCGCGCAGCGCCATGGTCGGCGTCAGCGTCGAGCGCGGGCGTTTTCCCGGCGCCAGCGCCGCCGGGTGGCCCTCGTCAAGCCAGAACATCTGCGCGCGCGTGCCGAGACAGAAGCCAAGCTCCGGAATCACCGGCGAGGAGTGCAGCCAGCCGCCCGACGGCGTCGACGACACCATGTTGCCAGCCTGATCGATGATGTCGAAATGCACGGTATCGCCGGGGATCGCGCCGGCGCGCTCGCGCTGCCCGGCGGCATCGGGCGAGCGATTTTCATCGTGTGTCCAGTCGATGCGGCCGACCGTCGGCTCGCCCGCGCCCGAGCTCGCGACCGCGGCGCGCGCGCCTTCGGCCAGGCGCAGGTCGAGTTGCTTGCCGAAGCCCGGCACTGTGCCAGGGCGCAGCTCCAGCGAGGCGCGCTCGCTGATCAATTTTCGGCGCTCCTCGTTGTAGGCGTCCGACAGCAGCACATCGATCGGCACTTGCACGAATTTCGGGTCGCCGTAGAAAGTATCGCGGTCGGCGAAAGCGAGCTTGGTCGCCTCGATCTGCAGATGGATGAACTCAGCGCTGGTGGGTGCGAGCGCGTCGAGGTCGTAGCCTTTGAGCAGAGCGAGCGTCTGCAAGGTGACGAGCCCTTGCGTCCACGGTCCCGGCTTCATCACCGTGTAGCGGCCGTAGTCATAGCTGATCGGCGGCTCGACGCTCGCCTGCCAGCCGGCCATGTCCTGGCCGGTGAGCACGCCGCGATGCCGCCGGCCCGAGGTATCCATCACCTCCTGCGTGCGGCAGAAGCGGTCGATTGCCTCGGCGACGAAACCCTGCGACCAGGTTTTCCGCGCGCGCTCGATCTCCGCTTCGCGATTGCCGCCGCCGCTTTGCGCCTCGCGCAAGATGCGTTCGTAGGTCTCGGCCATCTTGGTATTGCTGAAGATCGTGCCGGGCGCCGGCACTTTGCCGTCCGGCATATAGAGCGCGGCGGAGGTCGGCCAGTGATCGCGGAACTGGTCCTTGACCGTGTCGATGGTGGCGCTGATGCGCTCGACCAGCGGATAGCCGTTCTTGGCGTAGCCGATCGCGGGCGCGAGCACGTCGGCAAGCCGCATGGTGCCGTAGTCGCGCAACAACGTCATCCAGGTGTCGAAGGTGCCGGGAATGCAGGCGGCCAAGAGGCCGGTGCCGGGGATGAGATCGAGGCCCAGTTCGTCGCGGTAGTACTTGATCGTGGCGCCGGCGGGCGCCGGGCCCTGCCCGCAGATCACTTCGGTCTTGCCGCGCTTAACGTCATGCAAGATCACCGGCACGTCGCCGCCCGGCCCGTTGAGATGCGGCTCGACCACCTGCAGCGTGAAGGCAGTGGCTAGCCGCAGCGTCGAAGGCGTTGCCGCCCTTTTCCAGCGTGGCCATGCCGACGGCGGTGGCGATCCAGTGCGTCGAGGTGACGACGCCGAAAGTGCCTTCGATTTCAGGCCGGGTGGTGAACGGGTTGGGATTGATGTTGGAAGTGCGGGGGGGCATTGCGGCTCCGTGTGGCTGCCGTCATTTGTAACAGAGATATCGCGCTAGCGCAGGTGGCAGGCGACCAGTTGCCCCGGTTTCACTTCGCGCAGCGCCGGGGTTTCCGCCCGGCAGCGGTCGAACACATAGGGGCAGCGGGTGTGGAAGTGGCAGCCCGACGGCGGCTTGATCGGGCTTGGCACGTCGCCCTGCAGCACGCGCTTCTGCCGTTTGACGCGCGGGTCGGGCACCGGCACCGCCAGCAGCAGCGACTCGCTGTAGGGGTGCAGGGCCTTGGTGAACAGCGTGCGCTTGTCGGTATATTCGACGATGCGGCCGAGATACATGACCGCGATGCGGTGGCTGATGTGCTCGACCACCGCCAGATTGTGCGAGATGAACAGATAAGCGAGCCCCATCTCGCGCTGCAGGTCCATCATCAGATTGAGCACTTGCGCCTGGATCGAGACGTCGAGCGCCGACACCGGTTCGTCGCCGACGATCAGCTTCGGCTGCAACGCGAGCGCGCGCGCAATGCCGATGCGCTGGCGCTGGCCGCCGGAAAACTGATGCGGATAGCTGTCCATCTGCGCCTTGCGCAGGCCGACTCGGTCGAACAATTCGGCCACGCGCTTCTTCACATCGCCGCCGCGCGCGGTGCGATGCACGCGCATCGGTTCGGCGACGATTTCGCCCGCGGACATGCGCGGGTCGAGCGAGGAAAACGGGTCTTGGAAGATGATCTGCATCTGCCGGCGATAGGGCCGCAGCTCGGTCTTGCTCAAATGCGTGATGTCGCGGCCGTCGATCTCGATGCTGCCGGCGGTCGGCTCGATCAACCGCAACACGGTGCGGCCGACGGTAGATTTGCCGCAGCCGGATTCGCCGACCAGTCCGAGCGTCTCGCCGGCCCGAATCGAGAAGCTGACGCCGTCGACGGCGAACACCGTTCCGGCGGCGCGCTGCAGCAGGCCCTTGCGCACGGGGAAATGCTTCTTGAGATCGCGCACTTCGAGCACGGCGGGGGCGGATGCATCAGCCATGGCGGTCACCGAACAGTTCGGCGGAGCGCCAGCACGCCGCCCAATGGCGCGGCCGTTTCTCCTCGTAGGCCGGATATTCGCGGCGGCAGCGGTCGTCGGCGTGCGCGCAGCGCGGCGCGAACACGCAGCCCGCCGGCAGGTTGGTCAAGGCCGGCACCATGCCGGGGATTTCCTGCAAGCGTCCCGACGCCCCCGCTTCCTCGCCGCGCATCAGATCGAGCCGCGGAATCGAGGCCATCAGCCCGTGCGTATAGGGATGCTGCGGCCGGGCGAACAACTCGTCCACCGGCGCCTCCTCGACCTTGCGGCCGGCATACATGACGATGACGCGCTGCGCGGTCTCCGCCACCACGCCGAGATCGTGCGTGATCAATATGATGGCGGTGCCGAGCTTGCGCTGCAGGTCGAGGATGATGTCGAGAATCTGCGCCTGGATGGTGACGTCGAGCGCGGTGGTCGGCTCATCGGCGATCAGCACTTTCGGATTGCAGGCCAGCGCCATGGCGATCATGGCGCGCTGGCGCATGCCGCCGGACAATTGATGCGGATATTCGCGTGCCCGCTGCTCCGGCTCCGGGATGCGGGCGAGCCGCAGCATGTCGATAGCCTTTTCGCGTGCCTGCTGGCGGCTGATTGGCTCGTGCAGCAGCAGCACCTCGGCGATCTGGCTGCCGATGGTGAGCACCGGATTAAGCGAGGTCATCGGCTCCTGGAAGATCATCGCGATGTCCTTGCCGCGCACCGAGCGCATTTCCTCCGCGGTGAGCGCAAGCAGATCGACCCCGGCGAGCTTGACCGAGCCGCCGGCGATGCGGCCGGGCGGATCGGGCACAAGTCTCATCAGGGAGAGCGCAGTGATGCTCTTGCCGCAGCCTGATTCGCCGACGATCGCCAGCGTCTCATGCGCCGCAAGCGCAAAGCTGACGCCGTCCACGGCCTTCACCACGCCGTGCCGCAGGTCGAAATAGGTACGCAGGCCGTCGACTTCGAGCAGCGGCGCCGCGTTCGAAATATCGGCCGGCGCCGGGTTGCCGGTTGCTGGCTCGCTGATGATGCTCATGGAATTATTTTTTGTTTGCGCATGATCTTGTCCGAAAACCGGTTCCCACTTTTCGGGATCATGCGCTAGTTGCGCAGCCGCGGGTCGAGAATGTCGCGCAATGCATCGCCGAGCAGATTGGTGCCGAACACGGCGAGGCTGATGGCGACGCCGGGGAAGATCACCAGCCAAGGGGCGGTGCGCACATATTCGGCGGCGGATTCCGACAGCATGCGGCCCCAGGACGGATGCGGCTCGGGCACGCCGAGGCCAAGGAACGACAGCGAGGCCTCAGTCAAAATCGCCGCGCCAAGCTGCGCCGTCGCGATCACGATCAGCGGCGCCAGCGTGTTGGGGAGCACATGGCGAACCGCGATGCGGAATTCGCTCATGCCGACGGCGCGCGCCGCCTCGACGAAGGGCTGCTCGCGCAAAGTGAGCGTGTTGGAGCGGATGACGCGCGCGGTATAGGGGATGAGCGGAATGGCGATGGCGACGATGGTGTTGTCGAGCGCCGGCCCTAGCGCCGCCGCCATTACCAGCGCCAGCACCAAGAGCGGCACCGCCTGCAACACGTCGACGATGCGCTGGATCACCAGATCGACCCAGCCGCCGATATAGCCCGAGGCGAGCCCCAGCACGACGCCGAATATACAACCGAGGAACGTCGAGCCGAGACCGACCGCGAGCGAAATGCGCGCGCCGTAGACGATGCGGCTGTAGATGTCGCGCCCCATCTGGTCGGCACCGAGCCAATGCAAGTGATTGGGCGGCAGCAGCGTGATGGCTGAATTGGTCTTGATCGGGTCGTAGGAAGTAATGAAGTCGGCGAAGACCGCGGCGAACACGAACACCGCCATGATGAAGGCGCCGGCCACACCGAGCGGATGCGCGGCGGCGTGGTAGCGGATTTTCGCCCACGGGCTTTCCGCGCGGGCGGTGTCCACGGGTGCGGGAGCGATGTCGATGCTGGCCATACGCTCTGCTTTCAGGAATACTTGATGCGAGGGTCCAACGCCGCGTACAGCAGGTCGACCAGGAAGTTGATCGACACCGCGACCACCGCGATGAACATCACCAGGTTCTGCACGATCGGATAGTCGCGCCAGCGGATCGCTTCGACCAGGAAGCGCGCGACGCCCGGAATGTTGAACACCGTTTCCGTCACGATAAGTCCGCCCATCAGGAAGGCCGCCTCGAGGCCGATCACCGTGACGACAGGAAGTATCGCATTGCGCAGGGCATGGTGATAGTTGACGTTCGAGTCGGAGGCGCCTTTGGCGCGCGCGGTGCGGATGTAGTCCTGCCGGAGCACCTCCAGCATCGAGGAGCGCGTCAGCCGCATCACCAGCGCCGACGAGCGAAAGCCGACCGCCGCCGCCGGCACACTGTAGAGACCCAATGCGGCCCAAAATCCCACGGGCGGATCGGTATAGATCGGAATCGTGCCGAAGAATTTCACAAACGCCATCAGGATCAACAGGCCGAGCCAGAACGCGGGCATCGACAGTCCGCTCAGGCTGATCACCCGCAATGCGTAATCAAGCTTGGAATTCTGCCTGACCGCGCTGATCACTCCGAGCGGAACGCCGAACAGAATTGCAAACGTCAGCGCCAGGCCGGCCAGTTTTGCGGTAATGGGAATGCGCGGAAGAATTTCCTGCAGCGCAGGTTTCTCCGAGACGTAGGAATAGCCGAGGTCGCCATGCGCCAGCCCGTCGATCCAGTGCGCGTACTGCACAATGATCGGCTTATCGAGGCCCAGTTCCTTTTCCAGCTTGCCCTTTTCGGCCGTGTCGATCATCCCGGCCGCATCGAACAAGATATCCGCGATGTTGCCGGGCACTACCCGCAGCATCGTGAACACCAGAACGGAAATTCCGAACAGCGTCAGGAGCATCAAGAAGAAGCGCCTGATCAGATAACTCCCCACCAAGTCCTCCCATGATGTGCGGGGAAAGACGCGCGAACCCTCCGAAGATTTGGCCGCCCCACGCGGCCGAAGCTCGGACGAATTTGCGCGCCGCGGCTGACGATCATTTGTCCAGCCAGACGTCCTCGTAGCGGTAACCGTTGTAGGCGCTGTTGCTCTCGATCGTCATGTTCTTGACGTAAGGCTTCCAGCAGGTGCCGGTGCGGGCGTGGAACAGGATCGGCCGCGCGCCATCCTCCTGGATCTTCTTGTCGATCTCCCAGACCAGCTTCTTGCGCTTGGCGAGATCGGTCTCGGCCGATTGCTTATCGAACAGCTTCTCCAGGTCTTTGTTGCAGTAATGGGTGTAGTTGCGCTCCGACCCGCACGAGTAGTTCTCATAAAAAGCCTGATCGGGATCGTCGATGCCGTTGCCGGTGAGGTTAAGGCCGACCGAATAGTCTTTGCGCGCGACCTTGGCGAACCAGGAACTGGATTCCACCGGGTCAAGGTCGGCATCGATGTAGATGCTCTTGAGCTGATCGATGAGCACCGCGGCCGGATCGCGATAGGTCGCGAGATTGCGCGTCGACACCTTGATCTTGAGCGGCTTGGCGGCGCTGTAGCCGAGCTTGGTCATGATGGCGCGGGCCTCTTCGCGATCTTTCTTCACGTCGCCATAGCCGGGAATGGTCTTAAGAATGTCGGGCGGCAGGCCCCATACGCCTTCCGGCGGCGGCAGCAACGAGCCGCCCTGGTCGCCATGCCCCTGCAAGATGATGTCGATGAACGCCTTGCGGTCGAGCGAAAGCATCATCGCCTTGCGCAGTTCCGGGTTGTTGAACGGCGGCGACTCAAGATTGACGATGAGATTGGTATTGACGTTGATCGGCTTGAGTTCGCAGATCGCGGTGGGATCCTGCGACTTGATGTCCTTCTCCAACGCCGCCGTCATTTCGGTCGGGAAGGTCATGTCGACCTTGCCGGCGACGAAGGCGAGCACCGCGGTCGCGCGATTCTTGATGATCGTGTATTCGATGCCGTCGAGATAGGGCAGGCCCTTTTTCCAATAGTCCGGATTTTTCACGAGCTTGATGGACTCGTTCTGCTTCATCTCGACGAACTTGAAGGGGCCGGTGCCGATCGGATGCGTGCGCATCTGCGCGGCCGGGACGTGGCACGGATAGATCGGCGTGTAGCCGGAGGCGAGCATCGCCAGCAACGACGGCTGCGGCCTCTTGAGATGGAAGGTCACCTCATCGTCGCCGTTGATCGAGACGTCGGAGACGAACTCGAACCAGTCCTTGCGCGGATTCTTGCGGAACTTGTCCTGCGATTTGCCTTGCAGCAGGTCGAAAGTGCATTTCACGTCCTTGGCCGTGAACGGCACGCCATCGTGCCATTTCACGCCCTGCCGCAGCTTGAAGGTGAGCGCGGTGGCCGCCTTGTCCCAGGCCCAACTGGTCGCCAGCTCCGGCACGATCGTGTCGATGCTGGTTTGCGGCTTGTGCTGATCGTAGATGACCAGGTTGTTGAAGATGGCCATCGCGGGAGCGTTGACCGAGAAGGTCGCCTCCTCGTGAATCGACAGGCTGGGCGGCGTCTCGCGGTGATAGATTTTCAGAATGCCGCCGTGCTTCGGCTCCGCCGCCTGGGCGGAACAGATGGTCAGAGTGGCGAGAATAGCCGTCGCCAACGCGGCAAATTTTATTGCCATTTTTTCCTCCCCTATGTGCGGTCGGCGGCGGCATTGGCCGCTCGACAGCCGCTTTCTTGATTATTTTGACGATGACGCTACCCGGTATGATACCGCCGATCAACCCGACCCAAGGACAAGCCGGGAGCTCCTCCCGCTTGCCAACGGTGCGGCTGCACCGCACGATGGCGCCCGGAACCGCCTATCGAGTGGAAAGCCGCAAAGGCAATGACAACCGAAAGCGATAATATCGTCGCCGAAACGGCGGCGCGGATTTTTGCCGACCTTGCCGATCCGCAGACGATCAACAAAGCCCGCGACGGCGGCTGGAAGAACAAGCTCTGGAGCGCTCTGTCCGATGCCGGGCTGACGCTCGCCTGGGTGCCGGAAAACCTGGGCGGAGCCGGCGCGAGGCTCAATGACGGTTTTGTCATTCTCGGCGCGGCTGGGCGCTACGCGCTACCGGTTCCGCTCGCCGAGACGCTGCTGGCCGGCTGGCTGCTGGCGCAAGCCGGAATCGAATCGCCGGCCGGCACGATGACCGTTGCCCCTGCCCGGCCCCGCGATCGTGTGACGCTGAATGCCGACGGCACATTGAGCGGACTTAGCCGCGGAATTCCCTTCGCCAAAGAGTCCGAGCACATCGCGGTCGTAGCCAGCGCCGAAAAGGGCGCGCATGTTGCGTTGGCGAGGACCGCCGACTGCCTTATCAGCGAGGGCCAAAACCTCGCTGGCGACGGCTCCAACACCGTTACCTTCGAGCGCACCAAGGTCGTCCGCAGCGCGCCGGCGCCGTTCGATGCCGCCGCGTTAATGCTGATGGGCGCGACCGTACGCAGCCTGCAAATCGCCGGCGCACTGGAGGCGATCCTGGCGATGAGCGTCGCTTACGCCAACGAGCGCGTCGCCTTCGAGCGCAAGATCGGCAAATTCCAAGCCGTGCAGCAGAACCTCGCGCGGCTGGCCGGTGAAACCGCGGCAGCGCTTGCCGCCGCCGGCTCCGCTGCCGACACGATTGCGCAAGGCGCCATAGGCGACGACGCGGTGCTGCTCGAAGCGGCGTCGGCGAAAATCCGCTCCGGCGAAGCGGCCGCGGAAGGTTCGGCCATCGCGCATCAGGTGTTTGGCGCCATCGGCTTCACCAACGAGCATGTTCTGCATCGCTTCACGCTGCGCCTGCTCGCCTGGCGCGACGATTTCGGCAGCGAAAGCCATTGGGCCGCGGCGCTCGGCAACGCGGTCGCGGCGCACGGCGCCAATCAGTTCTGGCCCATGCTGGCGGCGCGGTAGGAAACGGCCATGTCCAACCAACTTCAGTTCGACCAGATCCGGCTGCCGCCCGAATGCCAAAAACTGCGCGAGGACGTGCGCGCCTTCATCGCCGAGGAAGTGGCGGCCGGCACCTTCGTTCCCGACCGGCCGGGGCACGGCGACACGCAAAATCGCGCCTTCAGCAAGCGGGTCGGCGCCAAAGGCTGGATCGGCATGACCTGGCCGAAAAAATACGGCGGCCACGAGCGCAATTTTCTCGAGCGCTTCGTCGTCACCGAGGAATTCCGTGTCGCCAATGCGCCGGTGCGTCTGCACTTCGTCGCCGACCGGCAGAGCGGGCCGATCCTGCTCAAATACGCGCCCGAACACATCAAGCAGGACATCCTGCCGCGCATCTGCCGCGGTGAATTGTGCTTCGTCATCGGCATGAGCGAGCCGAACTCCGGCTCCGATCTGTTCGCCGCCAAGACCAAGGCGACCAAGGCCGACGGCGGCTGGAAGATCAACGGCTCGAAGATCTGGACCAGCAACGCGCACATCGCCGATTACATGCTCGGCCTGTTCCGCACCTCGCCGGCGACCAAAGAGAACCGCCGCCACGGCCTCACGCAATTCCTGGTCGACATGAAGTCGCCCGGCATCACGGTCAATCCAATCATCCAGATGACCGGCCAGCACGACTTCAACGAGGTCGTGTTCGACGACGCCTTCGTTCCCGACGATCATGTATTGGGCGAAATCGACGGCGCCTGGAAACAGGCGACCAGCGAGCTTGCCTATGAGCGTAGCGGGCCCGAGCGTTTTCTGGAGACCTTCTACGTATTGGGCGAACTGGTGCGCGCGCTCGGGCCCAATCCCGATTTGCGCAGCGCCGAGGGCCTCGGCCGCCTCGTGGCGCAACTGCACACATTGCGGCGCATGTCGGTGTCGGTGGCCGGCATGTTGCAGGCCGGCAAGGAGCCGGTGGTGGAATCGTCCATCGTCAAGGACGTCGGCACCCTCTGGGAGCAGAAATTGCCGGAACGGGTGCGCGATCTCAGTGCGTTTCTGGAGCCGGAGGCGGGCAACCGGGTGACACTGGACGAGCAACTCGACTTCGCCTTCAAGGTCGCGCCCAAGCTCACCATCCAGGGCGGCACCACCGAGATCCTGCGCGGCATCATCGCGCGCGGGCTTGGTCTGCGGTGACAGGGGGCGTGTGTGCCTGATATCGGAAAGCTGCTCTGGCCGAAAACGCTCGCCGTGGTCGGCGCCTCGTCTGACACGAATGGCCTGCGCGGCCGTATCCTCGAAGTGATCTTGAGCCATCCTTACGCCGGCAAAGTCTATCCGGTGAGCCGCCGTGCGGCGGAGGTACAGGGTCTCAAGGCTTATCCGTCGGTCGAAGCCCTGCCAGAGCCGATCGATCTCGCAATCCTCATCGTTCCCGCGCAATACATCCCGGCCGAGCTAGAACGCTGCGGCCGCGCCGGCGTCAAGGCGGCGGTGATCTTGAGCTCCGGCTTCGCCGAGGAGCCGGGCGAGGCCGGCCACCGCATGCAGGCCGAGATCGCTGCCACCGCGCGCCGTTACGACATGGCGGTGAGCGGACCCAACACCGAAGGTTTCGCCAATATCGAAGCCGCGCTGTGCCCGACCTTCAGTCCGGCCATGGACAAGAAGGCCGGCGCGATCCGCCCGGCGCGCGCGCTCGGCAAAGGGCAAGTGTCGGTGATTTCGCAAAGCGGCGGTCTCGGCTTCGCCTTTTTCGACCGCGCGCGGCCGCGCAATCTCGCCTTCCGCCACATCGTCACCACCGGCAACGAGGCAGCGCTCGATGTCGCCGATATTCTCGATTACATGCTCGACGAAGGCGGCACGGATGTCTTCCTGCTGCTGCTGGAGGACGTGAAATCGCCGGCAAAATTCCGGCGCGCCGCGGAGAAGGCGCTGCAAGCCGGCAAGCCGCTGATCGTCGCCAAGATCGGCCAAACCGAACCGGGCCGCCGCGCCGTCGCCTCGCACACCGCCGCGCTCGCCGGATCGCAGGCGGCCTATCGCGCCATCTTCCAGCACCACGGCGTGATCGAAGGCCAGGATTTCGACGAGATGATCGATCTCGCGGCCGGCTTCCTTAGCAGCGGCGACAAGCTGCCGGCGGGCCCGCGCATGGGCATTTGCACTTCGTCGGGCGGCGCCGGGGTATGGATGGCAGACGCCTGCGCCGCCGCCGGCCTCGAAGTGCCGGTGCTCGACGATGCGACGCGCAAAGCTATCGACGTGCACTTGCCCTCGTACGGCACCTCGCAGAACCCGGTCGATTCCACCGCGCAAGGCGTGCACAAACTCGGTTATGCGGAATTCGCCCGCCTGGTCGGACTGTCGCCGTTGATCGATGGCGTCATCGTGGTGGTGACGGCGCGCCGCTCGGCGTTTCTGGAGAACGATCTGCCGAAGCTGCAGGCCCTCGGCCGCGACTCCAAGAAGCCGGTATTCATGTGGACCTACACATTGCCCTCGGACCGCAGCGTGGAAATCCTCAATGAAGCCGGCTTTCCGCTGTTCACCGGCGCGCCCGGCTGCGCGCGCACCATGCAGGCCATGGTCGAATACCGCATATTGCGTGAACGCCTGCTGCGGCCGGCCGACACCCTTAGCATCCCGGCGGCGGACCGCGCGGCCGCCCACGCCATGCTGGCAACGTCCGGGCCGGTGCTGTGCGAATGGCATGCGCGGCCGGTGCTGGCTGCCTATGGCATCGGCGGCAACGCGGCGGGGCAACTCGTGCATTCGGCGGCCGAGGCGGAAGCCGCGGCCCGCGCCATGGCGCGGCCGGCGGCGCTGAAAGTTCAGTCCGCCGACATTCCGCATAAGACCGAAGCCGGCGCCGTGGCGCTCAATATTTCCAGCGACGATGCGCGTGCCGCTTACGAGCGCGTGCTCGCAGCCGCGCTTCGACACGCGCCGCACGCGTACATCGACGGCGTGCTGGTGCAGCCAATGGCGCCGCCCGGACGCGAAGTCATTCTCGGCGTCAGCCGCGATCCGGTCTGGGGCCCGCTGCTTATGGTGGGCCTCGGCGGCGTGCTGGTCGAGGCGCTCGGCGACGTGGCGCTGGCGCCGGTGCCGCTCGACCTGACCGCCGCGCGCGCCCTCATCGGCCGGCTCAAGGGCTCGGCCGTGCTCGGGCCGTTTCGCGGGGGGCCTGCGGCCGATACCGATGCGCTGTCCGAACTGATCGTGCGGCTGTCGCATTTCGCCGCCGACCACGCCGACGAGATCGCGGAGATCGACCTCAATCCGGTCATCGTGCACGAGAAAGGGCAAGGCGTTTCCATCGTCGACGCCTTGATCGTCAAACAGCCGCGTCCGGCGCAACGCAGCGCGGCCGAGTAACCGTTTTCGGAAGGATCGCTGCATGGGCCCGTTCAAGGATATCGCCGTCGAGCAGACCGGCCACGTCGCGCTGATCGAGATCCGGCGGCCGCCGAATAACTTCTTCGATATCGCGCTGATCCAGGAAATCGCCGGCGCACTCGAAGCGCTCGACGAGGACATCGATTGCCGCGCGGTGGTATTGGCCGCGCAGGGCAAGGCGTTCTGCGCCGGCGCCAATTTCGGCGACGGCTCGGCGCTCAACAAAGAAGGCCAGCGGCCGGGCGAGCTCAACCGCGAAGCGGCGGTGCAGCATCTTTATCTGGAAGGCAACCGGCTGTTCCGTACCAAGAAGCCGATCATAGCGGCGGTGCACGGCGCGGCGGTCGGCGGCGGGCTCGGCCTTGCCATGGTGGCGGATTTCCGCGTTGCCTGCCCGGAGACGCGCTTCTGCGCCAACTTCACGCGCCTCGGCTTCCATCCCGGCTTTGGCCTGACGGTGACGCTGCCGCTCGTCGTCGGCCCGACCAAGGCGGCGCTGATGTTCTACACCAGCCGCCGCGTGCGCGGCGACGAGGCCTTCGCCATGGGGCTCGCCGACGTGCTGGTGCCGCAGGATCAGGTGCGCGCCGCCGCGATGGCGCTCGCCGCCGAGATCGCCGAGAACGCGCCGCTCGGCCTGATGTCGACGCGCGCGACGATGCGCGGCGACATCGCCGACCGCGTACGCGCGGCGACCGAGCACGAACTAAAGGAGCAGACCTGGCTGCGCAAGACCGACGACTTCAAGGAAGGCGTCAAGGCTACGGCCGAGCGGCGGTTGCCGAATTTCTCCGGCAAGCTCTGATGCAGGCCGGTCGCATGGGCTCGCCGTTCTGGGATTTCTCGATCGCGGTCTACAGCACGGAGGGGGTGCAGGATGAATGCCTCACTCTGCAGGATCGGTTCGGGCTCGACGTCAATCTGGTTCTCCTGTGCGCCTATCTCGGCGCGGTCCATGGCGTCGCTTTGACAGAAGGCGACGTCGTGTCGGCGCGCCAGGAAGTCGGTCCATGGCAGGAACAGATTGTGCGCCCGCTGCGCGCCGCGCGGCAAACTCTCAAGACCGTTGCGTTGCAAAATGCGGATGCAACGAACGCCTCGGCGCAATTGCGCACGCAGGTCAAAACCGCGGAACTTGAATCCGAGCGCATCGAGCAGATGATGCTCGAACGATGGGCCGAGGCGCGGCTTGCGGCCTGGCCGCGCGGGCAAGTCCGCGAAGCCGTCGCCGCAAACCTGCAAATCCTGCTGGCTGTCTGCGGCATTGGCGGCGAGCGGCTCGTTGCCGCGCAGGCCGCGCCGCATCTCATCGCGGCGGCGCTCGATCGGGTGGTAGATAAATAGAGCCGCTCAGGCGGCGTTCCTTGCCTGTGCTGCAACTGTTCGCAAACGGCAACGCGACTTAGTGGCAATAAAGAACAGATCGGAACGTTGCGCTCACGCCGTCACTGGGCCGTCATCAGGTGTTCGACCACCAGCCTGTTGGCAACCTTGCGCACGCCCGGCGTCACCTCGACCGCAACGCGGATCGCGTCCTTCTCGCTCTCGGAATTGACGATGCCCCACAGTTCGACGGAGCCGTCATTGACGATGATGTTGATCGTGGATGGATCGACCCACGGCTTTGTTCGCAATTGCGCGACGATGTTGCCGTGCAGGGTCTGATCGTCGATGGCCGCGTCCGATGCTTTCGATTTATTCAAGTTCACCAGCGCCTGAATGAGATTGGCGCGGCTGACGATGCCGACGATCTTGCCATTGTTCGCGACCGGTACGCGTTTGATGCGATGCTTTTCGAGCATCGAGGCGATGTCCCCCAGCGACGTTTCCGGCGGCACGCTGATCGCCGGGCTGGTCATGACGTCGGCGGCCTTGCGGGCATGCGACATCACGAACTCATGGGCGAGGACTTCTTTTCCGGTCAGCAGTTCGAGCCACCAGGAACGGCGGCGCTCGGTGCCGGCCTCGACGCGATGAATGAGGTCGCCTTCGCTGACGATACCGACCAGGACGTCCTTGTCGTTGACCACCGGCACGGCGCTGATGCGGTTCGCGAGCAATACCTCCGCGATCGTCGCTACAGGCGTGTCCAGGCGGACCGTGATAACATTGGTCGCCATGACATCGGCGGCTTTCATATCCCACTACTCCTCTTCAAATCGGTCGGATATTTTGCCATCTAATTGTCTGCCGCCTTGATATGTATCAACGGGTTAGGGCGGCTGACGTTTGAGAAACCGGCATCGACGGCAGACGTCGGCATTCCGGCGCTTGGCCGTCATTCCGACGCTTTTATGCCCTTCAGTCACTTTTCGGGCAGCAATTCCAACGGTTTAGCTGGTAGTAGGGTTCAATGACACTTTGGCTCGTGTTTGCACTGATGACGGCGGCGACGATCTTCGCCGTGCTCTGGCCCCTGGCGCGGCGCAAGCCCTTGCGCCCCGGCAGCGACGTCGCCGTCTATCGCGACCAGTTGGACGAGATCCAGCGCGACCGATCCACCGGTTTGATCGGGGAAGCCGAAGCCGAGGCCGCCCGCGTCGAGGTGTCGCGCCGGCTGATTGCCGCCGCCGATGCCGCGGAAACCCAAACCTCCGCGCCGGAAACGTCATCGCTGGTGCGCCGGCGCGTCACCGCCATAGCCGGTCTGGTTTTGCTGCCGGTCGGCGCCGTCGCGCTCTATCTCACGCTCGGTTCCCCGGACTTGCCGGGGGAACCGCTGGCGGCACGCACGCAGACCGCAAGCGATTCGAGCAATATCCAGAACCTGGTCGCCAAGGTGGAGGATCACCTGACGCGCAATCCCAGGGATGGCCGCGCCTGGGAAGTGCTGGCGCCGGTCTATATGCGCGTTGGCCGTTTTGACGATGCGGCCAGAGCCTGGAGCAATGTGATCGCCTTTAACGGCAGCAACGCCGAGCGCGAGGCCAACCACGGCGAGGCCATGGTGGCCGCCGCCAACGGCGTCGTCACCGCCGAGGCCAAAGCCGCCTTCGACCGTGCGCTGGCGCTCGACAAGCAGGACGTTATGGCGCGCTTCTACATGGGCATGGCGGCCGATCAGGATGGCCGGCGCGCCGAGGCCGAAAAGATCTGGAACGATCTCATCGCCGGCGCCCCGCCGAATGCACCCTGGATCGAAGTGGTCCGCCACGCTTTGGCGCGCAACGCGCCGGCAGGGGCCACAGCAGCGGCAGCGACACCCGGCGCGCCCGGTCCGAGCGCGGCCGACATCGCGGCGGCGTCCAAACTCACGCCCGAGCAGCAAGACCAGTCGATCAACAGCATGGTCGGCCGCCTCGCCAATCGGCTGAAAAAGGACGGGTCCGACGTTCAGGGCTGGCTGCAGCTGGTTCGCTCCTACCGCGTGCTCGGCCAGAACGACAAGATGCAGGGCGCCATTGCCGACGCCCGCAAGGCGCTGGCCGGCGATCCTGACAAGCTGCGCCAATTCAACGACGGCAGCGAAGCGGCCGCTTCGGCCGCTCCGGCGGCAGCCGCACCGGCGCCGCCGCCTCCCGTGGCCGCCAGCGCGGCGGCGCCGAAGCTGCCCGCCGGGCAACACGAAGGATCGATGGACGCGATGCTGGCGCGGCTTGCCGATCGCCTGAAAAAGAACGGCTCCGATGTCCAGGGCTGGGTCGAGCTGGTGCGTTCCTATCGCGCGCTGAACCAGAACGACAAGGCGGAGGCCGCGAGCGCCGACGCCCGCCGCGCGCTGGCGAGCAATCCGGATGGGCTGCGTCAGTTCACCCAGGGCCTCGAAGCGGCCGCCTCGGCTCCGCCGGCAGCGCCCGTTGCGGCTGCGGCACCCGTGGCACCGGCTGCACCGGCGCCGGCCGCCGGCTTGCCGGGACCGAGCGCGGCCGACATTGCGGCGGCGGCGAAGATGGACCCCAACGCGCAGAACGAGATGATCCGCACCATGGTGGCGCGGCTCGCCGACCGGCTGAAACAGAACGGTTCCGACGTCGCCGGCTGGGAACGGCTGTTGCGCGCCTATATGGTGCTCGGCGACCAGGCCAAGGCGCAGGCCGCCGCCGCCGACGCGCGCAAGGCGCTCGCCGGCGATGCCGACAAGCTTCGCCAGATCGACGCGGTGATCAAGGATCTCAAGGTCGAGGGCTGAGCGTCCTCGCCCCGGCCCCTCTCCCAAACGCGAAAGGGGGCCGCCGCAGCGGCGGCGAACCCCCTCGAGCTAAAACAGCTTCGCTTTAAGCCGCGAAACGGCGCTCAGTTGTCCTTGGCGCCTTCGCGGATCCAGGCCCGGATATCGTTGCGGTCGCAGGAATTGAGCTGCTTCTTGCCGTGCGGCATGCGCAGATCGGGCGAGGCGCGCCAATCGAGCAACAGCATCAGATTGCTGCTCTCGGGATCGCCCGGAATGATCATGGGGCCGAACTTGGTGCCCTTCATGACGCCGGCATAGCTGGTGAGATCGAGCCCGCTTTTGACGAAGCCCTCGCCGCCCGGCTGATGGCAGCTGACGCAGCGGCCGACGAAGACCGGCATGACGTCTTCCTTGAAGCTCTTCTTCGACTGGCTGGTCTGCGGATAGACCTTCATGACCGGCTTTTCGTTCGGGGCGCAATAGGCCGTGGACGAGGTGGTGATCTGCATGCCGGCCACCGCCACTAGGGCAAGGCCAGTCGCCGCCGCTGCGAGTAAAAGACGTTGCCGCTTCATAGCCGGTCTCCTTCAATTCCACAGTCTTTGTAATACAATAGCGAAGCCCCCGCCAATCGGCATGGTCTTTTTACTAGAAAATGATGTTCGCCTTTTGACGGATATCAACAGCCGGCTACGGCAGCGCCCGGCATGGACGGCAATGCCCGCCCGCCCCAAGGCGGCGGGACCGGGCTTTAGTGAATTGCGCCCAGGGCACCATTATCCGCCAGGCCGCCGCCGACTGCCACGGTCCGTGCCGGACCAGGCCGGCGGCACAAACGAAAGGAGCGGCCCGAAGGCCGCTCCTTATATCAGTCCGGTCATACAGACTGTGGCGCGGTTACCACTTGAAGGTAACCGAAGCCATCAGCTGATGCACGTTGTAGTTCGGATTGTCGTTGCCTAGCCACAGCATGAAGCCGCAACCAAACGAAGTGGTGCTGATCGTGCAGTACGGCGCACCGCCCGTGTAGGCCGCGAGATTGTCGAGCTGCCAGTTGGCGACCGCGTTGCGCTCGTAGGCGTAGCCGAGCTTGGCGATCGACCTTGCCGTTCCAGCCCATCCGCTTCACGAGATCTTCGTCGAAGTTGTATTTCGCGATCGCCTCGAGCCGCTGGAACATGGTCCTTCATGTCGGGATATTGGCCGCCCGGATTGACGTCGCGGTCGGGCGATCACCGTTAGCAAAATACGATCGGCTGCGACGTGGTCGCCCAGCGAAACCGTGTAGCCCAGCCGCAGATCGAGCCTGTTGGGGATCAGGTTCTGGTCCAACGCGGCGATGAGGGTATGGACCTTGTCCTCTACGTTGGTCGTGATTGATACGAAGCGCCGGGGACGTGCGGCGCAGCGGTGCCAGCCGACGATATAACCTGGCTGCGATGCTCGTACATGTACCCGACCGACGCTTTGGTGGCACGGGCTCATGATGTAGGTCACATCAACTCCGGCATTCCATGCGTGATCGCTTACATGCCTTCTTCGGCCGCCGGGTTGAGGTTGTAGTTGTCGTTCTGCAGGCCCGCAGTCGGTGTAACCGTGAGGTTGCGCAGGACGTCGACCGAGATGGAGAAGCGGGCTTTATTGCGGTCGCGGTTGTCTAGATAGAACTGACGGTAAGCGGTTGAATACTGTGCAGCTGCCGGATTCTGGCCATTGAGCGCTTCCGACATATGCCAGGTAGTTGTAGGTATCGTAGCGGCGCGACGAAATTTCCCAGCTTGCGCGCGCAGTCACCCAGGAGAACGGCTTCCAATCGCCGAATACCTTGCCGGAGTGCTCGTTGGTGACGTCGACGTCTGCTCGGGTCCAATCGTAGCGCTCATAGCCATAGGCGGCACCGACATTCACCGAATTAGTGGGCCGCCAGTCGAGCTGGGCTCCGGCATTCTGCTTGATGTAGGAAATCGAGAGACTCTGCACCGGTCTTGTAAGCTGCGGTGTAATGGGCCGACGTTGATATCGGCGCCGACCCACTGCGGTACAAATATCTCGGGCGTGTCGTTGTTGAAGTCGTAGTAGCGGTAGCTCAGCTTCGACTTCAGATCCGGCGTGATCTGGGTTGTCACCACGTTGTTGCTCAACAACGTGTTGATCTGCCCGTTCAGGCTGCGAGGCCGGCAAGACAGCCAGGTTGGTCCACGGCTGACCATTGGCAGGATCGAGGCCCAAGTTCGGATTGATCGTGAAGGGCAGGAAATTTTCATTCTGCCGCATCATGTTGTACGAGACCGTTCCCATATAGCGGCTGTTTACCGGCAGATCCAGCGCCCAATGTTCCCGAGAAGCCGTTCACGTGGTTGGACGGCCACAGCGACATCATGGCTGTCGGCGCCGATGGTCGAATCGCAGGTTGTTGCGCCGGTGATGCAGAACGGGTTCTGGATGGTGTAGGAGCTGTTGGCGTCGGTGTACGTGGACCCGTTATAGGCGAGCTTGAAGTTGAACTTCTTGCCCCAGGGCGACGTGCCGGCATATTCGCCGTTCAGGCCGTAATTCTGGGTGACGTCGTCAACCGGCTTGGGTGCATCGACGCGGACGCCGCTGGTGCCCCAGCTGAACGTCACGCCGTCGGTCTGCGTGCCGGTCCGGTGCATGTGCGAGTAGTCGGCCTTGATGTCCCATGCATCGGTCGGCGTCCAACGATAATCCGCCGCCGCGGTGTCGCGCCGGATGCCCATGTCGATGTCGTGGAGATTAGCGCTGATCGCGGCAGCGACCGCCGCGTTCTGAACCGGGCCCGTGCAGTTAGTCGCCGGAGTACAAGCGTACGCAACGTGTTCGAAAGTCCCGTCGGCAGCGTTAACGCATTGGTGCCGACGCCATTATAGATAGTGTGGCCGATGCCGGCATTGTGCGGGGTCTCATCCCACTGGAAGTTGAAGTAGTGCTCGCCGGCCTTCGACGCGTTGAAATCGTAACCGCTGATCGTCATAGCCGATGTTCTTGCCGGAGATGTCGATCTTGTAGAGGCCGTCACTTGTACCGGTCGAGATACGGGCGTTGCCGAATCAGCCCCGGCCTGAGGTCGCGGTACTCGTAGAACTTGCCGAGGCTCTTTCCGCCCTGGCTCGCGATGCCATTTTTCTGCGGATCGTTGAGGAAGAAGCGGCCCCCGACTTCGATTTCGCCGGTGAACCACCAGTAGGGCACGGGCGCCCCAGCCGGCATTGCCTTCACCGGCATTGTGTCGGCTGCGTGCGACGTGGAGGTCATCGGCCCCATACCGATGACCAGTGCGCCCGTCATGCAAGTCAGAAGAAACTTAGTTCGGCTTTTCATAGTACCCGCCCCTAACTCAATCGATCCTGTGTCCGTTTTGAACCGCTAAACGCAGTGCTCCGATTTCTTGCCGCTGTTCTAGCGGTGGAGAAGTGCGCCCGACGGATCATTGGTGCCGTGAACCGCGTTGTGGCAGTTCTGGCACGAGCGCCCCATCGATTGCACCGCAAGTGGTCCACTCGTCAGGCCATGGCCGAACCCGTGGCAAGTCGCACACAGCCTCTGGCGCGGGATCCTGAGCAGGAACTCGTTCACCGAACCGTGCGGAACGTGGCAGTTTTCGCAGTTCTCGCGTACCGGCGCGTGTTCGAACAGGAACGGCCCGCGCTTCTCGGCGTGACACGTGTAGCAAGTGTCGTTGATCGAATCTTTCTTCAGCAGCGCTTCGGTAGTGCTGCCGTGCGGATTATGGCAATCCGAGCACACCATCTTGCCTTCGCGCAGCGGCATATGTGACGAGCGGAACATCTGCGCGCGCCGATCCTTGTGGCACTGGAAGCAGGTGTCGGGCTCGAACACGGTCTTGAGCTGGTTCTTGCGCGACACGACCTTCATGATCGTGTGGCAATTGGTGCACATCAGGCCGCGCGTTTCGTGCGTGCTGCCGTTGCCAATTTGTGCGGTCGCCGCGCTCGTGGCAGGCGAGACAGATACCGTTGTTCTCTTCCGCGGTGCGCGAAAGATCGTTCGGCTCCGAACGAGATGATTCCGCCGACGCCGCGTCCGCCGCCGGCCTTGGCATGCGCCGAGCCCGGACCGTGGCAATTCTCGCAGGAGAACTTGCCCTTTTGCGTCATGCCAATGCGGCCCATGAGGGTCTTTTGGAATTCCGCGATTCTGGGTCGAATGGCAACCCGAGACAGACTTTGTCGCCGACGAAGTGAGCTTCGACCGGCGTCTTTGAATGCTTGCCGCCCGCGACCGGGCCATTCGGCTTGGCTGCCGGCTCGTCGCTCTTGGGCTGCGAGAGCCATTCCATCAAGCTGTCCGCTTCGGCCAATTTGGTCTGGCCCTTGAGCGATGCCCGCTCGCTGGTTCCCACGCTCTGCGCGAAATCGCGCAGCGCCGAGAAAGTCGCGTCGTCTGCAATTTGCGCGCGCGGCTGGCTGGATTGCTCGGATTTGGTGTCTTGCGACCAGTTCGGCAGCGCCGAATTGATGCCCGCGACAGTAAAAGCGCCGTCGGCTTTGGCCGGTTGCGACATGCTGAAAGCAGCGCACCCGAATAGGGCCGCCGCCGTAAGCATCGCGAAGGTCTTGCCTAATCTAAATCTTGGCTTGTCCGGAATATCCGTCGACAAAGCCCCGGTGAGCCCGAATTCGACAGTCTGACGACTATTGCTTTTCACTGAACGACCCCCGCCACCGATAACAATTGTGCACCCAGCGTCGGCATGACGCTGATCAGGTGAACTCATCGCTTAGGGGAAGATCGCTATTGCTTACAATAGGTCGCCTAGTGATCGCGTTCCGTCCGATTGATCCTCAAGCGCCCGATCGAAGCAGGATGTGTATAAAACCGACACACCCCTATTCGATTACTACTTCCCCCAGCCCTTAGCTTATCGCGATATCACTCCCGCTAAGCTATGGATGCAAGCCTAGTTTGGACTTTGATCGAGATCAATTTTTTTGCATCGATGAGCACGGGCGATCTGTTTTTCTTTTTGATGTGTTGATAAAATATCACTCTTTCGCGATGGCTGTCGGTCGCGAACGGTAGTTGCTTACACCCTCTCGGCAAATGGAGTAGTTGGATATGCAAGTACACGTGAAGAATACTGTGGCCCTCGTTTGCGGAACAGCCGCCGCAATACTGATCGCGGGTGCAATGTCGCTGACGTTTCTCTCAGACAGCCAACGCCACGCCGGCATACGCGCAGCAAACCGGCAAGCCCTGCGGATTTTGTCACGCCAATCCAGCGGGCGGCGGCAAGCTCAAGCCGGCCGGTGAGAAGTTCAAGGAAAACGGCCACAAGCTGTAGCCGCAGGTCGGTAACGGCTCCGCGCGCAGACCCTTTTGCTCTCGTCGGTGTGGACGTTACGTTCGACGGCGTGTACGCCGTCGATTGGATGAAGCCGCGCTACGGTTTGCGGGTCGAGTGTTAAAGCGCGCGGCACAGAGTGCCGCGCGTTCGTTTTTCGGACACCGAGGAGAGCAAGCCATGCACGCTGGAAAATTTGCGCTGCGCGCGGCCGTGTTGGCGGTCCTCCTCGTTTGGGTGCAAGCGGCGGGCGCTCAAGGCCCGGCAAATCTCGACAATGCCACTTGCCTGAGCTGCCATGGCGCGACGGGATTCGCCGCGCCGCGCGCCGACGGCAAGAGCCGCCCGCTATTCGTGGCCGCGGATCATTTTGCCGACAGCGTCCATGGCAAGGCGTCGGTACGCTGCGTCGATTGCCACACGACGATCACCGCACTGCCGCATACGAACGTGTCGAAGACGGCCGCCGCGTGGGAGCGGACAAAACTCGCCATCGCGCAGAACTGCATCAATTGCCATGCGGCGGCGGCGCAGGGTTACCTGGAGACGTATCATGGCCAAGTCGTTGCCATGGGTTTTGCCGACGGCGCGACCTGTGCCGATTGCCACGGCAGCCACGCGATCCTGCGCGCCAGCGATCCGGCCTCGAGCGTGGCACCGGCCAACCTGCTGAAGACCTGCCGGAAGTGTCATGCCGATGCGACGGCGGGCTTCGCCACGTTCCAGCCGCACGCCACGACCGACGACTTCGCGCATTATCCCTACACGTGGATCGCTTCGAAATTCGTGAATTTGGCGGTCGGCGGCGTGCTGCTGTTCTTCTGGGCGCATTCGGCGCTTTGGTTCTATCGCGAATATCGCGACCGCCAGCAGCAGAAGCCGCGCCCGCATGTGCGCGCCGCCGCGCTGCCGCAGGCGGAAGGCCGCTATTACCAGCGTTGGAGCGCCGTGTGGCGCTGGGCTCACTTGTTGTTCGCGGTCAGCATCATTCTGTTGGTCGCGACCGGCGTGGCATTGCTGTACCCCACCACGGCCTGGGCGCCGGTGCTCGAGCGCGCCATGGGCGGGCCGATGATCGCCGGCGTCATTCACCGCGTCTCCGCCGCGGTCATGGTCGCGGTCTTCGCCTGGCACGTTCTTTACGCCGCCGTTCACATCGCCCGGAACTGGTCGAGCTTCAAAGTTTTCGGGCCCTATTCGCTGATGCCGAATTGGCAAGATGCCAGCGACTTCGCCGCCATGTTTAAATGGTTTTTCGGCAAGCGGCCGCGGCCGAGTTTCGACCACTGGAATTATCAGCAGAAGGTCGATTACTGGGCGCCGTTCTGGGGCATCGCCATGCTGGTCGCGACCGGCGCCGTGCTGTGGTTCAAGACGCTGACCGCTGCCTATTTGCCGGGCTGGGCGTTCAACGTCGCCACCGTCGCCCACGGCGACGAAGCGTTGCTCGCCGCCGCTTATCTCTTCACGGTGCACTACTTCGTCAATCACTGGCGGCCGGACAAGTTTCCGCTCGACATCGTCATCTTCACCGGCTCGATGCCGCTCGAAGAGTTCAAGCGCGAATACGCCGTCGAATACGCCCGCTTGGCGGAAACCGGCGAGCTCGAACGGCATCTGGTCGACGCGCCATCGCGGCCGCTGACGCTCGGCGCCAAGATTTTGGGCTTCGGCCTCGTCGCCCTCGGGCTGGCGCTGCTCGTCATGATGGCGATCGGCTTCGGCGGTAATTATATCTGAGCCGGGCCGCGACCGGCCGCATCAAAAACGAGGGAGGTGAATGCCATGAATAAATTTCAACCTCTGGCTCTCGGCGTCGCCATCGGCGTGCTCTGGGCGTTCTCCGTTTTCTGCGTGGCAATCATGGCCATGTTCGGGTGGGGCGTCGCGTTCGTCGCCGCGCTTGCCTCGCTTTATATCGGCTATGGCGCATCGATCGCCGGCGCGGTGATCGGCGCGATATGGGCTTTCATCGATGGCTTTGTGGCCGGCGCATTGATCGCATGGATTTACAATCTCGTTGCGAAATAGCGGTTCTGCAAAACGCGTCGGTTGACGTAACGCGCAAGCGGCCCTATGGGGCGCTCGATGCCGACAGCTGACCGCCGCCAACCACCTTTACTTTTTTACGCGACGCACGATGGACAATCGCGCCGCATCGCCGAGCATATTTCACACCACCTTTCGGAAAGCGGCGCGCCCTGCCTGCCGCAAGACCTGGCGGTGATGCAGCCGGCGGCGGAGGATATTGCCGCGGCTTCGGCGCTCGTGCTGGTCGCCGCGGTGCGATACGGCAAGCATTTGCCGGCGGCGGATCGTTTCCTGACGGCCTACCATTCGCTCGCCGCGCCGCCGCCGTTGGCGCTCGCCTCGGTCAATCTAACCGCGCGCAAACCGGAAAAGACCACGGCGACCGGCAACGCCTATCTGCGCAAGACCATCGCGCGCCACCGGCTGACGCCGGCACTCGCCGTCGCCTTCGCCGGGCGGCTCGATTATCGGCGCTATAGCTGGCGCGATCGCCAGATCATCCGCTTCATCATGTTGCTGACGGGCGGGCCGACCGACCCTGCGACCAGCATCGAATATACGTCTTGGCCGGCGGTCGACGAATTCGCCGACCGCATCGCCGAACTGGCGCGGCGCATTTGATCGTCGCTTATGCCGCGTGGGCCGCGTCGTGCCATGGTGAAAATACGCGGACCAACACCGACAACATGATCATCGGAATGGCCAGCACTATGCCTGCCGCCAACAAACCCTCCCGACCGAATATGGGCGGGTGATAAGCGAGCAATCCTTTTCCGGTCTTTGAAATTTCCTGTCCGCCGATGACGACATTGTAGCGCATCATCAGCACCGCGAGCAGGACAAGGATCGAGCATCCGGTGATTCCGACAATCAGCGCTGTTCCGGTGGTGCCACGCCAAATCATGAAGGTAATGATCGCGAGCGGCAGCACGGAACCGCAGCCGAATTGTAAAATGAAGAACGGCACGACAAGCGGCCCTTTGACAAACTCCATAATGACTTCGATGCCTTCGCGGCCCCGATAGACCAGGCTCAAGAATTCCACGCCTTCTATGACCAGCGTGAACATCATGAAGCCCCATAGCGAGTAGGCCATGACCTTCAGACACGCCAGATCGACCGGTACTTTGCGCAGCTTACAAGACAAAACGTAGAGAATGATCACTAGCGCCGTACCGGAGATGATCGCAGACAGCAGAAATATAACCGGCATCAGATCGGACGACCACCACTCTCGCGACTTCAAAGAGCCGAACACAAACCCGACATATCCATGTAAGCCGTGCGCGCCGGGAATGCCGATGATTGCCAATGCGAATAGCCATTTTTGGTCGTAGCTCATCGCCTTTTCGGAAACATCGCCGGATCCGAGCGACAAGATGCGATAAAACCATCGCGATATCCCGGTCGGTTGCAGCGATTTTTGTACGATCTGCGGTCGAAAAACAAACCAAGTCTCGATGGTCAGCAGAATTACGTAGAAAGCCGCTGCATAGCCAAAGACCGCAAAGGCAGAGGTCGTATGCGGCGTTATCATTGCATTGAACGCACGCTCAGGATGGCCAAGATGTAACAGCAAGGGCAGCGGAACAGTAATCATACAACATAGCGAAATGAGCAGCGCAAAATGCGCCACCGGCCGCAATTGCTTGAAGCCAAACACTTGGTACAAACTTGAAATAGTGAAGGCACCGGCGACCAATCCCGTAAGATAGGGATAGACCACGATCAACACGGTCCATGGAATGACCGTTTCATTCGGGTAAACGTAACCGGTGTACGTCGAGGCGTGAAACAGCGCTTCCATTAGATCACGTCCTTGTCTGTGCCAACATAGAAGACGTTCGGGGCATTGCCCGTCTCCGGCCTGAGTACGTGGACCCGATTGTTTTGGATGAACTGGCTTATGGAGCTTTGTTTGTCGCTGCGGTCGCCGAAGATGCGCGCACCGACCGGACAAACCTCGACGCAAGCAGGTTGCAAGCCTTTAGTGATGCGGTGGTAACACCAAGTGCACTTGTCCGTTACATTCTTTTCCTCGTTAAAGAATCGCGCACCATACGGACAGGCTTGCACGCAGTATTGGCAGCCGATGCAATAGGTGTGATCGATGACGACCACACCATCCGCAGTTTTGTAGGTTGCACCGGTCGGGCACACCTGCACGCAAGCCGGATTTGTGCAGTGATTGCACAGCTTAGGGACGAAAAAGGCTTTTTCGACCTTCGCGTCCTTGTAACGATTGGCGAATCGATATCGTCCCTCGCTTCCGGAAGCCTCGATGTTTACCGGGTCCGCCTGGCTGTCGACGCGGGCCTTGTCTTCTCCCTCCAACGTCACGTAGCGCTCGACCCAAGTGCGGAAGTGGTGGGCGTCGGGCGCGACATTGTTTTCTGTCTTGCACGCCTCTACGCAGCGCAGACAGCCGATGCATTTTTCCGCATCGACGCCGAATGCCCATTGATGCTTTGTCCAGTCATACCCCGGGATTGCCGGCGCCTGGCTGGCCGTTGCTGCGTCTTGGGTCGCCGCCGTTGCCTGCGACGATACCGAGTTTGCAGCCACTGCCGCCACGCCGCTTGCAATCACGCTTCCAAGACAGCCTAGAAATTCGCGCCGCCCTTTTTCAGGTTGCTCGAGCTTTTCGTTCTCGTCCATTGCAGCGCTCCTGGCAAAATCGTTGCTTGCCGTGCCTTACTTGCAAGTCGCGGCGGCGTAATAGGCTGCTATATTTTCGATATCGGCATCGCTTAAGCCCTTCGCGATCCCGGCCATCATGCCGTTCTTGCGAACTCCGCCCTTGTAGGCATTTAGGGCTTTGACGAGATAATCTTTGGATTGCCCGATGAGGTTCGGCCACGAAGGATTGGTGCTGTTTCCGTCAGCGCCATGGCAGGCTGTGCACTTGGTTGCTGTCGCCTTGCCTGGCAGCGTGGCTTGCTTTTCTGCATCCAAAGCACTGACGCACTTCGCACCGGCGAAATAAGCCGCGACATTCGCCGCATCGTCATTGCTTAGCCCCTGCACGCCCGCGCTCATCATCGGATCGCTACGCTCGCCCGCGATGTAGGCCTTGAGCGCGCCTTGTAGATAGGCCTCGCGCTGCCCCGCGAGAGTGGGGCCTGGAAGGTTGGCGCTCACGCCTTCAGCGCCGTGGCATCCTGTGCAAGCCGCAGCCTTGGTTTTGCCCGCGGCCGCATCACCTACCTGTGCCGTTGACGCTGCCGATACGAGGTTGAGCCTGGGCGAGTGGGGATTATGGCAAACGATGCACTGTTGTGTGCCGGCATGATCGGCCACGACGATCTGACGCTGCTGCAATGGTCTGCCGGTCATCCGCTCATGGCATAGCGTGCACAACTGCCGTGTGTCGGTTGGCACAATCATTTTCAGATTTTTCGGATGATCCGGACCGGTCGTCGGCGGTAGATACGTAGTCTCGGCATCTCGCCCGCCACCCGGTCCGTGGCAGACTTCACACTTTACGACCTTGCCGATATCGGGCCTGTTGTGGACGCCATTGGACCATTCCGCGACCTGCGGTGCGTGGCACGAGGCGCAATAGGCCGTACCTTTGTATCTCGGCTTCTCGGCGGCAATTTCGGCCACCGATTTTCCGCGGTAGTGGCCGTATTCATAAAACGAATTGGCAGTGAAATATCGTTTTGCTCCATATGCCAGCACGCCAAAGGCCACAATAAGGGCCAAGACTCGAATGATATGACGCGGCATAGCGTGCCCGTTCCTTTGCGTTTCCGATCAACCCCAAATTTTTTTGTTGGCTTTCCCGCACATTGTGCCGTCGTCGGGAAAGCTGGCGCAAAGCGAATTCGTATCAACTGTCGTGGCCTTTTCGTTTGTGAAAAGCTTCGCCGACAGTTGTGGATTATCAACGCAAAACAATTGTGCCGAGTTTGATTTAGGTCAAGGAGTCCATCGATTGGACACACTCGCTCACAGCTTGCCCTAGTTGGCGATGGCGATCTGCCTTGTGATGGAGTGGAGAGATTGGCTCGGGCGTGGGGGCTATATCAGACCGATGATGTGAATATCAACAGCACGTGCCCATCGTAATCTATCGGACAAAGATGTTCGCGGCTTAAACGCCGCCCCGAAAAGGCATGCGAATTGACCTACATCAAATCCGAATCTCAGCTTTGGGAAACAATCATTGGTGTTCCAATACAATAACAATGAAGACAATGGAGAAAACACCATGAGAGACGCGGCCATGATTTCAATGGCGACGCGGACGAAAATTATTGCCGGGCTCGGTGCACTGGCCGTTGGGATATTTGTCGCGGCCACGGCGGTCGTCGTCGCTCCCCAACGTGCCGCGGCATTGCCGGCCTATGCAGCAAAAGAAGGCAAGCCTTGTGGGTATTGTCACGTTAACCCGGCCGGCGGCGGCGTACGAAATGCCATGGGCAAGAAATATGAAGCGAATGGCCATACGTTCAAGAAGTGACCGTATGGCGGGATAGATATTTTCAGTCTTTAGATCCATCGTAGATCGACATCTGAAGCGGGGGACCCCCAATTTGTGGGGAACCCCGCAGTTTGGAGAAGGCTGCGCCGCTTAAAGGGATCTGTTTGTGCCTTCTTAAAGAACGCCCGCGTCACCGGAAGGCGACGCTTGTAGGGTGCGATCATCCTGTCTCGGCGCTGACTAGGCGATCGACTCCATTATTGACGTCCGCGGCTAAATTTCCTGACGCCCAGGTAGCAACTTTGCGCGCGCACCACCTCTCCATCACGACCCCAATCGCGGTGACAATCGGACAATTTTGAAACGATCACATCTCTTGTCCGATAGCCATCAGCCGACGCTGGGAATATCAACGCGCTCTCTCTCAACGACCATCGATGGAGGCGGCGAGAACCAAAGCTGATACATGGTCACCAGCCACATGGTGGCAAAACAAGTACCCATCAAGCCGCCGGCCGCGATCACGACCCAGGCGAATGGATGATAGATCTTGGTGAAATACCAGGAGCTGACATCGAGTACGATAGCGACGAAGGGTGCTGCTACAATGGTACATTTCAACCAAACCGGCCGCACATAGGCATGGCTGAACATGAGGCCGACGATAAAAAAGATGAAGGTCAACCCGAACAAGTGAATGTGCGATACGCGGACCAGCGTGGGGATGGCAGCCCCGGTATCCTTCTCGGTCACTTTCTTCAGATTGTCGTAGCCATTGAGATTGGGCAGGTGTGGATTGCTGCCGTCATGGCAGGTCATGCAATATTTATCGAGTAGTGGCCTGACCGACTTATCATAGACTGGGCGCGTGCTGCCCTCGGCAGCCCAATTGAGCACGATAGTGCGCTCATCGGCCGGCAGCATAGTCGACATCGGCCCGCGCAGCGCCGATTCAAGGCGTGAGCCCTTGCCGCTGCCAGAATAAGCGACCACGATGTCTTCGTACGACAGCAACATCGGATTTCCACCCGCGCGCCCAGCATAGGTAAAATACACATTGAGCAAGGCGAACAGATAGCCCATGCCGAGGATGAGCAGCGTCGCTGTATAAAGAACTCGCTGGCTGTACGGCAGCTCCGAGTAATGGAGATAATGCCGGTGCAGTGGAAATTCACTCATCGTCTTCTGTTCCATTGGTTATCTTTCCCCACTTCACTTACCTGGCGAAGGCAGGAATATAACGGCCCGTGCTTTTTGGCGCGCATAATGCGCCGCAAGGGCCTCAATATCCTGCGATGTCAGCACTTCGGCCATTGGGGTCATTTGTTGGCTCTTGCGCGCGCCCGTTTGATAATCGTGCAGCACCTTCTCCAAGTAGTCTACGCGCTGTGCCGCCAGGGCCGGGAATCGCGGATTGGTGCTGTTGCCATTGATGCCATGGCAGCGATCGCAACGCTGGGTCCATTCCTCGGTCGTCAGCGGCTTACGCACATTCGGCGCCTTCGGTTCCTGCGCTGCGAAGTAAGCCGCCAGATTCTTCATCTTATTGTCGTCGAGCGAGGCGGCGAGACCTTTCATCGTTTCGTTGGCGCGCGATCCGTTCTTGTAGTCGAGCAGCGCTGCCGCTAGGTAATGGGCATCCTGACCGGCTAGGCTCGGTGTCGCCGGACTCCCGCTCACCCCATCCTCACCGTGGCACCCGCCGCAACTTGCCGCGTCAGCCTTGCCGGCGGCCGCATCGCCGGCAGCCGGCGTCTTGGCACGCGCCGGCTTCTGCAGCGCGTAGAACAGAGCGAGGTTGTTCATAGCCGATTCGTTCACCGACGCTAACATGGCCTTCATGGTGTCATTCTTGCGCTGGCCGTTCTTGTACGCCTTCATCGCGTCGACCAGGTATTTCGGATCGAGCCCAACCAGACTCGGCGTATTGGGAATTTGGCTGATGCCGGTATCGCCATGGCAACCAGCGCAAACAGCCGCCGCCAAGGTCTTGCCGGCCTGCAACGGATCGAAGTTGCCGGGCCCGGCGGCACTGGGTGGCGGCGACGGGGGATCGAGGCTCGCGAAGTAAGCCGCCACTTTGGTCAGCGCGTCGTCGCTCAGGAACTTGACCGCGTTATTCATGGTGCTGTCACCGCGGGCACCGGATTGATAGGCTTTCAACTCAATATAGAGATACGGCGCGCGCTGACCTGCAAGGTTGGGTACGTGGGGGTTTGTATTGATACCGTTCGCACCGTGACAGCCTGCACACGAGGTACTCGCGAGGCGCTTCCCTTCGGCGATATCCATTGGCGCCGCATCGAGCGTGCGCAATTCGTCGCCCGGTTTGAATGCCGCGGACTGCGCCGTCGCACCGGGGCAGTAACTCGCGATCGCAGCACCAGCGATGGCCGCAAATGTTAGGAAACCCTTCAAGCTACTTTGCATCGCCATACGCTCGCTTTTCGTTACCCTGATCCGGTCAATACGTGTCGAAACTGTGATTGCCCTGCCCTACGGGATAGTTTCGAGCCAAGCGTAGCGAGCTTGCCCGCCTCGATTTCCGCAGCAACGCCTCCCACAATAAACTCAGGTTCACCCCACTTACCGTGCCGGCAGGCTCGCGTAATACGACGCGATGCTTTCGATGACGGAATCGCCGTAAGGTACACTCATATTGTGCATCAGCGAGTTGCCGCGCTTGCCGTCGCGATAGGACCGTAACGCCAGAACCAGATAGTCCTTGTCCTGCGCGTTGATGATCGGGATCGCCAACGCCGGATTGTTGATGTCGCCGGCGTGGCAGCGGTTGCACTTGTCGGTGATTTCCTTGAGCAGATGTTCCCCGTCTTCGGCCGGCTTCGACTTCTGCGTGGCATAGAACGCGACAATGTCGTTGATCTCCTGATCGCCAAGTTCTGGCCACGACGCGCGACATCGTGTCATTCTTACGCGTGGTGCGGTAGCCCTTGATGGCGCGCACCAGATATTGCGGGTCCTGGGCAGCAAGACTCGGCGTTGCGGCGTCGGTACTCACGCCGTGCGAGCCGTGACAGCCGCCGCACACCGCAGTACGCGGTTCGCCCACGGCGGCGTCGCCGGTCGGCGGCGCGGTGCGCGGCGCCGGCTGCTGCGAGGCGAAATACAGCGCCAGCTTTCCATGTCGAGCTTGCTCAGCTTGCGCAGCATCGGATCCATTGGCGCCGATTCGCGCTTTCCGGTCAGATACTCCTGCGTGGCCGCCACGAAATAGATCGGCTGTTGGCCGGCGAGATTTGGCGTGCCGGCGGTCTTGCTGTTGCCATCCGCGCCGTGGCAGGGCGCGCAGGCCACCGCCGCGGTCTTGCCATTCTCGTACGGAGAGAAGACGGGGCCCTTATCCGCCGGCAGCGGCGTCAGGCTGGCGTAGTACGCGGCGACGCCGCGGGTCTGGTCTTCGTTCAAATCGGTCGCGATCGCCCGCAAGGCGGCGTGGACGCGCTTGCCTTCCTTGTATTCCTGCAGCGCAGCCATGATGTAGCGCCCGCGCTGTCCGGCGAGATTCGGAATGCCGGGAGCGGCGCCCTTGCCGTTGAGGCCGTGACAGGCCTTGCATTCCTTGTCCGCCACGACCTGGCCGGCGCGAATGTCCGCCGCAGTTTGCTTCTGCGGCGAGCTCTCATCGGAGCAGCCGATCAGCGCCACTGACAGGAACATGGCGAGCAGCAGATGTCTCATGGGAAACCCCGGTTTTTGATTTGTTGGTTTCGCTTTCATGCGCTTACCCGCCGAAGAACAGGTGGCGGGTGAAGCCGTAAAGGACGAAGACGAGCAGGAACAGGCCGGACCCCATCAAGGTGAAGCCCAGCACCTTGGACGCGAGCGTCATAGGCCGCGACGGCGCGTCGACCAGGTACTTCTCCAGCTCTCCTTGCTCGACCAGACGATTGTACTCGATCAAATGCTCGCGCTTGAACTCCTCGAGCGGCATCTTGCCGGTGAACATGAGGATATCGAGCGGGAATTTGTCGGGCCGCCAGTGATTGTTGAAGAAGTGCACGGTGAAGAGGAATCCCGCCGCCAGCACCGCTTCCTCGCCGTGGAAGATGGTGGCGACGTTGAACACCCAGCCGGGCAGATAGGTCGCGGTGAAGCCCTTGAACCACAGCATGGCGCCGCTGCCGCCGATGATGGTGACGCCCCAGAACGGCGCCCAGTAGTCGAACTTCTCCCAATAGGTCCAGCGGTCGAGCTGCGGCTTCGGCGCGAGACCGAAGAACCATTTGAACATGCCGATGGCGTCGTTGAGGTCGGACCAGCTCGGCACCATCGAATCGGGGCCGAACCAGCGGAAGGTTTTCCAGTTACGTCCGATCCGCAGGAATATGTAACTGATGTGCCAGAAGAAGATTGCGAGGAACGCCGTGGCGAAGATGCGATGCACGGTGCCGGTGACGCGCGGGCCGCCGAACAGGTGGCTGATGACCTGGCGCCCAGGTCGTGTCGGAATTGAACAGCGTCATGCCGGTGAGCACCAACATGATGACGCTGATGGCGAAGCACAGATGCGCGAGCCGCCAGATCGCCGGCCAGCGCCGGTAGTAGACGACCGGCTTGCCGTCGCCGTTTTGCAGCGCCTCGGCGCGCACATGCGGCCGGTTCTTTTCCTGCTGGTGGTCGCGGTATTCGCGGAAGAACCATAGCGCCGAATGCGTCCAGAAGAACGAGAAGGTGCCGCCCAACAGCAGCAGCATGAATTTCGAGGCGATCCACGTGCGCGGATAGAGATTGAGGTTGTGCGTGGTCGCGTGCGGCTCGAAGCTCAGGAAGCCCTTGGTCGCGTCGAGATGGCACTTCTGGCAGGTCTGCAGCCGGTTGGCCGGATAGACGCTGGATTTCGGATCGTTGACGCGCTGGATCGTATGATAGCCGTGGCAGTCGAAGCACTTGGCGGTGTAGGCGAAGCCGAGCGTATTGACCTGGCCGTGGTAGGTCCCCTGGTAGGACTCCAGTTCCTCTTTGTGGCAGTTGCCGCAGTTCTTGGTGATCAGGAGCTGGGTCTTGTCGAGGAAGGGGTCCTGGATGTCGTGCGTGGTGTGGCAGTCCGAGCAGATCGCCGCCTTTCGGATTGCCCTGCAGCAGCACCTGCTGGCCGTGCACCGAGGTTTTGTATTCCGCGAGTTCCGACGTGTGGCAGGAGCCGCAGGCGTAAGGAAGATTGAGCCGCCACCAGTTGTAGTTCGGCGAGTTCGGCGGATAGACGTAGTGCGCGTCGTGACAGTTGTAGCAAGTGGCGTTGGTGTGCGACTGGTCGGCCTTGCTGGGCTGCGCGTGGATCGACTTCATATAGCGGCCGATCATTTCCATCACGCGGGTCAGCTTGATGGCCTGGTCGGTCTTGTTGTTGTCTTCCTTGGCTTCCTCGAGCTTGTTTTCGTGACAGGTGACGCAGCTGACCTTCACCTCGACCTTGTCGTGCGGAATCTTGGTGACGTTGGTGTGGCATTCGACGCATTGCAGTTTGCCGTGCACACTGCCGAGGAAGCGATCCTTGAGCACCATCGGAAACTGCTTCTCGCCGGGGGTCGCCGGCGGCGCGAATCCTTCCAGGCCGTGGCAGCCCAGGCACATTTCGCTGGTGAGCTTGGGTTTTGCCTGATCGGTCGTTGCGTTCTGCGCGCGCGCGTCCGAGGCCGACAGGCCAGTCGCGGCGATGACGCAAACGAGGGCAGCGGCGATCCAGGTCGTGACACGCGCAATCCGCCTGCCCACCCCAAGTTGATTGGCAGCGGTATTTTTATACTGCTCAGTCATGACAACTCTGCCCTGGCGGGTCGATTGCACGCAGACACCCCAATCACGGTAAAGAATTCGACCGAGTTTGCCGAATCTAAACTTCCATAACCGTTGGCGACAAAGGGCTTATTGACGGAAATCAAAGCCGCGACAAATGGACTTTCGATGTTCGGCACTGACGCCACCGGCGGGCGGTAGTGACGGGGGATCATGCTTTGGCAGACCCGGCAACGGCCTGCAAGGACCGTTTCCGCCCCGCTCGGCGACCGCGCGTACGCGCGGCTAAGACTATTACTCGGTTACCGGCTGTAATTTACGCCGGACCACTTTCATTGACGGCGAATGCAGTGCGCCGGTGCACGAGCCATACGGTCAAATTCCAAACGACGGGAATGGCCAGTGCCGCGGCAAGCGCGAATGCCGCGCCGAACGGAACCACCGCGAGATTGATCGCCGCGAGGCCGAAACTGATTCCGAACAGGCTCCACACACTGTTGGCGATCACCGCGCCGGCGGCACGGCCGCCGATCCGCGGCTGCAGAATAAGAGCGAGACTGGTGCTCGAGATCGGAAACACGGCGAGCAGGCCGGTCAGCATTGGTCCCGCCCAATTGCTGGCCTCGATGATCGCCGCCATCAAGGCGCAGACCAGGATCGTGCGCAGCGGTAAGTCGTACCAGCCGTGGCGGAGCCGCGGTATCTCGGCGACGCGCAGCGCGCTGCCGAGCCAAAGGCAGGCGGGATAGACCAGCAGGTTCAACAGAGCCGCGGCCGCGAACGTCCAGTCTATCGAACGCGCCAGCAGCGCCAGCGCAATCCAGCAAGCGACGGCGAGCATCAGACTGACGAAAGTGCCGCGCTTTTGCGCCAGCACCGCGTAGACCAACAAAAACAATCCGGTCGCCGCATTGATGACGAGGCCGCTGAGCGCCGCTTGCGCAAGATAGGCGGCGTCATGATCGAGCGAGAGAAACACATAGGCCGGCCAGATCGTCACCGGCAAAGTGGCGACCAGCGCGCCGGTCAGCGCCCCGACACGCTCGGCAATTACCGAGGCGCCAACGACGATAGCCGCCGTCGCGATCAATTTTATCGCCAATGGAAGCCAAGCGATGAGATCGGCCGACATGCGCCACCGTTGTTGGCCGCCGCCCGGACATCGGCGGCGCCTGCCGCCCCACAGAACCGCAGAAAAGGCCCGGCCGTTTTGATCTTTCGCATATGCGAAAAACGGTTGTGCGCCGGAAAATTTCGCGTTTCCCGGTTGACATGGATCAAGGTCCCGGAAAATCGGCGCATTATTGTTAATGACTTGCGGGAGGAGACCCTCATGCTCGCAACGAATCCGGTCAAGACTTATCCGGCGGCCAAGTCATTCATCGCCGCATTTCGCGACTGGGTGCAGCACCGCAGGCTGATCAGCCAGTGCCGCCAGAGACTCAACGCCTGCGACAATGATGAACTCGCGCGGATCGCGCATGACGTCGGCCTTTCGCCGAGCGACCTGCGTCACATGGCCGAACTCGGGCCCGACGCCGCGAAACAACTGCTCGATCGCATGGCGCTGCTGCATCTCGACGCCGATGCGCTGGCCAAGCGCGAACCGGGAACGATGCGCGATATGCAGCGGCTGTGTTCGAATTGCGTCAGCAAGAAACATTGTCAGCGCGATCTCTTGCTGACTCCGAACGATCCGGCGTGGCGGCACTACTGCCCCAATGCCGACTCACTCGACGCACTACAAAGCGAATCTGCAACCGCTCGCTGAAATGCAGCGGCCGCGACGGCTGGAACGACACCAGATAGCCATGAGCACGTTCGACCAACTTCGAACTCTCGTTGCCAAGATCGCGGACGGCATAGCCGGCACGCGGTCGTTGGCCGATCATGATCGCTCCGGAAGCGGCGGGCATGGACAGTGCGCGCGCCGGCCCGACGGCCAGCACGACGCACGAATCGCCCCGGCCACCCGCGAGGACGAAAAGCGCGCACAGCCGCCGAGCGGTTCCTTTCCAGCGGTTTGGCCCCGTTAAGGCATTCGCCGCCCGGCTACTGCTTGGGCGTCCTTCGGGCATTTTGCATCGCCCGCCATTCGGTTGACATATGTCAATCGGTCCGCCGCGAGGCGGTATATTTTATTTCGGCTGGCCGATCAGCGTATGCGAGTAATTTAAATGACAAACATGCTCGAAAGAGCTGTCCCGCGATACACATCCTATCCGACCGCTCCGAACTTCAGTGCGGCCGTCGATGCGGAGGTCTATCGATCGTGGCTTGCCAGCCTGCCCGGCGAGGCCGCGCTCTCATTGTACCTGCACGTACCGTTCTGCCGGGAGCTTTGCCACTACTGCGGCTGTCACACCAAGGCGACGCTGCGGGACGAGCCGATCATCGCTTACGCGCAGCGCCTGGCTGACGAGATCGCGCTCATCGCCGGCCACACCGGCCAGCGTCGAGTCACGCATATCCATTGGGGCGGTGGAACGCCTTCGATCCTCGACACCCGCCAGCTCCAATTCATCGCCGATAAGCTCGCTCGCCATTTTGACCTGTCGGCGATCCGCGAACATGCGATCGAGCTGGATCCACGCTATCTGACGCGGGATCTGGCGAAGGCGCTGCGCGACATCGGCGTCAATCGCGCCAGCCTCGGCGTGCAGGATTTCAGCGCGCATGTGCAGGAGGCCGCCGGCCGCATTCAGCCTTTCGAGACGGTCAAGAAGCGCCGTCGACATATTGAACGATTTCGGCATCGACCGCATCAATATCGATTTGATGTACGGCCTGCCCAAGCAGACCGTCGCCGACGTGCAGCGTACCGTCAGCCTGGCCCATTCGCTGGCGCCGCAACGCGTCGCTGTCTTCGGCTACGCGCATGTGCCGTGGTTCCGCCCGCAGCAGCGGCTGATCAAAGACGCCGACTTGCCGACATCGCCGCAACGGCTGGCGCAAGCCGAAGCCGCGCACGATACCTTGGTGCAATTCGGCTATCGCCCGGTCGGCCTCGATCATTACGCCAAGCCGGACGATAAACTGGTCGCCAAAGGCGGCCGCGTGCTGCGAAACTTCCAGGGCTATACCGACGACGATGCCGACGCACTGGTGGGCCTGGGCGCTTCGGCGATCGGCCGCCTGCCGCAGGGCTTCGCGCAGAACGCGCCCGCGGTCGGAAACTATTCGCGCGCCATTGCCGAAGGCAAACTGGCCACCGTGAAGGGCATCGCCTTGTCCGACGACGATCGCTTGCGCGGCCAGATCATCGAGCGGCTGATGTGCGACATGGCCGTGGATTTGGACGCGATCGCCGACGAATCCGGTTTCGACGTCGCCACCGACTTTTCCGACGAGCTGGATGCTTTGCAGCCGTATCAGGAAAACGGCAGCGTGCTGATCGAAGGCCACCGCATCCAAATCACCGACAAAGGCCGCCCGTACCTGCGTCTCGTCGCGTCGGCCTTCGATACCTATTTGGCGCAAGCAAAGTCCAGGCACTCCGTTGCCGTCTAGATTCGCTGCGCAAGCCGCATGGGCGGCAAGCGCAATCAGAGGAGGGTGAAATGTCGGCCCTGCCCAATGCTCAAAAACGCCGCTCGCCGTTCGAAGTCATTGCACGCTGGTGGCAGGTGTGGACCAGCAACGGTCCTGAATTGACGAACCCGAGTTGCTGCGCCGAAGGCGAAGTCGAACGCATCGCGAAAGATATCGGCATCTCCGCCGCCGAGGTCCGCCGGCTTGCCAGCCTAGGCCCGGAATCCTCCGATCTCCTGCTGCGCCGGATGGCGGAGCTCGATCTCGACCGCAAAGAGGTCGCGCAGGTGGAGCCGGAAACATTCCGCGATCTGCAACGCATTTGTTCGCTGTGCGAAAGTCACCGGCAGTGCGCGCACGATCTTACGCGTGACGCAAGCAACCCGGCATGGGAGCACTATTGCCCGAACGTCGCCGCGTTGCGGGCGTTGAACGCGCTGCCGTGGTCGTCGCGCAGCGAGTGGTAAGGCGCGGCGTCGGCTTCTTGAATGAAGCTCATTTCGGCTTACGGCAGGTCAGCCCGATGACCGCCGACATGCCGCCATGCGACGTGCCTTCCTGCAGCTCCAACTCTTCTTCCGTGAAGACCATGTCTTGGAAGCCGGCGAAGGCCTGTTCCAGCATCGGCTTGGTGTAAAGCTTGTCGATCTGCTTCGGCCCGCCGGTCCCGTAAGCGAGTTGCTTCGGGCTGTAGCCCAGCACGATGAGAAGGCCGCCCGGCTTGAGCGCTTTGCGCATGCCGGTCCATTTCAACGCGCGCTCGGCGGGCGTCGAGAACTGAGTGAAGATTTCGCACACCACGTCGTAGGCGGCCTGCGGGTAGGCCCAATTGTGCACATCGGCAATTTCGAACTTGACGCTCACACCCCGCTCGCGCGCGAGCGCACGCGCCTTGTCCACCGCCGTCGGCGAGAAATCGGTCGCATGCACGTCGAGCCCCTGCTCGGCGAGCCAGACGCTGTTGCGCCCCTCGCCGTCGGCCACGGCCAAGACGCGGCCCGATGCCGGCAGCAGCGATTTGCATTTGGCTAGAAAATAATTTGGCGCCTTGCCGAAGGCGTAACCGGGCGCGCTGTAACGCGCTTCCCAACGATCAAATTCTTCATTCAATTGATTTCTCCTCGTTCACGCCTGTCGCCGCCCGCAACGTATGATTTAAGGTCAACGATCCGCAAGCGGCATCGCTGTCACCCCATGAATTGTCTGTTTGAATTGAATACGACAGGCCGCCGAGTTCCCGGTCAGATGCCGAGATAACTGGACTTGATCTCGTCGTTGGCCTTGAGCGCTTCCGGCTTGCCGGAATAGACCACCTGGCCCTTGCTCATCACGTGCACATAGTCGACCAGCTTGAGCGCAAGATGCGCGCTCTGCTCGACCAGAAGAATCGACAGGCCTTCTTCCTTCAGCTTGCCGATCGCCTCCCACAGGCCCTGGATGATGATCGGCGCCAGGCCCTCCGACGGCTCGTCCATGATCAGGCAGTCGGGGTTGGTCATCAGCGCGCGGCCGATCGCCAGCATCTGCTGCTCGCCGCCCGACAGCGTCTTGGCGCGCTGGGTGCGCCGCTCGCGCAGACGCGGGAATAGGTTGTAGACGCGCTCGAGCGTCCAGCCATGCCGCTCGAGGCTGCGTTCCGCCACCAGCAGGTTTTCTTCCACGCCCAGCGTCGGAAACACGCGGCGGCCCTGCGGCACCAGGCCCATGCCGCTGCGCACGGTCTCGAACGAGGATTTCTGCGTGATGTCGTCGCCCTTGAACACGATTTTGCCGCGGCGTGGCGGATTGAAGCCGACGATGGAATTCACCAGCGTGGTCTTGCCGACGCCGTTCCTGCCCAGAAGACCAAGAATTTGTCCTTGTTCCAGTTGCAAAGACAGACCCTGGAGGACGTAGGCGTCCCCGTAATAGGTATGGATGTCCTGGACTTCGAGAATTGCCATGGGGTTAGTCTGTTCCGAGATAGATTTCTTGCACTTTGGCGCTGGAATGAATTTGCTGCGGCGTGCCGGTTTCCAGAACTTCGCCGAAGTGAAGGACGGAGATCTGCGAGGCGACGTCGAACACCACGTCCATGTCGTGTTCGATCAAGAGAATGGCGAGACCGGGATCGAGCTTCATCAGGAACTTGGCCATCTCGGTGGATTCGCCCGACGACAGGCCGGCGGCCGGCTCGTCGAGCAGCAGAATCTTCGGATCGCTGGCCAGGCCAAGAACAATCTCGAGCTGGCGCTGTTCGCCGTGCGAGAGATTTTGAACCTCGGCGTCTTTGCGGTCGAGGAAACCGGCGCGTTCGAGTAGACGATAGGCCTTCTCGTATGTCGCGCGATAAGACGAATCGAAGCGCCACATCACAAATTTCTTTTTTTGCGGCCCGTCGATCGCCATCAGCACATTGTCGAGCACCGACAACATCGGAAACAGGCTGGTAACCTGGAACGTGCGCGCCATTCCCAAACCGACGCGGCGGTACGTCGGCCAAGCGGTGACGTCCTGCCCGAATAGCAGCACCTGCCCTGAAGTGGCAGGGTGGACACCAGTTATAACATTGAAAAGCGTCGTCTTTCCGGCGCCGTTCGGACCGATGATGGCGCGGCGGTCGCCCGGCATAATCCTGAGCGTGACGTCGCGCACAGCATGCAGGCCGTGAAAACTTTTCGACAGGCCTTTCAGCTCGAGAATCGGTTGCGCCTGGGCGCCCTGGCTCATATTCAAATTCCTACGAAGCTGAGCAAACCGGGGCTCTTCCACAAAGCCCCGGCCCGCATTGGTGTTGCCTATTCGCAGTATTTGCAGGGCGGGAAGTTGCGGTCATAGACCGGCTGCTTCAGAAACTTGTCCTTGCCGTAGGTCCAGAACTGGCTGACGTTCGGGTAGGTCTTGATCACGGTGTTCCAGAGCTCGGCCTTGTCGTAGCCGAACAACTTCTTCTTCTCGACTTTCTTAATGTAGATGTTGTGCACCGGGTTGCGCATGTCGTCGAAACTGACCGGCCCGCGCGGCGCCTCGACCTTGAGCGAGGACAAGATCTTGATGAACGCCTCGGAGCCTGGCCACTTGCCGCCGGCCTTCTTCATCGCCTCGTCGATTAACAGCGCAGTCGTGTAGTTGCTCTCTGCATAGTAGCCCGGCACCTTGCCGTATTTGGCGCGGTAGGCTTTCACGAAGGCTTCGTTCTTCGGCGTCTCGAGCGCGGCACTGTATTGCAGCGCGGAGAAGTCGCCGACCACCTCGTCGCCCATGAACGGCAACGCAAACTCGTCATAGCTGGTGGTGCCGCCGACGATCGGCTTCTTGATGCCGGCCCCGCGCAACTGCTTGGGGAACTGCAACGCCATCGGCCCGACCATCAACGTGAAGATGGCGTCGGCGTCGCCTTTTAGCGTCGATATGTAAGGCCCGAAGTCCTTGGTGCCGAGCGGCGGCCATATTTTCTGGATGATTTTGCCGCCGCAGTCCTCGAACACTTTCTGAAAACCGCCGACCGATTCGTACCCGAAGGCATAGTCGGCCGCGACGGTGATGATCTTTTTATAGCCCTGCTCGCAAGCCCACTGCCCAAGCGGCTGGGTCGGCTGCGAACTCGTCCATCCCGTGCGGAAGAAATAGGGGAATTCGGACAACTTGCGCTGCGTCAGATCGTCGGCTGACGGAATCGAGGCGATGTAGAGCACTTTCTCGCGCGTGCTTTCCGGCGCCAGCGCGTAGCCGGTCGAGGCCAGCAAGCCGCCGACCAGCATCTGCACTTTGTCCTGACCGACCAACTTCGAGGCCTTGAGCACCGCCGTCGCCGGTTTGCCCTGCTCGTCCTCGACGATGAACTTCACCGTCGCGCCGCCGAAATTGCCTTTCACCTGATCGAGATAGAGCTGGAAGCCATCGACCATGTCCTTGCCGATCTGGGCGTAGATGCCCGTCACCGGCACCAAGAAGCCGATGCGCAATTCTTCGGCCCGTGCATTAGACGTGAGATTCATTCCAAGCGCGAACACGCCGCCCAGCAGCAGCGGACTCAGTTTTCGTATCGTCTTCTTTGTCATCGTCTTACCTCCCTTGTGGCTTGCTAATTTCAACTTGAACGCTCACCTACGCGCGGATGCCAAATCCGCGACCGACTTATTGTCGGACCGTTTCAGCCCCTGACGGATTCGCTTCGGAATGCCCATCAGGCCGGTCGGTAGATACAGAATCGTCAGCACGTAAACGCCGCCCAACACGTACTGCCACCACGGCACTAGCGTTGAGAGATATTCGCGCAGCAACAACACGATGCCCGCGCCGATGACGCCGCCGACCAGCGTGCCGGCGCCGCCGAGCACAACCATCAACAGCGCGTCGACCGAGGTGGTGAGAACGACGTCTTCCGGCGTCACGATGCCGTTGGTGTGCGCCCACAGAACGCCGGCCAGCCCGCCGAAGGCGCCGGCGATGACGAAGGCGATGTATTTGTGCAGCCAGACATTGTAGCCGAGCATGGACATGCGCAGCTCGCGCTCGCGGATGCCCTTCAGGCTGCGCCCGAACGGCGAGCGCACCAGCACGTACATCAGAATCATCGACACGATGAAAAAGCCGAACACGAGAAAGAAGAACGTCACGTCGTCCGCCAGGTTGAGGCCGAAATTCGGCCGCGCCTTGATGACGAGGCCGTTGTCGCCGCCGGTGACCGAATTCCAGCGATAGGCGAGGCCCCAGACGCATTGCCCGAGCGCCAACGTGATCATCAGGAAATAGACTCCGGAGGCGCGGATGGCGAACAGACCGAAGAACGCCGCCAGCAGCGCCGCCGCCAGAATGCCGAACACCACCACCAGCCAGAAATCCCAGCCGACGCCGAAATGGAATTTGGCGGCGAGCACGGCGGTGAGATAGGCGCCGACGCCGAAATAGGCCGCCTGACCGAGCGAGGCGAGGCCGGTAAAGCCGATCAGAATGTCCAGGCTCATCGCCAGGATGCCGAACGCCAGGGCGCGCGTCGCCAGCAGGACGACGAAAGAGCTGGCGTGCGGAATAACCAGGGCCAGCACGGCGAGTGCGGCGATGACCATCAGGATCTTGATTTGCTGGCTTACCATCACTCGTCGCTCACTCGCGGCCGAACAGGCCGGTGGGCTTGACCGCGAGGATCAGCACCATTGGCGCGTAAAGGGTGAAGTAGGAAACTTCCGGGAACAGCGCCTTGCCGAAATTGTCGGCGATGCCGACCAGCAGCGCGCCGATCGCGGCGCCGCCGAGCGAGCCCATGCCGCCGATGATGACGACCGCGAAGGCGAGCGGCAGGATTTCGAAATCGAGTCCGGGATAGATGCCGAGAAAGGCGCCGCCGATCACGCCGCCGAGCGCGGCCAGGAACGCGCCAAGCGCGAAGATGAACATGGAAATGCGGTTGGTATCGATGCCGATGCCGCGCGCCATCTGCGCATCGTCGACGGTGGCGCGCACCGCCGCGCCGATGCGGGTCTTTTCCAGCGCCAGCCACAGCGCGATGCCGATCAGCAGCGCCATGGCGATCATGAAGGCGCGGTAGAGCGGGAAATAAATGCCGCCGACGACGATGCTTTGCGTAAACGCCGCGGGCGGATTGATGTCCATATTGTTGCCGCCCCAGATGTCGAGCGCGGCCTGCTGGAACAGAAAGGCGAAGCCGACGGTGAGCAGCACCTGCCGCAACGGATCGAAGCCGAGCGGGCGCAGGAACACGCGCTCCATCAGCAAACCGATGACGGCAACGGCGAGCGCCGCCACCGGCAGCGACAGTGCCCAGGAGCCGGTGGCGTTGATGACGGACAAAGCGATATAGCCGCCCCACAAAAAATATGCGCCATGGGAAAGATTGACTATCCGCATGACGCCGAAAATCAACGATAGGCCACTGCCGACGAGGAACAGTAGCGCGCCATAGGACACGCCGTTGAAAATCTGCACGACCCAGAACTGCGTATTCATTTTTTCCGACGCGCTCCCTTGGGATCGCCGCATCGCCATTGTTCGAAGGCTTCTGTTTTCGGAGCGGATCGCATTAGCGTTGATCGCCTTTATGCCGGCTGGACCATTGCGAGCGATGTCCAGTGCGGATCAAAAATTGCAAAAAGGTGCGAACACGCCGTGATTCAGATTCCATAAAGAGAGCGAACCAGCCGATGTCGCGCGCAACGTCGTCGTGCCGAAAAGTTTAGCAAGCTGAGCTTGGCCACCGCTTGGCTATATTGATCTAGATCAAAAACGGTCCGCGCGTTCGCAAATGCCGTACCGCGCATTCAGCGCCGAGCGCGAGCCTGAGTTGCATTGTTGTCGCGATGCGTGATGAGCCAAGTGCGCGCCACTCAGCGCAAGCCGGTTGCCTTTGCGCTTTCGTCATGCGTCAGCACGCAAATTGCCGCGGGACGATCAGGCAATAACCTTGATCGCGGGCACACCCTCTTCCGCGTGCCCGACGATGCGGGCGAAGGAACAGCCGGAGTTACGGATCGTGGCGAGGACCGCGGCGCTGCGTTCGGGCGCCACGGCAACCAAAAGCCCGCCGGACGTTTGCGGATCGGTGAGCAGATGCCGCCGCCACTCGGGGATTTCCGCCGGCACCGTGACATCGCCGCCATAGCTCGACCAGTTGCGATGCGAGGCGCCGGTGACGAAGCCCTGCTGCGCCAAAGCGGCGGCTTGCGTCAGCAGCGGCACGCCGCCGGCATCGATCACCAGCCGCAAGCCGGCGCCGCGCGCCATTTCCAGTCCATGCCCAAGCAGGCCAAAGCCTGTCACATCGGTGATCGCGTGTACGCTTTCGTCACGCGCCAGTTCGGCGCCGATCTTATTGAGCTGCGTCGTCGTAGCGATCATTTCCGCGTAACCGCCCGGCGGCAACGCGTTACCCTTGATCGCCGCGGAATAGATGCCGACGCCGATCGGCTTGGTGAGGATCAGCACATCGCCCGGCTTCGCGCCGGCGTTGCGGCGGACGTGTTGCGGCGCGCAGGTGCCGATGACGGCGAGCCCGTAAATCGGCTCCGGCACGTCGATCGAATGGCCGCCGGCGACCGGGATGCCGGCCGACGCGCAAACCGTAGCGCCGCCTTTGAGAATCTCGCGCACGATCTCGGTCGACAGCTTGCCGAGCGGCATGCCGAGAATGGCGAGCGCCATAATCGGCTTTCCGCCCATGGCGTAGACGTCGGAAATCGCGTTGGTTGCGGCGATGCGTCCGAAATCGAAAGGGTCGTCCACGATCGGCGTAAAGAAGTCGGTGGTGGCAATAACGCAGGTGTCGGCGTCGATCTGCCACACCGCGGCGTCGTCGCCGGTCTCCGTTCCCACCAGAAGCTGCGGGAACAGCGCGGTGGCCGGCTGGTCCGCCAGCAATTGCTGCAGAACCGAAGGCGCCAGCTTGCAGCCGCAGCCGCCGCCATGCGCGAGACTGGTCAGCCGAATTTGCGGAACGTTCATGGCTCACGTTCTCCGGACGCAACGGATAAGCTCAAGCGTGACGTCTATAGAACGTGAGAATTGGCGGCGTGACAAGCCGCGTGCCGCGGCCTTTGCGCCTAGCCGGCGCGCTTCGGCGCCGCCGCGCCTAATGAACGCATGAACATCTGCATGCCGTAGTGGAAAGCGATGAAGGCGCCCAACTCCATGATCTGCGCCTCGCTGAAATGCTTCTTCAACTCATTGTAAAACGCGGCATCGACCTTGTTGGCGTCGAGATACATCTGTTCGGCGTAGCGCAACGCGCATTTCTCGGCCTCCGTGAACAGAGCGGAGTCCTCGTAATCGTTGCAGCCGGCTTCGATCCGCTCCTCGGTCAGCCCCATGTCGCGCGCCTTGCGCGAGCGCAGCGCCGCGAAATATTTGTCGTCGGCAAAGCGCGCCAAAAGGATGCGGATGACCTCCTTCATGCGATGATCGACATTGCCTTCGGCGTGACTCATCAACAGCGCGCGCATGAACGGCTTGGCCAGATCGGGCGAGCGCGCCGCGATGCGCGGGAACAGGTCGTCGGGCACGCCCAACGACTCGCCTTTCGCCATCAGTTCGTGCATTTCGGGATCTGCGATGGCCTCTTTCGGCAGCGGCGCGACATAGGTCATTTGGCGGGCTCCGAAGGCTGCAAGGAACCGGGCGCGGGCCCGTAGATCTTTTCCGACTCGGCCTGCGTCAGCAGCCGGCCGTCGGGCGAGAACAGCGGATAGAATTTCAGCGTGCCGAAGAAGGTGTGGTAGCCGAGATTGAAGCCGATGAAGAGGCCGAGTTCGACGATCTCCTCCTCGCTGTAATATTTGCGCAATTCATCGAAGAAGGCGGCGTCGATCGCGTCCGGATCGGTCGCCATCAACTCGCTGTAGCGCAAGGCGAGCTTGTCGGCGGCGGAAAACCGCTCGCTAGCCGCGTAATTGTTGATGCCTTCGTCCAGCAGCTCTTCGGATAGTCCCTGTCGCTTCGCCGAAGCAGACCGAACATTCCCTCAATAGCTGCAAGCCGCCATGCGCGAGAGCTGAACGCGGATCACTTCCTTGACGGTGTGCGGGATGCGGCCCTTGTTGAAGCAGGCGTCCCAGGCGACGAACATCGATTCCGCGAGATCGATATTGTGGCCCATTATGGCGTGGAAGCCGGGATCAGGCGCGCGGTGCTCCAGGCATTTTTCGATATAGGGGCGGAGCTTGGTTTTCTTCAGCTCCTCGATGTCCAGCATGGTGATATTGGGCATGTTTCTTTTAAACCTCCTATCGCATCTGGCAGGCGCCGCTCACGCGTGCGTTTCGACCAGCTTCTTGAGCACCTGCCGGCGGTCGACGCCGGTCCGCGTATCGACCACCGCACCGTCCTTGAAGAACAATAGTGTCGGCGACGCGCGCACGCCGAAGCGCGCCGCCAGATCCGGATTGTCGTTGACCTTGACGGTGCCGATGCGCACGCCCGCCGGAATTTCCGTCGAGAGTTGGGCAAGCACGCGCGTGAGCTGCTTGCAGGGCACGCAGTTCTCGGTCCAGAAGTCGACCACCGCGAGGCCGGGCTGGCGCAGAACTTCGGCGTCGAAATTCTGTTCGTTCCAAACCGCGAATTCGCCGTCAGCCATGGGGGAAACCTGTCATGATCGAGTGGGTATGCTGACACGACCTTCTGCGTCCGGCAACCGCTGCCGCGGCGTGCCGAAGCCAGCGCGGTAGCGCAGAGGTTGTACTTGACCTAAGATTCGTATCGGTGCGTTTTACCGGCGTAAGACAGTCCGGAGCGGTAATGAGCGAAAATGTGAGCCTTCGCAATATTCCATCGGTCGACGACGTGCTCAAGACGGCGGCCATGGCGTCGGCCATCGATCGCTTCGGCAGACCGGCGGCGGTGGCCGCGCTGCGCGCCGCGATCGAGAACGTGCGCGTGGCGCGCCGCGAAGGCCGCGAATGCAGCGCGGCGGTGGCCGACGTCGCGCACGAGGCCGTCGCGCGGCTCGAGGCGGAGGCGGCGCCGAACATCCGCGCCGTGTTCAATCTCACCGGCACCATCCTGCACACCAATCTCGGCCGCGCGATCCTGGCCGAAACCGCGATTGCCGCCGCGACCGTGGCGATGCGAGAGGCGGTGGCGCTCGAATTCGACCTCGCCAGCGGCCAGCGCGGCGAACGCGACGAGCTGGTGCGCCGGCTGCTTTGCGAACTTACCGGGGCGGAAGACGCAACCGTCGTCAACAATAACGCCGCGGCCGTGCTGCTGGTGCTCAACACGCTCGGCCAGCGCCAGGAGACAATCGTCTCGCGCGGCGAACTGATCGAGATCGGCGGCGCTTTCCGGCTGCCGGAAATCATGGCGCGCGCTGGCACCAAGTTGATCGAGGTCGGCACCACCAACCGGACGCATCTGAAAGACTATTCCGCGGCGGTCGGACCGAAGACCGGCCTCGTGCTCAAGGTGCACACTTCGAATTACCGCATCGAGGGTTTCACCGCCGAAGTGCCGACGCGCGAACTCGCCGCGCTGACGCGCGAACGGGGCATTGCGCTGATGCACGATCTCGGCTCGGGCACGCTGGCCGATCTCTCTGCCCATGGTCTCGCCAAGGAGCCGACCGCGGCGGAAGCCGTCGCCGACGGCGCCGATATCGTGACGTTCTCGGGCGACAAATTGCTCGGCGGGCCGCAGGCCGGCTATGTGGTCGGCCGCAAGGAACTGATCGCGCGCATCAACCGCAATCCGATGAAGCGGGCGCTGCGCGTCGACAAGATTAGGCTGGCGGCGATCGAAGCGACGCTGCGGCTCTACCGCGATCCGGAGCGGCTGAGCGCGCGCCTACCGACGCTGCGCTTCATTGCGCGCCGGCGCGAAGATATCCATGCGCTTGCCGGGCGATTGCTCCCGCATCTCGCCACCGCCGCGGGGCCGGGCTTTCGCTGCGAACTTGCGGATTGCGCCAGCGAAGTCGGCTCGGGCGCGCTGCCGCAGCAAACGATCCCGAGCGCTGGCATCGCGATCCGGCCGGTGACGCCGCGCGGCGCCGGGCGCGCGCTCACAGCGCTCGCCGCTGCCTTCCGGCAGCTTCCCGTACCGGTCATCGGCCGGATTGCCGATAGCGCACTCATTTTCGATATGCGCTGCCTCGAGGACGAAGCGGCTTTCGCCCGCAACCTCGAAAAATTGCAAATGCCGGCGCCGGCATGATCGTCGGCACCGCCGGGCATGTCGACCACGGCAAGACGGCGCTGGTGCGCGCGCTCACCGGCGTCGACACCGACCGCCTGCAAGAAGAAAAGGCGCGCGGCATCTCGATCGATCTCGGCTTCGCCTACCTGCCGGCGCCGGACGACCGCATCCTCGGATTCGTCGACGTGCCGGGGCACGAGCGCTTCATCCGTAACATGCTCGCCGGTGCCACCGGCATCGACTTCGTGCTGCTGGTGGTGGCGGCCGACGACGGCGTGATGCCGCAGACGCTCGAGCACCTCGCCATCGTCGATCTGCTCGGCGTCAGCCTCGGCCTGGTCGCGCTCACCAAAATCGATCTCGTGTCGCCCGAGCGGCTGAGCGAGGCTAAGCGTGAGATCGAGAACGCGCTGTCGGTGACCGCCATTGCGGAAGCCGAGATCGTTCCGGTTTCCGCCGTGACCGGCACCGGCATCGATCGTTTGCGCGATGCGCTGTTTACCGCCGCGCACACTTTCGGCCGCCGCGCCGCGACCGGGCGTTTCCGCCTCGCGGTCGACCGCTCGTTCACGCTTTCCGGCACCGGCACCGTCGTCACTGGCACCGTGCTGTCCGGCAGCGTCGCTGTCGGCGACCCTGTGCTGGTGAGCCCTTCCGGCATCGAAGCGCATGTGCGCAGCATCCATACGCAGAACCGGCCGGCCGCCAGCGGACAGGCGGGCGACCGCTGTGCGCTCAATCTCGCCGGCCGCGACGTCCATAAGGACGCCATCGCGCGTGGCGATGTGGTGCTCGATCCGGCTTTGCACGCGCCGACCGACCGCATCGACGCCAGCCTGCGCCTGCTGCCGGGCGAACAGAAGAAGCTGGTTCCGTGGACGCCGGCGCGCCTGCATCATGCTGCCTCCGAACTCGCGGCGCGCGTCGTGCCGCTGTCCAACGAGACGATCGGTCCGGGAATGCAAAGCGTCGTGCAGCTCGTGCTCGAGCGCCCGATCGCCGCGGCGGCAGGCGACCGTTTCGTACTGCGCGACACCAGCGGTCAACGCACGCTGGGCGGCGGACGGTTTCTCGATTTGCGCGCGCCAGCGCGCAGGCGCCGCCGGCCCGAACGCCTGGCGCAGCTTGCAGCGCACGCGCTGGCCGATCCGCAAGAAGCGCTTTCCGCCCTGCTGTGCCTGCCGCTAGGCTATATCGATCTGTCGAATTTTGAGCGCGACCGCGCGCTCCGCGATAGCGAAGTCGAAAACGTCGTGGCGCAAACGGGGGCCTTGCACGTCGCGCATCGCGGCGGCGCGGCGCTGTTTGCGCCGAAAACCTGGTCGCGGCTGACCGCCGACCTGCGCGCCGCGCTGGAGAAATTCCACGCCCATAACCCGGCTCTGCCGGGGCCGGGCGCCGAGCAACTTCGCCTCGCACTCGAGCCACGCCTGCCGGCGAATATTTTTGCAGCGGTGCTACAACGCCTGGCGGGCGACGCCGAAATTTCGCTCGACGGCGGCTGGGTGCGGCTCGCGACGCATAGCGTGGCGATGACGCCAGCCGACGAGGCCCTCTGGCAAAAAATCGTGCCGCTGATCGGCGGCGCGGCGCGTTTTCATCCGCCGCGCGTGCGCGACATCGCGCGCGAGTTCGGGCTGGCCGAAGACGCCGTCCGGCGCGTAATGCAGCTTGCCGGCCGCAAAGGCCTGGCGCACGAGATCGCGCGCGATCATTTCCTGACGCGCGCCGCCATCCTGGAAATCTGCGGTGCCGTCAGCGAGCTCGCCGCAGCCGCCGAGGGCGGCGGATTTTCCGTCGCGCAATTGCGCGACCGGCTTCCGACCAGCCGCAAGATCGCGCTGCATATTCTGGTTTTCTTCGACCGTCACGGCGTCACCGGCCGGCGCGGCGACTTGCGCCTGCTCAACGCCGCGCGGCTTGACCTTTTCCGGACGCCGGCGGACTAATTCTCATAGGCAACACTATAGGGAAGAGAAGCGTTCCTGGTGGAGCGTCCGGACTTCAAATCCGGGAGGGGCCGCGAGCCGGTCTTTGGTGGGTTCGACTCCCACTCTCTTCCGCCACTCAACTGGCCTCGCGCGACAGCGCCGCGCGCATCACGGTCTTCGCGTTAGCGTAGAAGCCTTCCACCAGTTGCTGGACGGCACCGTCGACGTCCGACGGCACTTTGACGTGATAGACCCACTTGCGCATGCCGATATAGAAAATGCTGCCGTGCAGGCTCCACATCAGCTCCATTTCCGGCTCGGTGACGTCGACTTGCTCGATCGGGCGATAGCCGAACTCGTGCCGCAGCTCGCCGAGCACCGGCTTGAATATGCGCTCGCTGGCGAGCCGGATGTAGCGCTTGTTGATGGAGGCGCCGGCCAGTCCGGCATAGAGATAGATGCGCCCCCATTCGTATTCGAGCGGCAGCTTGGCGTAATCGGCGTAGAAGGTCTTTAGCCGCCCGATCAGCGGATAGCTGCGGTCGGTCAACGCCGCCTGCCAGGCCGGACTCCAGCGCCGCAGGAACACTTCCTGGTAGACGCGATCGATCAGCGCCTCTTTGCTGGGAAAGTAGCGGTACAAAAGCCCCTTCGAAATGCCGAGCTCGTTGGCCAATTCGCGCGTCTGGCCGCTGAAGCCGTGCTCGGCAAAAAACCGGATCGAGCCTTGCAGGATCTGGTCGGCCCTCAAAGCGGGCGCGAGCCGTCGCACCGCCTCCGGCTGCGCGGCCGCTAAATGCTTGGCAGGTTTTTTCGTCGCTTTCGTTTTTGGCGGCATTGGAAATTTCAAGACCGTGGGTCGAAAGGCATCGTGCGCGATTCACCGGTTGCGAGCAATTGCTTAGGTCCGCGCGCCGGTCCTGGCAAGTTTGGCCGTCGGGCCGGTCATTGACTCGGTCCGGCAGTTCATTTAGTGAGCATATGCTCAATAAGAATGCCGCGGTTGAAATTCATACCAAGCTGAATTTGTTGCGCCGCAACAGCCGCCAACAATGTTGCGCCGCAACAGACGACACCGCCGGAACGGCGCAATTCGCCGCGACGCAGCGTCTGCCGGGCGTCCCGATCGCAACCTCATTGGCAAGCGCAGAGCACCCCAACCATGCATGAAATTTTCATCGAGACCGAAAACCAGCGCCTCATCCTGGAAACCGTCAAACGCTTCGTCGAAGAGGAAGTGAATCCGCGCGCCGCCGCGCTCGACGCGGAAAAGGATCCGCAGAAGAGCTTTTCCTGGGAGATCGTGGAGCGGGCGAACGAGGTCGGCATCCGCACCATGACGCTGGACGAAAAATGGGGCGGCCTCGGCACCGACTCGCTGACCACCGCCATGGTCATCGAGGAACTGGGCGTTGGCGACATCGGCGTCTCGGTCATCATGGCACAGACCCTGAAGATCGCGCAGATCATGCAGAAGGCGCTCAACGCCGAACAACAGGCGCGCGTCCTGCCGGCCTTCGTCGCAGACCCGCGCGGCATGCTGGCGATCGGCATCACCGAGCCCGACAATGCGTCGAACTATTTCCTGCCCTACCCGACCTCGTTCCGCACCACCGGCCAGAAAACCAAGGGCGGCTATATCGTCAACGGCATGAAGCATTTCATCTCGAACGGAAACCGCTCGAGCTTCTATCTCTTGTTCGTGCAGACCGAAAAAGGCAAACCGCTGGCCGAAGGCAGCACCTGCTTCCTGGTCGAGCGCGACCGGCCCGGCTTCACCATCGGCCGCGTGCACGACAAAATGGGCGAGCGTCTCGCCAACAATGCCGAGCTAATCTTCCAGGACTGCTTCATCCCGGATGAAAATATCGTCGGCAAAGCCGGCGAAGGTTTCAGCGTGCTGGCCAATTTCTTCCCGCAGTCCAACGCCTATGCCGGCGCCACCATTCTCGGCGTCGCCGTCGCACTGTACGACAAGGCAGTCGATTGGGCCAAAGTGCGTGTGCAGGGCGGCAAGCCGCTGATCGAGCATGACGGCATCCGCGCGCAGCTCGCCGAGATGCGCATGCTGATCGATGCCTCGCGCTCCTACATCCATCGCGCCTGCTGGCTGGCCGACAACCAGCAGCACGGCTGGGACAAGACGCTCGGCGTGCTGCCCAAGGCGATGGCCTCGCAGGCGGCCTGGAAGATCGCCACTTGGTGTCTCGAGATTCACGGCGGCCACGGCTACATGAAGGAATTCGGCGTCGAGAAGCTGGTGCGCGACGCTGCCGCCTTTCTGCATTCCGACGGCGTCAACCGGACGCTGTTCCTCAAGGCCGCGAATTTCATGTTCCAGTAAGCGGACGCGCATGCCGGCGCGGCGCCGGTGGATCGGTCAAGCAGCAGGGGATTGCGATGCAGGACCTCTTCGTTCCGACCGAGAACCAGCGCGCCATTGTCGAGACCGTGCGGCGCTTTGTCGAAGAGGAAGTGACGCCGCGCGCGGCCGCACTCGACGCCGAGCAAGACCCGGAAAAATGCTATTCTTGGGAGATCGTCGAGAAGGCGCATGCGCTCGGCATCCGCACCATGACGCTGGCCGAACCATGGGGCGGGCTCGGCGCCGATCCGCTCACCACCGCCATGGTGATCGAGGAACTGAGCAAAGGCGACCTCGGCGTCGCCATCACGATCGGCCAGACGCTCAAGCTGGCGCAGATCTTCCAGAGCGGGCTTACTGAGGAACAAAAGGCGCGAGTGCTGCCGGGCTTTGCGCAAGACCCGCGCGGCATGCTGGCGATCGGCATCACGGAACCCGACAACGCGTCGAACTATCTGGTACCGTTCGCCGCGCCGTTCCGCACCATGGCCGTCAAGACCCAAGGCGGCTGGATCGTCAACGGCATGAAGCACTTCATTTCCAACGCCAACCGCGCCAGCTACTTCCTGTTCTTCGCGCAGACCGAGAAGGGCAAGCCGATGACGGAAGGCTCGACCTGCTTTCTGCTCGAGCGCGGCCGGCCCGGTTTCAGCATCGGCCGCATGCACGACAAGATGGGCGAGCGTCTCGCCAACAATGCCGAGATGATTTTTCAGGACTGCTTTCTCCCGGACGAGAACGTCGTCGGCAAGGTCGGCGACGGCTTCGGCGAACTCGGCAAATTCATGCCGTGGTCTAACGCCTATGGCGGCGCCACCATCCTCGGCGTTGCCGTCGCGCTGTACGAGAAAGCGGTCGCCTGGGCGAAGATGCGCGTGCAGGGCGGCAAGCCCTTGATCGAGCATGACGGCATCCGCGCCCAGCTTGCCGAGATGCGCATGCTGATCGACGCCTCCCGCTCGTACATCCACCGCGTCTGCTGGCTTGCGCTGCATCCCGAGCGCGGCTGGGACAAGACGCTCGGCGCCTTTCCCAAGGTGATGGCGTCGCAGGCGACCTGGCAGATCGCCCAGTGGTGCCTCGAGATCCACGGCGGCCACGGCTACATGAAGGAATTCGGCGTAGAGAAATTGCTGCGCGATGCCGCCGCCTATCTGCATTCCGACGGCGTCAACCGCACGCTGTTTCTCAAAGCCGCGAACTTTATGTTCCGGGCGTGATCCTCGCTAGCGACGAAGGACGACACCATGAAAGCTCTGGTTCTCAAGGGGCCGAACGCGCCATTCGAGATGAGCGAGGTTCCCGATCCGGTCGCCGGACCGGGCGAAGCCGTCGCGCGCGTGTTCGCCTGCGGCTCGGGCTTAACGATCCAGCACGTCAAAGCCGGACGCCTGCCGGTGCAGTTTCCGCGCATCATCGGCCATGAGATCACCGGCGAGATCGTGCAGACCGGCGCCGGCGTGAAATGCGTCGCGGTCGGCGATCCGGTCACGGCTTACGCCTATCTCAATTGCGGCCATTGCCGCTGGTGCCTGAGCAATCTGGAGCCGCTGTGCGAGAACACCGGCGGCGGCACCGGGATGGTCGGCATGGCCTGCGACGGCGGCTATGCACAATACATCAAGCTCCCGGCGCATGTGTTTCTCAAGCTGCCGGATGGCGTGGACTACAAGGCGCACCCGGCCGAAATCGGCGTGGTCACCGACGCGCTCGCCACGCCTTACAAAGTGCTCGGCCGCGCCCAGGTCAAAGCCGGCGAGACCGTCGCGGTGTTTGGCGCCGGCGGCGGCGTCGGAATCCATCAACTGATGCTGGCGAAATGGGCGCGCGCCCGGGTGATTGCGGTCGACGTCGCGCCCGACAAGTTCGAGGCCTGCCGCAAGGCCGGCGCCGACGAAGTGGTCAATGCCTCCGACGGCGACGTGGTACAGGCACTGCTCGATCTGACCCATGGCCGCGGCGTGGATGTCGCCATCGACTACGTCTCCGTCACCTCGACATTGGAAGCGGCCGCCAAGTCGCTCGCCCGCCGCGGCCGCATGGTGACGCTGGGCGGCGCCGGCAAATCGTTCCAGGTCTCGGCTTTCGACATGCTGTACAAGGAGCAGGCTCTGCTCGGCAGCCGTTACGTCACGCGCCGCGAGATCCTGGAGACCTTCGATCTGGTGGCGCGCGGCGAGATCTGGCCGATTGTCACCGACATTCGGCCTTGGACGGAAGCCGAAGCGATCCACGCGCGCGTCGAACGCGGCGAGGTCATCGGCCGCGCGGCGCTTCTCATCAGTTAGTGGCCGCGGGCAGGATTTGGAGGAAATTCAATGTTCACCGCCACTAAGGACAAGGCGCTGCTCACCACCACCACCGGCGCGCTGCCGCGGCCGAGCTGGTACACCGAGAATCTGCGCGGCCTGCCGCTGGCGCAGGGCTTCTCCCGCCTCGCCTACCGCGAACAGCATTTCGATTGTCTCGCCTGCCACGTGGCGGCCCAGCATCGCGCCGGCATCGACATCATGGTGGACGGCGACACCCGGCTCGACGACGACGTCGCCGGCCGTGCATGGGTGAGCTACGTCACCGAACGCGTCGCCGGCATCGGCGCGCCGCGTGTCGAGGTGCCGCCCGCCGGCTTCATGGCCGACAAGGGGCCGGGCGACCTGATGTGGGAGGTAATCGAGACGCGCATGACGCCGCCGGTGACGGCCAAAATCGGCGCGGCGGATCTGCAGCTCGATCGCGCCTACAAGGCGATCGCCCCGATGACCGACAGGCCGGTGAAGATCGGCTCGATCTCGGCACAGATCCTGGCGCTGATGCTGACCAACGAGCACTACAAGAACCGGCTCGATCTGCTGATGGACCTCTCCGCCGCGCTCAACAAGGAATATCACGCGCTGGCCGACGCCGGCGCGCCGATGGTGCAGGTCGAGGAGCCGGCCATCCATCAGATCGTCGGCGACCCAAAGCAGCCGATCAAACCCGAGCAATGGGTGGAAGCGTTCAACGTCGAAGTGAAGGACCTGCGCGGCAAATGCGAGGTGTGGTGCCACACCTGCTGGGGCTCGCCGGCGGCGCAGCGCGTCGCCAGCAAGGACCAATCCTACAAGGCTGCCCTGCCCTACCTCGACCAGCTCGACTGCGACGTGCTCACGGTCGAAGGCGCCTTCAACCGCGGCATGGATCTCGAGCACTTCGGCACGATGATCTCCAAGAACAAGAAGGTCGCGCTCGGCGTCATCAGCCATCGCACGCTGCAGGTCGAGCGGCCGGAGGAAGTCGCCGAGCTCATCCGGCGCGCGCTCATGCACATCGAGCCCGAGCGGCTGATCCTGACCAGCGACTGCGGCTTCGGCCGGCAATCGATGAGCCGTATGCACGCCTATTACAAAATGGTCGCGCTGGTGCGCGGCACCAATATCGTGCGCAAGGAGCTGGGACTACCGGAAGCCTATATCCCGGCCGCCGATCCGAAACTGTCGATGGTGCCTTTGAAGGGAGGCAAGCCGGCATGACGCGCCCCCGCATATTCGTCACGCAGCCCATTGCCGAAAGCGCGCTGGCGCGGCTGCGCAATTTGGGGGACGTTGCCTTCAATCCCGACGGCACCCGCATCCTGCCGAAGGACATGTTGTGCGCCGCCGTCCGCGAGCACGACATCCTCTTTGCGCTGCTGCACGATACGGTCGACCACGACGTCTTGACGGCGAACCCGAAGCTCAGGGCGGTAACCTCGATGTCCGGCAATGCCGATCGCATCGATGTGGCGACGGCGACGGCCTTGAAGATTCCGGTCACCTGCATCCCGGTCGTCGCCGTTTCGGAAGCGACCGCCGACCTGCATTTCGGCCTCATGTTGGCGGTCGCGCGCCGCATCGTCGAAGGCGACCGGCTCGTTCGCACCGGCTGCTTTCCGGGCGCGCAGTCGAATCTTCTCGCCGGCGCCTGGGTCTGGAACAAGACCATCGGCCTGGTTGGCGGCAAAGGACATATCGGCCAGGGGGTGGCGCGGCGGGCACGCGGTTTTGGCATGCGCATTCTCTATTCCGGCCCGCACCGTATGCCTGAAGCCGACGAAAAGAATCTCGGCATGACCTATGTGCCGCTCGACCAGCTTCTGGCCGAATCTGATTTCGTTTCGCTGCATCCGGCGCTTAAAGCCGACACGCGCCATCTGATCGGTATGCGCGAGCTGTCGCTGATGAAGCGCAGCGCGTTCCTGATCAATTCGTCGCGCGGCCCGATCGTTGACGAGAAAGCCCTCACCCGCGCGCTCGCGGAAAAGCGCATCGCCGGCGCAGGCCTCGACGTGTTCGAAAACGAACCGCAGGTCGAGCCGGAACTGTTGAAAATGACCAATGTCGTGCTCACGCCGCATCTCGGCAGCGGCGTCATGGAGGTGCGTGAGACGCTGGCTCACATCGTGGTGGATAATGTGATGGCCATTCTCGACGGTCGGCTGCCGCCGAACTGCGTCAACCCGGAGGTCTGCGTCATCAAGCCTCAAAACAGCTAGGCGCCGTTTCGACTTTCAAAGCGAATCCCGATAAACAAACTGGAGGAATCTCATGGCAATCGACCGCAAAACCGACCTGCCCCAGGCCTGGGGCATCACGACCGAGATGATGGCGCATCCGAGGCCGCGCATTCCTCTGATCGAGCCGGGCCATATTCCCGAGGAACTGCGCCCCGAGCTGGAGCCGTTCTACACCAAGAGCGTTGAGAAATGGGGAACGGTGCCGCGCTTCTTCCAGATGCTGGCGCATTCGCCGGTTTTGGTCGAAGCTTGGCAGTTGATCGATTCGCGCGTGCGCTTCGGCTATCTCAAGACTGATCCGGATTTCCTGAAAATTTTGCAGCTCGTGATCGTCAAGACCGCCATTCTCAATCACGGCAGCTATTGTACCGGTCACAATGTCGGGCTCGGACGCACCGTCGGCCTGACCTGGGATCAACTCGACGCGATCGAGGGCAACGATTGGCCCAAAACCGAGTCGCTTTCGCCGCGCGAGAAAGCCGCCGTCGATTGGGCGGTCGCCGTGACCAAAGGCAGCGCGCGCGACGACGACAAGGCCTTTCAGACTTTGAAGAGCCATTTCACCAACCGGCAGATCGTCGAAATCACATTCCTCTGCGGTATGTGGACCTTGTCGGCGCGCCTGACCGAGCCTTTCCATCTCGACGTGGAGCTGCCCGAGGATCGCATCGACTTCTACGCCAGGCGCGGCACGAAAGTTTCCGCCGCGTGAGAGAATAGTGGGCCCACGGATAACTTGGCTCTATTTATATACCGGCCCTATGCGCCCGCGGCGCATAGCGGCCATTGTTTAGGGCCGCGGCGCGCAGTCATCAAATACCTCCAATATTGATGGCTTTTTGGGCATCGCTGCAGAAAAAGCGGGCTTCCGGCCACCCCTGATTTCATTATGCAATCCTGCGAAAATGCTACAGTGCCTGGCCGGATAACGCCGTTGCGCTCCAGGAAACAGGCTTAGTGGCAGTCACCGTCGCACTTCATCACCTCACTTCGTACAAATACGACCGGCTCGTAATGCTCGGCCCGCAGGTCGTCAGGCTTCGGCCGGCGCCGCATAGCCGGACGGTGATCCCGAGCTACTCGCTGAAGGTCCGGCCGGCCAAACATTTCATCAACTGGCAGCAGGATCCGCACGGCAATTGGCTGGCACGCTTTGTCTTTCCGGAGCCGACCGACGAATTTCGCGTCGAGGTCGATCTCACCGCCCAAATGTCGGTGATCAATCCGTACGACTTCTTTGTCGAAGCCTATGCCGAGACCTTCCCTTTCGTTTATTCGGACGACCTGCTTGCCGACCTTTCCGCCTACGTGACCCCGGAGCCGGCGGGGCCGCTGGTTGCCGATTTTCTGGCGGGGCTTCCCAAAGGCGAACAAAGGACCATTCCGTTTCTGGTCGAACTCGTCCATCGCCTGCAGAGCCAGGTCCGTTACCTGATCCGCATGGAGTCGGGCGTTCAGACGCCGGAAGAAACCCTCGGACTCGCCAGCGGCTCGTGCCGCGACTCCGCCTGGCTGCTGGTGCAGGTCGTGCGCAATCTCGGCCTCGCCGCCCGCTTCGTCTCCGGCTATCTGATCCAGCTCAAGGCCGATGTCGATCCGCTCGAGGGCCCGAAGGGCACCGACAAGGATTTTTGCGATCTGCACGCCTGGGCCGAAATCTACATTCCGGGTGCCGGCTGGATCGGCTTTGACGTCACCTCCGGCCTGCTGTGCGGCGAAGGCCACATCCCGCTGTCGGCGACGCCGCATTATGTCTCCGCCGCGCCGATTACCGGGACCGCGGGCGTCGCCAATTGCGAATTCACTTTCGACATGCGCGTCGACCGCATTCACGAAGCGCCGCGCATCACCAAGCCATTCACCGACGAAACCTGGGAAAAACTCGACGCGCTCGGCGACGCCATCGACCGCGATCTGGTGACGCACGACGTGCGCCTCACCATGGGCGGCGAACCGACCTTCATTTCGATCGACGACTTTCAAGCCGCGGAATGGAATACGGCCGCCGTCGGGCCGACCAAGCGGGCCTGCGCCGACGATCTCATTCGCCGCCTGCAGAAGCGCTTCGCGCCGAATGGCTTCCTGCATTACGGCCAGGGCAAATGGTATCCCGGCGAAAGCCTGCCGCGCTGGGCCTTCGCGCTGTACTGGCGCAAGGACGGCGAGCCGATCTGGGGCGATCCCGAACTCGCGGCAAGGATCGCCGGGCCGCACGATGCGACAATTGAACATGCCGAACACTTGACCCTCGACGTCGCCAACCGTCTCGGCATCGACGAGGAATTCGCGGTGCCGGCGTTCGAAGATCCGATGTATTGGTCGTTGAAGGAAGCCGAGCTGCCGCCCAACGTCGATCCGCTCGATCCGAAGATCGACGATCCGGAAACGCGCACGCGCATGGTGCGGACCTTCGAGCGCGGACTGTCGACGCCGTCCGGCTTTGTCTTGCCGATCCAGCGCTGGAACGCCGAGGCCAAGGACCACCGCTGGCAAAGCGAGCGATGGAAGCTGCGCCGCGGCAAGCTGTTCCTCGTTCCAGGCGATTCGCCGCTCGGGTTCCGGCTGCCGCTCAGCGCGCTGCCCTATGTGGAGGAATCCGATTATCCCTACGTCCTGCCGCAGGACCCGACCGAGCCGCGCCCGCCGCTGCCGACGCACGAACAGCTCGCGCAGGTTTACAACCAAGGCGGCAGCTCGGCGGAAGCCAATGCCGACCGGCAGACGCGCATCGAACAGGTCGCGGTGCTCGGCGCCGTGCGCACCGCGCTGTCGATCGAGCCGCGCGACGGCGTGATCTGCGCCTTCATGCCGCCGGTCGAGAAGCTGGAAGACTATCTCGATCTTCTCGCCGCCATCGAGCAAAGCGCGCGCGCAATCGGCAAACCGGTTCGCGTCGAGGGTTATCCGCCGCCCGCCGATCCGCGCCTCAACGTGATCAAGGTGACGCCCGATCCCGGCGTCATCGAAGTGAACATCCATCCGGCGGAGAACTGGCGGCAGGCGGTCGAGACGACGACGGCGCTTTATGAAGAGGCGCGGCAGAGCCGGCTCGGCACCGCCAAATTCATGCTCGACGGCCGCCAGATCGGCACCGGCGGCGGCAACCACGTCGTCCTCGGCGGAGCGGTCGCGACCGACTCGCCGTTCCTGCGGCGGCCGGATCTGCTGCGCAGCCTGGTGCTCTATTGGCAGCGCCATCCGTCGCTCTCCTATTTGTTTTCCGGACTGTTCGTCGGACCGACCAGCCAAGCCCCGCGCATGGACGAAGCGCGCCATGACGGGCTCTACGAACTCGAGATCGCGCTCGGCCTGATGCCGGAGGGGCAAGCTTCCGTTCCGCCGTGGCTCGTCGATCGGCTGTTCCGCAATATTCTCGCCGACGTCGGCGGCAATACGCACCGGGCGGAAATCTGCATCGACAAGCTGTATTCGCCCGACGGCCCGACCGGCCGCCTCGGCCTGGTCGAATTCCGCTCGTTCGAGATGCCGCCCGATCCGCGCATGAGTCTGGCGCAGCAGCTTCTCATCCGCGCGCTCATTGCCTGGTTCTGGCGCGAACCGCAGTACGGCAAGATGATCCGCTGGGGCACCACGCTGCATGACCGCTTCATGCTGCCGCATTATGTGTGGGAAGATTTTCTGGGCGTGCTCGCGGACCTTGGCCGCGCCGGTTACCCCTTCGATCCGGAATGGTTCGCGGCCCAGCGCGAATTCCGTTTTCCGTTCTGCGGCGAGGTCGAATATTCCGGCGTCAAACTCGAAGTGCGCCAGGCGATCGAGCCCTGGCACGTGCTGGCCGAGGAGAGCGCGGGCGGCGGCACGGTGCGCTTCGTCGATTCCTCCGTCGAACGTCTGCAGGTCAAAGCCGCGGGCTTCGTGCCCGGCCGTCACATCATCGCCTGCAACGGGCGCAGGATGCCGATGACCTCGACCGGAGAATCGGGACAGACCGTCGCGGGCGTCCGCTTCAAGGCTTGGCAGCCGGTATCGGGCCTGCACCCGACGATCCCGGCGCATGCGCCGCTGACCTTCGACGTCATCGATTCGTGGAATCGCCGCTCTCTCGGCGGCTGCATGTATCATGTCGCACACCCCGGCGGGCGCAACTACGACACCTTTCCAGTGAATTCCTATGAAGCCGAAGCGCGCCGACTAGCGCGATTCCAGGATCACGGCCATACTGCCGGACTCGTTGAGCCGCCGCCCGAGGAGACACGGGAAGAGTTTCCACTGACCCTCGACCTGCGGCGTAATCCAAGATCGTGAAAAATTGGCGGTGAAAAGTTGGCAGTGAAAGTATTGACCGAGCAGCGGATCCAATGGCGCCACCCGGCCTAATTTTCAAACTGCCCGCGGCCTGGTACGCAAACTACGCGCCGTTGCCGGGCATCCCCGACGAATTTGTCGGTCCCGACGGTCAACCGCGCGGGTCCTGGCGCAATTTCCTCTCGCTGCTTGACGCCGACGGTAGCGAAGAGTCGCTGGCCGCGGCCGAGCGGCGCGTCCGCGATATCGGCGTCTCCTACCGCGTTCATGGCGAAGCCAGAGAACGCTCATGGGCGATGAACCGGCTGCCGCTACTGATCGAGGAATCCGACTGGAAAGAAATCGTCGCCGGCGTCACGCAGCGCGCGTCCGTGATCGAAGCCTTGCTGTCGGATGTCTACGGCGATGGCCGTCTGGTGGCCGACGGCATATTGCCGGCCGCGGTCGTCGCCGGCAGCCGGGATTATCTCCGTCCTTTGGTCGGGCTGAAGCCGCCCGGCGGACGCTGGATGCATCTTTACGCCGCCGATCTCGGCCGCGGACCGGACGGCCGCTGGTGGGTTCTCGGCGACCGCGCCCAGGCGCCGTCCGGCCAGGGCTACGCGCTGGAAAACCGGCTGGTCATGTCGCGCGCGCTGCCGATGGCCTACCGCAGCATGAACGTGGAGCGCGTCGCGCCCTTCTTCCGCGCGCTGCGTGCCTCCCTTGCCGAGGCGGCGACCCGCTCGCAGCCGCGCATTTGCCTGCTGACGCCCGGCCCCTACAGCGAGACCTATTTCGAACAGGCCTACCTCGCGCGCTATCTCGGCTTCCTGCTGGTCGAGGGCGACGATCTGGTCGTGCACGAAGGCAAGACGCATGTCCGCACCATCGCCGGATACAAGCGGGCGGACGTGATCTGGCGGCGCGTCGATTCCGATTTCATCGATCCGCTCGAGCTCAACGGCAAATCCCGGCTCGGCGTGCCCGGACTCCTTTCGGCGCTACGTTCGGGCCAAACCGTCGTCTCCAACGTGCCGGGCTCCGGCTATGCCGAATCGCGCGCGCTGATGAGTTTCATGCCGGCGATCGCGCGCCATCTTCTTGGCAACGATCTGGCGATGCCGAATATCGCCACCTGGTGGTGCGGCGACCGCGCGACGCAGCAGAACGTGCTCGCCAATTTCGATTCGCTGGCGATCTCGAACGCGTTCAGCGGCGACGTTCCGGGTTTCGACAAGCAACAGCAAATCCTGCCGGCCAGTCTTCCGGCCGCCGACCGCGCGCGTTTATACGATGCCGTGAAGGCGCGCGGTCTCGACTATGTCGGGCAGGAAGTCGTCCGGCTGTCGACCGCGCCGGTTTGGAACGACGGACAACTCGTACCGCGGCCGTTCGTGCTGCGTGTTTACGCCGCGGCGACGCCGGACGGCTGGCGCGTCATGCCCGGCGGGTTCTGCCGGCTTTCGGCGGGGCCCGACGCGCGCGCCATCAGCATGGGCGAAGGCGCGCAATCCGCCGACGTCTGGGTGCTGTCGTCCAAGCCGGTGGCGATGGAAACGCTGTTGCCGGCCACCGACAACGTCGCCATTCACAGGATACTCGGCAATCTGCCGAGCCGCGCCGCCGACAATCTGTTCTGGTATGGCCGCTATCTCGAGCGCGTCGAAGCAACGCTGCGCGTGGTTCGCTGTCTCTGCGCGCGCAGCCTTGATATCGATTTGGCCTCGGGCGATATATCCAAGACGATCTCTCAACTCGTCCATCAATTGGTGGCCTGGGGCGCCGTTTCGACCGAAAACGAAAAGGCGCCGACGCTGACGGTTGTGCGGCAGGCGCTGTGCGACGAGAACGCTTACGGCTCGGGCCTGGTCGGCGTCCGCCTGGCGCGCAACGCCGGCTCCGTCATTCGCGAACGCATTTCGGTCGACGCCTCCAAACTGCTGCGCCTGCTCGATATGCAGATGTCGAATTTGGACGGGTTGATGAGCGAAGCCGACGCCTTCGAGGCCGCCGACCGCGCCTTGCAGACGCTGGCGGCCTTGGCCGGCCTCGAGCAGGAAAACATGAACCGAAGCGCGGGCTGGCGCTTCCTCGACATGGGGCGGCGGACCGAACGCGCCATCAACACGTGCCGGCTGGCGCGCACATTCGCCCCGGAGGAAGCGTCCGCCGACGACCTCGACGTCATGCTCGATCTGATCGACTCGCAGATCACCTACCGCTCGCGCTATTTGACCGGCGTCGCCTTGGCGCCGGTGCGCGACATGGTGCTGCTCGATCCGTTCAATCCGCGCTCGGTCGGATTTCAAATCGAAACGATCGGCCAGCACATCGCCACGCTGCCGACGCTGCGCAACGACGGCATGTTGGAAGAACCAAGTCAGCTGATTGTAAAATTGGTGACCGAAATTTCCACGTCGGCGGCGAAGGATCTCGACTCGACGATCATTCTGGCGCTGGAGCAGAAGATCTCGAATTTCGCCGAAGCCGTCGCCGCGAGATATTTCCTGCGCCGTCCCGAGATCGCGGTCGGAAAAGGCGCGAGCGGCCTTGCGTGATTTACAAAATCCGGCATCTGACCGCCTATTCCTATGAGGCGACCGTCGCTTCCGCGACGCTTTCCTTGCGCCTCACGCCGCGCGACGAGATCGGGCAGCGCTGCATCGAACACGAGTTGGACATCTCGCCTTCGCCGTCGTCGGTGACTTCCGGGCGCGATTTTTACGGCAACGTCGTCAATGTCGTCACCATCGACATTCCCCACACCGAACTGAGCATCAAAGCCTTAGCGCGGGTTGAGATCTCGCGTGAACCGGCAACACATTTGCGCGATCTGGCCTGGGAGGCCGTTGCCGATGCGGCGCTTTCCGCGCGCGATCTTTCTTCCGCCGCGCCGGCGCATTTTCTGTTTGCCAGCCCCCGCATCGAGCTGGCGAACGACGTGACGCGCTATGCGCGCGAAAGCTTTCCGCAAGGCCGCGGCATCGTCGAGGCTTGCCGCGAGCTGATGCAGCGCATCAAGCGCGACTTCACCTATCAGCCCGATACGACGGAGATCTCGACTCCGGTGGCCGAGGCTTTTGCGCAGCGGCGCGGCGTCTGCCAGGACTTCGCGCATATCATGATTGCCGGTCTGCGCGGGCTCGGCCTGTCGGCCGCTTACGTCAGCGGATACATCCGCACCACGCCGCCTCCCGGAAAGAAGCGGCTGACGGGCGCCGATGCATCCCATGCGTGGGTGTCGGTCTGGTGCGGCATCGATAACGGCTGGAGCGGATTCGATCCCACCAATGCCATCCAGACCGCCAACGACCATATCGCACTCGCCGTCGGCCGGGATTTTTCCGACGTGTCGCCGGTCTACGGCGTCTTTGTCGGCTCCGGCGAGAACGAACTCAAAGTCGAAGTCGACGTGGTTCCGGAGTCTTCGCGATAGGCGCGGGGTGCAGTCGCGTTGCTTGATCGGCTCACGCCCGTTGGCGGGACCGCTGTTTGCGCTCGACCACGATCGTGCGCGGCGCCGAGGCCGGGCCCACAAAGGCGATGGACTTGGTCGCGCTTTTGCGCGGCGGCGCGAGTTTGAGCAGCTCGGCGCGAACTTCACTCGCCGGCAGCCCCATCAGCGACGCGGCGATTTCCGCCTGCGCGTTGAGGTCATCGGACATGCCCTGGGCGGCGGCAATCGCCTCCGCAAGCGTCGGCGCCTCCTGCCGGACGCGGCGGTGACCGAACTTCGTATTCCAACCTTTATCGTTGCTTTTAGGCATGAATTCTAATGTCTCACGTCTCAATTTCCCTCGCACCATAGCGGTTTTGCTGCGATGCACCAATACAAATGAGCATTGTGGCATAACGCTTACTGCATATCTGCTTTGAAGGACAACGCGGAAGTGCCGCAGCCTTGTGGCAGCAATCATCGCGCTATTCGCGTTTGGCCACTGAAACCAACGGCCCCCCTGAATTAACTATCGAAACCTCGATCGTGCCGCACCGTTATATTAATGTTGCAATGCGGAAAAAAGAGTGTTGCAATGCAATGGCCGGGTATTTCGGAGGCATGCACATGGCTTCTGCAAAACTCTTGAGACGACAGGCCGCACGGTGCGCAGGCCTAGCAAAACAGACTCACGACGAAGAGAGCCGCCAACGCTGTGAGCGGTTGGAGCAGACTTATCTCCACCTGGCCGAAGTGGAAGAGCAGCAATTCGCTGCGATGAACGCACCCCCCGGCAAGTCCGAAAACAAGTCCGCCGCTTAGCCGCACGCCGTTCAAGCCGCCGCGGGCCGTCAGCATCGGTCGCGTGCTGCAGTCTGCCGCGCTTGCGCCACCGCGCCTTCAACGCAAAACAGCCCTATGTGCCAGCGGCACATAGGGCTGTTTTGGCGGAGAGGGAGGGACTCATAATCCAGTCTCCGAAGATCCCGCCAAATAAGTTTTTTCATCAACCGCCTTGAAGATTTGTGTACCCAAGGTTTGTACTCACTTATTCACATTTCTACAATCAACGGCCCCAAAAATAGTTGATCGTGCTACGGCCGCAATAACGCCAAAGGAACGCAGCGCGCCTTCACACCAAATCCGGGCGGCCAGTTTTTATGGCAATCAGCGGGCCGTCGAGTGTCCATCGATCTTCGGTCTTGCCGCTTGTAAACCGTCGAAAATCTGCGGCGCCAGCGATGGTGGCGTCGTAGGCACCGCCCCCCAAGTCGGTGCAGAAGTGGCGGGGGCCGTCCTCTACCGTACCCATCGTCCACGGCGGTGACGCCGGCTCGAATCCATGTCTGGCCGCCCGCCCCGCAACCGGCGACGATCTCAAATGCGATCGTCGACGATTGGTTTAAATATATATTTGCAACTTATTGTTAACCACCACCAAAAGTCGCAGCAATTCACGACGATGGTCGCTCCCTACCAAAGCATAATATTTAGGCCCTAAGCGTTATCACTGACACGGGAACGTCGGACTGGCCGACACAATCTCCGTCGCAGTGTGTTATGATAAAAACTCTTTCCGGGCTTTGGCACACAAAGGTTGCACACGCTGCAAGCGCGGCGTCAGAATTGAAATCTAACCCTACCGGCCCGATTTGGCTAACTATCATCTGCGCCGTATTGCTCTCCATCATTGTCGTGAGCACCAGCGGCATTTTTCTTTCTAATCTTCGCGACCGTGAGTTGGCTAGTAACGAGCAATCATTATCAAATACTGTATTAATCGTTGCTGAGCAGATACAGGATATATTCACAACAGCTACGACAGTACAAAAAGAAATCATCGAGCAAACCGCCGATTTCGCGAATCTTGGCGAGGACGGATTTGAGCGCGCAATATCAGGTTACGACTTTCATGTGAAGCTACGCGACAAAGCTTCCGGCATGCCCTACATCGGGACCCTCTCCGTTTTCAACGCGCACGGCCGGTTGATCAATTTTTCCCGCGGATGGCCTATTCTGAATATCAACGTCAGTGATCGCGATTACTTCAAAGCACTTCAATTCGATCCTAACCTAACGTCATTTATAAGTGAGCCGGTTCGTAATCGCGCTAATGGCAGTTGGGTCGTGCTGGTGGCACGCAAAATCTCCGGCCCAAATCATAAGTTTTTGGGGCTGACCGTAGCCGCAATTGAGTTGCAGTATCTGGAAAAGTTTTTCAGCCGAATTGACGCCAATCCAAATGGTGGAATGGGTCTCTTTCGAGATGATGGAATATTGCTTGCACGTTTTCCAAGAGTTAAATCACTGATAGGGCATCGCTTCTCAGCTGTCACAGCCCTCAAGCTTGTCTCCACTGCCGATCACGGGGTCGGCATGAACGCCGGCGTAATTGATGGGCAAGCCCGCGTGGTCGCGGCTCACCGAGTCGGTAATTACCCGGTTGTGGTGTCCGCGACCAAGACAGTCCCTATGATTTTTGCCGATTGGAAGCGGACTTCAACGTACACCACCGTTGCGGCCACTCTGATCATTATCGCAATTGCAGCATTTGCGATGCTGTTCATCAAGATGCTCAGAAATCACTATGCTCTCACACGCGCCCGCGCCGAACAGGAAAACGCCGAAAAATATCGGAATCAAAGCCTGATATTGGACGCGGCCTTGAACAACATGTCTCAAGGCCTCGTAATGTTCGACTCCACCGAACGCATTATCCTGTGCAATCAGCGCTACGTCGATTTGTACAGGCTTCCTCCGGAACTAGTGAAGCCCGGCGGCACGTTGCGTAATATCCTCCGCTATCGGCAGACCCAAGGTAGCCTGACTGGTGATATCGAGAAATACCGTCAAGAGCTTCTAGACGATCTGACGCGCGGGGAAACGAGCGCCGCTATCATAACAGATGCCGCCGGCCGCTCACACCGCGTCGTAAACGTACCTATGGTGGGCGGTGGATGGGTGGCCACGCACGAAGACGTAACCGAAAAGCTTCGCGCGGAAATGGTAAACGGACAGCAAAAACTTCAACTCGACGCGGCTCTTGAGAACATGTCGCAAGGGCTTTGCCTGTTCGACGGGAAACAGCGTTTGATTGTCTGCAACAAACGGTATGCCACAATATACCGACTGAGTGACGAACAGTCCAAGCCCGGCACGACGATTCGTGAGATTTTGCAGTATCGAACGGCTCAGGGAACCGTGCCAAACGGGTGCGAAGACTACGTCGAAGATAGAATGAAAAAAGTGAATGAGAACAAGCCATATCAGTTCACAAGTAAATTGGCCGACGGGCGTTACATCTCTGTAATTTCCCGGCCGACAGAGAACGGTGGGTGGGTTGCGACGCACGAAGATGTCACCGCACAAAAGCTTGCCGAACGAGAGCTGGACGAGACAAAGATATTCCTAGATTCAATTATTGAAAACACGCCCGTTGCAGTCGTTGTTAAGGACGCCAAGACCCACAAGTTCGTACTTAGTAATCGCGCATTCGATACGACGCTCGGGGTGTCGGGAAAAGATCTGATAGGCAAAACCGTATTCGATGTTTACGGAAGAGAAGACGCGGAGCGAATGGATCAAGCCGACAGTGAATGTCTTGAGAGTAGCATCGGCGTCATTGCTGACACATTTGAGGTCAAAAATCCGCGGCTTGGTCGGCGTGTTCTCAACACCAAACGCATTGTAATCCGCGACGCGCAAGGTGATGCAAAATATATCGTACTCGTTATCGATGACGTTACAGAACAAAAGATGTCCGAGGAAAAGATTGCGTTCTTGGCGCATCACGATGCCTTAACGGGTCTCGCCAATCGTGCGTCGGTAATGCAAAGAGTTGACGAAGCGGCTGCGCGCCAGCGACGGACCAAAGAACCGTTCAGCATTTTAATATTAGACCTCGATCGATTCAAACAAGTCAACGATACACTTGGCCATTCTGCTGGCGACACATTGTTGCGGGAGGTCACAACGCGCCTCAAAGCAGCATTGCGCGAAACCGACATGTTGGCCAGGCTCGGCGGCGACGAATTCGCTATCATTCAGCCGGGAGAGAACAGTCAGCGGGAGGCTGCTGGAGGGCTTGCAGGTCGCATTATTGAGATCATCGCCAAGCCGTTCAACATACTAGGCAATGAGATCAATATTGGCACAAGCATCGGAATAGCGTTGGCGCCAGAGCATGGGCTTAATCCCAGCGATCTCTTGAAGATGGCGGATATGGCGCTCTATTCCGCAAAATCGGCGGGAAGGAATGCCTTTCGATTCTTCGATTCGCTGATGAGCGTGGCCGCCAACACGCGAAATGAGCTTGAGAACGAACTGCGCCATGCAATCGCGAAAGACGAATTCACACTCCACTATCAACCGATCATCGAAACAAAGACGGGCAGGATTTGCGGCGCCGAGGCACTGGTCCGCTGGCGCCATCCGATCAAGGGCTTGATCCCTGCCGATCAATTTGTCCCTGTTGCCGAAGAAACCGGTTTGATCTCGCAGATCGGCGAGTGGGTCCTGCATACCGCGTGTACTGATGCCGCAAGCTGGCCGAACGATGTCAAAGTTGCGGTAAATCTCTCCCCAGTTCAATTCCGCAAGGCCAATCTGCCTGACGTCGTTATGTATGCACTCGCCCAATCTGGACTTCCGCCCGAACGATTAGAACTTGAAATCACCGAGACGGCGCTCATCGAATCTGCTGCGGAATGTCTACCCGCGTTGCGCAAATTCAAAAATCTGGGCATTGCTGTCGCGCTTGACGATTTTGGAACCGGGTATTCGTCGCTCAGCCAGTTGACGATGTTTCCTTTCGATAAGATCAAGATCGACAAATCTTTCACCCAGAATATAACCAAACGTGCCGACTCTGCCGCGATCATTTCGGCGGTTCTGGCCCTTGCGCAAAATCTTGATATAGCGACAACCGCAGAAGGCGTCGAAACTGCGGATCAATACCGGCTCTTGCGATTGGCTGGTGTAACATCGCTGCAAGGCTATCTGTTTAAGCGCCCATGTCCGGTCTCCGAAATCGACTTTGACAGCCTTTATGATTGTCCGCGGGTTGAAGATGCCGCATAGTGTCAAGGCCAGATCGAACCCAGCCATTGATCGCCGCAATGGTGCGTCTGGCGAGCGAGAGGTTCTCGCTAAGGGGCAACAATCACTGATCGATGAGCTGGAAGCAGCGATCATCCATCGCAACATTGGTTCGCGCGCCGACGTCCTGCGACGGGTAACTGATCTGTTTGTGGCCGGCTCAGACCGGTTCGACGACGACCAGCGAGTTTTGTTTGACGATGTCATGGGCCGGCTTGTCGATGAGATTGAGGACGCCGCCCGAGCTGCGTTTGGAAAAAGACTTGCCACGATCGCGAATGCGCCGCCTAAGGTCTGCTGCACACTAGCGCTTGATGATTCGATCGAGGTCGCTGGCCCACTGCTCATGAACTCTGAACAACTCGACGAGCTAACGCTGATCTCGGGTGCAAAAACCAAGAGCCAGCAACATCTTCTTGCCATTTCGCAGCGCAAAATTCTCAGCGAAAACGTTACCGATGTACTTGTGGAGCGCGGAGATCAGCAAGTTGTCGTTAGCACGGCCGCGAATACAGGCGCGCAGTTTTCACATTTCGGTTATTCAACACTAATCACCCGATCTGAGATGAATGACGAGCTCGCTCTCACGGTATGGACGCGCCCAGAAATTCCACGCGACTATCTACTAACTTTATTCGAAGCAGCATCCGAGGCGGTTCGAGTCAAGCTCGAAGCTGCGGATCGCGCAAAGGCCGCCCTAATCCGCGACATGGTGAAGCAGGCGTCGGACAAAATCCAAGCGCAGGCCCGCGAACGTTCCCCCACATTTTTGGAGGCGCAAGCGATGGTTCAGTCGCTGCACCAAGCGGGGGCGCTGAACGAGGATCGGCTGCGGGAGTTTGCGCAAGATGGAAAGTTTGATGAAACCGCTGTGGCACTTTCGCTGCTAAGTGACCTGCCGATCGGCGCAACCGAACGGGCCTTGGTGCTTGACCACAGCGATCAAGTGCTTGTGCTGGCCAAATCAATAGGCCTGTCTTGGGATACCACGAAAGCCATCTTGTTGGTAAAATCCACTGACAACACCAAGAGCAGATCTACTTACGAAATCGAGCAATGGTTTACCAACTTCAAGAAGCTGAAGCCGGAAACAGCCCGGACTGCCGTTCAATTCTATCGGTTGCAGGAACGGGCGGCCAAGGCGAGTCCGAACTAGCAGCTATGGTGGTCTCGCTATTCGGAACGCTGCGCAGACCTAAACGCACCGAATGCGGGGGTTAATCCGGTGGTTGAAATAACATAAGTCTTAAAACGCTTTATATTTCAATAGCATTTGGCGGAGAGGGAGGGATTCGAACCCCCGATACGGTTGCCCGTATGCCGCATTTCGAGTGCGGTGCATTCAACCGCTCTGCCACCTCTCCGGAGCCCAAAAAGAGCCTGAAAAAGCCCGATTTGAACGGCTGCTATCTAACCAAGCGGGCCCCGCGAGACAAGAGACAGACGGGGTCCTGGCGGCGTATATTGTGCCCAGCCGGGGAAACCAGGCCTCTGGACGGCATGAGCATGCTCGAAGCCTTGAAATTCGACCGCATCCGTGGGGAGCTGCGCGGCATTCTGCTGACGCTGTGCATGGTCGCGGGCGTCACCGCGTTCGTCTATTTCGTCATCACCGAGACCGGGCTCGGCCACGGCTCGGTGGTCTATCTGATCCCGGTGCTGATCGCGGCCACGCGCTGGGGCATCGTGCCGGCCATCATCGCCGCCGTTTGCGGGGTGCTCGCCTCCGCCTTCTTCTTCTATCCGCCGCTCTACAGCTTCCGCATCAAGGACCCGCATGAGGTCCTCAATCTGATCCTGTTCATCTTCGTCGCGGTGGTGGTGAGCCAGCTCGCGACCAGGCTCCGGCGTCAATTGGAGATGGCGCGCCAGCGCGAGATCGACCTGCGCGACCTCTACGCCTTCTCGCGGCGCCTCGCGGTGGCGTTCGACGTGTCCGACATTCATGCCGCGATCGAGGACCACCTTGCCAGCGTCATGCAGCGCAAGGTCGTGCTGTTCGCCGGCGCGCGCGATGCGTCGGTCTCGAGCGGGCGGCGCGCCGGCGTCACGGTGCCGCCGCAGGTCCTCGCCGAGGTGCTCGAAGTCGCGTCCGGCCGCCACGACACCGCCGGCAGCGTGACGGCGACCGCCGAAAGCGGCGACGTCTGGCTGGTTCGCGCGGTGTCGCCCAAGAGCTCGGAGTTCGGCGTCATCGCCATCAATCTCGGCCACGCGTCGCAGGAAGCCGTGGACGAAATGCGCATCCGCGTCGACGCGGTGCTGGCCGACGCCACCGCCACGCTGGAACGGCTTGGCGTCGCGCACGCCATCAGCGAAGCGCGCATGCGTTCGCAGACCGAACTGTTGCGCGAGGCGTTGATCGGCTCGGTCAGCCACGAATTGCGCACGCCGCTCGCCTCTATCCTCGGCGCCGCCACGGTGCTGATCGCGGCGCCGGCGCTGGCCAACGAAAAGAAGCTGCAGGCGCTGGTGCACGACGTGCGCGACGAAGCCCTACGCCTCAACAACGACATCCAGAACCTGCTCGACGCCAGCCGCATATCGAGCGATGGCGTCAAACCGCATATCGAATGGGCCGACCCCGCCGACATCGTCCATTCCGCGATCGAACGCTGCCGCCAGCGCATGGCTGACCGCCGGCTCGTGCTCAATATGCCGGCCGACCTGCCGCTCATCCATGTCGATCCGGTATTAGTTAAGCAGGCGCTGGTGCAGATTTTCGATAACGCCGTGAAATATTCAAATCCCGGCTCGCAGATCACGGTGGCCGCGCGCGCGCGCGACGGCCGCATGATCCTGAGCGTCAGCGACGAGGGCGCCGGACTGACCGCCGCCGAGCAATTGAAAATCTGGGACCGTTTCGGGCGCGGCGAGCGTCATGCCGCGACCACCAGCGGCTCCGGCCTCGGTCTCTGGATCGCCAATGCTTTTATCGCGGCCAATGGCGGCAAGATGAATGCCGTCAGCGAAGGACCCGGCCTCGGCACCGCGATGACCATCGAACTCCCCGTGACGCATGCCGCCGTCACCCAAATCGAAAGCGAAGCAGATGAGTGAGCCAGCCCCGATCGTGCTCGTCGTCGACGACGAGATTCAAATCCGCCGCTTTCTGCGCGCGGGTTTCGAGCTCAACGGCTTCGTGGTGCACGAGGCCGGCACCGGCGCCGAGGCGATCCGTTCCGCCACGCTGCGGCCGATCGATCTCGTCATCGTCGACCTCGGCCTGCCCGACATGGACGGTTCCGAGGTGGTCGAGCGCATCCGCTCGTGGTCGAGCGTACCGATCATCGTGCTCTCGGTACGCTCCACCGAAGCGCAGAAGGTGCATCTGCTCGAGCTCGGCGCCGACGACTACGTGGTCAAGCCGTTCGGCATGGCCGAGCTTTTGGCGCGCGTGCGCGTGGCGTTGCGCCGGCAGATGCGCGCGGCCTCGGGCGAACCGACGGTCAAGGTAGGCCCGCTCACCATCGATCTTGCCGCCCGCGCCGTGATGCTCAACGGCGCCCGCCTCACACTGACGCCGAAGGAATACCGGCTGTTGCAGGTGTTGGCGCAGCACGCCGGCAACGTCGTCACCCACCAGCACCTGCTCAAGGAGGTATGGGGGTCGATCCACGTGCACGACACGCATTATTTGCGGATTTTCGTGCGCAAGCTGCGGCAGAAGATCGAGCCGCAGCCGGATTCGCCCAAGATCCTGGTGACCGAACTGGGCGTCGGCTACCGGCTGGCGCAATCGGGCGATGGCGAGAACGGCGGCTTTACCGCTGCCGTAACCCCGGTCAAGGCCGAGAGCTGAGTTTCAGCCATCCGGGCCGGGAATCGCGCCTTTTCTTGACAAAACGCGCCCTTCCCCTTCATAAGCATGGCCGTCGCGGGCCTCAGGGTCCGCGTGCTTTTTCAAGGGCTTCTTAAGCCCTTAAAAACACAACGTAAATCCGACTGAAAGAAGCCGGTCCGGAATAGTCCGAGGCCGGTAACGAACACAAGGGAAAAACGATGTTCGCAGTCATTAAAGCCGGCGGCAAACAGTACCGGGTGGCCGCCGAAGACGTGATCCGTATCGACCGGGTGACCGGCGAACCGGGTCAGGTCATCGAGTTCGGCGAGGTGCTGGTGCTGGGTGGCGACACCCCGCAGCTGGGCACACCGACGATCACCGGGGCGATGGTTGCCGGCGAGGTGCTGCAGCACACGCGCGGCGACAAAGTGATCGCCTTCAAGAAGCGCCGGCGCAAGAATTCGCGCCGCAAGCGCGGTTCCCGTCACGAGTTTTCGGTGATCCGTATCACCGAGATCCTGACCAATGGCGCCAAGCCCTCGCAGACGCCGCCGGAGCGGCCCAAGCGCGAGCCCAAGCCCAAAGTCGAGGCGGAGGCCGCGGGCGAAACCGAGGTCAAGGCCAAGAAACCGGCCGCCAAGAAGCGGGCGAAGCCGGCCACAAAGAGCAAGAAAAAGTGAGATGATTCCTTCACGGAATCGGTGTAAACAGTAACGGAATTCGAGAGAGCGGTTATGGCACACAAAAAGGCAGGCGGATCTTCACGCAACGGCCGCGATAGCGCGGGCCGGAGCCTCGGCTTGAAGAAAGCGGGCGGCGAGATCGTCGTGGCCGGCAATATCCTTGCGCGTCAGCGCGGCACAACGTGGCATCCCGGCCGTAATGTCGGAATTGGCACGGATCACACGCTGTTCGCGCTCGTCAACGGAAAGGTTCAGTTCGCTAAGAAAACCAAAGGCCGCACTTACGTGTCGATCGTACCGATGACGGAGGCTGCGGCCGAGTAAAGGTAGACCAAAATTCGAGGTCTGCCGGGCATCTAGTCAAACCGGCAGGGCTCAATGGGCTCTGAGAGGGGGAGACGGGTGACCGGCTCCCCCTCTTCGCATTTTCAACCTGTTGCGTTGAAACAATGGAGCCCGTGCCATGACCTTGCTGGAGCGAATACCGAGAGAGACCTTTCACGAGGGCAGTATCCCCGTCCTCGAGACCAAGCGGCTTTGTCTGCGCGCGCCGCGCCTCGAGGACGCTAAAACGGTAGCGATGCTCGCCAACGACCGTCGTATCGCCGAAAACACCGCGCGCATTCCGCATCCGTACAAGACGGCGGATGCCGAGGATTTCATCAGCCGCGCCGGCAAAGCGGACGAGGCGATATTTCTCGTCACGCTGCGCGACAAGACGGTGATCGGCGCCTGCGGCATCGTGCTGCAAGAGACGGTGCCCGAGCTCGGCTATTGGCTCGGCGTCGAGCATTGGGGCAAAGGCTACGCCACCGAAGCGCTGCACGCAGTGATCGACTATGCCTTCACCGATCTCGCGCACGAGGCGCTGCAGGCCGGCGCCCGCGTCACCAACCCGGCCTCGCGCCGGGTGCTGGAGAAGTGCGGCTTCCAGTGGACCGGCGTCGGCCTCTACCGCATCCGCGCCATCAACTCGTCGGCGCCGATCGACCGCTTCCGGCTCGAGCGCGGCATTTGGACGGCGCTCAAGACCTGGGGCCGGTCGAAGAAGGTGATGTAAAGACTCGTGCCCCGGATGCGGTGCAGCGCGAAGCGTCAGCGCAGCGGTGCACCGCTGATCCGGGGCCCCAGCTTCCTTTCAAAGTAACCGGGAGTCCCGGGTCTGCAGCGCATCACTAACGTGCTGCGCTGCGCCCGGGACAGGCGAAGTCTCCTCTGGCGTCCACCGGCGGTTTGCGCAAAAATCCTCCAAAATAAAGTCCAGGGAGGACGCCATGGCCTACGACCTCGACCAATTCATTGCCGATTGCAAAACCGCGCTCGCCAGCGACCCCGGGCCGCAAGGGCGCGAACAGGTGCGCGCCAATCTCGAGAAACTGCTCGCCAATCCGGCCTTCATCGCCAAATACGCCGGCGACGACCAGCCGCGTGGCGTGAAGGTTTTGTACGAGGACGGCAAACTCGGCTTCCAGGTGCTCGCCCATATCAACAGCAAGGCGCACGCCTCGCCGCCGCACGATCACGGCGCCTCCTGGGCGATCTACGGCCAGGCCACGCAATACACCGACATGACCGAGTGGGCGCGCGAGGACGACGGCAAGAATCCCAACTACGCCAAGCTCACGGTTGCGAAGAAATACCGGCTGACGCCCGGCCATGCCGGCATCTACCAGGACGGAGCCATTCACTCGATCGACTATCCCGAATCCGCGCGCTTCATCCGCGTCACCGGCACCAATCTCGAAAAGATCACCCGCATCCGGATCGATCTGAACACCGGCGCGGTGGAGCAGATCCGTTCGCAACAGGCGTCGTAATTTTCCACAATCCAAGTCGTCATGCCCGGGCAATAGGCGCGAAGCGGAGAGATCATGTCGACCAGCAATCCGCTTCGCCCCCTCGCCCCCGCCGCCGTCAAAGCCATGCTCGGCGACGGCGGCGAACTGGCGCTGATCGATGTGCGCGAGGAACTGATCTTCTCGCGCAGTCATCTGCTGTGGGCGCGCAATGTGCCGCTGAGCCGGCTGGAATTGCGCTTCGCCCGCCTGGTGCCGCGTAAAGATACCCGCATCGTGTTGATCGACGACAATGACGGCCTCAGCGCGCGCGCCGCCGCGGTGCTCGCCGCCGCCGGGTACAGCGACCTTGCCTTTCTCGACGGCGGCACCGCCGCCTGGGCCGCGGCCGGCTTCGAACTGTTCTCCGGCGTCCACGTGCCGAGCAAGGCGTTCGGCGAATTCATCGAGCACGCGAGCGGCACGCCCTCGATCAGCGCCGAGGAGCTCGACGCGCATATGCGCGCCGGCACCGACATGGTCGTGCTCGACAGCCGACCTCACGACGAATATTCGCGCGTCTCGATCCCGACCGGCATCAACGTGCCGGGCGCCGAACTGGTGCTGCGCGTGCACGACATCGCGCCCTCGCCCGCGACGCTGATCGTCGTCAACTGCGCCGGCCGCACCCGCAGCATCATCGGCGCGCAGTCGCTGATCAATGCCGGCGTGCCCAACAAAGTGGTGGCGCTGCGCAACGGCACCATGGGCTGGCATCTCGCCGGCCTCACCTGCGATCACGGCAAGGACAAGCGCGCGCCGGAGCTAAGCGGCGCCGGCCTCGCCTGGGCCAAATCGAAAGCCGCCGAGGTGGCGCGCCGTTTCGGCATTCGCCGCATCGACCGCGCCGCGCTCGCGCGCTGGCAGAGCGACGCAACGCGCACGACCTATCTGTTCGACGTGCGCGACCCGGCCGAATACCAGGCCGGCCATTTGCCCGGCGCGATTTCGGCGCCCGGCGGCCAACTGGTGCAGGCCACCGACCTCTATGCCGGAACCCTCGGCGCGCGCATCGTGCTGTCGGACGACAACGAGGTGCGCGCGGTGATGACCGCCTCCTGGCTCAGACAGATGGGCTGGCAGGACGTCGCCGTGCTGCCGGAAGCCGGCCAAAAGCTCGAACAGGAAGCCGGCACGCCGCCCGGCCCCGTACTCGGCGCGGCGCCGGCCGACACAAGCGTCGAATTTTCCGACGTACTGGCGATTGACGACGTGACCGTCATCGATCTGTCGCGCAGCCCGGACTACCGCAAGGGTCACATTCCCGGCGCCTGGTTCGCCATCCGCTCGCGGCTGGCCCAGGCGCTGGCGAAAATATCACAGCACGGCACGCTGGTGCTCACCTCGGAGGACGGCGTGCTCGCCGGCCTCGCTGCCGCGGAGACCCAGACGCTCACGACGATCCCCGTCCGCTGGCTCAAGGGCGGCAACGCCGCCTGGGCCGCCGCCGGTTTTCCGCTTTCCACCGACGTCAAGATGGCGGACGAACCGCTCGACGTCTGGCTCAAGCCCTACGAGCGGCCGGGCGACCCGAAAGCCGCCATGAACGAATATCTGTCATGGGAAATCGACCTGCTGACGCGTATCGAGCGCGACGGCACGACGCATTTTTCGGCGCCGTAATCACTGCCTCAGCGCCGCCTCGAATTTCTCGCCGAAATCCTGCAGCTCGTCGGCGCTGATGTCGCTCACCGCCCACAGATCGATGCCGTTCTCGCTCCAGCGCCGCACGTTGAAGCCGTGCAGGCTCTCCAGGGTCGCGGCGCGGTGCGCGGAGCCGGGCGCCGGCGCGCAGAACAGATTGATGATGTGCACGCGGCGGCGGTAGACGATCGCCGCCACCGGCTTGGCGTCGACATAATCGAGCCGCCCGCCCAACAGCGTGAAGCCCTGCGCGGTCAGATCGGCCACCGGCGGGGCGGCGTCGAGCCTTCCGTTGAACCAGGGCTTGACCGTGTGCTGGTCGCTCGACTGCACGTCGATCAGATGCTGGGCCTGCAGCGACCGCAGATGCGCCGACACCACTTCGTCCAGAATGCGGCGTTGGCCGTCGGTCCGCATCACCATCACCAGCAGGCCGGAAGCGGCGATCGCGCTTAAGCCCGCGCCGGCGGCGAAACCCTTGACGATGGAGCGCCGGCTCGGCGCCGCCTGCGGCGCCGGCAATTTGCCTTCGATGCGCGCGCGCAAATCCGGCGGCGCGGTATAGCGCATGGCCGCCGGGGCCATGGCTTTGCGCAGCTCCTGGAATTCGCGCAAGCGCGCCGCGCAACCGGCGCAGCTCACAATGTGCGCCTCGACCTCGCGCGCGTGCCCGGCGTCGAGTTCGCCGTCGATCAACGCGTGCATCAGGACTTCGGCTTCCTCGCAATTCATGCCGCTTGTCATGGCGATTGCCCCCCGCCTTCGGCCGCGATCCAGGCTTCGCGCAACATGCCGCGTGCGCGGGCCAGCCGCGACATCACCGTGCCGATCGGCGCTTCGATCACCGTCGCGATGTCGCGATAGGACAGATCGTTGATCTCGCGCAGCACGATGACCTCGCGGAATTCCTCCGGCAATTCGCCGATCAGGCGGCGCAGGGTGGCGGACTCGTGCCGGCGCACCATGGCTTGTTCGGGCGTATCGCCTTCCTCGCGCCAAACCGGCTTGGCCTGCGCCTCCTCTTGCGCCGTGAACACCAGTCGCGCATTGCCGGCGTAAGCCGCGTGGCAGACATTGCGCAAAATCGCGAACAGCCAGGGCTTGACCGGCCCGCCGCGGAATGTGTCGAAATGGCGGAAGGCGCGCAGGTAACATTCCTGCACCGCATCGTCGGCGTCGCTCGCGCTGCGCAGAAGATAGCGCGCCAGCGTGTAGATGTCGTCGAGATGCGGCAAGGCGAGCGTCTTGAACCGCTCCGCCCTGTCGCCGCTCGCGTCGACTACGCCACCCGCCATCATCCCGCACCCGGCCTCACCAACGATCGTTATTTCGCGGCCTCGACGACAATTGTGCCGGTCATCATCGGATGCAAGGAGCAAAAATAATCAAAGCTGCCGGGTGCCGCGAATGTGAACGAGAACTTATCGTCGCTGTCGAGCGCCTTGGAGCGGAACGCCATGGTTTTCGACGTCACCGTGTGCGGGATGTCGTCGTGATTGACCCAGGTGACGGTATCGCCGGGATGCACGGTGACCTGCTTCGGGTTGAAGGTAAAATTGTCGATCTTCACCTCGATGGTCGCCGCCTTCACCGGGCTGGCTGCGATCATCAGAGCCGCTAGCCCGGCCACCGCGCCGCTCGTAATAATTCTTGCAAAGTTCATGGCTGCGCTCAGCTCTTCAACGGGGTGTCGACGATGGCGAGCCGCTGCTCGCCTTGTTTGAAAGTGACGCTGGCCGTGCCGAGCATCGTGCGTAATTTGTCGTCGGGCACTTTCATCGGCCCGGGCGACGGCGCCGTGCCGGGCGCCGGCTGCGGAAACGCGGTCGAGCGCGCGGTGTGGAAGGTGATGTTGCCTTCCACCTTCTGCATGATCTGATGGATGTGGCCGTTGAGCACGGTCACCGAGCCGAACCGCTTCAGGTAACCGAGTGCGCGCGCGCTGTCCTCGGTGCCCCAGCCCCATTCCGGATAAACCGCCCACAGCGGGATATGCGCGAACACCACGATGGGCGTCGAGGCGGAGCGGCCCTTGAGATCGTCCTCGATCCACTCGAGCTGCTCGTCGCCGAGGCTGCCCATGCCGCCGCCCTTCAAGTTGGCGACGTTGACCAGGCCCATGAAATGCACGCCGTTGGCGTCGAACGAGTAATAGCCCGAGCCCTTGGTGCCGCGCCCGTAGCGTTCCTTGTAGAGCTTGATGTCGGGGTCGACGATATCGTGCTCGCCCGGCACGTAATGCACGTCGAGCTTGGCCTGGCCGATGATCTTTTCGGCGTCGTCGAACTGCTGCTCCTTCGACAGATGCGTGATGTCGCCGGTGTGGATCATGAAGGCGGGCTTTTGCGGGATCGCCTGGATGCGCGCGATCGCCTCCTCCAGCGTGCCCTTGGCGTTCGGATTGGCCGGCTTGTCGAAGCCCATATGGCTGTCGCTGATTTGCAGGAAGGTGAAGCCCTTCGGCTCGGCGGCCATGGCCTCCGAAGCATTGGCCTGATCGACCAGGCCGAGCGAATGCGGCACCCCGCCGGAAATCGTCCACAGCACGCCGGTGCCGGCCCAGGTCATGCATTCCAGCACCTTGCGGCGGCTGGGGCCTTCGTCGCGATCCGTCATTGTCCGTCTCCCATGCGGGTTACGGGGACTAGATCGGGCGAGGCGGCGATTTATTCCCTGCCGGGCCTGTGGCTTCGGGCGGGCCGATCACATATACGCTACCACCATGAAATTCCTCGACGAAGCCAAGGTCTATGTGCAATCCGGCGCCGGTGGCAACGGCTGCATCGCGTTCCGGCGCGAGAAGTTCATCGAATTCGGCGGCCCCTCGGGCGGCGACGGCGGCAAGGGCGGCGACGTGATCATCGAGGCGGTCGACGGCCTCAACACACTGATCGATTACCGCTACCAGCAGCACTTCAAGGCCAAGTCCGGCGGCAACGGCATGGGCAAGGACATGCACGGCGCCAACGGCAAGGACGTCGTGCTCAAGGTGCCGGTCGGCACGCAGATCTATGAGGAGGACGGCGAGACGTTGCTTGCCGACCTCACGCGTGTCGGCGAGCGCATCATGCTGATGAAGGGCGGCAATGGCGGCTTCGGCAACGCCTATTTCAAAACCGCGACCAACCAGGCGCCGCGCCGCGCCAATCCCGGCCAGCCCGGCGAGGAGCGCACCATCCGGCTGCGCCTCAAGCTGATCGCCGACGCCGGCCTGATCGGCCTGCCCAATGCCGGCAAGTCAACCTTCCTCGCCGCGGTCAGCGCGGCCAAGCCGAAGATCGCCGACTATCCGTTCACCACGCTGCATCCACAGCTCGGCGTGGTGCGCGTCGACGAGCGCGAATTCGTGCTCGCCGACCTGCCCGGCCTGATCGAGGGCGCGCATGAAGGCGTCGGCCTCGGCGACAAATTCCTCGGCCACACCGAACGCTGCCGCGTGCTCTTGCATCTGATCGACGGCACCGGCGAGGACGCCGGCGCCGATTACAAGACCGTGCGCGCGGAACTGGAAGCTTACGGCCAGGGCCTCTCCGACAAGCCGGAGATCGTGGCGCTGTCGAAAGCCGACGCGCTGACGCCGGAGGCGATCAAGAAGCAGACGGCGAAGTTGAAGAAGGCCTGCAAGAAGACGCCGGTGGTGCTGTCGTCGGCCTCCGGCCAAGGCGTCACCGACGTGCTGCGCGCGCTGTGGAAATTCATCGACCAGGCGCGCACGGACGCCGACACGTCGGACGCCAAGGAAGAGGCGTGGCAGCCTTAAGCTGTCATTCCGGGGCGCGAGCGTAAGCTCGCGAACCCGGAATCCAGAGCCACATTCTTGGGCCTTGCCAAATCGCCCCTGGATTCCGGGTCCGCCGCTTCGCGGCGTCCCGGAATGACATCGTGGGAAGGCGCTGCTAGAAAAATTCGAACAAACCGGGAGAACGCCCATGCAAACCCGCGCCGCCGTCGCCTGGAAGGCGGGCCAGCCGCTCACCATCGAGACCATCGACATCGAAGGCCCGAAAGCCGGCGAGGTGCTGGTCGAGATCATGGCCACCGGCGTCTGCCACACCGACGCCTACACGCTGTCGGGCGCCGACCCGGAAGGCATCTTCCCGGCCATCCTCGGCCACGAAGGCGCCGGCATCGTGCGCGAGGTGGGCGCCGGCGTCACCACGCTCAAAGCCGGCGACCACGTCATCCCGCTCTACACGCCGGAATGCCGGCAATGCAAAACCTGTCTTTCCCGCAGGTCGAACCTGTGCACCGCCATCCGCGCCACGCAGGGCAAGGGCGTGATGCCGGACGGCACATCCCGTTTCAGGTGCGACGGCGACGCCGTGTTCCACTACATGGGCTGCTCGACCTTCGCCAATTTCACCGTGCTGCCGGAGATCGCGCTCGCCAAAGTGCGCGAGGACGCGCCGTTCGATAAGATCTGTTACATCGGCTGCGGCGTCACCACCGGCATCGGCGCGGTCATCAACACCGCCAAGGTGTGGCCCGGCGCCAATGTCGCGGTGTTCGGGCTCGGCGGCATCGGCCTCAACGTCATCCAGGGCGCGCGCATCGCCGGCGCCGACAAGATCATCGGCATCGATCTCAACCCGGCGCGGCGCGCGATCGCCGAAAAATTCGGCCTCACGCATTTCATCAATCCGGACGAAGTCGGCCGCGACAAGGTGGTGCAGGCCATCGTCGACCTGACCGGCGGCGGCGCCGATTTCTCCTTCGAATGCATCGGCAATGTGCAACGTGATGCGCCAGGCGCTGGAATGCTGCCACCGCGGCTGGGGCGAGAGCATCATCATCGGCGTTGCCGCATCCGGCCAGGAGATTTCAACGCGGCCGTTCCAGCTGGTCACCGGCCGCGTCTGGAAAGGCACCGCCTTCGGCGGCGCGCGCGGCCGCACCGACGTGCCCAAGATCGTCGACTGGTACATGGACGGCAAGATCAATATCGACGACCTGATCACCCACACCATGCCGCTCGACAAGATCAACGACGCCTTCGATCTGATGCACGAGGGCAAGTCGATCAGGAGCGTGGTGGTTTATTGAGCGACGCTGCCACTATCTTGGGTGTCATCGTCCGCGCAAGCGGACGATCCAGTAATCACTGAGTTGTTCGTGAGTACTGGGTCCCCGCCTTCGCGGGGACGACAATATCTATTTCTCGCACTTCCGGCGCGGGCCCTCGAGCGGCTGGTAGGTGCAATCGCCCGGATTGAACGAACTGTAGGCTTCGGCGCAGCTGCGGATATGGCAATGCGCCGCCAGCCCCTCGGCGCGCGCCTGCGCCTCCGCATCGGTAGCGGCAGCCGCGCCCTTGGTGCAGAGCCGGCGCGGACCCTCGTTGGGCTGATAGGTGCAATCCGAGGCGCGGAACGAGTGGTAGGCGCTGGTGCAGGCGTCGATGTCGCATGGCGGCGGTGCCGGCGCTTGCGTCGCGACCGCCGCGGCCGGCGGTTGGCTTTCGGCAGCGTTGACGGCGGCGGGCGCGGCAGCAACGGCCGGAGCCGCCGCGGGAACGGCGGCCTGCACCGCAGGCGCCGCGGCGCCGCTGGCGGGCGCGGCTGGCCGCGGCGGCGAACCGAGTTCGGTCACCGCACGAATTTCGTGCCGGGTTGCCGCCGACGGCTCGACCAGGGCATCCCATTCGAGCCCGATACTGAACACGGCAGCCATCAGAATGGCGAGATAAACGATAAACGGCATCGCTTAACTCCGAATCTGCCCCCGCCCCGCAGGGAAACGCGCCCCGCCGCCCTTGAGTTCCGGCTAGCCAATCCCCTCCCGGCCGCACTGTCCTTGGTATAGCTTCACGCCGTGCCGACCGTTTTCCTCACCCACACACCCGACATGCTGGCGAATTATTATGGCGAACGTGCGCTCGCCGCGCTGCGCGCGCTTGGCGAGGTGCGACTCAACACGACCGGTATGGTGCTCGATGCACGCGCCTTGGCGCAAGCGGCGCGCGGCTGCGACATCGTCGTCTCCGACCGGCAGACGCCGGGCCCGGCCGAGTTCTTTTCACAAGCGCCCGATCTCGCCGCCTTCCTGCGCGTCGCCGTCGACATCCGCAATATCGACATCGCCGCGGCGAGCGCACAGGGCATTCTGGTCACCCACGCCTCGCCCGGTTTCACCGCCGCAGTGGCCGAGATGGCGATCGGCTTCATGATCGATTGCGGCCGCCACGTCACGCAAGCCGCTTCGGGTTACCACGCAGGCCGCGTGCCGCAGGCGCGCATGGGCCGCCAGCTCAAAGGCGCGACGCTCGGCATCATCGGCTATGGCGCGATCGGCGAATATCTGGCGGACCTGGCGCTCGCCTTCGGCATGACGGTGCTGGTCGCCGACCCGTACAAAAAAATCGTCGCCACGGGGCTCACGCAGGCCGCGCTGCCCGACCTGCTGGCCAAATCGGATTTCGTCGTCTGTCTCGCCATCGCCAACGAAGAGACCGAGAACCTGATGAACGCCAAAGCCTTCGCCGCCATGAAGCCTTCGGCTTATTTCATCAATTTGTCGCGCGGCAATCTGGTGGACGAGGCGGCGCTCGCCGCCGCGCTCGCGGAAAAACGCATCGCCGGCGCAGCCCTCGACGTCGGCCGCGCTCCAGACCAGATGCCTTCTCTAGCGCTCGCCCGCCGCGCCGACGTGATCGCCACGCCGCACAGCGCGGGTCTCACGCCGGACGCGGCCGAGCACCAGGCCTTCGACACGGTACGGCAGGTGGAGGCGATACTCGCCGGGCGTATGCCGGAGGGCGCTGCGAACGCGCAAGCCGCACATCGCCTGCGCCGCTTCCAGCGCGGATAAAAAAAGACCCCGGCGCTGCGGCCGGGGTCCGTTGTTAGCGATACGCCAAAGCGGCTATTAGAACTTCCACTGCATGCCGGTGGAAACGCCCACGATGGTCGTGCCCGTCCAGCATTGCGGAGCCGGAGGCAAGGCCACCCGACGCGTTAGAGGCGTCATGGCAATCGGTGGTGATGCCGTGGCCGCCGGCGCCGAGATCGTAATGCGCGTCAGGCCCGTTGAAGGTCGCCGCCACGGCGGCATACCAAATCAAGTTTTCAGTATACCTGTGCTTGTACGCCAACGTGAGCATGTCCGCCTGGTTATTCGTCGGGCCATAACCAGCGCCGTCGGCGGTCGTGAGCGTGCTGTCGTTGTGCTGGCCCGGATTACCCGGCGAGCGGAACGCATGGCCCCAACCGAAATGGATGCTGTCCATTTTGGACAAATCCTGGCTCACGACAAGCCAGGTGCCCCAGCGCGAGCGCTCGTTCTGGTAATCCAGAGACGCTGGTGTGTAGCGATGCATGCGTTCGACGATGCCGCCGACCGTGGTTCCGGTCGAGAATTTATACATCGCGGCGACTTTGGCGGCGTCCTCGTTCGCAGTGTCTGCTTGGCATAGCTGTACAGCTAACGCGCTAACCCCCGCGAGCGCGGTACAGTCTTGCGGCCCTGCCGGTGTAGTAAGAGTAAGGCCGTACGATCCCGCAACGTCGCTCGACCGGTTGACGTTCTGGTGGAACTCGTAGGCGGCGGTCAAATAGAGCGGGCCGTGCGTGTAGCTGAGGCTGGTGCTCACCACATTGCTGAAGGCGCCGTCGCTGCACGATACCAGCGGATTTCCGCCGCTGGTCGGATCGTTGCCGCCGGAGCAATCGGATTCGCCGGCTGCGATATTGTCGCTGTTGTCGGCGCGGTTCTGGCCGGGCGCGAACATGAACTTGAAGTCGAGGCCGCCGGCAAACTTCGGCGATTCGTACCAGATGGCGTGATCGATGCGGGTGCCGAATTCGACGCGGTTGTCGCCGCCCGAATTGCCCATGATGGCCCCGTAAGTGCCGATCTCGCCGCCGAACGGATTAAACCGCCCGGTCGAACTCATATAGGGCGAACTCGACTTGCCGACCTTGATGGCGCCCCAGGCCGGGTCGGCGAAGCCGACCCAGGTGTTGCGGTTGAACAAGGTGCCGTCGGTGGTGTTGCTGAGGTTGCTGTTCGACTGCTTCAGGCCGGGCGTCGTTGTGATGCCCATGCCGAGTTCGAGCTGGTAGATGAAGTGGGTCGGACGATCGCCCAGGCGCTGGAAGCCGCGCACGCCGAGATAAGAACCGTTGGTCGCGAGTGCCGGCATCCAGCCGAAATTGCCGACCGTCGTATCGCCTTGCGGCATTCGGGTTAGAGCTCCACCGAGGTTCTTCGTCGTTGCGTCGGCCGAGACGTCGAATTGGCCGTAGGCCGTGATTTCGCCGTTCGGGGTGAAGAAGGTCAGCGCGTTGCCGTCCTTGTGCTGGAAATAGCTGTGGCCGTCGCGGTCGAGCCATCCCGTCTGCACTGGGGCTTTCTTCGACCGCCGGCGTGCATCCTCCGCCGTTGCCTTGGCTTGCGCCGAATTGGCGTCCGCTTCGTGCGCTTGCTTCCTGGCGGCTTTGGCGTCGGCGGCGGTGTGAGTCTGCGCGTCCTTGAGTTCCTTGACGGTGCGCATCAGCACTTCAACCTGCGCCTGCAGCGCCTTGATCTGCGCATCGGTCGCCTCCGCCTTGGCGGAACCGCCGGTGCCCAAGGCCAGAACAAATGTTGAAAGTGCAACCCCCGTGAACAGCCGCAATCGTCGCGTTGAGCCCGCCATTGTCCGCTTCCCCTTCGTTTTGCCGTTTATGTTCTTGCGGGAAGTGTCGACTAATTGGGCGCGGTGGGCGATTACACTCTCGTGTCGGTTGTCTACGCCTTTTCGGTATACCGTCGATTCATGCCGAATCTACGGGCACAAATCGCCGCTTTCCCGGCTTTCATTTTGTGCATGACGCGATGGCGGCCGTGGCGCACGCGGCGCGGCAATTTCGTCTGCTAGCGATGCACCGGCGTGAGCAACACGCTGTGTTTCGTTGCGGTCGCGATGCAATCCAGCAGGTCTTTTTCGCTGAACGGCTTGACCAGATAACCGGTCACGCCAGCATTGAGCGCGCGCGTGCGAATGGCGTCGTCGGGATAGGCCGTCATCAGGATGGTCGGAATGGGCGAGCCGCCGGCGGCCAGATGGCCGTAGAGCGCCAGCCCGGTCATATTCGGCATCTGCACGTCGGCGATCAGGCAGGACGTGATGCGGATGCGGTTGGATTTCAGAAATTCGTCGGCCGAGGCGAATCCCTTGGCGATAAATCCGTGCGAGCGCAAAAGGCCGATGGTTGCCTCGCGCACCGAATCATCGTCTTCGACGACGGCAATCGACGGTTTAATGGCCATGTTGGAGGCACCCGGCGCTTTATTGCCGCCGCAGCGGACCACGCGCTGTTCGGCAAGCCACCCCCGTGAATGGCTGCATAGCGCGAATCGACCGGGCCGGCAATTATACCCTTGGACCGATCGGCTACGCCGTTTCTGGCAGCGCCCGAAAGTCTGTCGGCCATGCGCACCAGATCGGCCAGCGATCGCGCGTTCATCTTTCGCATGACGTGACGGCGGTGCACCTTGACGGTGACTTCGCTGAGTTTGAGTTCGGCGGCGATTTGCTTGTTTGGCCGGCCGCTGGCGACTTTCAGCATGATCTCCCGCTCGCGCGCCGTGAGCGAGGCGAAATGTTCGCGCAACGCTGCAACGACCGCCGACGTCTGGCGGCGGGCGCGGTCGCGTTCGAGGCCGGCGTGAATGGCGTCGAGCAGTTCCTGATCGCGGAACGGCTTGGGCAGGAATTCGATGGCGCCGGCCTTGATGGCGCGCACCGACATCGGAACGTCGCCATGCCCGGTGATGAAAATGACCGGCAGGTCGATGTTCGACTTGGCCATTTCCTTCTGGAAGTCGAGCCCGCTCAATCCCGGCAGCCGGACGTCGAGCACCAGGCAGCCGGGCGCGTCCGGCCGTTTGAACTGCAGGAACTCCTCGGTCGAGCCGAAGGTGCGCACGCTCAGATGGACCGAACGGATAAGACCGTCGAGCGCCTCCCGCACCGCGGGATTGTCGTCGATCACAAACACGACGGGATTGTTGTCGCTCACGCTTCCTGGCCTATCGGCAAGACGAATTGAAAGACCGCGCCGCGCGGCGCGTTCGGCGTCGCCCAAATGCGCCCGCCGTGAGCCTCGACGATCGAACGGCTGATCGCAAGCCCCATGCCCATGCCGTCGGGCTTGGTCGAATAAAAGGCGTTGAAGATGCGGTCGAGGCTGTCCGGCGCGATCCCGGCGCCCGAGTCCGCGATGGTCACCAGCACGCCTTTCGCATCGCTGCGCGCCGAGGAGATCGTCAGGGCATGCGGTCCGTCGGAGGCCCGGGCCATGGCCTCGATGGCGTTGAGGATGAGATTGAGCACGACCTGCTGCAACTGCACGCGGTCGCCCTGCACCGCCGGCAAATCGTCGGCCAGATCGGTGCGCAGCGAGACATTGTTCTGCACGATCTCGCTGTCGATCAGGCTGACGGTCGCCAGGACGATGTCGTTGACGGCGAGCCAGTCTTTGCGGGGCGGCGTGCTCTTGGTGAGCGCGCGCACCTGCGCGATGATTTCGCTCGCCCGGTTGGCGTCCTTGACCAGCCGCGTCACCGCCTGCCGCGCCTCGCCGAGGTTGGGCGGCTCGGCCGCCAGCCAGCGCAGGCAGGCATTGCCGTTGATCACGGTCGCGGCGAGCGGCTGATTGACCTCGTGCGCGATCGAGGCGGTCAATTCGCCGAGCGTCGTCACGCGGCCGACATGGGCGAGCTGCGAGCGCGCCTCAAAGGCCGCCGCGCGTTCCGCTTCGATCTTGAGCGCGAGATACGTCGTAGTGGCGATCGCCAACAGGCTGATCCCGGTATTGATGATGCCCGCCTCGGTCGTGGCGGTTTCGGAGGTCAGGAAGTCGCTCAGCAAGGTCAGCGCGATGCAGCCGAGGCCGACCAGAATGACTTCGCGCTTCTTGCAGAAGCGCACCGACATCAGGACCACCGCGGTGTAGAAAGCCGGCACCGCCAGCTCGAGATCCGTGAAGGTGTCGATGACGAAGATCGACAGCGCCAGCACGGTCGCGGCGACCGGCAGCAGCCATCCTTTGGTCAAGGCCGGAAGATTCTGCGGCGTCATTCCCTGTCCCCGTCATTCCGCCCCAAGCGTCGCCAACTATGGGTGGAAAGACAAGGCGGGGGAGGCCGGTTAGGGCCTAAAATGCGAAGCAACCTGGCCCTGACGGCATGACAAATGCCATGCTAAACAGCGCCCACGATTAACGTCTCTACTGCCGGGCCATGTCGAAATCGCCGCCAACCCCCACCCTCTCCGCCTTCCGCCGCATCGTCGTGAAGGTCGGCTCGTCGCTCTTGGTGGATGCCGCCGCGGGCTCGCTCAAGCGCGAGTGGCTGGCGAGCCTCGCCGCCGACCTTGCCGCCCTGCACGGCGAGAAGCGCGACGTCATCGTGGTGTCCTCGGGCGCCATCGCGCTCGGCCGCGCCGTGCTCAAGCTGCCCCAGGGCGCGCTCAAGCTCGAGGACAGCCAGGCCGCCGCCGCGGTCGGGCAGATCGCGCTGGCGCGCGCCTGGTCGGAATCCTTAGGCGCGCATGGCCTCACCGCCGGCCAGGTGCTGGTCACGCTGGGCGATACGGAAGAGCGCCGCCGCTATCTCAACGCGCGCTCGACCATCGCCAAGCTGTTGGAATGGCGCAGCGTGCCGGTGATCAACGAGAACGACACCGTCGCCACCACCGAGATCCGCTTCGGCGACAACGACCGGCTCGGCGCGCGCGTCGCCACCATGATGAGCGCCGATCTTCTAGTGCTGCTGTCGGACGTCGACGGGCTCTACGACAAACCGCCGTCGCAACGCGGCGCGCAACGCGTGCCGGTGGTCGCGCGCATCACGCCGGAGATCGAGGCGATGGCGGGCGCGAGCGAATCGGCGACCGCGCGCGGCGGCATGCTGACCAAGATCGAGGCCGGCAAGATCGCCACCACCGCCGGCACGCACATGATCATCGCCTCGGGCCACGTGCTGCATCCTTTGCGCGCGATCGCCGACGGCGCGCCCTGCACCTGGTTCCTGACGCCGGCCAATCCGGTGACCGCGCGCAAGAAATGGATCGCCGGCTCGCTCGAGCCGCGCGGCGCGCTGGTCATCGACGCCGGCGCCGTGAAGGCGTTGCGCTCCGGCAAGAGCCTGCTGCCGGCGGGCGTCACCAAGGTCGAGGGCGCCTTCGGCCGCGGCGACGCCGTCGTGGTGCGCGGACCGGACGGGTCTGAGATCGGCCGCGGGCTGATCGCCTTCGACGCCGAGGACGCCGACAAGATCAAGGGCCGCTCCTCGGCGGACATCCCCGCGCATGCTCGGCTTTGCCGGACGGATCGAGATGATCCACCGAGACGATCTTGTTCTGGGCGGAGGATAGCAAGAAGAAGACGTTGTTCCGGCCCGGACGGCGGCCGGCTCGGCCATTGGCCGACTTATGCCCGCGCCTGTCCCCGGCCTGGTTCGCGGGCCAGTTCCGGACGCCCGGTAGGCCAAAGGCCCAGTCAGTGCCGGCGGCTGCGCGGCTTGCCGGAACGGCGGGTCGTGCCGGATTTGCGCTGCACCGGGTGGGCCGGCAGCGCGAAAAAGGTCCCGTCGGGAAATTCGAGATAACGCGTGAAAACCTGCACTTGGCCTTCGCCGCCACGTTTTCCTTCGATCACGAATTTTGTGCCGACCGGGAAACGGCTGGGCAGACGACTAGAACTGGACGCCATGACACCCTCCTGCGATGCCGCACCCTGGCAGCCCAATGTGTAGGTCAATTGACCGGTTCCTCGCAGTGGCGGGTTATCCACACTATCCCCAGCTACCTCTGCCAATACGCTAAAACCTGCCTACCTCGCCCCGCTTCCGCCAACGTGTTAGGAACCAGCCCAGAATGGGGTTCGACAGGCCTTTCGACATGAGTGCACCGCTGAAAAGCATTGAAGGGACAGGCGATATTGCCGCCCTGATGGGCGATATCGGGCGCCAGGCGAGGGCCGCCGCCCGGGCGCTGGCGCTCGCGTCCACCGCCCAAAAAGACCGTGCCCTGGAACTCATGGCCGCCGCCGTCCGGGAGCAGAAATCCCGCATTCTGGCCGCCAATGCCGAGGATATCACCGAGGCGCGCGGTTCCGGCGTGAGCGGCGCCTTCCTCGACCGCCTGTCGCTCGACGCCGCGCGGGTGGAGGCGATCGCCGCCGCCATCGACGCCGTGCGCGCGCTTCATGATCCCATCGGCGTCGTTACCGAATCCTGGACCCGGCCGAACGGCATGACCATCGAGCGCGTGCGCGTGCCGCTCGGCGTCATCGGCATCATCTATGAGAGCCGGCCGAACGTGACAGCCGATGCCGGCGCGCTGTGCCTGAAATCCGGCAATGCCGCGATCCTGCGCGGCGGCTCCGACAGCCTGCGTTCGAGCCGCGCCATCGTCGCCGCGCTCGGCCAAGGCCTGCGCCAGGCCGGCCTGCCCGAGGCCGCGATCCAGCTGGTGCCGACCCGCGACCGCGCCGCGGTCGGCCTGATGCTCGGCGGGCTCGACGGCAACATCGACGTCATCGTTCCGCGCGGCGGCAAAGGCCTGGTCGCTCGCGTGCAGGCGGAAGCGCGCGTGCCGGTCTTCGCGCATCTGGAAGGCGTCTGCCACGTCTATGTGGACAAGGCAGCCTCGCTCGATATGGCCAAGAAAATCGTGCTCAATGCCAAGATGCGGCGCACCGGCGTGTGCGGCGCGGCCGAGACCCTGCTGGTCGATCGCGCCGCGGCAGCCACGCATCTCAAGCCGCTGATCGAAATGCTGCTCGACGCGAAATGCGAGATCCGCGGGGATAAGGCGACCCAGGCCGTGGACAGCCGCGTCAAGCCGGCGACCGAGGAAGACTGGTCCACCGAATATCTCGACGCCATCATCGCCGCCAAGGTCGTGGACGGCGTCGACGCGGCCATCGCGCATATCGAGCGTTACGGTTCGCACCACACCGACGCCATCGTCACCGGCGATCAGGCTGCCGCGGAGAAATTCTTGCGCGAGGTGGATTCGGCGATCGTGCTGCACAACGCCTCGACCCAGTTCGCCGACGGCGGCGAATTCGGCTTCGGCGCCGAGATCGGCATCGCGACCGGCCGGCTGCATGCGCGCGGGCCAGTCGGCGTCGACCAACTGACGACCTTTAAATACCGCGTTCGCGGAAGCGGTCAGACCCGGCCGTGAAAACGCAATTCCCCGCCCGCCCCGAGTGCGTCCTTCCTCCCAACGCACCCGGGATGAGGATCGGCCTGTTCGGTGGAACTTTCGACCCGCCGCACCAGGCGCACCTCGCCGCCAGTTTGCTCGCGCTCAAACGGCTCAAGCTCGACAGCGTCTGGTGGCTGGTCACCCCGGGAAATCCGCTCAAGAACACTAGTGGGCTCGGCCCGTTAAAGCAGCGGATCGCCGCCGCCCGTGCGCTCACGCATCATCCGCGCATCGACGTGACCGGGCTCGAAGCCGTCATCAAGAAGAAATACACCTATGACACGGTGAAGTGGCTGAAGGCCCGCTGTCCGCGCGTCCATTTTGTCTGGATCATGGGCGCGGATAATTTGCGCAGTTTTCACCGCTGGCAGAAATGGCGCGGAATAGCCCAACTGGTGCCGATCGTGGTGATCGACCGTCTCGGGCCGAGCCTTTACGCCGCAGCGAGCCCCGCCGGACAGGCGTTTGCCCACGCGCGCATCGCGGAACCCGACGCCGCCTCGCTGCCCTATCGCAAACCGCCCGCCTGGGCGTACCTGCACGGCCTCAAATCGGCGTTATCCTCGACTGCGCTGCGCGCCATGCGCCAGCGCGGGGGAAACTCCGGCGGTTCCGGCAGAAAGAAAAAGAAGAAGAGCAAGAGTGGCAGGAGTGGAAAGAGTCGAGCAAAATAGCTATCTTGATGATGTCGGCGGCAATAGCCGCGCCGGGTGCAACGAACGCAAAGGAAAACAACCTCTGAGCAAACCTGCACTCTCTCGGGCATCGCGTCGCCTGCCCGAACCGATCTCCCGGGGCCCCAGCGCCAAGGAGACTCTCCGCACCGTCCTCGCGCGTTTGGAAGACATGAAAGCCGAGGACAGCGTCACCATCGATCTCAAGGGCAAATCCTCGATCGGCGATTACATGGTGGTGACCACCGGCCGGTCGCACGTCCATGTGGCCGCTATCGCCGACAACCTGGTCAAGGACCTGAAGCGCGCCGGCGTTCGCGGCGTCCGTGTCGAGGGCATGCGGCAAGGCGACTGGGTGCTGATCGACGCCGGTGACGTGATCGTCCACGTGTTCCGGCCGGAAGTCCGCGACTTCTACAATCTGGAAAAGATGTGGTCGGCGGGACCGCGGACGAACTGATAGTCTGATAGTCTCGGTGGCAGGATGCGCATCGTCATTGCCGCCGTCGGACGCCTGAAACAGGGGCCGGAAACCGAGCTTTCCGAGCGCTTCCGCAAGCGCGCGGCGCAGACCGGCCGCAGCCTCGGTCTGCGCGACGTCGAGATCATCGAAATCAGGGAAAGCCGCGCCGACGATCCGGCCAAGCGCATGCTCGAGGAGTCGATCGCGCTTGCCAATATCATTCCGCAAGGCGCGGCGGTCGTGCTGCTCGACGCGCAGGGCGAAAATCTCGACAGCGCCAGCCTCGCCGCCCAAGTGGCAAAATGGCGCGCAAACGACCGGCCCGCGGCGGTCTTTATGATTGGCGGCGCTGACGGCCTCGCCCCGACGCTTGCGCGCCAAAGCCGAGCTGCGGCTGGCCTTCGGCGCGGCCACCTGGCCGCACCAACTGGTGCGGATCATGCTGCTGGAACAGGTTTATCGCGCCACCACGATCCTGACCGGGCACCCGTATCATCGGGCTTAGCGCAGGATCCCGAAAAGTGGGCCCCGGTTTTCGGCCGAGATCATGCGCCAATAACTATGTCCCAGATTGGTCTTAATCTCACGGCAAGAGACGGGGCGGAACAATGCTCTTGCCGTAGCAACTCGCGGGCGTAACTTGGCTGCAATGATTTGCCGATTCAGCGGTCGCGATCCTTGTTCCGCCCTCATCGCGGGATTGGCGCTGGCATGGCCGATGACTTTCGCCGCCACGGCGCCCGCGCAAGAACAGCCGGTACAGCTCGCGCAAACCGACAAGGCCGAAAAGCTTGATGCGCTCAAACAGCGCGACCAGGACCTCAAAGCGGCACGCGACGCGCAGAGCAAGTCGAACGAGACCGAAGCCGCGCTCAAACGCGAGATCGAGCAGATCGGCGCCGACCGCCGCAAGCTCAACCAGGACCTGATCGACACGGCCGGCCGCATCCGCGGCGTCGAAGCACAGGTGACCGCGACCGAAGCCCGGCTCAAGCCGCTCGACGACAACGAGCGCAGCATTCGCAAGTCGCTCGACGGGCGCCGCGCCGTGATCGGCGAAGTGCTGGCCGCGCTTCAGCGCATGGGCCATCGCCCGCCGCCGGCTTTGATATCCAGCCCGGAAGACGCGCTGCAATCGGTGCGCACCGCCATGCTGCTGGGCGCGGTCCTGCCCGAGATGCGGCACGAGGTCGAGGCGCTCGCCAACGACCTCACAGCCTTGCTCAATGTTCGCAAGCAGATCACCGCCGAACGCGACCGGTTGAAAAACGAAGTCGCCTCGCTCGGCAACGAGCGCACGCGCATGACCGCGCTGGTCGACGCGCGGCAAAAACAGCAGGCCGAGCGGGAGAAAGCCCTCGACGCCGAGCGGGCGCGCGCCACCCAATTGGCGCATCAGGTCGATAATCTCAAAGATTTGATCGCCAAGCTGGAGCAGGGCCTCGATCCGGCGACCCGGGCCGCCCGCGAGGCCGCCCGCAGCGATACGCGGCCGGCCATGTCGGCGCTGCGCGATCCGGGGCGGCTAGCGCCGGCTGTGGCTTTTGCGTCCCTGCGCGGACAAGTTCCAATTCCGGTTAACGGCGTCAAATTGAAGGAATTCGGGGCGCCCGATGGTGTCGGCGGGGTGGAAAAGGGCCTTTCCATTGCTACCCGCGCTGGCGCACAGGTAACCGCGCCGGCCGACGGCTGGGTGGTTTACGCCGGTCCGTTCCGCTCCTACGGACAACTCTTGATCCTCAATGCCGGCAACGGGTATCATATCTTGCTCGCTGGGATGGATCGGATATCAGTTGATCTCGGGCAGTTCGTGCTGACCGGAGAACCCGTTGCGGTGATGGGAAATGGCTCCCATATCGCCGCTATCCTCGCGACAGGTTCCAGCCAACCGGTGCTTTATATCGAGTTTCGTAAGGACGGGATCCCCGTCGATCCAGGCCCATGGTGGGCAACTGGCGAAGGTCAAAAGGTTCGCGGATGATGCGCAAGACAACACTCATACTCCTCGGCGCGGCGGCGGGTGCGGCAATGACGCTGCTCGCGACACAGCCGTACATGATCTTCGTCGGTTCGACCGCCAAAGCGGCGGCCGCGGACACCTACCGGCAACTCAATCTGTTCGGCGACGTATTCGAGCGCGTGCGCGCCGATTACGTCGAGAAGCCGGACGACAGCAAGCTGATCGAAAGCGCGATCAACGGCATGCTGGCCGGGCTCGATCCGCATTCCAGCTACATGGATCCGAAGAGCTTCCGCGACATGCAGGTGCAGACCCGCGGCGAATTCGGCGGCCTCGGCATCGAGGTCACCATGGAAGACGGTCTGATCAAGGTCGTAGCACCGATCGACGAGACGCCCGCCGCCAAGGCCGGCGTCCAGGCCAACGACATCATTACCCAGCTTGACGGCGAACAGGTGCAGGGTCTCACCCTGAACCAGGCGGTCGAGAAGATGCGCGGCCCGGTGAACACCAAGATCAAGCTCACCATCATGCGCAAGGGTCAGGACAAGCCGATCGAAGTGTCGATCACGCGCGACATCATCCGCGTGCGCTCGGTGCGCTCGCAGGTGGAAGGCGACGACGTCGGCTATATCCGGCTCACCCAGTTCAACGAACAGACCACCGACGGGCTGAAGAAGGCGATCTCCGACATCTCGGCCAAGGTCTCCAACGACAAGCTCAAGGGCTACATCCTCGATCTGCGCAACAATCCGGGCGGCCTGCTCGACCAGGCGATCTCGGTGTCGGATGCGTTCCTGCAAAAGGGCGAGATCGTGTCCACCCGCGGCCGCAATGCCGAGGAGACGCAGCGCTTCAACGCGCGGCCGGGCGACCTCACCAATGGCAAGCCGGTCATCGTGCTGATCAACGGCGGCTCGGCCTCGGCGTCGGAAATCGTCGCCGGCGCGTTGCAGGACCACAAGCGGGTCACGGTCCTCGGCACGCGTTCGTTCGGCAAGGGTTCGGTGCAGACCATCATTCCGCTCGGCTCCGGTAACGGCGCCTTGCGGCTGACCACCGCGCGCTACTTCACGCCGTCCGGCCGATCGATCCAGGCCAAGGGCATCGTGCCCGACATCGAGGTTCTGCAAGACGTGCCGGATGACATCAAGGCGAAGACCGACACCAGCACCAAGGGCGAGGCCTCACTACGCGGCCACCTCAAGGGCGATGCCGGCAAGGAGCAGACCGGCTCGCAGGCCTATGTTCCGCCAGACCCCAAGAAGGACAAGGCGCTGATCATGGCCGAAGAGCTGCTGCGCGGCACCCAGGTCAATTCGGCGTTCCCGCCGAACGCCAAGGTCCCGGTGCCGAACTAAGCCCGGCCCAATCGACACAAAACGAGTTCCAGCGGGGCGGCCTTTGGGCCGCCCCGTTCGTTTGTGGCGAACCCCCAGCGGAATCGTCGCGTGCTAGACTCCGCGGATGATTCGCAGGGATTTGGGCCTTGGCAGCGGATGATCTGAACGCCCCCCTCGGCCAGAACAAACGAAAGAAGCAGCCGAAACTCCCGGCTGTCGGCCCGCAGATATTGGCGGGCGCGCTGGCACTGTTTGGCATTGCCGTGGTGGCCTGGGCCATTTTCGTCAACGATCCCCTGGGCGGCGAGCCCACCGCGGTGGTCGCCACCGGCGTGCTGACCAAGACGCCTGCCGGCGACGGCCAGCAGCATTCCCGCCACGAAGGGACGACATCGGACAAGGCCTCGACCGATAAGGCTTCCGCCGACAAGGCCTCAACCGACAAAGCCATAGCCGACAAGACACCGTCCGCCAGCGTCGCCATACCCGCCGACATCGCCCCGCCGCCGGGCAGCAAGACCATCACCATTATCGACGGCTCCAGCGGCAAGCATCAGAACGTGATCGTTCCGGGTAAATCGAGCGACCTCGCGCCCAAGGCGCCGGCCGATGGGCGGCTCCTGGAGCTCACCAGTCACGGCGCCATCCCGCAGATCGCGCCCGATGGCGTGCGGCCGTTCGTCCTTTACGCGCATCCGCGCAAGCTGCCGGCGGGCAAGACCGACGCGCCGCGCATTGCCATTATCGTCGGCGGTCTCGGCATCAGCGCCAGCGGCACCGCCGACGCATTGTCGAAATTGCCGGGGCCGGTGACGCTGGCTTTTACGCCCTATGGCGCGGATCTCGACAAACTGGCGGAGCGCGCGCGGGTCGAAAATCACGAAATCCTGCTGCAGTCGCCAATGGAGCCGTTCGACTATCCCGACAACGATCCCGGGCCGCAGACGCTGCTGACCTCGCTCACGCCCACCCAGAACATCGACCGGTTGCACTGGCAGATGAGCCGCTTCCAGGGCTATGTCGGAATCCTGAGTTACATGGGCGCACGATTCACGTCGGCTGAACCGTCGCTGGCGCCGGTGCTGCATGAGACCGCCAAGCGCGGACTGATCTATGTCGACGACGGCGCCTCGCAACGCAGCGTCGCCGGCCAGATCGCCGGCAGCCAAAACTTGCCCTTCGCCAAAGCCAATCTCGTGATCGACGCGGTGCCGACCCCGGTCGAGATCGACCGCGCGCTGACGCGGCTGGAGATGATGGCGCGCGATCACGGAACCGCGGTTGGGCTCGCCACCGCGTTGCCGGCGACCGTCAGCCGCATCGCCGAATGGGCGAAAACGGTGGAAGCACGCGGCTTCGTGCTGGTTCCGATCACCATGGTGGCGGTGAAGGAAAAGTCATCGTAACGTCATTCGCGCGCTTTAGATGCGCGATGCGAGTGACGGAGTGCGAATGCCCCCCTTTGAATCCCTGCCCTATCGTCCCTGCGCCGGCATGATGGTGCTCAACCGCGCCGGCCTCGTCTTCATCGGCCGGCGATCGAGCGGACCCGAGCACATCGACGCAACGCATGTCTGGCAGATGCCGCAGGGCGGCATCGACGAGAACGAAGATCCTTACAAGGCCGCGCTGCGCGAACTGTACGAAGAAACCAGTATCCGCAACGTGGAGAAGCTCGGCGAAATCGCCGAGTGGATCGCCTATGACATTCCGCGGGATATCATCGGCGCCGCCTGGGGCGGCAAATATCGCGGACAGAAGCAGAAATGGTTTGCGCTGCGCTTTACCGGCGACGATAGCGAAATCAATATCCTCACGCCCGGCGACGGACATGAGCCGGAATTCATCGACTGGCGCTGGGTGGCGATGGCCGAATTGCCCGACCTGGTGGTGCCGTTCAAACGGCAAACTTATGAGCGGGTGGTGAAGGAATTCGAGACGTTCGCGAAATAATTTAAGCGGTCATTGCCCGGTCAAGCGGGGCAATGACCGCATTGAGCTAATGCATCGCCGTGCCGGTCAAGTGCCGGTCGACTTCCTTGAAGTGATCGAGCCGCGTGATCGCCTTGTCGAGCTCGCTGCCCGGCTCCAACTTTTCGATGCGGCGTTCCATCTCGGCGATGCGCGCAGCGACAACGGTGCGGTCGATGTCCTCGACCGCCTCGGCCACGTCGGCAAGCACCGTGAGCCCCTGCGCCGACACTTCGGCAAAGCCGCCGAGCACGACGATCTTCTGCGCGCCACTGGCGCCGTGCACGGTCAGAATGCCCGGCCGCAGCGTGGCGACGAGCGGCGCGTGGTTGGCCAGCACGCCGAAATCACCCTCCGCGCCGGGCACATCGACTTGCTCGACGTCGCCGGAGAACAACAGCTTTTCCGGCGAAACCAGATCGAAATGGAAGCTTGCCATGCGTTGCTCAAGCCCTGTTCTTGCCGACCGCGAAACCCACTCCCATGCCGATCACACCACCGATCAACGTGATGATCGCAATGTGCTGAAACTGGCTGCTGGTCAGTGGTCCGTTATCGCGCGCGACTTGGTTTCCCTTCACTTCAATGCTCAACGGCCCCAGCTTGATCTCAGCCGATTCGGGCCGCGTCATATAGCCGGACGCCGCGCCAACCAGCAGCCCGATTATCAGAAAGACAATCAGGTTGGAGCGGACCGGCATCGCTACGCCGCTTCCGCCGCGAGCTTCTTGCCCTTTTCGACCGCCTCTTCGATGGTGCCGACCATGTAGAAGGCGGCTTCCGGCAGGTGGTCATATTTGCCTTCGCACAAGCCCTGGAAGCCCTTGATGGTGTCGGCAAGGTCGACCAGTTTCCCGGGCGAGCCGGTGAACACTTCGGCGACGAAGAACGGCTGCGACAGGAAGCGTTCGATCTTGCGCGCGCGCGCCACCGCAGTCTTGTCCTCTTCCGACAGTTCATCCATGCCCAGAATGGCGATGATGTCCTGCAGGGCCTTGTAACGCTGCAAAATCTGCTGCACCTGGCGCGCCACCGCGTAGTGCTCCTCGCCGACGATCAGCGGCGACAGCATGCGCGAGGTCGAATCGAGCGGGTCCACCGCCGGATAGATGCCCTTGGCGGCGATATCGCGCGACAGCACCGTGGTCGCATCCAAATGCGCGAACGAGGTGGCCGGCGCCGGGTCGGTCAAGTCGTCGGCAGGCACGTAGATCGCCTGCACCGACGTCACCGAGCCCTTGTGGGTCGTGGTGATGCGCTCCTGCAGCGTGCCCATATCGGTGGCGAGCGTCGGCTGATAGCCCACCGCCGAAGGAATGCGGCCGAGCAATGCCGACACTTCCGAGCCGGCCTGCGTGAAGCGGAAGATGTTGTCGACGAAGAACAGCACGTCCTGGCCCTGGTCGCGGAAATATTCGGCGACCGTCAGTCCGGAAAGACCGACGCGGGCGCGCGCGCCCGGCGGCTCGTTCATCTGGCCGTACACCAGCGCGCATTTCGAGCCTTCGACCGAGCCCTTGTGCGGGTCCTTGTTGACGCCGGATTCGATCATCTCGTGATAGAGGTCGTTGCCCTCGCGGGTGCGCTCGCCCACGCCGGCGAACACCGAATAACCGCCATGCGCCTTGGCGACGTTGTTGATCAGCTCCATGATCAGCACGGTCTTGCCGACGCCGGCGCCGCCGAACAGGCCGATCTTGCCGCCCTTGGCGTAAGGCGCCAGCAGATCGACCACTTTGATGCCGGTGACCAGAATCTGCGCCTCTGTGGACTGGTCGGTGTAAGTGCGGCGCTTCCTGGTGGATCGCGCGCATGGTCTCGCCGGTGACGGGGCCGGCTTCATCGACCGGCTCGCCGATCACGTTGATGATGCGGCCGAGCAGCCCCGGGCCGACCGGCACCGAAATCGGCGCGCCGGTGTCGGTGACTTCTTGACTGCGGACAAGACCTTCGGTGGAGTCCATCGCGATGGTGCGCACGGTCGACTCGCCGAGATGCTGGGCCACTTCCAGGACCAGCCGGTTGCCGTGGTTCTTGGTCTCCAACGCATTGAGAATGGCGGGCAATTCGCCTTCGAACTGCACGTCGACGACGGCGCCGATGACCTGGGTAATGCGTCCGACTTTGTTGGCTTGGGCCATGTTTAATCCTCTTAGAAGCTCTATTGCTCGGGTCAGAGCGCCTCTGCTCCGGAGATGATCTCGATCAGTTCCTTGGTGATCATCGCCTGGCGGGTGCGGTTATAAGTCAGCGTCTGCTTGCGGATCATTTCGCCGGCGTTGCGGGTGGCGTTATCCATCGCGCTCATGCGCGCGCCCTGCTCCGAGGCGGCGTTTTCCAGGAGCGCGCGGAACACCTGCACCGACAAATTGCGCGGCAGCAGGTCGGCGAGGATATCGCCCTCTTCCGGCTCGTATTCGTAGGCCGCGGCGGCGCCCGCCTGCTCGAACAGCGGCGGGATGATCTGCTGCGCGGTCGGGATCTGCGCGATCACCGATTTGAAGCGTGAGAAGAACAAGGTGCAGACGTCGAATTCGCCGGCCTCGAACAGCGCGACGATCTTCTTGGCGACCATCTCGGCCTCGCCGAAGCCCATCTGCTTGACGCCGCGCAACTCGATGGTCTCGATGATCTGCTTGCCGTAGACCCGGCGCAGCTGGTCCTGCCCCTTGCGGCCGACGCAGAGGATTTTGACGTCCTTGCCCTGGCCCATCAGCGCGTTCGCCTTTTCGCGCGCCAGGCGCACGATCGACGAATTGAACGGGCCGCACAGGCCGCGCTCGGCGGTGCAGACGACGAGCAGCTGCACTTGGTCTTTGCCGGTGCCGGCCAGCAGGCGCGGCGCGGAATCGCTGCCCGCCACCGCCGCGGCGATCGAGCCGAGCACCTTGCTCATCCGCTCCGCGTAAGGACGCGCGGCTTCCGCCGCCACCTGCGCACGGCGCAGCTTGGACGCCGCGACCATTTGCATGGCCTTGGTGATCTTCTGCGTCGCCTTGGTCGCGGCGATGCGAACGCGCATGTCCTTGAGGCTAGCCATTCGGTATCAATCCTTGCGGATCACGCTTGCGAGGGCTCAGGCGAACGTCTTGGCGTAGCCGTCGACCACGTCCTTGAGCTTGGCTTCATCGTCCTTGGAGAGATCGCCGCTCTTGCGGATCGAGTCGAGCAGCGCGGCGTGCTTGGTGCGCACCAGCGTCAGCAGACCGCTCTCGAAGGCGCGCACGCGCGCGACCTCGAACTTGTCGAGATAGCCGTTGACGCCGGCGTAGATCACGCAGACCTGCTCTTCCATCTTGAGCGGCGAGAATTGCGGCTGCTTGAGCAGCTCGGTCAGGCGCGAGCCGCGCGCCAGCATGCGCTGGGTGGTGGCGTCGAGGTCGGAGCCGAACTGCGCGAAGGCCGCCATTTCGCGGTATTGCGCGAGCTCGCCCTTGATCTTGCCGGCGACCTTTTTCATCGCCTTGGTCTGCGCGGCAGAACCCACGCGCGACACCGACAGGCCGACGTTCACCGCCGGACGGATGCCCTGATAGAACAGGTCGGTTTCCAGGAAGATCTGGCCGTCGGTGATGGAGATCACGTTGGTCGGGATATAGGCCGACACGTCGTTGGCCTGGGTTTCGATGACCGGCAGCGCCGTGAGCGAGCCGCCTTTGTTGGCGTCGTTCATCTTGGCGGCGCGCTCGAGCAGGCGCGAATGCAGGTAGAACACGTCGCCGGGATAGGCTTCGCGGCCGGGCGGGCGGCGCAGCAGCAGCGACATCTGGCGGTAGGCCACCGCTTGCTTGGACAGATCGTCATAGATGATGACGGCGTGCATGCCGTTGTCGCGGAAATACTCGCCCATGGTGCAGCCGGAGAACGGCGCCAGGAACTGCATCGGCGCCGGATCGGACGCGGTGGCGGCGACGATGATGGAGTAATCGAGCGCGCCCTGCTCCTCCAGCACCTTGACGAACTGCGCGACGGTGGAGCGTTTCTGCCCGACGGCGACATAGACGCAATAGAGCTTGATCTTCTCGTCCGGCTGCGCGTTGAGCGGCTTCTGGTTGAGGATGGTGTCGAGCGCGATCGCGGTCTTGCCGGTCTGGCGGTCGCCGATGATCAGCTCGCGCTGGCCGCGGCCGATCGGGATCAGCGCGTCGATGGCCTTGAGGCCGGTCGCCATCGGCTCGTTCACCGACTTGCGCGGGATGATGCCGGGCGCCTTGACGTCGACGCGCTCGCGCTTGTCGGCGTTGATCGGGCCTTTGCCGTCGATCGGATTGCCGAGCGCGTCGACCACGCGGCCGAGCAGGCCCTTGCCGACCGGCACGTCGACGATCGAGCCGGTGCGCTTGACGGTCTGGCCTTCCTTGATCTCGCGGTCGTTGCCGAAGATCACGATACCGACATTGTCGGTTTCGAGATTGAGCGCCATGCCGCGCGTGCCGTTCTCGAACTCGACCATCTCGCCGGCCTGCACGTTGTCGAGGCCGTAGACGCGGGCGATGCCGTCGCCGACGGAGAGAACCTGGCCGACCTCGGAGACTTCGGCTTCCTGGCCGAAGTTCTTGATCTGCTCTTTCAGGATGGCGGAAATTTCTGCGGCGCGGATATCCATCAGCGGGCCTCTTTCATCGCGATCTTGATCGCATTGAGCTTGGTGCGGAGCGAACTATCGACCATGCGGCTGCCGACCTTGACGATCAGCCCGCCAATGATGGCGGGCTCGATCTTGACGTCGAAGTCGATGTCTTTGCCGCCGGTCACCGATTTGAGCGCGCCCTTGAGCGCCTCGAGATTCTTGTCGCTGAGCGGCTCGGCGACGGTCACTTCCGCGGTGACTTCACCCCTGTGGCGGGCGGCCAGCACGCGGTAGGCGCGGATCATGTCGCGCACGGCGAACAGCCGGCGGTTGGTGGTGATGACGCGCAGGAAATTGGCGGCCAGGCCGGTGATGCCGGCTTTGTCGAGAATCGCGGCCAGCGCGCGCAACTGTTCGTCGGCGCCGAATACCGGGCTACGCACCAGGCGATTGAGGTCGGGGTTTTCGGCGATCAGGGCGTCGAAACGGTCGAGATCGGCCTTAACGACGTCGACAGCCTTGTTGTCCAACGCCAACTCAAACAGGGCATTGCCGTACCGCCCAGCCATGCCGGAAATAATGGGGTCTTTGCCAGCCACTTGACGCTCGTTTTGGTTACTTCATTCACAGGCCGGGCACCGTCGCAGAACGGCGGCGCAAATGATTGGAATCCAAGAGGGAATTCCGATTCTTGAGGACGTCGCGGAAGCCCGCGGAAACCCCCATGAAATCGAGGCGCTAGCTAACACAGGGCCGGGGGCGGTGCAACATTGGCGCAGCCTGCGCCGGCATCATTCCGCGGCGCTGCCGGCGGGCCACAATTTTGCATCCCAGGGATACCTCGCCACGTGAACGCTCGCCCTATAGCGTGCGCGGCGTTTTCCTGCCCGGGAGCCGAAGGCCAATGTCGCAAAAGGATGCCACGCGCGACGTTGCCGCCACCGCCAAACTACTGGTCGTGCTGCTGGCCTTCGCCTGGGGCCTCAATTGGATTGCCGCGGCGGTGGCGCTGCGCGAGGTATCGCCCTGGAGCCTGCGCTTTGCCGGCGCCGGCATCGGTGCCGCGGTCCTGTTCACCGCCGCTTTGCTGACCGGGCACAATTTGCGGGTGCCGCGCGGCGAGCACCTGCACGTGATGGTGGCCGGCTTCTTCAACGTCGCGGCGTTTCAAATCCTCTCCGGATTTGCGCAGCTCTCCGGCGCGACCTCGCGCGCCATCGTCATCACCTACTCGATGCCGATCTGGGCGACGGTGCTGAGCTGGATCTTGATCGGCGACCGGCTGAACAAGATCGGCGCGCTGGCTTTCGCGCTCTGCGTCGCCGGCTTGACGATATTGGTTTGGCCGCTGTTCGCGCACGGATTTCCGCCCTTCGTGTTCTACTCGTTCGGCTGCGCGCTGAGCTGGGCCTTCGCCACCGTCTACATGAAATGGGTGAAGGCCAAGATCGAGCCGCTGGCCAACGCGGCCTGGCAGCTGCTGTTCGGATTCTTATTCATCGCTGCCGGCACTTTCGCGGTCGAAGGGACGCCGCGGCTGTGGCCGCTATCCGCTCATTCGATGCTGGCGATCCTCTATGTCGGCCTGTTCGGCGTCGGCCTCGCGCATTTCCTGTGGTGGTCGATCGTCGGGCGTCTGCCGACCATTACGGCGTCGCTCGGCTCGCTGCTGGTGCCGGTGATCGGCGTTACCGCGTCGGCCGTCGTGCTTGGCGAACGGCCGACGGCGCCCGACATTGTCGGCTTCGTGCTGATCTTCGCGGCTGCGGCCTGCGTGCTGCTGCAACCGAACGTGAAGCACACGGAGATGCCGGAATAATGCCGACCAAAGCGGCAGCCCACGCCAGACTGCTCGTGCTCGTCGTCGGCCTGCTGTGGGGCTTCAACTGGGTCGCCGCCCGCATCATTCTCTCGGCGCTGCCGCCGTGGGCGATGCGCACCGTCGGCATCGGCCTCGGCACTTTGATCCTGTTCGCCGCCGCGGCCGTCTGGCGCGTGCGGCTGACGGTTCCGCGCGCGGAAGCCGTCAAGATTTTCATCGCCGGATTTTTCAACGTCGCCATCTTCAACGTCTGCTCGGCTTACGCGCAGGTGTACGGCACGACGTCGCGCGCCATCGTCATCGCCTATTCGATGCCGATCTGGGCGGCGCTGTTGGCGCGCATCGTGCTCAAGGAGAAGCTGACGCCGGTCAAACTCGTGGCGCTCGGTTTGTGCGCCGCCGGCCTGGCGATCCTGATCGGACCGCTGGCGCGCACCGGCTTCCCGCTCGGCGCCGTGCTGGCGCTCGGCTGCGCCTGGTCCTGGGCCGCGGGGACGATCTATTTGAAATGCGCCGAAATCCGCGCGCCGATGTTGGCGGCCGCCGCCTGGCAGTTGCTGTTCGGCTGGCTGATGCTGGCCGCCGGCATGCTGTATTTCGAAGGCCTGCCGCATTTGTGGCCGCTGCCGGCGCCGGTCGTGGGCTGGATCGCCTATAATGGCCTGTTCGGCATGGGGCTGGCTTATTTTCTCTGGTTCGTCGTGGTCGACCGGCTGCCGGCGACCACCGCCACGCTCGGCTCGCTGTTGACGCCCGTGGTCGGCGTCATCGGTTCGGCGATTGTGATCGGCGAACGGCCGGGCCTGACCGACATCATCGGCTTTGCCTTGATTTTCGCCGCGGCGGCGAGCGTGCTGCTGCAGCCAAACGCGAAGCACACCGAATTGCCGGAGTGAGCGCGCTCGCGCCTTATAAAAAATTGCTGCGGCTTGATACGTCTTGCGCGATCCGTACGGTCCGAGACGCAAAGCCCCTTTTTGCCGACGGCCAGCATGGCTATCTCCCCGCAAGACGAATGGAGCAGCCCATGTCTTTGCAAACCAAAATCGAGACGGCACAAATTCCCGGCACCGAAATAAAGCCCTCCCGCATCGCGCTGGGAACCTGGGCAATCGGCGGCTGGATGTGGGGCGGCAGCGACGACGCGCTGTCAATCCGCACCATTCAGTCCGCGGTCGATCGCGGCATCACATTGATCGACACCGCGCCGGTCTATGGCTTCGGCCATTCCGAGGAGATCGTCGGTGCGGCGCTGCGAGGCCGGCGCGCGCAGGTGGCCATCGCCACCAAAGCAGGCCTCGACTGGAAGGACGGCAAGCCGTTCCGTAACGCCAGCCGCGGCCGCATCCTGCAGGAAATCGACGATTCGCTGCGCCGGCTGCAGACCGATGTCATCGATCTTTATCAGGTGCATTGGCCCGATCCGAACGTGCCGGTGGAAGAGACCGCCGGCGCGATGAAGGATTTGCTCATAGCCGGCAAAATCCGCGCCATCGGCGTCAGCAATTTTTCGCCGGCGCAGATGGACCGGTTCCGCGCGGTGGCACCGCTCGCCGCCGATCAGCCGCCCTACAACATGTTCGAGCGCGAGATCGAACGCGACGTGCTGCCTTACGCCAAGCGCAACGGCATCGCGACGCTGGCCTACGGCGCGCTTTGCCGCGGCCTCCTGGCCGGCACGATGACAGAGAAGGCGAAATTTACCGGCGACGATCTGCGGCGCAGCGATCCGAAATTCCAACCGCCGCGCTTCGGACAGTATCTAAAGGCAGTGGCGGCGCTCGACCGGTTCGCGCAAGAGAATTACGGCAAGCGCGTCGTGCATCTGGCGCTGCGCTGGATCCTCGACAAGCAGGGCGAAGGCTTTGCCTTGTGGGGCGCGCGCAAGCCGGAACAGCTCGACCCGGTCGACGAGGTTTACGGCTGGCGGCTCGACGCCGCGGCCATGGCGGAGATCGATCGCATTCTCGCGGAGACTATCGAGAGCCCAGTCGGACCGGAATTCATGGCGCCGCCGGAGCAGGCCGCGGCCTAGAAGAAGCTCTGCGGATCGATGTCGACCTCGAGCCGCACATTGCCGCGCGGCTTCGGCGCTTCGGCGAGCCATTGCCGCAAATAGGCCGACAGATCGAAGCCGCGCGGCGCCTTCACCAGGACACGGAAACGATGGCGGCCGCGCACCACCGCGATGGGCGCCTCGGCGGGACCGAGCACGCGCACGTTCTCGTCCTTGGGGGCGGCGGAGGCCAGCGTGCGGCCGTAGGATTCCGCGGTGTGCCGCTCGTTGGCGGTGATCACCAGGCTCGCCAGCCGCCCGAACGGCGGATAGCCGGTCTTTTCGCGCAGCGCGATCTCGCTCGAATAGAACGCCTCGCGGTCACCCAGGATCAGCGCCTTCATCACCGGATGCTCGGGTTGATGTGTCTGCAGGAAGCCGACACCGCGACCCTCCTCGCGGCCGGCGCGGCCGACCACCTGATGCAAAAGCTGGAACGTGCGCTCGGCGGCGCGCGGATCGCCGTTGCCGAGCCCCAAGTCGGCGTCGACGATGCCGACCAGGTTGAGCTTGGGAAAATGATGGCCCTTGGCGACCAGTTGCGTGCCGATGACGATATCGAAGCGGCCTTCCGCCACGTCGTCGAGCTCCTGACGCAGGCGTTCCATGGATTCCACCAGATCGCTCGACAGGACCAGAATGCGCGCCCCGGGAAATAGTTCGGCTGCTTCGTGCTCCAGCCGCTCGACGCCCGGGCCGATCGGCGCGAAGCTTTCGGTGGCGTGGCATTGCGGGCACTCCGCCGGCGGCGGCATGGAGAAGCCGCAATGGTGGCAGACCAGGCGCCGCTTGAAGCGGTGATCGACCAGCCAGGCGTCGCAATGCGGACATTGCAGGCGGAAACCGCAGGCGCGGCAAAGCGTGAGCGGCGCAAAGCCGCGGCGATTGAGGAACAAGAGCGCTTGCTGGCGGCTTTCGAGCGCGTTCTTGACCGCCTCGGCCAGCCGCGGCGCGATGAAGCGGCCGCGCGGCGGGCCTTCGCTGCGCATGTCGATCGCCTCGATCATCGGCAGATGGGCGCCGCCGAAACGTTCCGGCAGATGAATGCGCTTGTAGCGGCCGCGCCGCGCGTTGACTTCGGATTCGACGGACGGCGTCGCCGAGGCGAGCACCACCGGAATTTTCGCCACGCTGCCGCGCACCACCGCCATGTCGCGGGCGTGATAATGCGCGCCGTCCTCCTGCTTGTAGGCGGGGTCGTGCTCTTCATCCACCACGATAAGCCCGAGATCGGCGTAGGGGAGAAACAGCGCCGAGCGCGCGCCGACCACCACCGACACCTCGTTCGCCGCCACCGCCGCCCAGGTGCGCGCGCGCGTGCGCGGCGAAAGCTGAGAATGCCATTCGGCGGGGCGCGTGCCGAAGCGGGCGGTGAAACGGTCGAGCGACTGCGACGTGAGCGCGATCTCCGGCATCAGGATCAGCGTCTGGCGCTTGAGCCGGATGTTTTCCGCCACCGCTTCGAAATAGACTTCGGTTTTTCCCGAGCCGGTGACGCCGTCGAGCAGCGTCACGGTATAGCCGCCCTGCTCGACCGTGGTGCGCAAGGCATCGGCGGCGGCAAGCTGGCCGAGCGAGAATTCCGGCTTGCGAAAATCCGGATCGGGCGGCCGCGTCACCGGCTCCGGCGGCAGCACAATGGTTTCCAATGTGCCTTCGTCGATCAGCCCGTCGATCACACCCACGCTTGCGCCCGCCTCGCGTGCGGCGTCGCCTTTGGCACGCGTGAAGCCGTCGGCGAAGACGCCAAGCACGCGCGCGCGCGCCGGCGTCATGCGCGCCGGCGGCGGCCCGACGAGCCGCACGCCGATGCGCTCGCGCGCGGGACCGAGATGTTCGCCCATGCGCAGCGCCATGCGCAGCACCGTGCCGCGCGGCGCCAGCGTGTAGTCGGCGACCCAATCGACGAACTTGCGCAGCTCCGGTTTGAGCGGCGGCACGTCGAGCTTGCCGGTCACATCCTTCATGCGGTTGTGCAGGCGCGGATTGGGCGTCGGGTTGTCGGCCCAGACCACGCCCATGGTCTCGCCGCGCGCGCCCAACGGCACGGCCACCAGGTCGCCGGGCGCAAGCTCCATGCCCGCCGGCACCTGGTAGGAATAGGTCTGGTCCAGCGCCACCGGCACCAAGACATCGACAATGCGGGTGCTCATAGCGATGGATCTAGGCCGATTCCGCGCGCTTAAGGAAGGGTGAAGAAACGGCTCTTAATGTCGTCCCGGCCAAGGCCGCGCAGCGGCCGCGAGCCGGGACCCATACTCCGCAGCCGGTCGATAGGGCACAGCGTATGGGTCCCCGCTTTCGCGAGGACGACATCTAGATATGACATCGCCATCCGCAATCGCCCCCGACGTCTCGGCCGAAATCAGCCGTTGGCTCGGCTATCTCGGCGCCGAAAAGCGCATGTCAGGAAAGACGCTGGAGGCCTATGCGCGCGACGTCGGCCAGTTCCTCGATTTCCTCAACCGGCATCTGGGCGGCCCGCCGTCGCTGAAGGCCTTGGCCAAGCTCACGCCCGCCGATGTGCGCGCCTTCATGGCGGCGCGGCGCAGCGAGGGCCTAAGCAGCCGTTCGCTGATGCGGGTGATGGCAGGCGCCCGCTCCTTTGCGCGCTTTCTCGAGCGCAACGGCAAAGGTAAAGTCGGTGCCCTGAGTGCCGTGCGCGCGCCCAAAGTCGGCAAAACGCTGCCGAAGCCGCTGACGATCGCCGCGGCCAAACGCATCGCCGATACCGATTTGCGCGCGGGCGACACCCGCGAGCCATGGATCCTCGCCCGCGATGCCGCCGTGCTGGGCCTGCTCTACGGCTCCGGCCTGCGCATTTCGGAAGCGCTCTCGCTCAGGCGCAAGGACGTCGGCGCGCGCGACGCCATCACCGTCATCGGCAAGGGCAACAAGACCCGCATGGTACCGGTGCTGCCGCAGGTCGCCAAACTGATCGCCGACTATGTCGCGCTCTGCCCGCTCGCTCTGCTGGACGACGGCCCGCTGTTCGTCGGCGCCCGTGGCGGAGAACTGTCGCCGCGCATCGTGCAACTAGCGATGGCCACCATGCGCGGCGCGCTCGGCCTGCCCGACAGCGCGACGCCGCACGCCTTGCGCCATTCCTTCGCCACCCATTTGTTGGCTCGCGGCGGCGACCTGCGCGCCATCCAGGAACTGCTCGGGCACGCCTCGCTTTCGACCACGCAAATCTACACGGCGGTCGATTCCGAGCGTTTACTCGAGGTTTATGCCAGCGCGCATCCGCGGGCATAACAGCCCCTTGCGCAGACCTTAAGTTTCATATCAAGGTCGCCGCCCTATTCACCGCGGGAGAGGGCGATGAGCGCACACGAAAACCTGGAACATGTCGAGCACGCCGAACATGCCTCGCATGGCGGCAACAAGAAGATCGCCCTGTTGATTTCGGTGCTGGCGCTGTTCCTGGCGTTTTCCGAAACGCTGGGCAAGAGCGCGCAGACCGCCGCCATCACCCACAATGTCACGTCCAACGACCTGTGGGCGTTCTATCAGGCCAAGCATATTCGCGGCACCATCCTGCGCACCGGGGCCGAGCAGTTGAAGGCCGAGAGCGACCGCGCCACCGACCCCGCCGAGAAGGCCCGTCTGACGAAAACGGTCGATGGCTGGATCAAGCTGGCCGACCGTTATGACGACGACCCGGAGGGCAAAGAAGGCCGCAAGCAGCTCGCCGAGCGCGCCAAGCAATCCGAGGAAAGGCGCGAACTGGCCATGTCGCGCTATCACCATTACGAGCTTGCTTCCGCCCTGTTCCAGATCGGTATCGTGCTGGCCTCGGCCCAGGTGATCACCGGCATGGTCGTGCTGGGCTGGCTGTCGGGCCTGCTCGGCCTGATCGGATTGGCCTTCACCGGCATCGGCTTCTGGGCACCGCACTTGGTGCACCTGTTCTAGGGCGTCCGCGCCCTGATAGAATGAGCAGATGCTTTCGTGACGGCTATTTTTGAACCGGGCAGGAAACTTCCATGACCGTCTCCTCGTCAAGCATGCGCGCGGTGCTGGCCGCCGTTCTCTTGGGTCTCACCGTTTCGGCCTGCGGATACAACACCATTCCGACCGACGAGGAACAGGCCAAGGCGAAATGGGCGGATGTGCAGAACAACTATCAGCGCCGCTCCGACCTCATCCCCAATCTGGTCGCCACCGTCCAGGGCTATGCCAAACAGGAGCGCGAGGTTCTCACCGCCGTGATCGAGGCGCGCGCCAAGGCGACGCAAGTCAAGATCGACGCGTCGCAGCTCACCGATCCGGAAAAGCTGAAGCAGTTCCAGGCGGCGCAGAGCCAGCTCACCGGCGCGCTCGGCCGGCTGCTCGCGGTCAGCGAGAATTATCCGGAACTGAAGTCGAACCAGAATTTTCTGGCGTTGCAGTCCCAGCTTGAAGGCACCGAGAACCGCATAGCGGTCGCCCGGCGCGACTACATCGAGGCGGTGCGGGTCTACAATACCGAGCTCAAGACCTTCCCCGGCATCCTGTGGGCCTCGACGTTCTTCCGCGCCAACAAGCCGATGGCGGAGTTCTCGGCCAACGAAAACGCGCAGACGCCGCCGCAAGTGAAATTCTGATAGCCGGCCGCGAGGCCTCGCCATGACCATACGGGGTCCCTCGTCGCGCACGGCAGGACTGGCACGTTGCCTTGCCATCGCCGCCGTGGCGCTGGCCTGCGCGATCGCCGCCGCGCTCGCGCTGACCTTTCCGCCGCTCTCCGGCCGCGTCGTCGATCAGGCGAACATCATTTCGGCCGACGTGCGTGGCGCAATCGAGATAAAACTCGGCGATCTCGAAGCCAAATCCGGCATCCAGCTCGTCGTTGCCACCGTCAATTCGCTCGAAGGCCAGGAGATCGAGCCTTACGCCAACGCGCTGTTCCGCACCTGGGGGCTCGGCGAGAAAGCCAAGAACAACGGCGTGCTGCTGCTGGTGGCGCCGAAGGAGCACCGCGTCCGCATCGAAGTCGGCTACGGCCTCGAAGGCACGCTCACCGATGCGCTGTCGAAGATCATCATCACCAACGCCATCACGCCGCGTTTCAAGACCGGCGATTTCAGCGGCGGCATCGCGCGCGGCGTCGACGACATCATCACGGTGCTCACCACCGATTCCTCGGAATGGCAGCCGCGCCCGGCAGTAAGGCTCGACCATCCGCAGACCGAAGATCCGATGGGCTGGCTGATCATTTTCGGCATCATCGCGGTGCTTTCCGGAATGATCGTTTCCCCCGGCTTCCGCTGGTTCGTCCTGAATGTGGCGATCGACATCCTGCTCAGTTCGGGCAGTTCCAGCGGCGGCGGATCGTCAGGCGGCGGCGGCTTTTCCGGCGGCGGCGGCTCGTCGGGCGGCGGCGGGGCTTCGGGAGGCTGGTGATGAGCATTTCCGCGCAGGACCGCAAACGCATTTCCGACGCCATCCGCGCCGCCGAGGCCAAGACCTCGGGCGAGATCGTCTGCGTGCTGGCGCGCACATCCACCAACGCCACGGCGTTGCCGATTTTCATTGCCGCCGTGGCCGCGCTGGCGCTGCCTTGGGGCCTGGTGAGTTTCACGGCGATGACCGTCTATTCGATGCTCTCGCTGCAAGTCATCGTCTTCGCGGCGCTGACGACGATCCTCAGCCTGCCGCGCGTGCGGGCCGCGCTGGTGCCGCCGAAGGCGCGGCGCGCCGTCGCGCATCGCGCCGCCATGGCGCAGTTCACGGCGCGCGGCATCGGCAGAAATCCGGAAAGCTCCGGGATTCTGATCTTCGTTTCGCTGGCCGAACGCTATGCCCGCATTATCGCCGATGAGCGAATTTCGGCGAAGGTGCCGCAATCGCATTGGCAGGCGGCCATCGACGCGCTGATCGCGCATATGCGCGATGGCCGCATCGCGGACGGTTTTGTCACAGCCATCGATTCATGCGGCAACGAACTCGCCAAGCATTTCCCGCGCGGCGCGGCGAGCCACGATGAGTTACCGGACCGGATTCATCTGATCTAAAGCCGGACCGAGCCGCGCGGCGGCGCAGCTGCCTCAGCTCGGATTGCGTTTCGTTTTGGACTTAACGGGTTTGTCGGCGGCGGAAGAGCCCGTGTAGAATTGATTGGGCTCGCAAAATCCGCCTTCCGGTCTGACCGACGTCTCGCATTGTTCGCGCGTCACGTAGCCGCAATTGGAAGCTCCCATTCCGCCAGACGTGACGGCGCACCATTTAAAGTTGTCAGCGCTTGCGGGACTGGCAGCGAAAAATAGCGAAGCCGCGATTCCAGCGAGACCAAGAAACGTTTTGCGCATGTCGCCCTCCGATTTGAATTTGGCAAGTTGCCTACCGTCGCAGGGAAAACCGTATTGACGGCAATGCGCCGCGCCAACTCAACTCTCGCTCACGCGGAGTGAACTCTTACTCACGGGCAGTTGATGGTCTTGCTCACAGGCGCGTGATGAGCGCCGAACCGCTCACGCCGCGCGGCTGCGATAGGCGCGCCGGCGCAGCCGCATCAACCGGCGCAGAAAGCGTCCGGCGCGCTGCGGCTTCAACAGCCAAGTCAGTTGCTTGACGCGTTCGCGCACCGGCTCGGTGATCTCGTGCGCCCAATCGCGCGCCCACATGAACCAGTCGAACATGCGAGCGAACCAGGCCATCTGCAAAAGCTTGGTGCGCGTGGCGTCGAACACGAAAGCGGTTATGCCGAGGCCGAGCAGCTTGGCCACAATCAGCACCAGACCGGCGGCGAGCCATTGCCGTTTGGCGAGGAAGAAGACCTCGAGGAACTTGAGCGGCAGCAATACGACGAAGGGGATGATGAAGACGGCGAGCGCCGCCCAAGGCGGCAGGTCTTCGATGAGGCGCTTGAGCCAGAGTTTGACCCGGCCCCAGGGAAGGAGATTGACGGCGCGCGCGACGATGGGCTCGAGATGATCCCACAGCCAGGCTTCCAGCAGGAACAGCAGGGCGAGAACGACCCAAAGCGGGCGGAGCCAACGGCGCATAAGTAAAATATAGGCTCGATTAGGGCCGCAAGTAAGGCGGGCTTTCTTATCCCTCCCCCGCTTGCGGAGGAGGGTGCCGCCGAAAGGCGGCGGGTGGGGGCGATTTACGTTGCACACAAACCCCACCCGGCTTGCGGAGCCTGTCATCGGGCCGCACTTCGCGCGGACCCGCTGGCTCGCCACCCTCCCCTTTCAAGGGAGGGATAAGCGAGCAGCGCCTAGCTCCGCACCCTTCCCCCATCCACGTTCAGCGTTTGCCCGGTGATGAAGGCCGAATCGTCGCTGGTCAGAAACGACGCCGCGCCGACCAGATCGTCCGGCACTTCCGGGCGCTTGATCGCCTGCATCTGGGCGACCGCGGCGAATTCCTCGTCCATGGTCTTGAAGGCGGGGCGGGGGCTACGCACCAGCGTGCCGGGCGAGCGGGTCAGGCCCGGGGCGATGGCGTTGACGGTGATGCCGTCGCCGGCGAGATCGGACGCCAGCGCGCGCGTGAAGCCGACAATGCCGCCTTTGCTGGCGACGTAATGCGCAAAGCCGGTGACGACCGAGCCGAGCGTCGACGACGCCAGATTGACCACGCGGCCCCATTTGCGCGCGCGCATGCCGGGCACGAAGGCGGCGCAGACCAGGAAGGTGCCGTCGAGATTGATCGACAGAACTTTTCGCCAATCGGCGAAGGTCATGTCGGCGAATTCCTTTTGCGGGAAGACGCCGGCGCAATTGATGACGATGTCGACGTGGCTGAATTTGGCGTTCACCGACTTGGCCATGGCGGCAACCGACTCTTCGGACGACACGTCGGTCTTGACGTAGATCGTCTGCCGGCCGGCGGCTTCCACCAATTTCACCGTCTCGGCGCCGTCGATGAGATCGATCACCGCGATATGCACGCCGTCCTCAGCCAGCCGCTTGGCGAAGGCCTGCCCAATGCCGCCGGCAGATCCGGTGATGACGGCGACTTTGTCCTTGTGACCCTTGGCCATTGTTTCTCCCTGCGAAAAATGTTTTTGAGCGCTGAGCCCATCATTTGTCATCGCCGGGCCGCGCGCAAGCGCGAGTTCCGACCATGACAGTTCAAATGATTGAGTCGTCTCGACCGCGCGCTACATATGAATTGCGCGCTTGGCCACCGCCATGGCGGCTTCCTTCACCGCCTCCGGCAGCGTCGGATGCGCGTGGCAGGTGCGCGCGATGTCTTCCGCCGACGCGCCGAACTCCATCGCCAGCACGGCTTCGGCAATCATGTTGCCGGCATCGGCGCAGACCATGATGCACGCCGAGCACGCGGTCGGTTTTGGCGTCGGCCAATATCTTGATGAAGCCTTCGGTGGTCATGTTGACCTTGGCGCGGCCGTTGGCGGTCATCGGAAACTTGCCGACATTGTAGGCGACGCCGGCGGCTTTCAGTTCTTCCTCGGATTTTCCGACGGTGGCGATTTCCGGATAAGTGTAGACCACGTTCGGGATGGCGTCGTAGTTCACATGGCCGGCCTGCCCGACCAGGATTTCCGCCACCGCCACACCCTCGTCTTCCGCTTTGTGCGCCAGCATGGGCCCGGCGATGACGTCGCCGATCGCCCAGATGCCGGGCACGTTTGTCGCGTAATAGTGATCAACCACGACGCGGCCGCGCTCGTCCAATTTGACGCCGGCTTCCTTGAGGCCGAGCCCCTCGGTGTAGGGCACGCGGCCGATGGCGATGAGCACCACATCGGCCTCGATCGCTTCGGCGCTGCCGGCCAGTTCCACGATCTTGGCCTTCTCCACGCTGGCCTTGAGTTTCTTGCCCGAGGTGTCGACCGCGGTGACCTTGGACGACAGCTTGAACGTCATTCCTTGTTTTTCGAAAAGCCGCTGCGCCTGCCGGCGCACCTCGCCGTCCATGCCCGGCAGCACGCCGTCCATGAATTCGACCACCGTCACCTTGGCGCCGAGCCGCCGCCACACCGAGCCGAGCTCGAGCCCGATGACGCCGGCGCCGACCACCAGTAGATGTTCCGGCACTTTGTCGAGCGCCAGCGCGCCGGTCGACGACACGATGCGCTTCTCGTCGATCTCAATGCCTTTGAGCCGCGCGACATCGGAGCCGGTGGCGATGACGATCGATTTCGTGTCGAGCACCTGCGTCTTGCCGTCGGCGCTTTTGACTTCGACCTTGCCGGGCGCAGCGATGCGTCCGGCGCCAAGAAAGGTATCGACCTTGTTCTTCTTGAGCAGGAACTCGACGCCCTTGACGTTGCCGTCGACGCCCTGGTCCTTGAACGCCATCATGGCCGCGAGATCGAGCTTGGGCGCGGACACGCCGATGCCCATTTTGCCGAAGCTGTGGCCGGCCTCCTCGAACAGTTCGGAGGCATGCAGCAGCGCCTTCGACGGGATGCAGCCGATATTGAGACAAGTGCCGCCGAAGGTGGCGCGCTTTTCCACCACAGCGGTTTTCAAGCCGAGCTGCGCCGCGCGGATGGCGCAGACATACCCGCCGGGGCCGGTGCCGATGACGATGAGGTCGTAGGAAGCCATGACAATCACCTATCGATTGTCATTGCCGGGCTTGTCCCGGCAATCCCGATCATGTGGCAAAGCAGTGCCAACCTAAGCGGGGTGGCCGGGACGAGCCCGGCCACGACAGGAAAACGATTACAAATCCAGCACCAGGCGCGCCGGGTCTTCCAGCACGTCCTTGACCCGCACCAGGAAGGTGACCGCCTCGCGGCCGTCGACGATGCGGTGGTCGTAGGACAGCGCCAGATACATCATCGGCCGCGCCTCGATCTTGCCGCCATGCACCACCGGCCGCTCCTGGATCTTGTGCATGCCGAGGATGCCGGACTGCGGCGCGTTGAGGATCGGCGTCGACATCAGCGAGCCGTAGACGCCGCCGTTGCTGATGGTGAAGGTGCCGCCCTGCATCTCGTCGATCTTGAGCTGGCCGTCGCGCGCGCGCTTGCCGAAATCGTTGATGGTCTTTTCGATTTGCGCGAGCGACATCGCCTCGGCATCGCGCACCACCGGCACCACCAGGCCGCGTTCGGTGCCGACGGCGACGCCGATGTGGTAATAATTCTTGTAAACGATATCGCTGCCGTCGATCTCGGCGTTGACGGCGGGGATTTCCTTCAGGGCCTGGATGCAGGCGCGCACGAAGAAGCCCATGAAGCCGAGCTTCACGCCGTGTTTCTTCTCGAACAGCTCCTTGTATTGATTGCGCAACGCCATCACCGCGCCCATGTCGACCTCGTTGAAGGTCGTCAGCATGGCGGCGGTGTTCTGCGCGTCCTTCAGCCGGCGCGCGATGGTCTGGCGCAGCCGCGTCATGTGCACGCGCTCTTCGCGCGCGGCATCGTCGGCCGGCGACGGCGCGCGCATCTGCACCGCGGCGGCGGTGGCCGCGACCGGCGTCGGGGCCGCGGCGGCGCGTTCGATCGCCGCCATCATGTCGCCTTTGGTGACCTGGCCGTGCATGCCGGAGCCTTGCACCTTGGCGGCGTCGACGCCGCTTTCCGCCGCCATTTTGCGCACCGACGGCGGCATGGGCATGGAGGGCGCCGCGGGCGCGGCTATGGGCGGCGCGGACGCTTGAGCCGGCGCCGGTTTCGGCGCTTCCGGCGGCTTGGCGGCAGGCGGCGCGGCTTTGGCGGGTGCACCGGCACCATCCGTGATCTGGCCGAGCAGCGCGGCGACGCCGACGGTTTCGCCGGTCTTGGCGGCGATGTCGGACAAAACGCCGGCGGCGGGCGCCGGCACCTCGAGCGTGACCTTGTCGGTTTCGAGTTCGACCAGCGGCTCGTCCACCGCCACCGCATCGCCCGGCTGCTTGAACCATTTGCCGACGGTCGCTTCGGTGACCGATTCGCCGAGGGTGGGCACGCGGATGTCAGCCATGGTCAACACCTGTCTAATTCAATCTCTGATGTCATCACCCGCGAAGGCGGGTGATCCAGTATTCACCGATTTTGCGATATCGCCACGGCGGTGATTACTGGGTCCCCGCCTGCGCGGGGACGACGCCTCATGTTCATCCCAACGCCTCTTCCAGCAATTGCTTGAGCTGCGCCAGATGCTTCGGCATCTGCCCGACCGCGGTCGAAGCGGAAGCCGGCCGCCCGGCATAGCGAAGGTGGCGGTGCTTGGCGCCGATCTGGTTGAGAATCCATTGCAGAAACACGTCGACGAAGAACCAGGCGCCCATATTGCGCGGCTCTTCCTGGCACCACACCATCTCGGCCTGCTTGAAGCGCGACAGCTCGGACAACAGCGCCTTGGTCGGGAACGGATAGAGCTGCTCGACGCGCAACAGATAAATGTCGTCGATGCCGCGTTTTTCGCGCTCCTCGTAGAGGTCGAAATAGACCTTGCCCGTGCACATAATAAGACGGCGGATCTTGTCGTCGGGCACGAGCTTGATCTTTTCGTTCGGCAGCGCCTGCGCGTCGTCCCACAGCAGCCGGTGGAACGCGGTGCCGGCCGCCATCTCCTCGAGCTTCGAGATCGCGCGCTTGTGGCGCAGCAGGCTCTTCGGCGTCATCAGGATCAGTGGTTTGCGGAATTCGCGCTTCAATTGCCGGCGCAGGGCGTGGAAGTAGTTGGCCGGCGTGGTGAGGTTGGCCACCTGCATGTTGTCTTCCGCGCACATCTGCAGGAAGCGCTCCAGCCGCGCGCTGGAATGCTCCGGGCCCTGGCCTTCGTAGCCGTGCGGCAGCAGGCAAACGAGGCCCGACATGCGCAGCCATTTGCGTTCGCCCGACGAGATGAACTGGTCGAACACGACCTGCGCGCCGTTGGCGAAGTCGCCGAACTGCGCCTCCCACAATGTCAGCGCGTTCGGCTCGGCGGTCGAATAGCCGTATTCGAAGCCAAGCACGGCCTCTTCCGACAGGCTCGAGTTGAGCACCTCGAAGCGCGCCTGGCTCCTCGCCCAGATGGTTGAACGGCGTGTGGCGCTCCTCGGTCTGCTGATCGAACAGCACCGAATGACGCTGCGAGAAGGTGCCGCGCTCCGAGTCCTGGCCGGACAGGCGGACGGGATGGCCTTCCTTGAGCAGCGCGCAGAAGGCGAGCGCCTCGGCGGTCGACCAATCGATGCCCTCGCCGGTCTCGATCGTCTTGGCGCGATGATCGAGGAAGCGCTGGATGGTCTTGTGCACGTGGAAGTCCTGCGGGACCGGTTGTGATCTTCTTGCCGATCTCGCGCAGCTCGGCGATGTCGACGCCGGTATTGCCGCGGCGCGGATCCTCGAAGCCATGCGCGGCCTTGAGCCCCGACCAGCGGCCGTCGAGCCAGTCGGCCTTGTTCGGCTTGTAGCCGAGCGCCGACTCGTATTCGGCGTCGAGCCGGGCGCGCCAGTCGGCTTTCATCTTGTCGACTTCGCCGGCGGTGACGACGCCTTCGCCGATCAGTTTCTTGGAGTAGATTTCCAGCGTGGTCGGATGCGCGCGGATCTTCTGGTACATCAGCGGCTGGGTGAACGAGGGCTCGTCGCCTTCGTTGTGGCCGAAGCGCCGGTAGCAGAACATGTCGATGACCACCGGCCGCTGGAATTTCTGCCGGTATTCGGTCGCCACCTTGGCCGCGAACGTGACCGCCTCCGGGTCGTCGCCGTTGACGTGGAAGATCAGCGCCTCGATCATCTTGGCGACGTCGGACGGATAGGGCGAGGAGCGCGAATAGCGCGGATAGGTCGTGAAGCCGATCTGGTTGTTGACGATGAAATGGATCGACCCGCCGGTGCGATAGCCCTTCAGGTCCGACAGCCCGAAGCATTCCGCCACCACGCCCTGGCCGGCGAAGGCGGCGTCGCCGTGCATCAGCAGCGGCATCACCATCCGCCGTTCGTCGGGCGTGGCGCCGTGCTGGTCCTGCTTGGCGCGCACCTTGCCGAGCGCCACCGGATCGACGATCTCCAGATGCGACGGATTGGGAGCGAGCGACAGATGCACCTTGTTGCCGTCGAACTCGCGGTCCGATGAGGCGCCGAGGTGATATTTCACGTCGCCGGAACCTTCGGTCTCGTCCGGCGTCGACGAGCCGCCCTTGAATTCGTGGAACAGCGCGCGGTGCGGCTTGCCCATCACCTGCGTGAGCACGTTCAAGCGGCCGCGATGCGGCATGCCGAGCACGATTTCCTTCACGCCGAGATTACCGCCGCGCTTGATGATCTGCTCGAGCGCCGGGATCAGCGATTCGCCGCCGTCGAGACCGAAGCGCTTGGTGCCGGTGTATTTGACGTCGAGGAATTTCTCGAAGCCTTCCGCTTCCACCAGCTTGTTGAGGATGGCGCGCTTGCCTTCGCGGGTGAAGCTGATTTCCTTGTCGCGGCCTTCGATGCGCTCCTGGATCCAGCCCTTCTGCGCGGCGTTGGAGATGTGCATGAACTCCACGCCCAGCGTCTGGCAATAGGTGCGGCGCAGGATGGCGATGATCTCGCGCATGGACGAGAATTCGAGCCCGAGCACTTTGTCGAGGAAGATGCGGCGGTCCATGTCGGCTTCGGTGAAACCGTAGGAGCGCGGTTCGAGTTCTTCCTCGTTCGGCTCGGCCTGGATGCCGAGCGGATCGAGTTTGGCGTGGAAATGGCCGCGCATGCGGTAGGCGCGGATCAGCATCAGCGCGTGGATGGAATCGCGCGTCGCCTGCTGCACCTCGGTCGAGGAAATCTCGACGCCTTTGCCCTGCGCCTTGGCGGCGATCTTCTCGCCGATGCGTTTTTCGGTTTCCGCCCATTGCCCGTCGAGCGCGGCGACCAGATCGCCGTCCGGGCGCAGCGGCCAATTCGGTTTTGTCCAGGAGGCGCCGCGCGCGCTTTTGACGACGTCCGCGCCATCGTCCTTCAGGCTCTTGAAGAACTCCCGCCACTCGGCCTCGACCGCGGCCGGGTCGCTTTCATACTTGGCGTAGAGGTCTTCGATGTAGGCGGCGTTGCCGCCGTAAAGGAACGAAGTGCGGGCAAAGGCTGCATTGGCGTCCTGGCGGGACATGGCTGATCGATCCTTGCGGGACTGAAAAACCCGCGGTTGCAGCAGCGAAGTCCCAATCGACCCCGCTGCCGCCCGGCGAATCTCGTTTTAACGCTATTTATGACGCCTGTAAGTCTACAAAAGACCTAGGACTGAATCAGGATTTCAGTACTTCTACCAGGGTTTTCCCGATTCGGGCCGGCGATGGCGAAACCTTGATGCCGGCCGATTCCATCGCCGCAATCTTCGATTCGGCGTCGCCCTTGCCGCCGGAAATGATCGCCCCGGCATGGCCCATGCGCCGCCCGGGAGGCGCCGTGCGTCCGGCAATGAAGCCGACCATCGGCTTCTTGCGGCCGCGTTTGGCCTCGTCCTTGAGGAACTGCGCGGCGTCCTCCTCGGCCGAGCCGCCGATTTCGCCGATCATGACGATCGAGTTGGTCTTCGGGTCGGCCAGGAACATCTCCAGCACCGCGATGAATTCGGTGCCCTTGACCGGATCGCCGCCGATGCCGACCGCGGTGGTCTGGCCCAAATTCTCGCGGGTGGTCTGGAACACCGCCTCATAGGTGAGCGTGCCGGAGCGCGACACGATGCCGACCTTGCCCGGCTTGAAGATGTTGCCCGGCATGATGCCGATCTTGCATTCGCCCGCGGTCATCACGCCGGGGCAGTTCGGCCCGATCAGCCGCGACTTCGAGCCGGAGAGCGCGCGCTTGACCTTGACCATGTCCATCACCGGGATGCCTTCGGTGATGCAGACGATGAGCGGGACTTCCGCCTGGATCGCTTCGCAGATGGCGTCGGCCGCGCCCGGCGGCGGCACGTAGATCACGCTGGCGTCGCAACCGGTCTGTTCGCGCGCCTGCGCGACGGTGTCGAACACCGGCAGATCGAGATGGGTCGAGCCGCCTTTGCCCGGCGAAGTGCCGCCGACCATCTTGGTGCCGTAGGCAATGGCCATCTGCGAATGGAAGGTGCCATTCTTGCCGGTGAAGCCCTGGCAGATGACCTTGGTGTTCTTGTCGATGAGGACGGCCATTACGCGGCCTCCTTCACAGCTTTGACAATTTTCTGGGCGGCGTCGTCGAGATCGTCGCCCGACGTCACATTGAGTTTGGACTCGGCGATGATCTTCTTGCCGAGCTCGACATTGGTGCCTTCCAGGCGAACCACCAGCGGCACTTTCAAGCCGACTTCCTTCACCGCGGCCACCACGCCCTCGGCGATCACGTCGCACTTCATGATGCCGCCGAAGATGTTGACCAGGATGCCCTTCACGCTGGGGTCGGAGGTGATGATCTTGAATGCCGCCGTGACCTTTTCCTTGGTGGCGCTGCCGCCGACGTCGAGGAAGTTCGCCGGGGCCATGCCGTAGAGCTTGATGATGTCCATGGTGGCCATGGCGAGGCCGGCGCCGTTGACCATGCAGCCGATCGAGCCGTCGAGCGCGATGTAATTGAGGTCGAACTTCGAGGCCTCGGTTTCCTTCTCGTCTTCCTCGCTGAGATCGCGCAGCGCGACGATGTCGGGATGGCGGTAGAGCGCGTTGTCGTCGAAGCCGACCTTGGCGTCGAGGCAGATCAGCTTGTTGTCCTTGGTCACCACCAGCGGATTGATCTCCAGCATGCTCATATCCTTGCTGGTGAAGGCGGCATAAAGCTTGGGCAGGATGACCTCGACCTGCTTGGCGAGATCGCCGGAAAGCTTGAGCATCTGCGCCACGCGGCGGCCGTGATGCGGCATGATGCCGGTGGCCGGATCGACCGAAAAGGTGAGGATCTTCTCGGGCGTCTTGTGCGCCACTTCCTCGATGTCCATGCCGCCTTCGGTGGAGACCACAAAGGCGACGCGCGAGGTTTCGCGGTCGATCAGCGCGGACAAATAGAATTCACGGTCGATCGCCGAGCCTTCCTCGATATAGAGGCGGTTGACCTTCTTGCCGCTCGGGCCGGTCTGATGGGTGACCAGCGTGGAGCCGAGAATACGGGTGGCTTCCTTCTTCACATCGTCGATGGATTTGACCACCTTGACGCCGCCGGCCTTGCCGCGGCCGCCGGCGTGGATCTGCGCCTTGACCACCCAGACCGGACCGCCGAGTTCCGCGGCGCCCTTGAGCGCTTCGTCGACGCTGAATGCCGGCGCGCCGCGCGGCACCGGCACGCCGAATTCACGCAACACCGCTTTAGCCTGATACTCGTGAATGTTCATGAGATGCTCCCGGCGGCAAGCCGGTCTGTCCTAGTTGGCGAGCGTGGGGGCGATCTTTTTGCAGGCCTCGACCAGGCCCTGCACGGAAGCGACCGATTTTTCGAACATCGCGCGTTCGGCGCTGTTGAGCTCGATTTCGACGATGCGCTCGACGCCCTTGGCGCCGATCACCACCGGCACGCCGACGTAGAGATCCTTGACGCCGTATTCGCCGTTGAGCCAGGCGGCGCACGGCAGCACGCGCTTCTTGTCGAGCAGATAGCTTTCCGCCATGGCGATGGCGGACGCCGCTGGCGCGTAGAACGCCGAGCCGGTCTTCAAAAGGTTGACGATTTCGGCGCCGCCATTGGCGGTGCGCTTGATGATCTCGTCGACATGCGCCTGCGTGGTCCAGCCCATCTTCACAAGATCGGGCACCGGAATGCCGGCGACCGCCGAATAACGGATCAGCGGCACCATGGTGTCGCCGTGGCCGCCGAGCACGAAGGCGGTGACGTCTTCCACCGAGACGTTGAATTCGTCGGCGAGGAAATAACGGAAGCGCGCCGAGTCGAGCACGCCGGCCATGCCGACCACCTTCTGCTGCGGCAGGCCGCAGGATTTCTGCAAGGCCCAGACCATGGCATCGAGCGGGTTGGTGATGCAGATCACGAAGGCATCGGGCGCGTATTTCTTGATGCCGGCGCCGACCTGTCCCATCACCTTGAGATTGATGTCCAGCAGATCGTCGCGGCTCATGCCCGGCTTACGCGGCACGCCGGCGGTGATGATGCAGATGTCGGCGCCTTCGATCGCCTCGTAGCTATTGGTGCCGGTGATCTTGGCGTCGAAATCATTGACCGGCGAGGATTCGGCGATGTCGAGCGCCTTGCCCTGCGGGATGCCTTCCATGACGTCGAACATGACGACGTCGCCGAGCTGCTTGAGACCGATGAGGTGGGCGAGGGTACCGCCGATCTGGCCGGCACCGATCAAGGCAATTTTATTGCGCGCCATGGTGGGAAAACTCTCGAATGCTGAAAGCCGCAGGACGCGGCCAAGCGTGGCTTATCGAGTTTGCTGTATTGCAGCAATACGGTCCTGTACTTAACTCGACCGTGTATACATTATACCAGCAGACGTTTTGCCCCGAGTCCAGTCCCCGTTTGGCTCCGGGCCGCCGCGCTCAGCGTTTGCGGATCGCCGGGTCCTGCATCAACTCCAACTGGATCTGCTGGATTTCGGCCAGCCGCTCCCATTGCCGGGTGAGGATGTGGTCGATTTTTTCATGCAGGTGCCGGATCTCCAGCTCGGCCTTGAGATTGACCCGGTAATCGTTCTCCGACCGCAGGCGGTCCTTCGCCTCCTGGCGCTTCTGGCTCATCATGATGATCGGCGCCTGAATGGCGGCCAGACATGACAGGACGAGGTTGAGCAGGATGTAGGGATAGGGGTCGAAGCGATCCTGCTCGATGATGACCGCGTTGAACGCCATCCATATGACAAGGATGACGAAAAAAATGATGATGAAGGTCCAACTGCCGCCGAAGCTCGCCAGATGATCCGATAATCGTTCGCCGAACGTGCGCTGGCCGACCCACTCGGCTTCGATGTTTTCGGCCAGCGTCTCGTGGTCGGCGAGGCTTTGCACCACTTCCTGCTCAAGCTTGGTGAGTTCGCCGCGTTCCTGCCCGAGCAGTTCGGAGACATAGCGCGAGCGGAAGCGGTCGAGGTCGTCGCTGCAGATGTAGCCCTCGGCCGGGAGTTCCGGATTTTCGGCCTTGATCCGGTCGAACAGGCTCGGGCGCACGACGTCGAGCTGGGTGACGTCGCGCGCGGGTCTCTCCTTGCCGCAAATCACGCAGGGGAAACGGACCGGCCGCACCCGCTTCGGCCGGGCCGGTGCGCTTTGCTCGGCGGTGTCGCCGTTGCCCGGCAGGCCCGGTGCGGTATTCACGGATTCTGGCGCGAGCGGCTGTTCGGCCATCTCCGGCTCCTGTTGAACGATGATCCGAAGCGGATATTTCGCGCGTGGAAGTTCACTTGGCAACGAAAAACCGACGGCGCGGTGAAAGTTTGTCGCCTTCAGGTTTCCACAATCTTGCCGGTGTCGACCGCGGGACCCTGACGCGGCCCGTGCGGCAGGCCGAGATAGGATTGCGAACGCATTTCGATCAAGCGCGAGGCGGTGCGCTTGAATTCGTTCGCTTCGTAGCCTTCGGTCGCTGTGTAAAGCGCGTCCGGCTGCGCCTGCGCGGAGGCCAGCAGTTTCACGCCGTTGTCGTACAGCGTATCGATCAGAATGATGAAGCGCTTGGCCTCGTTGCGGCGGGCATGATCCATGACCGGGATGCGGTCGAGGACGATGGTGTGGAATTCGTGCGCGATCTTGAGGTAGTCGGCGGCCGCCAGCGGCTGCGCGCAGAGATCGTCGAAGGAAAAGCGGGCGACACCCATCGCCGTCTTCGGCACGCGCACGATATGGCCTTTCACCACCAGTTCATGCGGGCTGCCGGCGTGCTCGCCGGCAAGACGCCGCCAGGCTTCGTCGAGCGCGGCTTCGGCGGCCGCGTCGGCCGGCACATACCAGGTCGGCATGCCGGTGAGCTTTTCGAGCCGGAAATCGATGCGCGCATCCAGCCGCACAAATCTCGCAATGCCGTTGCAGCAGCGCGATGAAAGGCAGAAACAGCCCGCGATTGAGACCGTCCTTGTACAGTTCGCCCGGCGCCAGGTTCGAAGTCGCCACCACTACAATGCCGAGCTCGAACAGCCGCGTGAACAGGCGGCCGAGGATCATGGCGTCGGCAATGTCGGTGACGTGAAACTCGTCGAAGCACAGCAGCCAGGTTTCCTCGGCGATGGCCGCCGCGGCGCGCAGGATCGGATCCTGTTCGGGCAGCGTGCCGTTCTTGATCTCCTGCCGATAGCCGTGCACGCGCTCGTGCACGTCGGCCATGAATTCGTGAAAATGCACGCGGCGTTTGCGCTTCACCACGCTGGTCGCGAAGAACAAATCCATCAGCATGGTCTTGCCGCGGCCGACTTCGCCGTAGACGTAAAGCCCTTTCAGCGGCGGGCTGGCCTGCTGGCGTTTGGCGAACAACCAGCCGAGCGAAGACGACTTGCGCGCCATCCGGCGTTGATCGAGACGGTGCGCGAGCGCCGACATTTGCGCCGCCAGCATCGCTTGGCCGGAATCGGCCTCAATTTCTCCGGCGGCGATGAGCGCCGCGTAGCGCGTGCTGAAGGTGTCAGGCATGGGAACCGAACAAGCGACGATTTACCGGAAGCGATCGCAGGGGACCGGGCGTGGCGGGAGCGCGACACCTAGGGTTATCCGCGCTGTCTGTAAATCGAGCATAAATACGGATGCGCCGCCGCGTGACGCGAAATCGTGCACAATCGGTTAACCAACCGCTGCCCAAGAATTATACTAATACCTTGTTTGCTATGCATTTTTTGCAGGTTTGCGTCCCGCACGTCGGAAATCAGTCGTCTTTTTGCTGCATTGCACCATATAGGGTAGGGCCACACGATTCGCTGGGGCGGTGAAAAGCTCCAGCGAAGAGAAATGACGCTGCTGACGATGTGAGAATATGGAGATCCGGTATGAGCGAATTTTTGCCCGACGGCGGAATCATCCGCAAATTGTGGCCCGGCGAAACCGCCGCCTATCGTGACCACCTGCTCCGCCTCGACCACGAAAGCCGGCACCGGCGTTTCTCCGGCGCGGTGGCGGACGAAGTCATTGCGCGTCATGCGGCAACCGCCAACGGGCTTGGCGTCGTGGTGTACGGCTTCTTCGTCGACGGCGTGATGCGCGGCGCCGCCGAACTGCGGCAGAACGGATCGATGTTCTCGCACGAGGCGGAAGCCGCCTTCAGCATCGAGAAACCATGGCAGAGCCACGGCGTGGGAACCGAATTGCTTGAGCGCACACTGCTGTCCGCGCGCAACCGCGGCATCAATTCGCTGCGCATGGACTGCCTCGCCGAAAACCGCCGCATGCAACAGCTCGCGCGCAAGTTCGACGCCGAGTTTTCATTCGATTTCGGCAGCGTCGTCGGCGAAGTCGACCCGCCGCGCTCGACGGCGCTCTCGCTGTTGCGCGAAGCCATGGCCGATACCCACGCGATTGCCGCCCGCGTCTTCGAAGTGCAGGCGCGCCTTTTCGGGCCGGCGTGACACTTCCTGTCATTCCGGAAGCCGAGCGAGACGATCCGGAATTACGATCAGTTAAGCGGATAACTCGCCTCGACCACATAAGGGCCGCCGCCGACCGAGGCGCGCGCCGAAAACAGCACGAAACGCGAAACGCGGAACGCCGCCGTTCGGAAGAGCCCGCGCGCCGAAAGATACTCGGCGACCGCCCGGCTTGAGGAATCGCGCAAGCGCGCCAGCGTCACGTGCGGCGTGTATTTGCGTCCCTCCGGCTCTAATCCGATGCGCTGCATCAGGCGTTCGTGCTCGGCCTGCACGTCGAGCAAGGCCTGCGCCTGCGCCACCGCTGCGACCACCGCGCGCGGCTTGCGGCCGCCGAACGACATCAGGCCCTCCAGATAAAGATCGAACGCGCCGCGCTTGACGCGGCCGAGCATCAAGGCGACTTCCTGTGCAGTCATGTCATCGACGTCGCCGATAAAGCGCAGCGTCAGATGGTAATTTTCCGGATCGATCCAGCGCGCGCCGGGCAAACCGCCGCGCAGCATGCCGAGCGCCTGGCCAACGTCGGCGGGGATTTCGACACCGGTAAAGAGGCGCGGCATGGCGACTCCCGATTCACGATGCGCGCGCCGCGCGTACGGCGGCGATCAACTGCTCGACCCGCGGCAGCATACGCGCCACGATCACGTCGACGCCGGCGGCGTTCGGATGCAAGCCATCGCCCTGGTTCAGCTTGGGGTCGGTGGCCACACCGTCGAGGAAGAACGGATAAAAGACGACCGGATGAGCCGAGACAAGCGCCGGATAAATGGCGTCAAAGCTCCTCACATAATCGGCACCCATGTTGCGCGGCGCCTGCATGCCGGCGAGCAGGACGAAAATGTGCCGGTCGCGGAGTTTGCTCAGGATGCCGTCGAGCGCGGCCTTGGTCAGCTTCGGGTCCAGCCCACGCAAGGCATCGTTGGCGCCGAGCTCGAGGATCACGGCGTCGGTTCCCTCCGGCACCGACCAGTCCAGACGGCCGAGCCCGCCGGACGCGGTATCGCCCGACACCCCGGCATTGGTGATGCTGGCGGCGATGCCTTTGGCTTTCAGCGCCTGCGCCAGTTTGGCCGGAAAAGCGGCCTCCACCGGCAAGCCATAACCGGCGCTCAGCGAGTTGCCCAGAACGACGATCTTCACCGGCTGGTCGGCGGCGGCGCGCGCAACGCCGGGCATGGCACAAACCAGCGCGATCAGCGCCAATGCCGCAAGGCATTGGACCCGGGGGGATTTTGTCCCATATGTGCGGGGTCGTGAACGGTAGAACCACATGAAATCACCTTCCCAGGCGGCGCCGGCCATTGCGCAAATCGCTATAGAACTTGCCGGTGTCAATCTCTCGCTCGGGCAGGGGGCGGCCCGTGTCCATATTCTCAAAGACATCGACCTGAATATAGGCAGTGGCGAGGCAATTGGCCTGGTCGGTCCGTCAGGGTCGGGCAAATCCACGCTGCTGATGGTGATGGCGGGCCTCGAGCGGGCCGACACCGGGGCGGTGGCGGTGGCCGGCGAGGACTTGAACGCGCTCGACGAGGACGCCTTGGCGCGCTTTCGCGGCCGTCACGTCGGCATTGTGTTCCAGTCGTTCCATTTGATCCCGACCATGACCGCGCTGGAAAACGTGGCGGTGCCGCTCGAACTCGCCGGCATCGCCGATGCCCAAGAACGCGCGCGTAGCGAACTTAGCGGCGTCGGCTTGGGCGAGCGGCTGCACCATTATCCGGCCGAGTTGTCCGGCGGCGAGCAGCAGCGCGTGGCGGTTGCGCGCGCGCTGGCGCCCAATCCGGCCATCCTGGTGGCCGACGAGCCAACCGGAAATCTCGACGAGGACACCGGCAAGCAGATCATCGAACTGCTGTTCGCCGGCCAGGCCAGACGCGGCTCCACGCTGGTGCTGGTCACCCATGATTCCGCGCTGGCCGCGCGCTGCGGGCGGATCGTGCGGCTGCGCTCCGGCCGCATCGACGGCGTGAGCACACCATGAGCGTCGCCGTTGTCGCGTCGTCTCGCAATGATCACTGGCTGCCGCTGCGTTTCGCGCTGCGCGAATTGCGCGGCGGGTTGCGCGGCTTCTACGTGTTCATCACCTGCATCGCGCTCGGCTGCATGGCAATCGCCGGCGTCGGCTCGCTGGCGGCAAGCCTCGCCGACGGACTGGCGCGGCAAGGCCAGGTCATTCTCGGCGGCGACCTGTCGTTTACGCTGATCCAGCGTGAGGTCACGCCCAACGAACGCGCCTTCCTCGACAGTCACGGCAAGGTGTCGAGCGTCGCGACCTTGCGCGCCATGGCGCGCACCGGCGACGGCAAGGCCACGCTGGTGGAAATGAAAGCGGTCGACGGCGCCTATCCGTTATTCGGACAGCCGGTGCTCGATCCGCCCGGCGCGCTGAGCGACGCGCTGGCGCAGCACGACGGCGTGTTCGGCGCAGCGGCAGATCCCGTTCTGCTGACGCGGCTCGGCATCAAGCCGGGCGCGCGGCTGACCGTCGGCAATGCAGCCTTCGAAATCCGCGCCGCGCTTACGAGCGAGCCCGACAAGCTCGCCGGCGGCATCGGCTTCGGCCCGCGTCTGCTGGTGAACCAGGACGCCCTGCGCGCCACCGGCCTGCTGCAGCCCGGCAGCCTGGTGCACTGGCACTATCGCCTGCGGCTGGCCGCCAACGACACCAGCGACGCCGCGGCCAAGGCGGTGACCGCGCAGGCGCGTAGCGCTTTCCCCGAAGCCGGCTGGGACATCCGCAGCCGCAGCAATGCCTCGCCGCAACTCGAACGCAACGTCGAGCGGTTCACGCAGTTCCTCACCATCGTCGGTCTGACCGCGCTGTTGGTCGGCGGCGTCGGCGTCGGCAATGCGGTGAAAAGCCATCTCGACCGCCGGCGCGAAACCATCGCCACCATGAAGGCGCTCGGCGCTTCCGGCCGGCGCGTGTTCGCGATCTATCTTACGCAGGTGCTGATGCTGGCAGCCGTCGGCGGCGCCATCGGCATGGCGCTGGGCGCGGTCCTGCCGTTCCTGATTGCGTGGACGTTCGGATCGATCATTCCGCTGCCTATCGAGCCGGCGGTGCATCCGGCCGAGCTCGCACTCGCGCTGCTCTACGGGCTGATGACGGCGCTTGCCTTCGCGCTCTGGCCGCTCGGCCGCGCCCATGACGTGCCGGTCGGCGCGCTGTTCCGCGACGCGGTGGCGCCGCAACCGCGCTGGCCGCGCAAGATCTACATCGCGCTCACTGCCGCCGCGGGCATTGCGCTGGCGGTTCTTGCCATCGGGCTGGCCTATGACCGCCGCGTCGCCATCGTCTATGTCGGCGTCGCCGCCGGCGTCTTCGTCACGCTGCGGCTGGTCGCCGGCCTGTTGATGCTGGCGGCCCGCCACGCGCCGCGCGCGCGCTCGACCATCCTGCGCATGGCCATCGCCAATATCCACCGGCCGGGCGCGCTGACGCCGACCGTCGTGCTCTCGCTCGGCCTCGGCATCGCGCTTTTGGTCACCGTGATCGAGATCGACGGCAATCTGCACCGGCAACTTGCGGCCGAACTGCCGGCCAAGGCGCCGTCGTTCTATTTCCTCGACATTCCGGCCGACCAGGCCGCACGCTTCGACGCCTTCGTGCGCGCGCAGGCGCCGCAGGCCAAGCTCGAGGAAGTGCCGATGCTGCGCGGCCGCATCATCTCCGCCAACGGCATCCCGGCCGAGAAGCTCAAGCCGAAAGAAGGCGCCGCCTGGGTGCTGCAAAGCGACCGCGGCATCACCTATGCGGGCGAGATCCCGTCCGGCTCGCGGCTGGTCGAGGGCAAATGGTGGGGGCCGGACTACAATGGACCGCCGCTGCTCTCGTTCGAGAAGAAGATCGCCGAAGGCCTCGGCCTCAAGCTCGGCGACCCGGTCACCGTCAACGTGCTCGGGCGCAACATCACCACCCGCATCGCCAATATGCGCACGGTCGACTGGGAGAGCCTCGGCATCAATTTCGTCATGGTGTTTTCGCCGCACGCTTTCGACGGCGCGCCGGCAACCCATCTCGCCACGCTCACCTATCCCGACGGCGGCACGCCGGCGCAGGAAGGAGCGATCGTGCGCGCGGTCGCCGAGAGCTTTCCCATGGTGACTGCCGTGCGGGTGAAGGACGCGCTGGAAGCGATCGGCGCCATTGTCGCCAATCTGGTGCTGGCGATCCGCGGCGCCAGCGCGCTCACCTTGCTGGTGGCCGCCCTCGTGTTGGGCGGCGCGCTCGCCGCCGGTCACCGCCACCGGGTCTATGACGCGGTCATTCTCAAGACGCTCGGCGCCACCCGGGCGCGGCTGCTCGCCGCCTACACCATCGAATATCTGCTGCTCGGGAGCGCCACCGCGCTGATCGGCGTGCTGGCCGGCTCGCTCGCCGGCTGGTTGATCGTCAGCGATCTGATGCATCTCCGCTTCGCCTGGCTGCCGCTGCCCGCTATGGCCGCAGCGCTGGCCGCGGTCGTGGTCACAGTTGCGTTAGGGCTGATCGGCACTTTCTCGGCTTTGGGCCAGAAACCCGCCCCGGTATTGAGGAATCTGTAGATTTTGCGGCATTCCGCCGCGCTGCCGCGGCCCCAATACAGAACCGGGTCTTTTCCTCTATAATGCCCGGACTGGTTCGTTAACGATCGGCAATAATGCTGGGCCATGATCGGGCCATATCTGGCGTACAGGCTTGGCCCACACTAGATTCACTTCATGAACGCGACGGCCGCCGCCGGCGCGTCTGATGTAACCGGCGAAGAGCCGGGACAAAGAGAGGGAACTTCGATGTCGGACTTCGACCGTAACGTAGCTGCCCGCGGCATCGGCTCCGCGCGTGCTGCCGAGATCGATGTGGGCCTGCGCGCCTACATGATCCGCATCTACAATTATATGGCCAGCGGCGTCGCCCTCACCGGCGTGGTCGCTTGGCTCACCTACAATGCCGCGGTCGTCACCAATTCCGCCGGCAAGATCACCAGCCTGACGCCGTTCGGACAGGCGATCTTCGGCGGACCGCTGACGATCGTGTTGTTCCTCGGCACGCTCGGCATCGTCTTTTTCCTGAGCTTCCGGATCAACCGGCTGCAGGCGGGCACGGCACTCGTTCTGTTCATGCTCTATGCCGGACTGCTCGGACTGATGCTGTCGACGGTGTTCCTGCAATACACCGGCGCCTCGATCACCCGCACCTTCTTCATCTCGGCGGCGTCGTTCGGCGCGTTGAGCCTGTATGGCTACACCACGCAGCGCGATCTTTCGCCGATCGGTTCGTTCCTGATCATGGGTCTGTTCGGGCTGATCCTGGCGATGGTCGTGAACATGTTCCTGAAGAGCACGGGCATGGACTTCGCGATCTCCGCCATCGGCGTGCTGATCTTCGCCGGGCTGACCGCCTGGGACACCCAGAAGATCAAGGAGATGTATAGCGCCAACGACGACGGCACCGTCGCCGGCCGCAAGGCGGTGATGGGCGCGCTGACGCTCTATCTCGACTTCATCAACCTGTTCCTGTTCCTGCTGCGCTTCATGGGCGACCGCCGCTAACGCGAGCGCAACGATGAATGCAACGCCCCGGCTTTGGTGCCGGGGCGTTTTTATTTTGCTAGCCTGGACGGCGCCATGAGCGTCGCCATCCGCCCCGCCAAAATCTCCGATATTCCGGCCATTACCCGCATCTATGCGCACGCCGTCGCGCACGGCACGGCGTCGTTCGAGCTGACCTCGCCGGACGAGGCCGAGATGCGCAAGCGAATGCAGGCGCTGCTCGACGGCAAATTTCCCTACATCGTTGCGGAGATCGACGGCGCCCTCGCCGGCTATGCCTATGCGTCGCTCTACCGCACGCGGCCGGCCTATCGTTTCACCGTCGAGGATTCGGTGTACGTCGCACCCGAGATGCACCGCCGCGGCGTCGGCAAGGTTCTGCTGGAAAGGCTGATCGAGGCCTGCACCGCGCTCGGCTTCCGGCAGATGATCGCGGTGATCGGCGACTCGGATCAAGCAGCCTCGATCGGCGTGCATCGCGCCTGCGGCTTCGCCGACGCCGGTAATTTGCGCAATATCGGCTGGAAATTCGGCCGCTGGCTCGACACGCCGCTGATGCAGCGCGCGCTCGGCGAAGGCGCGGCGACGGAGCCGTAGCATTCGCTGTCATTACGGGACGCTCGCGCAGCGAGCGGACCCGGAATCCAGAAGCACACGCGAACTTTGTAGCTGGATTCCGGGTTCGCGTTGCGCGCGCCCCGAAATGACAGAAAAGGCTAATTCGCCACCAGCGACAGCGGATCGATCGCGCGCAGCACGCGGTCCAATTCGTGGCCGCGGCGCACGATAAGGCCGGTGGCCGAGATCACGCTAAAGGCGCCCTGACGGCGCGACAGCTTGGGATTTTTTTCGATGCGGTAAAGCGGCACTTCCGAAGTACGGCGGAACACCGAAAACACCGCGCGATCTTTCAGGAAGTCTATGGCGTAATCGCGCCATTCGCCGGCGGCAACCTTGCGGCCGTAAAGATCGAGGATGCGCCGGAGCTCGCGGCGGCTGAAGGTGACCTGGTTCAAGGGGGCGGGGCTACTGCGCGCCGGGGATCCGCCCCCCGGGGACTGGCTGGGATCGATTTCGCCGGAACCGAACGTCATTCGGCGCCTCCTTTTGTTGGCCCAATGATCGCGCCGGTAGCCGCCCACGGCAAGAGCCTCATTTCGGCAGCTATCGCCGTGAAAACGCGCAAAACGGCTATTTGGCGATCACGAATTCGTTAAAGCCCCCACAATAACGCCCTATTTCGGTCAATCGCCGGTCACTCTGGCTTGGGATAAAGCGATCGTTGCCTCAAAGGCCCGGTCCGGTTCGAGCTCCGGATTCCTCAGCCCCCCAGCCCCCTGGGGCTCAGCCGACCGGGCCAAGTTGAGTTCTGCGTACGGTTCAATCCCCTAAGCCTTCGGGCCGGCCAGTCGCCGGCTCGAATTTTTTTGTGCGCCGAGCAACGCATGCGGGCCCGGAATCCATAACTCCAGCGCTGCGGATTATGGATTCTGGGTTCGCGCTTTCAGCGCGCCACGGAATGACAGAATTGGAGTTAGTGCAGACTGGCCAAGGCGGCGCCGAGCATCAAGCCCGGCTTGGCCGCGTCGCCGCTCTGCACGATCACCGCCACGCGGTCGATGTCCTGCACGGAAAAGTCGGCATCGGCGAGACTGGCGACCGGCACGCTGAAGGTTTCGGCCTTGCCATTCCAATCGCCGAGTTTCACCCAGCGGCGCACCACGTTGGTGTAGGCGAGCGTATGGCCGCGGTTTTCGCCGCGTTCGATCGTCACCTGCGCCTTGCCGGTGATCGGGCACAGCCAGATCTCGGCGCTGCCGTGCTCACCGCCAGCCGCCGGAACGGCCACCGACACTTTGCCGTTCGCTACCGTGAGCGTCACCGGCAGCGTCAACGGCGCCGCGCTCTGCCGCGTCGTCGCGATTGCCTGTTCGATCGCCGCCTTGTCGCTGCCCAGCACGGGCACGATGCCATTGATTACGGCTTGCGGCGTGTAGACCTCGCGGTCGCCGCGCGCATCGGCATAGGCCCGCTCGCGGTTGGAGTGGCCATGCAGAGCCAGCGTGTCCTTCCAGCCGAGATAATCCCAGTAATCGACCGGCAGGCTCAAGGTGAGCAGCGTCGGATCATGCGCCAGCTCGCCGAGCAGTTTGTCGGCCGGCGGACAGGACGAGCAGCCCTGGCTGGTGAAAAGTTCGATGACGGCGCGCGGCTCGCCCGCGCTAGCGGGCAGCAGCGGCGTCGAGGCGGCGCAGATCAAGGCGCCTGCAAAGGCGATGTGGCGATAGTTCATGCCGATCCCACGATCCCCCTGCCCGGCGTGGCACCATATAGAGCGCCCCGCCGATCACCCGCCACTCACTTCGCAGTGAGCGGTTTTGACGGCGGGGGCCGTGACCAAATCGCCGGCTAATTGGCCAAATGGCGCAGCACGTACTGCAAAATTCCGCCATTCTTGAAGTAATCGAGCTCGTCCGCGGTATCGATGCGGCAGATCAACGGCACGCGCTTGAGCGTGCCGTTGCCGGCCACGATCTCGGCGATCAGCCGCTGGCGCGGCTTGAGGTCGCCGTGCAGGCCCCTGATCGTGACCTGTTCGTCGCCCTTCATGCCGAGCGACTGCCAGGAAGTTCCTTCCTCGAATACCAGCGGCATCACCCCCATACCGATCAAATTGGAGCGGTGGATGCGCTCGAACGACTGGGTGATGACCGCGCGGACGCCGAGCAGAACGGTGCCCTTGGCGGCCCAGTCGCGCGACGAGCCGGTGCCGTATTCCTTGCCGGCGAAGATCACGAGCGGAACGTGGTCCGCTTTGTACTTCATTGCCGCGTCGTACATCGTCATCTTCTGCTTCGACGGGTAGTGGATGGTGACGCCGCCTTCGACGCCGGGCACCATCTGGTTCTTGATGCGGATGTTGGCGAAGGTGCCGCGCATCATCACCTGATGATTGCCGCGGCGCGTGCCGTACTGGTTGAAGTCCTTCGGACGAACCTGGTGATCGCGCAGGTATTCGCCGGCCGGGCTTGCTTCCTTGATCGATCCCGCCGGCGAGATGTGGTCGGTGGTGATCGAGTCGAGGAATAGACCGATGACACGGGCGTCGACGATGTCCTCGATCGGCCGCTGGCGCTTGTCCATGCCTTCGAAGTAAGGCGGGTTCTGCACGTAGGTCGAGCGGTCGTCCCACTCGTAGGTCATGCCGCCCTTGACCGCGATCTTGCGCCAGTTGGCGTCGCCCTTGAACACGTCGGCATATTTCTTGGTGAAGATCTGCCGGGTGACGTTTTTGGCGACGAACTCGCCGATCTCCTTGTTCGAGGGCCAGATGTCCTTGAGGTAGACCTTCTTGCCCTTCTGATCGACGCCGAGTGGATCCTTGGCGAGATCCACATACATCGAGCCGGCGATGGCATAGGAGACGACGAGCGGCGGCGACGCGAGATAGTTCGCGCGCACGTCGGCGTTGACGCGGCCTTCGAAATTGCGATTGCCCGAGAGCACCGCGGCCGCCACCAGATCGTTTTCGTTGACCGCCTCGGAGATTTCCTCCGGTAGCGGGCCGGAATTGCCGATGCAGGTGGTGCAGCCGAAGCCGACCAGATTGAAGCCGATCTTGTCGAGGTCCTTTTGCAAGCCGGCCTTCTCGAGATATTCGGCCACGACTTGCGAGCCGGGCGCCAGCGAGGTCTTCACCCACGGCTTGGCCGTGAGGCCTTTGGCCGCCGCCTTGCGGGCGAGCAGGCCGGCGCCGATCATCACGCTCGGGTTAGACGTGTTGGTGCAGGAGGTAATCGCCGCGATCACCACGTCGCCATTGCCGAGATCGTAGTTCTTGCCGGCGACCGGCACGCGCTTCTTCAACTCGCCGCTCTTGCCGAATTCCTTGTCCATGGAGCCGGTGAAGCCGGCCTTCACTTCCTTCAGCGCCACGCGGTCCTGCGGACGCTTGGGGCCGGCGAGCGAAGCTTCGACCGAACCCAGCTCCAGTTTGAGAATGTCGGTGAACATCGGGTCGGGCGTAGTCTTGACGCGGAACATGCCCTGCGCCTTGGCATAGGCTTCCACCAGCTTGATCACGTCGGTCGGGCGGCCGGTGTCCTTGAGGAACTTGATGGTGTCGTCGTCGATCGGCGAGAAGCCGCAGGTGGCGCCGTATTCCGGCGACATGTTGCCGAGCGTGGCGCGGTCGGCGATCGTGAGATGCGTGAGGCCGGGTCCGAAAAATTCTACGAACTTGCCGACCACGCCGCGCTTGCGCAGCATTTCGGTGACGGTGAGCACCAGGTCGGTGGCGGTGACGCCTTCCTTGAGCTTGCCGGACAGTTTGAACCCGATCACTTCGGGCAATGTCATCGACAGCGGCTGGCCGAGCATGGCCGCTTCCGCCTCGATGCCGCCGACGCCCCAGCCGAGCACCGACAGGCCGTTCACCATGGTCGTGTGCGAATCGGTGCCGACCACCGTGTCGGGATAGGCGACGTCCATGGTCGCCTGCTTGCCGTCGACCTTTACTTTGTCCTTCTTGCTCCAGACCACGCGCGACAGATATTCGAGATTGACCTGGTGGCAGATGCCGGTGCCGGGCGGCACCACGCTGAAATTGTCGAACGAGCGCTGCGCCCATTTCAGGAACTTGTAGCGTTCCTGGTTCTGCCGGTATTCCTCGTCGACGTTCTTCTTGAAGGCTTGATTGTTGCCGAAGAAGGTCACCGCCACCGAGTGATCGATCACCAGATCGACCGGCACCTGCGGATTGATCTTCTTGGGATCGCCGCCGAGCGCCTTCATGGCGTCGCGCATGGCGGCGAGATCGACCACCGCCGGCACGCCGGTGAAATCCTGCATCAGCACGCGCGCCGGACGAAAGGCGAATTCGTGCTCCGAGGTCTTGGTCTTGAGCCATTCGGCGACCGCTTTGATGTCGTCCTTGGTCACCGTGCGCCCGTCTTCGTTGCGCAGCAGGTTTTCCAACAGCACCTTCATCGAGAACGGCAGGCGGGAAATTCCCTTCAGGCCGTTTCTCTCGGCGACGGGAAGACTGAAATAGGCGTAGGTCTTGCTACCAACCGCGAGGGTCTTGCAGCATCTAAAACTGTCGAGAGAAGTCATGTTGGAGGTTTCCATTCCCGGCCGGGGCACTGGCGCTGGTTCGGTCTAAGCTCTTGGCAAGACAATACTTTTCTCACTAAGGAGACTTGCGCCCGAATTCCACTAAGCTAACGCCATAACGGCGGGCTTATAAGAGCTTTTTGCGCCGGACGCCATATTAACGAGGGAAATTCCGAAAAAATGCGCAGAATATCGGGGTGTTCCGCGGCCGGCACGGCTTTCCCGGCGGCTGCGGGCAGGCTAAAGCGCGCCTGATGCAGCTCACAGGGGACAATTTGGTCTGCGACCGGGGCGGCCGCGAGGTGTTCGCGGGCCTCCATTTCAGCCTGTCCAGCGGCGAGGCCCTGGTCGTGACCGGGCGCAACGGCGCCGGTAAATCCTCGCTGCTGCGCGTGATCGCCGGGCTGGTGCACCTGACCAGCGGCCGGCTCGAACTCGATGGCGGCGAGCCCGACGCCTCGATCGCCGAGCAGGCGCATTACGTCGGCCACCAGGACGCGGTGAAACCGTCGCTGACGGTCGCCGAAAATCTGCAATTCTGGGCGCGTTATCTCGGCGGCGGCGAACTGCCCATCGATGCGGCGCTAAAGGCGGTCGATCTCGCGCCGCTCGCCACTTTGCCGGCCGCCTATCTGTCGGCCGGGCAACGGCGGCGGCTTTCGATCGCGCGGCTGGCCGCCATACCGCGGCCGCTCTGGCTCCTGGACGAGCCCACCTCGGCGCTCGACGTGCCATCGCAAAACCGGCTCGCCGATCTGATGCGCAGCCATCTCGCCGGCGGCGGCATGATCGTGGCCGCCGCGCATGGGCCGATCGGCCTCGACAACGCCCGCGAATTAAAAATAGGGCCGCCGGTATGAACGCGTTTTGGGCCCTCGTGCTCCGCGATATGCGGCTATCCGTTCGCGTCGGCGGCGGCGCGCTGATGGGCGCGCTGTTCTTCCTGATCGTCGTCACCATGATGCCGTTCGCGCTCGGCCCCGACCTCGCATTGCTCGCCCGCATCGGTTCCGCGATCCTGTGGCTCGGTGCCCTGCTGGCGAGCCTGCTCGCGCTCGACCGGCTGTTCGCCACCGACCACGAAGACGGCTCGCTCGACCTCTTGATGATGGGCGGCATGCCGCTCGAACTGGCGGTGGCGGCCAAAGCCATCGCTCATTGGTTGACCACGGCATTGCCGCTGGTCCTGATCAGCCCGGTGCTCGGCCTCATGCTCAATGTCGAACTGCGCGCCATGGGCACGGTGGCGCTGACCTTGGCCGCCGGCACGCCGGCGCTCACCTTCATCGGGCTGATCGGCGCCGCGCTGTCGGTGGCGCTGCGGCGCGGCGGTCTGCTGCTGGCGGTCCTGGTGCTGCCGCTCACTATCCCCGTATTGATTTTCGGCGTCGCCTCAGCCAATGCCGCCATCGTCGGCCCCGCGCCGTTCGGCCCACCTTTCACCATTCTTTGCGCGCTATCCTTGGCAAGCTTGGTGCTGGGACCAATCGCCGCGGCGGCGGCGCTGCGCCACGGCTTGGAATAACCGGTTTGCCGGCGAAATTCGGGCCCGCCGCATGATGCAAATCAAACCGAGCGGGCCAGAAAATAGGCATATCACCGCCGCCGGCCGCCATTGCCCGGGCCGGCGCTGATAAGTAAAAGGCTACCGATGGCTATCATCGATCTCGCCAATCCGACGCGTTTCCTGGGACTGGTCAACCGCGTGCTGCCCTGGCTGGCGGCGGTGACCATTATCCTGTTCGCGTTCGGACTTGTGCGCTCCATGAACGCGCCGGACGACTATCAGCAGGGCGCCACGGTCAAGATCATGTTCATTCATGTGCCGACGGCTTGGCTCAGCATGATGTGCTGGGGCGTGATGAGCGTCGCCGCGCTCGGCACCCTGGTATGGCGGCATCCGCTGGCGGATGTGGCGGGCAAGGCCGCCGCGCCGATCGGCGCCGCGTTCACGTTTATCTGCCTGCTCACCGGCTCGCTCTGGGGCCGTCCGACCTGGGGCACCTATTGGGTCTGGGATGCGCGGCTTACTTCGGTGCTGGTGCTGTTCCTGCTCTATCTCGGCGTGCTCGCGCTCTATTGGACGGCCGAAGATCCCGGCCGCGGCTCGCGCGCAGCGGCGGTGCTGACGCTGGTCGGCGCCGTCAACATCCCGATCATCAAATTCTCGGTCAACTGGTGGAACACGCTGCATCAGCCGGCGTCGATTGTGCGCATGGGCGGCAACGCTATCGATCCTTCGATCCTGTGGCCGTTGCTGATCATGGCGATCGCTTTCACGCTGTTGTTCTTCACCTTGCATTTCGCCGCCATGCGCAACGAAATCCTGCGCCGGCGCGTACGCAGCATGCGCATCATCCAGGCGCAGGAGGCGCGCGCATGAATCTCGGACCGCATGCCGATTTCATCGTCGCCGCCTATGCGGTGACCGCCTTCGTGGTGGCCGCATTGGTCGCCTGGGTCGTTCTCGATTATTCGGCACAACGCCGTATCCTCGGCGATCTCGAAGAGCGCGGCGTAACGCGGCGCTCGCAGCGCAAGGACGAACGATGAGTTCGGTAACGAGCGAAACCCCCGAGAAGAAGAAGCGCAACCTTTTTGTGACGCTGCCGCTGATCGCCTTTCTGGCGCTGGCGGCCTTGTTCCTGGTCCGGCTCTACGCCGGCGACCCGGGACGCCTGCCCTCCGCGCTGATCGGCCACCCGGCGCCGAAGACCGATCTGCCGCCGCTCGCCGGGCTGACGCGCGACGGCAAGGCCGTGCCCGGCCTCTCCAATGCATCGTTCCCGGGCGAAGTAACGCTGGTCAATGTCTGGGCCTCGTGGTGCATACCCTGCGCCGAAGAGGTGCCCTATCTCGAGCAATTGGCGCGCGACAAGCGCATCAAGCTGGTCGGCATCAATTACAAGGATCCGACCGAGAACGCGCGCCGCTTCCTCAACCGCTACGGCAATCCGTTCGCCGCCGTCGGCACCGACGCCAGCGGCCGTACCTCGATCGATTGGGGCGTCTACGGCGTGCCGGAGACCTATGTCATTGGGCGCGACGGCACCATCGCCTACAAGCTGGTCGGTCCAGTCACCGCCGAAAATCTGGCCACGGCGCTCAATCCGGAAATCGCCAAGGCGGCGGCGGTCGCGCGCTAGGGCTTCTTCTCGACGCTGTATTTGTTGATCAGCGGCATCTGCAGCGCGCCGAACACGAACGTCAGCGGCACCACGCCGAATAATTTGAAGCTGACCCAGAAATCCGTGGTCTGCGTGCGCCAGACGATTTCATTGGCGATGGCGAGCGCGAAGAAGAACAGCGCCCAGCGCCAGGTGAGCTTGCGCCAGCCCTCGTCGGTCAGGTGGAACATCTGATCGAACAGGATGCCGAGGAACGTCTTGCCGAACGCCAGCCCGCCGATGAGCGTGCCGCCGAACAGAAGATAAATGATGGTCGGCTTGAGCTTGATGAAGGTGGCGTCGTGCAGCACCAGCGTCAGGGAGCCGAACACCACGACGATGATGGCGGTGACCAGCGTCATTACCTCGATGCGCCGCGTCATGGCGTAGCCCACGGCCAGCGCGATCAACGCCGCGACCATGAAAGTGGCCGTCGCCGCGAAGATGCCGAGTTTCGAATTGACGGCGAAGAACAGCACCAGCGGCCCGATATCGAGCATCAGTTTGAGAATCGGATTGAGTTTCTTTTTTTCGGCCATGGTTTTTTCTATTTCAGGAATCCAGCCCAACGATGGCGCGCGCGAAATCGCGCGCGGTGAACGGGCTGAGATCCTCGACGCCTTCGCCGACGCCGACGAAATGCACCGGCAGGCCAAACCTTGCCGCAATCGCCACCAGAATGCCGCCACGCGCGGTGCCGTCGAGCTTGGTCATCACCAGACCGGTGACGCCCGCGACCTTGCCGAAGATGTCGACCTGGCTGAGCGCGTTCTGGCCGACTGTGGCGTCAAGCACCAGCAGAACCGCATGTGGCGCCGTCGGTTCCACCTTGCGCATCACGCGCACCATTTTTTCCAGCTCGCCCATGAGTTCGCTGCGGTTCTGCAGACGGCCGGCGGTGTCGACCAGAACGATGTCGACGCCTTGCGTCTTGGCGGCGGCGAGCGCGTCGAAGGCGAGGCTCGCGGCATCGGCGCCGGGCGTACTTGCCTTGACCGTTGCGCCGGTGCGCTCGCCCCAGATTTTCAACTGATCGATGGCGGCGGCGCGGAAAGTGTCGCCCGCCACCAGCATCACGCTCTTGCCTTCCTTGCGGAACCTGGCGGCGAGCTTGCCGATGGTGGTGGTCTTGCCGGAGCCGTTGACGCCGGCGACCAGGACGATAAACGGCTTGGCGGTTACCTCCAGTGGCTTGGCCACGGGCCCGAGCACTTTCTCGATCTCGCCGGCGAGCACCGCCTTCACTTCGTCGGGCGCAATCGCCTTGTCGAAGCGGCCTTCGCTCAGTACGGCCGCCATGCGGCCGGCAAACTCCGGCCCGAGATCGGCGCGGATCAGTTCGTGCTCGAGTTCCTCGATCGCGGCGGCATCGAGTTTGCGCTTGGTCACCAGATCGGCGATCGCGCTGCCGAGCGATGACGAGGTGCGCTTGAGCCCGCTGCTCAGGCGATTCCACCAGCTTTTGGGGGTGCTGTCGTTCATAGTGCTTCCTTGGCGCGCCCGTGATAGCCGTTTCGGCAATTCTTGGACAGTGACCATGACACCGGAAGAGATGCTTGCACGGCTGCTCTACCGCGATGGGCTAATGCTGGTGATCGACAAGCCGGCGGGCTTTGCGGTGCATCGCGGCCCGAAGGGCGGCGGCAGCCTGGAGGATTATTTCGACGCGCTGCGCTTCGGCCTGCCGCGCAATCCGGCTCTGGCGCACCGGCTCGACAAGGACACCTCCGGCTGCCTGGTGCTCGGCCGCCACCGCAAGGCGCTGGCGCTGCTCGGCAAGCTGTTCAAGCAGGGCAAGATCGGCAAAACCTATTGGGCGGTGGTCGAAGGCTCGCCCAGCGAAGAGGAAGGCCGCATCGACATTCCGCTCGGCAAGCTCGACGAGACGCGCGGCTGGTGGATGAAGCCGGACCCGCATGGCCAGCCGGCGGTGACGACGTGGAAGGTGATGGGCCGCGCCTCGCTGTCGTCCCGGGCGAGCGAGCGTAGCGAGGGAGACCCGGGACCCATAACCCCAGCGGGCGCGATGATCGCTGACGCTGGGGCTATGGGTCCCCGCCTTCGCGGGGACGACAAGAGATTGACCTGGCTTGCGCTCGAGCCGCTGACCGGGCGGACGCATCAGTTGCGCGTACATTGCGCGGAGATGGGCTGGCCGATCCTCGGCGACAACATCTACGGCCGCGCGCCGCGCATGGGCGGGCCGCCGTTGCACCTGCATTCGCGCGAGATCGTGGTGCCGATTTCCAAGAACAAGCCGCCGGTGACGATCACCGCGCCGGTGCCCGCGCATATGCGGGAGGCGCTGACGGCGTGCGGGTGGAGCGGCGAAGGAGAGCCTCTCCCGCTCGTTCCCGCGCAAGCGGGAACCCAGAACCAAAAGCGCCAACTCTCTAGAACCTGTCGCCTTGGCTCCCCGCCTGCGCGGGGACGAACGGCATTCTCAATACAGCTGCGCCTTGATGCGCTCCGGCATGGCGCTGTCGTAAGGCTCACCGCCGAGTTTGCCCTGGCTGAGCTCCGCGATAATCGTGCCGGTCGACGGCAGGCTGCTGCGCTCGATCTTGGTCGCCTCGTCCCACAACTTCGAACGCACGATCGCCTTCGAGCAATGGAAGAAGATGGTCTCGACGTGCACAAGCAGCACGCAGCGCGGCAGCTTGCCGTTGACGGCGAAGCTTTGCATCAGTTCGGGATCGACCGTGATCGAGGCGCGGCCGTTCACGCGCAGCGTCTCGCCGATGCCGGGAATAAGAAACAGCAGCGCGACGCGCGGGTCGCGCATGATGTTGCGGAAGCCGTCGATGCGGTTGTTGCCCGGCCGGTCGGGGATGGCGAGCGTCTTGTCGTCGAGGATGCGCACGAAGCCGCGCGCGTCGCCTTTGGGCGAGCAATCGAGCCCCTCCGGCCCCGAGGTCGCCACCGCCACGAACGGCGCCGCTTCGATCAATTTGCGGTAGCTGCCGTTGATGTGGTCGATTTCCTTGACCACGGCGGCCGGCACTTTCTCGCCGTACAGCGCTTCAAGCTGCTCCATGGTCGTGATCAGGTGATCGCTCGCGCTCATGCGACACTCCCGCAATTTTTCTTGCGCACGATCTTATCCGAAAACCGGTTCCCGCCTTCGATCAAGTCGGGGGCAGGCATTTTCGGGATCGTGCGCTAGGCGGCCAGCAACTGCCGGCCGTCATGGCCCATCATCGTGAGATCGAGAATTGCCCCCGGCGCGACCGGCGCCGCCAGCTTGACCGTGGTGAATTGCTCGGTGTGGCCGACGCCGCCGCGCTCGGTCAATACCGAACGCCGGCTGCCGACTTGCGCATCGAGATGGCGCGCCAAGGCCGCATCGCCTTTTTCGCGCAAGATGCGCGCACGCTCCTTGACGATCGCGCGGTCAAGCTGCGGCATGCGCGCGGCGGGCGTGCCGGGCCGTGGCGAGAATGGAAAGACATGCAGTTGGGTGAGCCCGCATTCCTCCACCAGATCGAGCGAGCGAGCGAACATGGCTTCGGTTTCGGTCGGGAAACCGGCGATGATGTCGGCGCCGAAGGCCACGTCGGGCCGCAGCCGGCGCACAGAATCGCAGAACGCGATCGCTCGCTCGCGCGTATGGCGGCGCTTCATGCGCTTGAGGATGAGATCGTCGCCGGCCTGCAACGACAGATGCAGATGCGGCATCAGGCGCGGCTCGTTCGCCAGCGCGTCGAATAGATCGTCATCGGCCTCCACCGAATTGATCGACGACAGCCGCAGGCGGGCGAATTCGGGGATTTCCTTGAGGATACGCTTGACCAGCGCGCCCAGCCGCGGTGCGCCGGCGAGATCGGCGCCGTAGCTGGTGATATCGACGCCGGTTAGCACCAGTTCACGGTAACCGCGCGCGGCGAGCCGCCGCGCCTGCGCCACGCAATCGTCCATCGGCAGCGAGCGCGAATTGCCGCGCCCGAACGGAATGATGCAAAACGTGCAGCGATGATCGCAGCCGTTCTGCACCTGCAGGAAAGCGCGCGTATGGCCCTCGATGCTATCGGCCGCATGCGCGGCATGCCGTTTCACAGCCATGATGTCGCCGACGGCGACACGCGAATCGCTGGCCCAAGAGGCCGTCCACGTCCGCGGATCGAGCTTCTCTTCGTTGCCGATGACGCGATCGACCTCGGTCATCGCGGCGAATGTGTCCGGCTCGGTCTGCGCCGCACAGCCGGTCACCACGATGCGCGCATCAGGGCGCTCGCGCCGGATGCGCCGGATGTTCTGCCGCGCCTGCCGCACCGCTTCCGCCGTCACCGCGCAAGTGTTGACGATGACCGCATCGCCAAGCGGCTCGGCCGCGCGCCGGATCATTTCCGACTCGGTGATGTTGAGCCGACAGCCGAAGGTGACGACGTCGAGGCTCATACGACATCCGCCTTGAACAACGCCGGATCGAACTTGCCGGCGAATTCGAATTCCACCGGCCCGGTCATCAGCACGTGATCGTCCTTCTCGCGCCAGTCGATGGTGAGCTCGCCGCCCGGCAGCGTCACTTTGACCTTGCGCTTGGTGCGCTTGAGCCGCGCGGCGGCGACCGCGGCGGCGCAGGCCGCCGAACCGCAGGCGCGAGTCAACCCGGCGCCGCGCTCCCAGGTGCGGATGACGATAGCCTCGCGCGAGACGATGTGCGCCAGCGTGATATTGGCGCGATCGGGAAAGATCGGATGGTTTTCCAAAAGCGGCCCGAACTTGGCGAGGTCGTAGGCATTCACGTCGTCGACCCAGAAGATCGCGTGCGGATTGCCCATGTTCACCACCGCGGGCGAATGCAGCAGCGGTTTGTCGATCGGCCCGATCTGCAATTCGATGGCGCGGGTGTCGCGGAATTCTTCCGCCAGCGGGATCTCGTTCCACTTGAAGCGCGGCGGGCCCATGTCCACGGTGAACAGGCCGTCGTCGCCCTTCCAGCAGTTGAGGATGCCGGCCGAGGTCTCGAAGGTGAGCGCGGTCTTGCCGCTTTCCTTCGACACCAGGTCGGCGACGCAGCGCATGCCGTTGCCGCAGGCGCCGGCTTCCGATCCGTCATTGTTGTAGATGCGGACGAAGGCGTCGGTGCCGGGCGTGCGCGGCGGATAGAGCGCCATCAACTGATCGTAGGGCGCGCCTTGCGGCGTCGCCGCCGCGCGCGCCTCCTCGGGCGCGATCGCAACGCCGCGCGCGCGCAGATCGACCACGACGATCTCGTTGCCGATGCCGTTCATCTTGACGAAGGATTGGTTGGCGAGCGCGCCCAAATGATTCGCCTTTAAGTTCGGCCAAGACCCGGCTATCGCCCGGGTTTCGCCCGGTTTATATGGCGAATAAACGCCGATTGGCCAAGGGCCTATGATAGCATGGCGGCAATCGCCGGGATCGCCGCCCAGACGGAGAACATGGATGTCTTGCATGCGCATTGCGGCGCCGATTTTGCTCGTTCTGGCGTTCGCCTGCGCCGCGGGCCCGGCATCGGCGCAACTCGTCGCGCCGCCTCCCGCGCGGCTGGATTCGCCGGCGCCGCTGCACCCGGGCGACGCCTTTGGCGAGCCGGTGACGCTGCCGGCAGGCACCATCATTTACTTGGTGGGCCACAGCAACTGGGACGCCGCTTTCGATACGCTGGTCGACTCCTTCAAGTCGCTCGGCGAATATCTCGACAAGCAGGGCATCAAGCCGACCGGCCCGGCCATGACCATCTACACCCAGACCGACGACAAAGGCTTCTCGTTCAAAGCCGCGATGCCGATCGCGGCTGCGCCCGCCAATCCGCCGAAAGGCGACATCGCCGTCGGTCCGGCGCCGACCGGCAAGGCGCTCAAATTCGTCCACCGCGGCTCCTACGACGCCATGGACTCGACCTACGAGGCGATTACCAATTATCTCGACGACAAACACCTCGAGGCCACGGACCTTTTCATCGAGGAATATGTTACCGATCCGGTGAAGACCGATCCGGACAGTCTGGTGGTCAATGTGTTCGTTCCAGTGAAGTGATGGTGAGATGACGATGACAATATCGCGTGTTCTGATCTGCGCTTTCGTGATCGCCGCCGCGGGGCTCTCGCCGTTTTCGGCGCAGGCCGCCGAGCGGATCGACAAGCTGGTGACGGTCAGCGGCGAGGGATCGGCCTCGGCGGTGCCCGATAACGCGGTGATCCGCCTCGGCGTTTCCAGCCAGGGCAAGACGGCGCGGGCGGCGAGCGACGCCAACGCCAAGGAAATGACCGTCGTGCTGGCGGCGATCAAGGACAGCGGCGTCGCCGACCGCGATATCCAGACCACCTCGCTGTCGCTGCAGCCGCAATACGAACCGAACAAGACCGGCGCCCCGCGCCTGATCGGCTTCCAGGCCAACAATCAGGTCACGGTCAAGATCCGCGACATCGCCAATCTGCCCACCGTGCTCGACCGCGCCATCGCGGCCGGCGCCAACGAGATGTCGGGGATCGAATTCGTCGTGTCGGAGCAGACCAAGCTGCTCGACAAGGCGCGCGCCGCGGCGATCGCCGACGCCCACCGCAAGGCCGAACTCTACGCCAATGCCGCCGGCATGAAAGTCGGCCGCGTCATGTCGATCTCGGAAGAGGGCGCGGCGCCCCAGCCCCGTCCCTATCAAGCCATGCGCGCGGGCGCGGCGGCCCCCATTGCTCCGGGCGAGCAAATGCTGCGCGCGGTGGTCACGGTGAGCTACGAATTGACCTCGTAGACGGGCCGGCGCGACTGACCCGATTTGGCTCTTATGCGTTTGTCGATTTGGATCGGAATACTGATTGGCTCGACCGTCGGGGGCATGATCCCCTGGCTTTGGGGCGACGGCATGCTGTCCTATTCGTCGGTACTGCTGAGTGGCGTGGGGGCTTTGGTCGGCTTGTGGGTCGGCTTCAAAATCGCGACTTGAAGGCCAAATTCGCCCAGACTTGGCGCGCCTTGACTTGAGCGCGGCCCAACCCTAGGTTCCGCCCGCTCTTGCTGAGACTTGAAATACCCGCTTTGCCGCCCGGTCCTTGAGAGGCCGGAGGCCACCGCCCGACAGCGCAATGCGCCCTCGGGCGCAAAGGTGTTTAGATGCTTGTAGGGAACTGGACTTTTGATGTTCGACTCCCTGTCGGAAAAACTTGGCGGCATTCTCGACCGCCTCACCCGCCGCGGCGCGCTCAGCGAAGCCGACGTCGACGCGGCGTTGCGCGAAGTGCGCCGCGCGCTGCTCGAGGCCGACGTCGCGCTCGACGTGGCGCGCGCCTTCACCGACAACATCAAGAAGCAGGCGGTCGGCGTCGAGGTGATGAAGTCGGTCACGCCCGGCCAGTTGGTCGTCAAGATCGTGCACGACCAGTTGGTCGCGACGCTCGGCGCCGACAGCCAGGGCATCGATCTTGCCGCCGCGCCTCCGGTCGCCATCATGATGGTCGGCCTGCAGGGCTCCGGCAAAACCACCACCACCGCCAAGCTCGCCCGCCGCCTCACCGACCGGCAAAAGCGCAAAGTGCTGATGGCCTCGCTCGACGTGCGCCGCCCGGCGGCGATGGAGCAGCTCGCCGTGCTCGGCCGCGAGGCGCAGATCGACACGCTGCCGGTGGTCGCAGGCCAGCAGCCGCCGCAGATCGCCAAGCGCGCGCTGGAAGCCGCCCGCCTCGGCGGCTACGACGTGGTGCTGCTCGACACCGCCGGCCGCACCACCCTCGACGACGAGATGATGAACGAGGCGGCCGAGGTCAAACGCGCCGCCAATCCGCACGAGGTGCTGCTGGTCGCCGACGCGCTCACCGGCCAGGACGCGGTCAATCTGGCGCGCGCCTTCGACCAGCGCGTCGGCCTCACCGGCATCGTGCTTACCCGCGTCGATGGCGATGGCCGCGGCGGCGCCGCGCTGTCCATGCGCGCGGTCACCAACAAACCGATCAAGCTGATCGGCACCGGCGAAAAACTCGAAGCGCTGGAGGAATTCGATCCGGCACGCATCGCCGGCCGTATTCTCGGCATGGGCGACATCGTCGCGCTGGTCGAGAAGGCCGCCGCCAATATCGACGCCGAAAAGGCCATGCGCGCGGCCGAGAAGATGCGCAAGGGCAAGTTCGATCTCGCCGATTTGCGCGAACAGCTGCAACAGATGCAATCGATGGGCGGCATGGGCGGCCTGATCGGCATGATGCCGGGCGTCGCCAAGATGAAGAACCAGATCGCCGCCGCCGGCCTCGACGACAAACTGGTGAAGCGGCAGATGGCGATCATCAACTCGATGACGCCGCAGGAACGCCGCAACCCGGACATTCTCAAAGCCAGCCGCAAGAAGCGCATCGCCGCCGGCTCCGGCACCACGCCCGAATACATCAACAAGCTTTTGAAAATGCATCGCGGCATGGCCGACATGATGAAGGCCATGGGCGGCGCCAAGCGCGGCCCGCTCGCCGGCCTCGGACAGATCATGGGCTTCGGCTCGGGCGGCGTGCCGACGCCGGAGCAGATGGCCGAGATCGCGAAAAAGATGCCGGGCGGCGCGTTGCCTCCCGGAATGCCGGGCAGCGCGCTGCCGCCCACCATGCCGAAATTGCCGCCGAATATCCCGGGCAAATTTCCAGACTTGCCCGGCCTCGGCAGCGGAAAGTTTCCTGGATTGCCGGGTCTGCCCGGTTTCGGAAAAAAGAAGTGATCATTGTTTAGGAAAGGAACCTGAAATGTCTCTCGTCATCCGCATGGCCCGCGCCGGAACCAAAAAGCGGCCGGTCTATCACATCGTCGTCGCCGACTCGCGTTCACCGCGCGACGGCCGCTTCATCGAGCGGCTCGGTCATTTCAATCCGCTGCTGCCGAAGGACAAGACCGAGCGGCTCAAGCTCGATCTCGAAAAGGTGCAGGCCTGGATGAAGAAGGGCGCGCAGCCGTCCGACCGCGTCATGCGCTTCCTCGATGCCGCCGGCATCGCCAAGCGCGAGAAGCGCAACAACCCGGAAAAGGCGATCCCGCGCAAGGAACGCAAGGCCGCGGCGGAAGAAGCGCTCAAGGCCAAGGAAGCCGGCGATGCGGCCGCCAAGACCGCCGCGACCGCCAAGGCTGCCGCCGACAAGGCCGCAGCGGCGGCGAGCTGACGCTGCGCTGACGCGCCGTGACCGACCGCATCCGCGTCGCTCGCATCGGTGCCGCGCACGGCATTCGCGGCGAGGTGAAGCTGTGGTCGTTCACCGAGGACCCGCTGGCGGTCACCGACTACGGTCCGCTGGAAACCGCGGACGGCGCGCGGCGCTTCGAAATCGAAGCCGCGCGCCCGGCCAAGGATCATCTGGTCGCGCGGCTCAAAGGCATCGGCGACCGCGACGCGGCGGAGAGATTGCGCAACACCGATCTGTACGTGCCGCGCGACCGCCTGCCGCCGATCGAAGAGGCCGACACGTTCTATCATGCCGACCTGGTCGGGCTTGCGGCGGTGAGGGAAGACGGCACGGCGCTCGGCACCGTCACCGCGATCCATAATTTCGGCGCCGGCGATCTGATCGAGATCGCGCCGCCCGCCGGAGAGCCGCTGCTGCTGCCGTTCACCGAGACGACGGTACCGACGATCGATCTAAAGGCGGGACGCGTCGTCGTCGTACCGCCGGCGGTGATCGAGGCGAAGGAAGAAGACTGACGATGTGGCGCGCCAGCGTTCTCACCATCTTTCCGGAGATGTTTCCCGGTCCGCTCGGCGTCAGCCTTGCCGGCAAGGCGCTTAGCACCGGCATCTGGTCGCTCGACACCCACGACATCCGCGACGCCGCCACCGACAAGCACCGCACCGTGGACGACACGCCGGCCGGCGGCGGTCCCGGCATGGTGATGAAGGCCGACGTGCTGGCGCGCGCGCTCGACTCCGTGCCGCACGACCACCGCCCGCGCCTGTTGATGAGCCCGCGCGGAACGCCTTTGACGCAACGGCGGGCAGCGCAGCTCGCCGCCGGGCTCGGCGTCGTCATCGTCTGCGGCCGTTTCGAAGGCGTCGACGAGCGCCTGATCAAGGCCCGCAAGCTGGAGGAAGTCTCGCTCGGCGATTTCGTGCTTTCGGGCGGCGAGCCGGCGGCTATCGCCCTGCTCGACGCCTGCGTGCGGCTGCTGCCCGGGGTCATGGGCAAGGAGGCCTCGATCGCCGAGGAAAGCTTCGCCGACGGGCTCCTGGAATACCCGCAATACACGAGGCCCCCGGTATTCGAGGGCGAACCGATCCCGGAGGTGCTGACCTCCGGCGACCACGCCAAGGTCGCCGCCTGGCGCCGGGCGGAGGCCGAGCGGCTGACCCGGGAGCGCCGGCCGGACCTATGGGCGGCCTACCAGGCCCGCAAAAAGCCCCAAAACGGGGCCAAAACCCGAGGGTGACAAGGCCCGAGCTTTGTCGTAGAAGCTCGCCCAACCCATTCAGACCAGATTAGACCGCGCGCCGGTTGCTGGCGCTGCCGACGGAGACTTAGGCCATGAATATCATCCAGCAGATCAACAAAGAGCAGGTCGAAAAACTCTCGGCCGGCAGGACCATTCCCGACTTCGCGCCGGGCGACACCGTGCTGGTCAACGTCAAGGTGGTGGAAGGCGACAAGAGCCGCATCCAGGCCTACGAGGGCGTATGCATCGGCCGCTCGGGCGGCGGCATCAACGAGAGCTTCACCGTGCGCAAGATTTCCTACGGCGAAGGCGTCGAGCGCGTGTTCCCGCTCTACGCGCCGATGATCAACTCGATCAAGGTCGTGCGCCGCGGCAAGGTGCGCCGCGCCAAGCTCTATTATCTGCGCGGCCTGCGCGGCAAGAAGGCGCGCATCGAGGCGCAGTCGACCAGCGGGCCGGAAGCGGCTGCCGAAGCCGCCAAGTAATAAGATTGCGGCATTGCGCAATGCATCAAGGGGCCGACGTTCGGCCCCTTTTTCTTTGAGCCCCAATTCGTTGTCGGAACCGGATCAAACGGCTATATAGCGCTCATGATTGCCCAGCTTCAGCAGATCATCCTTTGCGATCACGCCCGGCTGCCGTGGCGATTCTTCGGCCGGCTGACGGCCGTCCAAGCGGGACTTTGAGCGGCGCGCCGCAAGCGGCGCCGCAATGAATCGCCGAAGTCCCCTTTCATTCTGAGCAAGGTCATCGAGTCATGAAACCGCGTACCCTCTACGACAAAATCTGGGACGACCATCTGGTGGACGAACAGCCGGACGGAACCTGCCTGATCTATATCGACCGCCATCTGGTGCACGAGGTGACGAGCCCGCAGGCCTTCGAGGGCCTGCGCACGGCGGGCCGCAAGGTGCACGCGCCGGAAAAGACGCTGGCCGTGGTCGATCACAACGTGCCGACCTCCGACCGCAACCTGCCCAATCCCGATCCGGAATCGACCGAGCAGATCGCGGCGCTGGCGCAGAACGTCAAGGATTTCGGCATCGAATATTTCAACGAGTTCGACAAGCGCCAGGGCATCGTGCACGTCATCGGCCCCGAGCAGGGCTTCACGCTGCCCGGCACCACCATCGTCTGCGGCGACAGCCACACCGCCACGCACGGCGCCTTCGGCGCGCTCGCCTACGGCATCGGCACCTCCGAGGTCGAGCATGTGCTGGCGACGCAGACGCTGATCCAGAAGAAGTCGATGAACATGCGCGCGGTGGTCGACGGCCAGTTGCCGCCGGGCGTCACCGCCAAGGACATCATCCTCGCCATCATCGGCGAAATCGGCACCGCCGGCGGCACCGGCTATGCGCTGGAATATGCCGGCGAGGCGATCCGCGCGCTGTCGATGGAAGGCCGCATGACCGTCTGCAACATGTCGGTGGAAGGCGGCGCCAAGGCCGGCTTCATCGCGCCCGACGAGAAGGCCTTCGCCTATCTCAAGGACAAGCCGAAAGCGCCCAAGGGCAAGGCCTGGGACGACGCCATGCGCTATTGGGAGACGCTCGTCTCCGACGAGGCGGCGGTGTTCGACCGCGAGGTCCGGCTCGATGCCGCCAAGCTGCCGCCGATCGTCACCTGGGGCACCAGCCCCGAGCAGGTGGTCTCGATCACCGGCCGCGTGCCGGTGGCCGCCGAGATTCAAGATGAAAAGAAGCGCATCGCCGCCGAGCGCTCGCTCGGCTACATGGGACTCGCCGGCGGCGAGAAGATCACCGACATCAAGCTCGACCGCGTGTTCATCGGCTCCTGCACCAACTCACGCATCGAAGACCTGCGCGAAGCGGCGCGCATCGCCGCCGGCAAGACGGTGAACGCCAACGTCTATGCGATGATCGTGCCGGGCTCCGGCCTGGTGAAGGAACAGGCGGAAGCCGAAGGGCTCGACAAGATCTTCAAGGCCGCCGGTTTCGACTGGCGCGAGCCGGGCTGCTCGATGTGCCTCGCCATGAATCCCGACAAGCTCAAGCCGGGCGAGCGCTGCGCCTCGACCTCGAACCGCAACTTCGAAGGCCGTCAGGGCTACAAGGGCCGCACGCATCTGGTGTCGCCCGTCATGGCGGCGGCGGCGGCGATCGCCGGCCACTTCGTCGACGTGCGGGAGTGGAAATAGCGAACCTTTCGCCATTCAAGAATCAAAAAGGCCCGCCAAACGTGGTGGGCCTTTTCGTTTCACGTGTAACGGCTCACCAGCAGCGCCAGGCGCGCCGCAACACCCAATGGCCGTGGCGCCAAACGCGCACGCGCACCCAGCCGCAAGGCGGGGCGGCGTAATAGTCGTCATAGTACGAATACGGATAGCCGCCCCAGCCCCATCCCGAGCCAAAGCCGAGGGCAAAACCGGGTCCGAAGCCGCCCCAGCCGCCGCCGCGGAAATGGCCGCCGCCGCCATGCCAATGGCCGCCACCATGATGATGTTGAGCCGCGGCGGGCGCCGGCGTCATAGCGAGCGCGCCGGAAATGAGAGCCGCGATTGCGAAGAATTTCACGAGTTTCGACATGGATGAACCTCCAATGTCCCCAGACGATGGACTTCCAACGCCCCAGATTAAGTAACGTTCGTCCGCGAAGTTCCCTGCGCTGCTTCTAGCGCCACCAGCACTGCTGCTGCGGGACGATCACCGGCCCGCTGACCCGGTATTCCTGCGCCAGCCAAAAGCGGCAATAGCGTTTCGCATTGCGGCCCGGGCGGATTCGCTGCGGATGAATGGTGATGCGCGGGCGCGACTGGGCGGCCAATTCCTGCGTGGCGGCTTGAGCGGAGGCCGGCGCCAAGACGCCAGGAGACGTCGCGAAAACAAGCGCCAGAAGTATCAAGAAGAAGACGTTCTTCGGCATATTTTTGAGGCCCGTCCGCCACGTTACTGGCGGAACGGTCGCTCTTTCGGGCCGTTGCGTCAACCGCTTGGTGACTGCGGCGTCATGGCCTAGAACCTTGGTATGAAAGGCCAATTTGACGATCCTCTGGCCTGGCGTGCGGCGACGGCGCCGACGCTGGCCGAATTCGAGGGCCTGGCGGCGGATGCGTACGCCCGCCTGCCGGAAAATTTTCGCGCCCTTTGCGAAAATCTCATCATCCAAGTGACCGATTTTCCGACCGAAGAAGTGCTTGATCTTATGAACGTCGAGACCGAATTCGACTTGCTCGGCCTGTTCCAAGGTGTTGGTCTGCCGTTTCAATCGACCAGTGTTCCGGAGCCGCTGCCCAACATGGTCTGGCTCTACCGCCGCCCTATCCTCGACTATTGGGCCGAGCACGAGGACAGCCTGGGCGCCATTGTCACCCACGTGCTGGTGCACGAGATTGGCCACCACTTCGGGCTCTCGGACGCGGACATAGAAGCGATCGAGGCAAGCGCCGACTGAAAGGAGCGACGACCATGCGATTGAATGGCGGCTGCCACTGCGGTTACCTCACTTTCGAAGCGGAAGCGGATCCGGAGAAGGTGTCGATCTGCCACTGCACAGACTGCCAGGCCGGCTCGGGCTCGGCCTTCCGCGTCAGCATTCGCGCGCCCGGCAATAGTTTCAAATTGCTGACCGGCGAACCGACGCTTTACCTCAAGACAACGGCGGACAGCGGCAATCACCGGGTACAGGCGTTCTGCCCGATCTGCGGCACGCCGATCTATTCGACGTCGCCCGGCGACAATCCGGATTCCTACATGCTGCGCACCGGCACCTTGCGCCAGCGCGATCAGCTCACGCCGAAGCAGCAGAACTGGTTCCGCTCGGCGCGGCCTTGGGTCACGAAGCTCGGCTCGATCCCGCGCAACGAGAAAGGCCGCGCCTGAGCGAACGCGCGGACTGATCGGCACAATGTTGACCGCCCCCAGCGTAACGGTATCATCCACGTGGTCATTACTTCATTCGGGGCATGTAATTTTCTATTGAACTTGCCAGGCAAGGATTGGCAATGCGGAAAATAGTTTTTGCGGCAATCGTCTTTCTGGCCTTCGGCACGTTGATTGGCAATCCGGCGATAACATTGGCCCAATCCAATGGGCCAAGGCGGTCAGGTTCTAACCGACCCAACTTTGAAAGAAATGCTCACCGGCCTGCATTTCGAGGCCAAACCGCTCAAGCACGGTTACCTGATCACGATAAAAACCGCCGACAACTGGAGTATGTTTATTCAATTGGTTTTGAGCCCGGACAAAACCAAGCTTGGAATGAATGCCAATCTGGGAGCGGTTGCGAATCCACAAAGCATACCGGCAACACGCTGGCTGGCCTTGCTTGAAGCCAACAGCGATATAGATCCGACCGTGTTTTATTTCGACAAAGTTCAAAAGAAATTATTCATACACCGCGTGCTGGACAATCACGGAATAACGCCCGAATTCCTGAAAGGGCAAATCGACAGGTTTACGGAAAATCTGCACGGTACGGCCAAGCTCTGGGACTTCACGAAGTAGCGTCGATCCCGGTTTCAAGGAACGTTGCGCCGTGCCGAGAACGATCAAGCCGCCGCCGAGCACGGAGTGGGCCGACGGGTTCGAACTCATAGCGGAACGAGCCTATAGCCTCATGTACGACGCGACGTCTCCGTCGGAGGCTACCGCCCGTTACAGCGATGCCAAGGAAGCCCTTTACAGCGCAATCGAACGCGCCCGCGCGCTGGGCGACGGGCCGCGCGTCGACCGGCTCGAGGCGCGCCTCGCCGAGATCAAGGCGGTCTTCCGCTCGCAGTTCTCCTAAATCAGCGCCTCGTGGGCGCCGCCCCGATCAACGCCCGGCATGAGTCCCATCGATAACATGCATTGGATCGCCTGCCGCGCCCGGTAGGATACTTACGAATTCCGCCAACCCGGAAAGGCCGGCCCATGATCGTCACCGTTTTCCGCTCCCGCCTGATGCCCGGCCTGCGCGAGGAATACGTGGCGCTGGTCGACCGCATGGTCCAACTGGCCTCGGCCCTGCCGGGCTATATCTCGCACAAGGGCTTTTTCGCTGAGGACGGCGAGCGCTGCACCATCGTCGAATTCGAATCGGAAGAGGCGCAGCGCGCCTGGCGCATGCACCCGGAACACCGCGACGCCCAACGCAAAGCGCGCGAAATCTACTACGAGAGCCATTCCGTGCAGGTTTGCCAGGTCGTCCGCGAGAACCGCTTTAAACGCGACCCGGCGGCCTGATTTTGCCGCACCGCCGGGCTTGACCTGCCCGCGGCTAGCCCGCAAGAAAAGGGCCTTAACTGGCCTGCCCTACAGGGATCGAGCACATGGAAAAATTCACCACGCTGGAAGGGGTCGCCGCGCCCATGAAGATGATCAATGTCGACACCGACATGGTCATCCCCAAGCAATACCTGAAGACCATCAAGCGCACCGGGCTGGGCAAGGGCCTGTTCTCCGAGATGCGCTTCAAGGACGACGGCAGCGAAAACCCCGATTTCGTGCTCAACAAGCCGGCCTATCGCAAGTCGAAGATCCTGGTCGCCGGCGACAATTTCGGCTGCGGCTCGAGCCGCGAGCACGCGCCCTGGGCGCTGATGGATTTCGGCATCCGCTGCGTGATCTCCACCTCGTTCGGCGACATTTTCTACAACAACTGCTTCAAGAACGGCGTGCTGCCGATCCGCGTCAGCCCCGAGGACCTCGAGAAGCTGTTCGACGACGCCGAGCGCGGCTCCAATGCGACGCTCTCGATCGATCTGGAGAAGCAGGAAATCCACGGGCCGGACGGCGGCGTGGTCAAGTTCGAGATCGACGCCTTCCGCAAGCATTGCATGCTCAACGGCCTCGACGATATCGGGCTGACCAAGCAGAAGGACGCCAAGATCGCGAGTTACGAAGACAAGGCCAAGGCGGCGCGGCCGTGGGCGTGACGCGGGCGGCCGCCGCGGTCGCTCTTTGCGCGCTCGCCCTAGGGCCGGCGCTGGCGCAGAAATCGACCGAGGACGGCCTGCGCGATTGCGAGAAGCTCGCCGCGGTAAAATTCAAGCAGGAAAACCCGGCGTTCAAGAAGTTCGCGATCGCGCGCGCCGATGCCGAGGAAGACAAGTTCGCCGACAAGGTCGGCTCGCAATTCGTCTCCACCGTCTATCACGGCAAGGCCACGTATCAGGCCGCCGGCGCGCCCGATGAGGTGCGCTTCATCTGCCTGCACGGCGGCGTCGGCAAAGGCGCGGTGTTCGTCTACACGCTGCCGCGCTGAACGCGCACGCTACATGACCGCGCCGATTTGCCAGGGCACGAATTCGACGTCGCCGTAGCCGAGTGCTTCCGATTTGCTGGGCGTGCCGGAAGCCACCGCACAGACTTTCTGGAAGATCTCCTCGCCCTTCTGCGCAACGGAAACGCCGTCGAGGATGTCGCCGCAATTGATGTCCATGTCGTCGATCATGCTCTTGTAGACCTGGCTGTTGGTAGCGAGCTTGATCGACGGCGTCGGCTTGCAGCCGAAAGCCGAGCCGCGGCCGGTGGTGAAGCACATGACGTTGCAGCCGCCGGCAACCTGGCCGGTGGCGCCGACCGGATCGTAGCCGGGCGTATCCATGAAGACGAAGCCCTTCTCGGTGACCGGCTCGGCATATTCGTAAACCGCGCGCATGGTGGTCGAGCCGCCTTTGGCGGCGGCGCCGAGCGACTTCTCCAGAATGGTGGTCAGTCCGCCGGCCTTGTTGCCCGGCGTCGGGTTGTTGTTCATCTCGCCGCGATTGCGCGCGGTGTAATCCTCCCACCAGCGGATACGCTCGACCAGTTTCTCGCCAACTTTGCCGTTCACCGCGCGGCGGGTCAGCAGATGTTCGGCGCCGTAGATTTCCGGCGTCTCCGCCAGCACGCCGGTGCCGCCGTGCTTGACCAGCATGTCGACCGCCGCACCCAAGGCCGGATTGGCGGTGATGCCGGAATAGCCGTCGGAGCCGCCGCATTGTAGCGCCAAGACGATCTCGCTCGCCGGCCGCGTCTCGCGCCTGGCGCGCGCGGCGACCGGCAGCATCGCCTTGATGCGTTCGACGCCTTCGGCAACCGTTTTCTTGGTGCCGCCGGTCGCCTGGATGGTCATGGTCTGGAAATGGTCGCCTTCGACCAGGCCGTATTCTTCCTTCATGCGGTCGATCTGGAAGACCTCGCAGCCGAGCCCGACCATCAGCGTGGCGCCGAGATTGGGATGCGTGGCGTAGCCGCACTGGGTACGGCGGAGCACGTCCCAGCCTTCGCCTTTGGCCGCCATGCCGCAGCCGGTGCCGTGCACGAAGGAAACGATGCCGTCGATGCCGGGGAATTCGTCGAGCAGGCCGGAGCGGTTGACCTCCTCGGCGATGAACTTCGCCACGCTCGCCGAACAATTCACCGAGGTGAGCACTCCGAGATAGTTGCGCGTGCCGGTCTTGCCGTTCGGCCGCAGATAGCCCTCGAAGGTGGCGCGCAATTCCGGCGGCAGCAGTTCGTCGTTTTTTGCATCCTGCGCGAAGCGGTAGTCGCGCGCGAAGTCGCGCATGGCGACATTGTGCTCGTGCACCCAGTCGCCGGGCGCAATCGGCTTTACGGCAAAACCGATAATCTGTCCGTATTTGCGCACCGGCTCGTCCGGCGCGATGGCTGTGGCCGCCATCTTATGGCCGCGCGGAATGCGCTCGCGCGCCGTTACGCCCGCGACCTGGCTGCCCGGCGGAATTTGATCGACCGCGACGACGACGTTGTCGTCGGCGGCGAGACGGATAATGCGCGGGCTGGTCATCGGCGGACTGTTCATGGGCGGCCTCCTATGCGCGTTAAGTAAACGCATTGCGGCCGTCCGAACAAGCCGCCGCAATCAAGGGCTGCCCCGGCTTGACTAGCGCGAGCGGAAATTCACGGAACTCGGGGCGGCCGGAAGAGGTGCGGCGGCGGGAGCGTAATCGGTCTTTTGCAGCTCGACGGCGCGCACGTCGCCGCAGGAAAAGCAACGATAGGTGTGCAATTCGGAAAATGCCGCGACGCGCGGATCGACGCGCACGAGCACCATGGCCATGCCGCAAAGCGGGCACAACGGCGCGGCTTCATCGTCATATCTATGGCCCATAAATCCTATTTAGACGGCCACTCGAATCGGCAAAATGATTTAGCTCAAAATGGAACTTCGGGCCTGCCAGCCGGGCTTTTGGCGCCGCTGCGGGCTCGCGTTTAAGTATTAATGCGTAAGTCTTTTGACACCGGGCTGGTGGCGAAGCCATTCGATCTCGTCCTGCAGACGCGCCTTGCGGCTGCGCAGATCGACCATCATCGGGTCGTCATTCGGCTTTTGCAGCAGGAGGTTGTCGATCTCGTCTTCGAACCGTTCGAGGTCGGCGATGGAGGCGTGGTTATTCGATACGACCGGGTGGCCGGGCTGGTTGACCCGCAAGTCGAACAGAATTTCCGCAATCGGGCAGAAGTCCGGCGCCGACACCAGCGATTGCGGCATGCTGGCGAGCCATTCGCCGCAGGCTTGCCTGGACTGGCAGGCTTCGCAGCGCTCGACCGCGGCCGCGTAGATCAGACTGAGCTGCGGCGGCAGGCTTTCGCCCGGCGCAATGCCGAGGCGCCGCATCAATTCGGCGATGAATGTTGTTTGGCTTTCGGAAACAGGTGCAGCCATGGTCGCCACCCCTTCAGCAAACCCGGTGTGCTGTTCTAATAGAAACTGTACCGCTTTTGTCCATGACCTAAATCAAAAAGCGCCGGCGCTGGCGCATTGGCAGCGCACGAAATAAGCTTGTCTTCCCTGAAACTTAGGCAATCCCCGTGACCCCGATTGAAATCAAGATTCTGAGCACGCACGCCGTGGTCGAAGTGCTGAACGAACTGGTGCCGGCGTTCGAACGCACGAGCGGCGTTCGCCTCGCGTTCAATTTCAATCCGAGCGCGGCGATCAAGCGCGCGATCGCCGCCGGCACCGCGTTCGACGTCGCCATCATCACGCGGCCGGTGATTGACGAGATGGCCGCACAGGGCAAGATCATCCGCGACAGCTGCGTGGATTTCGCCCGCTGCGGCCTCGGCCTTGCGGTACGCAAGGGCGCGCCGAAGCCGGACATCGGCACGGCCGACGCGCTCAAGCGCGCGTTGCTCGCCGCGAAATCCGTGGCGCGGTCGCGCGATGGCGCCAGCGGGCAGAATTTCGATGCCATGCTCGATCGTCTCGGCATCGCCGACGCGATGCGCGACAGGATCGTCATCGGCCCGGGCGGCCGCATCGCCGAACTGGTCGCGCGCGGCGAAGCGGAATTGGCGGTGCAGCAGGTGCCAGAACTGATGCCGGTCGCCGGCGCCGATCTGGTCGGTCCGTTTCCGGCCGAACTGCAGATCAACACGACGTTTGCGGCGGGCATCGCCGCCGCCTCGCAACAGCGCGAGGCCGCGCAATCCTTCATCGCGGCTTTTGCGGCGCCGGCGGCGGCGGCCGTATTCAAGCGCCACGGACTAGAGCCGATCGCGCGCTGACGGTCTAAGCTTGCGGCAGCCGGGAGGAAAACGACATGCGACCGTTCGAAGGAATCCGAGTGATCGACATCACCCACGTGCTGGCGGGACCGTTCGCGGCCTATCAGCTCGCGGTGCTGGGTGCCGACGTAATCAAGGTCGAGCATCCCGGCGAGCCCGACCAGAGCCGCGGCGCCGGCACCGACAAGGAACTCAACCGCCGCAACATGGGCACCGCGTTCCTGACGCAGGCCTCCAACAAGCGTTCGATCACGCTCGACTTGAAGCAGGAAAAAGATCGTGACATTCTGAAAAAGTTGGTCGCGACCGCCGACGTGTTCGTGGAGAACTACCGGCCGGGCGCGTTCGAGGCGCTGGGCCTGGGCTACGAGGCGCTTTCGGCGATCAATCCGCGGCTGATTTATGCGTCGTTCTCGGCCTTCGGCCAAAACGGACCGCGCGGGCCGCAGACCGCCTACGACCACGTCATCCAGGCCACCTCCGGCATCATGGCGATGACCGGCACGCCCGAGGTCCATCCGATCAAGCTCGGCTCGCCGGCGGTCGATTACGCCACCGGCATGACCGGCGCCTTTGCCTTGTCGGCGGCGCTTTTCCAGCGCGAGCGCACCGGCAAGGGCCAGCGCATCGACATGGCCATGCTCGACGTGGCGTTGATCCTGGAGTGTTCGCATCTCACCGGCTATTTGCGCAACGGCGTGCACCCGAAGCCGAACGGCAACCGCAATCCGCACGCCACCAACAGCGCCTATGCGACCAAAGACGGGCTGGTGATGCTGGGCGCCAGCAATCTGCGGCAACAACGCAGATTATGGACGCTGCTCGAGCGGCCCGACATGATCAAGAAGACGAACGAGGAGCGCGACGCCGACCGCGAACACGAGGCCGCCGTGCTCACCGAGATCATGCGCGGACGCAGCGCGGACGAATGGGAAGCATTTCTGCAAGCGCACCATGTACCGGCGGCGCGCGTGCGCAGCATGGGTGAGGCCGTCGCCGATCCGCAGCTTGCGAGCCGTGGCATCATCCACCGCCACCAAGGCGCGCCCGGCGTCGAAGGTGGTTTCGGCGTGCCGCTCGCGGCCTTTACCTTTGCGCATGACGGCCCGCGCATCGATACAGCCCCGCCCGCACTCGGCCAGCACAACGAAGAGATTCTCGCGGAACTCGGCGTGCGGCGCGATCCGGCCTAATCGGCGCGCCGCTTCACGACAACGATAGGCTGCGCGGCCTGCGCGGCGTGTGGCGTCCCGTCGCTCAGCACGATCACATCGAGCGCGCCGCCATTGTGCTCGATCACGTAATCGTAGCCGTCGAGCACGCGCTCCAGGACGTAGTGCAGCGATCCCTCAAACGTGCCGCTGACAACGCGATTGGCGGCCGCCCCACGCACGCTCAGATCATGTTGTTGCTTGAGCGCGGCGAGCACCTGCGCGACGGTCGCTTTGTGCGCTTCCACCCGGATGTCGTCCGCGCGGCCTGCCACGCGCACCTCGGCATGCGCGGCGGCAAGCGCCCCCATAAACAACAGCGAAAGCACGAGAAGCCGACGGACATTTTGCATCGGTGCCTACCCCTTTTCGTAGCTTCTCCGGCGAAGCCGTTTGGTCTTCGCCGGAGAGTACGTCAGCAATGGAACGCTTTAGTGACCGTGGTCGTGGTCCGGAAAGCGGTCCGCGAGTTTCTGGAACATGTCGTCATTCGGGGACTTGAAGACGGCGATGCAGCCGTTCGCGTCAACGCCGCCCTTCGAGCCGCAGATCGTGCTGACGCCGGCGGGAATCGGCACGTAGACCTGGTTCGTATTCGGATCGGCGGCGACGGAATGCGCATTCCGTCCGGCGATGGTCTTGTTTGCCGTGATAATGTCCGCATCCGCCTTGATGTCGCCGCCGGGCTGCTCGTCGCCATGCCCGAGGCCTGGCGATTCAGCGTCGACAACACCGAGCAACTGGTTCGCCCCGACAGACGAGGATCGCGCCAAGAAATAGTGGCCGTCGCCATCGTTGTACCACACCATATCCGAGCCCGATTCATTGGCGAGGGTCTTAATGACGTGGCCATTGCGATCGTCAATGATGGCGGTCGGATTGTTAGCGCCGGCGGGGCCGTTGCAGCCGAGAAGGATCTGATGATCCGGGCCAACCGCCATGCCTTGCGGGGCTTGGCAACTGGCAAGCGGGACAACGAAGGTTGTCTCCACCTGTTTCGTTACCGGATCAATCACCGCCACGCCGCCGGTACCCGCCGGCTGGCCGGCGATCCCGGGGATAGCGATGTAGAACTTGCCGGTGCGATGATCCCACTGGCACTGCTCAGCGCCGTTGTTCGAGTTCGGCGCGCCGTTCGTTCCGTCAAACGGAATCTTCTTCACAACGGCATAAGTGATGGTCGAAATCAGACTAGCGAAAGGCGGAGAATCGGCATTGTTCGCCGCCATAACCAGATGGTGCCGCGGGTCGAGGCACATTTCGTCAGCGCGATTAACGCCACCCGTTGAGATAATGTGCGTGACTGCGCGCGAAAACAGGTCAATTACCTTGACCGTGCTGTCACCGTCTCCCACCCACACCTCGTGGTGGCCGACGGTCATCACGCCGTCGGGACCGGACGTGTCGTTGTTTCCAGTGAAGCCGACGAATCCGCCAGAGAGTTGTGTCAGGACCGTATTGGTGGTGGTGTCGATGACATCGACCGCTTTATTGGTGCGGTCGCCGAGAATGTAGATCCCGGTGACGGGATCGACGAAACTGATATCGAAAGACTGAATTTTCTGCCCGCCCGGAAGCGAGATGACTGTCGTCGGAGCGAACGTCTCGTCGGCAGCCGATACGACGGTTGCCGGAAGCAGGACGGTCGACGCAATCGCAAGCGCAACGCAAATCGACGCACGATTCTGCGACATCGTTTTCTCCCTAGTTTGTAAAATTTTATCGGATCGCCCCAGCCGGAGCTGGCGCGAAATTTAGACGACGGATTTTTTTGCCGGTCAATTTGACAAAATTTATTCAAACGCGCGGCACCGCATTCGCGCGCACGTTAAATCGTGGGTTCGTGAAACAGGAGAACGGAGCGGAAAATTCGGACAACACGCTGTAGTTGAATATCAATCGGCGCGATGGAACTTTTATCGCACCGCTCGTGCGCGGCGCCGTCAAACTGGAGGTAACGCTATGCCGCGAGAACGGTTCCGAATTTGGCCGGAATAAATTTTCCGTCAATTCGGTACGGCGACGAGATTTTCTGCGGGCGCGACGCGGCTGCCGTCATGGCGCCAATGCCTCGACGGCATAGGACCTTATCTTGGTGCCGATTTTTTCCCGCATCGCCTCCAATTCCTTGTGCCGGGGCGACTCTCGCCAGACGCGCGCCTTTTCCATGCTGTCGAAGACGATGACGACAACGCGTTTCGGCGGCTCGCCGCTGAAGGACACCGGTGTGCCGCCGCGAACGACGTAGCGGCCGCCGAAGGCAGCGGCGACCGGTCCAAAAAGCGGGGCAATTTTCGCGTCGGCTTGCGGATCGCGCGCATCGATCTCGTCGATGACATAGACCGCCGGCGATTTGCTCTGCGCGTGCGCGCCGCCGGGAACCCATGAAAGAAGCAGGCTTCCGCCAAGAGCCATTACCATCATGCGCAGATTTGTCTTCATGACATTGCCCTCCGCGTTGAACGGCGGCGCCAGAATCAAATATCGATCGTCACTTCGCCTTGGCGCCGGATTTCTTCACTAGTGCCGACCATTTGGTTTCCTCGTGGTCGATGTCGGCGGCGTATTGCTCCGGCGTGGTCGGCAGCGGCTCGGCGCCTTCGGTGGCGATGCGCCTGTGCACCTCGGGTGAATCAAGCGCCTGGCGCAGCGCGGCGTTGAGCTTGTCGACGATCGGGCGCGGCGTACCGGCCGGCGCCACGATGCCGTAGTGCAGGACCGCTTCGAAGCCGGGCAGGCCCTGCTCCGCGACCGTTGGCACGTCGGGGAATATCGGCGAGCGCTTCAGGCTGGTGACGCCGAGCGCGCGCAGCTTGCCTTCCTTGACCAACCCGATGGCCGGCGGCAGCGACGAGAAATAGATCGCCACGTGGTTGCCGAGCAGATCGGTGAGCGCCGGCCCGGAGCCGCGATAGGGAACGTGGATGAGGTCGACGCCGGCGGTCTCGGCGAACAGCACGGTGCCGAGGTGGATGCCGCTGCCGCGGCCGGCCGAGGCGTAATTGAGCTTGCCCGGCTGCTTCTTGGCGAGCGCGATCAGTTCCTGCACGTTGTGCGCGGGCAGCGACGGGTTCACCAGGATGATGAGCGGGCTGGTGGCGATCAGCCCGACCGGCGCGAAATCCTTGCGCGGGTCGTAACCGGCATCCGGATATAGCGTCGGATCGATAGCGAGCGTGCCGGTGCCGCCGAGCCCGAGCGTGTAGCCGTCGAGAGCGGCCTTGGCGACCTGGCGGGTGCCGATCGAGCCGCCGGCGCCGCCGTGGTTCTCGATGACGATCTGCTGACCGAGCGCCTTGCCCATGGGCTCGGCGACGCCGCGCGCCAGTACGTCGTTGCCGCCGCCGGGCGCATAAGGGACGATGAGCGTGATTGGGTGGTCGGGATAATCGGCCGCCTGCGCGGGCGCAACCATTGGCCAGGTAGCCGCCGCGCCGCCGAGCAGCGTGATGAAGTCGCGTCGTCGCATCGGGTCCCTCCCCTGGATCGTTTTTTCTTGCGCCGATCTCTTGCGGATCGTGCGTTAATGGCCGTCGATTGCCTCCGCGATCGCCACCGTGCGGCGCGCCATGTCGGCATGCAGGCGCTCGACCATGCGGCCGTCGATCGACACCACGCCCTTGCTCTTGTTCTCCGGCAGGTCGAAGGCTGCAATCATCTTGCGCGCCAGCGTGACTTCTTCCGGCGACGGCGAGAAAATCCTATTGCAAGGCTCGATCTGGTTGGGATGGATCAGCGTCTTGCCGTCGAAGCCGAGTTCCACGCCCTGCCGGCATTCCATCTCGAAGCCGTCGCTATTGCCGATATCGTTATAGACGCCGTCGAGGATGTCGATGCCGTAAATGCGCGCCGCCGCCACGCAGGTGGACAGCCAGCCCAGCATCGGTGCGCGGCCGGGCACCAGGCGCGCGCGGGTGTCCTTGGCGAGATCGTTGGTGCCCATGACAAAGCCGGCCAGGCGCGATTCGGAATCCTTCGCCTCGGCCGCGATCGCCAGGATGTTGAAGAGGGCAAGCGGCGTCTCGATCATCGCCCAGATTCTGATCTTATGGTCGCTGTGCATGTCGAGAAGGCGGCGGCCGATCAGCTCGAGTGTCTCCGGGTTCGATATTTTCGGCACTAGGATGGCGTCGGGCGCCGCATGGGCGGCGGCCGACAGATCGTCGGCATGCCAGGGCGTGTCGACGCCGTTGACCCGTATGAACACCTCGCGCGTGCCGAAGCCGCCGGCCTTGACTACATCGACCACCTGGCGGCGCGCGGCGTCCTTGGCGTCGGGCGCGACCGAATCCTCGAGGTCGAGAATGACGCCGTCGGCGGCAAGGGTTTTCGCCTTTTCCAGGGCGCGGGCATTGGAGCCCGGCATATAGAGCACGCTGCGGCGCGGACGAACCGTCATACCGCTAACTTTAGCGGCGGTCGGAAAAGTAGCAAGCGCGCGATTGCGCGGCACCTATTCACTTTGCGCTGGCGATGCTGCCCGGTTTGAGGATCTTGTAAAGCTGGAAACGGTCGCCATCGGCGACCAGTTTCAGACGCGTGGGATCGGGATTGGGCGCCTCGTCCTCGGTGAACAGGACGTAGAGATAATCGAACTTGGTCCAGTTCAGCCAGAACGCCGGCGTGTTCGGTGTCGGACGGTCGGCCGCGACGATGAGCTGCGCGGTCGACGGCGGAGTGCCGTCGCGCCGGTCGGCGTAGTCGCGAAATTCGGGACGCACGTGCAGCACCTGCTTGCCGGCCACGGTGAATACCGTAGTGACCAGCGCGGAGCGCTCGATGGTGGCGATGCAGGCGGCATGCACCAGTCCAAGATCGCGTACGTCCTCGCCAAGCGCGCGGTCGGCGTAGGCGACGAAAACCTTCGAGCCGGGCGCGATGCGACGCACCGAGGAGCGGAACTCGCTGGTCGAATCCGACAACTGCGACCAGTTGTAGTCGATCTCGATCAGCCGCGCGCTGATCAAGACGACCAGGATGACCATGGAGGCGCGCCGCACCAGCCGACGGCGCAGCTCCAGATCGCCACAGGCGAACAGCATGAAGGCGACACCGATCGGCACGCGCTGGTCGGTCATGTAGGTGTCGAACATGATGCGCGGCAGCATCCAATACACCGCCAGGCCGACCACGATCAGCGTCACGACCAGCGGGTGAAAGCGCAGGACGCGGTGGCGTACGCCCCATACGACGCCGGCGATCATGGCGGTCACCAGCAAGAAGGCGACGATGTCGGAATAATCGCTGATGATATACATCAGCCCGTCGATCTTGCCGCGCTGGTCCCAATAGGTGGAGCCGACGAGGCCCATGGTCGGACTGGCTTTGAGCAGCGGCGCCGCGGCGAGGAACGGCACGCCGCCGGCGACGAATTCGGCAATGCGCGCGGGCCACGGCTCGAGCCGCCGTTCCCACAGCCGCGCCAGCTCGAACGACAGCACGCCGATGCCGTAAATGCCAAGCGCCGAGAGATGGCAGAAGAACAGCGCGAGGACGCAGGCCGTCGACAGCGCATAGCGCGCGGGCCAAGCGCGCTCGCGCAACGCCACCCAGCCGGCCAGCGCCCAGAGCGCGACGCCGATGCCGAAGATGTAGTTCATCAATCCGACCAGGAAGACGTAGTTGTAGACCAGCGGAATGGCGAACAGCGGGAATACCGACCAGCGGCCGATCAGCGTCCGGTTCAGCGCCAGGACCCCGGAAATGATCAGCGCGAACATGCCGACGATGAACACCTGGCCGGCCAGATAGACGTTCATGACGCGCGCCAGCAGCGGCACGATAAGGTCCATGGTCAAATTGGGGATGACCTGCCAGTCGATCTCGTAGAAGCGGGCGAGCTGCGGGTTCTTCGCCAACGTCGCGATCACATGCATGCGGGCGAGGTGATTGACGTAGTCCGACAGCGGCGGCAGCGGATGCGTCCAGATCGGGATCGAAATAAGCAAAATGAACGCCGCAAACAGCACGCCGACTTGCGGCGCCGAGAAGCCATGCGCGCGGAATCGCGCCGGGGGCGAAGTGGAGACGATGGGCTTGTTTGGCTGCAGCATGCGCGGTCTGATTTTCATCCTTCAGTCGTCGATTGCACCTGAACAAGCAATGAACGTGCGCTGGTTCCGGCGGCGGAATGCCACAAAACGGGCCCCGGCGCGCGTGAAATCGCCGCCGTGCCTGCCGAAACGCCATCCGGAACCCCGCCCTCCGGCCCCGTTCGGGCATGGTGTTTGCTTTGCTTCGGCTACACGCTAATTAATTAGGCAGCATGGAGCACTGGCAAGCGATGACCTTTCCGCGGCGATTGATCGAGGGCTACAACGCCTTTGCCGGCGGCCGGCTTCCGCGTGAGCAGGACCGTTACCGCGAGCTGGCCGAGCGCGGCCAGTCGCCCGAGATCATGGTGATCGGCTGCTGCGATTCGCGCGTCTCGCCGGAGGTGATCTTCGACGCCAGCCCGGGCGAGCTGTTCGTCGTGCGCAACGTCGCCAATATTGTGCCGCCCTATTCGCCGGACGGACAGGCGCACGGCGTCTCGGCCGCTCTCGAATTCGGCGTCGCGGCGCTGAAGGTCAAGCACATCGTGGTGCTCGGCCACGCCCAGTGCGGCGGCGTCAAGGCTTTCGCGCAAGACGCCGAGCCGCTGTCGCCCGGCGATTTCATCGGCAAATGGATGTCGCTGATCGCGCCGGCGGCGGAAAAGCTCGGGCCGCGCGGCGCGGCGCCAATGGCGGATTATCTGACGCGCCTCGAACAGGCCGCGGTCGCCAACAGCCTCGACAATCTCATGACGTTTCCGCGCCTGCGCAAATTGATCGAGCGCGGCAGCGTCACGCTGCACGGCGCCTATTTCGGCGTGGCGAGCGGGGATTTGTCGGTGCTGGACAAGGCGAGCGGGGAGTTTAGGCCAGTCCGGCGCATGTGATTTGTCATTGCCGGGCTTGTGCCGGCAATGACAACGGAGGCGTTCGCGACGTGACGGAGAAGACTACGCCGCCTTCTTCTTCGCGCTGATCAGCTTGCGATTGATCAGCACTTCCGCGATCTGCACGGCGTTGAGGGCTGCGCCTTTGCGCAGATTGTCGGAGACCACCCACATCTCCAGACCGTTATCGACGGTCGGGTCGGTGCGGATACGGCTGATGTAAGTGGCGTCCTCGCCGACGCATTCATACGGCGTCACGTAGCCGCCCGGCTCGTGCTTGTCGATCACCAGGCAGCCGGGCGCGCCGCGCAGAATGGTGCGCGCTTCCTCGACGCTGATCGGCTTTTCGAATTCGACATTCACCGACTCGGAATGGCCGACGAATACCGGCACACGCACGCAGGTAGCGGTCAGCTTGATTTTGGGATCAAGAATCTTCTTGGTCTCCATCATCATCTTCCACTCTTCCTTGGTGTAGCCGTCCTCCATGAACACATCGATCTGCGGAATGAGATTGAACGCGATGCGCTTGGGGAATTTCTTGGTTTCGACCTCGCCGAGCGTGAACACCGCCTTGGTCTGCGAGAACAGCTCGTCCATCGCCTCCTTGCCGGCGCCCGACACCGATTGATAGGTTGCCACCACCACGCGCTTGATCGTGGCGGCGTCATGCAGCGGCTTGAGCGCGACCACGAGCTGCGCGGTCGAGCAGTTCGGATTGGCGATGATGTTTTTCTTGGTGAAGCCCACGACCGCATCGGCATTCACTTCCGGCACGATCAGCGGCACGTCCGGGTCCATGCGCCAGGCGCTCGAATTGTCGATCACCACCGCGCCTTGCGCGCCGATCTTGGGCGACCATTCCTTCGACACGGCGCCGCCCGCCGACATTAGACAAATGTCGACGTCGGAAAAATCGTAATGGTCGAGCGCCTTCACTTTCAGCGTCTTGTCGCCGAACGAGCACTCCTGACCCACGCTCTTGCGCGAGGCGAGCGCCACCACCTCATCGGCGGGAAACGTCCGTTCGGCCAGAATGGCGAGCATTTCACGCCCGACATTGCCGGTGGCACCCACCACGGCGACCTTGTAACCCATTGTTAACTCTCCGAAAAAATTCAGTTCGCGGGCCTTACCCCGGCACAACTGGATAGCAGGGCTTCTAAGCGAGAACTTGATGTAAGACAACGGCAGCCTACGGACCAAGGCCATGCACCCGGCCCTGCATTCCTGGCGTGAGGAACTGCCCTCCACCTTTGTGCGGCTACTCGCATATCTGGGTGGACTTTTGGTGCTTTCCATAGCTGCCGCGCATGTTTTCCAATCCGCGCCGACGACCCACGCCGCGCCGGCGCAACGGCCGGCATGGACCGAGATCGAGCGACCGTTCCCGGCTTTCGCGCTCTCCATCCCCGAAGCGGCCGATTTGCCGTCAAACTACGCCATTCGCCGCCACAACGACGGCGGCGGCCGCAAGGACATCCTGTCGCTCGGCGAGCCGGACAGCGTTTCGCCTTATCTCCAGGTCGAAATCTACCGGCCGGGCAGCGAGATTCCCCGCTTCGCCGCCCCGAAAGCGACGATCGTCGCGGCGGCGGCCGCGCTCGGGCCGGTCGCGCTGCGGCGCGACGAGGAGCCGCTGGCGAGCAAATTCGGCCCGCTGGCGATCGTCGCCTTCGAGACTTCGAAGGGCACGCCCCGTCACTGCCTCGGTTTCGTGCGCACCTATGACGATCCGATGCTGCAAATGTCCGGCTGGTTTTGCCAGGGCGGCCCCGACTTCATCGAGCGCTCGACACTCGCCTGCGCGCTCGACCGGCTGACGCTACTGTCTGCCGGCAGCGAGCCGAAAGTCGGCGCCCTGTTCGCGCAAGCCGAGCTCAATCGCAGCTTCTGCGGCCAGCATGACCCTATCCTGGCGTCGACGCCCAAATACAAGCTGCTATGGAAAGCGCTGGCGACGCGTCCGGAACCGCGGCGTATTGGCCGCTGAACGATCCGCGCGCAGGCGCGGCTTGGCGTCATTTCACTTTCATTTAGTGGAGTTATTCTCGCTGCAGCGCGAGAGCGTTTTGTCGCACGCCGGCCGCCGTTTTCATTTGACCGCCCCGTTATTTCGTTGGATCATATTCAAATAAGAATATCTAAGGCCGCGGCGATGGCCGGATCGGCTGAAAAAAGAAGTCTCTGGGGAGAGCAAACAATGATCACACGACGTCACTTGCTTGGGACGGCGAGCGCGGGCGCAGCGCTGGCCGTGTCCGGAATTGCCCTACCGAAATTCTCCGAAGCGGAAGCCGCCGGCGTCGAACTGTCGCCGGGCGTGCCGCAAGGCATCAGCAGCTACGTGACCATGGGCACGCTGCCGGGCAAGAAGCCGCTGATCCAGCTCGCCGACAAGCCGCCGAATTACGAAGCCCCGCTGGAATATTTCCGCACCCCGATCACGCCGAACAATGAGTTCTTCGTGCGTTATCACCTGGCGGACATTCCGGACGTGGACGTCAAGACCTACAAGATTTCGGTCGGCGGCGACGGCGCCAACGGCCAGGCCGAGCTAACGCTCGACGACCTGAAAAAAATGCCGGCGGTCGAGGTGGTTGCGGTCAACCAGTGCTCGGGCAACCGGCGCGGCCTGTCCAAGCCGCACGTCGCCGGCGTCGAATGGGGCTACGGCGCCATGGGCTGCGCGCGCTGGAAGGGCGCAAGGCTCAAAGACGTGCTCGAAAAGGTCGGGCTGAAGAAGGAGGCGATCGAGATCGCCTTCAACGGCGCCGACGGACCGGCGATCGACAAGACGCCGGACTTCATCAAGAGCCTGCCGGTTTGGAAGGCGACGGATGCCGACACGATCATCGCCTACGAAATGAACGGGGCGCCGCTGCCGCATTTTAACGGCTTCCCGGCGCGGCTGATCGTGCCGGGCTGGACCGGCACCTACTGGATGAAGCATCTCATCAGCGTTACCGCGCTGACCAAACCGCTGGGCGGGTTCTGGATGAAACCGGCCTACCGCATTCCGGTCGGCAAATTCCCGGTGGTCGCCCGCTTCATCACCCAGGAAGATGCGACCTCGACGCCGATCACCGAGATCGTGGTCAATTCGCTGATCACCAGTCATCGTGACGGCGCGAAAATCAAACGCGGCAAGGTCACCGTCAGCGGCATGGCCTGGGACGGCGGCTACGGCATCCGCGTGGTGCAAGTCTCCACCGACGGCGGCAGGACCTGGTCGGATGCCAAGCTCGGCGAGGACCTCGGCCGCTATGCGTTCCGGCCGTGGAGCTTCGAGTTCAATGCCAAGCACGGCAAGAACATGGTGATGGTCAACGCCACCAACAAAATCGGCCAAGGCCAGACCGCCGACCTGATCTTCAATCCGGCCGGCTATCACAACAACGTCATGCAAAACATCACTCTGACAGCCTGAGGGAGGAGACCATGCGGACTTTCGTCATTGCATTCATCGCCGCACTGATCGCGCTTCCCGCGACGGCCGAGCAGCAAATCAACCTGAAAAAGGCGCCCGGCGTCGACAAGGTGGAGGCCAATTGCCAAGCCTGCCACAGCCTCGCCTACATCCCGATGAACTCGCCGTATATCAACGGAGCGGGCTGGACCGCCGAGGTCAATAAGATGATCAAGGTGATGGGGGCGCCGATCGACGACGCCGACGCCAAGGCGATCATCGACTATCTGGCGAAGAACTACGGCACATAAGAAGGCCTGCAATTCGCCAATAACGCGAAAATTCGGCCCCGCCGCACCGGCGGGGCCGCTTTTTTAATGATTAGACGTAACAATTGCGTGTGATTCGGCCTATTGCTGCGAACCAAAGCCCGCTAGACTGCATTGAACATTAAGCCCCCCGTCGAGGACCCCATGGGATTGAAGATTTTTGTCACCGCGCTAGCCGCTGCCGCAGCCATCGCCATGCTGGCCGCGCCGGCCGATGCAGCCCCGAAGAAGAAGCGCGTGGTCGCCGGCTCCGGGCATACGGTATTCGTGAGCCGCGACGAAGACGGACGCACCCGCACCCGCATCATCATTCAGAAACGGTCTTATCTCGACCCCGGCACCGAATCGTTCCCGGGCGAGAACGTCGGCCACGACTATGTGCAGCTGCCGACGCACCACGCCACCAGCGTACTCGACAACACGGCCTTCGGCAGCAACCAGTCGCCGCTGCCAGGCCCGTTCACGCTGACCGGCAAGAATAATCCTTGGCTGCAATTCTAGGCGGCGCACCAAGCACCTGAAATAAAAAACGCGGCCGCAGGGCCGCGTTTTTCGTTTGCGATGACGCGCAAGCTTCAACCCGCCAGCGTCTCCAGCTCCGCCAGAATTGCGTCGCCCATTTCCGAAGTCGAGACGACTTTGGTGCCGTCCGACTTGATGTCGGCGGTGCGCAGGCCCTTGGCGAGCGTCGCGGCGATCGCCTGGTCGATCATGTCGGCCTGCTTGCCGAGGTCGAACGAATAGCGCAGCGCCATGCCGAACGAGGCGATCATGGCGATCGGATTGGCGATGCCCTTGCCGGCGATGTCGGGCGCCGAACCGTGCACCGGCTCGTACAGCGCCTTGCGCTTCTTGGTCTTGGGATCGACCTCGCCGAGCGAAGCCGACGCCAGCATGCCCAACGAGCCTGTCAACATCGAAGCGACGTCGGACAGCATGTCGCCGAACAGATTGTCGGTGACGATGACGTCGAACTGCTTCGGATTGCGCACCAGTTGCATGCCGCCGGCGTCCGCCAGCATGTGCTCGAGCTGGACGTCCTTGAATTCACGCGCGTGCAGCGCCGTCATCACCTCGTTCCAGAGCACGCCCGACACCATGACGTTGCGCTTTTCCATCGAGGTGACCTTGTTGCGCCGCTTGCGCGCCAGCTCGAAGGCGACGCGGCCGATGCGCTCGATCTCGTAGGTATCGTAGACCTGCGTGTCGATGGCGCGCTTCTGGCCGTTGCCGAGATCGGTGATGGTCTTCGGCTCGCCGAAATAGACGCCGCCGGTCAACTCGCGCAGGATCATGATGTCGAGACCCTCGACCAGCTCGCGCTTGAGCGAAGACGCATCGGCGAGCGCCGGATAGGTCACCGCCGGCCGCAAGTTGGCATAAAGTGCGAGGTCCTTGCGCAGGCGCAGCAGGCCGGCTTCCGGCCGCGCGTCGAACGGCACTTTGTCCCATTTCGGCCCGCCCACCGCGCCGAAGATCACCGCGTCGGCGGCCTTGGCCTTCGCCATGGTCTCGTCGGTGACGGCGACCCCGTGCGCGTCGTAGCAGCAGCCGCCGACCAGGCCCTCGTCGGTCGTGAACTTATCCGGGCCCTTTTTGTTGAAGAAGTCGATGACGCGTTTCACTTGCGCCATCACTTCGGGGCCGATGCCGTCGCCGGGGAGCAGAAGGAGATTGTGGGTCGCCATACGCATTACCTCGCAAGAAAATTGCTGCGCGGATTGCTAAAGCCTCACCGCAGACTTGGCAACTGGCGGCCTTTGGGCCGACACTGAGAACCGCAACAATCGAGGAAAAGCCGTGCCGGAACGCCGTCCCCGTGTGGCGATCGTAGGCGCCGGCTTTGGCGGGTTGCAGGCCGCCAAGGCGCTGCGCCGTGCGCCCGCCGATGTCATTCTGATCGACCGGCAGAACCATCACTGTTTCCAGCCGCTGCTCTATCAAGTGGCCACCGCGGCGCTGTCGCCGGCCGACGTGGCCTGGCCGATCCGGCACATCCTGCGCGACCAACGCAATGCGACCGTGTTGATGGAGGACGTCACGGGCGTGGATGCGCAGAACAAGCTGCTGCATGCCAAATTCGGCGACGTCGCCTTCGATTATCTGGTGCTCGCGACCGGCGCCATGCACGCCTATTTCGGCCATGACGAATGGTCGGCCTTCGCGCCGGGCCTCAAGCGCATCGAGGACGGCACCCGCATCCGCCGCAGCATTCTGATCGCTTTCGAACAGGCCGAGCTGCTCACCGATGCCGCCGAGCGGCGGCGCCTGCTCACCTTCGTCATCGCCGGCGGCGGCGCCACCGGCGTCGAGATGGCCGGCGCCATCGCCGAGGTCGCGCGGCAAACTTTGGCTGCCGACTTCCGCCACATCGATCCGCGCTCGGCCCGCATCGTGCTGATCGAAGCCGGCCCGCGCCTGCTGCCGGCATTTCCGCCCGAACAATCCGACTACGTGCGCGCGGCGCTCATGCGCTCCGGCGTCGACGTCAAAACCGATACGCGCGTGACCGGATGCGACGCGGGCGGGGTCGATACCGACAGCGGCCGCATCGACGCCGGCACCATCGTCTGGGCCGCCGGCGTGATCGCGTCGCCGGCCGCGCGCTGGCTCGACGCGGAGGCCGACCGCGCCGGGCGGGTGAAAGTCGGCCCCGACCTATCGCTGCCGGGGCATCCCGATATTTTCGTCATCGGCGACACCGCCGCGGTGCTCGACGCAAACGGCCGTCCGGTGCCGGGCATTGCGCCGGCGGCCAAACAGATGGGCTCCTATGTCGGCAAGCTGATCGCGGCGCGCGTCGCTGGCCGCACCGCGCCCGCGCCGTTCCGCTACATGCACTTAGGCGAGCTGGCGACCATCGGGCGGCGCGCGGCGGTGGTGAAATTCGGCCGCTTGCAGCTCAAAGGGTTCGTCGGCTGGCTGTTCTGGGCGGCGGTGCACATTTATTTCCTGATCGGCGTGCGCAACCGCTTCATCGTCGCCTTCAACTGGCTATGGACCTATGTGACCTTCCAGCGCGGCGCGCGGCTGATTACCGAGCCCGAGCCGCCGCGCGGTCAGAGCCCTGAGAACCAGTTATAGCCCTGGTTTTCCCAGTAGCCGCCATGGTCGGTGTTGGTCACTTCCATCGCCACCACGTATTTCGGATTCTTGAAGCCTAGCTTGGTGGGGATGCGGATCTTCATCGGGAAGCCGTAGGCGCGCGGCAAAATCTTGTGGTCGAACTTGAACGACATCTGCGTCTGCGGATGCAGCGCGGTCGGCATGTCGATGGTGTTGGTGTAGCCCTCGGCGCATTTGAACCAGATGTATTTGGCGCGCGTGTCGGCGCCGATGCGCTTGAGGAAATCGGACAGCACCGCGCCCTGCCAGGAGCCGATGGCGCTCCAGCCCTCGACGCAGACATGACGGGTGATCTGCGAAACTTCGGGCAGCGCGTGCAGCTCGGCCAGCGTCCACGGCTTCTTGTTCTCGACCAGCCCGGAGATTTCGAGCTTGTAAGTCGCCGGATCGACCACCGGCGCCTCGTCCTCGTCGTAATAGGCGTTGAACGGGAACGGCCGCTTGATGGCGCTTTCGGGAAACGTCGGCGCGAGTTTCGTGCGGCTGAACAGTGCGGCCTGCGCACCGTCGTTGAATGCAGAAATCTTGCGCAGCACGTTTTCGGCGCTGTCGCCGTCGATGATGTCGCAGCCGGTGAGGAAAGCGAGCGCGCCGAGGCTCGCCGCGCCGCGCAGGAAGCCGCGCCGCGCCGGATCCGGCATCAGTTTGGCGGCATCCTTGATCAGCAGCTTGGGATCGACGCCGGGGATGATCTTGCGTTGGGCCATGGCAATTCTCCTATCGACCCGTGACCATGGCGCGCAGGCTCTTCGGCACCAGCAGCGCCAGCGCCACATGCACGCATAAAAATCCGACGATCGCGCTCATGGCGACGAAATGCACATAGCGGGCGAAATCGTAGCCGCCGAACAGTGTGGTCAATTCCTGGAACTGCACCGGCTTCCAGATCGAAAGACCGGACAGCACGATCAGGATGCCGCACAGGATGACGCCGGCGTACAGCACCTTCTGCACCGCGTTGTAATGCGAGAGGTCGTCATGCGCGAGCTTGAAGGTGAGCGCGGCCTTGGCGTCGGCGACGACCTCGGACGGATAGATCGGCAACAGCTTGCGCTTGAAGCGGCCGGTGGCGAGCCCGAGCGTGACATAGACGATGCCGTTGATGACCAGCACCCACATGGCGGCGAAATGCCAGAGCAGCGCGCCGCCAAGCCATTGGCCGAGCGCGATGTGCTTGGAAAATTCAAGGCCATGGAACAACGGCGAGGCGTCGTAGATCTGCCAGCCGGAGCCGATCATCACCAGGATCGCCAGCGCGTTGATCCAATGCGATACGCGCACCCATCCGGGGTGGATGGTCGCGTCAGCACGATAAGTTGAAATCGTTTCAGCGGTCATCGCCAGCCTGCTTTAGCAATCCTAACCGGGATAAGCCCAAATGGGTATACGGCGCAGCCGGACCCGCGGATGCACGGACCCGGCCGCGAGCCGGAGTTAGTGGCCCATTTTGTCCTTGGACATGGCATCGTCCTTCTTCATGCCATCGTCCTTCTTCATCGTGTCCTTGGACATGCTGTCCTTGGCCATACCGTCGTCTTTCTTCATCGTGTCCTTGGACATGCTGTCCTTGGACATGGTGTCCTTCTTCATGTCGTCGGCGAAAGCCGCCGGCGCCAGCGGGGCGAAAGCCAAACCGGCCGCGATCAGCGCCGAAAGCAGAATGCTCTTTTTCATCTCGTGTCCTCCTTTGGAATGAACTTGGCAATTCACTCGCTAACACAGGGCTTAAACACGTCCTCATCAGTTTCCCGTTGCTGCGACCTAGCGTTTGGCTCACGGTTTTGTGAGAATGGCCGCGCCGGTCCGGATCGGACGAAGGAGCAGCAGCGTTGAGCCAATCACCTGCGTCTAAGACTAATTTCGGCAATTTTTTCGAGGACTTCCGCCTCGGCCAGGAAATTCGCCACGCCACGCCGCGCACCGTGACGCTTGGCGACGTCGCGCTCTATAACGGCTTGTTCGGCTCGCGCTTTGCCGTGCAGTCGTCCGACGTGTTCGCCGCCAAGATCGGTTATCCGCGCTCGCCGGTCGACGATCTGCTGGTGTTTCACGTGGTGTTCGGCAAGACCGTGCCCGACATTTCGCTCAATGCGGTGGCCAATCTCGGCTACGCCGATTGCCGCTTCCTCAAACCGGTCTATCCCGGCGACACGCTCAATTCGGTGTCGCAGGTGATCGGGCTGAAGGAGAATTCCAACAAGAAGACCGGCATCGTCTATGTGCGCTCGCGCGGCTTCAATCAGAACGGCGACGCCGTGCTCGACTACGCGCGCTGGGTGATGGTGCGCAAGCGCGACGAGGCGGCGCCGGCGCCCGGCGATAAAGTGCCCGAATTGCCGAAGAGCGTGGAGCCGGCGCAACTCGGCGCCGCCTGCCCGCCGCTCGATGCCGCGGCTTACGACAACGTGCTGGCCGGCAGCCCGCACCGCTTCGGCGACTACAAGGCGGGCGAGAAGATCGACCACAGCGTCGGCATCACCGTCGAAGACGCCGAGCACATGACCGCGACGCGGCTTTATCAGAACACCGCGCGCATCCATTTCGATCACTTCACCGAAAGCAAAGGTCGCTTCGGCAAAAGGCTGATCTATGGCGGGCACGCCATATCGCTGGCGCGCGCGCTGAGTTTCAACGGGCTCGGCAATGCCTTCCACGTGGCGGCGATCAATGGCGGACGCCACGTCGCACCGCTGTTCGCCGGGCTAACCGTGTTCGCCTGGTCCGAGGTGCTGGCCACCGCCGAATTGCCCGGCCGCACGGACGTCGGCGCGCTGCGCCTGCGCACCGTCGCCACCAAGGACAGGCCGTGCGACGATTTTCCGTTCAAGACCGGCGACGAGTACGACCCGGCGGTGATCCTCGATCTCGATTACTGGGTGCTGATGCCGCGGTAGTCATTCCGGGTTCGCGCCTTCGGCGCGCCCCGGAACGACAGTCACACACTCGCCCTTAAATGATCGACCAGCTGGCGCGCGTAAGGCGGCAGCGTGTCGATGTCGCGCACGCAGATCGACAATTCGCGCAACGCCCAGGCGTCGGTCAGGCGGACCGACGAGATCGCCATGTTGCGTTCAGTTCGCTTCACGGTGGTCTCCGGCACGATGCCGACGCCGACATTGCATTCGACCAGGCGGCAGATGGCGTCGAAGGAACGCAGTTGCACGCGCAGCCGCAACGGCCGGCCGATGCGGGTCGCCTTGTCGGCGAGAAAGCGCTGGATCGCGCTGGCGCGGTCAAGGCCGACCATGTCGTAGTCGAGCACTTCGGCGAAGCCGATGCGCGAGCGGCTGGCGAGCGGATGCGTTTTTGCAACCACCAGCACGAAGCGGTCGCTGCGGAACGGAAAAATATGCAGGCCGCCGTAATCGACCGTGCCGGCGACGATGCCGATATCGGCGGCGCCTTCCGCCATCAGGCCGACGATCTCATCGGAGAGGCGCTCCTCGAGATCGACGCTGATGTCGGGATAGGCCATCAGAAACGAACTCAAGGTCTCGGGCAGGAATTCGGTGAGCGCGTTGGTATTGGACAGCACCCGCACCTGGCCGGCGAGCCCGCGCGCATAAGGTGTCAGGTCTTCCCGCAAACGGTCGGCCTGCGCCAGGATTCCGCGCGCGTGCTGCAGCAAACTGCGCCCGGCCGGCGTCGGCACGACGCCCTGGCGGCCGCGCACCAGCAATTCTGTGCCGAAAGCGAGTTCCATTTTGCGGATGCGGGTCGAAGCGGCGGCGAGCGCCAGATTGGAGCGCGCCGCACCATGCGTGATGCTGCCCGCCTCGACGATGTGGCGGAAAAGATTGAGATCCGTGAAATCGAAGCGCATTGGGGTACTACCTTCTTATTCCGCGAAGGCAGGCTACGTAAAACACATATTGCACCGGAACATTCAGAGACGCTAGCTTCGTCGTTGAAGAAGTAGCCGGTTCCGGCTACCAGTCAAGACCGAAACTCACGGTCGTCATGGGCGCGCGAGACGTGCGAGGCTGTATCGCAGTATTGCGCGCTGAGATTTTGACTTCGATTTTTGGATTTCTCGCGGGTTGGTGCGTTGCGACGTGAGCGGACATTGGTTAGGAACCGCACACACTCGTCGACGCGATCAATCGGCGCGTATCAGCGTCCTGGAGAATGACCATGACCGAGCTTGAAGCAGGTTCGACGGCAGGGCCGCGGCGGGCCCGACCGGTCTCTCCGCACCTGCAAGTCTACAAGATGATGTTGACCTTCGTGATGTCGGGCTTTCACCGCATCACCGGCGCCGTCTTGTATTTCGGCATGCTGCTGATCGCCTGGTGGCTGATCGCGGCGGCATCCGGCCCCAACGCCTACAGCTATTTCGAATGGTTCATGGGCAGCCTGATCGGGCGGCTGGTGCTGTTCGGCTACACCTGGGCGCTGATCCATCACATGCTCGGCGGCATTCGCCATCTGATTTGGGACGTCGGCCTCGGCTTCGAGCCGACCGAGCGCGAATTCCTGGCGCTCGCAACGATCGTCGGCTCGATCTCGCTCACCCTCGTCGTCTGGGTGGTCGGCTATCTCGCCATGGGAGGCCCGCGATGAAAGAAACTCAGATGCGCACCCCGATGAGCCGCGTACGCGGGCTCGGCGCCGCCCACACGGGCACGGGGGCGTTCTGGCATCAGCGCATAACCTCGGTCGCCGGCATTCCGCTGGACATCGCGCTGATCGTCATCGTCATCGCGCTGCTCGGACGCAGTCACGCGGCAGTCGTGCAAATTCTCGGATCGCCGATCGTGGCGATCATCATGCTGCTGTTCATCATCAACACCGTTTATCACATGTGGATTGGTATGCAGGAGATCATCGTCGATTACGTGCACGAGGATAAGCTCAAGCTCGCGGTCTTGTTAGGGAACACGTTCTTCTGCTTCGCCATCGGCTTCGCCTCCGCCTTCGCGATCCTCAAACTTTCGTTCGGAGTTTAGTGTCATGGCAACGAACGGAAAATCGAACGGCGCGCCCGCGGTCAACGGCAGCGCATACCCGATTGAGGACCACAACTACGACGTGGTGGTGATCGGCGCCGGCGGCTCCGGCCTGCGCGCCGTGGTCGGCTGCAGCGAGGCGGGCTTGCGCACCGCTTGCATCACCAAGGTGTTCCCGACCCGCTCGCACACCGTGTCCGCGCAAGGCGGCATCGCCGCCGCGCTCGGCAACATGGGCGAGGACGACTGGCGCTGGCACATGTACGACACCGTCAAGGGTGCCGACTGGCTCGGTGACCAGGACGCCATCGAATATCTCTGCCGCAACGCGCCCGAGGCGGTGTACGAGCTGGAGCACTGGGGTCTGCCCTTCTCGCGCCGTGAGGACGGCAAGATTTACCAGCGCCCGTTCGGCGGCATGACCACCCATTACGGCAAGGGCACCGCGCAGCGTACCTGCGCCGCTGCCGACCGCACCGGCCACGCCATGCTGCACACCATGTACGGCCAGGCGCTGAAACATTCGGCCGAATTCTACGTCGAATATTTCGCCATCGACCTGATCATGGACGACGAAGGCCGCTGCCGCGGCGTGGTGGCGCTCAATATGGACGACGGCACCATCCATCGCTTCAGCGCCAACATGGTCATGGTCGCCACCGGCGGCTACGGCCGCACCTATTTCTCCTGCACCTCGGCGCATATCTGCACCGGCGACGGCAATGCCATGGTGCTGCGCGCCGGCCTGCCGCTGCAGGACATGGAATTCGTCCAGTTCCATCCGACCGGCATTTACGGCGCCGGCTGCTTGATCACCGAAGGCTCACGCGGCGAAGGCGGTTACCTGGTCAATTCCGAAGGCGAGCGTTTCATGGAACGCTATGCGCCGTCGGCCAAGGATCTGGCGTCGCGCGACGTGGTTTCGCGCGCCATGACCATCGAAATGCGCGAAGGACGCGGCGTCGGCAAGAACAAGGACCACATCTTCCTGCACCTCGATCACCTCGATCCGGCCGTGCTGCACGAGCGGCTGCCGGGAATCGCCGAGCTGGCGCGCATCTTCGCCGGCGTCGATATCACCCGCGAGCCGATCCCGGTGCTGCCGACCGCGCACTACAACATGGGCGGCATCCCGACCAACTATCACGGCGAGGCGTTGACCAAGAAGAACGGCAATGCCGATACCGTGGTGCCCGGCCTGATGGCGTTGGGCGAAGCGGCCTGCGTCTCGGTGCACGGCGCCAACCGGCTCGGCTCGAACTCGCTGATCGATCTCGTGGTGTTCGGCCGCGCCGCCGCGCATCGCTGCGCCGAACTGGTCTCGCCCGGCGACAAGCAGCCCGCGCTGCCGAAGGATTCCGCCGATCGCGCGCTCAGCCGGCTCGACAAGTTCCGCCACGCCTCCGGCGGCACGCGCACCGCCAAGCTGCGGCTCAACATGCAGACGGTGATGCAGAACCATTGCGCCGTGTTCCGCACTGGCGAAGTGCTGGAGGAAGGCAATAAGCTGATCCATGACGCCTTCAACAACATGTCGGATATCGGCGTCAGCGACCGTTCGCTGATCTGGAATTCCGACCTGATCGAGACGCTCGAACTCGACAACCTCATGGCGCAAGCGGTCGTCACCATGGCCTCGGCAAAGAACCGCACCGAAAGCCGCGGCGCCCATGCGCGCGAGGATTATCCCAATCGCGACGACAAAGAGTGGATGAAGCACACGCTGTCCTGGCTGGACGCGAAGGGCAACGAGACGATCGACTACCGCCCGGTGCACACCTACACGCTCACCAACGACATCGCCTATATCGAGCCGAAAGCCCGCGTCTACTGACGCGGCAGCCCCTGACCCAAAACGCGGATAGCCGACATGGTCGAATTCACGCTGCCGAAAAATTCCAAGATCACCCAGGGCAAGACCTGGCCGCACGCGCCCAAGGCCGTGAACGAGACCGAGTTCCGCATCTACCGCTGGAACCCGGACGACGAGGCCAACCCGCGCGTCGATACCTATTACGTCGATCGCGACGACTGCGCGCCGATGGTTCTCGACGCTCTGATCTGGATTAAGAACAACATCGACCCGACGCTGACCTTCCGCCGCTCCTGCCGCGAGGGCGTGTGCGGCTCCTGCGCCATGAACATCGACGGCACCAATACGCTCGCCTGCACCAAGGCAATGGACGACGCCAAGGAGCCGGTGCGGATCTATCCGCTGCCGCACCAGCCGGTGGTGAAGGACCTGGTGCCCGACCTGAAGAATTTCTACGCGCAATACGCGTCCATCGAGCCCTGGCTCAAGACGGTGACGGCTACGCCGGAGAAGGAATGGAAGCAGACGCACGAGGATCGCGCCAAGCTCGACGGCATGTACGAATGCATTCTGTGCGCGTGCTGCTCGACCTCGTGCCCGAGCTATTGGTGGAATTCGGACCGCTATCTCGGTCCGGCTGCGCTGCTGCAGGCCAATCGCTGGGTGCAGGACAGCCGCGACGAGGCGACCGGCGAACGGCTCGACAATCTCGAGGATCCGTTCCGGCTCTACCGCTGCCACACCATCATGAACTGCTCGAAAGCCTGCCCGAAGGGTCTCAATCCGGCGAAAGAGATCGCCGAATTGAAAAAGGCGATGGTCGACCGGCAGGTCTAGCCTCGGTCAATCCTGTAGCGTTGCCGGGGCACCCCATTGTCCCGCGGCGAATTCGCGCCAGCAAAATTGCCGCATGAACGTGTCCGGGGCGTCCCAACCCGGCCGCGCCGCAACCGTTCACGGTTTTGTCTATTGGCGGCCATACCAGCGACAAACATGGCCAATTATGTGATTCGCGCTGTAACAGCAGCCGCGAATCGAGCGGCGCACTCAATTTGGCTGAGGAAAGGCCCAAGCGATGAATCTCAAATTGCTCATGGTTGTCGGCGCGGTTGTCCCAGGTATCGCGATCTGCACGATCGCGGTCGCGGCCGAACCTCATTCCACCATGGTGATCGCCCAGGCGGCGCCGGTCACCAACCCAAAAGACAAGGACAAGCCAAAGGTGCCCGCCGGCGCGGCAATAAAGACGCAGCAACCGCCCGCGATGCAGCCGGCCCAAAAGCCGGTGCTACAGCAGCAGAAGCCAGCTTTGGGACAGCCGGGGCAGCAAAAGCCGGCGCAACTGGAAATGAAAAAACTGCCGGCGACGACGCAACAGCCGGCGGTCACAACCCAGCAGAAGCCGATGCAAATGCAAAAGCCGGGCGGTGCGCAGCCGGCGATCGTAACGCCGCAGAAGCCAGCTCTGGGACAGCCGGGACAGCAAAAGCCAGCGCAGATGGAAATGAAAAAGCTGCCGGCGACGACACAACAGCCGGCGGTCACAACCCAGCAGAAGCCGGTGCAGGTGCAAAAGCCGGGTTTTGGACAGCCCGTGACGCAAACGCCGGCGATCCAGCTCAACAAGGGGCAAAATCCCGTCGTCCAGACGCAGCAGCACCCCGTCGTGGCGCCGGTCGACCGGCGGTTGGACAAAGTGCGCGTCGAACGGCACGAAACGCACGTCGGCAACCGCACCGTCATCCAGGAACAGAACCGCACCATCATCCGCGAGAACGGCCGCACTTTCATTCGGCACGACGACACCGATCGTTTCCGCCTTGGCGCGCGCGACGTCCATGTGGAGCGCCGCGGCAATAATATGGAGACCATCATCGTTCGGCCGAATGGCGCGCGGATCATCACCATTGTCGACGCCAACGGCCGCTTGCTGCGGCGTATACGGCGAGAACCGGACGGCCGCGAATTCATCCTGATCGACAACCGGTACGAGGGACCGCGCGACAGCTTCGGTTACATCGTGGACCTGCCGCCGCCGATCGTTCGCATGCCGCGCGACCGTTACATCGTCGATGCCGACCGCGCCGACCGCGGCCTGCTCTACGAAACCCTGATCGCGCCGCCGGTCATGCACATCGACCGCCGCTACACGCTCGACGAGATCCGCTACACGCAGTTCCTGCGCGAGCGGATGCCGCGCATCGATCTCGATACCGTCACCTTCGATACCGGATCGTGGGACGTGACCCCGGATCAGGCGCGGCTGCTCGAGCCGATCGGAGACGCTATGCTGCGCGCCATCCGCCGCAACCCGAACGAGGTCTTTCTGATCGAGGGCCATACCGACGCGGTCGGCAACGACGTCGACAACCTGTCGCTTTCCGATCGGCGCGCGGAAGCGGTCGCCTCCATCCTGACCCAGGATTTCGGCATTCCGCCGGAAAACCTGACGACGCAGGGTTACGGCGAGCAATATCTCAAGATTCCGACACAGGCGCCGGAACGGCGAAACCGGCGCGTCACCGTGCGCCGGATCACGCCGCTGCTGACCGGCCGCAACTAGCTGACAGAGGGCGGCGCGCCGCTGAAACGGCGCGCCGTCTTTTCGCGCTCAGACGCATTTGTGTTCCGACTGGCAAAGCGCCTGCAATTCTGGATACGGCTTATAGGCGGCGTTGCCGCACTGCTCCTTCGTCGCCTCCACCAGCTGGTTGAGGTGACCGCCGAAGAAAAAGGCGATGCGGTCTGTGCTGCCGGTGTATTGCCGGCTCGCGTCCCGGGCCTTGTAACGGACGCAAGCCGAGTAGCGCTGGTCCTTGCCGACCGGTGTGAGCACAGGATCGGAAACAAAGGCGTCGCGTATATTGGTCGGATCGATGAGCGTGCGCGACAGCGTGTCGGCAATTTCCTGCTTATATTGCGAAGGAAATATATTCGGATCGACGGGCACCTCTTTGCTGCTCGAACAGGCCGCGAGCGCGCCCGCGGCGACTACCATCAGACACCAATTCAATGCTGGCCGCCGCATTGGATCATCCCTCTCAATCGAGCTTGAGCTTCTTGCGCCGCTGGCCGAGCGTGCGCAGCCGCAAGGCATTAAGCTTGATAAAGCCGGCGGCGTCCTTCTGGTCGTAGGCGCCCTTGTCGTCCTCGAAGGTCACAAGCGTCGACGAATAGAGCGAAGCCGGGCTCTCGCGCCCGGTGACGATGACGTTGCCCTTGTAGAGCTTGAGCCGCACCTCGCCTTCGACCAGTTCCTGCGACTTGTCGATCGCCGCCTGCAGCATCTCGCGCTCGGGCGCGAACCAGAAGCCGTTGTAGATCATCTCGGCATAGCGCGGCATCAACTCGTCCTTGAGATGGCCGGCGCCGCGGTCGAGTGTGATCGATTCCATGGCGCGATGCGCGGCCAGCAAAATGGTGCCGCCGGGCGTCTCGTACACGCCGCGCGACTTCATGCCGACGAAACGGTTCTCCACCAGGTCGATGCGGCCAATGCCGTTGTCGTGGCCTAGCTTGTTGAGCCGCGCCAGCAAGCTCGCCGGTGACAACGCCTCACTATCGACGCTCACCGCGTCGCCCTTCTTGAAACCGATACGGATTTCGGCCGCCTTGTCCGGCGCCTCCATCGGCGAGATGGTGCGCTGATAGACGATGCTAGGGGCTTCCTTGGCCGGATCTTCCAGCACCTTCCCCTCCGACGACGAGTGCAGCAGATTGGCGTCCACCGAGAACGGCGCTTCGCCTTCCTTGTCCTTGGCGATGGTGATCTGGTGGTCGCGTGCGAACTTCAACAGTTCCTCGCGGCCCTTGAAGGTCCATTCGCGCCAGGGCGCGATGATCTTGATGCCGGGCTCGAGCGCGTAATAGGTCAGCTCGAAGCGCACCTGGTCGTTGCCCTTGCCGGTGGCGCCGTGGCAGACGGCGTCGGCGCCGACCTTGCGCGCGATTTCGATCTGCTTCTTGGCGATCAGCGGCCGCGCGATCGAGGTGCCAAGCAAATACTGGCCTTCATAGACGGTGTTGGCACGGAACATCGGGAACACGAAGTCGCGCACGAATTCCTCGCGCAGATCCTCGATGAAGATGTTCTCCGGCTTGATGCCGGCGCGCAGCGCCTTCTCGCGCGCGGGGCCCAGTTCCTCGCCTTGGCCGAGATCGGCGGTGAAGGTCACCACCTCGCAGCCATAGGTCGTCTGCAGCCACTTCAGGATGATCGAGGTATCGAGCCCACCGGAATAGGCGAGGACGACTTTCTTGATGTTCTTTTTCGCGTTGCCGTCAGGCATTTTCGGTCTTTCTGCCATTGTCGGAACGCGCCAAGGCGCGGCCCGGCAGCCATATTCCCTGTGTTGAACTCAGGATGGATGCCCGGGTCAAGTGCGGGCGGAAGCCGCCGGACGGCGCCCGGCCCGCTACCCGGTTACGTCCTCATAGACGTCCATATCCGCGCTGCCGGCCAGGATGGCACGCCAGCCCTGTAGGAAGGTGCGCACCATCGGGTCGCTCGCCACCTTGTGGCGGTTGAGCTCGAGCGCGGCATTGGCCGCATATTCGATCTCCACCAGCATCTGGGCCCGGTCGTCGACGTTCTGCAGCACGCGAAAGCCCGTACCGCCGATCGTCCGGTAGAACGGCGCGGCGCTGCGGATGAGGGCAAGCACCTGCACCGGGTCGCCCAGCGCCCGCATCTTGATTTGCAGCACCCGTTTGAGATTTTCCTCAGGCTTGGTCACAGGGCTCTCCTGGCACGAATCGGGGCGATTTTAGCATCGCGCGGGCCGGCGCTGTCACAATACGGCAGACCGACCGGCAACTATAGAGCGATCATCGCCGTCATACGATCATCGGCAAGCCGCCGCCCGGCCTCAAAGTCACCCGGAGCATCGGCCAGACGGCAAGACCCGGCGCCGGCTCCAAGGTGAACTGCCGCACGATGGCGGCGAGAATGATCGGGGCCTCCCGCAAGGCCATGGTGGCGCCGATGCAGATGCGCGCGCCAGCGATGAACGTTATTTGGCTAGAGTTCGGTCTTCCGCTTGCGCAGCAATCCGACAATGAAATCATGGCCGGGCCGCGCGAACCGCTCGATGCCGCGCTCGACCCCCTCGTCGGTGAGCCGCGTGCGCGGCCAGCGGTAGATCAGGCCGTGCGCCACCCAAATGAGCAGGAACGTGAACACCCCGGCAAAAACCGTGTCGGTGAAGAAATGCCCGCCGGCCATCATGCGCACGACCGCCATCCCTAAACTCAGCGCGAGCGCCGCGCCATAGGCGAGCGGACGCCAAGGCAGCGGCACCAGCGCCGCCGGCGCGACGGTCCACACCGCGCCGGACACGTCGCCGGAGACGAAGGAGCAGTTGCCAGGGCAATCGCCGCGCGGGTCCCACCAGGGGACGAAGTGCTCGTTGCCGCCAAACTGCGTCACGTCGATCGGCCGCGGCCGGCCCCAGTGATCCTTGAGGATGACGTTGGTCACAAGGCCCGGCCCGAGCGCCAGCGTCGTCACCAGGAACAGGATGGCGCGGCCCGGCAGCAACAGCCGCCGGCGCGGTAGCAGCAGTTTGAACACCAGCGCGGCAACGACCGGTGCGACGATCGCGGTTACCAGCCATAGTCCGATATCGCGGGCGAGCATGTAACCGGGATCGATATGCGGCGCGAAATTCATGCCGCGTTCGACCATGCGGCTGAACGGCGCCGAGATCATCAGATCGAGCTGCGGAAACAACCCGAAGATCACGCCGACAAAGGCGGCCACGGCAAGCGCAATGATCAGTCCGGTACGATTCATGGCTCAATCCGGTAACGGCCGCCTGCGGTCTAGCCGAGCAAAACGACGAAGGGAAGTCAGCGGCCGCGCCAACGTCCGGCATTGCGGCCGGCGATCAGCCAATAGGTGAAGCCGAATACCACGCCGACCGCGGCCGCGATTTCGGCCTCGCGCGAGATCGGCGGCGGCGGATGATCGATCGATTCCTCATAGGTCGAGGCAAAGCCGGCGCTGTAATAGCCGAGCAAAAGAATCGCGGCGCCGGCCGCCGCCTGGATCAACAGCGAGCGGATGGCAAACGCTTCCGCCAGCACCACGGCGATCAGGATGGGCAGAAAGCCGACGAAGATGGTGACGCCGGAGGCGAAGATGGCGGTGCCCCAGAAGAACACGTGTCCGATCGGGTCGGTGCCGGCCACCTGCATTTCGATGCCGAGCAACGCGATCGCCGCGGCGATGCCGGCGGCCAGCGCCGCCATGAACAGGGCGAAAATGATGACGATCGTGCGGCCGAGGAATGCCAAGTGCTAATCCGTCATCGCCATGGCGCGCAGCGCCATGCGCTCGCGCGCCGACAGCTTTTCGGTCGCGCTCTTGAGCTGGCCGCAGGCGGCTAAAATATCGCGCCCGCGTGGCGTGCGCACCGGCGAGGCATAGCCGGCGTCGAACACGACCTGCGAAAACTTCTCGATCTGCTCCCAGTCCGAGCATTCGTACTTGGTGCCCGGCCAGGGATTGAACGGGATAAGATTGATCTTGGCCGGGATGCCCTTCAACAGCCGCACCAGCGCCTTGGCGTCGTCGATGGAATCGTTGACGCCCTTGAGCATGACGTATTCGAAGGTAATGCGCTTGGCGTTGGAGACGCCGGGATAATTGCGGCAGGCTTCCATCAATTGCGCGATCGGATATTTGCGATTGAGCGGCACCAGCTCGTTGCGCAATTCGTCGCGCACCGCGTGCAGCGACACCGCCAGCATGCAGCCGATTTCGGCGCCAGCGCGCTCGATGTTCGGCACCACGCCGGAGGTCGACAGCGTGATGCGGCGCTTGGAGATGCCGATGCCGTCGCCGTCGGCGACGATCAGCAGCGCGTCGCGCACGGCGTCGAGATTGTAGAGCGGCTCGCCCATGCCCATCATCACGATGTTGCTGATGCAGCGGTCGCCGGTCGGCACGATGCCGTCGGTCGGGCGCGTGGCGCCCGGCCAGTCGCCCAAGCGGTCGCGCGCCATCATCACCTGGCCGACGATCTCATCGGCCGTCAGGTTGCGCACGAAGCGCTGGGTGCCGGTGTGGCAGAACGAACAAGTGAGCGTGCAGCCGACCTGGCTGGAGACGCAGAGCGTGCCGCGGTCGGTATCGGGGATATAGACGCATTCGACTTCATGCGGCCGCTCGCCTTGCGTCTCGCCGGGCAGACGGAGCAGCCATTTGCGTGTGCCGTCAACCGAGATCTGCTCGGCCACCACTTCGGGCCGGTCGAGCGTGAAACGCTGCGCCAATTCGGCGCGCAATTCCTTGGAGACGCTGGTCATGGCGTCGAACGAAGTGAGACCGCGAAAATAGATCCAGTGCCAGAGCTGCTGCACGCGCATCTTGCGCTGGCCTTCCGCCACGCCGATGGCGCCCAGGACCGCGGCAAGTTGCGCGCGCGTAAGGCCGACCAGCGACGGCTTGACCGGCGCTACATAGTGCTCAAGCGGCGTCTTCTCGATGAAGGGTGCCGCGGCCGGTGCGATTTCAACTGTGCTTGTCATGGGCTCCGGTCGCCATATCCGCGCACGGCGGCATTGACGACAATATAGGGCGCGGACGTCCTACTTGCACTCCTCCGCCACCTTGTCGAGCGCCTGGCCTAATCCCTTCAACGAATAGGTGTCAGTGGTCTTGGTGCCGTGGGTGGACACGCTCTTGATCACCAGGTCGGCGCCCTTGCGCATGGTTTCGACCATTTGCGCTTCCTCGGCGGCGTTCTTCACCCAGGCGCCGTCGTTCTGGGTGTACATCACATAGGTCGCCGAGCCGATCGTGGCGGTGGCGTCGACTCCCGGCTTCTGCGGATAGCCGACGATCATCGACACCTCGTTTCTCACCTTTTCAGACGGGCGGGTCGAGACGAAGGCATAGGACGGATCGCGCTTGCGCCCCGCTGGTTCGGTTTCCGCCTTGACCGGCTTCGACAGCGCAAAGCAAACCTTTTTGCCGCCGGGCGTCGCCTGGTAGGCGCCCCAGTCGTCGAACTGGCCGAGCAGCACCGCCTGCTCGGTCGGTTCGGCTGGTTTTTTCTGGGGCTGCGCAGAAGCGGCCGCGCAAAAAACCACGGTGGTAGCGGTCAGCAGTGCAATCGTGGGGCGTTGCCAAAGCGTCTTCGTCATCGGGCCCTACCGGTTGAAGTGAACGACGGCGTTCGAGCCGCCCCCCTAAAGAACAGCTGGATATTAGCCCATTAGGGGCGAATATCGACAAGGTGAAGGCGGCAATCCGTCGCCCTCCGCGAAACTATAGGCCTAAACCTGATGCCGCCAAACCGGCGGGCGAGCGTGCTAGATACCTTGCCGCGCCAGTATAGACGAACGAGCCGCCATGAAAGCCCTGCTCTGCACCCATTACGGTACCCCCGACGACCTTGAACTGGCCGACCTGCCTGACCCCGCGCCCGGACCGGGCGAAGCCCTGGTGCGCGTCAAGGCGGTGGCGCTGAACTTCTTCGACACCCTGATCATCGCCGGCAAATACCAGCACAAGCCGCCCTTCCCGTTCTCGCCCGGCGCCGAGTTCGCCGGCGAAGTCGAAAGCGTCGGCGCCGGCGTCACCGGCTTCTCGCCCGGCGACCGGGTCATCGGCAATATCGGCTGGGGCGCCGCGCGCGAGAAGGTGGCGGTTGCCGCCGACAAACTCGTCGCCGTTCCGGCCGGCGTCGATTTCGACCATGCCGCCGGCCTCACCGTCACCTACGGCACGACGATGTATGCGCTGAACAACCGCGCCAAGCTCAAGCCCGGCGAGACGATCGCCGTGCTGGGCGCCGCCGGCGGCACCGGCCTCTCCGCGGTCGAGCTCGGCAAACTGATGGGCGCGCGCGTCATCGCCTGCGCATCGTCGGACGAGAAAGTCGCCTTCGCCCGCAAGCACGGCGCCGACGACGGCGTGAATTACGCTGCAAGCGATCTCAAAGACGCGCTGCGGGCGCTTACCGGCGGCAAGGGCGTCGATGTGGTCTACGATCCGATCGGCGGCGCGCAAGGCGAAGCCGCGCTGCGCGGCATGGATTGGGGCGGGCGTTACCTGGTCATCGGCTTTGCCGCCGGCGACATGCCGAAGCTGCCGCTCAATTTGGTGCTGCTGCGCAGCTACGACGTGCTCGGCGTCTATTGGGGCGCCTGGACCCTGCGCGAACCGCAAGGCCACCGCGCCAACATGGCGCAAATCCTCGACTGGTGTGCCGAGGGCAAATTGTCCTCGCACGTGCACGCGGTCTATCCGCTCGAGCAAGCGCCGGCCGCGCTCAAAGCGATCGCCACGCGTCAGGTGATGGGCAAGGCTATCCTGCGGCCTTAGAGCTTCGCCAACGTGCTGCGCGCCGCTTCGCGATGCGCCGGGCGGATATGGCTGGCGACCAGCTTGATCGCTGTCGCCAAAACCGCGGCATCATCGGTAAAGCCGATGACCGGCAGCACGTCGGGAATGGCGTCGACCGGCAGGATAAAATAGGCGAGCGCGCCGACCAGCGTCGCTTTCACCGGCAGCGGCGTGTCGCGGTCGAAGGCGCAGTAGTAAGCGGCCAGCAGTTCTTCGGCGAACGGGATATGTCCGGCGACGCGCTTCAGCTTGCGCCAGAAGCCACGGCGCAACGAACTGTCGTCGTTATCCTCACTTCGCCAAAATGCAGCGCGGGCAAATGCCATAGCGGATAGATGGGCGTCGGCACCAGCCGCTGCAAGGCGCTAGGCGGCGCGCGCAATGAGCCGCTGCAGCATCACGCCGGGCCGCCGCTCGACCGTCCCGTCAAACAGGATCGCCTGTCCGGCGAGCGCACGGCGTACATGATCGCCGACATAGGCCGTGAACAACCGGCCGTCCTTTTCGCGGTGATCGGCGTTCTCGGTGATGCGGAAGCTCATGTAAATGACGCCGCCCGGCTTGAGGACCTCCAGCATGCGCGCCACCGCCGGCGCGATCTCCTCGCGCGGCAAATGCATGAGCACAGTCTCGCAGCACACATTGTCGAAATGCCGGGCCGGAACTCCGCTCAAGTCTGGCAGCGCGGCCTTTGTGAATTCGATGTGCGGAAAACGGGCGCGCGCCTGCGCCAGCAGGCCTTCGGAAACGTCGTAGCCGATGGCCGGGAAACCGTTGGCGGTGAGCCAGGCCGCATCGCGTCCGCTGCCCGAGCCGATATCGGCGGTGAGCCCGGGGCGGAAAAATTTCCGCAACAGGGCATAGACGTCGGCGGGCTCTTCCTCGGCGAGCCAGCGCTGCACAAAGGCCGGTGCGGCCGATTCATAGGCGGCAAGCGTCGTCTTATCCATGGTCAACCCGCGAGCCTGTCCATCGTCTCGGCGAGCTTGATGTCGAGCTCGGTCAACCCGCCGGCATCGTGCGTCGATAGCGTGACGTCCACCGACTTATAAACGTTGAACCATTCCGGATGGTGATCCATTTTCTCCGCTGCCAGCGCCGCCCGCGTCATGAAGCCGAAGGCCTGGTTGAAATCCTTGAACACGAATTTCTTGGCGATGGCGTCGCGGCCGGCCACCTCGGACCAGCCGGAAAGCCTGGCTAAAGCCGCTTTACGGGCATCTCCGGTCAATTTGGCGGGCATGGGAAACCCCTCTCCATCCTATTCGCCGGCTGGCGGCTCCAGCCGCAAATTCTGCGGCGGCAGGGCGGCCATGTCGACCGCGTTCGCCAGCGCCGCCGGCTGGTCAACGCCGTGCACCGAGTAGAGTTGCGGCGCGGCCCGGTTCACCTGCAGATGAAAAATATCCGGCCGGTTGTAATGACCGGCAAAATCGTGCCGCAGCTTCATCTGAATGCCGAGATCGAGATTGCATTCGGCGTACAAAATGCCTTCCTCGGCGCCCATCGGTCCGGCGATGATGCGGCTCATCGGATCGACGATCAGCGAGCCGCCGCAGCAATCGGGATTGCGCAGAAATTTCTCTGCCTCGGGACCGGCCTGCAGCATTTCGATCATGCGCTCGTCGACCGTGCCGCAGGCCGAAATCACGAAGGCCTTGCTCATCTGCGCGAATGCCTGCGAGTCGATGGCGACGCGATTGCGCAGCGGATCGCCGCTGGTCGGGAAATGGTTCGGCCAGCTCATGACGTGAATGCGCGTGCCTTCGGCGATCAGCGCGAAAATCGCCAGCGGATTGGAATTCTCGCCGCAGATCAGCCCGCTCATTGGTCCGAATTCGCTGCTGAAGGCGCCGAACGTGTCGCCGTAGCCGCCCATGTGCACCAGACGCTCGCCGACCGTCGGCATGATTTTCTGATGCTTGCGGATCAGCGTGCCGTCGGGTCCGATATAGACCTGGGTATTGAACATCGTGCCGATGGTCTGCGGCAGCTTTTCGCAGACGCCGATCACGACATAGGCGTTGGCCGCGCGCGCGGCCTCGCACAGCGCGTCGATTTCGGGGCCGGGAATTTCCACCGAATTCTTGAACAGCTCGACCGCCAGCCGGTTGGCGATGGCGCCGCTCGCCGCGTGGTGGTGATACCAGACCGGGTGCGCCGGGATGAAGCCCTCGGGAAATCCGATGACGCGGGCGCCGTTCTTACCGGCCTCGCGGATCAGCCGGCAGGCCTTTTCGGTCGAGCCTTCGCGGTCGAGAAACACCGAAGCGGCCTGCACCGCCGCCACTTTCACTTTCGGATAGCTATCGCCCATTGACGGGGTCCTTTGGCCGAACGCAACGCCCTCGCAAAGCGCGCTCGGCGATACTACCTCATAGGCATTGGCACCGACCATATGAGGCTTTTCATGTCCTGGTCATTGAATATCGGCAAGGTGGCCGGCACCGTCGTGCGCATCCACCTCACATTCCTGTTGTTTCTCGCCTGGATATTCGCCGCTAGCTACAGCCAGGGCGGCGCCGCTACCGCATGGGATAGCGTCATCTTCGTGGTTCTTTTGTTCCTGTGCGTGCTGCTGCACGAGTTCGGCCACATCTTCACCGCGCGCGCCTTTGGCGTGCAAACGCCTTTTGTGACGTTGCTGCCGATCGGCGGCGTCGCCCAACTTGAGCGCATCCCGGAAGAGCCCGGCCAGGAATTCCTCATCGCCATCGCCGGCCCGCTGGTGAACGTGGTCATCACCCTTTTGCTCGTGTTCATCGGCGGCGCGACGCTGCAAACAAGCGCCGCGGCGGGGCTCGACAACACGCAGTTTTCGCTGATCGACCGGCTGGCGGCGGTGAACCTGTTTCTCGCCGTCTTCAACATGATCCCGGCCTTTCCGATGGACGGCGGCCGCGTACTGCGCGCGCTGCTGGCAAGCCGCATGGGCTATGTGCGGGCGACCGAAGTCGCCGCGGCGATCGGCCAGTTCGTCGCCTTCGCGCTCGGCTTTATCGGTCTGATGTACAATCCGATCCTGATCTTCATCGCCATCTTCGTCTATCTAGCGGCAAGTTCGGAAGCGCATATGGTAGCGCTGCGCGCCGCCTCGCGCGGCGTGCCAGTGAGTCACGCCATGGTGACGCATTTCGAGACGCTGACGCCCGAGGAGCATCTGGATGCGGCGGTGCAGACTTTGCTGCAGACCGGCCAGGGCGAATTCCCCGTGGTCGACGGCGCCGGCAAGCCGGTCGGCGTGCTCGGCCGCGCCGACCTGATCCGCGCCATCAAGCAGCACGGCCCCGATGCCCGCGTCGCCAGCGCGACCATTGCCATCATGCCGACCATCGGCCATCGAATGACCTTAGAACAGGCGTTCAAGCTGTTGCAGCAGAAGCAAGCGCCGGCGGTCGGCGTCACCGACGCAGCCGGCAAACTGGTCGGTCTGGTCACCGGCGAAACCATCGCCGAAATGGTGATGCTGTCGGAGGTTATGCCGAGAGGTACCCAGAGCGGGCCCTGGGGCCGGCCGGCGGGGGCCTAAGGGGGTTTACCTCGTTCCGCCGATCGCCTAACCGGCGGTTGCTTCTAGCCGCTTCGTGACTATATTGCGCCGCAATAGGTCGCGTCGCGGGTCCCCATGGGCCCGCGCTTTGGTTTTTGGAACCCTTATGAACATCCGCAATATCGCCATTATCGCGCACGTCGACCATGGCAAAACCACGCTGGTCGACCGGCTGCTGCAGCAATCCGGCGTGTACCGCGCCAACGAGCGCGTGGTCGAACGCGCCATGGATTCCAACGACCTGGAGCGCGAGCGCGGTATCACGATCCTGGCCAAGGCCGCCTCGGTCGAATGGAAGGGCACCCGCATCAATATCGTCGACACGCCGGGCCACGCCGATTTCGGCGGCGAGGTCGAGCGCATCCTCAACATGGTGGACGGTGCTTTGGTGCTGGTCGACGCCGCCGAGGGCCCACTGCCGCAAACCAAATTCGTGGTGTCGAAGGCGCTGCGCATGGGCCTCAAGCCCATCGTCGTGATCAACAAAGTCGACCGTTCGGACGCGCGTCCGGTCGAGGTAATCAACGAAGTGTTCGATCTATTCGCCGCGCTCGACGCCACCGACGACCAGCTCGATTTCCCGATTCTCTACGGCTCCGCCAAACAAGGCTGGATGGCGACGACGCTGGAAGGCTCGCACGACGACGGCATGCAGCCGCTGTTCGATCTGGTGCTCAGCCACGTCAAGCCGCCGGTGGTGGAGCAAGGGCCGTTCCGCCTGCTCGGCACCATCCTGGAAGCCAATCCCTATCTCGGCCGTATCGTCACCGGCCGCATCACCTCCGGCTCAGTCAAGCCGAACCAGTCGGTCAAGGTGCTCGATCACGACGGCAAGCTGATCGAGACCGGCCGCATCACCAAGGTGCTGGCGTTCCGCGGCATCGAACGCGTGCCGGTGGACGAGGCGGAAGCCGGCGACATCGTCGCGCTGGCCGGACTGCCGAACGCGACCGTGGCGATGACGATCTGCGATCCTTCCGTGGAGACCCCGATCCCGGCGCAGCCGATCGATCCGCCGACGCTGGCCATGACGTTCCGCGTCAACGATTCTCCGCTCGCCGGCACCGAAGGCACGAAAGTGACCGGCCGCATGATCCGCGACCGCTTGCTGCGCGAGGCGGAAGGCAATGTGGCGCTGCGCGTGCGCGAGAGTGACGACAAGGACGCCATGGAGGTCGCCGGCCGCGGCGAATTGCAGCTCGGCATTCTGATCGAGACCATGCGCCGCGAAGGCTTCGAATTGTCGGTTTCGCGCCCCAAGGTGCTGTTGCGCGAAGACGAAAAAGGCGAATTGCAGGAGCCGATCGAAGAGGTCGTCATCGACGTCGACGAGATTCATTCTGGCATCGTCGTGCAGAAGATGGCCGAGCGCAAAGCCGAGATGATCGAAATGAAGCCGTCCGGCGGCGGGCGAGTGCGCATGGTGTTTTACGCGCCGACCCGCGGGCTGATCGGCTACCAGGGCGAGTTGCTCACCGATACGCGCGGCACCGCAATCATGAACCGGCTGTTCCACGCCTATGCGCCGCACAAGGGACCGATCCAGGGCCGCCGCAACGGCGTGCTGATCTCCAACGATCAGGGCGAGGCGGTCGCCTACGCGCTGTGGAACCTGGAAGATCGCGGGCCGATGATGATCGAGCCGGGCTGGAAGGTGTACCGCGGCATGATCGTCGGCGAGCATACTCGCGACAACGACCTGGTCATCAACGTGCTCAAGGGCAAACAGCTCACCAACATCCGCACCACCAGCAAGGACGAAGCGGTCCGTCTCACGCCGCCGATCCGCATGACGCTGGAAAAAGCCCTCGCCTATATCGAGGACGACGAGCTGGTCGAAGTGACGCCGAAGTCGATCCGTCTGCGCAAGAAGCTCCTGGACGAGACCGACCGCAAGCGCGCCGACCGCGCCAAGGAAGCGATAGCGGTTTAGTCACGCCATCCCCGATGCGCTAAAGCGTCGCGCCCGCGCCTGACGCGGCTGTCGCCGTCTTGCTTTGCAACGCCTTGATTCACCTCAATGCAGATTGCCGCTCTTCCTGCAAGGCTTAATGCGCAGAACGGAGGCGCATCATGCGGCGCGTTGCTCTGACGCTTTTTGCATTCGCGGCTTTGCTGACCGCGACCGGCTCCGCATCGGCTTGCTCCTGCGCACCCGACCCCACCGCCACGAGTATCCTTGCTTCTTCCACGGCCGTATTCACCGCGGCCGTTGCGGACACGAAAGAGATCCGCAAATACGTATCGGTGACCACCTTCCGGATTACCGAGTCCTTCAAGGGTCCGGCGGCGGGCGCGACCGTCAAGGTGCTGCATCTGAGCGGCCCGTCGGCCTCCTGCGGCGTCAAGTTCGTTGCCGGCCAAACCTACACGCTCGCCGCCCATCGGACCGAGCCCAAGAATGACGGCGCGACCCTGACGACGACCCAGTGCTCGACCTGGATGTTTCTCCCCCAAGTCGGCCTCAGCGAAAGATTGATCGAGGATTTGCGGGCCTTGCGCGCACAGCGGTGAACGATCGCAAAGGCCCTCCAGCCGGCGGACAGCGCTACTGTCCTAAATTGGCACGATTCGAATCTGACAAGTCGAATCACTTGCCGCGGCGACGCCGGCCAACGCGCGCCGCCGCCGTAACATGTGACTACGACCTGCGCGACGCCGTGCGAGACGAGCACGATTTGCCAGCAGCCACAGCGTGTTTCTCGCTAAGCTGTTGCCAGTAATCCACACCATTAACGCTTCATTAATTATGGGCTTGAAGGCCGCCGGGTTCGTTGCTTCTATTCTCACATGAGCACGACCCTCATAGAGATTCGCCGTGCGAAGGCCTCCGATGCGTCGGACGTCGCCGTCACCCATGATCAAGCATGGCGGACGGCCTATCAGGGAATCATCCCGGGCAACGAGCTCGACAAGCTGATCAACCGGCGCGGACCGGACTGGTGGGACTCGGCTATCCGCAAAGGCAGCCGCATCACTATCCTGCAATTCGGCGAGCAGATCGCCGGCTACGCCAATTACGGACGCAACCGGGCGCGCAGCCTGTTCTATGACGGCGAAGTCTACGAACTTTATCTGCGCCCCGAGTTCCAGGGCCTCGGCTTCGGCCGCCGCCTGTTTTCCGCCGCGCGCAAGGATCTCACGCAGAGCGGCTTGAAGAGCTTGGTGGTGTGGGCGTTGTCCGATAACGAACCGGCGGTGGAATTTTACCGCGCGCTCGGTGGCCGCGCGGTCGCGCGCTCGTCCGAGAAGTTCGGCACCAAGACGCTCGACAAGGTCGCCTACGCCTGGCAGTGAGGCGATTCTCAATAATCTAAAACTCAAATCCTCATCCTGAGGAGCCCGCGTAGCGGGCGTCTCGAAGGATGAAGGCCCGTGATTCTTCGGCCTCATGGTTCGAGACGCGCGTCTGCGCCGCGCTCCTCACCATGAGGATCAGATCTTCGGCGCCGGCAGGCCGTTCTGGATGCAGGCGGCGGTGAGCGTGTTGAGCAGCAGGCAGGCGATGGTCATCGGTCCGACGCCGCCGGGAACCGGCGTGAGCGCGCCGGCAATCTGTCTCGCCTCGGCGTGCGCGACGTCGCCGACGATATGCGTGCCGCCGTGCGGACCGACGACGCGATTGATGCCGACGTCGATGACGGTGGCGCCCGGCTTGATCCAGCCGCCGCGCACCATTTCAGGGCGGCCCATCGCGGCGACAAGTATGTCCGCGCGGGCGCACACCGCCGACAAATCGAGCGTCTTGGAATGGGCGATGGTCACCGTCGCGTTCTCGGCCAGCAGCAACTGCGCCACCGGCTTGCCGACGATGTTGGAGCGGCCGATCACCACCGCCTCCAGCCCGGCGAGCGACGGGTGCACGCTCTTGGCCAGCCGCACGCAGCCGAGCGGCGTGCACGGCACCAGCCCCGGCAGCCCGCTGGCGAGCCGGCCGGCATTGAGCGGATGGAATCCGTCGACGTCCTTGTCCGGATCGATGGCGGCGATGATTTTGTCCACGTTGATCTGCGGCGGCAGCGGCAATTGCACCAGAATGCCGTTGATCTTCGGATCGGCATTGAGCCGCGCGATCAGGTCGAGCAAATCGGCCTCGCTCGCCTCTTCCGGCAGATGCTGGTCGAACGACTGCAGGCCTGCCTCGGCCACCGCCTTGGACTTGTTGCGTACATAGGTCCGGCTGGCGGGATTGTGGCCGACCAGCACGACGGCCAGTCCCGGCACAATGCCGCGGTCGCGCAGCAGACGATGCACCGCATCCGTCACCTTGCCGCGCAGGTCAGCCGAGATCGTCTTGCCATCAATGATGCGTGCCTGCATGGCGGATTGTTAGCCTTTCGCCGCGATCTTCTCCAGAGCCGCGATCAGCGTCGGCGGTTCGCCCGTAATCGTTAGCCGCTTGACGCGGGCCGTGGCGCCCGCGCTGAGCGTGACGTCGCGCGGCGGGACGCCGACCGCCTTGGCGATCAGCCGCAGCAGCGCCGTATTGGCCTCGCCTTCGCTCGGCGCCGCGCGCACACGGGCCTTGAGAACGCTGCGGCCGTCGGCCAGTAGCTCGATTCCGTCGATGGCGTCGCGGCCGCCTTTGGGCGTCAGCCGCACGGCCAGCGCGACACCGCCGGCCACCGCCGACCATGGCCGCGCCGCCGCCACGTCAGAAGACGTTTGGATAGACGTAGCGGACGATCACGTTTTCCAGGAACAGGATCAGCAGGATCAGGATCACCGGTGAAACGTCGATACCGCCGAGATTGGGCAGCATCGAGCGGATCGGCCGCAGCAGCGGCTCGGTGAGCCGGAACAGCATGTCGCCGATCATGTGCACCACCTGGTTGCGCGTGTTGACCACGTTGAAGGCGACCAGCCAGGACAGGACGGCGGCGGCGATCAGCAGCCAGATATAGATTTGCAGCACCAGCAGAACGATATCGAGGACCGCGCGCATGAGAATTCCGCCTGTTCGAGGTGGCGGGAAATTAGCGGGTCACATCGGCTTCAACAAGCCGACCGGTGGACGGCGAGGCCTGCGAGGCGCGTCCTTGACAGCCCCATACCCTGGTCCTAAATGGCGCCACTCGCTGAAAAAGCGCACAGATTGCGCCGTAAAGGCGGGGCCGTAGCTCAGTTGGGAGAGCGCCTCGTTCGCAATGAGGAGGTCAGGGGTTCAAATCCCCTCGGCTCCACCAGCCCTCGCCGCTCCGCGGCCTCGGCCTGGCGAGCCCTCACACACGCAGGTTGCCACGCCATAGCCCGCAGGACGTAGGCGGGCCTTTTATCCGGCGGCCGGTTGATCGGCCGTCTTGCGCCCGATCCAGTGGTCGATGAAAGCGGCAAGCCAGTTGCGCGAGGCATGGTCATGCACCGCGCGGTCGGCAATGTGCTCATGGCGTTGCTTGGTCCCCGGCAGTTCCATGCGGTGGGCGCCGCGCACCAGCCAGCGATACATCATGGCGTGGGTGACCTCGGGGTGGAACTGCAGCGCATAGCCTGTGCCATAGCGGAACGCCTGCACGGAAAAGGCGTCGTCGCCCTCAGCCAGCAATTCGCCACCGGCCGGCAGATCGAAACCCTCGCGGTGCCATTGATAGACGTGGTCGGGCCATTCGGGACAGAGCTCGAGCCCGGCTTGCGTCGGGCGGATTGGATAATAGCCGATCTGGGCATGACCTTGCGGATGCGGATAGACGCCCGCACCGAGATGGCGCGCCATCATCTGCGCGCCGAGGCAGATGCCCAGATAGGGTTTCTTGTCGCGTAGCGGCACGCCGATCCAATCGGTCTCGCGCTTGATGAAATCGTCTTCATCGTTGGCGCTTTGCGGGCCGCCGAAAATCGCGGCAGCGGCATGCTCGTCCATCGTCTCCGGCAGCGGATCGCCGAAACGCGGGCGCCTGATGTCGAGCGGATAGCCGAGCTTGTTCAACACCTGGCCGACCCGGCCGGGCGAGGAATGCTCCTGGTGCAAAATGAGAAGGACCGGCTTCAACATGGCGGTTCGGTGCGCGATTCAGCGCCCGCACCGAGTACTACCCGCTTCGCCGGCGTTTGCAACACGACCCGCGGGGGACGGCTATGTCCGCGGCGCGGGCCTGCGGCGGCTCTGGCGGAAATCGACCGCCGCCAGCAGCAGCGACCGCGGCAAAAACCGGATCAGCATGACGATCAGCTTGTTGAGGAACCCCGGGATGATCGTGCGGCGGCCTTGCATCAGGCCGCGATAGCCCGCCTCCGCCACGGCCTCCGGCGACTGCGACAGATAGTCGGGCACCATGGAACCGCCTTTGATGCCGGCGCGTTCGGCAAATTCGGTCGGCACCGGACCGGGACAAAGCACGCTCACCCGCACGCCGCTCGCTTTGAGCTCGCTGTGCAGCGCCTCGCTGAACGACAGCACGAAGGCCTTGCTGGCGTAATAGGCGGTCATGCCCGGCCCGGGCAGGAAACCGGCCATCGAACCAACATTGAGGATGCCGCCGCGATGGCGCGCCAGGCTGTCGACAAAACCGAGCGACAGGTCGGCAAGCGCACGGACATTGAGGTCGATCATCGCCAGTTGCTCGGCGCGGTCGAGCGAGGCTGCGGTGCCGACCAGGCCGAAGCCGGCATTGTTGACCATGAATTGCGGCTCGGCACCGAATTCCACCAGCGCATCACCGATCAGGCGTGCGGCATCGCCGCGTTGCAGATCGGCGACGATCACCAGCGGCCGCACGCCGCCGGCGGCGGCGATTTCATCGGCCAGCGCCTGCAAGCGATCTTCACGCCGCGCAACCAGCGCCAAGTCATGACCGTTGCGCGCGAATACCCGCGCCAGCGCCGCGCCGATCCCGGCCGAGGCGCCGGTGATCACCGTAATCGGCCGCAAGCCGCTCATTGCTTTGCGTCGCCTTCGCCCACCAGCGACGCCGAAACCCGCTCGCGCAGCGCGATCCGCTCGCCCTGCGAAACGCCGAGGAGATCGGCCGCCCGCCAGATCAGATTATCCTCGAATTCGGTTATGACCCCATCGGTAAAGGCAATTTGCCACATCATTTCGACCATGCGGGCGCGCCCCGCTTCGTCGAGCGAGCGGTTGAGCCGGGCGGTGAATTGATAAAGATCGATCGCCTTCTGCTCGGCCTCGGTGGCCTCGGCGACCAATTCGTCGGTGGCGGCATCGTCCAGATTGAAACGCTGCTTGATCAAGCCATGCAGGTTGTCGCGCGCGGCGTCCGAGACCGAGCCGTCGATGGCGGCCGCGTGCACCAGCAGCGCGGCGGCGGCCAGACGGTAATCGTCTTCCTCGAAACGGCTGGGATGCTTGCCGCCCTCGCCAAATTCGGAAATCAGCTTTCGCAACGAATTGAACACGTAATATTCCTCAGGCCGCGCGCCCCGCACACCATACATCTATGAACGGCAACGGCCGTCCGGTAGGTCCGGACGGCCGATACATGACGAGATGGTAAGGATCAAGCCGTCGCGGTGGCGACATCCTCGAGCGCCCGGTTGCGCGGCTCCACGCCCCAGGCCCACACCACCACGATCTGGATGACCACCAGACCGATCATCAGCCAGACCACGCCGGGCAATTTGTAGTTCGCCATCAGCGCGCCGACGATGAAGGGCGAGACCACCGTCGCTCCCCGGCCGAGCGTGTTGCAGATGCCGTTGGCGCGCAGCCGGATTTCGGTCGGGAACAGCTCCGGCGTGTAGACGCCGAACAGGATCGCGGTCTGAACGTAGATCGCGACGATCAGCACGAAGCCGACCGTCAATACGATCGCCGGATCGGAGGCGGCGTTGAAGCGCGCATAGATGTAACCGAACACAATGGTGGCGACGGAGGCGCCGATGATGCTCCAGCGCCGGCCGATGGCGTCCGAACTCCAGGCGCCGAGGGCGCAGCCGATCAGCGAGGCGATCGACAACACCAGCGTATAGGCGAGCGAATTGGTGATGGTGAGGCCCTGACGCAGGAAGAACTGCGGCAGGAAGATCACGAAGCCGAAGATCAGCGTGTTGATGGTAATCAGCACCCAGCTGCCGACGATCAGACGCTGCAGAATCGGCGGCTTAAACATATCGGCGGCTGAGAGTTGCGGCACGGCCAAAGCCGGCGCAGGCGGCGGCAGCGGCAAAGTCGGCGACGCCACTTCCGCCTCGATCGACGTCATCAAGGCTTCCGCCTCGGCGGCGCGGCCTTCCGATTCGAGCCAGCGCGGCGATTCCGGCAGCCTTTTACGCAGGTACCAGACGATCAAGGAGCCGATGCCGGCGATGACGAACATCGGCCGCCAGCCCCAATGCGGGATAATCAGATAGCCGAGGATCGCGGTCGCCGGAAATCCCGCCACCACGATGAAAGCCATGAAGGAGAGCCAGCGGCCGCGCGTCTTCGGCGGCACGAATTCGGTCAGCGTCGAATAGCCGACCACGATCTCGGCGCCCAGCCCGAGCCCCTGAATGAAGCGGCATACGATCAGCCAGCCCATGGTCGGCGCGAAGGCCGCCGCGAGCGACGCAAGGCCGAAGATCAGCAGGTTGATCTGATAGGTGAAACGGCGGCCGTATTTGTCGCCGACAAAGCCGGTGATCAGCGCGCCCAGCGTCATGCCGACGAAGGTGAGCGAGAGAAATTGCAGGTTTTGCGGAATGGTGGAGAATTTGGTCTGGACCGCGGACGCCAGCACGCCGCCGGCGACGTAGAGATCGTAGCCATCGAAGAACATGCCGGCGCCGACCAGCCAGAAGATACGGTAATGGAACGACGAGATCGGGAGCCGGTCGAGACGTGCGCCGGCATTGACTGCGCTAGCCATTGGATTCCCCCCTGCTAACCGGATGTTGAACCACCGGTTTTGTTGCCTGGGCCGTATCGTAGTCGAGACGGCGCGCAGGCGCTACCGCCCGAACGGCCTGGCGCGGCACGATCGCGCCCGTATCAAGAACCAGGAATTTCGAAGATTAGTCCCGCCAGCCGGCGGTTTTCCCGCACGGCCACACAAGGGCTATTGGATGGACTTGCCCTTGCGGTAGCTGTCTTCCAGGAGCTGCAGATTGTTCTGCACGTATTTGTTGCCGGGATCCCTGCGCTCGGCGGCAGCCAGCTTTTCGCGCGCGCGTTTGTAGTCGCCGCGCAACATATAGGAATAGCCTTGGTTATTCAGGATCTCGGTCGTCGGCCCGACGATGCTGATGGCCTGGGCGTAAGCGCGGTCGGCAAGATCGAAACGGCGCAAGCGGTCGTAGGACGCCGCCAAGCCCATCCAGGCTTCGGCGTCGCGCGGATGCAGCTCGGCCGCGTGGCGGAAATATTTCTCGGCCAGCCCGAAATTATTGGCGCGGTATTGCTTCTTGCCGAGGTTCAGGGCGTCGTTCGGATCGCTGCCGTACAGGCCCGGTTCGGCTTCGGCCGGCGCGCCGAGCGGCGGCGGCACCTGTTCGGTGGCGCTGTCATCGGTCGCCGGCGCCGCGGCATAGGAGTCCGCGCCGGGCGTTTTCGCCTCGAATGGATTGGAGAATTTGCCGGTGCTGCAGCCCGCCAGCCAGAGGCCGGCAGTTACGACAACCAGGGTTCGGGCAATTCCAATACGCATGACAAAGCCTGACGGAAACGCCCGCGATCGGGACGAGGGTTAAGCTAGGAGAGGTTAGTTAAGAAATTCTTCACCCTGTGTTTGCGGGCCAAATCAGAAGTAGTGCCCGACATGCAGGCGCACGAACACCGGCAGCAGGATGACCACGAACAGCACCGGAAAGATGCAAACCATCATCGGAACCGACAGCTTGGCGGGCAGCGCATAGGCCTTTTCCTCGGCCAGCGAGAGCCGCTTATGGCGCATGTCGTCGCTATAGACCCGCAGCGCATCGGTAATGCTGGAGCCGAGATCGATCGATTGGTTGATCAACGTCGCGAAGGCGTGCGCCTCGTCGAGCGCCAGCCGGTCGGCAAAGCGCTCCAGCGCGTCCTTGAGCGGGCGGCCGGCCCGGGTTTCGAGGTTGGTCATGTGGATATTGGCGGACAAAGAAGGATAGCTGTCGCCGAGTTCGCGGCCGACGCGTTCGAGCGCGGCCTCCATCGACAGCCCGGAATCGGCGCAGACGACGAGCAGGTCCATGAAATCCGGGAAACCGGAACGGTGCTCGACCTTGCGGGCGGCGATACGGCGGTCGATGTACATGCTGGGGCCGACATAGCCGACGATGCCGCCGACGATCACCATCAGCCAAAAGAACGTGGTTCCGTACGAGGCGACCATCGGCCGCGCCAGGAACACGGCGACGGCGAGCCCGATGGCAAGCGCCGTTCGCGCGATAAAGAAAAACGCGACGCCGCGCGGATCGTAGACGCCGGCCTGGATCAGGCGGCGGCGCAGCACCTTCATGTGCTCGTCGTTGGTCTCGGAATAGTGCTTGGTGGTGTAGTCGAGCAGACGGGTCACCGCCTGCAGACTGGAATAGCGCAACGAGCGCTTGGGATTGGCGACCCGATCACTTTCATCCAGGATATTCGAGGCGCGCCGCTTGACCGATCCGCGCACGCGCGCAAACGCCATCACCGAAAAGGCGAGCGTTCCGGCCGCCAGGAACACCAGCACCGCCAACAACATATTGGCGTTGTCCTGAAAGATATTGCTGAATGCCGACGTCATCATGTTCATCGGTCAGATCCTGAAATTGACCAGGCGGTACATGATGAAATTGCCAATGCCCATCCAGCAGCCGGCCAGCACCAGCGCGATCTTGGTCAAGTCCTCATGCCAGACGCTGGCGTAGAACGTCGGCACCAGGAAATTGATCACCACGAACATGCCGATCGGCAGCGACGACAGGATCAGCGCCGAAGCGCGGCCTTCCGCCGCCAGCGCGCGAATCTTGCGCCGCATCTTGAAGCGCAGGCGGATCACCGCCGACAGGTTTTGCAGGATTTCGCCGAGATTGCCGCCGGTCGAGCCCTGGATCGCGACCGCTGTCACGAACAGCGGAAGGTCGTCGGTGCCGACGCGGAAATATAAATTGCGCATGGCGGTCTCTAAGTCGGCGCCATAGGTGATCTCGTCGGTGACGGTGCCGAATTCGCTGCCGATCGGGTCGCCCAGCTCGCGCGCCACCATGTTGATGGCGATCGGCACCGGATGGCCGGCGCGCAACGAACGAACGATGATGTCGATGGCGTCGGGGAATTGCGCGGCGAATTTCTTCTGCCGCCGCGAGCGCAAGAAACGCAGCACCATGATGGGCAGCACAAGGCCGCAAAACAGCGCGGCGAAGACGGCGTAAAGCACGCTTCCTTCGAACACAATGGTGGCGACGAACGCGCCGATCATGCCGATAACGATGATCAGGATCAGCCGTCCGAGCCCGATCGACAGGCCCGATTGCAGGACGAGCCGATTGAAGTTGACGAACGGCAACAGGTATTCGCCGCTGCTGGTCAGTCCGCGCTCGCGCCGCAATTGCACCAGCACGCTTTCGCGGTCCGGCTTGTGGTCCATCACCTTGAGGCGGCGGTTGATGTTATTGCGGTAGGATGCCTTGTTGTAGAACAGCAGATAGACGCCTTCCGCGAACATCGCCGCCGAGACGCCGACCAGCAGGTAGATCAGATAGACCGGGTTGAATTCGAACAGATGCGACATTGGCCTACAGCGGCTGCGAGGGATCGAAGAAATTGCCGGGCAGCTTGATACCTTGATTGGCGAGATGGGTGAGGAAGCGCGGGCGCACGCCGGTGGCCGTGAAATGGCCCTGCACGGTGCCGTCCGCCGCGGTTCCGGTGCGCACGTATTTGAAGATTTCCTGCATCTGGATGATGTCGCCTTCCAGACCGGTGATTTCCGCGATCGAAGTGATCTTGCGCTTGCCGTCGGACTGGCGCTGCAGCTGCACGATGAGCTGGATGGCGCCGGCGATTTGGCCGCGGATCGAGGAGACCGTCATCGGCAGGCCGGCCATGCCGATCATCTGCTCCAGGCGCGAGATGGCGTCGCGCGGCGTATTGGCGTGAATGGTGGCCATCGAGCCTTCGTGGCCGGTGTTCATCGCCTGCAACATGTCGAAGGCTTCCTCGCCGCGGCACTCGCCGAGGATGATGCGGTCGGGCCGCATGCGCAGTGCGTTTTTCACCAGTTCGCGCTGGCGGATTTCGCCCTTGCCTTCGATATTGGGCGGCCGCGTTTCCATGCGGCCGACATGCGGCTGCTGCAGCTGCAGTTCGGCGGCGTCTTCGATGGTGATCAAGCGCTCCTTTTCCGAAATGAAGGCGGAGAGTGCGTTCAGCATCGTGGTCTTGCCGGAGCCGGTGCCGCCGGAAATGATGGTGGTAATGCGCGCTTTGACCGCCGCCGCCAGCAGGTCGGCCATGGGCGGGCGCAGCGCGCCGACTTCGACCAGCTTGCCGAGGTTGAGCGGCTTCTTGGAAAATTTGCGGATCGAAACCAGGGGACCGTCGACGCCGATCGGGCGCACCGCCACGTTGACGCGCGAGCCGTCCTGCAGGCGCGCGTCGCAAAGCGGATGCGATTCGTCGACGCGGCGGCCGACCGCGGACACGATCTTGTTGATGATGCGCAGGAGATGCTGCTCGTCCTTGAAGCGCACCGACAGCGGCTCGAGCACGCCGCGCCGCTCCACGTAGACGCATTCGTGGCCGTTGATCAGGATGTCGTTGATGCTCTCGTCCTTGAGCAGCGGCTCGAGCGGGCCGAGGCCGGTCATTTCGTCGAGAATTTCCGAGACGAAATCGGCGAGTTCCTGGGTATTCAGCGCCAGGCGCTCGGCCATCACGTATTTCGCGACCAGTTGCTGGACGTGGTGACGGATTTCTTCTTCCGGCAGCTTTTCGAGCGCGGAAAGATTGATTTCCTCGATCAGCCGGCGATGCAGGCGGACCTTGGCGTCGAGCAGCTTGTCGCTGAGCAGAGGATTGGCCGACGCATGCGGCTGTACTGGCGGCGCTTGTTCGGCCGGCACCTCGGGAAGCGCGGTCAAGGGCGCGCCGGCAGGCGCGGACGGCGCCGGCTGTTCGATTACCGGCGGTTCCGGCGCGGCAGCGCGTCGCAGTGTGAAACGGCCGGCCATCGCTTGATCCTTTTTATTGCGCGATCGAGAGTTTGAACTTTTTCAGCGGCGAGGCGGGCTTGCTCTCCGCCGCCAGCTTGCCGGCAGAGGAATCCACCAGCAGCTTCTTCAGCTGCGCACTGACCTTGTTGCCCGGCTTGACTTCATCGAGCGGCACGCCGCGGTCGATTGCTTCGCGCACCAGAGCGTAGTCGTTGGGTATCGCCGACACGAAGGCGTCGCCGAGCGTCTGCACCAGGTCGCTGTGGCGCAAGCCGGACGAGAACATGCGGTGCTCGAAGCGGTTGACGATGACCTGCGGATTGGGGCCATCGCCCAGCCGTTCCTTGATTGCGGCCACCAACTGCTTGGCGTGCCGCAAACTGGGCACGGTGGTTTCGCTGACGATGAACAATTTGTTCGAGCCGAGCAGCACGCTGTCGGTCCAGGAGAACCAGGTGCGCGGCATGTCGAACACGACATAGTCGAAATTGGTGGAGACGAGGTCGAGCAGGCGTGTCACCACGTCGGGGTCGAACGACCGCATCTCCGCCGGCCGGTTCGGCGCCGCGACCACCGCGAGGCCCGACGCGTGATACGACAGCATGATCTCGAGCAATTGCCGGTCGAGACGATCCGGCCGCGGCTCGATTTCCGCCAGGTTCAGGCGCGGCTCGAGATCGAGATAGTCGGCCACCGCGCCGTTCTGGAAATTCAGATCGAGCAGGCAGGTGGACGGCTTCATGCGCGGACCGCCGCTGTTGAGCATGAGCATTGCGGTCTGTATCGCCAGCGTGGTGACGCCGGCGCCGCCGACTGCCGGCAGGAACGTGTAGATCTGCGCCTCGGTCGGCGCGGCGCTGCCGGCATGACTCTGCGAAACGCGCGCGCAGGCGCGCACCAGGTCGATCGCCGCCACCGGCTTCACCAGAAAATCGGCGACCCGCATCTGCAACAGCGTGCGGGCGACGTTCTCGTCGAAACTCTGCGTCACCGCGACCACCGGCGGCCAGGCCCGCACGCGCGCCATCAGCCGCTGCAACGCGGCCATCTCGTCGTCACGGCCGGCATCGAGATCGACCACCACGACGGTGGCGTCTGTGACGTCGAGCGTGTCGCCGTGCTCGGCGATCCGCCCCGGCACCACGGTGAGTTCGATCGCGCTGCTGCTGCCGAACGTGGCGCGCGCGGAACGGTCGAACTCGGCGTCCGCGGTGAGCACCACCACGTGCGTTCGGTTGGATTCGGGACTGGGGTTGCGGCCTAAACGCATGACTTCCGTCGGCTCCGTTTATTTCACCGACGCCGCCGACTGGGTCACCGTCGGTCCGGCCGGCGCGGCGCTGTTCGGGTTCCCAGGCGGCTGGTAGTTGGCGGATGTGCCGATGCCGCGCGGCGGGATCACACGGCCGGTGCGATAGCGGTCGACCGCGGTTTCCATCTTGTCGCCGTTGTAGGCGATGTGGTTATTGGCGCTGTCGCGCGGCCAGGGGTCGACCATCTGGGTGACCTTGTTGGTCGCGACCGAATTGCCGCCATTGAGCGAAATGGTTTCGCGGCGGTCGAGATATTCCGAGCAGCCGGCGAGCGTGACAATGAGCGCGGCGACCGCGAGCGGACGCAGCATGTTAATGGATGGCCGCATCGGATTCCCCCTTCGGCAGATCGAGCATGTGGCCGGTGAACGGAAGAGCGCCGGCGTCGGCGATACGGGCTGTGACCGGCGTGAGCGCTAGCGCCTGCGCCCGCGTGACTTCCGCTTTGCCGAGCAGGAAGAAGTCCGGATCATTGGCCGGCAGCGAGTCGTCGGCCGGCGTCCTGACGACGTCGCCCGGCCGCGTCGGACGCACCAAATGCGGCGTCACGATGATGGCGAGATCGGTCTGGTTCTGCTGGTAGGACTTCGAGGAGAACAGCGCGCCCAACACCGGAACGCTGCCGAGCCACGGCAGTTGCTCGATCAGGTTCTGATTGTTGGTCTGCAGCAGGCCGCCGATCATGAAGCTTTGGCCGTCGCGCAGTTCGATCGTGGTCGAGGCGCGCCGCACGATCAATGCGGGCACCGAAACGCCATTGCTCACCGACACCGAATGCGTGGTGTCGATCTGGCTCACCTCCGGCTCGATCTTCAGATTGATCAGGCCGCGGCTGAGCACGGTCGGCGTGAAGGCAAGTCCGACGCCGTATTTCTTATAATCGACGGTGATCTGCCCAAAGGAGCCGGCGACCGGTATCGGATACTCGCCGCCGGCCAGGAAGCTCGCGGTATCGCCGGACAGCGCGACCAGATTGGGCTCGGCCAGGCTGCGGGCGATGCCCTTCTGCTCGAGCGCGTTGATCAGCACGTCGGTCGAAGCGCCGCCCGCCACCAGCCGGGCGATCGCGAAGCCGAACGGAGACGCGCCCGAGATCACGCCGGCGGCCGCTTCCGTCGCCGGGACAACCGGCAAGGTCGTCGTGCCGTCGCCGACATTGACGATGCTATGGCTGCCGAAGCGGTTCCACTGCACGCCCAATTCGCGGCTGGCATTGCGCGAGATCTCGATGAAGCGCACTTCCAGCATCACTTGCTGCGGCGACATCACCGACACCGTGTTGATGATATCGGGGCTGAACTGGCGCGCGATGATCACCGCCTTGTCGAGGGTGGTCGCATCGGTCACCTCGCCCGACAGCATGATGCGGCCGTTGACGGACGAAGCACGCAGGCGCGAGCCGGGGAATTGCCGCTTGAGCTCGTTGACCAGCCGGCTGATGTCGTAGTTCACCTCCACGTCGAAGATGCCGATCAGCTTCTTGCCTTCGGCATAGACCTGCACGCGCGTGGTGCCGATCTTCTTGCCGAGAATCGACAGCGTGTGATCGGTCAGCGGATTGACGTCGGCGACTTCCGGATCGCCGACCATGACGTCGACGAAGCTCGAGCCGGTGCGCACGTCCTGCGACTTGCCGAGGGTGACCGTCACCATCGCCGTATGGGTATTGCCGGCGATCTGGATGACGCGGTCCTGCGCATAGGCGTCGCCGGCCATGAACAGCAGCGTTGCCGCGAGCGCTACGACCAAGGCGATCGCCAGATCGCGCAGCCAGTTGCCGCGCAACGTGGTCCTGTCCGAGTGCCGCCAGGCGAAGCCGGCAGCATATTCGTTGCTATTGTTCACGACACACTCCCCCGTCCTTGATTGACCCCGCGCCCGGGATTACCGAACGCCCGCATCCTGACCGGTCGTTATGTCCCCACGACTGCCTTCGACCGGCACGCTGTATTCCTGCTTCGCCGCCGCACGCGTCACCACCACCGTCGCGGTCGCGGTCTTGTCGGTGCTGACCGGTTCGTTGCTGCCCAAATCATTGAGCGTGATCTTGCGCGTCCGCGTTTCGGCGGTTTCACCCGCCTTGCGCAGCAGCAGCGACAAATTGCCGACCGACGACGCCAGCCAGACTTTCTGCGCTTCCACCGTGCTCACTTCGAGCGTGACCGACTTCGCCACCGTCGTCTTGGCGGCGCGTTCGTCGGCGACCTGATCGACCGCCAGCACGCGAGCGTTCTGCAGCACGACCTCGGTCGAGGCCGATCCCTTGTCGATCTGACGCGTGAGTACGACATCGACGCGGTCGCCCGGCAGCACGAAGCCGCCGACGCCTTCCACGTCGTTGACGCGAATGGTCACCGCCTTCATGCCGTGCTTCACCAGAGCCGACAGCGTGGCGCGCTGGCCGGGACCGGTGATCTTGAGCGACAGCACCGGCTCATTCGGCTCGATTGCGGTGAGAACCACGCGCCGGCCGCCATGCAACACGTCGCTGATCTTGCCGAAGGCGCCGGCCGGCATCGAGGTTTCCGGCCACGGCACTTCCTTCAGCATCGATTCATTGAGCTCGGTGCCGAAGCGCAGCGGCTGTTTGGCGACGACAATGCTTTTCATCGCCACCGCCGGCTGGTTGGACTCGAAATGCCTCGCCTGCTTGTTGGCCTGGTTGTTGAGCCAGGCCTGGGCGATGAACACAGCGAGCAAGCCGAACACGACGGCAAACCCGATCATGACAATGGTGCTGGCACGCAAGGCTTTTTGTCCCGTTTGACGCGGCCAGAAACTTGGCCGTTCTATTGCTCGTCACGAGACTAAGAGGGACAAAGTATTCAATTGCTAATTTCGTCAGCGCATCTGGGACTATGCTGAAGACCGGCTGAATTACTATTGTTTACGATCGGTGTGCGGTCTTAATAAGTTTAGAGTAACCTTTCGACGCATTAACAATACTGCACGGTAACGTCGCTCAAGCCGTAACGATTGATTGAGCCTAACGATCCCTTGCGCACGGCGAAAAGCCAGCAAATACGGGCCCCGCGCCCATGCATCGGCGGCGCGCTTAGACACGGTGGGACAACGCGCGCAGAAACAAGGTTACCGGACGGCTTAGCCGGCGTTGCCCGCGCCACGCGGTTGCGGCAACATGCCCGCGAACGCAAAGATCGTCGCATCCGCAAAGGGCGGCGCAAAACAATAGTTCGTGGGAGGAATCGTTAATGCCGGGACCGCGCATTAGTTACGTCGATCCGTCGACGGTCAAAGACCCTGCCATGATCGCCGAATTCGAGCGCTGCGCGCGGGAGGGCACGCCGCGGCCGGAAAGCCAGGCGATCCGCGCACATGCGCCTGCGACATTCTGGTCGTTCGCCAATACCTGGCGCGACGTGTTCAAGAACGGCGTGGCCGATCACAACATCAAGGAGCTGTGCCGCATTTACGTCTCGCGCTCGGTGCTGTGCGAGTTTTGCGGCAACCAGCGCTCGATCAAGGCGGCCAAGGCCGGCCTCAAGGAAGACGATTACTCCGACCTGATCAATTTCGAGAGTTCGTCGCGCTACGACGAGCGGCAAAAAGCCGCGCTTGCCTATGCCGAGGCGATTACCTGGGATTTGCCGTGCGACGACGCTTTCTGGGCCCGCCTGCACAAGCATTTCAGCGAGCCGGAGCTGGTCGAGATCGGTTACTTTGTCGCCATCACCATGGGCCAGCAGCGCTGGTTGCGCACATTAAACATCGAGCACCACCAGATTCTCGCCGGCACCGACGGCTCGATGGCGCCCGGTTTTGAGACCGCGGAAGCGCTGGCGCGCTCCAAGCAAGCCGCCGACTATTGGGCAAAGATCAACAGCAAAGCCACGACACAGGCCGCCGAGTGACAAGTCAATCAATGGCGGCATCCGCCACTCGCCCATCCGCGCCGCAAGGCGCTCCCGGCGAGCCCCGCATCCGCGTCAAGGGATTGGGCAAGCGTTACAGCACGCTTGAAGTGTTCCGCAATATCGATTTCGAGGTTGCCGAGCGCGAGATCGTCGCCATCGTCGGGCCGTCCGGCTGCGGCAAGACGACGCTGCTGCGCTGCATCGACGGCCTGCTGCCGCACGATGCCGGCGAAATCTGGGTCGGCAACCAGCGCGTCGAAGAGCCGATCGCTGGCGTCGCCATGGTGTTCCAACATTTCGGCCTGTTCCCGTGGAAGACGGTTTTCGACAACGTCGCCTATGGCTTGCGCATGGCCGGCGCGCCGAAGGCGGAGATCGAGCGCAAGGTGCCGGAATTCATCAAGCTGGTTGGCCTCGGCGGCTTCGAGGCCGCGTTTCCCTATCAGATGTCCGGCGGCATGCAGCAACGCTGCGGCCTGGCGCGCGCGCTCGCCATCGAACCGAACGTGCTGCTGATGGACGAGCCGTTCGCGGCGGTCGACGCGCAGACCCGCGAAATCCTGCAGTTCGAGCTGTTGCGTATCTGGGACGAGAGGCCGACTGCCATGGTCTTCGTTACGCATTCGATCGAGGAAGCGGTGCTGCTCGGCCACCGGGTCATCGTGCTCAAGGGCAGGCCCTCGAGCATCCACGAAACCATCACTATCGATCTGCCGACCCCGCGCACCCGCGACACGCTGCGTGAGCCGCGCTTCGCCGAGCTGCGCGAGCAGGTGTGGGGCACGCTGATGCGGGAGGCGCGCGAAGCCGAATTCGTACTCGAACGCTAACAAGAAACTGCATCGAAACAGGGAGGATTTCATGATTCGCAGAGTGTTTGGCTTCATGGCCGGCGCCGCGCTGGCCGCTGTGCTGATCGGCGGCAGTCCGGCCGCCGCGCAGGGCAAGAAGATCACGCTGGCGATCCCGGGCATTCCGCCGATTTATTCGGTGACCATCGCCTACGTGGCGCAGAAGGAGGGCTTCTTCAAGAAGCACGGCGTCGACGTCGAGATCAAACCGTTCGACAACGGCACGGCCGCCGCGCGCGCGGTGGTCGCCGGCGACGTCGACCTGGCCTATTCGCCGACGCCGCCGGTGATCAACCAGATCTCCAACGCCAATGTGCCGCTGGTCGCCGTCTACGGCATGCCGAACCCGGATTGGGTGGTCGGCACCACCGAGACCGGCAAGACCTGCAAGGACCTTGCCGGCCAGGACGTCGGCGTCGATTCGATCGGCGGCGCCCGCTCGGTCGCGTTGCGCTCGATGCTCGCCGCCGGCTGCAAGGAAGTGAAGCTCGAGCAAGTCAAACAGGTCGCGCTCGGCTCCAGCGCCGGACCGGCCATGATTGCCGGCCGCCTGCATTACGCCGTGCTGCATCTCGACGACCTCGCCGAGATTCAGCACCAAGGCAAGAAGGTCAACACCCTGCTGGCGATGAAGAATACCAATCCGACCAGCCACTATCTGATGCTGGTGGTGCGCAAGGACAATCTGGCCAAGAACCGCGACGCCATCGTGCGCGCGGTCGCGGCCCTGATCGAGGCGGCGCATTTCATGCAGGACCCGAAGAACGCCGATGCGGTGGCGGACGCCGCTTCGGTGACCGGCCACGAGAAGGCGGTCAACAAGCTGGCGCTCAAGGAGTTCCTCGCCATCGATTTCTGGGCCGCCAAGGATGATGGTCTGCCGCGCAACAAGCTGGAGGCCACCGCCAAACTGATGAAGAAGATCGGCGCCATCAAGCCCGACAAGGAACCGGTGACTTTTGAGAATCTTGTCGACGCCAGCGTCTGGAAAGACGCCAACGCGATGGTGAAATAGGACTGGTCGCTGACCGCGCGCTCGTTTCACCTCTCCCATAGGGAGAGGTCGGATCGCGGAACGCGATCCGGGTGAGGGGTTATGGACTATAGAGAGTCATTTGCCCCCTCACCCCAACCCTCTCCCCCCAGGGGAGAGGGAGTTCTGTCGAATTCATGGCGCCGCTAAACGTAACGAGAAGTTTTGTGCAACAAACCATCCGGCGCAACGCGCCATTCTGGCTCAGCATCTTCGCCGGCATCGCCCTCTGGGAGATCGCCGGCCGCTCGACCAGCGCGGCCTTCATGGTGCCGTTCTCCGAGACGATTGTGCGGCTCGGTCAGTTGGTCCTGACCGGGGAATTCGTCGCGCAGTTCTTCGACTCGGCCGAACTGTTCCTGACCGGCTTCGTGCTCGCGCTCATCGTCGGCATGCCGCTCGGCGTACTGCTGGCGCGCGTGCGCGTGCTGCGCGTCGGCATCGAGCCCTACATCATGACGCTCTATGCCACGCCGATGGTGGCGCTGATCCCGTTCATCCTTTCGCTGATGGGCTTCGGCTTCGTGCCCAAGGTGCTGGTGGTGTTTCTTTTCGCGGTGTTCCCGGTGCTCTACAACACGGTGGAAGGCGCGCGCAGCATTAAGCCCGAAATGATCGAAGTGGCGAAGTCGTTCCGCTCCAGCGAATGGGCGCTGTGGCGCGAGGTGATGCTGCCCTACACCCTGCCCTACACCATGACCGGCGTACGCCAGGCCATCGGCCGCGCCCTGGTCGGCATGGTGGCGGCGGAATTCTTCCTGTCGTCGACCGGCCTCGGCCAGCTCATCATGAGCGCCTCGCAGAATTTCGACACCGGCGGCGTCTTCGCTTCGATCCTCATTATCGGCCTGATCGGCGTCGGGCTGATGCGGATCGGCTTGAAGATCGAGCAGCATTTCGCGCGGTGGAGGCAGTAGCGCATGATCCCGAAAAGTGGGAACCGGTTTTCGGACAAGATCATGCGCAAGGAAATATTGCGATGACGGAGTCCGCGCTCGGCGTCCCGGCTGCGATCGCTGCGCCCGCGAAGGCGTCGGCGCTGGGCGGACGGCTGTTCGGCACGTTTCTGCCGCGGCTGGTCTGCGGGCTGGCCATCCTGCTGGCGTGGGAATTCGTGGTGCGCACGCTGGCGCCGGGCTATGTCGCCAAGCCGACGACCGTGGTGATGGCGATCCCGCGCGTCATCACCGATCCCGCTTTCCTCAAAGCCACCCGCGAAACGCTCACCGCCGTGGCGGAAGGCCTCGCCATCGCACTGGTGTTCGGAACGATCATCGGCCTGTTGATGGGGCGCGCGCCCACCTTCGAGCGCGCCATCCGCCATTACATCAACGGCTTTTACGCCGTGCCGATGATTGTCGTGCTGCCGCTGTTCTCGCTCTGGTTCGGCTATTCCGCCGGCACGCGCATCGCCACCATCATCTTCGCGGCGATCTTCTCCATCATCGTCAATGTCGCCGACGGCGCGCGTTCGGTGCCGCGCGAATTCCTCGAGGTGGCGCGCTCATTCCGCTCCGCGCGGATGCGCGTGCTGGGCGAGATCGTGCTGCCGGCGTCGATGCCCTATTTGCTGGCCGGTTTCCGGCTCGCCGCCGGCCGCGCGCTGATCGGCGCCACCGTGTCGGAGTTCTTCCTCTCGATCGGCGGACTTGGCTACTACATTCTCTACAACTCACGCGCTTATCACCACAACGAGGCCTTCGTCGGCGTGTTGTTGCTGGCGGGCTTTGGCGTCAGCTTCGAATTGCTGGTGAACTGGTGTACGCGGCACTTCATGCCGTGGTATCGCCGTGACGAGAAAAGCAACTAAGGCAATCCAGGAATATACTTATGTCTACCGATCCCTTGCTCAAGGCCGCCATCGCGCATTGGGGCCCGCGCTTTGTCGCCAATGGCGTGGTGCTGACCGACTTCGAGGAAATCACCGCCTCGCTGTCGTCTTATGACGACTGGTGCCGCGCCTGGTCGGCGCGCGCGGCGCATCATGAAGAGCTCGGTCGCGCAGCGCTGTCGGAGAAGCATTTCCTCACCGCCGGCGAATGCCTGCAGCGCGCCGCGGTCTACTACCATTTCGGCTCGTTTCTATTTGCGCACGATCTGGCGCAGATGAAGGCCGCGCACAAAAAACAAATCGAGTGCCGCGGACTGGCGCTGCCGCATCTCAGCCCGCCAGGCGAACGGGTCGAAATCCCCTATCTCGGCAAGTCCCTGGCCGGCATTCTTCGTAAACCCGCCGGCGTCGACAAACCGCCCGTGGTGGTGATGGCGGTCGGGCTCGATTCGACCAAAGAGGAGACCGACGCCTATGAGATGCCGTTCCTCGCCCGCGGCATGGCGACGCTGGTGTTCGAGGGGCCGGGCCAGGGCGAGGCGCAATATGACTTTCCGATCCGCGGCGACTACGAAGTGCCGGTCAAAGCCGTCATCGATTATGTCGAGAGCCGCGGCGACCTCGATCGTAAGCGCATCGGCATGTGGGGCGTCAGCCTCGGCGGCTATTACGCGCCACGCGCGACGGCCTTCGAGAAGCGCATCAAGGCCTGCATCGCGCTGGGCGGACCGTTCGATTTCGGCGCCGCCTTCGACACGATACCGGAACTGACGCGCGAGACGTTCCGCATTCGCAGCCACTGCAAGACCATCGAGGAAGCGCGCAAGAACGCGCAGACGCTGTCGCTCGCCGGTATCGCGCAGAACATCACCTGTCCGATCTTCATCGTGAACGGGCGGCTCGACCGCGTCGTTCCCGCCGCCGATGCCGAGCGGCTGGCACGCGAGGTCAAAGGCCCGGTCGTGCTGATGATGATCGAGGACGGCAATCACATCGCCAACAACCGCGCCTACCGCTGGCGCTCGCAGAGCGCGGATTGGATGAAGGAGCAGTTGGGGTAGTATCCCCACCCGCTCATTCCCGCGTAAGCGGGAATCCAGCAAAAGAAGAAGCATTGGACCCCCGCCTTCGCGGGCATGACAGCATTAGACCTGCACAAACCCCCGCGGAATCGTGTGCAGCCGCTCGATTCCCCTCTCCGTAATCACCACCATCTCGCCCGTCTGTACGCCGGCTTTGCCGTCGGGCGTGACGACGTTCGGTTGAATGACCACCGTCTGCCCGGCGCGGAACGGCTCCTGCGGCACCGGCCCTGCGGGGCGGCTCTTGCAGCCGAGGATCGGCGGCAGATAGCCGCCGCCATAGCCGTGCAGCAGATCGTCGATGATGGTGAAACCGGCGTCCTCGATCGCCGCTGAGGCCTCGATCACATCGGCCGGCATGGCGCCAGCTTTGAGCACCGCGGCGATGGCTTCGAAGGCGGCGTCCGCCGCCGCGTGCAGGTCGCGATAGAGCTTGCTCGGCTCGCCGAGCGCGAAGCTGCGCAGCACTTGGCCCGGATGATCCCAGAACGCCGCGCTGATTTCGGCCACCGCCACGTCGCCTTTTTGCAGACGCCGCGTTGTCGCAAACTGGCGCGGCACGGCGAGGTCGGGCGCACTCATCGACGTGGTGCCGATGTAATGAATGACAGTGGTCGCGCCCTGCGCCACGTAAGCGCGCTCGACCAGATCGCCGAGCTCGCGTTCGCTCAATCCAGGCTTCAAGCCGTCGCGCAGCGCCGCCATGCCGAGATCGCTGAAATGCGCGCCGATGCGCAGCCAGTCGAGTTCCTCCGCCGATTTGACCTGCCGCAGTTTGACGTAGGCGCGCGTGAGATTGGCGATGTTCGGATGGCGCGCGGCAAGCCGCGCGTGCTGCTCGGCGGCGAGCGGCCCGATATAGGCAATGCGGCCGCTCTGCGAACCGCGCTTGTCCAGCACCTCGATCGCCGCGTGGATGCAGGATTCGCCGCCCCACACGACGTCCGCTTTGTCGGCGATGAGGCGCGCCTGCGGCGCGTGATTGACGTATTGCACGAACAGCGCGTCCCGTTCGCCGGGCGTGAAGACACCGACCGCCTCGGCGGTCACCGGCCATTGCGTCAGCCATTGCACCGCCGAGCCGAAACGGGCGACGCCGCAAAACACCAGATGATCGCAATCGTGTTCGGCGAGCAACACCTCCATCGTCGCGCGCCGGCGCGTCATCTCGGCGTCGGAAAAACGCGGGACCGCCGCTTCGACGATGCGCGCGAGTTGCGGAGGGAGTGACACGCGATTCCTACCTTGTCATGGCCTGGCCCGACCCGGCCATCCCGCTCAGGGGCGCAGTGCTTTCCCAAGCGGGATCACCGGGTCACACCGCTTCGCGGCGGCCCGGTGATGACAGCTACACCTTCTTCGGCAGCGCCACGATCATGTCGAGCTCGATGCGCGCGCCCGGCGACGACAGCTGGTTGATGCACACCGTGGTCGAGGCCGGCCGCCAGTCGCCGAAATATTTCGCCATGGTCGCGTGCATGGCGTCGGCCTCACGGAAGTCGGTGAGGTATTTCGTCACCTTCACCACGTCGCGCCAGGTCGCGCCGGTATGGTCGAGGATCGACTTGATCGCCTCCATGGCGCGCTTGGTCTGCTCCTCGATCGAGTGCGGATGGATGTGCTCGGCCTCGACATGCGGATGCTTGTGGTAGAGCGGCGACGGCGTCGCGCCCGACAGGAACATCAGGTCGCAAGCGCCGACGATATGCACCGCCGGTGCGTAAGGCATCGTATGTGCCTCTTCCGGCTTCGGATGCACCGGCTCGAGTTTGAAGCTGCGCTGGGGCTCTGTTCTCACGTTCATGCTGGTTCTCCTCGGAAGGTCCGGGAATTTGCGACCGAAACATGCCTCGGCGCAACCGGTTGATCGGGCCAAAGGAAACGCTAGGGTGCGCGGCCACATCTCTCAGGAGCCCCGAATGCCCTCGACGATCCTCGATTCCGCGGTGTTCCGCGACATTTTCACCACGCCGGCGATGCGGAACGTGTTTTCGGACGAAAACCGCGTGCAGAAATATCTCGATTTCGAGGCGGCGCTGGCGCGGGCGCAGGGCAAACTCGGAATCATTCCGAAGAACGCCGCTGCCGAAATCGTGCGTCATTGCTCGGCCGACAAGATCGACATGGCGCTGCTTAAGAGCGCGACTGAGAGGATCGGCTATCCGGTGCTGCCCGTGGTCCAGCAGTTGGTCAAGCTGTGCAAGGGCACGCTCGGCGAGTGGTCGCATTGGGGCGCCACCACCCAGGACATCACCGACACCGCCACCATTATGCAGATCCGCGAGGCGCTCGACATCGTCGAGGACGAAATCGTCGCTATCGCCGACGCGCTGGCCGGGCTCGCCAAGAAGTATCGCGATACGCCGATGGCCGGGCGCAGCAATTTGCAGCAGGCGGTGCCGATTACCTTCGGCTACAAGATGGCCACCCTGCTCGGCGCCTTCGAGCGCCACAAGCAGCGCCTCAAGGAATTGCGCCCGCGCGTGCTGGTGGGCGAATTCGGCGGCGCCGCCGGCACGCTGTCCTCGCTCGGCAAAGACGGGCTCAAGGTGCAGGCCGAACTTTGCAAGGAGCTCAAGCTCGGCCAGCCCGATATTTCCTGGCACACCGTGCGCGACCGCATCGCCGAAGTCGGCTGCTTCCTCGGCCTGGTCACCGGCACCTGCGGCAAGATCGCCTTCGACGTAAAACTCATGATGCAGACCGAGGTGGAAGAAGTCTTCGAGCCGTTCCACCAGGGCCGCGGCTCGTCCTCGACCATGCCGCAGAAACGCAACCCGATCTCGTCGGTCTACATCACCGCGCAGACCGCGATGGTGAAGCAGCTGGTCGCGGCGCTGTTGGAAGCGATGGTCGAGGACCACGAGCGGTCCACCGGCCCGTGGGAAATCGAATGGATCGCGTTGCCGGAAATCTTCATGCTCTCGGCTGGCGCACTGGCGCAAACGCGCTTCCTGGTCGAAGGCCTGCAGGTCAACGAAAAGAAGATGCGCGAGAACCTCGACATGACCAAGGGCCTGATCATGTCGGAAGCGGTGATGATGGGCTTGGGTGACAAGATGGGGCGCAATTACGCGCATGACGTGGTCTACGACATCTGCCGCGAGGTGGTGAAGACCGGCCGTCCGCTGGTCGATCTGCTCGCGGAGAACAAGGAGATCAGCAAGCACGCCACCCGCAAACAGCTCGAGAAGATGGTGGACCCGGCCAATTATCTCGGCGTTGCCGGAGAAATGGTCGATCGGGTGCTGAAGATGCGGAAGAAGAAGACGTAGTTCTGGTCACCGAGCCTTCGGCATCGTCCACCAGATGGCGGCAGCGGCGACAAAGGTGGCCACGCCGATCATCGCAAACAATGCCGGCAGAGTGACGCCATATTTCTGCAAGATCGCAACAATAACCGTCGATCCGGTCATGAATGCCGCGTTGAGCACATTGATCGCCGCCACCGTGCGCGCGCGATAGGCCGCGCCGGCCCAGGCCTGCACGGCCGCAAACGCCGGGACGATGAAGAGCCCGCCGGAAATCGCCATGCCCATGAGATCGATCGCGGCGCGAATCCCCAGCACGGATGAAAACACCGCGCCGGGCGTTTGCGGCGTCAGCGCCGGCGAGGCGCCATAGGTGGCGATGCCAAGATCGAGCGCGAACGCGCCAAGCAGCACCGCGCCGGCGAGCGTCGTCTTGAGCACGATGCGCCCGCGCGCGATGGCCGCCGCCAGCGCCGAGCCGGTGCCGACCGCGACCGAGAACAGCGCGAGGTAAACGGTGACGGTCGTCTCGTCGCCGCCGATCAGCGTCTTGATCAGCGGCGGTAACAGCGACAGCACCACGATGCCGACCAGCCAGAACCAGCTCGTCACCATGGCGCCCCACCACAGCCGCGGGTCGGCGCGCAGGTGGCGGATCATCGCCGTGGTCGACGCGGCGACGTTGGCGGAAATTTTCAACTGCGGCGCGCCGGCGCCGGTCGGCGGGATCAGCAACGCCGACAGCCAACAGGCGAGCGCAAATCCAATCACCAGCGCCGCGAAAGCCGCCACGTCGCCGCCGCCGCGCGCGGCCAAACCGCCGACAATGGTGCCGGTGAGAATGGCGATGAAGGTCGCGCCTTCCACCAGCGCGTTGCCAGCCGGCAATTCCTCGCGCCGCAAATGATCGGGCAGGATGCCGTATTTGATCGGCCCGAACAGCGAGCCCAGCACGCCGTAGCCGCCGAGCGCCACGAACAAAATCGGCACCGAATGCAACGCATAGCCGGCGAGCGCCAAGCAAGCGACAAAAATCTCGACGAATTTGATGACTTGCGCCACCCGCGCCTTGTCGTAGCGGTCGGCGATTTCGCCGCCCAGCCCTGAAAAGAGGAAATAGGGCGCGATGAAGATCGCGCTGGCAAGCGTGATCAAAGCCTCGGCGTCGGGCCCGCCGCGGTTGAACAGGATCAAAAAGACCAGTGAGGTTTTGAGAAAATTGTCGTTGAATGCCGCGAAAGAACTGGCACCAGAACAATGGCGCAAAGCGCCTCGACAACATCAGGGACATTGCCCCTAGTATCGTAAAGTTCCGGCGCGAGGTAGCACCCCACCGGCAATAAAAATGGGCGGCCCAGGGGCCGCCCAAGTTTGTCGCTTCAGACAGAACGCAGCTACAAGCCGGAACTTGCCTCCATTGGTGGAATCCACGACGATCGCGGCCATAGTCAGGGCGATGGCGATCGCGGCGGTAACGGCAAACAGCGAGGTCCACATGGCATAGTCTCCTCGTTGGCGCGACGTGCGCGGGGAGTCTGGCCGGAGCAACGCGCGGGGCCAATATTGGTTCCTGGGACCCCTCGCATGATGCGAAATTCTGGTGATCAATCGGCATGCTGAAATTGTAAAATTATGCGCGATACTGACTAAGCTGGAACAACGGTTCCAAGGAGCGGAGGCATGGCGACAATTTTCAATGAAAGCACGGTCGCGGCAGAGACAACCCACGGGAATACCGCCCGCCAGCGTCTGATCACCGAGCAACGCGTCGCGGGCACGCACATCCTGCTTGACCGGCTGACGCTGGCGCCCGGTGGCGAGGCCCGCCTAATGGTGCCGGCGCAAGGGCTCGCCTGGTTTCAGGTACTCGATGGCGCAGTGACGCTGACGCATGGCGGCAGTCAATTACCGCTGACGGACGCGCATGTCGGGTTCCTGCCGCCGGGGTATTCCGCCATCTTATCGTCCGCCCGCGGCGGCGCGCTGCTCTATGGCGAAATTCCCGATGCGGCGAGCCTCGATCCGGCTCTGACAAAAAATCCGCCGGCGTTCCGCGTGGTCGATTGGACGCACGAGCCGGTGCTCAATTCCGAACACGATGCCCGCAAGCGTATTTATCTGGTGACGCCGAAGCTGTTCGGCACCAAGGCGGTCAAGGGCGAGATGATCATCTATCCGCCCGGCACCGCGGCGGCTAATCATCATCACGTCGGCGCCGAGCATTTCATGTACGTGCTGCGCGGTCGCGGCACCGTCTATGCCAACGAGCAGCCGTTTCCGGTGCGCAAGGGCGACGTGATCTATTATCCCGATCTTGAGCGGCACTATCTCGAGGCCGCGCCGGACGAGGAAATGGTGTTCGCGGAATTCTTCGCGCCCGGCGAATTCAAAACCGTGTGGGTGGACGACAGCCAGATCTGCACCTGGAATCCGACCGGGCACGATATCCACGGCCAGGTGCCCGCACGCGAGATCAAGGCGCACTCGTCGGCCGAGGTGCTGAGCCCGGGGGATGTGTGATCGATAAGGCCCGCCTTCGCTGAAGCTTCGGCGCGGCAGCCTTCGTACGAGGTGGCTTGCCGAGCCGAAGGAGCGAAGGCTGGTGCCGACGGAGGGATTTGAACCCCCGACCACCCGCTTACGAAGCGGATGCTCTACCGCTGAGCTACGTCGGCTGAAGATGCGCCACTGATAGTGGCGGGGGGCGGGATTGGCAAGCAACTATCCGTCCGCCATTCCGGATCCGGCCCTGGGGGCGGTCGTGGAACGACAATGGGCTAACGGAATAGCTGCATGAAACGCTGCCAGGGGGCCCGCGGCTGGGGCGAGGTCGGTTCCGGCACCGGATCGCTTTCCAAGGCCGAATCCGGGCCCGGATCGTCGGGCGCGTGCACCAGCGGAATGACCGGTTCGATCGGCCTCAGCTTGGCCGCCGGTTTGGCTGGCGATTTCGCCGCTTTACGCGGTGGCGGCTCCGGCTCGGCTTGCGCCACCGGCGGCGCTTCCGGCGCGGGCGGCGCGAGTTCGAGCCGGCGCGGCGGCCGGCGGCGGCGTAACCTCGATCACCGGGCGCGTGACGCCGATTTCGGCCAGCGGCATTTTCCAGACAAAGCCGTCGAGCCGCCCGTTCGGCGATACCGGCAGCCAGCGCTCGGACACCACGCCGTCCGCGGTCCACACTGGATCGCCGGAGGCGCGCATGGCGCGGCTCATCCATTCGCGCACGCGGCCTTCGTCGCCGTGTTCGGTCTCCTCGATTTCCGCCATCAAGGTGGCGACGCGCCGGGTCGGCGCCGAGAGATACGGCGCCAGCGCCGCCCGCGCGCCGGCAAATTCGCGCGCATCGAGCGCGGCGCGCGCTACGGCTAGCGCACCCTCGAGCTGGCCCGGCACCATGTCGGCGAGCTTCTGCATGCGGCCGAGACGTTCGCGTGCGCTGTCGCCGAGCCGCAAGTTCGCATAAGCCCCGGCGATATCGGGATGCGGATTGACGGTCCACGCCTTCTCCAGAATCTTGCGCGCCTTGCGCGGCTCTCCCGCTTCCGCCAACCGCCGCCCGGCGAATGCCGCCGCCGGCACCAGATCGGGCGCGAGCTTCACCGCTTCCAGCACCGCCGCGCGCGATGTGTCGCGGTCGATCTCTTCCAGCGCCAGCGCACGGGCGGTCAGCAGCACGGCGCGCTTGCGGCGATAGTCGGGCTTCTCGAGCGCGCCTTTCATGGCGTCGAGCGCGCCGAGCGCGCCGGCCCAGTCGGATGCGGCACAGCGATAATCGAGCACGGCCTGTCCGGCCCAGGCCGGCGGCGACGGCGCCCGGCCCGCTTCCTCTGCCACCAGCCGCGCGGCATTCGAATCGTTGCGCCGCTGCGCTTCGATGTAGAGCCCGCGCAGGCCCAGCAGTTTGGTGTCCTCGCGCCGGGTCATTTCGCGGAACGCCCGTTCGGCGTCGCCGCGGTCGCCGGCCATCTGCGCCGATTGCGCGGCGAGCAGCAGCGCCAACGGATCGCCGGGCGACAGCCGCGCCGCGTCGGCGGCGGCTTTGCGCGCGCTATGCAGATCGCCGGCGCCGATCGCGACCAATCCGCGCGAAATCGCCAGGTAGCCCTTCATCGCGCGGCGATGCCGGAAGAACAGCGACACTTGTTCCGGAGAACGCAGGATGCCGCGCACGATCGCCCACAGCGCCATCAGCACGACCACCAGCGCGGCGACGGCAAGCGCGGCCACCATTACCGAAGTCTCGATGTGGTAACCCATCCAGGTAATGACGACGTCGCCCGGCCGGTCGGCGAACCAGACAAAGCCGGCGGCAAGTACCGCTGACCGCCAGCAGGAACATGACAACCCGGATCATCGCGACCTCACCTTGGCCCGAGCGCGCGCGCCGTAGCGGCGGCGTATTGACGCACGGCGGCGAGCGCGGCCTGGCGCGCCTGCGCCTTGACGATCCAGCCCTGCGCCGGCGCGCGTGTGCCGGCGGGAAGCTTGCCGAGATCGGTGAGCGCAGCCGCGATATCGGTCTTGGCCGTGTCGATTTCGAGACGCGCCAGCACGGCGGACGGGTCGTCGCCGAGCGGCGCGTCGACCGGACGGATATGCACCAGCTTGCCGGCATTGGCCTGCAGCCGTTCGAGAAAGCCGGCGTCCGGCGCCGGTCCGCCCGAAATCTTGAGCATGGCCGGCAGCAGCGCGCGCAACTCCTGCGCCAGCGCCACGGGCGCCGGCACACCTGAGGCCGCGAACGGCGCGAGTGGCGCCAGGATCTTGTCGTCGGCGCCGAGCGATTTGGCTTGCGCGAGTTCGGCGGCAAACGGCGCGCCGCTTGTCACCGCATCGCGTAGCGCCGCCGCGCTCAACGCCTGCCGCGCGGCGATGTCGGCCGATGACGCCTTGGCGATGTCGGCGCGCGCCGCTTTGGCGGATTGTTCGAGCTCGGCAATGCGCTTTTGCAAGGCGTCAAGTTCGGCCGGCGAAATTCCGGCGAAATTCTTGGCCGCCTCCTGCATGCTAGCGCGCAAGTCCGCCACCGCCTTGACGGCCGCGTCGGCGCGCTCGCGTGCCTGGCCCGCATTGGCGGTAACATCGTCGGTGCGGCGGCTGAGCGCCGCGAGTGCAACGCCGAGCGATTTCATGGCGTTATCGGCCGCGTTCAATCGTTCCGCCATGCCGGCATCGCCCGCCGGCAGTTTGGCAACCGCGACTTCGATCTTGCTCACGCGTTCGGACAGTGCGGCGACCGTCTTGCCGTCCGTCGCTGCCGCGGGGCCAGGCACCGTGCGGCTCTGCAGTTCCTGCACCTGCTTCTGCAGCGCGGCGACGTCGGCGTCCGGTTCGTCGGAATTGGAGCCAGCCGGAAGCACGCCGGCGGCCCATAGCGCCGCAATGACCGTGGCGGCGATGACGGCGCCGGCGAAACCGGCTGCGATCGCAGTCCCATAATCCGCGCGGCGCGCGGCAGGCGCCGGCGGTTCGGCGCCCGGCGGGGGCGGTGCTGCGCCGGCCGCCGCGGCTTCAGGCTGCGATTCGGGCGCGGGCGGCTGCGGATCGGACTGCGGCGGCTCCGCCGCGGCGGACGGCATTTCGGTCGCGGTGAGATCGATGGTCGGCGCCGCACGCTTCTTGCCGCGCGCACCCGCTGACGCAGACGGTTGCGTCGCTTCGGGCGTTTCCGGCGTCGTGCGCTTGTTTGCCATACTCTACCTCGGCGAATCGGCCCACCCGACCGCAGCAATTAACGCAAATGGCGCAGATGCGCCAATCAACCCTGCAAGCGCTCCAGGCTTGCAATCAGCGCCAACTCGTCCGGCCGCGGCGCGATGGCGATACGGCTGGCGCCGGCGTCCGCAAACGGCGCGGCGATCTGCGCCGAGAGGCAGATATGCCGCACGCCGAGCGCCTCACCAGCCACGCCCGCCTGTGCCGCGCCGGCGAGATAATTCTCGGCGCTGCGCTTGGAGAAATGCAGCACCGCGTCGACCTCGCCGGCGGAGAGCGCCGCGGTTAGTTCGGGCGGAAACGGCGCGGTGGCCGCGCGATAGACCACCGCCATCTCGGCCGTGATACCGTGCATGACCAACTCGCCCACCAGATCGGCGGCGCGGTCTTCGCCGGCTAGATAGAGCAACGGCGCCGATGCATCGGGGCGCCGTTCGGCGATCAGCCGCACCAGATCGCGCACGTCGCCGCCAGCCGAGGTGACGTCGGTAAATCCCGCCTCTCGCGCGGCCTCCGCGCTGCGCCGGCCGACGGCGAACAGCGGCAGATTGAGCAGCGCTTTGCAGGCCGGATCATTAGCGACGGCGCCGGCCGCGTTGGCGCTGGTGACGATAACGCCGCCCCAGCCACCGGAAAAATTCGCCGGTACCGGCTCGACCCGCATCAGCGGTGCGACCAGCACCTCGTGCCCGCGCGCGCGCAACGCCGCGGCGGTGCGTTCGCTATCGGCCTGCGGACGGGTGACGACTAAACGCATGTCATACGTTCCTGCGCATGATCTTATCCGAAAACCGGTTCCCACTTTTCGGGATCATGCGCTAGCCGATGAGCCCGGCGGGAGCGTCGCGTTTGATCGCACGGCCGGCTTCAATGCCGATCTTGACGGCATCCACACGCGGTCCGCTCGTCCGATGTTCGCACGAGGGATCACCGTCCGGATGCGCGAGCAGTCCGCGGAAGCGAATTGTGTCGCCGGAAATATCGGCGTGACCGCCGATCGGCGTCTTGCACGAGCCGTCGAGCTCGGCCAAGAACGCACGCTCGCAAGCGATCGCCGTGAACGTATCGGCGTGATTGATGCGTGCCAGCAATTCGCGCGTGCGCGCGTCGTTTTCACGCGCCTCGATGCCGATGGCGCCCTGCGCGACCGCCGGCAGAAATTCTTCCGCGCTCATGATCGCGGTCGCATGCTCCACCAGGCCGAGCCGCTTCATGCCGGCAAGCGCCAGAATGGTCGCATCGACCTCGCCGTCGTCAAGCTTGCGCAGCCGCGTGTGCACGTTGCCGCGCAACGGCACCACGCGCAAATCCGGCCGCGTCCGCTTGGCGATCGCCTGACGGCGCAGCGAGGCGGTGCCCAAAGTCGCGCCTTGCGGCAGCTCGGCGAATGACGACGCCTTGCGGCTGATGAACACGTCGCGCGGGTCTTCGCGCTCGAGACAGGCCGCCAGCATCAAGCCAGGCTGCGAGAAGGTCGGCATGTCCTTGGCCGAATGCACGGCCAGATCGATGCGGCCGTCCAAGAGCGCTTCCTCGATCTCCTTGGTGAACAGGCCCTTGCCGCCCACCTCGGATAGCGGCCGATCCTGGATGATGTCGCCGCTGGTGCGGATGATCGTGAGCTCGATCGCCTCCTCGGGTACCGCGAGCGCCGCGGCCAGGCGCGCGCGCACGGTGCGCGCCTGCACCAGCGCCAGCGGGCTGCCGCGCGAACCGATACGCAAGGGGGCGGTGGATTGCGTCATATTACCTCTCGATGCTAGGGCACCTTTTAGTGCACCGTCCCCTGCAAGGGGAAGGGTGGCGCGGCTTTATATGAGACCCGAATGATCGTCCTCGGCATCGAGACGACCTGCGACGAGACCGCCGCCGCGGTCGTGGAACGTTCCGAGGACGGCCACGGGACGATTCTGTCCAATATCATCCTCAGCCAGGTCAACGAACACGCCGCTTTCGGCGGCGTGGTTCCCGAAATCGCCGCCCGCGCCCATGTCGAGGCGCTCGACCTGATCATCGCCCAGGCGATGCAGCAGTCGGGCCGCGGCCTCGACCAGATCGACGGCATTGCCGCGGCCGCCGGCCCCGGACTGATCGGCGGCGTCATCGTGGGGCTGACCACCGCCAAAGCGATGGCGCTGGTCATGCGCAAACCGCTGATCGCGATCAACCATCTCGAAGCCCATGCGCTCACCGCGCGGCTGACCGACGCCACGCCGTTTCCCTATTGCCTGTTCCTCGCCTCCGGCGGCCACACCCAGATCGTCGCCGTGCGCGGCATCGGCGATTATGTGCGGATCGGCACCACGCAGGACGACGCCATCGGCGAAGCCTTCGACAAGACCGCCAAGCTGCTCGGCCTCGGCTATCCGGGCGGACCGCAAGTCGAGAAGGAAGCGGCGCGCGGCAACGCCACCCGCTTCGCGCTGCCGCGGCCCATGCACGGACGTAAAGAGGCGGATTTCTCGCTCTCCGGCTTGAAGACCGCGCTGCGGCTGGAAGCCGAAAAAATCGCGCCGCTCAACGACCAGGACGTCGCCGATCTTTGCGCCTCGTTCCAGCAGGCGGTGGTGGAAGTGGTGCTCGACCGGCTGCGCGCCGGCTTGCGCCTGTTCCGCGCCAAATTCGGCGCGCCCACCGCGCTGGTCGCCGCCGGCGGCGTCGCCGCCAATCAGGCGATCCGCAAGGTACTGCACCGCCTCGCCTTCGAGATCGGCACCGCGCTGGTGGTGCCGCCGTTCGAGCTGTGCACCGACAACGGCGCCATGATCGCCTGGGCGGGCTGCGAACGGCTGGCGCTCGGCCTCACCGATACGCTTGACGTTGCGCCGCGCGCACGCTGGCCGCTGGACGAGATCGCGGCGGCCAAGGGCAGACTGCAACGCACGGCGGCGTACAAATGAGCATCCAACGCATCAGCGTGCTCGGCGGCGGCGCCTGGGGAACGGCGCTGGCGCAAACCTGCGCGCGCGCCGGGCGCGACGTCACGCTGTGGGAATTCGACGCCGGCAATGCCGAGCACCTCGCAAGCAAGCGCGAGAGCCGCTTTTTGCCCGGCGTGCGCCTTGAAGACAGCATCAAGGTAACGCGCGCGCTGGCCGAGGCGTCGCGCAGCGAAGCGATCCTGCTGGTCGTTCCTGCCCAGGCCATGCGCTCGGTGATCAAGTCACTGGCGCAGACGATGGCTGCGGACACGCCGCTGATCGCCTGCGCCAAGGGCATCGAGCACGGCACACACAAGTTCATGACCGAGATCGTCGCCGAATGCGCGCCGAGTGCGGTGCCGGCGATCCTGTCGGGCCCGAGCTTCGCCGCCGACGTGGCGCGCGGCCTGCCGACCGCTGTGACGCTGGCTGCGGCCGACGTGCAAGTCGCGCAAGCATTGGCGCAAGCGATCGCGTCGGCGAGCTTCCGCCCCTATCATTCGCCCGACGTGCGCGGCGTCGAAATCGGCGGCGCCACCAAGAACGTGCTGGCGATCGCGTCCGGCATCGTCACCGGCCGCGGTCTAGGCGCGAGCGCCTCGGCGGCACTGACCACGCGCGGCTTTGCGGAGCTCGTGCGCTTCGGCAAGGCCTATGGCGCCAAGCCGGAAACCATGACCGGGCTCTCCGGCCTCGGCGATCTGATCCTCACTTGCTCCAGCCCGCAGTCGCGCAACTTCTCCTTCGGCGTCGCGCTCGGCAAAGGCGAAAGGCCGGACGGCGCCGCGCACGGCAAATTGGCCGAAGGCGCCTTCACCGCGCCGGTGCTGTTGGAAATGGCGCGCGAGAAAAATATCGAGATGCCGATCGCCACCGCGGTCGCCGCCATCCTGGCCGGCAAATTGAGCGTGGACGCGGCGATCGAATTGCTGCTGACAAGGCCGATCAAAGCGGAGGAGTAGTTGTCGTCACCGGGCCGGCGCGTGAGCGCCGTGTCCCGGTGATCCCGCTTAGGTGGGCACCGTGCGTCCCTAAGCGGGCTGGCCGGGACAAGCCCGGCCATGACGAAGCTGAGGAGTAATCGATGCCCTACTGGCTGATGAAATCCGAGCCCGGCGCGTGGTCGTGGGCCCAGCAAGTGAAATCAGGCGCCAAGGGCGAAGCCTGGTCGGGCGTGCGCAATCATCAGGCCAAGCTCAATCTGATGAAGATGAAAAAGGGCGACCGCGCCTTCTTCTATCACTCCAATGTCGACAAGGCGGCGGTCGGCATCGTCGAAATCATCCGCGCGCATTATCCCGACCCGACCGCCAAGCCGGGCGAGCCCTGGGTCGTCGTCGACGTGAAGGCGATCGAGCCTTTGCCCAAGCCGGTGACGCTCGACGCGATCAAGGCCGAGCCGAAACTCAAGGCGATGGTGCTGGTCAACAACACGCGGCTGTCGGTACAGCCTGTAACGGCCGATGAGTGGAAGCTCGTGTGCAAAATGGGCGGCCTCTGACGCCAGCTTTGGCTGCGATGACGCTTTCGTCATCCCTACCCTGGTAGTCGATAACGCCTTCAGGCCGGCACGGCGCTTTGCGTGCGCCGATGCTGCGCCGCATTGCGGCCAACACCCCCACCCAAAGTGGGGCATGGCGCGCCTTGTCCGCCGCACAACCGCCGTCGCATAATGGGGCTAATGACAAACTGAACGGGTGCCCGCGGCGTATTACGCGGGCGGGGAGGAAGTTGCGATGTCCGACAAGATCTACGACGTTCCGCCTGCCTGGCAAAAACGCGCCTACGCCGACAAAGCGAAGTACCAGGAAATGTACGCGCGTTCGGTCAAGGACCCGAACGGGTTCTGGGCCGAGCAGGCCAAGCGTATCGACTGGATCAAGCCGTTCACCAAGGTCAAGAACACCTCCTTCGACCCGCACAACGTCTCGATCAAATGGTTCGAGGACGGCACGCTCAATCTCGCCTACAACTGCGTCGACCGGCATCTCGCCAAGCGCGGCGACCAGACCGCCATCCTGTGGGAGGGCGACGATCCGAAAGACGACAAGAAGATTACCTACAAGGAACTGCACGCCGAGGTCTGCCGCTTCGCCAATGTGCTGAAGGCGCGCGGCGTCAAAAAGGGCGACCGCGTCACCATCTACATGCCGATGATTCCGGAAGCGGCGATCTCCATGCTCGCCTGCGCGCGCATCGGCGCCATCCATTCCGTGGTGTTCGGCGGCTTCTCGCCCGACTCGCTCGCCGGCCGTATCGAGGACTGCAAGTCGCCTATCATCGTCACCGCCGACGAAGGCGTGCGCGGCGGCCGCAAGATTCCTCTCAAGGTGAATGCCGATGCCGCCGCCGACAAGGCGGGCGGCGTCACCTCGATCATCGTCGTGCGCCGCACCGGCGAGAAAGTGAACATGCAGGCCGGGCGCGACGTCTATTACGACGAGATCGCCAAAACCGTGCCGGCCGATTGTCCGTGCGAGGAAATGAACGCGGAGGACCCGCTGTTCATTCTTTATACGTCGGGTTCGACCGGCAAGCCGAAGGGCGTGCTGCACACCACCGGCGGCTACGCGGTCTACACCGCGATCACGCACCAATATGTGTTCGACTATCACGACGGCGACGTCTACTGGTGCACCGCCGACGTCGGCTGGGTCACCGGCCACAGCTATATCGTTTACGGCCCGCTCGCCAACGGCGCCATCACCATGATGTTCGAAGGCGTGCCGAACTATCCGACCACCTCGCGCTTCTGGGAGGTGTGCGACAAGCACCAGGTCAACATCATCTACACCGCGCCGACCGCGATCCGCGCGCTGATGCAGGGCGGCAACGATCCGGTGAAGAAGACCTCGCGCAAATCCTTGCGCCTGCTCGGCACCGTCGGCGAGCCGATCAACCCGGAAGCCTGGGAGTGGTACTACCACGTGGTCGGCGAGGACCGCTGCCCGATCGTCGACACCTGGTGGCAGACCGAGACCGGCGGCATTCTGATCACCCCGCTGCCGGGCGCGATCGCGCAGAAGCCGGGCTCGGCGACGCTACCGTTCTTCGGCGTTATCCCGCAGATCGTCGATGCCGAAGGCAACGAGCTTAAAGGTGCCGGCTCGGGCAATCTATGCATCGCCGATAGCTGGCCGGGCCAGATGCGCACGGTCTATGGCGACCACGAGCGTTTCGTGCAGACTTATTTCTCGACTTACATCGGCCGTTACTTCACCGGCGACGGCTGCCGCCGCGACGAGGACGGCTATTACTGGATTACCGGCCGCGTCGACGACGTGATCAATGTCGCCGGCCACAGGCTCGGCACCGCCGAAGTGGAGAGCGCGTTGGTGGCGCATCCGAAAGTGTCGGAGGCCGCCGTCGTCGGCTATCCGCACGACATCAAGGGCCAGGGCATCTACGCCTACGTGACGCTGATGGCGGGCGAGCAGCCGACCGAGGAATTGCGCAAGGAGTTGGTCGGCTGGGTGCGCAAAGAAATTGGCCCGATCGCTTCGCCCGACCTGATCCAGTTCTCGCCCGGCCTGCCGAAGACGCGCTCGGGCAAGATCATGCGCCGCATCCTGCGCAAGATCGCCGAGGACGAGTTCGGCAATCTCGGCGACACCTCGACGCTGGCCGACCCGGCCGTGGTCGACGACCTGGTGCACAACCGGCAGAACAAGAAGGCCGGCGCCAAAGCGGGGGCGTAAGCGAGCCTCCGCAAGCCGATAATCATGAACTGTAATCGGGCCGGCTCTGCCGGCTCGAACCAGTTTTTAACCGTCATTTACGCTATTTCGAGCTTTCGCCCGAGCCGCCCGCGATCCGCATTACTATTGTGGCTCTTAACAATCGCGAGCGAATGCAATGGCCCCATTGTTCCGGCGTGCGGCATTAATTGTTGCGATCGTGCTGGGCGCCGCGATGGCGCCGGCGGCGAACGCGGCGACCCATGACGTCGTCAGCTTTTCCGGTTTTGCGCCCGGCACCATCGTGGTGAAGACGCATGAGCGCCGGCTTTATTACGTGCTCGACGGCGGCCGCGCGCTGCGCTTCCCGGTCGGCGTCGGCCGCGCCGGCATGACCTGGACCGGCGATGCGCACGTCGAAGGCAAATATGTGCAGCCGGCCTGGGCGCCACCGCCGTCCATCCGCCGCGAAAATCCGCGTCTGCCCAAGGTCATTCCCGGTGGCGCCGCCAACAATCCGATGGGCGCGGCCGCGCTCACCTTGCGAGGTGGCGAATATGCCATCCATGGCACCAATCGTCCGGAATTGATCGGCGGCTTCGTCTCGCACGGCTGTATCCGCATGTACAACAGCGACATCCGCGAGCTCTTTCGGCTGGTCGATGTCGGCACGCCGGTGGTTGTGCAACGCTGAGGCGCGCGCTTCAGCTGCACCAGCTTTGGCGCCGGCCGCCGGAATAGCGGCGCGCATAGCCGCCGCCGAACAGCGCCTCGGATACGTTCGGCGTGCGCGCGGTCGAGACATCGGCGTCGACCCGCCCGCCATATTTGTCTTGGCCCACGCCCGAGATGCCAACCGAACCTTCCGCCAGCAATTTCTCCAGTGCGCCGCCCCGTTGCGGCATGACGAAAGATCGCAGCGATATGAATATAGTCCTATCTTGCCGCTGGCGGGTGATTCTCACAAATACAATCTAAAGTCGAATATAGATTGATTTTCGATTATGAGGTGTCCCGCTGGCGGGCTTAAACCTGTGAATCCTTGAGGTTTTTTCATACCCATTCGCGTCCCAGCCACAATTCGTGGCAATGATCGGCACATGGCGCGACCGCGCACCGCCCCGCAGCCGGAAGTCCCCGGCCTCGCCGCCCGTAGGATCGCCGCCGACATTCTCGACGGCGTCCTGCGGCGGAAAATCGCGCTCGACGAACAACTGTCGGGCAAAGCCGCCCATACCGGCCTTAATGGACTCGCCGATCGCGACCGCGCTCTGATGCGCCGGCTCACCGCCACGGTATTGCGAAGGCTCGGCACCTTGCGCCATCTGCTCGGCGGATTTCTCGACAAGGGCTTTCCGACCGAAGCACCGCGCGTGGAAACTATTTTGCTGATCGGCGCCGCGCAGATCCTCTGGCTCGAAGTGCCCGATCACGCCGCGGTCGATTTGTCGGTGCGCCTGGCGCAGGCCGACCGGCGGGCGGCGCGCTACGCCGGTCTGATCAACGCGGTGCTGCGCCGCGTGACGCAGAGCAAGACGGCGGCGCTCGCCAATAACGCGACACGCGACACGCCGAAATGGCTGCTGGCGCGCTGGACCAAGCAATATGGCGCCGAAACCGCGCGTGCCATCGCGCAAGCCAACGGCCACGAGCCGGCGCTCGATCTGACCGTGAAATATGACGGTGAATCATGGGCGGAGCGCCTGCGCGGGCGGCTGCTGCCGACCGGAACCGTGCGCACGCTTGCGCAGGGCGCGATTTCGCTGCTGCCCGGCTTCAGCGAAGGCGCCTGGTGGGTGCAGGATGCCGCCGCGTCACTGCCCGCCCGTCTGCTCGGCGACGTCAACGGCAAAGCGGTCGCCGATCTGTGCGCGGCGCCCGGCGGCAAGACCGCGCAGCTCGCCTTCGCCGGCGCGCGCGTCACCGCGATCGATCGCTCGCCGGCACGCATCAACCGCCTGCGCGAGAATCTGGCGCGGCTTGGGCTGCAAACCGAGACCGTCGTCGCCGATGCGCTGGAATGGCAACCTGAATCGTCCAATGGCGGTCTGTTCGACGGTGTCCTGCTCGACGCGCCGTGCTCCTCGACCGGCACCATCCGCCGCCATCCCGACGTGCCCTGGCTGAAGAGCGAGGCCGACATTGTCGCGCTGACCTCCCTGCAACAGCGGCTGCTCGACCGTGCCGTCGATCTCATCAAGCCCGGCGCCACCCTGGTCTATTGCGTCTGCTCGCTGGAACCCGAGGAGGCCGAGCACCAGATCGCGGCGCTGCTGGCGCGCGACCCGCGCGTCGCCCGCATGCCCGTTGCGGCGCAAGAAGTATGCGGCCACGCCGAATTCCTCACCGCCGAAGGCGACTTACGCACCCTGCCGCAGCAACTGCCCGACCCCGATCCGCGTTGGGGCGGGCTCGATGGATTCTATGCCGCCCGGCTCACCCGCAAAGCCTAAGACGGGCCGGGCATATTGGACCTTTGGCGACCCTTCGCTATCGTGCGGATTGTGCGCGAGAATCAGGCCGCGCCGCAGGGGACGGACGCCTTCATGATGCGGGTTTCGGTCGCGGAGCGATCAAGGCTCTCCGTGCTTATCGGGCGCCGCGCATTCCGCAGCCTGCTCGGCAGCATCAGCACGCATCCGTTGCTGCGTTGGCGCTTCGGCTCGACCAAGACCGACCGGCTGGTGATCGCGCCGCAGGACCTGCGCACCGCCGACGCCACGCGCGCCAGCGAAATCTATGCCGGCCGCTTCGCCTTCGCCGGCAAGGTGGTGATCTGCGACCGCCGTTCGCCGTTCGAGATGACGCCGCCGTCCGACGAATGGGCGGTGATGCTGCTGAGCTTCTCGTGGCTGCGTCACCTGCGCGCCGCCGACAGCGCCATCACCCGGGCCAACGCGCGCTCGCTGATCGACGAGTGGATCAACCTGCAAGGCGCCTGGCACCCGGTCGGCTGGCGCGTCGATATTCTCTCGCGCCGCATCGTCTGCTGGCTGAGCCAGGCACCCTTCATCTTGCAAGATGCCGACGCGCGCTTCTACCGCCGCTTTCTGCGCAGCCTGTCACGGCAGGCGCGCTATCTGCGCCGCTCGCTGAAGCAATCGCGCGACGGGCTGCCGCGGCTGCAGGCGGTGATCGCGCTCAATTATGCGACGCTGTGCTTGCAGGGACAGTCCGGCAGCCTGCGCGCCAATGCGCGCCGTTTGATCGAGGAACTGCGGCGCCAGATCCTGCCCGACGGCGGCCACATCAGCCGCAATCCCGGCGCGCTGATCGAATTGCTGGTGGACCTGTTGCCGCTGCGCCAGTTGTTTTCCGCGCGCCAGTTGCAGCCGCCGCAGGCGCTCAACAACGCGATCGACCGCATGATGCCGATGCTGCGTTTCTTCCGCCACGCCGACGGCAACTTCGCGCAATTCAACGGCATGGGCGCAACGCCGGTCGATCTGCTCGCCACCGTGCTCGCCTATGACGACGCGCGCGGCTCGCCGGTCGCGAATGCGCCGCACTCCGGCTATCAGCGCATCGACGCGGGATCGACCGCCTTGCTGATGGATACCGGCCGGCCGCCGCCGCTGGCCTTAAGCCAGGAAGCGCACGCCGGTTGTCTTTCCTTCGAGCTGTCGTGGAACATGCATCGCATCGTGGTCAACTGCGGCTTGCCGGCGGCGAACAAGGAGAACTGGCGGCAGGTGGCGCGCGCCACTGCCGCGCATTCCACCGTCACGTTCAACGACGCGTCGTCGTGCCGTTTCCTCGAATCCAACCGGTTGCGGCACCTGCTGTTCGGCACACCGATCGTCAGCGGGCCGCGCGACGTGCGCGTGGCGCGCGACGACACGCCGGACGGGACGACCTTGACCGTCTCGCACGACGGCTACGCCGACGCCTACGATGTGATCCATCAACGCGCGCTGCGGCTCTCCCCCGACGGCCGCGCGCTCGATGGCGAGGACAGCTTCGCGCCGGCCGCCGGCGCCACGCTGCCGGTGGACAAACACGACGAATTTGCCATCCGCTTTCACCTGCATCCCGCGATCAAGGCCAACCGGCTGTCGGACGGGCGCGGCGTGATCCTGTTGCTGCCCGACCGCGAGCTGTGGACCTTCACCGCCCAAGGCGAAACCGTGCAGATCGAGGAAAGCGTATTCCTGGCTGGCTCCGAGGGCCCGCGCCGCACCGTGCAGATCGTGATTTACGGCCACGCCCGCAGCACGGCCCAGGTGCGCTGGCGTTTTCGGCATACGCCGCCGGCGCCGCCGGGGACCCGTCCCGAGCGGGCGGACGAGCCGGAATTACCGCTCTAATCATTGTGGATGCCCGGCCGGACCGGGAAACTCCCGAATACACTTCCGCCCGCTTCCTGTGCTAGCTCGTGAGCCGAGGAAAGCCCATGACCAGCCACCCGCGCCGCATCACCCGTGCCCTGCTGTCGGTATCCGACAAGACCGGATTGGTGGACTTCGCCACCGCGCTCGCCGAATACGGCGTCGAGCTCGTCTCCACCGGCGGCACCGCCAAGGCGCTGAAAGACGCCGGGCTAAAGGTAATCGACGTCGCCGAACTCACCGGCTTTCCGGAAATGATGGACGGCCGGGTGAAGACGCTGCACCCGAAGGTGCATGGCGGGCTGCTGGCGATCCGCTCCAACAAGGAGCACGCCGCGGCGGCGGACAAGCACGGCATCAAGCCGATCGATCTCTTGGTCGTGAACCTCTATCCGTTCGAGGCCACTGTCGCCAAAGGCGCCGCCTTCGACGATTGCATCGAGAACATCGACATCGGCGGCCCGGCCATGATCCGCGCCGCCGCCAAAAACCATGGCGACGTGACCGTAGTGGTGGAACCTGCCGACTACGAAAAGGTGCTGGCCGAGCTCGCTTTGCATAACGGCATGACCACGCTTGAGCTGCGCCAGCAACTCGCGGCGAAAGCCTACGCGCGCACCGCCGCCTATGACGCGGCGATCTCCAACTGGTTCGCCGATACGCTGCACGACAGCGCGCCCGACTACCGCGCCTTCGGCGGCAAATTGATCCAGCCGTTGCGCTACGGCGAGAATCCGCATCAGAGCGCGGCGTTCTACAAGGCGCCAAGCGAGCGTTTCGGCGTGGCGTCGGCGCGCCAGTTGCAAGGCAAGGAACTGTCCTACAACAACATCAACGACACCGATGCGGCCTACGAATGCGTCGCCGAATTCGATGCCGGGCGCACCGCGGCCTGCGTCATCGTCAAGCACGCTAATCCCTGCGGCGTGGCGGAAGGGGGCAATCTGGTCGATGCCTATCGCAAGGCGCTCGCCTGCGATTCCACCTCCGCCTTCGGCGGCATTGTCGCGCTCAACCGCAAGCTCGATGCCGAAGCGGCCAAGGCGATCACCGAGATTTTCACCGAGGTGATCATCGCGCCCGACGCCACCGACGAGGCGATCAAGATCGTCGCGGCAAAAAAGAATCTACGCCTGCTGCTGGCCGGCGGCCTACCCGATCCGCGTAGCTCCGGCTGGACGGTGAAGTCGGTGGCCGGCGGACTTCTCGTGCAGTCGCGCGACAACGCGGTGGTGGACGAGATGCAGCTTAAAGTCGTCACCAAGCGCGCACCGAGCGATGCCGAACTCAATGATCTGCGCTTCGCGTTTCGCGTCGCCAAGCATGTGAAGTCGAACACCATCATCTATGCCAAGGGGCTGGCCACTGTCGGCATCGGCGCCGGGCAAATGAGCCGGGTCGATTCTGCGCGCATCGCCGCGCGCAAAGCGGAAGACGCGGCCAAGGAATTGAAGCTCGCGGCGCCGATGACCAAGGGCTCGGTGGTCGCTTCCGATGCTTTTTTCCCGTTCCCCGACGGGCTACTGGTCGCGATCGAGGCCGGCGCCACCGCGGTGATCCAGCCCGGCGGCTCCATGCGCGACGCCGACGTGATCAAGGCCGCCGACGAGCACAACGTGGCGATGGTGTTCACCGGGGTGAGGCATTTCAGGCATTGAGGACCTCGTGTCCCGGACGCGGTGCAGCGCGCAGCGAAGCGTAGCGGTGCACCGCTGATCCGGGATCCAGCTTTCTCTTAAGCAACCGGGGTCCCGGGACTACAGCGCACCACTTCGTGCTGCACTGCGCCCGGGACACGCGATCTCACCCCC